>JARGNX010000003.1:0-152095 GCA_029210045.1 Coxiellaceae bacterium
CAGCATAGTGGAAAGTTCTACTGACTTAAGCCCCTAATAATGGGGGGATTACCCCTACAATTTAATTTTTAGCAATCTATCTAGTAATGGGGATCAAGGATAGATAATTTTTTTGACTAATGACGGGGTAGTTATTTCCTGAATAGGGCGATATGATCGCAAATTACACGCTAGTAGCTTGTTGTTGGAACGGGTGGTACGGATGATTCGTTTCCTCAGGTTCCGAATCCGATGCAGTTCCGGCACATTGTTCAGGAGCAAATGGACAAGGAAATGCAGGAATTCCAATCAGAACAACGCCGAAATTAGTTGTTATTTCTCTCGTATGCACATGAAGCAATGAGTCGAGAAAAATCGCGTTAACATATTAACTGCGTTTGGTTGGTGTGGGCACTTCTTCAGCGAGTGGCTTGGGTTTAGGTGTTGATTTGGGAGGATAAAGGATAGCGCTGAATAGGCTTGGTGATTTTGTCGTAGAAAGTGCTGCCCCTTCATCATCGGCTTGTTTTTGTAGTTGTTCCACCAGATGGCTGCCGAGGAATAGCGTGGTGATTAATGGCCAGTTGGCCGCCACGTTTTTTATCATTAAGGTGCCGGATGTTCGTGTTGCATAGCGAAGGTTAAATAATTGTTTCATTGAGTTGAGCTGTGCTTGTGCATTGAGCTGGGCTGTTCGTGCGCTGAGTGTTTCAAAAAACCAAGAGGCTGTTGTTTCCATTCCTGAGACAATGAAGCTCGTTTTGGTGGCATTGATTACTTGTTGTTTGTAGCTGTCTACTTTACCAAATTTTTTTTTCAAGTAGAAAGCGGTACCAAAGCAAACCCCTCCACGGACGCCTTCACTAAAAGAAAATTGCGCGGTATTAATGAGGTATTTAGTTTTATGCTTCATGATATGTGACACAGTCTGTGGGTAAGTCATGCCATTGAGTTTATTAATTTGTCCAACACGTCCGATATTGCCAAACCAGGCAGCCACGGCAGCGGTAAAACTGGCCGATAAAATGGGGTGTGCATCTGTGTATTTGCGTGGTGTGATAGCCATGCATAGAGAAATCGAGGACTTTTGTAGTCCGCGTCCTCCGCTACCAAGGTACATTTGCCCAACGCCTTGGGCAAGGCTGTTTCGAAAGTGAGTTTTTAAGCTGTGGGTAAGTGTTCTGTCGGCAACTACATCCAAGCGAAAGCGATCAAATGGCGCGCCAGTGAGATTGCCTAGCATACCGGCTAAAACACCAATTTGTGCTTTAATTGAGGTGTATGGGTTATCGCGCATTAAAATACTTTGCTTATCCAGTGCATTGATCCGGCACTTTATATAGTGACGTTGAGCATTACAAGTTTTTATGGCACATTTATGCGCGTTGGAATTCTTTCCATAGCGTAATAAATAAAATCATAATCACCGGGCCGATAAACAGGCCGAGCAAGCCCATTAGTTCTACGCCGCCTAAAATACCAAATAGGATAGGTAAGAATGGTAATTTAGTGGCGCCGCCAATCATCTTGGGCCGTACGTAGTGATCAGAAGCAAAATTGACAATAATGCCCCAAATAATAATACATATGGCGGCAACCACTTTACTTTTGATCAGCAGCATAAGTACGGCGACCAACATGACTAAAATAATAGCGAAGGGAATCATGGCGGCAATGGCAGTAATCGCACCAAAAATTACAGGTGCAGGCACACCGGCAATCGCGTAGCTTATGCCCATTAGCACACCCATGCCGATACCGGTAAACACGGTGCCATTAACGGTGGCGCGAATAGCACCAGGTAATTGACGAGCATATAAGGTCCAACGCTCATTTAGTAAGTTTTGGCCAACTTCTTCGATTTGAACGCTGAGGCTAGGTCCATCGCGGTATAAAAAGAATAAGCAAAGAATGATGAATAATAAGCTCATGCCGCTATAGGCCACCGAGCTACCAATTTTTTTCAGCCAGCCGCCAACAGGGGTTAAGGAAACATGTAAGTTATTCAGTGCATCGTTTAGGCCGCCTGCTTGTCCTAAGGTTTTTTGCCACCAAGCGATGATTTTATCGCCAAGCCAGGGGATATGATGTAGCCAGGCTGGTGTGATTTGACCTGATTTATTGGCGGTGTCTAAAAATTCAATAGCGGTTTGTGATTCTTGTACCATAACAGTAATCACCCAGCTCAGCGGAATGGCAATAATTAAAAAAATCACAAAGGTAAAGATAAATGCAGACCACGAATGGCGTTTGCCGAGTAATTGGTCTAACCACTGAAACATTGGAAAGGTTGAAATGACAATTACCGCCGCCCATGCTAGTGGTCCGATAAAGCGATGCATGACCATATAGGTAACCACAATGATAGCTATGGTGACAAATAGCTGGACAAAATTTCGAAATGTATCGTTCATGATCAGGTTCGCTTTTTTAAAACAGGTTGACACCAGTGTGCCAGAACTGCTCAGCCAATGCTACAATGCCTGCACCTGTCATCCCGGAAAATGGCGAAGCCATTTATCCGGGATCCAGGTATTATTTTTACTGGATCCCGGGTCTTCACCCGGGATGACAAGTCAGGTGGGAGAGGTCAGTGTCTTTACGTCAATTTAACGTTTGTGTTTTATCTTGTTTACTATTTTTTTCGACGCCGCTTTTAGCGCATGCCAATGGTGAGTCTAATCCATATTTAATTGGTGCCGGCATTTATGATGTGACTGGACCAGCTGCTGAAATCGATATGATGGGTTATGCGCGTGAAGAGCAAAAAGACTCAGGCATACACAGTCGCTTATGGTCAAGGGCATTTATTATTGCCGATCGCCAAACCAATAAGCGCGTAGTATTTGTTAGTGCTGATCTTGGCATGATTTTCCAATCAGTAAAGCAAGGTGTGGTGTCGGAGTTACACAAAAAATACGGTGATTTATATAATGACAATAATGTGTTGCTAAGCGCTACGCATACTCACAGCGGCCCAGGCGGTTTTGCTTATCGGGCATTATTTAACATTACGGTGATGGGTTTTGATAAGCAAAACTACAATGCAGTCGTTAATGGTATTGTGCAATCGATTGAGCGTGCACACGAGAATTTACAACCGGGCCATATTTTAGTTAACCGTGGTGAGTTACTGAATGCTAATGGTAATCGTTCTGGTTTGGCATATTTAAAAAACCCAGAAAAGGAACGGGCACGTTATGCTTATAACGTCGATAAAACCATGACCTTGTTAAAGTTAGTTGGTGCGAATGGTAACGCGATTGGCATGATCAATTGGTTCCCGGTGCATGGTGTCTCGATGAGCCCGAAAAACACATTAATCAGTGGAGATAATAAAGGTTATGCGTCGTATTTGTTTGAGCGTCAACAGCGGGCGGATTACACCCAGGAAAAAACATTTGTAGCCGCGTTTGCACAAGCGAATGAAGGTGACGTAACGCCAAATATATTTGGCCAAGCATTTGATGGTCAATGTTTAACATTTCAGTGTGGAGATTGGGCTAGAACAAAAATGATTGGCCAGCGCCAATATGATAAGGCGCAACAATTATTTGATAGTGCAACTGAAGAAGTGACAGGCCCTATTGATTTTCGACACACTTATATTGATATGGATCACCAAACGGTAGCAGCTGGTTTTGCCGATGGTAAAGCTGAAGCGACTTGCCCTTCCGCGTTGGGTTATTCATTTGCTGCCGGAACGACTGATGGTCCGGGGCCGAGTATTTTTCATCAAGGTGAATTAAAAGGGAATATTTTTATTGATGCTTTGGGAGGTATTCTATCTGGGCCTAGTGCAGCTCAAAAGCAATGTCAGTTACCTAAGCCTATTCTATTAGCGGTTGGTTTAAATAAGCCTTATGCTTGGGTGCCGCATAATATGCCGGTGCAAATTTTACGAATAGGTAATCTAGCTATTTTGGCAGCGCCGGGTGAAATGACAACCATGTCAGGTCGTCGTTTGCGCGAACAAATGCAAAAAGTGCTACAGCCTGAAATTCAACATGTGGTGATTGCGGGGTTATCGAATTCGTATGCGGGATATATCGCAGATCCTGATGAATATTTGCAGCAAAATTACGAAGGTGGCTTTACGGTATTCGGTCGCTGGACATTGCCAGCCTATCAACAAGCATTTACACGTTTAGGCGTGGCGTTGAAAACAGGTAAAGCAGTGGCTACTGGTCCGATACCTGAAGATTTGCATGCGCATCAAATCAGTATGATTCCTAAAGTGCTATTTGATGATAAGCCGCTTAATGCAAAATTTGGTGATGTGATTGTTAATGCTTTTATGTATTACGAGCCGGGTTTTAATGTGTCAGTGACTTTTTGGGGCGGCGACCCGCGTAATAACCTTGAAACCATGCAAGGCTTCTTGGAAGTGCAGCGCTTGGTGAATAATCAATGGCAAACTGTGTTGCATGATTGGGATTGGAGCACGATGTATCATTGGCAGCGGGTAGGTGTGAGTTACTCACGCATTAATGTGATTTGGCACATTGATGAAGGTACTCCGCCAGGAACTTATCGCATTGTGCATCATGGTCATTATAAAAATGGTTGGAATGGCAAGGTCATTCCTTACAGTGGTATGTCACAAGCGTTTACCGTGGGGTGATTATTTATTCGAGGTAACTCGGGGTATGTCATTGCGAGGAGCTTGCGACGAAGCAATCTAAGCTTTTGTCATGAGATTGCTTCACCACTGCGTGGCTCGCAATGACGACTTAGTCATCCCGCATTGGGCTATTTAATTAATCGAGACTTCGGTATGGCCTGAGCTTTCTGTTTTCTTCAGGAAGCTATGATAATAATGTCGGCGATGCTTGGTTGATGAGTCAATGATGCACATTTGAAATAGCATGCGTACGACTCGGCGAGCTTCGTCAATATTATTCAGCTGCAGTACTCCATCAGTTAGGCATAACAGGGCGCCATTGAGATCTTTATGGTCGGTTGCATTGCTTTGGGTGTTTGGGTCGAGCAAGCAATCGAGTAAGCACTCTAATTTTAATAGGCTGTCAGTATCAGACGATGAATCAAATAGGGCAGCTAATGCACCTTCTGGATTGATAGTATGGTAACCGGCTTGGTTTAATCGCTCATTGACCATTGCAAGTTGTTGATTTTTATCACTCATATGCTACTCACTCTCTAATTAATATACTTTACCTTTACTTAAAAGCAGTGTATCAGAGACAGCTTAAGGGGGTCTTAACTTGGGAGCATCAATAAAAACTATTGGTCTAGTATGATAACAAAAAGCTAAAATAGCTTAACACCACTAAGGCCATAGTCATCGCCACTGGCTTCACTGTCATCACCATCGTTGGGGACCAGCTTGCTTTCTGGAGCGGGCATGAGTCTTGCAGTAGATCTCGCGGCGGGTGATTCTGCTGCGCTTGGTGTGCTCATTGCTTTTACTGTTGCGAGATATTCGGTTAAATGTTGAGTGCGCAGTGGTACTTTTCCGGGGATGCTTGAAGTTGCATTAGACAGTGCGTTTTCAAAGAAACGGTTAGTGAAATCTATAGCTAGCAGAATGTCTCTTGGCAGAATAGTGCTACCTATGACGGGCTTAGACTGGTCTATCAGATTGGTAAGCGTGCCGATGGCAGTGCCGACGATTTTAATGGCACCCTCATGTGATGATGGATCTTTTTTAGCTTCCTGGAAGCATTCGATGAGTGTTTTTAATTGCAGGAAGGTGTAGTTGCTGCTGTCCATGACCGCCATCGTTAATGGGCAGTTGTATGGTAGTTGTTGATGATTGCATTGCCATAATAGGGAATTGATTTCACCAAAGCGTGAAGCGATTAGACTGAATTTTTTTTCAAAGGTATCTTTTCTTTCAAGTACATCAGTAATATCAGTTTCAGTGGGGTCTTTGGGTAGTCCCATAGAGGCTAATCGTGGTAGTACTGTGAAATTAAGATGCGCTTCGGGGCTGGTGCTCCAGTTCTGAAAAAGTTGTTTTAGCATTAAATCGAGTAGCGGTAAGTGACTGTTTTCTTTGTTCAGTTCATGAAACATTAGCTGCAGTGTTGCACTTTCATCAAGCTTAGCTAGGCACTGTATGGCGCAATCATTATTAAGCGAGTTAAGATTATCCATGACACTTTGTAGGTCATCATACGCCTTATCCTCGCACGCCCGCTTTATTTCGGCGACAAGAGGCTCAAGCTCATCGTCACTAAAAATAAATTTATCATAGCTGTCTTTTGTTGCCATGTTAGTTTCTCCCACTTTGAACATATACTATCACCGTTAGTTTGTGTGGTACACTTCGGCCATGCGAAGGATAAGCAAAATACTGTTAATTAATGCGCTCTTAATGCTGGCCATATGTTGGTCATTGCCGTTATGTGCGCAATGGAACAATCCGCATCGCCATTCTTTGATCAAAAAAATTCGTTATGGTGCATTTACGACAGCACCCAAAACGCTTGATCCGGCTCGTGCCTATTCGGCAAATGAGATTGAAATATTGGCACAAGTCTATGAGCCAATTTTGCAGTATCACTATTTAAAGCGGCCCTATGAGCTTGAGCCATTAACCATTACCGGCATGCCACAAATAAGTTATGAGAAGGTGGATGGTAAGGTGGCATACAGTGTTTATACCATTGAAGTAAAGCCAGGGATTTTTTATCAGCCACATCCAGCGTTTGCCAAAATGCCAGACGGCAAATACCGTTATATGCATTTAACACCGCAACAAGTCAGTGATATTTATCAGCTATCTGATTTTAAAAAAACGGGTACGGCTGAGCTGACTGCAGCTGATTATATTTATGGCATTAAGCGATTGGCTTCACCGAAAGTGAGCTCACCTATCTTTGGAATTATGGCTAAGCATATTGTAGGATTTGCTGAATATGCTAAACAGTTACGTATAGCCATGAAAATTTCAGCGCCATTTCTTGATTTGCGTCGATACCCATTGGCGGGGGTGAAGCAGCTGAGCAAATACCGATACCAAATTAAAATTAAAGGCATGTACCCGCAGTTTCAATATTGGTTAAGCATGGTGTTTTTCTCGCCAATTCCGTGGCAAGCAGATGCATTTTATTCGCAGCCGGATTTGGATGAGCATAATATTTCATGGGATTGGTATCCGGTGGGAACGGGTCCTTATATGTTAACTGAAAACAATCCGAATCAGCGCATGGTGTTAGATCGTAACCCTAATTTTCATCAGCAATATTATCCGGATGTCGGTGAGTTATTTGATGTTGAAAAAGGTTTATTGGATCGCGCGGGCAAGCAGATGCCATTTCTTGATCGCATTGTGTTGAGCTTGGATAAAGAGTCCATCCCACGTTGGAATAAATTTTTACAAGGTTATTACGATGCTTCAGGTATTGGTGCCGAGAGTTTTGATAGTGCTATTCAGTTGGACAGCGCAGGGAAACCCGTGTTAACCGAGGCGTTAAAAAGCAAAGGATTAAAATTAAAAACCACAGTTTTGCCATCATGGTTTTATATTGGTTTTAATATGATGGATCCAACAGTCGGTGGCTATTCGCGCAAAAAGCGTGATTTACGTCATGCTATTGCTATTGCGATTAATTATGAAGAATACATTAATATCTTTTTAAATGGTCGCGGTATTGTGGCGCAAGGACCATTGCCGCCAGGCATTAGTGGTCATGTGGCCGGTGAGCAGGGTATCAACCCCTATGTGTATGAATGGCGTGATGGTAAAGCGCAGCGCAAGGCGTTGAGTGAAGCAAAAAAACTATTAGTGAAAGCCGGTTACCCTGCGGGTGTTAATCCAAAAACGGGTAAACCATTACTATTACATTTTGATGTCATGGGTGCGGGCAGTCCTGATGAGCAAGCGTATTATCATTGGATGCGTAAACAACTTGCCAAGCTGGGAGTGCAGCTCAGTGTGCGTTCGACACACTACAGTCGCTTCCAAGATAAAATGCGCAAGGGTGCGGCGCAAATGTTTATTTGGGGTTGGAATGCGGATTACCCTGATCCGGAGAACTTTTTATTTTTATTGTATGGGCCAAACAGTAAGGTAAAGCATGGCGGTGAAAACCCGACCAATTATGATAATCCGCAGGCGAACAAATTATTTGAGCAAATCAGTCAGATGCCGGCATCAGATAAGCGTCAGCAAATGGTGCAACAAATGGTGCGTTTGATTCAGCAGGACAGCCCGGTTATTTTTGGCTATTACCCCATTCAGTTCTCATTGAATCACAGTTGGAATGCAGCCAGTAAGCCACATGGCATTGCTTCGAACACGCTGAAATACCAAGATGTGAATATAAAATTACGCGCTAAAAAAAGAGCGCAATGGAATCCGCCATTAGTATGGCCATTATTATTAGTGCTGTTGGCGATTGTGCTTTTATTGTTGCCATTGGTTATTGGTTATTGGCGTAAAGAGAAACGACCGCGTATTACGCGTGAGAAGGATTTATAATGCTGGCGTATTTAATTAGACGTATCATTTATGCGGTATTTATTTTAATCGGTGTAAACCTGATTACGTTTGCTTTGTTTTTTATGGTGAATTCGCCGGATGATATGGCGCGTATGCACTTGGGTAATAAGCGCGTTAGTCAGGTGGCTATCCAGCAATGGAAGCAACAACATGGCTATGATAGGCCGTTATTTTATAACCCCAGTAAAAGTGGTTGGAGCAGTCTTACGGATACACTGTTTGTTAGCAAGTCATTAGGTCTGGTGACCTTTGATTTTGGCAGTAGTGATCAAGGGCGTGATATTGGTCACGATATTGCTGAACGCATGTGGCCGAGTTTGGCTTTGGCGATTCCAAGCCTAATTTTAGGTATGGCGGTGAATATTACCTTTGCCTTATTAATGGTATTGTTTCGTGCCAGTTATCTAGATGTGATGGGTGTTTTTATTTGTGTGATACTCATGTCGATCTCCGGATTGTTTTATATTATTGGTGGTCAATATATTGTGGCGCAAGTGATGCAGTTGGTGCCGATATCCGGTTATCAAGGTGGGCTGTCAGCTTTTAAGTTTTTAATCTTACCAGTAGCGATTGGTGTTATTAGTGGTATGGGTGCGGGTTCACGTTGGTATCGTACGATATTTTTGGAAGAGTCAGGTAAGGATTATGTGCAAACAGCACGCGCTAAAGGTTTATCTGAGTGGCTGGTGTTGTATAAGCATATTTTAAAAAATGCCATGATTCCGATACTCACCGGTGTGGTAGTGATTATTCCCAGTTTGTTTTTGGGTAGCCTGATTATGGAATCATTTTTTGGTATCCCAGGTTTGGGTAGTTACACCATCGATGCGATCCAGCATCAAGATTTTGAAATCGTACGTGCCATGGTTTTCTTGGGCACAGTGCTGTATATCATCGGCTTGATCCTAACGGACTTTTCTTATGCCTGGGTAGATCCGCGCGTCAGGTTAAATTGATTAAATATCATATAATCATATAGTTAATGTTCAATTTGGCTAAAAACAGGTGAGCTCATACGTATAAAAAAAGGGTTATACGTCTTTGGTAAAAATGCAGCCGGATCTGTTTGCCGGAAACGTACATGCCATATTATGTAGGCCATGGCAAACAAGAGTGAAAGGTCGAGACTGGTATGACCTTATTTGGTATGTCGCACGAAGCACGCCTATTCATTTAACTCATTTACGGCAGCGACTCATTCAGAGCCAGGCTTGGCAGCAAAATAAAGAATTAACACGAGATGACTTACGCGAGTTGCTTGCAAAAAAAATAAAAACCACTGATTTTGACAATGCTAAAAAAGACATCGCGCCATTTATTGTTGATCAACATGCTTTAGACTTATGGTCGCAAGCATTTTTTTTGGATCTTATTTCAAAGATAAAAATTGCAACCAGTGATCATTGTTGATGGCGTGCTGCTTGTCATCCCGGCCTCCGAGCCGGGATCCAGTCTTTTTTACTGTTTAAGCCCATGATGTACCGGTGAAAACGGCCCGCCGGGATGTCCCATATTGCCTGCCATTTTGTGCGGGCTTGATGGTCCGTAATGTCCTTGGTTTTCATTGTTGTCGCTATCACTTTTCTTAGGGCCATAATGTCCGGAGTTACTTGATGAGGCTGTCGATGGTCCGTAATGCCCTTGGTTTTTAGGCTTTTGCGTGGGTGGCCCGTAGTGTCCTTGGTTAGCTTTAGGTCGCGCCGGTGGTCCATAGTGTCCATGGTTTTGTGGCCGTGGTGCCGGTTCCCAACCATGGCGCCAATGATGGTGCCAATGGTGGCGAGGGCGTGGTGCGGTATCATAACTTTCGACTACGGTGCTTGAAGTGTAACTATCAAAGCCATCACTGCTCCACATGTCGCTTGATTCAATATTACAAGCAGTGAGTAAGCTCATACAGGCGCCGATCGTAGTGATTTGTGCAATGCGTTTTATGGTTTTATTCATCATCGGTACCCTAGTGGCTAATGTAGTAATTGGTATCGTAAAAGTTACCATATGAATCTTGTTTGGTTTGGAATACCAGTGGTTGTTCATCGACGTACGGTGAAGTGAAGCTGGGGTCATTGTAGATCCAAGTCACGTTTGCATTGCTGCCGTTAACGATATACACGTTGCTGCCTTGTTGACTGCCTTTGGCGTATAAAGGTAAGGGTTGGCTGCCTGTGGTGCCGGCAATTTCAAAATATACATTATGGTTGGTGAGATTGGTTAGCGTAAAGCTGGGTCCGTTATTGTTAGCTGACTTGCTGGTAATAAGGCTTGCATTGGTCGCGCCTAATAGACCCGTTGGTGCACCGTAATGACCCACATTAGCCGCTTTTGCTGCGAATACTGCTAATGGTGCGCAAAGTAATGCTGCCGCTGTAATGTTAACTAATCGTTTGTTTTTCATCAGTGTTTATTCCTTATCGTTCACAATAAGGCGTTATGCTAGTGAATTTAGTGTTGCAGGGCAAGGCTATTCACATGATCGCTGTTGCTGAATTGATCCACCGAATAGCCATTATTTAATCTCACCTTAATGTATGATTTCAGTTTGTATTAATACTCACTTGATAAATTACTGTAATACTAAAATATATATCGCAACAGGTGAAATTCTATGAGACCCATGGTAGTAGTAGGTACCGGCCCAGCCGGTGGTGTGCTATTAAGTGCATTGGCGAGCAAAGGTGTGCCGGTTATTGGTATTGAAATGCGTGAACGACGTTTACGCCCGCAGGTGCTAAGCCCTCTTGAGAGGTCTTTGATTGAAAGAGTGCAAGAGGAGGCGCATGTCCGATTGCAGTTGGGTGAGCAACAAATTAAAGACCTTGAAAAAGACATTGATGCTGTGATTGCTGCGCAGTTATCCGTTGATGGCGACGGTAATCCTTGTGTGCAAGCCGGTAAGATTTGTCTGTATAAGCCTTATAAAGTGATTGGGATAGATCGCACACGTAGCCAGGTCACTATTGAGCATGTTACCACCAGTGAACGGCTGACATTGGATTTTCAGCATATCTTTTTATGTGACGGTGAGGCAAGACGCATGGTGGGTTTATTGCAAGACCCTAGTATTGTTTATCGGTCACGTGCATACCAACCGCTGCACTCAAGTTTTGCTTTGCCTTTATTGGAGACGCAATATCGTCGTCATGACCCATACACTGGATCGTTGCAATTTAAGGGGGGAATGTCTCCAGCAGAGTTAGTAGATATATTAGAGCAAATAAAATATTTGGATGATCCTGATGATCCTGATGATCCCGCTAAGAGAATATTGGCATGGGATCGCCCTTATTTGCCACAGGCTTATACGTTGCCACACGGTAGGCGTGATACGAAGCATAAGATTAACAGTGAATTTTTGGTGAAAGAACCGAACCCACGGCGTAGGCGTGCGCTGGTTGAACAGTGGGGGCGCAAACTATTGCACCTATTGAGTAAATATAGCAAATCTGATGTGGCGGAGTTGTTTGAATTTCCTGATCTTGTTGGCGCGGGGGAGGAAATTCTGCCTGCTGAGATTTCAGTACTGAAAGTGCCGGCTGATGAAAGAAAGCGGGCAAAAGTTAATTTGCGACTCGCCACAACTGAGGTGGTGTTGGATCGTGTGGTCCAACCGACGATTCCAATGATGGCAGACGGATCGAGTCATGCTATATTGGTCGGGGGTGCAGCTGCTAGTGCATGGTTTGTGAATGCGAATGGTGCTGAATCTGCAATGGAAGGTGCGCTAGCGGCTGCAGACTGTCTTGATGTTGCTACGGGCATATGGGATGCGGTAACTTACCAACAAAAGTTGACAGCATTAGTTGAGCGAGCTGATAAAAGTTCAAAGTGGTCGTTGGAAAGAAGGCTAGATCAAGTCGACGAGCAAATGGGTTGGTATGTTGACTACGCCATGAGTCAAACGGAAAAACCATTACTGCGGATTAAGGGCGCGCATTGTCGTGAGCTATTAACAATTTTGCAAGATTGTATAGAAAAAACTGAAGGTAAATCAGCGCTAGCAAGTGTTTATCGTATAGTGGTTAGCGGCATGCGTAAGGCAGTAATGGAGGTGCGTATAGGTAAAAAATACTTATTGCAGTTACGAAAAATGGACGTTCAATTGAAAAACTCTATCACCCCGTCCTCTACTGATGATTATATTGCAGAGGTCAAGGCCTTACGTTTAGAATGCCGCAAGCTTATTATAAAATTCATAACTGAATATAAGGTGGCAGAGCAAGCGCTTGCGGTTGAGTCTGAACCTGAACCTGCACCTGCACCTGCACCTGCACCTGCACCTGTTGCACCTGTACTTGGTGTGCTTGGTGGTGGTTTATTTGCTGAGGCTCAAGCAACTAGAGAGACTGGTCCAGCAGATCCATTCGCGGATGTGAAGGCTTATGTTGGCCTTAAAAAGAATGGTATTGCATGAGTAGAGCAAGAAGCGCAGATCCCATGGTGGTGATTGGTGGCGGGGCCGCTGGTGGTGTGCTCGCTAATGCGTTAGCGGCTTTAGGTCTTGAGGTGGTTTTGATTGAAATGCGTGAAATGCGTTTACGACCTCAGGTACTTTCTGAAATGCCTTACGGTTTTAGGCGCAGCCTTTGGTATACCACGCATATTGATATACCGGCAGGGTATCAGCAAATTAAAGACGTAGAAAAAGCCATTGATGTTGAAAATGCAAAAAAGCTTTCATTTGATGAAGCAGGTAATCCTTGCGGCAAGGCGGGGAAAATTTGCTTATACAAACCGTTTAAAGTGATAGCGGTTGATCGTGAAAGCTTTACTGTGCTTATCGAGCACACTGAAACACATGAGCGACATGAAATTCCATTCAAACATGTGTTTTTTTGCGAAGGTGAATCACGTCAATCAGTGAAATGGATGGATGATCCGAGCATATCCTATATTCGACGGCCTTATCAGCCACTCCATGCTGATTTTGCATTAGCGGTATTTGAAACACCGGGCATTGAACATGATGGTCGTAGGTCGTTGGAGTTTATTGAGTATCTCACGCCGGCAGAGTTTCTTGATATTTTAACCCAAATAAAATATTTGAATGATCCTGATGATGCGGATAAAAAAATCTTGGCATGGGATAAGCCGTATTTGCCTATCGCTTATACGATCCCACACGGTACACGCAAAACCAAGCATAAGCTCAATTGTGAATTTTTAGTGGATGAGCCGGATCCGGATCGTAAGAGAAAATTGATTGCGCAATGGGGTAAAAAATTATTGCATCTGCTCAGTAAATACTGCAGCGCCTCGGTTGAGATTGCAGAAGCCGATATTCATTTATTGCACACGCATGATACGCCTAAAGGGCGAGCCAAATATAATTTACGATTGGCGTCAACACATGTGGAGTTGGATCGTATTGAAGAACCGAGCAAGCCGTTAACTGCCGATGCGTCGCACTGCGCGGTATGGGTGGGCGGTTCTGCGGCGAGTGCGTGGTTTCGAAATGCTAATGGTGCGCAGTCGGCGATGATGATGGCTTTAGAGGCAGCACAATGCCTGGACCCTGCAACTGGAGCTTGGGATGTTGCCGCCTATGCGAAAAAGGTGGGTGTCATTGTTACTCACGCAGACACGTGGTCGAAACGTACTGCCGAGGAGCGCGCTCTGGAAGTGAAGCAGCAGTCCGAAAAGTACGAAGAGGCAGTTGCGCCCCTGGTAATGTAAATTATTTGCGCTATTTAATATTAAGTTAAGTCCTGCACGTTAGACTGTTGTCATTCTAGAATGAGAGTGAGCGGGCGTGGTAGTTGAAGTCGATATGGCGGTTATGGGTGCTGGATCTGGCGGCCTAATACTGGCAAAAGCATTAGCAAAAAAAGGTTTTTCAGTGGCGTTGGTGGAGAAGCGTGAAGCGTATCTGCGTGGGCAAGTATTGAATACTTATGTGCCATTTTTAAAAGACCGCGTGTGGAGAGGTTGTGAAATCCCGCTGCCTAAAAGCGAAAAGCAAATTAAAGAAATTGAACGTTTAGCAATGGATATGGTCACCACGGGAAAGGATCGCCACCCCGACAGGCGTGTAGTGGCCAAAGGAAAAATTCGACTGTACCGTCCCTATGAAGTCACTGCTGTTGACCGCGTGGTGAATTCGGCAAGATTACGGCCGGTGAAGGGCGGTGAAGATGTAACTTTGCGTTATCGTCATATTTTTTGTTGTGCCGGAGCTAAGCGCCCCGTGCTGAATCTTATTGATGCCCAGCCGCTTGTTTACACGCCTATGCCTTTGCAAATGCCAGAAAAGAATGTGGGCGTTATGCAATTACAATTCCCTGAGAGGTTTCGTGATAAACCGGAATTATTTAAAGACGCCGATGAACCTTGGTCTCTGTTAAAGTCGCTGCGCTACTTTTCAACGCTGAAGGATCCTGATAGTGGCGTGGCGCTTAAGGCTTGGGATCGTCTTTATTTACCAGCCGTGCATATGAAAAGACATGAGCACATGACTAAAGCCACTTTAGTGTGTTCCTTGCCTGATGTAGTGATTCACGAGCGTGATGCGGCGAGGAAGCAGCGTCTATTGTTGGCTTGGGGCAGAAAATTGGCCTATTGGCGATATAGACAATATCCGCGATTAGATTTAATGCCTGAAGACATTACAGCAATGAAGCCGTCTAAGAAATATGGTGCTAGGAAAGATGCGCTACGTGGGCTAACAACACAATTATTATTTGATTATGCGAATAGAGCGAGCTTTAAATTGAATGATACCAGTGATGGTTATTGTGTGGTGGTCGGTGATGCTTATGCCGCAATTCCCTACATTGTGGGGGAGGGCTCGGCGCTGGCGATGTGGCAAGCATTGATGGTGACTGAAAATATAAATGAGGCCGGTGAATTTGATGCGCCAGCGTATCAGCGGGCTTTGGATGAATTGATGACGCCTACGTGGCGCAGCTGTGACAAGGTTGTGTTGAAAGAGCAAGATAGTTGCCTATCACAAATGAAGCACCTTTGCGAAGCAAGTGAGGGTGTTGGCATCACTGCCTCAAGTAAGCTAGTTGTGCAACGTGCAATGGTGTTGGTAGATTTTTTTGAGAACTGCCAGGCATTAATTGCTTCACCGGCAAGAGACCTGTGTTTTCAAGCCATGCAGGGAATGATGCAATTGACGAATCATGTTAAGCATAAAAAAATGGTCGTAAGCGGGTTAGAGGACTTACTGCTAACTTTTAAGCAGCTGCTTACTGAAAGTGAGAGCGAGGTGGTGCCGATAGCATTTAGGGTAAAGTTTTGTCGAACAATGGTTGTTAAATTGGATGTTGCCGTGCATACACTTGCACTGGCAAATAAATCAACGATCTTAGCTCCAGCAAGGCCATTACACACATCGGCAGAGGTAGAGGTATGGCGTCAGGCAGGTTTTCGATTGGATGCAGATGAGGTGCCTGTGTTGATTGATACTCCGTCGGCTTCGCCTATGCTGTAGGCTATGCCCTATGATATGATGCCTGTCTAACAAGGATTTTTAGAGAGTCACATGGGTTGGCAGTTGTCTTTATTATGGAGTGATTGGCTTTTTATTGCGCTGTTGATTTTGGCAGCAATAGTATTTTTTATTGGTCGTCAAAAAGAGCATTGGCGTGCGCCGTGGCGACAGGTGGGCCAAAGCAAAGTGGGCATGATCACGTTGGTGATTTTATTGACTTATGGCTTGATTACCTTGGCCGACTCTATTCATTTTTACAAGGCTGATAATTATCCGGCGCAGCAAAGCGTGTTGGATTTCGCTTTTGGCTCATTAGCTACAGCACAAGAAACTTCCTATTCAGCTCCGTTTGCTACGCAATTATTGTCGCCACGACTGGTGACTGATGCCAGTGGTAAGGCGACACGTGTGTACCCGGATGTGCGCTATGTAAAACAAAAGCGCTCAGAAAGTACGGTCTGGTTAATTATTATTGTTTCATATGCATTGTTAACGGCAGTGATGGTTTGGTGGTGGTGGCTTTTAGCTCGAAGTTATCATGTAGGCTTATGGTCTATGTATAAGCGTATATTGCGTGGAGATACCAGGCTTGCTTGGCGTGAAGCGATGACCACTTTTAAAATCATGTGGGTGTTGATTACTGTGGTTTTAATTTTGTCACGTTACTACCATATTTTGGGTACGGATAAAATCGGTCGTGATGTGTTTTATCTTACAGTGAAAAGTATTCGCACGGGCGTGTTAATTGGAACGCTCACTACATTATTCATGTTGCCATTTGCCATGGTGCTCGGCACCTTAGCGGGATATTTTCGTGGCTGGGTTGATGACATCATTCAATACGTTTATACCACACTTAGCTCTATCCCTGGGGTGTTATTGATTACAGCAGCGGTGTTGGTGTTACAAGTCACCATTGCGAATAATCCTACTTGGTTTACCACGCTGCCACAACGTGCCGATGCGCGACTGTTGGCGCTATGTATTATTTTAGGCATTACCAGTTGGACGAGCTTGTGTCGTTTGTTGCGTGGTGAAACATTAAAGCTGCGTGAAATGGAATACGTGCAAGCAGCGCGCGTGATGGGTTCCGGGCGTTGGGCCATCTTACGTCGTCATGTGATGCCGAATGTAATGCATATCGTCATGATTACCTTGGTGTTAGATTTTAGTGGTTTGGTATTGGCCGAGGCGATATTGTCATACGTTGGTGTGGGTGTCGATCCAACCACCATCAGCTGGGGTCATATGATTAACAGTTCTCGTTTAGAATTAGCGCGTGATCCGATGGTATGGTGGCCGTTGGTATCTGCATTGATAGCCATGTTTATATTGGTATTGTCAGCCAATTTATTTGCTGATCGGGTGCGAGATGCTTTTGATCCGAGGAATCAGTAATGACAAGCTTACTACAAGTAAAAGATCTATCGGTAGCATTTAACATCGATGGTCAATTGCAAACGGTAGTCAATAAACTGAATTACACGTTAGATGCTGGGCAATGCGTAGCTTTGGTTGGTGAGTCAGGTAGTGGAAAAACTTTAAGTGCTTTAGCATTATTGCAACTGTTGCCGCCGACGGCTGTTGTAAGTCAGCATGCAAAAGTGTTTTTTGAAAATAAGGATATATTGACGTTATCCGAGCAAAAAATGCGATTTGTACGTGGCGGCAAGATCGCCATGATTTTTCAAGATGCATTAGCCGCACTTAATCCGGTGTTTACAATCGGTCAACAAATTGATGAGGTGATACGCCTTCATCAAAAGCAACCTGCTCAGCAGCGTCGTCAAAAAGCATTGGATTTGTTATTGAAAGTTGGTATCGATGATGCCAAAAGGTGTTATCAATCTTACCCGCACCAATTATCGGGTGGCATGCGTCAGCGCGCAATGATTGCGATGGCATTGGCGTGTGAGCCAGCTATATTAATTGCTGATGAGCCATGTACTGCATTGGATGTAACGATACAAGCACAAGTGATGGCGCTGCTTAAGAAATTGAAAGATGAACACCAATTATCAATATTATTTATCAGTCATGACTTGGCGGTGGTTAAACAAATTGCTGATGAAGTGATTGTCATGCAACAAGGTGCATGTGTTGAGCATGCAAAGACCAAAGCATTTTACCAGTCGCCTCAACACCAATATACACGACAGTTACTGCAAGCAATTCCTTCTATGCAGGCGAAACAAAAGGCCAATGCATCGGATGAAGACTTGTTAAGTGTTAAGCAATTGAAAACGTATTTTCCGATCAAAAAAGGTTTGCTGCGACGAACGACTGGCTTTGTCAAGGCGGTCGATGATGTCAGTTTTGATTTAAAGGCAGGTCAAACTTTAGCGGTAGTCGGTGAGTCCGGCTCAGGTAAAACAACCATGGCTAAAACAGTGGTTGATCTTATAAAGCCAACTGACGGCGTCATCCAGTGCGATGTTGAGGCAAGTGAAATACAAATGATTTTTCAGGACCCTTATGGTTCGTTGAATCCGCGTATGATGATATTGGATAGTTTGATGGAAGGGCTGCGCATCCGCGGCAAGGCGGGAAATTATAAACAGCAACAACAGTTGGCTGATCAATTATTACAGCAAGTAGGCTTATTGCCTGAGCATAAAGCGCGATACCCGCATCAATTTTCTGGTGGCCAACGTCAACGCATTTGTATTGCGCGTGCATTGGCATTGCAGCCTAAGCTATTAATACTCGATGAGCCAACGAGTGCGCTGGATGTTTCGGTGCAAATGCAAATTTTACAATTGTTACAAGACTTACAGCAGCGCTTAGGTGTGAGTTATTTATTAATCACACATAACCTGGGCGTAGTAGCCTATCTGGCGCATTGGATTGCGGTGATGTATCATGGCCGCATTGTTGAATCGGGTCCAACGGCTGAGGTATTATCCAACCCACAACAAGCTTATACGCAACGCTTGTTGGCGGCAGTGCCGACCCTATAATTACGAAGGAGCATTATCATGCCAGAATTTGCTGAAGCAGAGGTCGAAGAAATTTTATTTAATCGTGTGTTAGGACCTTATGGTGATATAGGTGTGATTACCCTGAATCGTCCTAAAGCATTAAATGCATTGACACAAACCATGTGCATTGCAATTCATGAAGCGCTAAACGATTGGCAAAAAGACGATGCAATTAAAGCGGTGATAGTTAAAGGCGAAGGCGAAAAAGCGTTTTGTGCTGGTGGCGATATTCGACAGATATATGACAGTGGTGCTGAAAAAGTAGAGCAATCGTCTACATTTTTTTGGCATGAATACCGCATGAATGCAGCTATCCATCATTTTACTAAGCCGTATATCGCTTTTATGGATGGTATTACGATGGGCGGCGGTTGCGGTATATCAATGCATGGACAGTTCCGTGTTGCTACGGAGCGACTGATGTTAGCAATGCCAGAAACGGGTATTGGTTTTTTCCCTGATGTGGGTGGCGGTCACTTTTTGTCACGTTGTCCTGATTATACCGGTTACTATATGGGTTTGACCGGTAATCGCATTGATGCGGCTGACGCGCTTTACACGGGATTCGCTACACATGTGATTGACAGTGGTAATATGGAGCAAGTGATATATGAGTTAACCCATTTTGAATGGGGTCAAAATTATGCCGCATCAGTTGAATATATATTAAGTAACAATGCGGTGAAAACCGAAGAGAGTACACTGCATAAAAATGCTGAGATGATTAAGCAGCAGTTTAATCAATCATCGGTGGCCGATATCTGTCAGGCGCTAGAGAGTTGTGAAAAGGAAAGCTGTAAAGAATGGTGTGCGAAAACACTAAAGACGATACGGTCCAAATCACCTACTAGCGTACTCGTTACGTTCGAGCAACTGAAGCGCGCTGCTGATATGTCGTTTGATGATGCATTGAAAATGGAATTTGCCATGACATGGCACTTTATGTTGGGGCATGACTTTTATGAGGGCGTGCGTGCGGCATTAGTCGATAAAGATCGCAATCCGCAATGGCAGCCAGCGCAGTTGACGGATGTTAGTGCGGATGATGTGGCCCAGTATTTTTCTGATGTTCCGGTAGCACTTGAATTGTAGAGATGCACTGTCATCCCGCACTTGATGCGGGGTCCATATATTATCTTGGATCCCGGATAATTGCTTCGCAATTTCCGGGATGACAAATTTGCATACTGCAACATGAAGATACTAATTAATCTTTTCGATACGTTTACCCAGACAATCGAGGTTAATCGATTTAGCATGAATCAACTGCGCAAATAATTTTTTGCCAATACCAATGGCGGCAGGGATATCCATTTCCGCACAACGAATGGCCATATGAGAATTTACACCGCCAAACAGTGTGACTAGGCCGGCAATATCATATGCAAAAATCCAATCAAAGCCAGGGTCGGCTTGGGGCACTAGAATTATTTTATTTTGAATGCTCGATTTATCTTTAATATGTTGTGTGATTTTACACACTTCAGCGATGACTACTTGCTGTGTAACAAAATTTGGTGATGACACGGGGTAGCGAAACCCCGTGATGTCTTCTGTGTGTAAGATAAGGTGTGGCAATTCAATTGCATTTACCAATTGCTTGGCATGTTTACCTTGTTCGATGCGCTCAGTGAGAAAGTGTTTTATATCTGTGATGGTTGTGCCTAGGGCGCATTGCTTTAAGTCCTCATAAGCAACATAGGCAATATCTTCACGGCTAATGTCATATTGTTTGCCAAACAAAGCCATGGCTTCTAAAGCTTCGCTGAGGTTGCGTGAAAATAAAAATTTGGCGTATTCTCGCGCTTCAATGCTTTTTTTAATAAATGATTCAAACTCTTTTACAGTGATATCCAGTTGCCACTTTTCGAATTGTTGTTGACAGTATTGCTTGATTTTATCGGTTTGGAATAGGTGTGTATCGCAATGAATGTGTTCTAAAGGTTTCACGGTTGGCTTAAGGTATAACTCAGGATTGTCACGGTAGCAGGGGTAGGTGATTTCATAAGTGCCTGGGCGTAAATGGCCGTAGCGTCTAACAAAGTGATCCCAAGAAAGTTTTCCTTCGTGCACCAGTGCGCCATCGTGTTGAAATTCGGAGGCGACAGTATGCAAGTTAATCATAAAGTCATCAGCCTGCTTTGCGCTAATTACGCCATCACTGACCATGGCTTGTAGAAAGCTAACAGCAGCAAAGCCACAGCGGGCTACTTCAACAAAAGCCAGTGTGCCAAATTGTTTGGTGCTTTCGATTAATTGCACGGCTAAGTCAATCGGTTGTAATTGATGTGTCATGATGCGATCAAAGTCAGGTTGCAATTTATCAAGTAATGCTAGGCTTTGACTTAACTGTTGAAAGGTATGGTTGGTAATTTTGGTTAACGCTTGCTTAAATTCATTAATTTCAGTGGGTGTAAATCCGGCTTGGGATAATTCTTTTTCGCGTTGATCAAAATTAAAGTTGATACAGGTAATTAAAATATCAAATTCTACTTTATCGTGAAACTCCGGATGATTTTTCAAACGATTTAAATAATAATTTGCAAGTTTTCGACTAAGGGATTCACTGATATCTTTTGGAATGTAAGTATTAAATGAAGCGCGGATATCAACATAGGGTTGGCCTGCAAAGCTTTGCAGTAAAGGTTGCAGTGTCATGTCACGATAACCAAAGATTCGCCGCGCTAATCCGCACACTTGATTGGTAACGATTTCACGGTACAAGCTAAAAGACAGCGGGTGCGGTCTTGCACCAATAAGTTCAGCGGGATTGATGTCTGGCATGCCGCCATACAGTGCGAGATCGCCGTGGACTTGGCTATTCGACTGCTGACTTTCTTTGAAAAATACCTGCATGTCTGTAATGAGGTGATGGACATCTTCATCGCATACGCGTTGGTGTTGATTGATGCTGGTAATAGGGCGTGCTTGTAAAATCCATATGCGTTGTTGACCGTCAATAACAAACTCAATATCCAGGCAATCATGTGACAGTATTTTCTCAATCTCATTAATGGCGGGTAGTAATCTGACGAACTCAGGTTCAAGACGCGTGATGCATTCGGGCTGACGTCGGTAAATAACTAATGTATCGAGTGCCTGCTTTCCCTCAGTTATGGCTTGGGTTTTATCAGTGAACTGATAATTGATTGTATAATAAGGTGCAGCAGTTGGTGAAGTACGCGTTGTAATCACACCGGTGATTATCACATCTTCTACCATGGGTTGTATAAATAGCTGTTGCTTTTCGTCATCGGATTTATAAGAAGCGAACACTTGGTTGATAGCTTCACGTAATTGTTGTTCGTCGCTGGTGTTTATATTTAATAGGCTGTCAAATTCACCGGCGTGCGAGGCATCAATGCTGTCCTCTTCAGCGCAGCTGCTGCGTACGATGACCAGTGAATTAAAGGTTGTTTGGATGCGTTGTATTTCAGCGTGGGGGTTGGCAAGCCATGTTTGGCGATCGATAGTAATCAATGGCGCGACGTGGCTTAACGTGACCTGTTTTGCCAAAAGTGAGATGACATGCGCTTTCGTCCAATTCACTGCTGTTGTCCTAGGGTAAGTCCAGGGCTAATTATAGCAGTCTCTAGGAGCGTTGGTGTGCCAACATCTGTTCGACGGATCGGTTTGTTGAATGATCATTTTGATTCCATTCATCAATAAATAGGCCGGCACCATTTTTCTGGAATATTGACAGGCAATAGCACAGTTGGTTAATCAGCTTACTGGCAACTAAATTACGATCGAGTGACTTATGTTTAATAATCTGTAACGAAGTAGATTTTTCATCGCTATTAGCTTGCGTATTATTAACATGTAGCTTTAGGCCGATGACGGCATACTTGTTTTGATGGCACAATTGGCGTGCTTCAACATCAAAGGCAGCAAGTGTTTGCTGTTGGTGCTTAAGTTGGTTGGGCCACTGTAAATTTAAATGTTTGTGAATGCCTAATTGCTCGAGCACGTGAATGATAGCGACACCTATAACGACATTTAACCCCTTTAGTTCAGTGTTTGTTGTAAATGGCCACAGTAAGGACAGGTTAATATCTTGCGCTATGGGTGAGTAGGGTGTATTTGCGGGTTGTCTTTTTTTGTTGTGATGCAGGTGCTCAGATAAGCATGCACGTGGCAGTTTTGATGTTTCATAAATCCGGCTCGATAAATATTCACTAGTGGAGGCAGTGCTATCGAATAAGTCAATTTTTTTAATGGATTGGGTTGCTTGTGGTGAAAGTTGTGATCGGATGTTATCTGCTGCTAAAAAACTGATGGGATGTTTGAGTCTATATCCACGGCCAACAACGGATTCTAATTGAATGTGGTATTTCTCTAATTGCTTTGTCATTTTCCATATAGCACTTCGAGTAATACTTAATGAGTTGCCGAGCTGAGCGCCTGAATGAAAACGTCCATCGTTAAGAATTAGCAGCACTTGTTTTAAGCGTTCTATAGTCATAGTCGAGCCTTGTGCGTAGCTTTTCCGTCACCCCCCTGACAGAAGCCTCTAATATACCCAGCATTTTTCAACTATTCAAATAATAAATTCTATCGGAGTCAAATAATAATAATTGTATTTTTAGAAATACATATAAACGGGATATAATAGCAGCATATGATATAGTGAGCAGGTTAATAAAAGGGGTGACTATGAATAAGATTACGTTGAAATGTACGATTGTCCTTGTATGTCTTTGGTTAAGCAACTCTGCTTTAGCGTGGACTGAATACATGCGGATCATCAATAATACGGATCAATCTATCAATTTTAAATTTTCACCTACTAAAGGTTCAGGCGCTCATCCCGATACGGGAGATATAGCGGCAGATTCCGATGGCCAATCTGTTGGTCTTTCTGATGGCGATTGGTGGCAGAGTAATGGCGACCTAACGATTACGCAAAATAATGTTAGCTGTGTGTATCGCTACCAAGGTGTTGCCAATAAGCACTCTTTAACAAAGCTAGAGTATCGTAGTGGTCCAGAGCAGTGTAAACAGGCGAACTTATTAACTGAGGATGCGACACACGATTGTAATGGTCCGCATAACTGTGTGATATTTAATCCGGATAGCACCTGGGTAAACAAAGCATTAAAGCTGCAGCGTGCTATGAGCTATGCAGAACCAATGACAAAGCACCAAGTTGTCGGTACACATAATTCAGCGGTATCAAAACATTATATTGACAATGGCATTGATCGCCTAGTCGCTTTAAATCATACATTGTCAATTACGCAGCAGCTCAACGAAGGTGTACGTTCAATAGAGTTGGATATTGTTTGGGCCAGTAATGCATTGCGCATTTGCCACTTTCATACAGACAATAATCCAGAATTGCTTTGTTATAATAATGCTAAGCTGGATAGTCTGCTGAATGAAATTAATATATGGATGAAAGCACATCCTGATCAATTTGTATTTTTATACTTTGACGTTAATCATCCAATTGATGCTGAGAAAATGATAGGCGTTGATAAGCAGCTGCAGCAAATTTTCGGTAGTCGACTGTATACGGAAGCGGATGCTTATAAATTACCTTTAGGCCCAGAAGGCAGTCAATATAACCACCCAATGCCGGCGAATAAAGTGTCTATTCAGCAGTTGCTACAGCAAGGTAAGCAAGTGGTGGTGAGTGCACATAAAGACTTTGAAAACAGTCCGTACGTTTTTATGCATTTGTTAAATGATCATGGGGTCGATGATTTTGTTGATTTAGTGAAAAATCAAAAACTGACTTGTGCACAAGCAACGCAACAGATGTTTCAAGATCCGGGGCATACGACGTTGTGGCGCTTAAACGGTGATCGTGCATGGGCATCTGAGGTGGCCAAAAAATCTGACTATGTAACAGTCGATGGTATATATGCTACACGTGCCTGCCGCTTAAATATGTTTTCTGTGGATGAATTAAAACAAGGCGATGCGCGTATTGATGCGCAAGTGTGGAGTTGGCAGCAAGGTAATCCATTAACGCAAAGCGCGCAAAATGCAAAGCCTTATGCAGTCATTGATCCGCAAACAAAGCGTATGAACAACCAATCGCTATTGTCTACTGTCCCGCAGGTTTTGTGTTATCGCGCGGGTCATATGCCACAGTGGTCGGTAGTGCCGTGGAATAATGCGGTGGCAAGTGATGATGTTGTTGGTATTCAATACAGTGCGCAGCAAGCTTGTCAATCACATGGTGCTAAGTTTGCAACGCCGGCTACCTCCGATGAAATGAGCACTGTGCAATCGTTAGTAAAAACGCCTGTTATTGTGAATGAGCTTTATAGTAATGGTCAATGGATTGCGAATGGTGGGCAGCCTTTGACACCCCGCTCATCCTAGACGCAGCTCACCCTGAGGAGGCTGCGAAGCAGCCGTCTCGAAGGGTGCTTTACTTACGTAAAAGAGGCGCCCTGTACACCTTGATTGCCGCTATCTCGATTGTCGCGACCAAGCAGTTTTGATACACTGCTTGGCCTTAAATAAATACAGTGGAGTGTTGTAATGCGTAGTGCGAAGCGTGAGAGTAGAGAAGGGCTTAAAGTACAAGAATATACCGGCTCACTTAATAGGGGTTTAAATACTTCAGCAAAGTGTATCAAGTATGTTGTTGATACTTGCTCGGCGGTGCTGAGTGAAGAGATGAGTAAGTTTGGTGATGAGCCAGCGGTAGTGGAGGCAAATAAAATTTTATTAGCTGAAGTGCTCGCAACGATCGAAGCAGATGTTTCAGTGTTATTTAACGAAGGGCTTCTTGTTATCAGCACCCGTGCTGATCAAGTGAGTTTATCAACGCAGTTAGGTGCTAGCTTTCATCGTCTTACGAGAGGTTCGGCCGAGTGCTGTACTAGAGTCGCGGGTTATTTACAGGTTTTTGGTGGGGCTTCCGACGAATATGCTGACATAGGTACTATTTCAGGTTTGTGCGAAGTACTGGGAGGCAGTGCTCTTCATTTAAGTAAAATAACACCGGCATTACAAGTGACGCCACCGTTGAGTCCGTTAGTGGCGCATTCTATTACGACAAAAACAGGGGGCACACCTGCAGAGACAGTTGCAGGAGAAAGCTTAGGTGCTTCACCTCCGACTATGCGTTGCTAATGGCATGCTCGTTGCTGGTGTTTGAGCATCAATGGGCTTAGGCGCTTTGTGATTTAATGCGCGCTCGATTACGCTTTCGCGATCATGCTCGCTTAGTGCACTGAATGCTTGCTCAACACACTCATTTATATCTTGTGTGTTTGGGCGAGCGAGGCCTTGTTGTTCAAAATTCTCGTTAAGTTCACCTTGAAGTTGTTTCCTGATTAAGCGATTTTCAGTAAAACGTTGATGGGCGCGTCTATACAGTTTTTTTCTTCTCTCTGGTTGCCCTTTTAATTCGGTGATATAAAGCGTTTTTATGTCACTTATTTTAATGGCAGGATTTTTTTCTTTAAATAGCTCATGGATTTGTGTAATACGTGAATCTGTATCGGTGTGGTGATCTTTAGCTAATTCGGCTTTAAATTTTTTGCCATTTGAGGTGAAGAGTTTTTTATGCAAGTTATAATCTTCGGCAATCTCAACTAATTTGCTGACACCGGCAGCGGCAGCAATAATAGCGCCAGCCACGGCTAGTGGTGGGCAAATGCTTGCGAAGGCAATCATTGTCATGCCAATGGCGGCTAACCCCCAGGTAGAGGCATACCATGCGCGTTTTTTTACTTTATTTTTTTGCTTATTGAGTAAGCGCTGAGTGGTCACCCGATAGACAGCAGCGTTAGCAGGAGTGATGTGTTTTTCACGTATAAAATTCGTAAAGCGGTCATTGTTATTGGCGAGTGGTTTTCCTAGGCTTCGTAGCTCATGAAATATGGTGTTTTTTTCTTTAGCTGTTAAGAGGTTACTAGCGTTTATGCCATTTGATCCAGCTATAGCCTCATTAATTTGATCGATGTGGGTGTGGTATAATGCATCGATTTGTAATTTTAGCCTGGTTTTATTATCTATTACTGCTTTGTATTCAGGTGTAGCTTTTTGTTCTTCCGTTGTAAATGACTGTAGCTGTTCATTGATAGCTTTATATTTTTTGATGCGGTCAAATAATAGATATACGGGGTCTGTTTTTTTGCGCGCACGGTGTAAGTCATAACAGGCATGGGCAAACGAAGCCCACATGCAGGCGGCAAAACCAAAGGCACCGGCAGGTGCCCACATGGCAGCTACAGCATGTGCAGCTACAAGCTGGCTTACAATGGTGGTGGCAGTGAGATTGACGGATGCTACACAATCCAATTTTGCAAAAAATACGCGTGCATTTTTGGCGTCACTCTTAGGTTGATTTTGTTCGCGCTTTAATGCGGGCAGGTCAACGCTTGCAGCTATCACGCCATAGGCAGAATCCCAATAATTCCAGGCATCACCAAATATGTTTGATGTGTTGCTGCAAACTGTGTGAATGGTTTGTAGAGCACCGATACCTAATCCTGCGCCAGTCGCAAATACCAATCGCATGGCATGACCACTATGACGATCGCGTTCAGCCCAAATTCTTTTAGCCCAATAACCTACTCGGTAGTTGCTTTCAATATTGATACGAGCATTTTCACCTAGTACCAGGTCGTACCAGTCAGCAAGGTGTATTGTTGTTCCAGTTTCGTTGTTAGGCGTTACATTCCCTGTCCCACTTGAGGGGGTTCGCATGTATAGTTTTCGCCATTAGCTTTATTTATATATTCTCATTAGTAATTATATAGGCGTGTTATTAACATATTATTAAATAACCTGGTCTTAAGGTATGCAGCTGAAAACCACAGGTTAAGTATTTGTTTTTGTGTAGACTGGATGCCGGATCAAGTCCGGCATGACAAGGCAGTCAGTCTGCCATCTGAGCTCAAGTTCGGTATGACTGTGTGTAGACTGGATGCCGGATCAAGTCCGGCATGACTAAATTGTCATTGCGAGCCACGAAGTGGTGAAGCAATCTCACGACAGAAGTTTAGGTTGCTAGCCTGCTCCGGGCAAGGGCCCGGGGGTCAGATTGCTTCGTCGTGATTGCTTCGTCGCAAGTACCTCGCAATGACATAGTAGATGGCAAGGCAGTTTGTCATCCCGGCCCCCGAGCCGGGATCCAGGATATAGTGAAGTCATTAACGGATTACAGTGTTACTGATAGCATCGCGAATGGAGCTGGGTTGAGTGGCATCACCAAGTGGCGCATCAATGATGGCGCCCAATTGCGAACCAAATTGTTGCTCGACTTGTTTGGCGCTTTTTAATTCGGCTTGTTGATTGCGATTGGCGCTGGTAGATACGATAGGTTTGGCAAAGGCTTGGCATAATGCATGCACTACCGGGTGGTCGCTTATGCGAATAGCAACGCTATCATATTGGCCGCGTATCCATGGCGGTATATTTTCATTGGCGGGTAATAACCAGGTCACATGCCCAGGCCACGTTTGATTGATGCGTTGAAGCACATCAGTAGTGAGCGGTTTAATCAGCGGCTCGACTTGCGACCAATCCGCTGCTACAAGAATAAGACCTTTGTTGATGTCGCGTTGTTTGAGTTCGCAGAGCGATTGTATGGCAGTTTGATTCCATGGGTCACAACCCAAGCCATAAACCGCTTCAGTAGGGTAAGCAATTAATTCACCGCGATGCAAGCAATCAACGGCTGCAGCGATGGACTGATCATGACGATCAGTCATCTTCCTCAAGCTCACCTTCATACGGTTCAGCAAAGCTGCAATCTTGTTGCGGGCACACTTTTTCAGCGCCTTTGCGCTTGGTTACCTTGATTGACAAGATTGGCCACTCGCATTTTGGACAAGGCTCATTGACGGGTTTATACCAAATCGCATATTCGCAGTCAGGGTAACGTCCACAGGAGTAAAAGATTTTTCCGCGACGTGACTTGCGTTTAAAGATCGTGCCTTCTTTGCATTTCGGGCATTGCACGCCTGTGTCAGTCGGTTTCTCTAATGGTTCCATGTGTTTGCAATTAGGGTAATTGCTACAACCAATAAACTTACCGTATTTACCATGCTTAACGACAAGATCATTTTTACACTCAGGACATTCGCGACCTTCAACCACCTCAGCAGTTGTGTCATCGCCGTCATCATTTAAGTTGCGGGTGTAATCACAATCAGGATACGCTGTGCAACCAATAAAGCGGCCGCGGCGACCTAAGCGAATCGATAATGGTTTGCCACAAGTGGGGCAGGCTTCATCCATTTTTTCCTGCGTGACGTCGCTGCGTTGCACATTTTTATCGGTGTCATCCACTTGGTCTTTAAACGGTTGCCAGAAGTGAGCTAAGATTGGCACCCAGCCGGCTTCACCACGTGCGATTTCATCGAGTTGGTTTTCGAGGTTCGCAGTGAAATCATAATCAACGATCTCATTAAAGTAATTTGTCAGGAAGCGACTCACCACGCGACCTACATCGGTAGCTTTAAAGCGTTTGTTGTCCATATCAACGTATTTTCGATGCTTTAATGTAGCAATAATATTCGCATAGGTTGAGGGACGACCAATGTCATGTTCTTCTAAAGCTTTCACCAGGCTCGCTTCAGTGTAACGCGGTGGTGGTTCAGTAAAGTGTTGGTCGCCGTGTATATCGTTGACTTTGACTTTGTCGCCTTCGTTCATTGGCGGTAAGATTTTGGTTTGCGAGTCATCGGCGGCTTTTTTATCATCAACATCTTCTTTGTAGACTGCCATAAAGCCTGGGTCAACAATCACAGAGCCATTGGCACGGAACACATGATTGCCTGCTGTTAAGTCAACGGCTACGGTGTCTAGTGTGGCTGATGCCATTTGGCACGCGATAGTACGTTTCCAAATCAAGTTATATAATTTGTATTGCTCATCGCTTAAGTGTTGTTTGATGGCATCTGGGAAAGTTGCTGCGGTAGTGGGGCGTATCGCCTCATGCGCTTCTTGTGCGTTTTTCGATTTAGTGACATACGTGCGCGGCTCATCAGGCAGTTTATCTTTTCCATAACGCTGAGCAATTACATCACGAATTTCTTCAATCGCTTCTTTGGCTAATGTTACCGAGTCAGTACGCATATAGGTAATCAAACCAGTAGCGCCTTCACCGGTATCGATACCTTCATACAGTTGCTGTGCTACTTGCATGGTGCGTGAGGTGGAGAAGCCGAGCTTACGCGCCGCTTCCTGTTGCAAGGTTGAAGTAATAAATGGCGCGGTTGGGTTTCTTTTGCGTTGTTTTTTATTAACCTTAGTGACTTCAAGCTGACCATTGCTGGCTTGTTTGATGCGATCAATCGCTTCCTGGCTGATGGTTTCGTTGTTTAATGTAAATTGCTCAACTTTTTCGCCATCCAGTTGAATTAGCTTAGCTGAGAATTTTTGTTTTTCGATTTCATTTTCAGCATGGACTGTCCAGTATTCTTGCGAGACGAACTTTTCAATTTCGATTTCGCGTTCAACAATCATGCGCAATGCTGGGCTTTGCACGCGACCAGCGGATAGGCCAGCACGCACTTTTTTCCATAGCAGTGGTGATAAATTAAAACCTACCAGATAATCAAGCGCACGACGTGCTTGCTGCGCATGCACCATATCCATTGAGATTTCGCGTGGTTGATCAACGGCAGCTTTAATAGCATTTTTGGTGATTTGATGAAACACGACGCGCTTAACATCTTTGTTTTTTAATGAGCCACGATCTTCGAGCATTTCTTTTACATGCCAGGCAATGGCTTCACCTTCGCGATCCGGATCAGTAGCGAGCAGTAGGCTGTCGACTTTCTTCACGGCTTTATTTATCGCATCCATGTGTTTTTGGTTGCGCTCGATCGCTTGATACTTCATGGCGAATTCGTTGGCGGGATCAACGGCGCCTTCTTTCGGGATTAAGTCTCGCACGTGACCATAAGAGGCCAGCACTTGGAAACCTTTACCTAAGTATTTTTTAATGGTTTTTGCTTTTGCGGGTGATTCCACAATCACCAGGCTACTTTTCGATTCAGACATTAATTAATTCCACCTACCGTATCATTTAGGACTAATAGTTCCATATTGGCTAATGCATCTTGACGGCTGGTGTCGTTATACAGCACCATCAATGTTACCCACTTTATTAAACTGACATCGACACCTTCTTGTTCTAAAGGAATAATTAAATCGATGACCAGTTCACGTAATCTTGGACTTAAAATTTTCAGTTGTTGCAGCATTAATAGGTAGCTGCGGCATTCGAGGTTAAACACCTCGCATTCGTAATCGTTAAATACGCGAATACCGCGTTGTTCGCTTTCCGGCATGTTATCGAGACTTGAGCGCGACTCATTGAGGTTATCCAGCCAGTCAAATGCTTGCTGGATGCTGATGCGATCGAAGCCAACGTCTTCAAGCTGCAGTGTGATTTCAGGTTGCTCGGTTCCTTCAATTTGACAGTCTTCGCCCATGTGGTTATGGAACAAATACATCAATACATTTAGTACACCATTTTGTTGTTCTTTCATGCCGTTCTCACTCGATAATACCGACCATTTTCATGCTTAATTTTCCCTTGTAGCTCTAGCTTGACCAATGACTGCGTAATCTGTTTGGGCGATAATTTGCTGTAATACAGCAATTGTTCCTTACTAACCGCTTCCGATTGCAGACACTCTAACAGTAACCTACAGTGAGCATCAAGCCCTGAGTTATTGTTTTGTATAGACTTTTTACAGTCTGTGGTCGAAACCCGCCTTTTACATAGTTCTATGGCAGGCAATTCTACTACTATGTCTTCCGTACATTCAACTAGTTTCGCACCTTGTTTGATCAATTTATGACAGCCCCGAGTCATCGGATTGGCCAAAGCGCCGGGTACGGCGAATACTTCACGGCCTTGTTCCAGTGCTAGACGAGCAGTAATTAGTGAGCCACTGCGCTCAGCGGCTTCGACCACTAATACGCCGAATGATAAGCCGCTAATCAGCCGATTACGTTGAGGGAATAGCTTCGCTTGTGGTGCCGTGCCCAGTGGATACTCTGATACCAGCGCGCCGATGGTTGGAATTTGTTGATAGAGCCGTTGATTACGTCGTGGATAAACCTGATCGATGCCACAACCTAATACTGCAATGGTAGGTGCCTGTTGGTCAATGGCGGCTTTATGCGCTTCGGCATCTATGCCCATTGCGAGGCCGCTGGTGATGGTATAACCCAAGTTGGCCAGTTGATGACTAAAGCGATAAGCATTGGCGCGCCCTGCATGGCTGGGATTGCGACTGCCAACGATAGCTACCTGAGGAGACTGTAGCAGGCTCAGTTGCCCACATATATATAGTGTCAGTGGCGGCCGGTAGATCTCTTTTAATAGTGGTGGGTAGTTTACATCATCACAGCTTAGTAGGTGGTGGCCGGCTTGTAGCAGCCACTTTCGCCCATCATCCAGTTGCTGTGGCTTGATAGTGTTAAACGCTTGTTGCGCATTATGGCTTAGCAGGTGAGGGTGTGCTTGGAATTCATTCCACAACAGCAGCCGCTCGTTATATGGGATATGCCAACACATTGATAGCTTTAGTGTGAATTCTTGTCGGGCCTCAGGGTTAGGTATCATATGGGCATTCTAGCCTAATGATTTTTTACGGAATACCCGTATTTCAATGTTGTGCCCTCGCTGCTAATGATACCTTAATACTAGGGTTATATAATTATAGCCATGTATAATAATGAAGCAATAAGGCAGTTATGTCGAGAAAGCCCCCTGTAGCAACACCGAATTTAATAGTCCCCGGTTTAGAGGAATACTCAGTCGATATTTGGCGTTCCCATGCCTATCCGGGTGATAGTTTTACTGTGGATGACGAGCCAGTGCTTGGTGAACACTATAAGTTGCGTGCCAACTTTCCTGAGGAAGTGTTTAGGAAGCATAAAGCAAAAATATTGCGATGGATTTTTCAACATGGAATGCGTGCTGAATTTGAAGCGCAAGGGCATGCGGTAGTGAAGTCAGTTAAGCATGTACTTGACGCATGTTTTGATGATACTGCTGATAGACGGTATCGTGATAGTGGTCAATTGACCATTTTCTTACAGCCAACGGCTACACCACAAGCGGTTGGAGAGTTCGCGAGAAAATTTCAAAATTTTATCAATTCACTAATTGGTGAGGTAACGCCACATGCGCCGATGGAGAATGACTTTCGTTTAAAAGACTGCCCTAATCTTAGCATGCGTCTCAATGATATCGATGGGGCATATCAAAGTTCGATCCTGATTTCAACCAGTCGGCCGGTAAGTGCGGCCTGTGGTTTTATGGTGCGTGACTCTAATATGTTTGCATTGCTTGCTGAGGGTGCCAGTGGTGTACTAAGGGAAAATGAATACGATAAGACGCATTATTTATATCGGCTCGGTTACGAAGTAACAGTACGGGCTGAAAAGTTCGAAGCATCAGCTGCGAGTAAAGAGCAACATGTGGCTTTTGGTCAAGCTTGTCAAAGCTTAGCGTTAGTATGTCGTCTATTACAGAATTGCACGTTAACGAATGATTGCTCAAATTTTTATTATGACTCGTTAGTGTTTCAGTTGGATTGGGTGGTAAAAAATGAAATGGACTACGCTGCGGAGTTAGAAGAAGTTTATACGGAATTACCCTACTTTGAGTTATTGGTATCACTGCGAATGCTTCATGTCGGCGAATCCACATTTGATTTGTCTATGTCGCCGCCCTATTTCAAAACACTAGCCGAAAATTCAATGAAGATGATTGAAGAACAAGCATGGCATCCGAGTGCGGTTTTACTTTATATGGAGCGGGTGAACAGAATGATTGATGAAATTCCTAACCCTAAGGCATCTGCATATTTAGCGTTAGAGTCCTATCGAATAGAGTTACTAGCGAAGCAAAAAGCAATGCGACACAGTGCGGTTGCGGCGCCTTATAGGGGAGATATTAGCCAGGCTTTAGCAGCGATTGATTTACTGCAAGTTTGTATTCAAACACAATCAACGGCACTGGTACCTTTGGGTGATATTCGAGATGCCGGCTTGCGCGACATCGTACAAAGGCATGACCTTTCCAATAAAGAGGCCCGTGTTTACTTGCCCGAGCCCGAAGGTCCAGCAGCATCTGCTGGGGTGCCAGTATCAGCGCCATAATTATTTTTTTTAGATTCTTTGGGCTTGATAACGTATCATGCGAGCATGAATAATGCTTGATTGGAGGAATGATTGTGAAAATCGCATTTGCTGGTACCCCTGAATTTGCCGTGCCGAGTTTGGCAGCATTAATTGCATCTGATCATGAGGTCGTAGCGGTATGGACTCAGCCTGATCGTCCAGCAGGTCGAGGTAAGAAGCTTACCCCAAGTCCAATCAAACAGCTCGCTGAGTCACACGGTATTGTGGTTTATCAACCGCAGTCATTGCGTGATAGTGAAGCACAGCAACTAATGGCGGACTTGCAGTTAGATTTGTTGGTGGTTGCTGCCTACGGTTTGATTTTGCCGCAAGCTGTTTTATCGCTACCAACATTAGGTTGCGTAAATGTTCACGCATCTATTTTGCCACAATGGCGTGGAGCAGCACCGATTCAAGCAGCGATCCTAGCCGGAGATAAAGAAACCGGAGTGACCATCATGCAAATGGATGTTGGTTTGGATACCGGTGATATGCTGTTGATTAGCAAAACGGCGATTGGAGATAATGAATCTGCTGGCGATCTGACTGAACGTTTGGCGCAAATCGGAGCTGATGCATTGCTCGACAGTTTGCAGGATCTCCCCACGTTGCAAGCCAATGCAACACCTCAAGATGATAATGCTTCAAGCCATGCCGGTAAGATTAAGAAACAACACGCGCTTATTGATTGGCAAGATTCAGCAGAGCATATCAGCCGTCAAGTGCGCGCTTATAACCCTTGGCCAGTGGCATATACCCACCTAAACGAAGAGCGCCTGCGTCTTTGGCAGGCTCACGTCGTTGATCAAGGCAAGCATCAAGCAGAACCAGGCAGCGTATTAGCATTCAATGCAGATGCGATGCATATTGCTACGGGTGATGGGGTATTGGCGGTAACTGAGTTGCAAATGCCAGGCAAACGCCGCCAGGCCGTGACTGATTTCCTCAATGCGCATCAGTCACTGCAACAGGCGGACATTATTCTGCGGTAGTCGCTTCAGCTTCAGGGGCTTCAGCCGCTGCTTTTTCAGCATCAGCGTTTTTGATTTTTTGATAAATCTCTTCGCGATGTACTGGAACAGTTTTTGGTGCATTAATACCAATACGTACCTGGTTGCCTCGAATGTCTAACACATTCAAAGTGATTTCCGCGTCATCACCGATGATCAAGCGATCTCCGACCGAGCGTGTGAGTACGAGCATACTTTTTCTCCTTATGAAAACTGATCACCATGTGAACAGCAATGGTCGGAAATTATACGCGGACTAGTTGGAAGATCAAGCCTTAATTTCTATTGGACTGGCAGGAGAAGTGAGCAGCGGCATTTTGTCATCTCATCTTTTCTTGCCAGTCCAATGCTTAGCCGAGAGAAGCGAGCTGCGGTGTTTTGTCATCCCGGCCCTGAGCCGGGATCCATTGATCGCGAAGCGATCAAGACAGCGCGTTGCGCTGTATGGATTCCTGGTCAAGCCAGGAATGACAAGGCAGTACGCTGTGCGCTTTGATGTCGCTGCTAATACAGTATAATCGCGCTATATTGACGGTTTAATTGTCTGTACCTCTCCATCCTGGGCCAGCAAAATAACATTCGCACCGCGTGCGGCAAATAAACCATTGGTCACTACACCAACGATATTATTTAATTGGTTTTCCATCTCAACCGGATTAACCAAATTCATATCATAGGCATCGAGGATTACATTGCCATTGTCGGTAGTAAAGCCTTCACGATAAACCGGGTTGGCGCCGAGTTTTACTAATTGGCGAGCAACATAACTGCGTGCCATGGGGATAACTTCAATCGGCAAAGGGAATTTGCCTAATACATCCACTTGTTTTGATGCATCCACTATACAAACAAATTTTTCACTCACTGCGGCGGTAATTTTTTCGCGGGTTAGTGCGCCGCCACCACCTTTGATCATATAACCGTGTTGATTAAATTCATCAGCACCGTCTATGTAGATGGGTAAGCGGTTTACGCTATTTAGGCTCATGACCGGTATGTGATGTTGTTTTAGTAAGGCTTCTGTTGCGTCGGAGCTAGCAACGGCACCTTCAATTTTATGTTTGATTGTCGCAAGTGCTTCAATAAAGAAGTTAACCGTTGATCCCGTGCCAACGCCAACGATATCATCGTGCTGAATATATTGAATCGCGGCCTCAGCTGCCATTTGTTTTAATTGATCTTGGCTCATGATGACTCCTTAGGCAATGATGCCGTTTTGTTTTAATAAAGCATCCACCTGCGGTTCGCGTCCACGAAAACGAGTAAATAATTCCAGCGGCTCTTCTGAGCCACCGGTTTCTAGAATGCATTGTTTAAAGTGCGTGGCTGTATCTGTATGGAAGATGCCGTTTTGTTCAAATAAAGAAAATGCATCAGCCGCCATGACTTCAGCCCATAGGTAGCTGTAATAGCCGGCGGCATATCCACCTGCAAATATATGGCTAAACCCATGTTGAAAGCGATTGTAATCAACCGCGGGGGTGACGCTTACTTGTGCTCTGACTTCGTCTATCACTTGTTGAATTTGATTTTTTTTATTCGAATCAAATTCTAAGTGCAAGCGAAAATCGAATAATGCAAATTCCAATTGCCTAACTAAGCCCATCGCCGCATGGAAATTTTTTGCAGCGAGCATTTTGTCAAATAAATCTTGCGGTAAAGGCTCGCCGGTTTTGTAATGCTGCGCAATTAAATCAAGGCCTTGTTTTTGCCACGCCCAGTTTTCCATAAATTGGCTGGGTAATTCCACCGCATCCCATGGAACACCGTTAATACCTGATACATCGGCAATGCTCATTTTGGTAAGCATATGCTGTAAGCAATGACCAAATTCGTGGAATAAAGTTACGACATCATTATGTGTTAATAAGGCAGGGGCGTCGCCAACTGGCGCCTGAAAATTACACGTTAAATAAGCGGCGGGTAACTGAAGCGATTGGTCATCCAGTGTGCGACGAATTTGGCATTCGTCCATCCACGCGCCACCGCGTTTATGTTGGCGTGCATAAAAGTCCATATAACAATAAGCGATTGGCTTGTGCTGCTGGTCGAATAACGTAAAGACTTTAACATCTGGATGCCATGTTTCCAGTTCGTCATTGGCTTCAACGGTTATGCCGTATAGTTTTTTCAAAATCGCGAATAGACCTTGCAATACATGCGGCAAAGGAAAGTAGGGGCGCAATTGTTCTTGTGAGATGTCATATTTTGCTTCGCGCATTTTTTCAGAGTAGTAACTAATATCCCAGGGCTGTAGTTTTTCTTCAAAGCCAATTGATTTAGCAAAAGTTTGTAGTTCCAGCATTTCTTTTTTAGCTTTAGTGTGTGCTTGATCAACTAAGTGATGTAAGAAATCGAGGACTTGTTGAGAATTGTCAACCATCTTGGTGGCTAGCGAGTAGTGCGCATAAGTTTTAAACCCAAGCAGCTGCGCAAGTTCCGATCGCGTTTGCAAGATCTCATGCATGATTTCGCTATTGTCCCATTGGCCTGCACATGGGCCTTGATCCGAAGCACGAGTGACATAGGCTTGATAGAATTTTTCACGTAATTCGCGGTTATTAGCATGCGTCATAATGGCGATGTACACAGGGGCATCAAGCGTAAATAAATAACCGGTTTTATTATCATCCTTAGCGGCTTGTTGTGCGGCAAGCAGGGCATGTTCGGGTAAGCCGGTTAATTCATTCTTGTCTTCAGTGTGATAGTTCCAGCCATGTGTAGCATCCAAAACATGATTAGAGAATTTATTGCACAGTTCAGATAGGCTTTGACTAAGCTCAACAAATTTTTTCTTGTCGTCATCACTTAGTGCAACACCGGCTAATTTAAAATCACGCAATTGGTTTTTTATGGTTTTTTGTTGTGCGAGCGAAAGGCTATCAAACTCGGCGCTATCCGCAATCGACTGCACAGCTTCAAACAGTTTTTTATTGTGCGCTAATTCGCTGGAGTATTGTGTGAGCGGCGCTAAACAGGCTTGGTATTTTTCACGTAATGTCTCGGTTTCCATCACTGATTGCAGGTGGCTCACTGGAGACCAAAAGTGGTGTAGCTGATCATCTAAGCTTTCCATCGGCTGCATTAACGTTTGCCAGTTAAACGACTGATTTTTTAGTAACTCATTGATTGACTGTTTATTATTTTCTAGCAATTTTTCAAGCTGTTGCGGTATGGTTTCAATGTTTATGGCATTATATGCGGGTAAGCTCATGTTCGCTCCTATCAGTGCTAGGCAATTAGTGGGTTATGGGTTATATTTCATGTTATGTCTATAAGATAACCGGAGACCCATAATAATGAATGAAGAGCAGGCTCGTCAATTTATTCGTGCTTTATTTCATTTTGTATGGGAAAAGCGTGATAAATCCAAGATTCCCACATTTTATGCGGCCAGCTTAACGGGTTTTGTTGACCAAGTGCCATTAACGATTCGTGATATTTATAACGGTGTTGATTACCTTGCTAAGAACTTAGCCAGTAATAAATACTCGTTGCATGATTTAATTGTGTCGGGTAATAAAATAGCTGTAGTCATTAATGCTAAAGCGGTTTCTGTGGATGAAGAATCGGAGCGATATACATCGATAGCTTATTTTTTTGAATTGGCTAAAGGTAAAATAATTAAAATGCGGATGTACCCTGGTGTGGCTGAGGTTAAGCAGATTAATCAAGATGATGACGATGATGATGAGAATGCTTCTTTTATTTCAAAAGCTGTTGATGCAGTGAGTAATTTAGCTAAGCCAAAAAAACCAAAAAAACCAAAAAAACGCCCAAGCACTAGCAATAATTTACCGCCTGAAAGAAAAGAGCCGCCTCAAAGAAAGCAAGCGAACGAAAAAAGCTCAAAGGCAAAGCAGCTTGAAGAAGAGCATAAAGCGGCAAGGAAGAAGCTAGCGGCTGAAGAAAAAATGCTGGAAGAGGAAAGGAGAAAGGGAGAAGAAAGACGTCGTAATAAAGAAAGAAGAGCTTTAAAATCTAAGCAAGATTCAAAATCAACAACGGATTATGCTGCTTCACCGCAACCAGCATTTTCTTTCAACAAAGCAAAGCTGCAAGTGGGTGTTACCCCTAAAGACACCAAGCCTAAAAAAGACGATTAATGCCACCAATCAAATAATAGTTTTGCTGATTCATGTAGCATACCTAAGCCATCATATGTATTTGCACAGTGTAATTGCTGGCAGCGTTGCAAGAAGGGTTGAGCTGCAGGGCCATAACTCAAGTCATAAGCAATGGTGTTTTCATTTATCCATTCTGTTTTAAGTGGTGGCAGTTGTTGGCGGTGGCCTGCACTGCTGGCGTTAATGATTAAGTTATATGCGCTGTGCTCAGTTGTGTTGAGGGTTTGAATATTGGCTAAGTTGTTAAATTGGTTGGCAAGTTGTTCTGCTTTTTCCATCGTTCGATTGGTAATGTAAATACTTTGTGGTTGTTGCTCCGCGAGTGCTGGGATAATGCCTTGTGCGGCACCGCCAGCGCCAATGATTAAGATACGTTGGTTCTTTAGTGTTACACCCTTTGCTAATAAATCGTTTACTAAACCAGGGCCATCACTGTTAGTGGCTTCAATGCCGTTAGCGCTGAACTTTATGCCATTAGCAACACCGGTGAGCTTTACCATGTCATCAATATGATCTGCCACCTCAGCGGCCAAATGTTTAAACGGCAGTGTGACGCTTAACCCTTTGCCGCCGCTGTTTTTGAATGCTTGTATGCAAGCATTAAAATCCTGTGGTGCGCAACTGAGTTTACTGTAGTGGATGATTTCATTCGCTGCTTGTGCAAATTGCTGGTGCAGTTGTGGTGATAAGCTATGTGCCACCGGTTGACCTATGACAGCATAATGTGTCATGGCTCAACCTTTTGAGACTTTCTGCCCGGTAAGTGCAATGCAAATGCGGTCTTCAATTTTTCGATATTCACGGACTTTGCCTACAAAATTATTAATCATAATGACGTAGGATAATACATCTTTATGCGTGGTGGTCAAGTAACCAGCGAGTCCGCTAACGCCACTCATTGTTCCGGTTTTGCCGCGTACATTTCGTGGGTGCTTCAGTGAGCGCATACGGTATTCCAATGTGCCGTCTTTGCCGGCAATTGGCATAGCAGCCAAAAGCTCAGGTTCAATTTCTAGGTCATGATAGGCAAAGTTTAATAGCTTGGCCAATTGCATGGGGGTGATTAAATTATACCTTGATAGTCCCGCACCATCAGTAATCAGTGTGCGTTTAAAGTTGATGCCGGTGATTGGCGCTAAGATTTTTTGCATGGCTTTTACACCGTTTTGCCATGTGCCTTGGGTTTTGTAGTAGCGTTGCCCCATGGTTTTTAGAAAAGCATCGGCAATTAGGTTGTCGGATTTTTTTAGCATCTTAATGGCCAGTTGGCTCAATGGCGGCGAAGCATGTACGGCAATTTCTAAGCTGTTTTTTGGTGCAGGTATATTGCCGACTCGGCCTGTGTAGCGAATTTTTAATTCGCGTAATTGTTGTTTAATCAGCTGGCGTGCATATAACACTGGATCTGTTACAGCTAATAGGCGATGTTGCGCGCCCCAGTTTTTCTGAAAGCAGCCTTTGATGAGGTAGCCATTATTTTGGTTGTTATAAATGGCAACCGGGCAGTCTTTTACTTGATTAACAGTAACCAGTTGGTTGTTGTAATGTATGATACCAGACGGCATATTTTTAGCGTTGAATTTTACTTTTTGCCCAATTGCTTTTGCTGGCGTTATTTTTAATAAAAATTTGTTTTTGTTGAGTACAACAGCGCTAGTGGGGGCGGCATAGGCATAGCTTAAGTCATCCCAAATCCAGCCGGGGGCATACTTTACGTTATCATATGCGCTGCTATCAACGTATACGTGTCCATCAATACGAGTAATGCCTTGCTGCTTAAGTTTGGCTAGTAGCTCATTGAGCTGTTGGCGCTTGAGTGATGGGTCGCCTTCAAACTTAACCCATAAGTTCCCTTTTAAAATCGGACCTTTGATTTGATGCGCATCAGTTAGTAGCCAGGTGTTATAGCGATAATTGGGTTTTAAGTATTCTAAGGCGGCGGTGGCTGTGACGAGCTTTAATGTGCTAGCTGGCATAAAGTGATTGTTGGCGTTTTTTTGGTAGAGAATTTTGCCAGTTTTCATCGATTGAATTACGATGCCTGTGAAAATAGGTTGCTTGCTTTGTTTTAGGGCGCTATTGATGATGCGCTTAATTTGAAAGCGGCTAGGTTGTGCAAAGCTGTGGGTGCATAGGGCGGCGAGGCAGATGACAAGAAGGCGTGAAGTCCAAAATTTCATGTAAATTCCGTAAGCGTGTCGATATCCTAATTAGTGTATCATGAACAATCACTTTCAAACCACAGTTGCAGTTGGGGGCGAAATGCGTTTTACTTAGCTTGTCTAAACAAGCAAATGGAATGACATGGATACCTTAATAATCAATCAGTTAGCGCTTGCTGTGTACATCGGTACGCATGAGTATGAGCAGGAAAATTTGCAAACCATCATTCTTGATTTGGCGATTGCGATGGATATTGAGCCGGCTGCAGCTAGTGATCAGCTCAAAGACGCGATTGACTATGAAGTGATTGTTAACGATTTACAGGGTTTGGTCGAAGGACGACGCTTTCAATTGCTGGAAACTTTGGCTAAATGGGTAGCAGATTACCTGTATCAGCGTTGGCAAATTATGGACGCTGAAATTACTTTATCGAAACCAGATGCGTTAAATGGTGAAGTAAAAGTGTCTGTTGTGCATCGTTTGGCCGTTGATGTCAATATGATCACACAAGAGGAATTGGAATGTCAGCGAGAGACGACACACTAAGCTACTCCACTATTGAGCTATACCGCGAAGATATGAAATTTTCTGCGGCACACTTTACGATTTTCAATGCCGAAGAGCGTGAGCGCTTGCATGGCCATAATTACCAAGTGCACACCTATATAAAGGCTGCAATGGATGATTCAGGCATTACCTATGATTACAGCATAACGCGCAAGCAAGTGTTGGCGATCTGTCGGTCATTGAATGAATACATGCTATTGCCGGAGCAGTCGCCTTATTTGAAAATAAGTGAAGAGGGAGAGTATTATGCGGTGCAGTTCCAGCAAGATAAGATGCTGTTTTTGAAAAAAGAATGCGTTTTGTTACCGATTAAAAACACCACTTCAGAGTGTTTGGCGCAATGGTTTGTTGATCAGCTAACGGAAGATAAGGCCGATTTAGCTGCTAAGCGTATTGCCAAAGTGAAAGTGTCGGTATCGACGACGCGAGGCCAATGTTCTATTGCCAAGTGGAAAGCGTAGCATTAAGCCCTGCTTATTGACAGACTGATTTAGAAGCGTAGAATAGATTCCCTTTTCGAAATTCATTAGGTCCGTGATCATGTCACATCTGCAGCAACGTTTAGCCTTATTTAAAATACAGCCGTTTCGCCTGTATGTGCTCGGCTGTGTGATTGCCATGCTCGGTAATGGTTTAAGTTATATTGCCATGACATGGCTGGTGTTGCAGCTGCATAATTCCATTACGTCTGTGACGATCGTCATGTTTTGCTTTTGGTTGCCTACCGTTATATTAGGCCCATTCGCTGGTGTGATAGTGGATCGTTATCCACGCAAGCCGTTATTTGTGATAACGAATTTTGCACGTGCACTGTTATTAATCGTGTTTGGTTTTTATGAGTATTACCATCCGTCATTATATGGCCTGTATCTTTTGTCATTGTTGCAGGGGGTGGTATTTAGTTTAGTGCTGCCAGTGATTATGGCGTTGATCCGTGAAATTGTTTCGGAAAAGCAACTGCTGATTGCAAATGCTACTGTTGATATTGCCTATGAAATTGGTAATGTCATTGGCATGGCAGCTGCAGGCTTCGTGATTGCTTTGGTATCAATGGCAGGCACATTAATAGTAGATGGCTTCTTCTTTGTAATAGCGGGATTATTGTCGATTGCTATGCGGGTTGACCATAGGGAATCAATCAATAAAAGCCCGCTGTCAGTAAAAAGCATTTTGGCAGATATGCGCTCAGGTTTTACTTATGTGGCTAAGCGTAGGTCATTAATCGTGATTTACACTATTCAGCTATTGGTGATGGTTGCTTTTATGACCGTGCCGATTTTGATTGCGCCATTTGCTTCGAATGTTTTAAAGGCGAATGTTTCTGAGTTCGGTGTGATCGAAGCTGCTTTGTCAGCGGGTGTGATTATCGGTGGCTTTACTGTGCCGTGGATTGCAGAAAAGTTTGGCTTGCTGCGTTTAATTATGGTGCTATTAATTGTGTTGGCTGCTGCATTTTCTGTGTTTAGTTTTAATCGCAGTATTATCATTGCGGAAGAGCTTAATTTAATTATTGGTTATGCCTTAGCCGTATGGCCATTGATTATGACAAAGGCACAAGAGCTGACAGATCTTGATTTTCAGGGGCGGGTGCAAGCAACATTTAACTGCTTATCCGGTGCCATAATATTGACGATATACTGTTTGGTGGATTTTGGTCACCACTGGATGAGCTTAACGCAACTGTATTGGATTGAGGTAGTGTTTTCTGCGCTAGGTGTGGTGTTGATATTATTTAACCGTAAAATATTTGATTAGCCACCCCATGTTTGACGCTGTCATCCCTGGTTACGACCAGGGATCTATATAATAAATGGATTCCCGCTTTCGCGGGAATGACAGTTATGGTACTTGTGGGAATGACAGTTATGGTACTTGTGGGAATGACAGTTATGGTACTTGCGGGAATGACAGGTATGGTACTTGTGGGAATGACAGATATGGTACTTGCGGAAATGACAAGCGAAGAGCTAAATCTCTGCTGGTTGCTTAACAATAGACTCAACGTTGCGATAATTGCGTGTAATCATCGCTAAGCGCGTAGCATTGATATAAACCGGGTCAGTGGCACGCATGGTTTGCACATGAACCGTGTTGTTATGGTTATCGAGCATATAGCGACAGACGACTGTGCCATCAGCTTGTTCGACTAAAGCATAACAACGATTGAGTACGCCAAAGTCATCGGGTGAAATCCAAAAGCCACATAACCAATCGCCTTTTGCAAAAGCAGGTTGCATGCTGTTGTCAGGCATTTGATAGTGCACGGCATTGGGGCTGGATTGTAGGAATTGATTGAGTTCGCAGGGGATTTGTTCGCTGTGTTGTTCCAGCAGTGTTGCTAGTAATGATTCGCTATCCATCATGGCTGTATGACTGCTGACACCATCCAGAGTAGGACCAAGACCCTTGCCATCAAGTAACCATTCAATACCCACTTCAACATGATGCTGTTTTAGTGCCATTGAAATCAAGTAGGCCCCTTTGGGCGTTAATATATAGTGTTTGCCTGATTCCCAGGCTTTGAGTGTTGATAGGGCAACATCGGTGTGACGTTCACAGAAAGCACGTGCTGACTTAAAGCCGGCAAATATGCGTGCTTCTTTGATTCGTAATCCGCGTTCCCGAGCTTCTGCAAGTGATATTATGTTCATAGTGAAAGCACATTAGCACAGAAAAATACAAATGTGATTTGTATTATTAATACAGATAACTCGTAATTAATTACATGAATAACTCATGTAAACATTGAGATAGCGCCAGTGCTATTAATGCGAAGGCTTTAATGCAGTGGTTTAATCCACGGATGGTTGGCTTTCAGCTCGGCCGGCAGTTGCTTTAACGCATGGTGTGCTTGTTTCGAGGTATCATAAGCGCCATAGGTTAAAATAAACCAGTCTTTACCATTGCGCTGTTGTTTACGAATAGTGGTTTGTGCTGCGAGTTTTGTTTGTGCTCTTTGCAATGATGCCTTTGTGTAATTTCCCATTAACTGAATCACATAATGCGGAGTGGTATGTTTAGTTGCTGCTAACGCCGGTGTTGGCTTTGTTATGGCGGCAGGCGTGGTGATTTTAGTAGCAGGCTTAGTTTTTATCGCAGCAATAGGAGCTGCTGCTACTACCTTTGTTTTTATGGTAGCAAGAAGAGGATGGGGGGCTTTAACTATTGGTGTTGTTTCAATTAGTGGTTGCTTGGTTTTAATAACAGGTGCAGTTGTCGCTGCTAATATTGCTGCTGGTTTAGCGATTGACGGTACGGCTGGTGCGATGGGGGTTGTAGCAGCTTGCACGAGTTTTTTGACGGCGATCGGTTGAGATGGTAGAGAAAGCGCTGCTTTTTTAGCTTCTGTTGGTTGCGATGTGTGTGAAAGCGGTGTGTAGTGTGCCAATGCTGGCAAAGCACTGTGATGCTTAGGTAATGTGGGTGTTGGCTTGCTTAGCACTAAGTTATTCATGGCATTCATGCGTTTTTGATATTGGTGCATACCGATAAATGCAAAGCTTAGCATCGCAAGGCTAGCGACTTTAATCCAGTGGCGTTGTAACCAATTGCCTTTATCTTCCGTATACGTATTCGCCTGCAGTTGTTGTGTGATTTCAGATGTCGAATGTGATTTATTGCGTAAGTAAGGTGTTAACGCTTTATTGATATTGGCCGGTATGCCACGCGATTGTTGAAAAATTTGATCTACTTGCGCATCATCTAAATGATGCTGCTTGCCTACACCCATCTTATCTAAAGTGTGCTCAACAAACGCTAACGTTTCGGTTTTTGTTAATGGGCCTAACTCAATTTTAGGAATAATAATATTCGGATGGTGTAAGTTGCTTAAGGTATTTTCTAAGCTTGGTTCACCAACTAATATAATGCGTAATACAATCTGATGCGCCTGTTGGTTTAAGCAGATGTGCATTAAGGCGGCGAGTGTAGCGATAGGCAGCAAGTGTGCTGCATCAATAATAATTAAGCCGGCCTGGTGGTATTTCTTCATGGCAACTAAAATGTCGTCTAATTGTTGTTGACTGAAAGCTTGTCCAGCTTTTATTTTAAGGTGCCATTGCTTGCAAATAGCTTTGGTTAATTTAAATGGTTGCAGATTGGCTTTGCCTTTCAACTCAATGGTGTTGGCAGGTAAGCGACCGAGTTCGCCGAAGTGTTTCAATAAGCTAGACTTGCCTGTGCCATGTTCACCCAAGATCAACAATAGTTGTTCAGTCTCTTGCAAAAAATTGACCATGCGTTGAATGTGTGATGATTGATTCATCGATGGAAAATAATCAGAGTTGTGCAAGTATCTCTCCTACAGTAAATTCTTGCCATTTGGCCTGCCCAATTTTTTCCAATAGTATCATTTTTATGTGGCCATTGCTGGATTTTTTATCGTGCTTTAAGGACTGCATGAGCTGTGTTAATTCAATGTTGGCGGGTAATGCGGTTGGTAATTGCCAGTTAGTGAGTAATTGCTGGAGCTGTTTATAGTGTTGTAAGGGGAAATGACTTTGTTGTTGCGAGATATCTGCTGCCATCATCATGCCAATGCTGACGGCTTCACCGTGTAGTAACTCGTAGTTGGAAGTTTTTTCGATAGCGTGACCCAGTGTGTGCCCAAAGTTTAATAGGCGTCGTTCACCTTTTTCATAAGGATCGGCATCGACTATGCGCTGTTTGATTTGTAAAGCTCGGTCAATCATGTGCTGAATTGCATCAGCTTGCTGCTGTTTTATTGCTTGTTGGTTTTCAATTAGCCAACTAAAAAATTCTGCGTCTTTAATGCACGCGGCTTTAATTACTTCGGCCATACCGTTATTAAATTGACGTTGATTTAATGTTGCTAAGCAGGCTGTATCAATTAACACGGCATCCGCTGCATAAAATGCACCTATTAGATTTTTAGCGGTGTGATGATTGATAGCTGTTTTGCCGCCAATGGATGCATCGACTTGTGCTAATAAACTGGTGGGAATATTGATTAGGTGGATGCCGCGTAAATACGTTGCGGCAACAAAGCCGCCGAGATCAGTCATCACGCCGCCGCCCAGTGTGACCAAGCAACTGTCGCGATCAAACTTGTGCTGAATCAGAAAATCGATAATGTGTTGGTAGCTGTTGATATCTTTATAGGCTTCGCCATCGGGTAATATAATGTGATGCGTACAATTAGCAGGTAGCTGTGCTAATACTGTGTCAAGATACAGTGGCGCTACGGTTTCATTACTAATGATTAGATAAGCGCTGTGGTGCTGGTGTGGTTGAAAATATGTGCGCTGTTGCAGTAAGTGGTGTTCGCAATGTGGCGGCGAAGTGTTCATGATTCTTTTTCGTTAAGCTGCTGTACATCGTTATAGATTTTTTTTGCTAGTGCGGATGGGTCGAATTTATCGGTTAAATAACTGAGGTGAGCGATAGACTGATACAGCGGTTCACGTTCGCTATTTAGGCTTTCTAGATTTTCGCGAAATGATTCACCGGATTCTAGCATGGGTCGAGTGCCGCGACGTTGCTGTGTGCGATCAAATTGCTGTTCAAAGCTGACTTGCAAGTAGACTACGACGCCAGTGTTTCTTAAATGCTTGCGACTGTCGGCATCCATGATGCTGCCACCACCAGTCGATACCAATAAATTGTTACGTTGACTTAGCTCCACTATTAGTGCAGCTTCGCGTTTGCGAAAACCTGATTCGCCTTCGACTTCAAAAATCCAGTTGATATCAACGCCACTGCGTGCGCATACTTCATCGTCGGTATCGATATATTGTAATTGACTGAGTTTAGCAAGGCGACGACCGACACTGGTTTTTCCAGCCCCCATGGGACCGATCAAATAAATATTGGGTAGTCGCGTGCTTGGTTTCATGTTAGTCATTTTCGGTTGGATAGTTGGCTTCCGTCCAATGTCGGTAACCGCCATCCATTGATATTACATTGGTGTAACCCATTTTTTGTAGGCTATCGGCAGCCAGCGCTGAACGATAACCGCCACCACAATACAGTACGAGTTTAGCGGCACTGTCAGGTACCATGGTTTCGATGTCGCGTTCCAAAATGCCTTTGCCAAGGTATATGGCATTAGGTAGGTGTCCATTGTCCCACTCAATGCGTTCACGCACATCTATCAGCAGCATATCATCATCCTGATCAAGCCAGGCTTTAACGTGGTTTATATCGGTTTCTTTGATGCGCGTTTTGGCATCGTTGACGCTATCAATAAATTTTTGCTTGTGATGCATGTGGGGTCCTTATAATTCAGCGAGGTCGCCTTTTGTTTCGAGCCATTTTTTACGGTCTTTCGCGCGTTTTTTCGCTAACAGCATATCCATGACTTTTTCAGAATTACTGCCGCTGCCAATCTGCAGTTGTACTAAGCGGCGAGTATCAGGATTCATGGTGGTTTCGCGCAATTGCATTGGGTTCATTTCACCCAAGCCTTTAAAGCGTTGAATATTAATTTTAGCGCGCTTGTTTTCTGCAGTTATGCGATCGATAACACCTTGGCGTTCTTCATCATCTAACGCGTAATAAACCGATTTCCCAGCGTCGATGCGATATAACGGTGGCATTGCAACATAGATGTGTCCAGCTGCAACCACTGGTGCAAAGTGTTTGTAAAATAACGCACATAATAAAGTGGCGATGTGATTACCATCGGAATCAGCATCCGCTAAGATGCAAATTTTGCCGTAACGCAAGCCGCTAATGTCTTCACTGCCAGGGTCTACACCCATGGCAATAGCGATATCATGCACTTCTTGTGAAGCTAATACTTGTTCAGGATCGACTTCCCAAGTATTAAGAATTTTACCGCGTAGAGGCATAATCGCTTGGAAAGTTCTATCACGTGCTTGCTTAGCTGAACCACCAGCAGAGTCACCCTCAACAAAAAATATTTCACTGCTGTCAGGGTTTTGTTGGCTGCAATCAGATAATTTCCCTGGTAATGCGGGTCCCGCGGTGATTTTTTTGCGCGAAATTTTCTTGCTGGACTTTAAGCGGCTCTGTGCATTTTGAATTACCATTTCAGCCAATGTAGTTGCTACTTCTACATTGTGATTGAGCCACAAACTAAACTCATCTTTTACGACGCCGGATACGAAGCTTGCACATTGGCGCGAAGATAGGCGTTCTTTAGTTTGTCCTGAAAATTGTGGTTCTTGCATTTTTACGGATAACACGTAATTACATTGGTCCCAAATATCTTCGGCGCTGATTTTAACGCCCCGTGGAATCAATTTATGAATTTCACAGAACTCACGCATGGCATCGCACAGGCCAGTACGCAAACCATTAACATGTGTACCACCTTGCAATGTAGGGATTAAGTTTACGTAGCTCTCAGCAATAATGGGCTTTTGTTCTGCTAACCAAGTAATAGCCCAGTCAGCTTCTTCAGTAGCGGCTTGGAAAGATCCGACTAATGGCACAGTTGGTAAGATTTCGTAGTCTTGTAGGCTGGTGATAATGTAATCTTTTAAGCCATCTTCATAATACCATTCGGTTTTCTTTTTAGTGGCTTCTTCATAAAAGGTTACGCGAAGGCCGGGGCATAATACGGCTTTGGCGCGAAGCGTATGCTTTAATGCATTTACGGCAAACTTAGGAGAGTCAAAATATTTTGGATCAGGTTTAAAGCGAATGCTGGTACCGGTTTCACGTTTGCCTACTGTGCCGAGTTTTTTTAATTTGGTTTTGCGGTCACCGTTAGCAAATGTCATTTGATAGTGACTGCCATCTTTTTTAATTTCAGCGACCAGCTCAGTTGATAGCGCATTGACCACAGAAATACCAACGCCGTGTAAGCCACCGGAAAATTTATAGTTCTTATTAGAGAATTTACCGCCAGCATGTAAGCGGGTGAGAATTAATTCAACACCTGATAATTTATGCTCTGGATGAATGTCCACTGGCATACCGCGACCATCATCGACCACTTCCATTGAGCCATCTTTGTAGAGTGTGATGTCAATTTGTTTACAATGACCTGCAACAGCTTCATCGACACTGTTGTCGATGGCTTCGCGTGCCAGGTGATTGGGGCGAGTGGTGTCGGTATACATGCCAGGGCGACGTCTTACTGGGTCAAGACCCGTTAATACCTCAATGGCATCAGAAGAGTAACCGGAAGATTGTGTTTTTTTTGCTGCCATAGTGTCTCTGTGCTAAATCAATTGGGTCGGCCATTCTACACGACTGACGACTTATGTTGAATGATAGCATCTAATTTATCGTTAATTCGAAAAGGAATAAGCAGTATCTCGATTAAAATACGTAAGCCTATAGGCCCCAGGATGACCAGTTGTACGCCTATGAGATAGCGATGATTGAGAATGATATCGATTAAGCCAAACACAACAGCTGCAATGACGCCTAGCCAAAAAATAATTTGTAATATCACAGGGGTTACCATTGTCTTGAATATTAAGAATTTTTTCATAATGCTGCCCTCGTATTGTTGCTGTTAGGCTATCAGGTTTTCGAAGAGGGTACAATTTCAGGTGAAGAGCGGATATAATCGCGCCCATGCGAAAAATTTACTCTTTATTATTATATGTTGCCGTGCCATTTATTATGCTGCGGTTGTTATTGCGTTCACGCAACTTGCCGGCTTATCGCTACCGTTGGGGAGAGCGTTTTGCGCGTTATGATTTCCCACCGGTGAAGCAGAGTATATGGCTACACGCCGTTTCGGTGGGTGAATTTATGGCGGCATTGCCAATGATTAAGCAATTGCGTAAACGTTATCCACAAATGACGCTCGTGGTCACGACGACGACGCCGACTGGTTCAGAGCAGGTGTTAAAACATTTCGGCAAGGATGTGGTGCATATTTACACACCCTATGATTTGCCGTCAGTGGTGAATCGCTTTTTGTCCCATATGAATCCTGCGATGGCGATTATTATGGAAACCGAATGGTGGCCAAATTTATTGCACTATATAAAGAAGCGTAATATTCCATTGATGTTGGCGAATGCGCGTCTGTCACAGCGCTCAGCTGATGGCTATGCACGCATTGGTGGGTTGGCCAATCAAATGCTGAGTTGCTTTTCTGTGGTGGCAGCGCAAAGTGAAGCGGATGGTCAGCGCTTTGTTGGCTTAGGCTTGCCAAAAAAGAATTTAAACGTGGCTGGTAATATTAAGTTTGATATCACCGTGCCTGATGAATTATTACAGAAAGGACAACAGCTACGCCAATCATGGGGTGGTGATAGTCGCAAGGTACTGGCCGTGGCCAGCACGCATGAAGGTGAAGAAGAGCATGTGCTCGCCATGTTTCGTGAGCTTAAACAACAAGGCTACAATGATTTGTTGTTGGTATTAGTGCCGCGCCATACGGATCGTTTTGATCGTGTGTTTAAGATGTGTAAGGACGCTGGTTTTAATACCAAACGTCGCAGTCTTGATGATGCGGTGACAGAAGATACTGATATCTTTTTGGGCGATACCTTGGGTGAGATGAAATTATTTTTATCCGCCAGTGATATGGCATTTGTTGCCGGTAGTATAGGCACTACGGGTGGGCATAATTTAATTGAGCCAGCGATTTTAGGTATCCCAGTGATGACTGGTCATGTGTTGCATAACTTTATTGCGGTGCGCGATATGTTAAAGCAAGCGGATGCTGTGTTGATTTCACATAACCATGAAGAGCGTGTAGCTCAATGTAAGCAGTTGCTAGACGATGCTGAGTTGTGTCATCAAATGGGACAACGCGGGCAGCAGGTGATTTTGTCAAATCAAGGAGCATTGGAGCGGCACTTACAGCAAATCGATAGTTTGATTAAGAAGGTCTAGGTAACTGCAAGTCTGCCGCTGGCGCAGCATTTGTTCTGTTAGGCTTCGCCGCTGTCACTTTGGCTTTCGCCGCTTTTATTTCAGGCTTCGCCGCTGTCACTTTGGGTTTCAGCGTTGTCATTTTTGGCTTCAACCTTGTCATTCCGGGCGTAGACCCGGAATCCATTCTCATGGCTGTTTGTATTGGTTTTGTTTTCACCGCTGGTTTAGGCTTCACGCTTGTCGCGGACTTATTTTTATTCGCTTGTTTCTGATGCGTCGCGGCTGTTTTAACGTGGTGTGTTGATGTTTTTGGTTTTGCTTTCACTGAAGCTTTAGGTGCAGGTAAGGCTGCCGCTTTAGCCAATACTTTAGCTTTTTTGGTGGTAGAGGCAATGTTCTGTTTCTTGGCCACAGGTTTAACAGTGTAGGTAGTTCTCGGTGATTTAGTTTTAGCTGCAGTGGCAACAATACGATGTTGTTTAGCACGGATATGGCTTACCCATGGGTGCATTTTTTGTAATGACTTCGGTAGGCTGCGGCGTGCTTTATTGGCTTTGGCAAAGGTTTTATAGTTCCCCATCATAACTTTGTATGCTGGTTTCTTTTTGGCATGGCTGCGCATGATTTTTGCCTTGCCGACTAAGCCATTGGTGACAACAAAAGATTGTGCTGAGTGGCGACTATTGCTGGCATAGAGTTGCACACCATAATGGTCGCGTTTGACGTCGCGACTGGAAGTGTCTGTATTATTTAGCCGCGGCATATCACCTGTGCGTGGTCCATCACCATAAGGCCTTGCTTGTGGTGCAGTGGGTGCGGGGGCCAGGTCGTCTGATTGGCCTTGTAGTTTAAGGTTTGGTGGTGGGTTATCAGGTGTATAGGTGTTAGTGAATTTTTTACTTACTAGTTTTTCACGCTGTATTAACCACGAATTAATTTTAGCCAGATCTTTGGTCGAGAGTGTACCGGCATTTTGTTTTAGTGATACCAGGTTGATAATGTAATCGTACTGAGCCAATACATAAGTACGCTCAGTATTATAGAGCTGTGTTAAGGCTTGCAGTAAGTCAACCATGGTACGAGTACCGACTGCATAGCCTGCCTGTGTGGCGCGGAATGAGTTACGGTTTGAAATCACCGATTGACGGTCGGCTTTAACGCCGCTAATGCCGGCAATAATACCTAAGTAGGCTTGGCGTGTATCATTAACCACCGTGCGATAGGTGAGCAATAAGGTGGCGCTCGCCCTCATGTATTTATATTCTTCTTGTTGGGTTTCTGCGGAAATCAAACCCCCTTGAAAAAATGGAAAGTTTAATGACAAACCTGCGACAGTGCCTGCTTTGTTACTACTGAGACCTAGGTCTACGCCTTGAGCATTGTAATTGGTGCTAGTCCAAGCGGCATTTGCATCTAGGGTTGGGTAGTTGCCAGCAGCCGTTCGTTGGATTTGGCGCTTTTGGAAAAGCAAGGTGTATTTGTCTGATACAATGCCCCAGTTTTGTTTGGTCGCGATGCTGGTCCATTTGTCGATATTTTTAGGTACCGGAATAAACAGTGGCACCTGCTTGCTACCTAGTGAGCTAAGGTGAGTATAAAATTTGCTGGTAATGGCGCGTAAATCTTCTAAGCGATCATGCACTTCATTACGGGCTTCAATTTCTTGCGAAACCGCAATATCATATTTGGCTTGTGCATCATAAACCGGTGTAATCGCGATCAAGCCCACTTTATATTTTTGCTCGGATTGTACATACAATTGCCACGTTGAGTTTTTATTGGCGATAATAAAGCGTAAACTCGCTGCGGCTTTCAGTGTCTCAAAATAGGCGGCGGCTGTGCGGTTCATTAAGCTTTGGATGGCGGCCATATAAGTGGCAGTCGATGCTCTGACTTGGTATTTAGCCCCGCTGATTTGCATCCAGTTGGCAAAGTCGAACACTTGTTCAGTAATAGTCATGCCAAAATTATTGGTGCTGTAAAAACCATCTGTGCCAATGTTGGGTGTTTTTGTGTAATTTTTATCTAAATTTGCAGTTAGATTAAAGGTTGGGAACAATGATGATTCGGCAATCGGTAAGTTTTGTTTAATCGTTAGCCAGTTGGCTTCTGCTTGTTTAAAGGTTGGGTCATTTTGCAGGGCGTCACGGTAAACTTGGGTTAAATTTTCTGCAAAAGCGCTCTGAACACTAAAGCTCAGTAAGGCTGTAACACCAATAAGCACTTGCCGAAATCGAATTGCCATGAGCCAAACCCAATCATAAGAATAGTTTCATTATCCACTGTCATAGTCGCCTTTGCAAGAAGCCGATTAGCTTGTCAATAACCTCTTCATTACGGCGATAGTAGGTCCATTGACCGCAACGTGTAGCAGAAATCAACTTGGCATCTTGTAATAGTGATAGGTAATGGGACGTTGTTGATTGTGATAAGCCAGCTTTTTGTTGAATTAAGCTGACGGTGACGCCTTTTTCATCAGTTGGCGTGCTCAGAGAAAAATTTTGCTCAGGTTCTTTTAACCATTGTAAAATTTTTAATCGAGTCTCGTTAGATAAAGCTTTAAAAACGGCTAACATGTTCATAATGTTATTGTATCGAAATTTTTAGGTATTTCAATGGTCACGTGCAATCCCGTCCTGTCATTGCGAGGAGTTTACGACGAAGCAATCTGCCTCCCGGATCCTTAGATTGCCGCGCCACGGCGTGGCTCGCAATGACGAGTGTTGTCATCCCGGCTCCGAACCGGGATCCATATATTATCCTGCGCCACTCTGTATGCAGCTAACAACTAAACGTTATTTGCATATCGTGGTGTCTCGGGTTGCTGGTTACCGTCAGTCAGCGGGTCATAAAGTGGTGCTGATGGAGGTGGATTGGCCTTCACAACGGTAGTGTCGTTGTCTCTCGGCGCAGTGGGTGGAGGTCTTGTAAAAACCTCTGGATTATAAGCCGGTGGCGTGGGTGGACGGTAAGTGTCCTCTTTATGTGCTGTAACAAAGCGATGCGCTCGGTGTTCAATGTAGAATTCTTGAGCTCTATCTCCGCCTCTATAGCAAAAATACGTCACAACCGCAGCAGCGCAGGGCGCTAAAAATAATAGTGGTAGCCATAATTTCAGGCCGTGTTGATAAGGCGCATCGGCGGTATCAAACACATATTGTTTTTCGGCTAATTCTTTAGTAGCTGCTACTAATGTTGCGTTAGCAGCGGCAACATTTTGCTTTAGCCCATCAATGCTGTCGGCAATGCGTTTCTGCACTGCGGGATAACCTGGGCCAATAGCTTCAAACTGCACGATGGCAGCGGCTAAAAATGCAGATAGGCCTTGGGCTAATTGAGCGGCGGCACTGGTTGCAGCTAGGTCGGGTGAGGTATGAAATGGTTGGCTCTGCGTTAGGGCGTCTAGTTTAAAAGTGGCTGATGTTTTGGAGCCATAAAAGCGCTCGAAATCGACATATGTGTGGCCTGATTCACGTGACCCAGATTTTCTATGCGTTGTTTCTCGAGCCAGGGATTGGCTCGGCGTGTTAGTGCTAAATTGGCGAGGGTAATAGCCGCAGTTTAACGGGGGCTGGTTGACGCCACCGCCGCTAAGGATATTGTTGTAATGATTAGTAACTGTGGTGACTTGGGTGTAGCTGTGCTTTACATTTTCCCAGTGCCATCCCCAGGCATAACAGCAGGTATTATCATTCTCGCCACAATGGTCGTAGCTGCAGCTCCAATAGTAGTCATGAAGGAATTCTGTGGTGGTATAGCAGAGTCCTTGTGTGTGATGTTCCACTTGGACTCGCGGCGGCATAATATGCAATTGCCAAAAACTTTGTAGTTGTTCTGTTGCTGTCATTGCTGAGCTAGCAATGCGAGCGGCAAAATCACTGATGCGTTTATTAAAGCTGGGGTAGCCTTCCATCGCGCAATTTAAATCTCTAATGCGACTATTTGCTTCGGTTAAGTTATCTTGAGCGGTCTTTAGTGCTTGAGCTGCGCTATTGCGTGCTTTTTTGGCGTCATCACGTTCGCCTTTGGCATGTCGCCAGCGGTTGCCTAAAGGTGTTAATATCACGCAGGTAGCTATTAATAACCCCAGCAGGCTAACGGCGCCTACACTAATACCTGCAATAGCTGCATTGTCTGAACTCATGATTTCTCCCACAAAATCTGAATAATAAAAATGTCGTAATTTAAAATAATTAATCTATTTTATGGGCGCTGCCCCTGCGGGCAACCTTGGTGTGCTCGCTGCGCTGTGCGCACGAAGGTTCCGCCTCCGGTGTCGCCCAAATAGATCAATTATTTTGTGTTATCCCCAATATTGCTCTGCTGCGGCTAGCGTTTGCGCAATATGCTCCTCAGTATGTGCGCTCGAAACAAAGCCCGCCTCAAAAGCGGAAGGTGCAAGGTAGTGACCGTGTTGCAGCATATATTGAAAATAATTAACAAATGCTTTTTGGTCGCATTGCATTACTTGCTCAAAACTATCAACCGAAGCTTGGTCTGTAAAAAACACCCCAAACATCGAGCCCATACTGCGTGCAAATAATGGAACGCCCGCTGCTTGTGCGCGCATGCGTAAACCTTCAACCAGTTGATGCGTGCGAACTTCGAGCTGATCGTAAAAGCCCTCAGCCTGAATTAATTCTAAGTTAGCAATACCCGCTGCCATCGCAATCGGGTTACCCGATAAGGTACCCGCTTGATAGATTGGACCCTGCGGTGATAGTTGATCCATGATCTCAGCGCGTGCCGCAAATGCACCCACCGGCATGCCGCCACCAATGACTTTACCAAAACAAGTAATGTCCGGTGTGATACCAAATAATGCTTGCGCACCACCCAGTGCTACACGAAAGCCCGTCATGACTTCATCAAAAATAAGTAACGATTTATGTTGGTCGCATAATTCACGCAGACCAGTAAGAAACTCAATGCTAGGAACAATCATATTCATATTGCCCGCAATCGGTTCGATAATAATCGCCGCAATGTCTTTACCATGTTGCTCAAATAGCGCCGCAACGGAATCTAAATTATTAAACTCTGCGACTAGCGTATCTTTCACCGTATCAGCAGGAACGCCCGGTGAGCTCGGATGGCCAAAGGTCAATGCACCAGAACCTGCTTTGATCAACAGCATGTCGCTGTGACCATGATAACAACCTTCAAATTTTATAATTTTATCGCGACCAGTAACGCCACGTGCTAAACGCAAAGCAGACATGGTCGCCTCAGTGCCAGAGTTCACCATGCGGATCTTGTCGATGCTCGGAATCAAATCGCAAATCATCTTGGCTAAAGTAACTTCAGCTTCGCAAGGTGCGCCAAAGCTTAAACCGCGGCTAGCCGCTTGTTGTACGGCCTCTACCACTTTAGGATGCGCATGGCCAACAATCGCCGGGCCCCAAGAACCAACATAATCAATATATTGGTTGTCATCAGCGTCAGTAATCACCGCGCCCTGGCCGCTTTTGATAAAACGCGGGCATCCACCCACCGCTTTGAAAGCTCGTACTGGCGAATTGACGCCACCCGGAATATAATGCCGGGCCGAGTCAAACAATTGTGAAGAACGTTGGGTTGATTGAGTGCTTTTGTCTGTAACGGTCATAATGTGCTCTTGTTATTTCTAGTGAATTAGAGTGAGGGCGATTATGCCATATAAAAAATATTTTTGCTTATTGTGTGGGTTTATCTACGAAGAAGAAAAAGGCTGGCCAGATGATGGCATAGAGCCAGGGACTAAGTGGGAAGATGTTGCTGAGGATTGGTTGTGTCCTGACTGCGGGGCTATGAAGTGTGACTTCGAAATGATGGAAATTTAGCTTCGGTTTCTACTATCTCGGGTGTCTTCTGACAATTCTCTGTGCTGCGTTGCTCATTTACTACGTGTAGGCTCCGCTACGCTGCTCGACAATTGTCAGAAGGCACCGCGACCTAGCGAAACCGAAGCTAAATTTACAATTTAGTTCTACTCTCTACTTTATCGGACATTTCTCGCTGATTCTCTGTGCTGCGTTGCTCACTTACTACGTGTAGGCTCCGCTACGCTGCTCGACAATTGTCAGAAGGCACCGCGACCTAGCGAAACCGAAGCTAAATTTACAATTTAGTTCTACTCTCTACTTTATCGGACATTTCTCGCTGATTCTCTGTGCTGCGTTGCTCACTTACTGCTTGTAGGCTCCGCGACCTAGCGAAACCGGTTTGTCGCCCCGGACTTGATGCGGGGGGTGCTTTTTGAATGGATGACAGCGCTTCGTTCGGGATGACGTAACTATGAAGGGCGTTGAGTGTGATAATTTTTTTCGCACATTTCAGTCATGGTGGTGTTACTCCCCTCAAAAGCAATTTTCATATCATTGAGGATGCTTTTCATTGGGTCGCTTTGCTTGGCAAGGTCTTCAGGTATTACGCATACCATGTACCAATCAGTTTGCGGGCTCCAAAGACAGCACTCGCCATGCGGATATAGGTTGTAATAAACCTCATGGCCGTGAGAAGTCTCCGCCATAAGGTTCGTCAAGTAAGGGTCGGTTAATGCGGCTTTTTTATAGGTGTTGAATTTTACATGTGGATACGATGTCATCATCTCACCCGCAACGGCTCTCATTCTATTTGTTATTGATAAGATGCAAGATGCGCGGTATTTTTCTGCGGGGTTTAGCGATGCTAGGAAGGTGCCTGTTCGCTCTCGCAAGGCAAAAGTGCCAGGCATGACGCATAGAGTTTGATTGACGGCGGCGACGGAATTAGTGCTGTCATAACCCGGGCCAAAGCGGTTGTTTCTAAATGACATGGTGCGGCGTAATCCCTCCGCAGCTACAAACCCAAGTAGTGAGAGGGTGGTGGCAGCAAGTGTGCGGCTATCAGCGGTTGTTAAAGTTAATGCGGCTAGGCCCAACATGCCAAGAGCGAGGATATTTTTTTTCATTCGGGTGGCTCCATATTATATATTGCGGAATATATAACGCTATGAAGCTGTGGGCGCTACTGTATTTTTTATATCAATACAGGGGCATTTATATTGTGAATATGGCTTACGTGGAAAAAGATGAGCCACAACCGCAAGTGGTTTTGGCGTTAGGGTTGCGAATAATGAATTGGGCGCCATTGATGTCTTCGCGGTAATCGACTTCGGCGCCGCGTAAATATTGAAAGCTCATCGGATCGACGAGTAATTTAATTGTGGTCGAGCCACCTTCGCCATCGCCGCTGTCGTCTTCATCTTTTTTGCTGGATTGAACTTGCTTCTCAACAACAAAATCATCGTCGTTGAGTGTCTCATCAAAAGTAAAGCCATACTGGAAGCCTGAGCAGCCGCCGCCAGTAATAAATACGCGTAAATTTAGCGCTGAATTGCCTTCGTCTTCAATCAGTTCGAATACTTTTTCCGCCGCAGAGTCGGTAAAAATGAGATCTTCAGTAGCTAAGGTTTGCATGCAGTGCTCCAGCTTTCGCTTTGATATATGGCTTATGTAAAGTATGGCGCAGATTATCCCATTGCGAGAGGCTTGTAGCAAGGGGTAGTAACCTTACGCATAACTCGTTATTATTCCTGCCAATATTGAAAGTAAAGGAAGAGCAGGCAATGTTGTGGGTTGAAGCGTTTCATATCATCTTTATGGTCTGCTGGTTTGCCGGCTTATTCTATTTGCCGAGACTGTTTGTGTATCATGCCGATGCCAAAGATAGCATTAGTAATCAACGATTTAAGGTGATGGAGCGTAAGTTGTATTATGCAATTACGTTGCCCGCGGCGGTGTTGACGTCCATTTTTGGTTTGTGGCTGTTAATCCCAAAACATGCTTATTATTCTCACCTGATGTGGATGCATGCCAAGCTGATTTTAGTGATTGTTTTATGGCTTTATACCCTGTATTGCGGTCGGCTGGTGTATATATTTAAGCATGATGCCAATAAACACAGTCATAAGTGGTTTCGCTGGTTTAACGAAGTTCCCAGCATATTGTTGCTTGTTATCGTCATTTTAGTGGTAGTTAAGCCCTAGACTGGCATCAAGGCGTTGTCATGCTGCGCATGGGTCTGTCATCCCGGCCTCCGAGCCGGGATCCAGGTCATATAATATTCTGGATCCCGGATAAATGACTTCGTCATTTTCCGGGATGACAAGGTGAATGGTGCCGTCATTTTCCGGGATGACAAGGTGAATGGTGCCGTCATTTTCCGGGATGACAAGGTGAATCACGTAGGGATTTTAACTACAATTAGCAACATTTAGCTGCAGAATAGCAGATGTTTGGCGATTTTACGTTGTTTTACTTCATTCTGCCAATTTTCTTATCTACACGCTTTTTCTTGAGGCCAGATAAGTGGTCCAAGAAAATCCTACCCTCAAGGTGATCCAGTTCGTGTTGGATGCATTTGGCCATAAAGCCATCAGCTTCCATTTCGAAGTCTTCACCATGGCGGTTTTGACCTTTGACGGTAATTTTTTCGGCGCGCTTCACTTTTTCATACGGGCCACTGCCATCACCGCCGCCGACTGACATGCAGCCTTCTTCGGTATTGGTCTCGCCGTCGCGCGCAATCACTTGACCGTTAACTATACAGAACGGTTGGTTTTTTTCTGGTGAAAAATCAATCACTGTAATGTGTGGTGGTGGGTCGATATCCAATTGAGTGGCGGCTAAAGCGGCACAATTTTCCGCGGCATAGTGCGTTTCGAACATATCGTCGATAATTTTTTGAGTTTCAGCGCCAAAATCTTTTACTGTATACCCCTTTGTTTTTAAGCGCAGATCAGGATATTGTAAAATTCGTAAAATCGTCATAACGTGCTCCGTATTATTTGATGGAATAATACAACACTTTGAGGGAAATGATAATGCGTTATCTGTACAGAATTTTTTGCTTGTTGGGCTTAGTGTTGTTGGCAGCGAATAGTGCAATCGCGTGTACTGCAGTGGCTCGAAGCTATCAAGGGCAGTGGTTTTCGGGACGAAATTTTGATTGGGATGATGGTAAAGCATTTGCGGTGGTCAATCGCCCAGGTGTAGAGCGCAAAGCACTTAGTATTGCTAAAGGCTTAAAGCCGCTGCAGTGGAAAAGTAAATATGGCAGTTTGACGATCAATATGGCTTGGCAAGGTAAGCCCAATTACGCAGCGGTCATCGATGGCATTAACCAAAAAGGTTTGTCTGTGTCGGTATTGGAGTTGGATGATACGCAATATCCGGTTGCGAACCCCCAAAAACCTGCAATAGGTGCGGCGATGCTTGGTCAATATTTAATGGATCGTTATGCTACGGTGGCGCAGGCAGTAAAGGCGGTAAAAAAATTGCCGGTGGTGGCCACCGTTTACAAAGGGAAAACCACACCTCTGCATTTTATGCTCAATGATGCGGGTGGCCATACGGCTGTGATTGAATTTCTTAAGGGTAAGGCGAAAATATATACAGGAAAAGCGATGCCGTTGCGTGCATTAACGAATACGCCGTATGCCGAAGCGTTAAAAAAATGGCGCACTGTATCGGCGCAGCCGTTAGTGAAGCGCTGGCCGGCGGGTTACGAATCGATGACACGATTTATTAAGGCGGGTGATTTTTTGCAGGTTAACCAAGTGCCAAAGACGCGCAGTGGTCAGATTAGTATGATGTGGGTAGGTCTATCTACCGCCGCACAACCGCCGGGTGCGCAATGGCCAACGCGCTGGCAGGTGGTTCGAAATAACACAACGCCGCAGTTGTGTTTTCGTTCAACACTTAATCAGCATGCGCGATGCTTTGAATTGAGTAAGATTAATTTTCATAAAGCAGCTATTCCCACTCACCTTACGTCGGAATAGCTGTTAATCACTTAAGCTATCGCGGTATATAAGGTATACTCAAAAGAGTTTGCCCGAGCTAGGATGGCGCCATTGTTTAATTTGAAGTCAATTACATCGCTAAAAAAATTACTGCATAAGGAGCAAGTTAAGCCTGCCGGTATGGTTGCGATTGAAATTGGTCAGGAAGGCATGTCATTGGTGCGGCTAGTGGCGGAGGGTGAAAAAATAGTTTGCCCATTGTGTCAGTTTACTCGCGGTGTTTCTCAGGAAGATTTTGCTAAAGCTTTAAACAGTACGGTTGAACAATACGGTCTTAAAGGCAGCGATTGCTGCTGGCTATTGCATGCTCATGATTATCGTATGTTGCTGATCGATCGCCCGCAAGTGCCACCAAGCGAATATGTTGCTGCCGCTCAATGGTTGATAAAAGACATGATTGACTTTCCTTCGGAGTCTGCCGTATTAGATGCTTTCGAGCCAGCCAGTACACTGACGTCACAGCAAAATAAATTACATGTAGTGGTGGCGCAAAAAGAATACCTTAAGTCATTTAAAGCGGTGATCGATGAATCCGGATTGAACTTAGTTAAAATTACTATTCAGGAAATAGCGCTGCGTAATCTGATGGAGTTGAGTGAGCAGCAGCCAGCAGCATTATTGCAACTAGGCGACTCACGGTCATTGATTATGGCAACGGAAAAACAGCAAATCGCAATGATGCGTACAATAAATTTAGGTTCGCGCCAGCTCGATGCTGGCCAACAAGAACCATCACGCTTGATTGAAGAAGAGCAGCGCTCATTAAAATATTATGTTGAACAATTACGGCAAAAGCCACCAGAGGCTACCTATTTTGCACCGTTACTGCAAAGCAGCGCGGAATTAGCAGCCACGCTATCAGCTGCATCAATCATGCCTTTTGATGTGAGTACTTATTGTGACTTTACCGGCCAAGTATCGGCAGATGAATTAAGTCGAGCATTTACTTGTTTGGGGGCGGCATGGCCTGAAGGTAGTGAGGGTGATGTCGATGGCTAATAGACAGGATGTCAATTTACTACTAACGCTGGAGCCACCTGAAATAGAGGTCTATTTGCCGATAGCTAAGGTGAAGAAAATTGTCATATGGTGGTGCGTGTTATTGGCGATAGTTTTGGCATTAGGCATATGGTCAATGTTTTCTACCAAGAGCGATTTAAATACAGTTACGAAAAAACGAGATCAGCTAGCGAAACAGGTCGAAAAATTAAAAACCGCACAGCCGAAGCAAATAAATACGGAGCTGCAGCAGCGTGTTGATGCGTTAACACAAAATATTGAATCTAAATCCAAGTTAGTTACGTTATTAAACAGCGAAGACTTGGATAATATCAAAGGCTATTCCGGATACATGAAAGCGCTGTCGGAGAAAATCCCGCAAGGTGTATGGTTAACTGAATTTCAAATCGGCGATCAAGGTATTGTGCTGATTGGTAAAGCGGACTCAACGGCTTTAGTGGCACAATTTGCTGGTCAGCTGCATGATAATGAATTGTTTGCCAAGTTGCGATTTAAACATTTGGATGTAGATCGTGATGCAAAAACTAAAGAGTTAAGATTTGAGTTGGCGACTTCGCGTGATTTACTGGAGAGTAAATAATGGCGGCATTTTGGCAAAAAGTGTTGGATTATTATGCGGGCTTGGTCAAGCGAGAGCAGCTATTGGCGGTGGCGTCAGTGCTGGTGGTGATTACTGGGATATGGTACTGGATGATTTGGGATGTGGTGGAAAAAAGTCAAGCCAAGTATAAAACGAAGATTACAATTATGAAGCGTGAGCAGCAAACTTTGCAAGATGATATCTTATTGCAGAATGCGAGGTTAGCTAAAGATCCAAATACAGAAATCAAAAAAAAGCAGCAGAAGCTGCAGGAAGATATTACAAAGTTGAATAACGACTTAAAAGTGTACAGCACGCAGTTGTTATCATCGCAAGGCTTAATGAGTGCGATAAAAGATATCACCGTTAAGGCGTCGAATATTGAAATTACCAGCATCGATATCTTGCCTGATAAAGAGCAAGAAGATACTGAGGATTCTGAGCATCCGTTGTATCGGCACGGGGTACAAATAAAATTTGTTGCTGATTACTTTGCGACCATGTCTTACCTGCAACAAATGGAGATACTGCCTTGGCGTTTATTTTGGGATAAAGTAGTTTATAAAGTAAACAAATATCCTAAGGCTGATGTAACTTTGGAATTACATACGCTTAGTGAGAAGCCTGATGAGCTGTAGCAATTGGTTGAAAAGCATGCTGACGATAGTTGGCTGCATAGCTTGTGTTAGCGCTATAGCTAAAGCCAGTACGACGGGGGTGTTGCGAGATCCAACCCAGCCGCCGGGTGCGACTTATGAGTTACAGGCTTATAACAAAAACATTAATGTGCAGGCAATTTACTACAGTAAAGAAAATTCATCGATTATAGTGGATGGAAAAACTTACACACTCGGTGATACACTGTCAGGTGCGGTCATAACGGAGATAAAGCCCGATAAAGTTGTATTGCAGGGGACAGCGGGTGAGGTGGTACTTAATATGTATCCAACGGTTCGCAAGTCGGTTGAGCAGAAAAAAAACAGCAAGGGTGCTGATACTAAAGCGCAAACTAAAACAAAAACGGAAACGAAGCAAAAAACATGAAAAAATGTTTAAATAAATGGGTAATTTTGATGATGGCAGGGATATTAGGCTGCTTATTATCGGCATGTACGGTGCATTCCCCAAAAGAAAATAATATTCAAGATGAAATCACCAAGGCATTAAATAAAGGCATGGCGATTAATAATGGAACCGATAGCGAGTCGAATAAAACGGTGCCACGTGCAATTAATGCCAGTTTGATACCCAATTTGCGCTTAAAGCGCATTAATGTGAATACACGAAATAAGCGCTTCGATATTTCTGTAAAAGAAATGCCAGTGAATGATTTCTTCCAAGGCTTGGTTAAAGGTACGCATTATAACGTTATTGTATCGCCTAAGGTTACAGGCAATATTACCATTGCGCTAAAAAATGTGACGATTCCTGAAGCCATTGATGCGACTTGTCAGGCTTATAACTATGGTTATAAACAAACGGAGTTTGGTTACCATATTTTACCAGATGCTTTAGAAACACAGATGTTTACCGTCAATTACTTGGATATTAATCGTCGTGGTATTTCGGAAACCAGTGTGACGGCGTCACAATTATCTTCAGGTGATGGAGACGGTGAAGGGAATGGTGGGAATGGTTCGCGTAATAGTAGTCGCGGTACAAATGTTGCTTCAACAGGTTCATCTTTAGGTGGTCTGCTGGGCGGTAGTAACAGTGCTGCTGGACAAAATAGCAGTAATATTCCCGGTCGCGGTAGCGAATTGCAAAATGATAATAACAGTGCCGTGCGCACCACGCAGCAGTCAGATTTTTGGACCACGCTTAATCACACGTTGAAAACTATTATCGGAAAAAAAGATGGCCGTGTGGTGATGGTGAATCCACAAGCGGGTGTGGTTATCGTGCGTGCGTACCCTAATGAGTTACGAGAAGTAGCGCATTATCTCGATAGCACGCAAAATATTCTAGACCGCCAGGTCATATTGGAAGCCAAGGTTATGGAAGTGGCGCTTAATGCTACTTACGAATCTGGAATCAACTGGAATATTTTAGGGTTGGCAGTGGATAATACCTCATTAAGCAATACGCAGCTTACCGACTTTTCTGGAATATTTAGTGCTACAGCAAGCGCGGGTAATGGTTTTAATGTAGTGATGCAGTTGTTAGGGACGCAAGGGCGAGTGCAAGTGTTGTCAAGTCCGCGGATTGCGACGCTTAATAATCAGAAAGCGATTATTAAAGTCGGCGGCGATCAATTCTTTGTGACAGATATAGCGGATACCACTACGGCCGGTACGATCGCTGGTAATAACACGCAAGATATCGAGTTAACGCCTTTCTTCTCAGGTATCGCGTTAGATGTAACGCCACAAATTGGGCCGAATGGAAATATAACTTTACATATTCACCCAATAATTAGTCGTGTAGAGGAAGATCAACGTAAGTTTACTGTGAGTAATAAAGAGCAGGATCTTCCGCTGGCTAAAACTACGGTGCGTGAATCTGACAGTGTGGTAAAAGCAAAAGACGGTCAGGTAATCGTGATTGGTGGTTTGATGGAAGATTTAAGTAACAATAATGTAGGAACGACGCCGGGTGTTGATCAAACCATGTTTAAACCCTTATTCAGTCGTAACAACTTTAAAGCGACAAAGAATGAGTTGGTTATTTTGTTAAGGGCTAGAATTGTGAGGCGAAATAGCTGGAACCGTGAGATGAAAACATCGCAGAATGGCTTTAACACCGCTAAGCCTGCTTTCAAATATACGGTCTCAAAAGATAAGCGATTGTTCCCGCCAACGCGGACGGCGCCACCACCACAACCTAAGCCTGCACCTAAACCAAAGCCGGTGGTGCAACAACGTAAAACGTATACTGAAGACCCAGGCTATAAGTAGCTTAAGGAGATGATGTGATGTATTTGGAACATTTTAATTTAAAAGACCATCCGTTTTCATTAACGCCGAATACGCAATTTTTTTGTGAGTTGCCTGGGCATATTGAAGCGTTGAATGTCGTGTTGACTAGCCTGCATCGCGGCGATGGATTTATAAAAATCACAGGTAAAGTGGGTGCTGGTAAAACAATGTTGTGCCGCATGCTATTGGATGCATTAGAAGATCCTTTTGTTACGGCCTATTTACCTAACCCTGATTTAAAGCCATTGGGCTTATGTAAAGCGTTGGCGCGCGAATTGGGTATCGATTTTAAATTATCTGTTACACCTTATGAGTTACATGAGCTGATTAACAAAAAATTAATTGAATACTACAGCAAAGGCAAGCATGTAGTAATGATTATTGATGAAGCACAGGCGCTATCAAATAAATGTTTAGAAACCTTGCGCTTGTTTACTAATTTACAAACAGAATCTTCGCATTTGTTACAAATTGTAATGTCAGGTCAGCCGCAACTCGATCATCGATTGGATGATCCAGACTTATGGCAATTAAAACAGCGCATTGTTTTTTCATATCGTTTGCAACCGTTGAGTCGCACGGATTTGGATTCGTATCTTTGTCATCGATTAGCCATGGCGGGCTTTACTCATGGTTCGTTGTTTAATCGCAGCTCTGTAGATTTGTTGTATAAGGCTAGCCAGGGTATACCTCGGGTGATTAATATTTTATGTGACAAAGCATTAATGGTGGCTTTTGGTAGGGCGGATCGTGAAGTGAATCGTGACTATATGCAGTCAGCGATTGGTGATACTGAAAGTATTAGAAGGTCAGGCCGTAGTTGGACAACATTTGGTTTGGCAGCAATAGGAATTATTTTAATGGGAATATTGATTGTTTTAGCTACTAAGCTAGGGATGCATTAATGAGTTTGATAAACCAAATGCTAAAAGACCTTGAATCAGGTCGTCAACGTAATGATAAGGGTTTTTCTATTTTGCGTAAGTTGCGCCCGGCTAACTCGCATGTGTCAGGTTTAGGTATACACCCAGCTTGGTTGTTATTATTTGCTGTTGCAATGGTGGCGTTGGCTGCTTGGTTGATACCGTCGCGACAACACAATCAAGCAAAGAATCAGCAAATGTCCGTGCAACAAAAGCAAGCATTGGTGGATGCAATACAAAAAACAGCGGTAGTAACTTTGCAAGCAACGAAGCCAAAACCAACAGCGATGAAAGCATCACTTCCAGCTAAAGCAGTAGTGACATTGCCAAAAGCGCAGCAAATTGTCAGTAGCCCTGAGCCTCTTCGCCAACCAACAGCAGTGACAAGTGATGCGGCTGTAAAGAGCAGAGTGCCTTTGGCGCCGCAGGAAAAGATTACCGTGCTATATGAGCAAGCTCAGCAGGCTATGGATGATAGTGATGACGATAAGGCGATTGATTTACTAAAAGAATTATTAGTAAGGGCTCCTAAAAATTTAGAAGCACGCCAGCTATTGGCTACTATTTTGCTAACAGATAATCGCATTGAAGAAGCGAGACCCGTAATAGCTGTGGGATTGAAGCGTGTGCCAGACTATGCGCCTTTTGATAGCTTAGAGGCGCGTATTTTAATGAGTGAGGGCAAGGTGCAGCAGGCGATTGAGCAATTGAATCAAGCCTCTCCTGCGATAGCAACTGCTCCAGAGTATTACTCTTTATTGGCAGCGCTATATCAGCAAAATGAACAGTTCATGATGGCGGCACAGCTGTATCATCAGCTGGTGCAATTAAATCCTGCCAGTGGTGTGTGGTGGATGGGGTTAGGGATTGCTTTAGAATCTGCAGAGAAAAATAATGCAGCTGTAGAAGCCTTCCAGCGCGCAAAAAAAGCTGTGGGCTTGTCGCCCGCTGCTAAGGCGTACGTGCAACAACAACTTGATAAGTTATCCTAGCCAAAAAGGATTACTGTAATGGCAACACAGCAAAAATTACGTTTAGGTGACCTTCTAATACAGAAAGGGGCAATCACGCAAAAGCAATTAGAAGAAGCGTTGTCTGCTCAAATTGAATCAAATAAAAAACTCGGCGAAGTACTTTTACAAAAAAACTATGTTGATGAAGTAACGTTAGATAATATTTTAGCTGAGCAACTGAATTTGCCAATGATTGAGCTTGGTGATTTTGATATGGATGAAGAGGTGTCGCGCCGGTTGCCTGAGACTTACGCGCGACGATTTAATGCCATATTGCTGAGTGAAGAAGATGATAGCGCGCTAGTGGGTATGATCGATCCGCTAGATATCATTGCCACAGATGAGATTTCACGTTTATTAGAAAAAGAAGTTAAGGTAGCCATAGTTCGACGCGACCCGTTGCAAACCAGTTTGGATTTGCTGTATCGGCGTACTGATGATATTTCAGGTTTTGCACAAAAGCTTGATGAAGAGCTTAAGTCAACAGATGATGTTGATTTAGCACAACTGGAAGCTGGTGCATCTGATGCTCCCGTGATTAAGTTATTGCGCTCTATTTTTGAAGATGCAGTACAAATTAACGCTTCAGATATTCATATTGAGCCGGATGAAGAAGAGGTCCATATTCGTTTGCGTGTCGATGGCGTGTTGCAAGAGCAGACATTAGAAAATACCCGTATTACGGGCGCGTTAACACAGCGTATCAAATTGATTGCTGGCTTGAATATTGCCGAGAAGCGATTGCCACAAGATGGTCGTTTTAATATGAAAGTAAATGGCAAAAGTATCGATGTGCGTTTATCGACACTGCCGATCCAAGACGGTGAATCGATTGTTATGCGTTTGTTAAATCAGTCGGATGGCATATTAAATTTAGACAAGGCGGGCATGGATAAAAGAATTCTTCCGCATTTTAGGGAGTTAATCCATAAGCCAAATGGGCTGGTGCTGGTAACGGGACCAACGGGTAGTGGTAAAACCACTACATTATATGCGGCATTAACCGAGTTAAATCAAAACACGACTAAAATCATTACCATTGAAGATCCTGTTGAGTATCGCCTACATGGTATTAATCAGGTACAAGTTAAACCCAAAATAGGTTTAGAGTTTGCCGATGTGTTACGCACGTGTTTGCGTCAAGATCCTGATATTATTCTGGTGGGTGAAATGCGAGATCAAGAAACGGCAGAGATTGCGATTCGTGCGGCGTTGACGGGTCACTTGGTGTTGTCAACCTTGCATACCAATGATGCTGCCAGTGCTGCCACACGATTATTGGATATGGGTGTTAAGGGTTATTTGGTTGCTTCAACAATACGTGGTGTTTTGGCGCAACGCTTAACGCGTATTATATGTGATAGTTGTAAGGTGGATTATACGCCTACTGAGCAAGAGCAAACCTGGTTGGAAGCTACCTTGGGTGATGAGTATGCAAATGTTCAGTATAAGGTAGGCGAAGGTTGCATGCGTTGTAATCAAACGGGTTATCGTGGTCGAACAGGTATTTATGAATTGTTAGTGTTTAATCATGAAATGCTTGATGCTTTGCGTCGTGATGATGCGTCTGGCTTTGTGCAGTTGATTGACAAGTATCATAAGAACGCGTCTTTATTATATAACGCTATGCAGCTTGCAAAAGCAGGTGAAACAACTATTACAGAAGTTCAACGTGTAGCAGGGGGGTAATGCATGCCTAATTTTTCATATACTGGTCGCGATGCACATGGCAATAAGGTCAATGGTGTGATTGAGGCGGCTGCCAGTGATGCTGTTGCGGCACAGCTGTTTGCTAAACATATTACACCTATCTCAATTTCTCAAAAAGCAGTTGCAGCGCCTGCGGGTGAAAAAAAATCATCGACTTCAATTACGCTGCCGGCTATTTTTAATCGCAAAGTTAAATTAGAAGAATTAGCCATTTTTAGTCAAAACATGGCAGTGCTATTAGATGCAGGTGTGCCAATTGTAACATCAGTCAAACAGCTGGGCAGTACGGCAACTTCTAAAGCATTAAAAGCGGCGTTGCTGGCTATTGCGGAACAGTTAGAAGAAGGTCAAAGTTTAACGAAGGTGATTAGAAGTTATCCGCAAGTGTTTCCTAATATCTACGCCAATATTATTGAGGTTGGTGAGGGTTCTGGGCAATTAGAAGAGTCATTTAATCAGTTAGCAAAGTATTTGTATACGGAAGCGGACACGCGTAAGCGTATTAAGTCTGCGTTGCGTTACCCCAAAATAGTAGTGACAGCGTTGGTGGCAGCTGTCGCGGTGATTAATGTATTTGTTGTTCCAGCGTTTTCTTCGTTTTTTAAATCGATGGGTCAGGATTTGCCTTGGGCTACTCGAGTGCTTGTTGGTTCATCGGATCTTTTTATTAATTATTGGCCGTTAATGCTAATAACGATTGCGGTAATATTTATAGGCGTTCGATTATTTTTGAAGTCTCCGAAAGGGCGTTACATTTGGGATAAGCGTAAGTTGCGATTGCCAATCGTGGGGCAATTACTCAGGCATATTATGTTAACGCGTTTTGCCTGGTCATTTTCGTTGATGTTGCGTAGTGGTGTGCCATTATTGCAAGGGCTTACTTTGGTGTCAAAATCAGCGGGTAATGCATTTATTTCAGATAAGGTATTTGCGATTCGTGACGATATTGAAGGTGGGAAAACCTTAACGCAAGCCATTGCTAATAGTAACTTGTTTACCTCTATGACCTTACAAATGATTTTGGTAGGAGAGGAGTCGGGTCGTACGGCAGATATGTTTGAAAAGATTGCTGTGACTTATGAAAAAGATACGGATTATACCATTCAAAAATTCAGTGACATGTTGGAGCCAACATTGTTGGTGTGTATGGCTGGTATGGTGCTTATTTTAGCACTAGGTATCTTTATGCCAATGTATGGCATGATGGGCGCAGCAAGTAGATAGCACTAATTCACTTTGTATTGAAACATGATGGGGTGATAGAGATCCTGTGTCTTTAGTAGGGTGTTTGTATCGCTACTATTGCAAACATAACTAATAGCTAGCTTTCTTCCTTGATTAAATTGCGGGTGTGTTTTCGCCGCATAACAGAATGCATCTTTTTGTTTGGGTTTAAGTGTTTTGATTATTTTCACCTTGCTCCATGGTCCGGTTAGGTGTTTTGCACTTTGTATCGCGATGCTATTCAATTTATTGTTATATATGCTATACCAGCGTTGTGATTTTTTAAAATAGCTTAACCCCATTTCTGTAGCGCCACTACTAATAATTATTTTAGATTTGCTCTGGTTGAAGTGCGTTTGCCAGCGATTTTTATTGGTGAGGTATGTAAAAGCGAATGTACCGTTATCTAATTGATTTAAGTTGAGGCGTATTAAATAAACAGGGTCTGTTGCATTTTTTTGTGGTTGTGTGGTGGTGGAAAATAAATATTGATAGTTGTTGCGTCTCGTGGTTGCAACGCCAACAAGCGTGTTTTTAAATTGGGAAAGATTGCGGTATTGAATGATCCAGTTGGATGGAGGTTGTTGCGGGTTGCTAATGGTGGCTAGTGTCGATCCAAGCACGCTAAATTTAAATGGACCCGGTATGTTGGTGGTTTTTATGCGCATTAAAAATATATATAGCTTGTTGTGATACATAAAGCCGTCACTGGGCCAATAATATATATTTGAATCAGAGGGTGTCTTAAATAGTGCGGTTGGCGTATTACCGCGCGCAAAAAAATAGTGCAAGCTAAATTCCGGCGAGCATGTGCTGATGGCAACGCTATTATGAATGAATTGAGTTGCTTTGCGCGGCCATGAGCCATAAAAAGTATCGCCAAATAGCCATAGCGTGCGACCACTGTTGAGCGGGATTGAATAAGCACTATCAGCACCTAGCCAATTATTCTTATAGGGAAAAGTGGGCCAACAATGTGATTGCGCAAAACTATTGCTAAATATCAGTAATAGAGCTAATAGTCCGAGCAGAGATGTCTTTTTCATGGATTGCTACTTTTTTCTTCAGTGTAGTAATTTTACATGCTGGGACTGTAGCCATCAAGTCGGCTGGGTAATGCATCGGTTACCGCATCATCCGCGGAGCCAACGGAGCTTGGTGAGGCGCACTTTGATGGTGGATTCTTTATTTGTTTGGGGAAATATTCACGGGCTTTTTCATACCACTCTTGCACGCGTGGGTGGCGTGCCGTGCCGTATTCTATTAAGTCGTTAATTGTTTGAAGCGGTGCTGTGAATATGCTGAACATTGACCGTGCCGCGGCGGGTGTGGCTGCTGCAGGTCCTTCTTTACCTTTTTCTGGTAGTGGGATGGCAGCTAGTCGAACACAGGCTATGGCGGCTATTTCACTTTTGGTGTCATTGATAAGTTCGTTTAGCTCGTTAAGTGGGCTGGGGGAGTCGTCTATGGCCGCTGGGGCATCTAAAGGATAGTGATCGGGTAGTGCTAGATTGCCAAATTTTTCAGTAACGGTTTTTGGTCCGGTAGCATCCGCCAGGCCAAAGGCGCCTAAACCTTTTAGGGTATAAGCATCAGCAATAATTTCCTTTATTTTAATAAGTTGATCGGACTTTTCTATGCGCTGCATGGTTTCGGCATAACCAAACTGACTTAACATCCACCAGCCGTCTCGTGTATCATCAGCTTTTTCTTCGTCGCAGTATATATGGGTGGCGCTAAGCTGTGTGGCAATTTTAGCTAGACTGGAAATTTCAAACTCTAGCATACGCTTGAGATGTACTTCAGGTAATAGCAGTAGCGCTTTTATATGCGCTAATGGAAGGTCTGGTAAAATACTGCGTTCATCGTGCGAAAGTTCATAGTGAGTGCTACAAATGGTTGCTGCTTCTGCTGTTGAAGCTGTGTCGAGTATTTTTGTAAGCAATCCGGGACCGATTACAATAGCTTGTTGCCATGCACGGTGTTTATTTAAGGTCAATACTTCGTTTAGTGATATATACTCTCTGTCACTTAGTGGGAGTATTTGGTCGGAGTTAAGTGTGGCAAGCCACTTTAAATGCTGTTCCATTTCGCTTTCGTCGTAGCCGTGAAAGAGGTCATTAACCATGATTGAGTTGTAGCGATGAGCCACATCTGCATTTTGTCCGGGTCGAATGCGATTTAATTCTGATAATAAAATACAAAAATGCTTAATGCTGTCAATATCCTCAGTGATAACCCGATTGCGTTTAACTGGGTTTAAAGACAGTAGTAGCTTGATATGATCCGAATCGAGCTGAGAAATAAGTAGGCGCTGCCTTTCCTGCATGCGACACAGTTGTATGGTGGTGTGCTTGATCTCTTCAGCATTGTTAGTGTCACACAAGCTTTTTGCTTCAACCAAATCTAGCATCGCAAAAACAGTATCGTGTTTATAATGCTCTCCTAAACCCCCCATGCCCCATTCGTCAGCTGATGTTTTTAGGGTGGAAATTTGGTTTGGCATTATGTTCTCCTAGGGGTGAGTAGATTTGGCATCTGTGGTGTCGGCTGCTGTTGTTTCGGGTAAAATTTCTCTTTGTATGGTGAGGTAAAATTCGTGAGTTACTGTGTAGCGTGTATTGAACCAAGCTTGCGCGGTTCTTTTAAATGCGGCGTCTGCAGCGTTATATAACATATCGGCAACTATTTGAATCTCTGCATTGAGGGCTGCTGGGGAATCAGTAGTGTCCGGGTAGCTGCTAGGTAATGGGTGCTTCTTGGACTCGTCTAGGATTTCACATATACCTGTTGGCGGTTTTGTATATTGATAGCTATCATGTATCTCTTGTGCTGTAGCGAGAAGTTTTAAAACTTTGCCTAGTAAAAGGCTATGAATTTTTTTTTCTCCCTCCATCGCTTCGCGTGACATAGGTGCCTCCTTACAATCGTATCAACTATATTAAGGCAGCACCAAGCTATGATGTGTGGTCAGTTGTTGCTAATGAGGTTGGATAGGCTGCCTCCCGTTACTCCCACTTTTACTATATCACGCTGATTGTAGATTGCGAAATTATTTTACCTTGGGCCCGGGGCATCGCAGATGGCTTTTTCTTCTTCCCAGCCTGTCTTTGCCTTATCTCGAGCTTCTTTACCATACCAGGGTTCGTATTCATCTCGTATATCTTCATACAGTTTTTGAATGGGTACCGCTCGTCTTGCGCCTGGAATGCTGCTGAGCTCAGTATTTAATTGTTTATCGGCTGTATTGTATAGTAGCTCTTCGGTTTCAGTTAGCAGCTGGGTGAAATCTGGACTGTTCATTGCTGTGAATGATTGGTCAGCTAATAAAGCTTCTACTTTACCTGCGAGAGGTCCGGCTAAATTGTTAGTGCCAGTTGGTCGACACATAAAGAGCATGCCATTGCTTCGTGTGTTTGCCTGGTTTACGCGCTGCTGCAAGGCTACAGCGGTATGTAAGCGCCTTAAGTTGCTTAATGTAATATCGAGGCGATCATAATGCTCAGAGGTGTATAGACTGTCTGCGTCTCTGCCTATTGTTGCGTCAATGGTGTCGACTTCGTCTGGAAAATAGTGATGTAATGCATCTGATAGATCAAGGTGCAGTAATGTGGCGTATATATCTTGCTCTTTAGTAAGCGGCTTAAGTGCTGGGTGATGGTATGCATTCAGCAAGTTATTTATATTAGACAGTGTGCTACCAATCACAAAAGCAAACTCTGCGGGTTTGAGCTGACTCAGCCATTGATGATGTTTTGGATCGATGGTTAAAAAGCTATCGATGCGTTGTTTACTGTTGAGTGTATTGAGATGCCATTTATTTGGCCAGTCTTTGGTGATTTCATTTATTTTTGCTAATTGTTCGGCTGTTACACCTGTCGGCGCACTGTCTTCATGTAATCTCATAATGTCTCCCACAACATGTAAAGTTCAAGACCTCATCCTACAAAGCCTATGGCGTAGAAGCTATTAATATCATGTTGAGGTGAGCATTTTTTTGGTGGAATGGTTGACAATTAATTAAACGTCTCGCGAAAAACGGACGGTTTAACTGAGGTGGGGCCGACCAAAGCAATACCTTTTATGTGCTTACTGGCAGGTTTTGCCACTTGTGACCAGTTAGTGCCATCCCAGTGTATTATATTGCCGTTTCTAGCCCCAGCCCAGACGTCGCCTGTGCGCAACATGGCGACACTATACATCGCCTCGTCGGCTGAGCTGGTGGGAGTGTGTGTAGTCCAGCTGGGTGAGCCTGGTGAGGATTGGGTGAATCGATAAGTCCGCGCGTCCGACCCGTTACGACCAACAACCCAGCCAACATTGGCTGAACCATCACCATTGGTATCTATTGCGACGACAGCTTCTAAAATATCACTATTACTTGTACCGGTGCCTGTGAGTGTGGACCAAGTAGTGCCATTCCAGCGTAAAATCGTGCCTTTGTCACCCACTGCCCAGGCTTCAGTGGCTGAGACGACTTGGACGCCAAATAGAGCATCGGACGTGGGGCTGGTAACTTTAGTCCAGTTTGTGCCGTCGTATTTTAAAATAAAGCCTTTGTCACCAACGGCAAAACCTATATTACCTAAACCATCACCGCTGGTATCAATCACACTGACAGCGCGTAAATCTTCGATGTTGTTATTGCTTGCATGATCCGCTGGAATCGTTTTACCACCACAACTGCTGCTCGGTGTTAATTTGCACCAACTGCCGCCGCTGTAACGTAATACGGAGTAGCGGCGTTTGCCACTCACTTTGCCGCTACGCTGTCCAACAGCCCAGACTTCTTTGGGTGAAACAGCTGATACACCATCAAGGTCTTTAATATATTTGCTATTGGTGGTGGATGGGCTGGCATCGAGTTGCCAACTTTGTGTGCCAGCATTCCATGAGTACAAGGCAAATTTGCTGCTTTTGTCATCGCCTACAGCCCATGCATAATTGGGGCCTGCAGCGCTAACAGCATTTAAGTTTAAGTTCTTTTTGATGGCCGTGATACCCACATCGGTCCAAGTATTGGTAGTCGGTAAATTCCAGCGTAATATAGTTAAATTGTTACCCGTGCCAAGCCCTACAGCAAATGCGGTTTCCATATTGGCTTGAGCACTAAGCGTGGTACTGCCATTGGCGCTAGCAATTGAAGGCACGCCGCCATTGGCGGTGAGTCTGCAGGCTAGTTCGCCGACATATGTGCCACTGTTATGTGAGGATGCGAGTGTGCCTTCGGCTCCGCGAGTTAAGCCGGTAATGCAAGGTGAGCCGCTGCAGGTACCAATGCCGGTATAGGTGATTTTTTCATTGCCAATATACAGCATACCTTCTGCAGAGAACCCGCTGATTGCCGCAACTGTTATGCTGGTATCGCTGGCACTAATGCCAGTGCCTAATGTGGTAAAACTGGTATTAGCGGTGGCAGTGCTAACGTTATATTGCCCATTACCAAAGGCAGTGTCCGCAATGGTAGTGCAACCGGTGCGGGCATCAAACGATGAAATGGTTTTCTCCACCTTGGGGCTGTTGAGCCCAAAAATTCCTTTATTTAACCCGGCCTCTGCTACATAGTAGGATTGCATGGCTTGCACATAGCCCGCATTCGCATCAGCACCGCTACTTAATATATGGGTAAATACCACGCCATAAAAGCCAGCAACTACGATTAATGCGATGACGGCTACTAATAAAAATCCGCGCTGGCGTTTTAACATGATCATGGTAAGTTCCTAGGACAAACAACGCTGCTGAGCGGAATCGTTTGCTGCTCAAAGCTGATGGTTAATGCAAGGGTAACGCAATGCATCTCACTGACTGTGCTGGTTGAAGCAAAGGCGGTGGTTAAGCCGCCAACACTGAAGCTCGATATATTTCGAGCGATGATGCTGCTGCCACGGTATAGGTCATTGCCGGTACGGCTATAATTCACTGTGCTGTTATCTTGCGGAGAGACGAAACTCAGTACGGTTGAACTGGTGCTACCGGTTAGGCTGGTTGCTTCTGCTAATTCACGCTCCATACGAAATAAAGCAAGGCGTGCTTGCCAGCCCGCTTCAGCTGTTTGGCGTTGTATTTGGTACGAGGAAGTGATTTGCTGCAATACTGTGCCCAAAATCCCTGCTACTGCTCCAACCAAAACGATGACGATGATTAGCTCTATCATTGTCACGCCACGCATTTTTTTGTGGGGGAGTTTTATCATAGTGGGTTCGCCACCATGGTGGTTAATGTATTTGATGTTGTGCCAATCGGAATGGAAATGGTCTGTAAGCTGTGTGGGTTTTCACTACTAGCGGTATATTGGCCTATATCTTGTTCCATTTGTCCGCGGGCAGTTTGTAAGTCAACTAATTGACTACCGGCATTTGCGCCTAATTTAATGGAGTTGGTTAGTGGGCCGAGTAGTGATGCGGCAATACCAATGATCACTATAAAAACAATCAATTCAACGAGAGAGAAAGCATGTTGTCGAGATACCTGTGTCATGACATGGATGCCTCACCAGTTCCGCCAGTTACACTCACTGTTTCAGTGCCTGAGCTATTGGTTAATGTGATGGTATAAGTGCTACCAAGGGCGCTACCGCTACCATTTGAACTGCTGCTGAGATAGGGGATGCCACGACCGTCAAAAACTAAATAGTTATTGCCATTGGTGGATAAGGTTGTGCCTGTTTCTAGGGTGACGCTAGTGCCACCTGCTGCGAAATAGTTAAATGCTGCGCCAGATGAAGTCAAAATGCCATAGGAGCCTGAGTTAGAAAAATTTAATCGATAACGCTCATTGCGAAACATAGAGAGTGCTTGCACGTAGCGCACATCGGTTAATAAGCGTTGCGCTTCGGCATCGAGTTTCATGGTGTCGGGGCTATAAAGTAAGGGTCTGACGGCTAATGCGCCTAATATGCCGATCACGATAATAACAAGTATTAATTCAATGGCGGTGAAGCCAGCTTGGAAGGTTAAAAATTTATCATGTTTTCGTGACATCATAACAGTTACTATACACAACTCAATCCAATAAAAAAACACAAGTAGTGTTCATTTGCTAGGCAAGGTGTTTTAGAAGGTCTTTTGCATTGATTTCACCAACGATACCTTTGTTGTGTTGCACTTGCCCGTTGCTATTGATAAACACCAATGTTGGCGGCGCAATCACACCATAGCGTTGTTGCAGTTGTTGTGTTTGTGCATTATTGGCAGTGACATCCACTTTGATTAGCGTGTATTTTTTTAATGCTTTCTGTACTTGCGGGTTGGCGAAGGTGTATGTCTCCATTTGCTTGCAAGCAATGCACCAATCGGCATAGAAGTCGAGCATCACGGGTTGGTTGGCGTCTTTGGCTTTTGCTAACTGCTTTTCGAGTTGTTCGATAGTGGTAACGCGTGTGAATTGGTCGGTCGGTTTCGACGCGATTTGATTTTGTTGGATGGGTTGTAGTGGGTTGGTATTGCCTTGATACAAGCCGATCAATAATATAATCCCATAGATAAACAGTATCACGCCTAGCACTTTACCGCTGCGTTGTGCGAGGCCATCTGCGGTTTTAAACGCGCCGAGTGCATAAGCGCAGCCGAAGGTTAATAGCATCCATAACACCATATTAAACCAAGCGGGAATAATACGAGACAATAAAGTAATGGCAACAGCGAGTAACATGACGCCAAGCACTTTTTTTATCGCGTTCATCCATGGCCCAGATTTTGGTAATAGCTTGGCACTGGTGGCGCCAATAACTAATAGCGGTATGCCCATGCCGATCCCCAAAGCAAATAATGCAACGCCACCGGTCAACGCATTGCCAGTACGGCTAATAAATCCTAATGCGCCAACCAGTGGTGGTGTAACGCAGGGTGACATCACTAAGCTGGAGATGGCTCCCATGAGTGCAACACCTATATATGAACCGCGCCGTTGTTTATCGCTGGAGTGATGCAGTTTGGTTTGTAATTTAGCGGGTAGCTGAATGTCGTAGTAACCAAACATTGATAGTGCTAACAGCACAAATACCACGGCAAATACAATAATCACCCAAGGAATTTGTAATGCGGCTTGTATATTGCTACCGAGATAGCCAAAGATCATGCCGGCGATGGCGTAGGTGATTGCCATACCAAGCACATAGGACAGTGATAACATAAATGAGCGCACGTGACTGAGCTGGCCGTGTTTGCTTTGGCCGATAATGATGCTGGATAAAATCGGGATCATAGGCAAGATGCATGGCGTTAAAGAAATCAATACGCCAAATCCAAAGAAGGCTAAGATTACCCAGCCAATATTACTGTTTGATAAAATTTGTGTTATGCGATCGGTGTTATCCGACGTATGTTGCTGCTGCACTGATGGTATATCAACCGCGATGGGTTGCACTACTGTGCCATAGTTACCACTTAAATCGATGTTGATGATTTTGGTAATCGGTGGGTAACAAAAGCCTTCGCTAGAGCAGCCTTGGTAGTGCACTTTGAGAGGCAGCATGCTTTTTGTATGTGATAAGACCGGTAAGGCGAATTGTAAGTTACCTTCGAGTGCCATGTAGTGGCCAACCGTGGGGTTGTATTTTTTTTTGCCAGCCGGCAACATCGGCGTGGCGATGACGGCAGTGCCTGGTTCGGCGGGAGTGAATGCAAACTTGTCACGATATAGATAATAGTCAGGCGCTATTTTAAAAAACATTACCGCGGTTTGGTTGTCTTTTGCGGTAGCGCTGAATTGAAAAGCTTTATTGGCTGGTAACGGTTTGATTTGCGTGTGTGACCAAGCCAGCAGTGGCAAAAAGGATAGGAGTAGGATGTAAAAAAAGCGTCTCATGGTCGCTATCTTAACATGAGATGGGGGATTTGTTTCAGAAAAAAGCGCCTAAAGTGACCCAAATACTAGAATCATGGTTATTCGTGTGTTAGTGTACGCAAAAATTAAACAGCGCGGTGGCTTTTATGAGTAGAAAGAAAAGAATTTCGGTAGGTTATATCAATCCAGCGCCTCGCGGGCGCAGCTGGGGGGATTACTCAGTGACGCATAATCCGGGGCGAGTGACTTTAGAAGGGCCACGTCGCGGCGTACGGGTTGAGTTATTTGCAGGAAAGTATACAGATTTTAAGCAATTGGCTTATGTTCACCCGTTGCAAGAAAGGTACCACTATAACGCCAGTTACCAAGATAATATTTATGAAGTATTGGATCGCGGTAAAATGGCATGGAACGGTGTGGCCCGCGTTGACTGTTCGAAACTGGAGTCATCCCCCCTCATTAGCTTGATGCGCGGAGGATGTAGTAGCTATTCCCGTGTATTTGATTTTAGAAACCTTGGCAAAACGACCCCAGAAACATTTGCGCGGCGCATTGTTGAATTCTATTCGGCGTTGCTTAAGCAACCATCATATCCTTCACCGTATGCAGGATTGCAGCTCGAATATTGGTTGCCGATACGTATCCATGTGCCGGCTGGTAAAGAAGCGTATATAGCGGCCGTTGAACGACAGTTCGAATCAGCATTTGCTATTACCAATAGCGACGGTGGCCGTGGTTTTATGCTTGAAAGCAGCATATTTTTAGGTGAGCCACCCTCAGATGCTGCCGATAGATCAACGACAGCGGGTGCTGGTGCGCATCGTGCCAAACCGAAATCGGTAAAACCGCCCGCTAAAGAAGTGATTACGATTGCTAAAGGCAAGGATCTTTATAAGCCGGAAGTGATTGCATTGCATACGCGTGATTTGACCAGTGCGATGATGCAGCTTCAGATTACACTGAAGATATTGTTTAGTAATCGCATGAAATCTCATGTGCGTGATGTGTTGGATGCGTTGTGTGTTGCGCTGGATATGCGTCAACGCAGTGCGATTAGTTTGTCTCGTTTTGGAGCTGCTGAGACTGCGCTTCCTCATATCAAATGGAAGGGTGATGAGTCAGCTGATGTGGTAACAAAGCGCTTGGAAATCATGCTGGCGGCATTGCATGACTTGCCTGTGGAACGTTTAGCGCATGTGCAGGATGTGCTTCGCGGTGTCGTGAATCTGCCAGGTACTGAATTGGAGCGGCAATTTTATCGCACAGCTCCCATACATTTGGTTACGCTGATTGAAGATTTACGTCGTGAAAAAGCGGCGGCTGTAGCGTTAGCTCCGCCGCGTCGTGATGTCGCCGTTCCAGTTGCGCCGCCGAGTAGTGTGCCAAGAAGCGTGGTGGGTGATGACGACGATGATGATGATTTTAAGCTGTATGAAACGCCGGCTACAGCACCAGAGATGCCTGCCGCTGAAGACGGTGTGGGTGAGCTAGCAGCATTGGGTGATGTGGCTTATACCGCTATTTATCCGGTGGAATATCTGGATCAGGGCGGTGTTGCGCAAACGCACCTGGTAAGAATATCCGTTGTGCAAGGTGATATGGCCGATCAATTTATGCGCCCCGGTGTGGCGGCGGTGAATTTGGTCAATGAAACCGGTACGGATCCCCAGGGTGGTAAGTATGCATTCGTGCCGCGTAGCTTAGAAAAATGGGTAAGACAAAAAGATTTATCAGGTGTTGCTGAGTCGGCTAGAGATACGATACCAGCCGAGCATTTGGCAGCAATCACGGCAATTGAACAGCAAACATTTAAAGCCACTGGTCAGCGTTGTTATACGCAAGGTGATATGATGGCGTTTCGGTTGCAAAATGCAGGCCAAGAGGACAGTCTGTTGGTGTCCGAGTATCCGCCCATATTTAAAGGGGTGGAATTTTCTGGTGACAAAGCGGCATTTTATCAACGGACGCAATACCGTTTAATGGAGATGGCGCGTTTACGTCAGTTCCGAAAATTTGCTTCGCCAATCGCCTCAACAGGTAATCATGGTTTGAATATTAAGCAAGGTGCCAAAGCAATGGCGCATGCTTATAAAGCACAAATGGATTCGCACCCATGTGCCTTTGATGAAATAGCTATCGTTGTCCGTGCAGATAAAGACAACAGTCCGCAACGTGTGTTGGCGGCAGCGGATCAAATCTCTGATATTTTTGGTGTGAGTTTAGTGCCAACAAAGAAAGGGGTACTGGTGACCAATCCCGATGAAATTATTCCTGGGGGTGCCGTGTATGAGCGTGCTTATACTTGTCCACCGCCTGCTGCGCGACCAACTGTTGCTCGACCTACTGCTGTGGCGCATACAACGGCAGTTCGGATGCATAAACCAACTAAGAGTCTTAAGCAGCGACAAGCCGAAGCAAGGCGAGATAAAAAAGCAGCGGAAGCGCGCGAGAAAGCGCAGCGTGATCAATGGAAGGGATACGGCGGCGGTGCCGGCGGCGGCGGTAATTGCAAGGTAATGTAATGGCCATGTCGTGGTTTGAGGATTGATGGTAAGGCTTATGCGGCTTGCAGTTCCACATGAAAGGGTAGGCCAGCTCTGTCCAGTGTGTCTTGTAACGTCAGGCGAATAAATTGTTTTTCAGACTGATCTAACAGCTTGGCAAATTTTGCTGCCATGGCTGGGCTTAACCAGCGGCGGTTGTGTTCAACATCGCAGACAAATTGACGTGAAACCCCCAGTAATTTAGCAAATGCTGCCTGGCTCATTTCATCGCCTACACGAATAGACCATAATAGGTTAGCAAGCGTTAGCTTCTTACCTGAAATTTTTTCCAGTAACTGAAGGTTTTTTTTAGTCTTTTTAGTAGTCATGTTTGTTTACCTCAATAATTTCCACTAAGTGTATGCGATTTTTTAAGCCAATAATGTATATTGCTCTGTAGGCTTTATTTAGCCGGATTGAGCGCTGTCCCTTTCTTCTGCCTTTTAGTGCTTCATCGTTTAACCCAGGGATGGTGCGCATATACATTAGGCCATCTGTTTCGATACCTTCGATCCAAGCTGCCAATTTCAATATGATGTGACCGGGCAATTTTTTTATTTGTTTTTCAGCACCTTTATTGATGGTTACATCGGTGATAAGCATGGCTTTCTCCTTGATGTACCCTAATTAAGGGTACACACTGCTGTGTAAAATGTCAAGCCATCATTATGCTGAGAATTAAGTGCTATGAAATACCGTGATTTACACGAGGTTAGCTAGCTATCATAAATAGCACGATCATTATTATTTTGAATGGGTCGGCTATTACCTTTATATAGACGTTTAAAATCACGAATAGCTGGGTTGGTAATGTCTACCGGTGTTTTGAGTACATACCATTGAATGCCTTTGGTGCACGGTGGTGTGGTGAGTGAGCCTTCAAAGTGATAAAAGCTCAAGTTTTTTGGTAGCATTTGACTCATGAATATTAAATGATTCTCAAGTGAATTGCTTTGGCCCGCTTTGGTAGGTAAATATTTCCATAAGGCTTTAATAGCAGGGTTGTTGCGACGAGCAGGTTTGAAAAACACAGCAACTACGGCGAATTGTTTTGTTTGTGTATCTTCAGTAACAAAGTGTGCTTCTAGCGGATACTCTACGCCATGCAGTTTGTTCTCGCTAGGGTTGTGAAAATGTATTTGGCGTAATTCAAATTTTCTACCGCCAATCATAAAATAATCGTTGCCGTTATCCGCATAATTAATTTGAATGGTGTGACCAGTATTCGTAATGTTTAAAGGCTTGCCTTTGAGCATCGGCGTAATAGCATCCATGCTCATATCGGTCACATTATGTCGTTTGATATCAATCGGTGATTGATTGCCGCCCGGAGCACATTCATCATAGGTATCGCTCCAGCTGTTGGCTTCTTTATGGCTCCAGGTAGTTTTCGCTTTTGTATCGCCTTGAGTCTTTTCTGCTGCTGGTGTCGCAGAGGTATTTGCTGTGGGCGCTGTATCAGCAATCAGTGGTGCGCTTAGGGTGAGTGCGCTGATCATGAGGCTTAGTTTGATTAGTTTGCTGGAGGTGTGCATGACTCAATCCTTGTGCTGTCGTGATATTAAAAATTATATCATAATCTTACCATTCCGCACTGCCTTGTCATCCCGCACTTATTGGTGACACCAAGGCACCCTATACACCTTAGTGTCATAGTGCGGCTTAAATTCAGCAGTTTAGTTTAAGCAGGGCATGTTGAATACTTAGCCTGTTGTTTTTAACGTCTGAATGTGGCGGCGGGAAAAGTTGCTCTTGCTGCTTCAAGGTCATGCTGTAGTGTTGTTATCTGTCTGTCTAGTTTGGCGTGGTTTATTGTGGTGCGCTCACTTATTGTCGCTGCATATCCTAAGGCATTCTTGCTGCCGTGTTTATTGGTGCCTTGTACTATTGTTAATATGTCCAGTAAATGCTGACCAGCAGCGAGCTGGTCATCGAAGTACCCGAGATTGAACCTGTTGCCACTGTGTCTTATGTTGACACTCCACCTATTGCTGCCACGGTGGAAGCTTACTCCTGTGATATGTGGAGCCGCCGCCGCTTCTCTTGCGCTTGGGGCTCGGGCAGCAAACATGCCTGCTATACCGGCGGGGGCAGGGGTGCCGGTGTGGCATAAAATACTAGGTTTGGGTCGGTAGGTGGGGGTTCCTCCAGGGTGGTGGCCGGGTGCTGGTGCGCTTTGTGCCATTGTCCACAAGGTGAGGGCAACAGCGTTTTCAGCTTTTGTATAGAGTGCTGGGTTGTAAGGTTTGGTGGCGCCTCTTCTCATGATGTCTCCCCCTGGTGACCTATAAAATAAGATAGAATAAATTTCGATTATTCTTGTAGGATAATACTATTTGGTTTGTAAAAATAAGAAAAGTGTAGAATCATTAAGGGCTCATTAAATGTATATTGCTTAATTTAAGCAGATCATACTAAAGCCAAGACCTTTCTTTTTAATGCCTTCGATAATGCCGGGCAAGGCATCGACGGTTTGCTGTTTATTTTTATAACCATCATGCAGTAGCACTACCATGCCGGGATGGGCGTGGCTGACGACATTATGGATTAATTTTTTAACGCCTGGGCGGGCATAGTCGTATGAATTATAACCAATAGGCACTTGGATCATGCCATTTTTTTCAATTGAAGCTTTAACACGTGCATTGGTTAGGCCAAAGGGTGGGCGTAAACAAGCCGGCGGTTTACCAACCAGTTTAGTGATTACTTTTTTTGCGCCACCAATTTCCCATTGTAAGCGTTTGCCGGAAAGGCGCGTTAGTTTGGGGTGGGTCATGCTGTGATTGGCGATATTATTGCCACCTGCCAATATGGCTTTTATCATTTCTGGATGGCGTTTGGCATTTCCTGCCACAACGAAGAAGGTGGCATGAATGCCATAACGTTTGAGTATCGCTAATACTTGCGGGGTGTAAACCGGCGATGGACCATCATCAAAAGTCAGTGCTACCGTGTCTTTTAGTGGGGTGGTGCGAACTTTGCTTGGGTGTGCTGCTAGTAATGTGATGGTGGTAGTGACTAAAACCAGGCCGATTAATATTCTATTCATTGATTTCATATATCCCTCATGAAAGTGCCGCGTAGCTATTGAGCATAAACCACCTATTAATAGCTATGCAAGTGCTTGGGTAAATCTGTGTAAATTGGCAATGCGATTGACAATTTGTACAAATATGCTATAATTCACATTAAATCAATGTATTATATATGGAATTTTCTATGTTAGAACGTCAGGCCGCTGATATTTTGCTTGATAAAGCAGCACATTACCCAGTGGTAGCTGTTACAGGGCCTCGTCAATCGGGTAAATCAACCATAGTAAAAAAGCTGTTTGCCGATAAGCCATACCGCACATTAGAAGATCTAGATCATAGGCAATTTGCACAAGAAGACCCGCGCTTGTTCTTAGCCCAGTTTCCAGATGGCGCAGTGCTGGATGAAATTCAGCATTGCCCAGAGTTATGTTCTTATATTCAAACCATTGTTGATGAAGATCAGCGCATGGGATTATTTGTCTTAACAGGCTCAAATCAATTAAGTATGCATGCACAAATATCACAATCTTTGGCAGGGAGGTTGGGTTATGTGCAATTGCTACCATTTACACTGCATGAATTACAGCAAGGGAAAAGGGCGCCTAAAACAGTAGAGGAATTGTTATATACCGGCCTATATCCACCCATCTATGATCGTGGTGTAGGTGCTAATTTGTGGTATAGCGATTACTTAATGACTTATTTAGAAAAAGATGTGCGACAACTATTGAATGTGCACGATATACGAGCTTTTCGTTTATTTTTGCAAATGTGTGCAGCGCGCACGGGTCAGCTATTAAATTTATCGAGTTTGGCGAATGATTGTGGCATTACGCATAACACAGCAAAAGCTTGGTTGTCGGTATTAGAGGCAAGCTATATTATTTTTTTGTTGCAACCGCATCATCAGAATTTTAATAAGCGCCTGGTTAAATCCCCCAAAATTTATTTTTATGATACCGGCTTGGCTTGTGCATTATTAAATATTCAGCATGCTGAAAGCTTAGTGACGCATTCACAGCGCGGGCATTTATTTGAAACCTGGGTGGTTAGCGAATTAATTAAATATCGTTTTAACCAAGGGTTGCAATCGAATTTATATTTTTGGCGTGACAACCATGGTAATGAAGTTGATGTGATTGTGGATCGCGGTGATCAATTAATTCCAATTGAAGTAAAGTCAGGATTAACGATTAATACTGATTATTTTAAAGGTTTAAAATATTGGCAAGCACTTAATGAGAATCAATCAGATGCTTGGTTGGTCTATGCTGGTGATGAAACCCAGCAGCGTAGTGTTGCGCATGTGTTGGCATGGCTGGCGATTTTTGATTTATACCCCCAATTATTGTGATGTGTTGGGGGTGGTGTACGCTACTTACCGATCTGTCTGACTTTAATTACCCCTTCAATCTGCCCAAGTTTTGACATGACTTCATCAGAAGGCATGACATTTAAATCCAGTAAGTTATACGCAATATCATCTCGCGATTTATTCAGCAAGTCGATAATATTAATCTCTGCATCTGAAAGCGTAGTAGTGATTTGTGCCACCATATTCGGTACGTTGCGATTCACAATTGAAATGCGTGGGTGCTCGGTCATGGGTAATGATACATTGGGAAAATTGACTGAATTTTTTATTGTGCCTTCTTCTAAAAAGCGGCGGATTTGTTTAATGGCCATCATCGCGCAGTTGTCTTCGGCTTCTTTGGTGGAAGCGCCAAGGTGCGGTAAGCAAATTACTTGTTTGAACGGTTTTAGTGCCATATTGGGGAAGTCGGTAACATAGCTGGCAACTTTTCCAGATTCTAGTGCGGTCACTAAGCTATCCATATCAATAATGCCATCGCGGGCAAAGTTTAATAGCACTACGCCATCTTTCATTGATGCGATATTAGTTTCATTAATTAAACCACGTGTGTGATCATTCAATGGCACATGCACACTAATAAAATCGCTGCGTTTAATCACGTCATCTATGTTTTCGGCTTGTTCAACATCGGATGACATCTGCCACGCGTGCTTTACTGAAATCGATGGGTCGTAACCAATCACGTTCATGCCTAATGCTAATGCAGCATTAGCTACTTTCACACCGATGTTACCTAAGCCAATTAAACCTAGTGTGCGGCCGGGTAATTCAAATCCAGCAAATTGTTTTTTACTGGCTTCAACAGTTTTATTGAGTTGTTCGTTATTGTCGGGTTTCAACTGATTTGCAAAGTCCCATGCTTGGCAAATATGACGACAGGCTAAAAACATGCCGGTCAACACCAGTTCTTTTACTGCATTTGCATTGGCACCGGGCGTATTTAATACGGGAATGCCAAGGTCGGTCATTTTATCGATAGGAATATTATTAACACCAGCACCCGCGCGGGCGATAACATTGACTGAATCGGGTACATTCATGTCATGCATTTTATAAGAGCGCAATACAATCGCATCCGGTTCTTTGACTTCTTCTCCGACATGAAATTGCGTGCTATCTAGTTGGGTTAATCCAATGTCGGCAATTTGATTCAGCTTTAAGATTTGGTACATAACTTATTTTCCTCGGAGTTTAGAAGGGTCATCAGCTGTTGCAATGCTAGCGCACGATGACTAATGGTATTTTTTATAGTGCTATCCAATTCTGCAGCACTGCATTGATGGTCAGGTACAAAGAAGATGGGGTCATAACCAAAGCCGCCATCCCCTTGTGGGCTTGTTAATATTTCACCGTGCCATTTGCCGGTGGCGATTAATGGATCAGGGTCATCTGCATGGCGTAATAATGCTAAACAGCAAATAAAATGCGCTTGACGCTTTTCGCTTGGTGCATCTTGTAAATCGCTTAATAGTTTTTCGATATTTGCTCGATGATTGCCGTGCTCGCCGGCATAGCGTGCGGAATAAATTCCTGGTGCTCCTTGTAGTGCGCTAACACATAAGCCCGAATCATCCGCAAGCGCAGCCAAGCCCGTTTGTTGGCAAGCATGACGTGCTTTTAGTATGGCGTTTTCAATAAACGTTAAACCAGTCTCGTCGGCGTCGTCGACATCAAATTCACGCTGCAGTTTTAGCTCAACGTCCAATGGTGCCATGATGGCTTGGATTTCTTTTAATTTGCCGCTGTTATTACTGGCCAGTACAATTTGCATACAGATTCCTTGCGGGAGTTTTGTGCATTGTAACCTCATTGCTTGAAATCCGCTATCGTGTCCTTATATCTTTAGTCAGGCATTCAGCGAAAATATAAGGAGTAATTGCAATGCGTAATACAATCAAAGGCTTAACCGCTTTGGCTTTGGTCTCAGTTGTGGGTGCTAGCTGGGCAGCTAGTATCTCCCTGTATCAAACACCCGATGTAAAATCCAAAGTAGCCACTCAGGTGGAGACCGGCCAGCGTTTAATTCCAATTTATCAATCCAAAGAGCACCAAGGTTGGATTAAAGTGGCAAACCCTGCAGATGGCAAGGTAGGCTGGATGAAGTTCCCTGGCGCTCATAATGGCACGCATCCACCTAAGGCCATGGCGAAAAAAGCCAGTGATGGTTTTGTGCAACGTGTCGTAACGACTACAGAAAAAGATGGCCCTAAGCAATATAAGGTAGTTGAATACAGTGGTTCGGAAAAATTAAATCACAAACAAGTTCAAAAATTGATTCAGAGCATGGAGCGCCGAAACGCACAAATGCAGCAAGACATGAATCGAATGATGAATGATATGCGTACTAACTTTTTTGGTTTTCAGCCTATTGAACCACCGGTTGTTGAGCGCGTCGTGCTAGTACCTGTGCAAGCTGATGCTAAAGACGCTGGTCCTAAGCCGGATGCGAATGCGGTGAATACTGCTTCAGACGAGCCACAAAAGAAATCGTTTTGGCAAAAAATTAAAAATAAAGTTTCTCAGTAACTTTATTGTCATCAACTATGTCATTGCGAGGAGCTGCCCTGTCATTGCGAGGAGCTTGCGACGAAGCAATCTGTGTTTAGTCATGAGATTGCTTCAGCTACCAGTGGTAGCTTCGCAATGACGCACTCTGTCATCCCGGCCCCCGAGCCGGGATCCATGTGGAAATGGATTCCTGCTTTCGCAGGAATGACAAGGCAGTGACAGGAATGACAAGGCAGTGACAGTGTTCGTATTCTGTGTTTTAATCCCCCACGTGCAGGCTAATATTTATACTTTGGGGGTAAGCATATGCCAAAACATGGGGCATTAGAACAGAAGCAATCTGACGAACAACCACTTTCCGCGCAATTGCGGGCACAGTTTTTTCAAAACGGACCCAGTGGCAGTATGCATGATACGTTGTTTAAGCACCCGTTGATGCAAGAAGATATTTTACATCGCCACTTTAAGCCAGAAATTTTGCGTGCCTATATGATTGGCATGTATTTTTATCATGCTGCATTTGAAGCGAGACTGCGTGAGCTAAGCAATCACCCGCACATTCAACCACTATTTGAGTTGGCGGAAATAGAAACGCTTTTTTCATCAGCACATCTTAAGGGTGATTTAAAAAGGCAGGGAGTGAATCCTGATACGATCCCGGATAATGAAGTGCATTTACTGATGTCGCGGCATATCAAAGAATTAAAAAGTGTGGCACAATTATTTGCCTATTGTTATTTGCTTCCTTTAGCCGATCTTTCAGGTGGGCGTATTATGGCTCCTATACTGCGACGGAAAATGCCAGAAGAGACGATGGATTATTTGTCGAATATTTCTGCGATACCCTCGGAAGATTTGGAAAAACGAAAACAATCATTGAAAGAGGCGTTGGACGTGTTGCCGCCTGAGTTGCATCAGCAAGCACACGAAGAGCTAACCTCAGCGATAAAATTAACACAGCTATGGTTTAACTCCATGCATCAAGGTGAACCATTTACGTTATACCAAGAGCCAGTTCGACCACTAACATGCGCGGAAACACTATTAGCTGCGACGATTGTTGTGGCACTAGGGACCGCGGTGGTGGCAACCATGATGAGTTATATGCCAGAGCCTGTGGTGCGTATGAGTAGTTGCTCTGTGTAATTGTAATGGTGGTTTCACTGTAGTATCTTGCTGTCCTACATTCAAAAAGGGAGAGTTGATATGAGACAGAGCATCAAAGCATTGCGTACATTAAGTTTGGTCGGTGGCACACAGTCGCGGGGCATTAGTTCAACAGCCGCTTTAGGATATACAGATCCGCATACGCTATATCAAGCATACAGTGAAGAGCAGCGTCGCTTGGGTTTACCTGTTCCAGTTAAATGTGATCTCACTGGCTTGCCTAAATTAGAGGTTGCCGAACCTGCCACACAGCCAGGGAGCGACGAGGAAGAAAGGGCTGGTTGGGAAACTGAAATACTAAGGCCTTAGACCTTTGCTTGCTAATACTGATGTTAAGACTTTGCCTTCCTTGTTTGGGGGAGGCATTAGTCGCATATGTAATGCTACAGCTAGCATGCAGTGCTCCATCCCTGGATTAATGAGAATGGTGAATAGTTCATGGTTGCGTCTTGATAGCTGAATAGAAGATTTACCGGCGATATTCTTATGATGAGCATTTGCGCCATGCGCAATTAAATGTGTTGCACATTGTAAAGTGGCGCGATCGCAGTGATGAAAGCCTGGTAGGTGTGATTTTATTAAGCTGAGCAAGGGTGTATTGCCGCCCTCATCAAGGGCATCGATAGGTGCTTTGTGTTTTAACAATAAATTAACTAGGTGTGGTAGGTGATATTGTGCGGCACCGTGCAATGCGGTTATGCCGTTGCTATTGGCAGTGGTAACGTCTACATCGGCAGTCAGTAAATACCTGACAATTCGTAATTGTGCTCGTAATAAATCACCCAATTGTACGCAGAACGCAAGTGCGCGTGCTTGATCTTTTGGCGTTAGGCTATCGATGCGGGATAAAATCAGTCGAATGCTTTTCGGGCTGTATTGTATTATTGATGACAGCGGTAAAGCGTCTTGTATGTGCGTTAGTTGCTCTGCTGTAAAATAATTGGAGGGATCGGTCAGACGTTTGGAAAAATCTATATTGCAGACCTGTATCAGCAGCGAGTTGTTGTTGTCATCGAGTTGGTGCGGACTTTCATGTTCCAGCAATGCATGTACTTGGTCAACATCCAGTGATAGTACTGCTTCGCGCAGTGAGGTAGTGCGTGACATCCGTGTCTCCTTTTGGCTCCCAGCATTTATCATAACGTAAAGTATGCATCGGTCAAAATTGGGCTTGACCGCCCAGTGCTCACTTCGTAGACTGTGCGACCTTATGAATTTTACTAATGGTAGCTAAAATGTTGCGAACGTTATTTGTGGCGCTAGTGTTGATTTTGAGCTGTGGGGTGGCGCAAGCTGCAACAGCACCGCCTGCTAAACAATCAACTTCAGAAGTTACGAGGGCTGTGGATAAAGCCGTTGCTAAAACTGATGCGGCTATGACTGATGTGACGACAAATAAGCCTTCTGATTTGCAAAAAAAATTGCATCAAGAAAAAAAGGCGGCTAGGTCACCTTTTGGTATTTTGTTTTACGAGCCGACTTATATTTTACCGTTTTATTATACAGGCAGCCCTGATACGGCAGCGTATATGGGGGACACGCCAGAAAATCAAAAAATAATGAACTCGGAGCTAAAAGCGCAGTTCTCATTTCAAATTCCGTTATGGCATCATATGTTTGGTAAGCCGGTGTCATTGATGGCGTCGTATACACAGCTATCGTATTGGCAAGTGTATGCCAAGTCGCAATGGTTTCGTGAAACCAATTATGAACCACAGATATTTTTAAGCAGTAATTTTAAAAAGAACTGGTTGGTTCGGACTGGTTTGGATCATCAGTCGAATGGCCGGGGCGGCCAGTTGGAGCGCAGTTGGAACCGTGTATTTTTTAGTTTGAGTTTATCGCGTGGTGGTTGGTTGTTTACTGCAGAGCCATGGGTGTTGATCTTTAAGGCGGACTCCAGTGATTTGCATAACCCGAACATTGCTACTTACCTGGGGCATGAACGTTTTATTGTGGCATATCAATTTAAAAATAAAGTGGAGCTCAGTTTAGAGGTGCGTAATGTAGAGCGCCTTACAACGAACATGACGGAAATTGGTGCGATTTCTGTGCCGTTGACTAAACACTTTAGTGCTTATCTGCAAGTGTTTAATGGTTATGGTCAGAGTTTGATTGAGTATAATCATCGTACGACGAGTGCTGGTATTGGTATCGCGTTGTCTGATTGGTTGTAAGTCCTGCTGTTGTTTCGGACTTGGCGTTGTCATCCCGGACTTAGTGTTGTCATCCCGGCCTTAGTGTTGTCATCCCGGACTTAGTGTTGTCATCCCGGCCTTAGTGTTGTCATCCCGGCCCCCGAGCCGGGATCCATATATTATCCTGGATTCCCGCTTTCGCGGGAATGACAAGGCAGTGTGGGAATGACAAGGCAGTGTGGAATGACAAGGTTGGTAGGGGTGACAAGCTTATTGTAGGGTCATGATTTAGTGATTTTGCAAACAAAAAAGCCATCGAAGATTTCGTTTGGTAGGATATGTTTGCTGCCTGCAACCTCGGGTTTGTAGAATCGTTCGTTCCAATAGGTGATGCCATCGAAGGTGTTATCGACGGGTAATTCGCAGGGTTCGATAATGGCTTGGTCAGGGAAGCGTTTTAATAATTTATTCAGTATTGCTTCGTTTTCTTCCGGGGCAAACGTGCATGTTGAGTAGACTAATGTGCCACCTGGTTTTAAACAGAGAAATCCGGACTGTAGCACTTGCCACTGGATGCGTGTCATTTGTTTAATCTTTTTTTGTGTCCAGTAGCTATAGGATTCCGCATTGTTTAGCGTGAAGCGACCTTCGGATGAACAGGGCGCATCAACTAATACGCGATCAAAGCGATTTTCGCAATAACGCCATACCTTGGCACCATCTTTGAGATATGTATCGACGCAGGTTGCTCCCTGCTTTTTTAAGTTGGCGAGCAGTTTAAAGAATCGATGTTTGGATTTCTCAACAGCCGCAATGCGGCCTTGATTATTCATAAGCGAAGCGATTTGTGTGGTTTTTGACCCGGGGGCGGCGCAGAGGTCGAGTATCTCTTCACCCGGTTGTGGATCGAGCATGACCACAGGCAATAGGCTGGACAGGCTTTGGATGTAGCATTCGCCGTTATTATAAAAATCGGCATGTGTTAAGCGTGGCTTGTCTTCGAAGTCAATCAATAGCGCATCGCTATACCAGCTGACAGGCTGAAACGGAATAAACAGTGCTTTTAGCTTGGCTTTGATTTCCTCCAGAGAGGATTTCATGCGGTTAACGCGGATAGCTACCGGCTTATTGGGCTCAAAACTGGCGATTGTCCGCTCGAAATGTTCGTTTGGTACGATATTTTCGAGTCGTTTAAGAAACTCGATCGGTAGGGTTGTTATAAGGGTCGCTTCCATGATGGTATTATATCGTATTATTGCTACAGAGAGAATCCAATGACACAAAATGAAAAGATGATAATCACTGGGCCTGAAGGTGAGTTGGAGGCACTGGTAAATACCGTGGATGGCTCCGAGGTGGTGTCGGTGATCTGTCATCCGCACCCGCTCTATCAAGGTACGATGAATAACAAAGTAGTGACGACGATGGCTAAGGCCTGTGATCAGGTGGGGGTTTCGTCAATACGTTTTAATTACCGCGGTGTTGGCAATAGCGCAGGCAGTTACGGTGAAATGGAAGGCGAGGTGCAAGATTGTTTGGCAGTCATTGCACATGCGCAACAACTTTTTCCTGGTCAACGGTTGGCTTTGTCGGGGTTTTCTTTTGGTTCGTATATTGCGTCACGTGCAGCGGAGCAGCATGACAGTGAGTGGTTAGTAACTGTCGCACCAGCCGTTAATCATGCGCGCTTTAATGACCTTTCTGATATCGATTGCCCGTGGTTGGTAGTGATGGGTTCGAGTGATGAAGTGGTGCCCTTTGATCAAGTGCTTGCCTGGGCTGACAACCCACCAGCGCCATTATCGTTTGAGGTGATTGAGGGCGCTAGTCATTTTTTTCATGGCGATTTGATAGAATTACGTCAAATGGTTGTGGATTTTATTAAGGCTCATCATGCGCGATAGGTTGATTATGGATATTGTAGAATTCACAGATAAAAACGCCATCGATACTCTTTTGGATTTTTTGATGAGGCTTTAATGATAAAAGATAATTGTTATATTCTGACAGGTCCGCCGGGTAGTGGAAAAACCGCGATAAAAGAGGCGTTAGTGCGTCGAGGTATTAGCTGTATTGGAGAGTTTGCTAGAGAAATCATCGATGAGCAGCGTTCGATTAATGGCGAAGGGGTATATGATAAGAATCCACTACTTTTTAAAGAATTGATGCTCTCTCGATCGATTGATCGCTACCTTCAGTCTGATGATAAATCACTGACTATTTTTGATCGTGGCATCCCTGATATATTGGCTTACGCTGATTGCTTTGAGCTCGATCGAGGCGAAGAAGTGAATGCAGCAAATGATTATCGTTATAATCAAACCGTATTTTTTGCTCCTGGTTGGGAGGCTATTTACAGTAATGATGAAGACCGAAAAATCTCATATGCTGATGCATATGCTTTTGGCGAAAATTTGAAATCAATTTATTTGAATTTGGATTACGATCTTGTGGAGTTACCCTGTTCATCTGTTGAAGAGAGAATAGATTGTATAATGCAGAATATAGAGGTGCCTAATGAATGAGTATGAAAAAAAAGATGTATTTAAGGTCTACGATCGCATTATTGGTTGGTTTGATGAGCATCGAGATAAGTCGCTCAACTTAGAGCGTAAGATAATTGAAATAATAAAGCCTTACCTTTCAGAAGATAGCGAAATTCTTGATGTGGGTTGTGGTACAGGTGAGCCCATTGCGGCATATTATTTGAGTCTTGGATATTCTGTAACAGGGATTGATGGCAGTGAAAAAATGATTGCACTGTGTGAAAAAAAACTACCTAGTGGACGTTGGATTAAGGCTGATATGCGAGCAAAAGTATTGGATACGCAGTTCGACTTAGTGATAGCCTGGCATAGTTTTTTTCACTTACCCCGAGAAGATCAACCAGCCACGCTTGATACGCTATGTGACTATGTGAAGCCAGGCGGTATATTGGTTTTTACATCAGGCTCAAGTGAGAGAGAGGTATGGAGCGACAATGGTGGAGAGGATTTATATCATGCCTCGCTCTCGAAAGATGACTATCAAGCTATTTTAATACGTAATGATTGTCATCGGCTATTCCATCAAGCTGAAGACCCTGATTGTGGTGGAGCTACTGTATGGGTGGCACAAAAAACATAAGATAGAGGGAGTTTACTAATATGACTGAGCACGGCAGGCAAACTGATGCTATTTCGCAGTGGGGTAGTGAGCAGCTGGCGTTGCTTGGTTACGTATTAAAAAATGAAGTACCGCAACTGGTGTTGGATACGCCATGGTCTTATGTTGTGAGGTTTGAAACCACTCAGGGGCTTATTTATTTAAAGCATACGCCAGAACAGCTATCACTAGAGGCTAGTATTATTAAACTGTTGACTGATAAATTTGATGCACGTGCTCCTGCGGTGATTGCTCACAATGAGCAGTTGCATTGTTTTTTAATGCTTGATGCTGGCAGTCCTTTGCGAATGCTTTTAAAAAATAAATTTGATATGGCTTTGTATTGTGAAGCAATAGAGCAGTTTACTGAAATGCAGTCTGCCGTTGCTGATCAGGTTGAGTGTTTGCTTGATCTAGGTGTTCCTGATTGGCGATTGGAAAGGTTTCCTGAGCTATATAAACAGCTGCTCGATGAGACAGATATATTAAAGGCTGACGGGTTGTCTGAAAAAGATATTATTCAACTGCAAGCGTTATCTCCTGTGGTATGCAGCTTATGTGAGAAGTTGTCTGGTTATTCCATTAAGCAAACGTTAGTCCAATCCGATTTTCATGATAATAATGTGCTTATAGACCCTGAAACGAAAAAAATAACTTTTATTGATTTAGGTGAGATTGTGATTTCGCACCCGTTCTTTTCGTTAATCGGTTGTTTGCATCAAGCTCAAAAACATCATGGCCTGACTGATCAAGATGAGTCATGTGCACGGCTGCTAGAAGCTGGGCTTAAAGGTTATGCGCAGGTTGAAACACCGCAGCGATTGCAAGAGGCTATGGGCTTGGCTCAGGTACTATGGATTTTGCATGAGGCATTAGCGCAATATCGTTTGCGAATGGCGTGTGATGAAGCTTACTTTTTGCAATTCCAAAGACATGGAAGATTGAGTGGCTCACTAAAAGAATTTATGCGAGCCTTGGTTGCCTCTTGTGATTGATATCAGGTGACTACCCCTAAAAAGTTGTCGATGGTGAAGGAGTAATTCTAGCGGGTTATAGGGTCGCGCTATTTTCATGCATACTAAATTAGTAATAGTTAGGAAAGCATGTATTCTTTATTTAGATGTCGCTATATCACCAAGAAGTTTGCTAACTGTATGATAGTGCAATTCGATACGAAATATTAATTGAAAAATTTATCTATTCCTTGCAATTTTACGTTGGCTGTGTTGATCTTACGCACAGCAAATAATATATAAATATAAAGCAACTAAAATTGTACGGAGTCAGTATTATGCCATTTGAATATCCATTTGATCCCAGCGATCCCAAGCCCTTTAGCAGCCCTAATGAAGCCATTGATGCATCGCTCGCAGCACTTGAATTGTCTACAGTTATGAAGGTAGGCCAAGTAGGCGTCAATCATATGATAATAATCAACCTGGCAGAGGCTTTATCAAGCGCAGGCGGCTTTAAAGAGCAAGTGGTTATTTGCATGCACCTGCATCAGTTACAGCAACTGATTGAACAAAATCAGTCTACCCACCCTGGTGTTACATACCTCAACCCTGAGGTTGCTCATGCTATCAGCGAATTCACTAAAGATGAAACGTTGGCAACACTCGACAATGCAACTCAATTAAAATTGCTGCTAGCAAAAACGGCGCTTGTTCATTATAAAGAAGTGCACTCAGCGGCCGACCGCGCTTCTAACAATGCCATCTCAAGACACGCCAAAAAAGTCATGCGTTTTATTTTTGGGGCAGCAACGCATAGCATTGATATCACCAGCTCACCATTCAATGCAGAAACTACATTAATGGAATTGTATGATGCCTATCAAAGCGCACACTCAGGCGAGACAATGCACTTTAGCGCTGAGTTAATTCCTGTCACAACCTCTTCTTTCAGTATTTAAGGCGGTTGGTCGGGGGTGCTGTAAGGATGCGTCGAGCGCCTGGTCGGGGCTTAAGTATTGTGCTTTGTAGGACTGATTTCATTAACAAAACCTGATCCATATCAACTTCAGATGAAAATGATTCTCATTTGTATTGACAGATCTCAAAAAGGGGTCAATAATGAGAGTTAGATGCAAATGAGATTCGTTCTCATTTTGACCAGAAGGTGGCGAAGTTATTTAACCTTTTGATTTTTAACAATATGCCAAGGAACCATGGGAGTTAATAAGGTGTATTCATTATCAGACCTTAGCGCCGGTGAAAAAGCAGTGATCCTTGGCTACCAAGCCAACGGTGATCGCGGTTATCGTCGTAAACTGATGGCGATGGGATTAACACCGCATGCTGAATTGGAAGTGATTCGACGTGCCCCGCTTGGTGATCCGATTCAGATTAAGGTACGGAATACCTATTTAAGTCTTCGTAAGGATGAAGCCGTTTTACTGAAACTCCAGCGAGTGTGATTTATGCCTGCCTCTTTACACGTTGCGCTTGCTGGAAACCCTAATTGTGGTAAAACGGCTTTATTTAATGCTCTCACCGGTAGTTGTCAAAAAGTGGGTAATTGGCCCGGCGTTACTGTTGAACGTAAATGCGGAAACTGCCGCTGTGATAAAGCCGAACTTAAAGTAGTCGATTTACCTGGTACCTATTCTTTAGCTGTTACTTCCGAAGCGGCGCTTGATGAGCGCATTGCCTGCGAATATTTATTAGGCGACGAAGTGGATGTCATCGTCAATGTGATTGACGGCAGTAATCTTGAGCGCAACCTATACCTCACCTTGCAATTATTGGAAATGGGTAAGCCTGTGGTATTGGCGGTTAATATGATGGACGTGGTGGAATCGCGCGGTCTGCATATTGATTTTGCAAAGCTTGGTAAGCAGTTGGGCTGTGCGGTAGTTGGCATTGTGGCGAATAGACAGCAGGGCATGCCATTTTTATTGCAGACTATTGTTGAGGCGAGTAAAAAGCGGCAATCGAATTTCTCGCTGGCATTGGATTCGATGGTGCAGGATGCAAAGCAAGGCATTGGTCGGTTGTTGCATAAGCAGCCGCATGCGGATTGGTTAGCGTTACGTCTATTAGAGGGCGATGAGTTTGCTAGTGGACAAGTAGAAGACTGCATTAAACACAATGTGTCGCAACGTATTAACGAATTGACTAAACAGCTGGACGAAGAGCCAGATATTATCATTGCAGATTCGCGTTACCAGTATGCGCATGCCTTAGTTGAGCAGACTGTTAGTGCGTTTAAGACTCAGCGCCAAACAGTTACTGATGTGATCGATAAAGTGGTTTTAAATCGCTTCTTAGGCATTCCAATCTTTTTATTCGTGATGTACTTAATGTTTTTATTTGCGATTAATATTGGTGGTGCATTCCAAGATTTATTTGATATCGGCAGCACCACGGTATTGGTTGATGGTGTGGCGCATTGGATGACACAACTGCATAGTCCTATATGGTTAACAGCGATTATCGCTAATGGTATCGGTAAAGGGATTAATACCACGATTACGTTTATTCCAGTGATTGGCGCGATGTTTTTATTCTTGTCTTTCTTAGAGGACTCCGGTTACATGGCGCGCGCTGCATTTGTTATGGACCGTCTAATGCAAAAAATGGGTCTGCCCGGTCGTGCCTTTGTGCCAATGATTGTTGGCTTTGGTTGTAATGTGCCTGCCGTAATGGGTGCGCGTACATTATCGAATCGACGTGACCGTATTCTTACGGTGATGATGATGCCATTCATGTCGTGCGGAGCACGTTTGGCTATCTTTGCAGTGTTTGCTTCGGCATTTTTCCCGCAAGGTGGGCAAAATATTATTTTCTTATTGTATGTTACCGGTATTGTTGTCGCGATGCTCACTGGTTTGATTTTACGTAAAACCGTATTAACCGGTGAATCGTCTCCGATGATTATGGAATTACCGCAATATCATATGCCTTTGTGGGGTAGCTTGTGGCGACATATGTGGCAGCGTTTGAAGCATTTTTTAAAGCGCGCCAGCAAAGTGATTATTCCGGTTTGTATGTTAATTGGTGTATTAAATACCGTCACTATTACTGGCCAACTGAGTCACAGTGAAGCCAATAAACAATCGATACTATCTGAAGTAGGACGTGTGGTTACGCCGGTATTAGAACCCATGGGTGTGCAGAAAGATAACTGGCCAGCAACCGTTGGCTTAGTCACCGGCGTATTAGCAAAAGAAGTGGTCGTGGGAACGCTAAATACTTTATATAGTGATGTTGGGCATTTAACCAAACACGAAGCGGATGACTTTAATTTGTGGGGCGGCTTAAAAGAAGCGGCGATGTCTGTGCCAGAGAATTTAGCAGCGTTACCGCAAGCTATTTTTAATCCTATCGTAGCTGATGAGGCACCACATGATATGGATCATGCGGTATACGGCATTATGTATCAGCAATTTGGCGGATCGATTGAGGCGTTTTGTTATTTATTATTTGTATTATTATATTTCCCTTGTATCTCGACATTGGCGGTGATGAAACGTGAAGTCGGTAACGGCTGGGCTTATTTCTCGATGCTATGGTCAACGGTGGGTGCTTATGGCGTTGCTGTGTTGGTGTACCAATCATTTACCTGGTCGGACCATCCGGTGATGAGTTCATTATGGATTGCAACGGTGGTGATCACTTTTGCAATAGCGATATTATGTTTACGCTTATATGCCATGAAGCCAGCGTTAAAGGAGGGTGAAAAACATGTTGCAACAAATTAAATCCTTCTTTGCTAAACAGCCGATTGCGAATTTGCAACAGATAGCCGATGCGTTGCATACCGATCCAGATGCGGCGCGAGGCATGTTAAATGTATGGATGCGTAAAGGTTGCGTGCGCTGCTTGTCTCAACCTGATTCCAGTGGCTGTGAAACTGGCGGTGGATGCAATTCCTGCACGACAGGTTGTTCGACTTTTACGTCTCCTGCATCACGCGAACTTTATTGTTGGCAGTGAAGAGTGTTAATGCCATTCCATGGAATAATTTTCATTCCTAATAATTCATCGGCAGTATCGCCGGCATAAATCAAATAACTATCATTAGGCTGGGTGCCACTGATCTTTTGCCATGTGGTTAAGTGCTTAAATAAGTCTTTGCGGATAGTAGAAGTTGATTTGATTTCAATAGCAGATACTTTTCCATTGTTTTCAAAGATACAATCGACTTCAACGCCATTGCTATCGCGCCAAAAATATAAAGGTTTTGATTCGCCTTTATTAAAGATATTTTTTTTGATTTCACTGATTACATATCCTTCAAATATAGCGCCTCGCATGGCATGGATATTGAGTTGATCGGCTGAAGTGATGCCGAGCAAATAGCATACTAATCCTGAGTCATAAAAATAGAGCTTGGGCGTTTTGGTGAGTCGCTTATTAAAGTTATTGTGGTATGGCTGTAAGCGAAAAGTAATATAGCTGGTTTCTAATATACTTAACCAATGCGTGACTGTCGTATGTGAGATGCCACAATCAATGGCTATTTGATTAGCATTAAATAATTGGCCATGACGACCAGCGCACAGTCTGAGAAATTTTTGAAATAAATTAAGATCTTTAACTTGTAATAAATCACGTACATCACGTTCTAAATAGGTGCGTATGTATGTATCGATCCATACTTGCGATGGAATGTTGTCTTGGTATGGTCGAGGATAGCTACCTTGAAATAGCCATGTCCATATTTCTAATGGTTGCATATTGGGGTGAGTTAAATATTCATCATAAGTCAGAGGTAGTAATTCTAACAATGCAGCACGCCCAGCGAGTGATTGTGTGATTTGCTGATTGAGTAAAAAATTTTGCGAACCTGAAAGAATGAATTCGCCCTTTTTTTTATTCTTATCGGTAATGGTTTGAATATAAGAAAATACATCGGGATATTTTTGCGCCTCATCAATAATTAAACCGTTTTTCTTTATGCGGCTTAAGATGCCTCGTGGGTCGATTTGCAGCCGTTCTAGTTCGTCGGGTGATTCAAGATTGATGTAATCATATTGTTGATTGAGCTGTTCCAGTAGGGTGGTTTTTCCAGTTTGTCGTGGACCGGTCAAAACAGCTACAGGGAACTGCGTTAATCGCTGTTTAAAAATGGGCATTATGTTGCGTTTAAATTGCATTTAGCCTGTCCGGATATAGGTCAATTTCAAGGCTAGTATGGGTCAATTTTATGTAATCTGCAAGTTGAACTTGCAGATTACATAAGATTTTCGTGTAACATACTGATTTTATGAAAGCAGTGGTGTGGTTTCAGTTACTGGCGAATGGTCAGGCGTATAAGTCATTTCGAAGTCTATTTCTGTCAGCGCGACCCTAAAATCTTCTACGCTAAAATCGTCATATCGATGCAGCATCCTGACGAGCTCCATTACCATTTCATGGAATTCTGGCCAAATTTTTGCTTGGTGCTCGTCGGTGATGTGTTGGCAATATCGAGGCACGGTAGATCTGCTGAATTGGAATGCTTTATCGCTAACCCCTTCCAATTCTTGTCGGTGCTTTATCATTTCATCTGGTAGGTCGGGGTCATTAATCATTGCGACAATGCGTTTAAAAATTTTAGTTTGTTCATAACGCGTATAACCAGCCATGTCTGAAAAAAAGTATCCCCACGTTTTTTGTGTGGTATGAATATAATTATGCAGTTTAGTGAGCATGGCTTTAGCATGTTCCACTGGATTATCGATGGTTGCTGTTACTGCCACTGCTGTGGTTGCAGGTTTGGATTCTACTGCAGGGCCACTTTCTACAATGGGTGAAGGTGGCGTGCTAAAAACTGACAATGATGTAGGTGGGGGGGCTAGTGGCTCCGATAATGGATTGATTATCACATTTTCAGCGTCATCGTCGTCATTGCCACCGACTAGTATCGATGGCAAAGCATATTGCTCTGCAAATACCTCTCCAGGTTCAGCTACACCTTCTTCAGCAAAGGTAATTGGGCTAGGCGGTGGTTTAATTTCGGCACGAGCTATAAGGCCATCAATATACATGCGGCAAGCTTGCAAGCAACCTTCGACAGTGATGCGGGCGGTTTCTTGACTTTCTACACTGGCTAATTTATCTAATAAAGCTGTATTCGCTTTATTTTTAAACCAGCTTCCAGGTTGTACTTGTGTGAAGGCTGTAAAATCTGCCTCCGCAGTAAATAGCCCATTAAAAGCGCGTAACATGGTATAGCTGAAGCTTGTGTGATCCGATACGATGGGCGGCCACGTCATTTTTTCTTCTGCTAATTTGGCGATAGCTTCTGATCTTGACTTTAATCTGATAAATACGCGGCTATTAATGCCTTGCTTCCACAGTTCGCCACTTTTAACAAAAAATTCATGAGAAGCAGTGTACGAGCCATCTACTGTATGTATATGGGTTGCGACTGCACTAATGCGATCAATCAAAACGTCTGCACAGATGGGTTCGGCTGGGATATCGGCTTCGCTTTTCTCTTTCATAAATACACGAGGAAACTCACTCGGCAAGCCAGCGATTGTTTTAACAGCATCATTGTGTTTACCAAAGTCAATGTCATCTCGGTGTGCAAGTACGCAAAACGCTTGCCATAAGTCTGTTGTGCTAGATCGTGACATTGATTCTCCTTTACAATGAAACTGTTGGGCTTGGTGCGAGGGAAGCTTCCGTGGCTCTTTTTTCGATAGCTGGGTGCATCCTCTTTATGGTTTTCTGCAGGTTTTCGATAGAGATACCATCATCGTCTTCCAGTGCGACACATAAGCTTTCTAAGTGATCATGAAAGTTTTGCGTGCCAAATATTGGTACCATTGTTTTAAATGGCTTTGCTTTCAGTCGAATAAAATCGGTTATCATTGTGATCAGAGACTTTGAGGTTTCTGCATCATCTACATCTTCTACATCAAGTATGTATGCACACACTGCGTCATAACATTGTTGACGCGCATCAAAGTCAGCGAGGGCATTGCTCATCCAGCCGGGTGTTTTAGTGCTGCGTTGTTGCAGGTAGCGTTCGATATTAGCCAATAGTAGTGTGGCATGATCAGTCTGGGTGACTGTCGTTGAGAGTAGTGCAGCAGGCGGTACCCAAGAAGATGAAGTGAAAAAGCCTAGGCCTGGCAATCTAGGTCGCGCTGTTGGTGGTAGCACGGATGCAAATAAGCCAGTCGGTGGTGAGTCGGTCATTGCCACTGGTGACGCTGTTGCTGCCTTATGTTCAGTTGGTGTTGGTGTGCGTGCTGGTATTTCATTAACAGGTGTATTCGGTGGTGTCGGTGGAGCTGGCGGTGAAGCGGGCTTTGCTACATGTTGTTGATGAAAAAGGCCGCCTTTAAATTCTTCAATATCATTATCGGTATCACCATCACTTTCATCGTCAGTGAACTCATCCTCAAATGGGCTATCTACATCGTCATCAGAAGGCGGCTCATTAACACTCGGGTAGCTAGAGGTAGGCACAGGGCTGGGTGGAATGTCAGGAAGCGGAGAGGGCATGGTCGTCGTCCTAGGGGTATCAGTTGCAGTGGTATCTGTGACTTTTTCTTCGATGGCCGCAAGCGCTAGCGATTCACAATAAGCCTGACAGGCAGCTAAACATGCTTGCATGGCGTTATTGGCTTTGATTTTATTAATCGGTTCGGCAATGCCGTTAAGCAAGCCAGCTCGGCTTGGGTTCCATGAATATTTATTTGAGATCTCTTTGAGAGCGAGAAAATTACCTGAGGATAGTAAGTGGGATAGAAATCCTCGTAATAGTCCATAAGCAAATCCAGCATGATCGGCGACAGGCGGATGGAGAGGGTCGGTGCCAAATTTAATGTCATCCAGGTTTTCTAATTTAGCTCGGTTTTTTCCAAGCATTATAAACATAGTATCCTCTAACCCCTCAATCCACATAGTAGCGTTTTCTGCAAAATACTCATATTGCGCAGTGTGTTTGCTTTCTATTTCATAAATTTTAGTGGCTAGTTCTCTGGTAGCGCCCAGTATTAATTTAGCTTTAATCGCATGCTCAGTTTTAATTTTTCCTTGTGTAAATGCGATGCTGAATCGTTCGCTGAGTTCTGCAATTTCCAAAACAATGCCATGATAATCGCCAAAGTGATGACCGCTGTGTTTTGCTAGGTGTTGAAAATTTTCCCATGCTGCAGTGGCTTGTGTGATGGCTACTTTCGCTTGTGCTTTTAGCGCAGCTGCTTGTTCAGCAGCGGACATTTTTCTACGACGCATCGCCTCTCCTTGCTCAGACTCCCCTGAAATAGTGTATCACTTTTGAGTCGCAGCGCCAGTATCTGGATTTATGCTGGTTGTTTTTTGAGCGGCTGGTGTTGGTGGTGTATCAAGCCAGTCTTGGGGGATGTAGTTATATTGCCAAATTCCAATGGGAGCGGCGCCTCGAGTGGAATCACTTTGACAATTTACTACAGTGTTTTTATTCTTTGTCATTACTTTGGTAATAATGTTTGAGGTGGTTTGCTGAAATGCCTCGAAGGCTGTTTGCCCATTTGGCTGCGTTGGCCAATTGGTCTCACTCCATACCCCAAAACCATTTTCTTTACCGCATGTCTCGGAAAAGCCTGTGTTGCTGCTTGTTTTAATATCACTGCCTTGTAGAGTTGAGTTTATACATTTGTGGGTACTCCCACCATTGGAGGTGGCGCCTAATTTGCCTAAATATTGTGTAGAAAAAACAATAACAGTATTAACGCATGTGCTATCTGTATTTCCATATTTAGATTGAGCGTTTTGAAAAGCGCCATACTGCGAACCAAGCAGAAAATCAAAGCCTAATCCAATACTATCAGCAGGAGATTTGCTATTTCCAGATACTTTTTGATAGGGAGCGCAATATTCTGGTGCATCAGGCGTGTTTAACGAGCACCAATAAATACTGCTGCCAATAAAGACTTGGGCTGGGCCTGATGTGCAGGGTGTTGCATTATCTGCAAATACTTTGCCAGGGAATATAGAGGACTTAAATAGTAAGCATCCCTTCTTTTTATCATCACCGATGAGATTACAAATGGTGGTTTCAGAAGGGAGCACGGTGTCAAATGCACACCGAGAGCCTTTTGGGCCTGAGCCTTGCTCAGTTAAATCATAGAATTCTATTAATGATAAGTCAGCTTGGTCGGTATCTAATGCTGGATTTGCTCCTCCAACATACCAACCCAATTTTAAGGCAGTTTGGCCGTCTGGGTTTTTAACCTGCTTGACTAGTTTCTGATTAACAAAGGCTCTGCATTGATTGGTTAAGTTTATTGGAAAGCCTTCGTCTGAGTAGACTATACCGGTCAATGGTAAGCCTTCACTTACCATATCATTGGCATAATTTATAGTATTACATACAGCTTTTAGTTGGTCTTGTGAGCCAGTTAAGCATCCACTTGGAGGTTGCGGGCAGTTTATTGGGTTTTTTGGTAGGTATGAATTCCATGCAATTCCTGGGTTTGGTTGGATGTAAATTTCTAAATCTTTAGCATTAGGAAGTTCTTTTATAATTGTCTTAGCATATTCAGTGGTGCTTGGTTTATTAACCATAAAAATAACTCTGCCAACATTGAGCTTGCTCGATTGTATATCCGTTATTATCTTGGAAGTGGCTGCGGCAGGTGGGGTTGGGGGTATAGTAAAAATAGCGAGGTTGATAATCAAAGTTGTTTTTACATTTGAACTTGAAGCCATGGCGCTGCTAAAAAATAAGCAGGCTAAGAGGGCTAGTAAACCTTTAAAAAGCTTCATCTGCAACTACCTTTACCTTCCAAATTCAATAACACTTATTATAGATACCCTTAAACATGTGATCATTGTTAGCACTTATAGTTGCTTCTTTTTGTTTGATAAAAATGACTGGATCCCGGATCGGGGTCCGGGATGACAGCGGGGTCCGGGATGGCAGTGGGGTCCGGGGTTACGGCGCGAGATTTGAGTGGTTGTGTTTGCTTCAGGGATATAATAAATTAATGATTTATTAGGAGATTATCATGGCAGATGACATCATTCGTATTCCTTTATTATCAGCAGCGCTGAACCCTGGAAAATCGGTTGAGCGAGTTGAAGTGAAGCAGCTTGATTTTGCGCCGAGCCAACAAACCGGTTATCACTTTCATAAGTGTCCCGTGGTAGGTTATATCTCAGCAGGTACGATTAACTTTCAAGTCGAAGGGCAGGATCCTGTTGTGTTAAATGCAGGTGATGCTTTCTTCGAGCCGGCGAATACCAATATTGTGCATTTTGATAATGCTTCTGATAGCGAAGGTGCCTCTTTCATCGCATTCTATTTGCTAGATAAAACGGAAGATGAATTAATTACCATGCATGAGTAACGCGTAAACAATATTATTAATATATTCATATAGTTGCTGATAATTTTCCGTATCACTTATATGAATGCCTAGGCGAATTTTGTCTATACAATCAATTCCTTAATCTTCTCATAACAGCTTAAATGTACAATATACAGGTATAAAAATTATTTGTATTGAACTTTAGGTTGTTATGAGAAGAGCATGAGAAGAGAAGACGAGATTGAAAGAGCGAGGCAAAGAGACGGCCTGTTAAGACGTCCGCTGGACAGTGTTATGCCAGCGAGTGGCTCAAGAAAACTTCCGCCAATTAGGGTGCCCAAGAAGGGTGCATTGGCATCAGCTATAGATTCGCCGGCATTGACTGACACAGTGGCGAGTAGTGTTGAATTCCCAGAAACGTCGTCACCTAAATCGGATGAGCATCGAGGTGCTGTTCCTTTGGATCATGTTGATGTGGTTAGCTTATGCCGTGACTTTAGTCAAAGCAGATCGCAGGAAGACAAGCGGGCAGTTATTGCGAAAATGATAGAGTTGAATGATCGCATTAACATTGCGGATTATTGTTTTGAATATGGCAAAGGTAGATTGTTAGCGAAAATTATTTTGTTTGCAGATAAGTTGGGTGAAGATGGAAAAGCTTATGCAAATTATTTAGTTTCACAATTTAATGCGACTTTTGATGTTAGCGAAAAGACAATAGATAATATTAATTGCTGTATGAAATTCCAAAAGCCACTCGAAGGATCGTTCACTACGAGTAGTGAGCCTGATCACGTTTTTCTTAGCAAGATGCGCAAATATTATAATATTGCAATAATGTCTTTAATGCAGAAAATAGATGAGTCGCCAGAAAACAGTATTACTGTTTCGGCTGCTTTAATTAAAGCAAGTAGCTCCTTAGCGGGGCCGCAACAGGCAGGCTTAATTAAGCATTTATTAACGCATGATCCAGAGCTGACAGTTGTATCGTATTGTTTAAAGCAAAATGATCCGGCTCTTTTAGAAAATGTTATTCGCTATGCGAAATCTAACGGCATACAAAGTGAACATATTCAAGCGGTGATCAAAAAGCTAGAGGATGAATTTGATAGCAGTGACAAAAGTATTGACGACATAAAGTTTCTCGCACAATCGCTTGATGCCATCAAAGAAGAATACAGCGCTGTTGATGGAGCGGCGTTTAGAATGAAATACAGCGTGCAAGATCTGCGATTGCTTTATCGACACAAGATCCGATTGGCGATTGACCGCCTAGCCGCAACCGAAGACCCAGAAAGCCGTGCACGTATTGAGCGTGAAATTCAGCTGGAATACCGAGATGGCGTTAAGGCACTGGGCATAACATCTGATATCGGTTATGCAGGCCGTTGGCAGAGAGCACCAATGGTTGCCCGGGTTCATGTTACCAATATTGGCCGTGAAGATATGGTGGTCCCTCCTATTGCTAGAGGAAGTCATGGGCCTGTATCTAATATTTCAAAAACCACGCTAGCGCTTGCTCAAAGTAGAAGTCATATCACTCATCAATTTCTTGAAGGTTTAACACCAGACGAAGCGTTTGATTTTGTTGAGGGGCAAATGAAATTTCACTTACAAAATATTGGCGTGGGTGGAACAGAATTTTCAACTCCTTATTTTTCAGATGTCATAGAGGCCGATGGTTATTACCAGCCGAAGGCTCATTCATTTGCCATGAATATGCTGGGTGATTATGCGCGTTCTCGCCTTGTGACGCCCGAACGCCGAGATAAATTATTGCGTATGGAGTTTGAATTACGTGCTGATACTGAAAAGGATGTTATGGAGCATCGAGTGACTTATTCCATGATGGATCGCTTAAAGGCGGGCGAAATGGTAAGTCTAGGTTCCGGTTGGGATGAGGCTGATGGTGGTCATGCTATTCAAATCATGTTTAAGCAAGTGGCAGGTAAGACTTATATGATTTATGCCAACCGTGGTGATCGTAAAGACGGTGTTGAGCCTGGCATGCATATATATGAAGTTGGTTTCGCTAGTGCGCTTGAAGATCCTAATATTTTACAAAACATTGTTGCTAACCGAGCGGGTAGAGCCTGGATTGAGCAGCAAGAAGATCCTTTGCGTACGGGTATCGCTGGAAGTTTAGGGTTGCATAAAATTGCGTATGTTGAAAAAACAGATCAGAAAACGGGTAATTGCACTTTAGCGGCAGCTAACCACTCCATACAAGCTTGGTTGATGTTTGATTGGTTGGAGAAACATCATGATTCAGATGCTGTATTAACGGCAGAAGAGATTCAGACCAGCTACAGAGAAACAAAAAGTGAATACACGGATATTCGCACAGACAGCAAAGCGTTATCATCCATGAATATAATGGAGATGCTACAACCGGATGGGGCATGCCGAACTAATTTATCATCAGCTAAGAAAATCACCATAAAAATACTCGATTATGTTAGGGATAAAATGGCGTCATCTCTTGCAGTAGAAGACAGGATGCCTCTGGCAATCGCAGAAAAATTGTTAAAGCCAATAATGGCTTATTTGGTGGCGCAAGTGCCAACCCGTAGATCAGATACCGTATTTAAAGTGCTTGGACTGACTAAGATTAGGCAGGTGCTTACTAATAAATCTTATAAAAAAATGTTAGAGCAGTGTATGCGGCAGGAGCCACCATTGTCACGAGCATCAAAAACATTTATTACACGCGAGCTTAAAAGTATACCAGCTGAGCCTTCGGCTGATGTCGACTTTGGTTTGCATCGTGAAACACCAGCTGAACCCATTGTGGCGCCTTCTAGGCCCTCAGTTGTACAAGCCCCAACAGCGAGCGTAGTGACTGGGTCAGGTATGTTCTCAAGACCAAGTCGCGCAGGTGTAGAGCATGTCGATGTCCGCATAAAAGAGCCGTTGCACTCGTTGGCTGATGATCAGCGTGAAGATGATACGTTTCCACAAATTCGTTAAACTTGAAATTTAACTTAATGGCACTACATAATGGATAACTTAATCTAACGAGAGAGATATCCAAATGAGAATGGATCGCTTTACCACCTTATTCCAAACCGCTTTGGCGGATGCGCAATCTTTAGCTAATGGTCGCGACAATCAATTTATTGAGCCTATCCATGTGATGAAGGTCATGTTGGAACAAGACAATGGGTCGGTGGCACCCCTGCTGCTCAAGGCGGGCATTAGTATGAATGTGTTGATTGATAAGCTTGATCAAGCTCTGGATCAATTGCCGCAAGTCGAAGGTGCAGAGGGTGAGGTTCATGTCTCTAAAGATCTCAGTAAAGTACTAAATATGTGTGATAAAATCGCCCAAAAACGCAATGATCAATATATATCCTCCGAACTGTTTGTGTTAGCCGCAATGGATGTGCGCTGTCAATTGGACCGCGTGCTAAAAGATGCTGGTGCTGATAGAAAGGCATTAGAAAAAGCGATTGATGAAATGCGTGGTGGTCAGCAAGTGAATGATGCCAACGCTGAAGAAAATCGTAAAGCATTAGAAAAATACACCATCGATTTAACTGAGCGAGCCGAATTGGGTAAGATAGATCCAGTCATTGGTCGTGATGATGAGATTCGTCGTACGATACAAGTGTTGCAGCGTCGTACCAAAAACAATCCGGTATTAATCGGTGAGCCCGGCGTTGGTAAAACCGCTATCGTTGAAGGCTTAGCTTTACGTATTGTGAATGGTGAAGTGCCAGATGGTGTCAAAGGTAAGCGGTTATTATCATTAGACATGGGCGCATTAATTGCTGGCGCTAAGTTCCGCGGTGAGTTTGAAGAGCGTTTAAAGTCGGTATTAAATGATTTATCTAAACAAGAAGGCCAGGTCATTCTATTTATCGATGAGCTGCACACTATGGTAGGCGCCGGTAAAGCGGATGGTGCAATGGATGCGGGGAATATGTTAAAGCCGGCATTGGCGCGTGGTGAGCTGCATTGCGTTGGTGCCACGACATTAGATGAATACCGCCAATACATCGAAAAAGATGCTGCGCTCGAAAGGCGCTTCCAAAAAGTGTTAGTCGATGAGCCCAGTGTTGAAGACACGATTGCTATCTTGCGTGGTTTAAAAGAACGCTATGAAATTCATCATGGCGTAGACATTACTGATCCCGCGATTGTTGCAGCGGCGACGTTATCGACGCGTTATATTACTGATCGTAACTTGCCTGATAAGGCGATTGATTTAATTGATGAGGCGGCCAGTCAAATCCGGATGGAAATGGACTCAAAGCCTGAAGCATTAGATAAATTAGAGCGTCGCTTGATTCAATTTAAGATCGAACGTGAGGCACTGAAAAAAGAAAAAGATGAAGCATCGAAAAAACGTTTGGATGACTTGGAGTCTCAAATTAATGATTTAGAGAAAGAGTATGCTGATCTTGATGAAATTTGGAGCGGTGAAAAAGCCAGCTTGCAAGGTGCGCAACATATTAAAGAAGAGCTAGAGCAAGCTAAGCTTGAGCTCGATGCGGCGATGCGTGCACAAGACTTGGCGCAAGTGTCAGAGTTGCAATATGGCAAGATTCCAGAATTAGAAAAACGTTTGCAAGAAGCCCAACAAAGTGAAAATAAGCAAGAAGAAAAGCATAAATTATTGCGCAATAAAGTGACGGAAGAAGAGATAGCGCAAGTGGTCTCGCGTTGGACTCATATTCCGGTATCGAAAATGCTTGAAGGCGAAAAAGAGAAGCTATTAAAAATGGAAGATGAGTTGCATCAACAATTGATCGGTCAGGATGAAGCGGTTAGCGCGGTAGCAAATGCGATTCGTCGTTCACGTGCAGGGCTTTCGGATCCAAATCGCCCGATTGGTTCGTTTTTATTTTTAGGCCCAACGGGTGTTGGTAAAACGGAGTTGTGTAAAGCATTAGCTAACTTTATGTTTGATACTACCGATGCCATGGTGCGAATTGATATGTCTGAATTTATGGAGAAACACTCGGTAGCGCGATTAATTGGCGCACCTCCAGGCTATGTTGGATATGAAGAGGGTGGCTATTTAACAGAAGCCGTGCGTCGTCGTCCGTATTCGGTAATTCTATTAGATGAAGTTGAAAAAGCTCACGCCGATGTATTTAATATTTTATTGCAAGTGCTAGATGATGGTCGTTTAACGGATGGTCAGGGTCGTACAGTTGATTTTCGTAATACGGTTATCGTGATGACGTCTAACTTAGGCTCACAGATAATACAAGAATTTGCATCGCAGGGTGATTACGATGCGATGAAGGCGGCAGTGATGGAGGTGGTTGGTCAACACTTTAGGCCGGAGTTTTTAAATCGTGTTGATGAGTCGGTGGTATTCCACCCATTGGGTGAGGATCAAATCCGTCGTATTGCTACGATTCAGATTAGCCGTATCCGTGAACGTTTAGCTGAAAAAGACTATCAGCTTGAAGTAGAAGAGACCGCTTTAGATTTGTTAGCTGAAATGGGTTATGACCCTGTTTATGGCGCGCGACCTTTGAAGCGTTCCTTGCAGCAGTATCTTGAGAATCCATTGGCCGAAGATATCTTGGCGGGTAACTTTTTACCAGGCAGCACCATTAAAGTGCGAAGAGATGATAATCAATTAACATTTTCTTGATGTCATCAGCTGTGTCATTGAGGGGGGGGTTGCGACGAAGTAATCTGACGCCGGGTTCTTGCCTGAGGCGGGCTAGCAATCTAAGCTTCTGTCATGGGATTGCTGCGCTACTGCGTGGCTCGCAATGGCGATGTTGTTATCCCTGCCTCAGATTCGGGATCCAGTTATAATAAAAATATTCATATAATCAATTGATTAGTATTTTTTGACCCGACCAATGTAAATTATAATCTTAGATTAGTCGTATGAATTTGCATTTTCAGCTCGACTAATCTAAAATAACACTTTATATTAGTCGAGGTGTTTGGTGTATATTCAACGCAGTTTAGCGGCCGCCATTAAAGAAGCGAGCTCTACTTTTCGTGTGATTTTGTTAACGGGGCCTCGTCAAGTAGGTAAGACCACTTTATTAGAGCATATTGAAAAAGGGCAGCGTAGCTATGTCACATTAGATGACATGAATCAGCGTATGGCCGCCAAACAGGATCCAGCAGGTTTTATTGAGCGTTTACAGTTGCCGGTTTTGATTGATGAAGTGCAGTATGCGCCTGAACTGTTTCCTTATATAAAAATAAAAGTAGATCAAGATAAGCAACCGGGGCAGTTTTGGTTAACCGGTTCACAGCAATTTGAAATGATGGGGCAAGTCACCGAATCGCTAGCAGGTCGTATTGCCATTCTTAAGCTGCAAGGTTTATCTTTAGCTGAAGAGCAAGGCCGTTATAATGAAAAGCCATTTTTACCAACGTTGGGGGTATTAAAAGCGCGGCAAAAAGATACTGATGTTTTAGGTTTGACAGCGGTATTTGAAAAAATATGGCGTGGTTCTTATCCTGATGTGGTAAAAAGTCAAGGTAAACATTGGCAGCGTTTTTATGAATCATATGTGTCGACGTATGTACAACGTGATATTCGCGATTTACTGCAAATACAGGATCAAACGGTTTTTCATAAATTTATGCAAATAGTCGCAGCACGAACAGGGCAGCTGATTAACTATAGTGATGTAGCACGTGATGTGGGTGTTAGTGAGCCAACGATCAAAACGTGGCTGAATGTATTACATGCTACAGGTATTGTTTATTTATTACAGCCCTATTTTAATAATCAAACAAAACGCCTAATTAAAACGCCTAAATTATATTTTATGGATACTGGCTTATGTTGTTTTTTAACCGGCTGGTTAAATGCAGATGTGTTAGAGCGTGGTGCTATGTCGGGTGCGATTCTCGAAACCTATGTTATATCCGAAGTGATTAAATCCTATATTAATGCCGGGCAAACGCCACGACTGTATTTTTATCGTGATAAAGATAAGCGAGAAATTGATTTATTGATTGAAGAGAATGGCACACTATATCCAGTTGAAATTGAAAAAGCTTCCACGGTCAAGCCGGGCGCATTAAAAGCATTTGAAGTGCTTAATCAATTGAATATACCAGTTGGTCAAGGTGCTGTTATTTGCATGTCTAATGCGTGGGTGCCGCTGTCAAAAACAATTGATTTGATTCCAGTCAGCTGCATATGATGTGCAGCTGGGCGCTAAAACCTACGATAGCTTACAGCTGGTGCGAAGCTAACCTGACGTTTAGTTTTGACGGGTTGCGGTGATAAGTCGGCTTTATCTAAAACTGTTTCAATGACGGTATGTAGACGTTTGCCTTGATTGTAAGCCAGTGAGCTGTCAGCGCTAATAAAGTTTTTGTCACGTGACCACAGCAAACTGCGCACTGTATGGCGCGATGGCTTTGTTGTATGGGTAGCTGTTAAGTAACCAACAATTCCCTGTAATTTTTCTTCTAAGCTGGTTTGATCTGATTTCAGTGAAGCGATTAGGCGTTTGCTGCTTTTACTTTGTGATAATGGGTTGGCGTGATACGAGCGAATAATAGCATTAATGAACCTTGCTACATTAGTCTTCTGCTCAGGTTTAATTTTTCCTTTATCGTCGGTGACAGTGTTATACATATCATATAGTCGAGAGGTGGCTGTGTCTTTGCTGAGGCTGGGTCGGCGAGTCTTGCGATGTATCAGCATGACAGGGATAACAGCAAATGCGAATGCTGCTGCAGCAAAAAACGTTCGTACAGCTTGTGATGCCGCACGAGCCCACATTTTTCCGTTGCGGTGGTGGCTGGTGTGTTGTTTCCAATCATTGCCGGCATGTGCTTGTTTGACGACAGAGTATGCATAAGCTACCCCATAGCTGACCAGTGCTGCGATTGCCGCAACAGGTGCGCTTAGTTTAAAGCCAACATTCCACGCAGATTGTATGCTTTGTTTATCGAGCTGTTGCTCATATTGCCGTTGTTCCATCTCGTGTCTGAATTCTGAATCTTCACTCATGGGCGAGCGATTTTGATAACTGCTGTGTAATGTTTTAATGCAATCACGTCGCAATTCACAGGCAATATTTTCAGCTGCTTGCTGATTGCGTTGTAATTGGGTAATGAGTTGAATTTGATTTTTTTTGTCATCACTGTTGGTGGTTTTAGTGGCAGCCAGTTTCTGCTGGCGTTTGAGCAGCAGTTGATAAACATAAAATGCATGTTCAGCTGCTTGGTTTTGTGCGTTGTATTCCAGTTCGTGTATATGTTTGAAATCAACGTAGGCACTATCGCTGGCGGTTGGTGAGGGCGCATGCAGTACATCGTGCATAAAGGCATCATCCGTGCCGATGCTTACAATATGGTGCTTTAGTGCTAAGTGATTTTTGTAAGGAATCACACCCTTTTGTTCGCTGAGTTTTATGTAATAGTGAAGGTATGCATTGTAAGCGGTTTCGCTGGCGCTGAGATCTCTGAATTGCCTTTTATTGCGTCTATGCGTTGGTGATGATTCTGTGCTGTGGTCAGTAGTTGTCGGGGAGCTAGGTATTTCTTCCACACTGAAGCGAGATTTCTTGACTGGAGCGTGGCTTCCTTCAGGTCTATGATGAAACCAATAAAATCGACGTGCCATTTGCAATGCAATGTGATGCGCTTCTTTGTCAAGTACGGGCGCCGCACTTGGAGGTATTATATATCTCATGAATTTTATCCCACTAAAATTACGATTGCTCAGTATCCCCACACGATAAGTTTATATAAGCAGGTCTTGAGTGGGCTGTCAAACTCCGGGGATGTTATTGGGTGATTCTTATAGTGGTTTAAGTATTTGTTAATATTCGTGGAGGGGGGTCAAGTCTTGACTTGCCGTACGCCATGGCGTACGGCAAGTCAAGACTTGACCCCCACCTCAGCTAGTTAAACCGCAGCGCGCAAATAATTAACGCCATCACCTTGAATACGGAAAGCTTCCGGATCTAGGTTGGCATTTTCTGCGCAGTTTTCAATCAACTGTTGATTGAGTGGTTGATGCTTTAACGCTGCTAACCAAAAACATGATGCGGTTCTTTCAGATGCGCCAAAAGGTAGCGGCACAATTCCAGCAATATACTGCTGTGAATCACCTTCATCTTTTGCTGTCATAGCTGATAGTAACGGATCATTAAACGTATCGCATGAGTCTAATAACACCACTTTTTTCTGCAAACGGTCCACTAATTCACTATCGACCGTATAGTTAGTGAAATCACCATCAGATAATAAGATTTCACTGTCACTGCCGTGTGACTCGTTATAAAAACCTTTGACGTTCTTACAGCTCATCCAGTTTTCATAAGCATGCACCGTTGGCTGTGGGCCGTCAGGGTTATTAGTTGTCATAAAAAATGGATTGTAGCCCGCCGCTTTGGCAGCATCATAGACTTTATGCACTTCATTCTTCACAGATACATCACCAGTGAAATTATTGCCTATAACAAACTGCACGGTGGAATCAGGGCAAGTTGGAGTGTAATGCGTAGCATAGTTGGGTGACTGTTTTAAATCAGTGGGAGTGACTCGATAGTGATCGATGACGGAAGTAACATGCTGGCCATCGTTAAGATTGATGCGCATTATGCTAGCGCCTTTGACTTTATCACTTAACAGATAGGCAATTACTGCGTTTAATTGGTGCTTTTGATTATAAATCGTACGAATACGCACAGTCTTGTATGGACTACTGTCATTGAGGCCCAATGTCTGTTTCGCAATTTGAATCGCGCTGGCTTGTTGTTGAATGCCTTTAGTGGCTTGAGTTGCCATCAAGTGTTGAGTATGAATGTTAGGCAGCAACATATAGTTTGGTGCTGCGTTGATTGTCATTGCGGTTGCACTGCACGCCAGTGCTGTTAATGGTATGAACCATTTCTTCATCTATGTCTCCTTCCCAGGGTTATGATACACTGCGGTGTATCTCGTCAAAGAGTGTATGCCAACAATTTCGCCATAACTAGGGAAACACGGTTGCAAATGTCAATATCTGTCTCAGTGGTTTACATTATTGTAGGTTGTATATTGCTCGGCATTGGTGCGAATCGTTTTGTTATCTCTTCAGTAAAAATTTCTACCGTTATCGGTATGTCACCACTGGTGGCAGGTGTTGTGTTGGTTGGTTTTGGTGGTTCATTTCCTGAGATTATCGTTTCGATCATTGCCTCATTAAAAGGTCAAACACAATTAGCGGTGGGTAATGCCATTGGCTCGAATATTGTGAATGTTGGTTTGGTGCTAGGTTTTTCAGCGATGCTGATGCCATTGCATGTGCATCGCCATTGTTTTCGGCGTGACTATCCACTGTTATTAGTCACCATGATTGTCTCAGCTTTACTGGTAATGAATGATTATCTATCACGTCTTGATGGTGTGATTTTATTAGTGTTATTGCTGATTTATTTAGTCTATATGATTGTGTTTGTTGCCAAGCGACATCCTGAAGATATTGAAGTGGAAGGCGAGGCAGGCACTGAAGAGAAGCCATCAATAGGCTGGAATATTTTTTGGTGGTTAGTGGGTTTGGGGCTGTTGTTTGTTAGCTCGGAATTATTGGTAACAGGTGCATCTAGCATAGCTAGCCATTTTGGTATCAGTGAATTAACGATTGGTTTAACGGTGGTGGCGGTTGGAACGTCATTGCCGGAGTTTGCGACAACAGCTTACAGTGCGCTTAAGAAACATCATGAAATTGCCATGGGCAATGTATTAGGCTCGAATATTTTTAATTTACTTGCGGTGATGGCTATGCCTGCATTGATCGCGCCAGGTAAGTTATCGACGCAATTATTAACGCGTGATTTTCCGGTAATGGTGGGCATTATGTTATTAAGTTGGTTATTGGCTTGGCTGCCGCCGCGCAAAAGATTACTGGGGCGCCTTGATGGCTTGGTTTTATTTGCGGTGTATATTCTTTATCTGGTAGGTCTATGTGTTGGTTGGATTTGATTTGCTATTGTATGTGTAGTAATTGAGTTAGCTGTTGATGATTGTGAATGATGTCCTTCAGTGTGTATTGCTCTAAGGTTTGTATAAAGTTGTTTGTTGCTTCATGAAGAATATTCTTGAGTTGGCAGGCGGGTGCTATGACACACTTACCATTGGCTTTATCGAAGCATTCAACAATATAAAAGTTAGGTTCCAGTTTTCGTATTAAGTTTCCAAGGTTAAGCTGATCGGGAGCTATGTTCAGTTGCAGTCCACCACCTTTACCTCTGAACGTTTTTACGATATTGAGCTGACTTAAACGTTGAACCACTTTCATTAAATGGCTCTTGGAGATATTGTAGCTCTCGGCGATTTCCAAGATCGTGGATGTTTTATCGTTGCGCAGCGCGAGATAAATCAATGTGCGTAGCGCGTAATCAGTGAATTGTGTGAGTTGCATAACAGGTATCCTCGCCAAAAGGTTGCAAATTAGACTCAGAGCATATAACATTCATTTTAAATACATCTTATACCATACTTATTGTTAGGAGCAATACATTATGAGCGACTCTACATTATTTGAAAGATTAGGCGGTCAAGATGCAGTGAATACTGCTGTGGATATCTTTTACCGTAAGGTACTGGCTGATGATCGTGTCAATTACTTCTTTGAAGGTGTTGATATGGAAAAACAAATCCAAAAACAAAAAGGTTTTTTGACGATGGTTTTTGGCGGTCCTAATAATTATACCGGCAAGGACATGCGTGAAGGTCATAAGCATTTAATTGAAAAAGGTCTTAATGATTCACACGTTGATGCCATTATTGAGCTTCTAGGTGGTACGCTAAAAGAATTAGGTGCAGCAGATGCGGATATTGAGCAAGTAGCAGCTATTGCTAATAGCGTTCGCGATGATGTGCTAGACCGTTAATCTTATGGCGGTTCTTCGTTATAACAACCAAAGTTATACGGCTAATGATAGTGCAGAGACTGTGCTTGATACACTATTGAGTCATGGGGTTGATTTTCCCCACTCATGCAAAATAGGGACATGCCAGTCATGTCTCGTTAAATTAGTTGATGGTGAAGTATCCGCCGATTCGCAGAAAGGACTCAAGCCAACATTGGCAGCAAAAGATTACTTTCTTGCGTGTCAGTGTAAGCTTGAAAGTGACATGACCATAGCGCTTCCAGCGCAAGACGAAACAGCGGTGGCTTCAAAGGTCGTGTCACTGTCGATGCTCAATCATAACGTGATGCGTGTGCGATTAGCCATAGATAACCCTGATGACATGAAAGCCGGTCAATACATTAGTCTCGTTGCACCAGAAAATATAATTCGCAGTTATTCGATTGCGAACGTGCCAGCAGAATACATTGAGTTGCATGTAAAATTGATTCCAGATGGGTTAATGAGCAGTTGGTTGAGTCAGCAAGCTAAAGTAGGCTCGCCTGTTTTTATTAGGGGCCCTGTAGGTGATTGTTTTTATTATAATCCTCAGCATGCGTCATTTCCGATCGTGTTAGCAGGGACGGGCACAGGATTGGCGCCACTCGTGGGTATCGTCAAGGATGCTATAGCAAATGAGCATGATGGTGAAATCATACTGATACATGGTGGTGTTGATAAGACTGATTTGTATCTGCATGAGGCGCTTAATAAATTACAACAAACACATTCAAATTTTACCTATGTACCTTGCACGTTAAAACCCAGCGCTAACATAAGTCAAGAGGCTATTGCAGATGTGCTTGTTGAGCAGCTTAAAAATATTGTTAACGACGTGCAGCTCTTTGTCTGTGGCCCGGAAGAGACCACTAAAAAAATGAAATTAAAAGCCTTTTTAGCTGGGGTGCCGTCTGCTTCAATTTACAGTGATGCTTTCATAACACCTAAATAATAGTTGTGCTGACAAGACTTAGGTGTTTGCTAAAGCCAGTCGCTGATGGCGGTTTGAAATGAATCGCGTGCTTTCACTAGCTGCCACCACAAGGCCAAGCGCGATGCGGGGCTAGTAAAGCAACGTTCCAATAAATCGAGTTCTTCTAAGCGATTAAAGCTTGGAATCCAAGCAGCGTCTGCCAAGGTCATATGTTCATCAATTAAAAATGGGCCGGGTGATAGGTCAATAACACGGCGTAATTTATCGAATACGCGTTGCACTTCTTGCAAAGCCAGTTTGCCATCGCAGTGTCCATCGCGCGCATCGAGTAATAGCATTTTACGTGAAGCCATGGGGTGTGCAGCGGCCTTGGCTTCCAGCTCTTCTTTTGAGCGTGAGTTGGAGGATTTTGTTGGATTATTAAATTGAGTGAGCGTGCGTAAGAATGGATGATGCAGTTCTGTTGCCCATTGTGCAACGGTGCGCATTAATGCACAGCGTTGTAATGATGCCGGTTTCATTGCCGGTTCTGGGTGCGAGTCATCAAGGTATTCGTTAATCACATTGCTTTCGGTGATGATCCAGTCATCATCAGCTAACGCCGGTACCACACCGTCGGGATTGACCGCTAAGTAAAGTGGAGATAGATTTTCCCCTACTTTAGTGTCAATGATTTTACTTTGCCAATCAATTTTTTTTTCGGCTAAGCATAATCGGACCTTTTGCGAGCAAGACGACGTCTTGGCGTGGTACAACGTTAGCATAGTGATTTCCTTATTTACTTACCAAACACTTCATCGTTGGTGCCACCAAAGCCCCATTGATCTTGGCTAGTTGCTGGATCATCGTCGAGTTTAACGCAACGCTTAAACGCATGCGTGATATTCTCACCGGCGATCGAGCCTTCCATCGCACATTGTGCCGCGCGATCGCTAGGACCAATCAATAGGTCATTAATACCTGCCGCATATTTTTGTGCGCCAGCGCTATCAATCACCGCGCTTTTCATCGGGTCATTAAACGCTTCACAGGCTAACCAAAAGTTAGTGACGTGTTGACGGAATGCGCCTTTGAGTGTGGTTTCGAAATCTTCATGAGAGACCACGCCATCATGGGTAGTAATGATTTGTGGATTAGCATCGCCATCATAAAAATTACCAATCACTTTTGGGCAAGACATATAATTGATGTAGCTTTGTGTTGTGGCATTTTCGACTAGCAGGCGCACAGTTTTAAGGCCGGCTGCCTCGGCATGATCAGCTACGTCTTTAGTAATATCTTGCTCTAGTTGCATGGCGTTAGGAGCAAAGGCAATAAATTGCACCTTAGGATCAGGGCACACGGCTTTAGTCAGATGCGGTTGTTGAGCAATATCTTGCGCCGTCATATGGTAGTTGTGTTGTAAGCTACCAATGGCTTGATACTGATTATTAATATTTAAGCGCGCTACTTCCACTTTATGGAACTTCTTCGAGAATAAATACATCAACACATAGCTTGGCGCATGTGATTTTGTGTGAATTACTTGTGTTTTAATCGCGCGATAGTCGGCGGTATATACATTGTTTTTTACCAGTTGAGCAATTTTATCGATAGGTGCTGCTGAGTTACCGTGCGATGTATTAAACATCGTGATCGGTGTGCTGGCAATAGCTGTTGTTACTGCACTAGCTAATACGGCGGCACTTAAAAGGGTTTTTGTTGCGGGAAATTTATTGGACACACTATTCTCCTGAATTCCTTGTTAAATAACAGGATCATTGTTGCGGGTAATTAGTGCTTTGTAAAGAATAAGAAAGACTGCTTTAAATTTGATGAATTTTTTCTGCTATGTCTTAATTCGATGGTCTTAAGTTCGTTTCCGTGCCCTGAGCTGGGAGTTCGATTCTTGAGGGTTAGCATTTATAGGCGAATGAGCTAAAGGGCGTAAAAGAAAAAGCCCGGCAGGGGGTGTGGTTGTTGGATTCTTGCCGCATAGTTTTAAATGGCAGATGCGCTAAAGGGCGTAAAAGAAAAAGCCCGGCAGGGGAGCCGGGCTTTCGTGCTAACAAGTCTTACTTTTTTTGGGGGTTTACATTTCTCACTATTTATCCTACGCCTGAGGTGGGGGTGTGTCAATACTTGCCACCTTTGGTGGGATGGTTGTCATTCCGAAAATTGCACAGCAATTGTCCTTGATGCCAAGACAAGGGGCTGGGGTTGCTACTATTCCCGTCATTGCTAGCTTGCCCCGGGCAAGGACCCGGGGTCAGATTGCTTCGTCGTGAACTCCTCGCAATGACGTACTCCGAAGGGGCGGTAGCCGCCTTGGGCTGTTGTTCAATTGTTCAATCGTCGCTGATCAATATTTACTCAACACAAAGAGTGAGGTAAATAATGATTAACGTGCGCATTAGCGGTATCCTTGTCGGAAATTGTTTTCTTGATCATTTGCTTATATGACTGGACCCCGGATCAAGTCCAGGGTGACAAGTAAAAGTCCGGCGTGACAAGATAAGTTAAACAAAGGCGTACAGATGACTAAAAAAAATATCCTAATTACGGGTTGTTCTTCAGGTATTGGTTTAGCTTGTGTTAAGCAATTGCTTGATCGAGGGGAGAATGTATTTGCTACGGCGCGTAAGCCTGAAGATTTGGACAAGTTAAAAGCATTGGGTGCGACCGCTATACATATGGAGTTGAGCAATGAAGATTCGATCCAAGCGTGTATGAAGCAAGTGATTGAGCAGGGCGATGGCAAGATTGATGTGTTGATCAATAATGCGGGTGCTGCCGTGCCGGGAGCTGTTGAAGATTTGAGCACTTCGGCGTTGCATCGCCAATTTCAGATTAATGTATTTGGCACGATGGAATTAACCCGTTTGGTGATTCCTTATATGCGTGATCAGCGGCGCGGCAGAATTATTTTTGTCAGTTCGATATTGGCTATCTTGACGATGCAGTGTCGCGGTGCGTATTCAGCTAGCAAGCATGCGTTGGAAAGTTTTGTACGGGCGATGCGCATGGAGCTCAAAGACACTCCTATTAAAGTGATCTCATTTCGGCCGGGTGCGATTCGTACCGAGTTTCGAGCCAATGCCAAGCAGGCATTTGCTGAGCATGTGGATAGTAAAGACAGTCACCATAAAGATTTGTACAAACGATACAATCGACAGGATTTTGATAAGCTCCACAAACCGTTACCATTTTCGTTGACGGCAGAGAAAGCAGCTGAAAAGATCGTTAAGGTCGTTTACCTGGATAAGCCTAAGCCGATGTATTATGTCACTTTTGCGGCGCATTTGATGTCATGGCTATCACGCTGCTTGCCAGAACGCTGTATTGATTGGATAATGCAGCGATTCTAGCTAGATTTTGCAAACAATGAACAAGAGAAAGGCACTATGACTCGCACTTCCGAATACTTATTAAGTACAACTCGTGAGACCCCAGCTGATGCTGAGTTGGTCAGTCATCAATTGATGTTACGTGCGGGTATGATCCGCAAAGTGGCGAGTGGCATTTATACCTGGTTGCCGTTGGGTTACCGTGTATTGCGACGCGTCGAGAATGTGATTCGGCACGCCATGGACGAAACCGGTGCGATGGAGATGTTAATGCCGTCAGTGCAACCGGCGGAGTTGTGGCAAGAGTCGGGTCGTTGGGCGAAGTATGGTCCTGAGTTATTGCGCATTACAGATCGTAATGATCGTGAGTTTTGTTATGGCCCAACGCATGAAGAAATCATTGCTGATGCTGTGCGTAACGATATTAGAAGTTATAAGCAATTGCCTATATCGTTTTATCAAATTCAAACCAAGTTTCGTGATGAGATTCGTCCGCGCTTTGGTGTGATGCGTTCGCGTGAGTTTATTATGAAAGATGCATATTCGTTTCATATGGACCAAGAGTCGATGGCCAAAACTTATGAAACCATGTATCAAGCATACTGCAATATTTTCACGCGCTTGGGTTTAAATTACCGTGCGGTGTTGGCAGATTCGGGTGCTATTGGTGGTAAGACTTCACATGAATTCCAAGTGTTGGCACAGTCGGGTGAAGATGTGATTGCTTATTGTGGCAAGAGTGATTATGCGGCGAATGTCGAACGTGCTGAGGCGTTAGCACCGACAACACCGGAAGTGGATTTGGATGCGGCTGAGAAGATGGTAAAGGTGGAAACACCTAACTGTAAAACTATGCAAGACGTAGCTGATTTTTTTGATGAGCCGTTAGCGCGTGGCATAAAAACGTTAATGGTTAAAGGTGAAGAACAACCATTGGTAGCGTTGGTGCTGCGTGGTGACCACAGTTTAAATGATATCAAAGCGACGGCTTGTGCTGAGGTGGCGCGCCCATTACAAATGGCCGATGAAGCAGAAGTGAAAGCAGCTTTGGGTTGTGGCTTTGGTTCGTTGGGCCCGATTGGTTTGGATATTCCAGTGATTATCGATCGAGATGCGGCGGTATTAGTTGATTTCAGTGCGGGTGCAAATGAAGACGGCTACCACTATCAGCATGTGCATTGGGAGCGAGATCAGCCTCGTAAGGTTGTAGCGGATTTGCGTAATGTGGTTGACGGTGATTTGAGTCCGGATGGTGAGGGCAGCTTGACGTTGGTGCGTGGTATTGAGGTGGGTCACATTTTCCAAAACGATGATGTCTACACCAAATCGATGGGCGTGTCGGTGCTAAATGAAAATGGTAAGAACGTTACCTTATTAAGTGGTTGCTATGGTATTGGCGTGACGCGTATTGTCGCCGCTGCGATTGAGCAACATCATGATGAGCGTGGTATTGTTTGGCCAGATGCGATGGCGCCATTTGAAATCGCATTATTGCCGATGCAGATGCATAAATCATATCGCGTAAAGCAAGCAGCTGAACAATTATACGGTGAGTTGTGTACGGCGGGTTACGATGTATTATTTGATGACCGCAAAGAGCGACCAGGCATTATGTTTGCGGATAGTGATTTGATTGGTATTCCGCATCGTGTTGTTGTCAGTGAATCAGGCTTGGATGATGGTACAATCGAATATAAATCACGCCGCACCGGTGTAATTGAGCATTTACCGTTCAATGATATTTTGGCAGCATTGGCTGAACGGGTTGGCATATAAATTGGAGCCAGGATGGTAGCGAAAAAGCGCAGCAGAATCCCAGCAGAGTATCGCTGGCCACTGACGATTGCGGTGGTGTTGCATCTTATTTTGATTATCTCAATGACGATTGAAATTAAAGGTGCTTCCTATAAGCAGATGCAGTTGTCAGCAAATGCGCCGGTTAAGGTGGTGCAAGCGCATGCTATCTCAGTTAAGCAAGTCGATAAGCAAGTGAAGCGTGTCGATGATATCAAGCAAGCCAAATTAAAAGCACAACGTGCTGCAGTAGCAAAAAAACGCGCGATCGCGTTAGCCAAAGCGAAGGCAATTGCTAAAGCTAAGGCACAGGCTCAAGCGCGGATACGTGCCAAAGCTAAGGCGAAAGCATTAGCATTGGCCAAGGCAAAAGCCGCCGCTAAAGCCGCGGCGCAAGCAAAAGCTAAAGCGGTGGCTGCCAAGGCAGCAGCGAAGGCTAAAGCGATTAAGGTGGCTAAAAAGCGTGCTGCACTAAAGGCCCAGCAACAAAAATTACAACAAGCTTTATTGCAACAGCAACTGCAAGCTGACCAAAGCAGTATCAAACAAGCGCAAGCACAAGCTGCGGCTGCCGCCGTGGATAAATATAAAACACGTATCTTACAGGCCATTAGCCAGCGCTGGTTAGTACCTTCTGGGGTGAGCAAAAAATTGAGCTGTGAACTGAGGGTCCGGCTCGGCCCTGGGGGTGTGGTATTAAATGTTAAAACCGTACGAAGCAGCGGTAATTCGGCGCTTGATCGCTCGGCGACGACTGCTGTATATAAAGCGTCGCCATTACCGGTACCCAAAGATCCGGCGTTATTTGACAAATTTCGAGAGCTCAGCTTAACTGTACGTCCAGAATCGGTAGTCGATAGTGAGCTTGGCTAATTATTTGAATAGGACAACCATATGAAATTGAAGTGCGTATTTATAGCATTTATGCTGGCGATAGTGAGTTTGCCGTTAACGGCGATGGCAGCATTAAATCTTGAATTAACTCAGGGCATCGGTAAAGCGATACCGGTTGCCATCGCCAATTTTGCAGGCGGTGCTGTGCAAGGCCCGGGTGATCAAACGGTTGAACAGGTGGTGACTAATGACTTGACTCATAGTGGTCAATTCCGTGTGCTTAATCCTGTGATTGATAATGTGTCAGCACAAATGCAAAAGCCGAATTATAACCAATGGCGACAAATGGGTGTTAATGACGTGCTATTGGGTAGTGTGACATCACGTTTTGGTAATCGCATTCAGGTCAAAGTGAAGCTGGTGGATGTGTATTCGAAAGCGGTGTTGGTCAATAAAAGTTTCACCGTTAGTAAAGACGATCTTCGCCAAGTAGCTCACCAGGTCAGTGATATGATTTATCAAAAATTGACCGGCACTCGTGGAATTTTTTCAACTAAATTGGCCTATGTGTTGGTCAAACACGAAGCAGGTAAACCATCGCGCTATGCTTTGGAGGTGAGTGATGCTGATGGTTTTAATCCGCGGCCGTTATTGGTGTCGTATATGCCAATTATGTCACCGGCATGGACTCCAGATGGTAAAAAAATTGCCTATGTTTCTTTTGAGAATCATCGCGCAACTGTTTATGTGCAACAACTGGCGACAGGTAAGCGTAGTAAAATAAGTGCATTGCCAGGTATTAATGGCGCGCCGGCGTTTTCGCCGAATGGCGATAAAGTGGCCCTGGTATTAACCAAGTCAGGTAACCCAAAGTTATATACCTTAGATTTACGCAGTCAACAGCTAAAAGAGTTAACGCGTGGCCGTTCGATTGATACCGAGCCAAATTGGGCGCCGGATGGTCAGTCGATTTTGTTTACATCGAATCGTGGTGGTAACCCACAAATTTATCGTTATGAATTAACCAGTGGTAAAATTAGTCGCGTGACCTATGACGGTAATTACAATGCGCGCGCACGTTTCTTGCCGGATGAAAAAAGCATTGTGATGTTGCATCGCAAGCGCGGCCTATTTGGTATTGCTATGCAAGACTTATCCAGTGGTCGTGTCAATGTATTAACGCGGGCGAATTCGGATGAGTCACCTAGCTTAGCACCGAATGGTAAGATGGTAATTTATGCCACGAGTTATGGTGGGCGCGGGGTGTTGGCCATGGTATCGACTGATGGCCGAATAAAGTTGCGTTTGCCTGCGAGGGAAGGTAATGTACAAGAGCCAGCTTGGTCGCCCTATTTGCAAGGGTAGTTTTTGAAGGAGATAGCTATGAAGTTCAATACGTTAGCGATGCCTGCGGTGGTAATAGCGTGTGCATTTAGTTTGAGTGCTTGTAATATGGCGGGCAAGAATAATTCGGATACTAATGCCGTAGCCTCTCAGAGTGCCAGCGCAGCAGATGCTGGTGGCGCGCAAACTTATGCGTTGAATGGTAACCAAACAGTTGATGGCCAAAGCGGTGCGGTGACTGCTGATGGTAGCGATGGCAACTACCCTAATATGGTTAAGAACTCAACTAGGGCGCCGGAAAATCAGACCTATTACTTCGCATTTAGCAGCAGTGGCTTAAAGCGTCAGGCTGATATGGCCGCGATTGTGGCACAAGCGAATTATTTAGTTAGTCATCCAAATGCCAAAGTGCGCTTGGAAGGAAATACGGATGATCGTGGAAGCCGTGAATTTAACATTGGTTTAGGTTGGCGCCGTGATCAAACAATTGAAGATATTCTATTGCAGCATGGTGTGGCTAAAGACCAAATTAAATTGGTGAGTTATGGCAAAGAACGTCCAGCTGTATTCGGTGGAAATGAAGCAGCATGGCGTTTGAATCGTCGTGTTAATTTGGTATATGAGGCAACGTAAAAAATGGTTAAATCAAAAACTTCTATTTTAGCAATAGTAGCAGCTGCAAGTTTATCAGCTGCTTCGTTTATTTATGCAGATGATGCAACGGCACCTGTCGTCGATATCAATAATGATAATGTGCAATTGGCAGCGAATACTAATGTGCAGCAACCCGCTAAGGTGACAGACGTTAGTGATAACGATTCGAATGCATCTCCACAACCAGCTGTGACAACCACCACGGTAGCCATGGATAGTTCAATGCCGGTTGGGCAGCGTGTGAATCAATTGGCGCGTCAGATGAAAAACATCACCACAATGAATTTGCCTCAGCAGATCAGCGATCTGCAAAATCAGATTCAACAGCTGCGTGGTCAATTGCAAGTGCAGTCGCATGATCTGAAATTGTTAAATACACAGCAACGCAGTTTTTATCAAGACGTTGATCAACGCTTACAACAACTAAAAACGCTGGTGAGTAATTCAAGTAACGGTGCGGATGATAACGGCTCGTCTAATACGGGTCCCTCTTCATCGAGTGGTTCAAGCAATAGCAGCAGTAGCAGTAAGGCCTCTGGTAGTAACGTGACAAGCCAATTAAATACGAGTGCCGCGTCGCAAAACTTTAACTTAAAAGATGCACAGACATACCAAACGGCTTTTGCTTTGGTGCTAAAGAAACAATTCACTCCGGCGATGGAAGGCTTTCAAAATTACCTAAGCAGCTATCCTAATGGCCGCTATGCCGTTAATGCGCACTATTGGTTGGGTGAGATTTATTTGCGTCAAAGCCAAACTAAGAAAGCGATCAGTGAGTTTTCGGCTGTCGTAAAAGATTATCCGAAGAGTAATAAAGTAGCAGATTCTAAGCTGAAGATTGCGATGATTCATATGAGTCAAGGTAAAACGGCAGAAGCTAAATCGGAATACAGTGCGTTGAAAAAAGAATATCCGGGCACGACCGCTGCGCAGTTAGCCAGTATTCAATTGCAACAAATAGCTGCGGGGAAAGTCACTAGCCATGTCCAATAAGGTCGAATCAGACCACAAGGATAGGGTTAGCGAATCATTACGGATTACCGAGATTTTTTATTCATTGCAGGGTGAAGCTGATACCGTTGGCTGGCCCACGTTGTTTATTCGTTTAACCGGTTGTCCATTGCGTTGTCAGTATTGTGATACCGAATATGCGTTTCATGGTGGTAAAAAGCAAACGCTGGATGCCATTATTGAGCAAGCTCAAGCGCATAAAACATTGCGCCATATTACAGTATCTGGTGGCGAACCATTGGCGCAACCAGCCGTTATTCCATTAATGCAACGCTTATGTGACTTGGGTTATGCGGTATCACTCGAAACCAGTGGCGCGCTAGATATTAGTAAGGTAGACGACCGAGTGAGTCGCGTTGTGGATATTAAGACACCGGACTCGGGTGAGGTAACAAAAAATCGCTGGCAGAATATGCCTTTGTTACAGCCAAATGATCAGCTGAAATTTGTTTTGTGTAGTCGTGCAGACTATGATTGGGCAAAACAAATAATCGAAGAGCACCAGCTATTGTCTCGCTGCCCAGTGTTGTTTTCACCAAGCTTTGAACAAATTAATGCGAGAAGATTGGCCGACTGGATTGTTGTCGACCAATTGCCTGTCCGCTTTCAATTACAGCTACATAAAATTCTATGGAGCGATGAGCCAGGGCGTTAATGAGCTCTTACTATAGCGCCACTCACTTCGTTCTAGACGCGGCGCAAGTGAGGCGAGAGCGTGTATAGATACATACATGACCGATGATGATCGAGTTTGTAACAATGTACAGAATGAAGTGAGTGGCGCTATTTACCAGCGATGATAGGCTGGGTGGGATTCATTAACAGCCACAAACATACCTTGGCAGGTGGCGGTGATTTTATCATTGGCAATGATGTGTCCAGCGGTCCAGGCTTTATTGCCGTCGATGTTTTCAACCCAGGCTTCTATGAGTAATACGCTGTCACTGGGGGTGGGGCGTTTGAGGTGAATGTTATATTCTGCTGTTACGGTGCACGGTGGCGTTTTCAATCCTTGATGTTGCATCAATGCCCAGCAAGCTGTCCAGTTGCAGTGGCAATCCATTAACACACCAACAATGCCGCCAGATACAGCGCCTTCAAATGCGCGATGTTCTGGCCGAGCGGTGAATTCGGCAATCACCTTATCGCCATCGACGTAGCTATTGATCTGCAGGCCTTTGCTATTTGCAGGACCGCAACCAAAGCAAATGCTGTCTTTGGCGTATTGTTGTTGTAGGCTGATTTTTTCTGTCATGATTAAAGTGTAGCAAAATCCGTTTCTCAGTGAAATATATGGCTGTATTAAGGCGCATAGGCGTGCTGCTTGTCATCCCGCACTAGATGCGGGATCTATGTATTATCCTGGATCCCGGGTCTTCGCCCGGGATGACAAGACAGGTTCGCCACGGTCGTATAGCAATGACAAGGCAGGTTCGCCATGGTCGTATAGCAATGACAAGGCAGGTTCGAGGGCGGGGTGGTTTGTGTATTTATTTCAGAGGAAAGTAAATCTCAGTGACTTGTTCTTCTGGGGCTTCATGGTTGGTCATATTAACGTAGTGCATAATGCTGGGTGATTCTGCAAAGTCGAGTTTATCTTGTTGCACAATGTAGCGGGTAAATTGGTCGTAAGTTTGTTCAATATTCGCCACATCGCCATAGTGCACTAGCTTGGCATACATGCCACCTGCCAGTGTCATGCTATGCAGTTCATCTATTTCAGCATAACGATCTTGCCAATTAATGCATGCGGCATAGTGACATTTCTCTGGGTCAGTGAGGTGTGGGTGATCATATGGAATGCCATAGCAGTGGGTGTCATCCGAGATGAGTGTTGATAGGCCTATCAATTGCGCTATTTGCTCCCAGGCATATACCGCTTCTTCGTAAGGACCTATATGTAAAAGATAGGCGAGCTGCACGGGGTCTCGCTCAACAATTTCTATATCGATGGCGGGTTTGTCGCCATATAGCTTTTCTAATTGGTCGATCATTTGCTGCGAACCATGACGAACTTCGCGTGGTGATACTTTAAAGTGTTTTTTAATGTGACGGCTAAAGGCTTCAGTTGAGCCAAAGCCTGCATCAAATGCGATTTGAGTGATGGTGCGATCACTCAACCCTAGGGCCATAACTGCGCGATGCGTTTTACGGCGACGAATATATTCTTTTAATGACTCACCCGTGATTTGAGTGAAAATACGATGAAAGTGATACGGTGAGAAATAGGCCAGTTCGGCCAGCTGCTCTAGGCTTAGCTCATCATCGAGGTGCTTATTGATATAGCTCAACACCCGCAAGATGCGTTGTTGGTAGTTGATTTCAGTTGACTGTTTCATATGCGCAAGAATAATCAGGTTTGTGTTTTTGGGTTGGGCTATTATAGCCAGCATAAATTAATCATTCAGGCCAGTGTACATGAATAGTCTTAAGTTTTACTTAACTAGCATCACAATTTACCTTTCGGTGTTCTTTTTGGCGACCCTTGTATACGCCTGAAAAATACAAAATACACATAACGGACGAAGAGTTAAGTCTCTGTATAGGTTATTTTATTCGTTGGTAGGGTAGGTACGCTATGCGCCTTGTCGGTTATCGTTGTTCAGTGTTAAGTCAGCTATGTCTAGGAAAGGACATTACCTAATCTATGCAGCAATGGCGGGAAGATTGCACTTTGTTGTTGATTCTGCCAAGATAATTCCACACCAGCAGCAAGGAAATACCAGACTATGTCGGACGAAAATGAGCCAGAAGATGAGGCAAGTACCCCTTCTGATGAGCGCCCCGGAACGGATAATGAGCTAACCGAAGATCAGCATAAGATGCTCGATGATATTGCCGATGTGGCTGCGCAAGCCGGTATTGATGACCCGCGCTTGTTTTTATGGGATATTAAGCCGCTCGATATTTTATATTTGTTTGATAAGTTTCCTTTTCTGCAAATCGTTGATACGCGTGTAGAAGTTGATCCTCCTGCAGAACCTGCTTTTATTACCGTGCCCAGCAGTGGCTGGACTGTCTATGACTATGGCAATGCGATGAGTGCATCCCCTGGGTTATTGTTGTGGGGTGGTGGTGATTTTACCATTCCAGAAGAGGGTGAAAAGGGTGGTGATATTGTTAATCCGGGTAAAGGCACGATCGTTAATCAGGCTTATGAAACGGCTGTAGAAATGATTCGCATTGCCGATGAGCGTGGTTGGGAGGGTTTGTTAATTGTTGATGGCCATCCGTTAATGCAATGGGCCGCATGGGTAGAGGCTTATGATCGCGGTTTTGTGATTGAAGGCTTTGAGCCGAATGAAACAGACTTTGCTAAACGACGTCGTATCCGTCGCAGCAAATCTGAAGAAGATGCACTACGACGTGTGATTCAACAGCGCTTGTCTATGGGGCGTTAGAGGGCTATGTTGTTGGTACGCGAGCACTATGCTGTCCAGTAGCTGCATTCGCGGCAGGTTTTCGCGATTCAGGGGGCGTGATGGGTGCATCTGGATTGCCGCCTTGGCCATGCCCAGGACCTGATATGGGGCTTTCTTTTTCATCACGGCCGCGTGGTAATGCTGCATTAGCTCCAGTTGGGTTGTCAGTAGTAGCACTAACGGCCGCTGGCTTGTCTGCTGGACCGCCGGTTTCTTTGGTTTCGTCACTTGGTTTGGCATCTACGCCTTTACCTTCACCATGCTGGTCTTTCAATGCATCCGCTTTGGCTTCTTCGACTTGTTTTCCAACGAATTGATCAAACTTTTTGGTGGCTTGTGCGCAAATATCTTCAGCTTTAGATAGTGTTAAAGGTGCTTCGCCTTTTTTGCCGCCATCTTTCCATGCTTTCAGGCGTTGTTTGTAATCTTGTTTGAACTTCTCTGGATTGGCAACAACAAATTTTGGTGAGCTACCGCCCCTATTTTGTAGTTCAACGCCACCAGTAATTTTGCTAAGGTCTGCGCCTTCTGGTGTCTTCATGAATTTGTCAATCATTTGGAATCTTTCGTCAGTCGTTACTTTATTTACATTCTCCCAGCAGCCAAAACCTTTGCCGGTTGCTTTTGAGATAGCCCAACAAACAAACATAAATAATCCAACAGTGAGAGGATATTTTTTGAATAAATTTTTCCTGAAGTTGGAACCAAAGGTATCTTTGGTGAGTGATAGTTTACCAGCTACATCTTTGCCATTGTCAGCTTTCATGTCCGTAGCTTTGGCAAATTTATTGAGTTCTTTTCCTTCGAGGCCGCGAGATAATGCTTGTTGGCATGCCAAGGCATCATCTGACCCGCTTCTCAGGAAGGTGGTTACTTGGTTGACAGCATTGGCATTGCCTAAATCGGCTGCTTCGTATAGCTCTTTCGATGCTTTTGCTTGCACCGCGCTGGCTTTGTCATAAGCTTTTTGGGCTGCAGCTAACTTATCATGAGCGATATGGGCACCGACAGCGCTAATATCTTCTGAACCATCTTCATGTTTGCGTGCCTCTTTATATGCACTAACGAGCTCTTCTTGCGCCTTATGTTGGTCTTCATTTGCTTGTGTAAATCCATTGACAGCATCGTGCAGTGCATTGTTTCCGCCCGAGGTTAGGTCATGATTGATGACAGGCATTTTGGGTCTGGGGTGCGGTGGTAAGTCACGTATGCCTGTACCATCGCCGCCAATAGCGTTGATGCTTAAAACGGATCCATTGTTTGTTTTAGCGATAGAAACTTCACCACTGTCGGCTGCTCTCTCCAGGCTCGATCTCGTTTCATCTATTTGATGTTGAAGGTGCCCTGTGGCTATGTCCGCATTGCCGGCGGGGCGAGGAGGTTCTGGTTCACCTGCATCATGGGCTGCTGTCTTGGCTGCTTCATGTGCTGCATCGGCTGCTGCATCATGTGCTTCTTTGTATACATCTTGGACCAAGCCTTCGATTTGTTCCTGTTTGAACGCTTCCGGGTTATCTTGGCTAAGTATGTGTTGGGCTTCTTTTGATTTCCCAGCCCGATGCTGGCGAATCTTTTCTTCTTGGGCGTCAGTAAGGGTTGGTAAAGAGGCGTCTGGTTTTGGGCGGGATTCCATTTCTGGTTCGTCTGCAGCAATATTGGCGTAAAGTGCTAAGGCGCTCACCAGTTCATCTTTAGAGCTTGCAGCTGCGAGTTTTGTATCAGCTTTTTGTAGTTCTTGAAGATGCTTTTGCTGTTTGTTGACGTGGTCTGCTTCTCTTTCTAATAGGGCAGTGCTTGTGCCGTTTGTGAAGCGTTGTTCGGCTTTTGCAATATCTTCGCTGCGTGCTTGTTCAGCTGGAGTGCGCTCGGCTTCTGGTTTACCCTGGATGCTTTCTAGTGTCTGTAGTTTTTGGGTTAAAGTATCTACTAGTTCTTTTTTGCTTGCAGGGTCTAAGCCTGCAGTAAGTTGGCTGACTAAGGGGGAGCTCTCTATGCCTGCGTTTTGTCTGTTCGGCCCGACAGTAACTGCTATGCCCTGTGCGTGTAAGCTGGCTAATACGTCTGGGGCGATGCGATCCATTGAGTTGCCGATAGATGCTTTTACGTGAGGAGGTTTTGCTTGAGCATGTTCGAGTGCTAAATCTTTTTCGGTATTTAGTTGATCTAAAGATGCACCATCAGATGCGCCAGTCTGTGATCTACGACCTATTAGCGTCTCTCGTAATGCCCTTCTTGAAACGGCGACACCAGCTTGGAATTTATTAACCATCTTTACCTCGATAAAAACTTTCTAGCTCTGTTTTATTAAACTAATGTTAACTGCAGACTGTTCCGATTGATCAATATTTTATTTCAAATCATGTAGTTTGCATTACAATAAGTCCATTATAAAAGTGTCGTATTAAATTAGACTTAAGAGTTTGGGGGAGTTTAACATAAAAAAATGCCCTGCAAGCAGGGCATTAGAAAATCAAAAGCTTAATGGTTTAGCTTTCAGCCATTTCTTTTAATTTCTTCAATGGACGTACTTTAACAACATTACGAGCAGGTTTTGCTTTAAATGTTGTTGGTTCGCCAGTGAATGGGTTGATACCCTTACGAGCTTTAGTCGCAGGTTTGCGTTTAACTGTACATTTCATCAAGCCAGGTACAGTGAACTCGCCAGCAGCACGTTTTCTAAGATGACGATGCATCAAATTACCCATGCATTCAAACACTTCGCTAATTTGCTTCTTACTTAATTCAGTATGATCAGCAATATGAGTGAGTATTTGAGACTTGTTCATAGCCTTAGCTATAGCTGTTGTTACAACTTTTTTAGGAGCTGCTTTTTTAGCTGTTGTCTTTTTGGCTGTTGTTTTGCGCGCTACAGTTTTTTTCTTTGCAGTAGTTTTTCTTTTCACTGTAGTTTTGCGTTTTGCAGCTGTTTTGACTTTTGCCTTGCGAGCAGCAGTAGTTGCTTTCTTAGCAGTAGTTGTTTTACGTTTTGTTGCACGCGTTGTTTTTTTACGCGTTGTTTTTGTTGCCATTGCGGGGGTCCCTCTTTTCCGTTTAACAATCGAGCTTAGTCATTCCTTAGTTTCGAGATAGATCAAAGGGTTAACTAAACCACAACAGCACATAAGTTATCACGATTTATTTCATAATATCAATTGTTTTCGGCGCTGATATGTCGTTTTTTGCGGGTTTTTCTCAATTGTAGTGATCGGGTGTACAAAAAACCGGTGAATTACCGTGTATTTCGCGAAAAAGGGCTTGTCTATTCCTGGGCAGTCATGTAACATTCTCACCCTTTCAGCATGCATTTGAATGAGATTACCTGTAATGAAAACAATTATGACAAATGCGGAAACAGCGGTACATAACTGGTACGTAGTTGACGCAGCAGAGAAAACTTTAGGCCGTTTAGCTAGCGAGTTGGCCAAGCGCCTGCGCGGTAAGCATAAACCAGAATACACACCGCATTGCGATACTGGCGACTATATGGTCGTTGTTAACGCTGATAAGATTCGCGTGACTGGCAATAAGAAGCAAGGCAAGGTTTATTATAGACACACTGGTTTCCCTGGTGGTATTAAACAAATGACCTTTGAGCAGATGCAAGAACGTCAACCTGAGCGCGTGCTTGAGATGGCAGTTAAAGGCATGTTGCCTCGCGGTCCTTTGGGCAGAGCAATGTTCAAAAAATTAAAAGTATATGCTGGCAAAGATCACCAGCATGAAGCTCAAAAACCAGAAAAGATTGATATTTAGAGGATTTTATTTATGGCAGCTGTACAGCAATATGTAGCAACCGGTCGTAGAAAGACTTCAGCAGCACGTGTGTTTTTGCGTCCTGGTAAAGGTGCAATGACCGTTAACGGTAAGTCGCTAGAAGAGTTTTTTGGCAGAGAAACAGCCCGTATGGTTGTTATGCAGCCGATGATTGCTGTGGATGCCACTAACCAATTTGATGCGCATATCACTGTAAAAGGTGGCGGTATCAGCGGACAAGCTGGTGCGATTCGCCATGGTATTACACGTGCATTGATCGCTTTTGAACAAGCTCGCCTACAGGGTGAAAGTGATGAAGAAGGCGGTAGCGGCGGAACATGGCACCGTGCCTTACGTAAAGCCGGTTATGTGACTCGTGATCCACGTATGGTTGAGCGTAAGAAAGTCGGTCGTCATAAAGCGAGAAAGGGAACACAGTTCTCGAAACGTTAATTATCTGTTACTATTACGTTTTTTGTGTGCATTACTCCCGCCTGGCCATCAGTTTGTGAGGCTGGAGACGGGAGATTGCTATTTTTAAGGGCTTAAAATCGGCGTCGAATCTTAGGGTTACAGCCAGTTTCTTCCCAGCAGGAGGTGAGAAAATCCATGACTATGTTGCGTAGATCAGTAATGACTTTATATTCGGGAACGCAGGATATTGATAGCCATCAAGTGCGTATCGTATTAGCCGAAAAAGGCGTTAGTGTCGATGTGTTGAATATTGATGCTAATCATCCTTCTGAAGATTTGGCTGAATTAAATCCATATAATACTTTACCCACCTTAGTAGATCGCGAGCTGGTGTTGTATCAGTCGCGTGTGATTATGGAATACCTTGATGAGCGTTTTCCACATCCACCATTATTACCAGTTTATCCTGTTGCGCGTGCCAAAAGCCGCTTGATGATGTGCCGTATTGAAAAAGATTGGTATAGCCTCTATCGCATCATTGAGAATGATCCGCACAGTGAGGCGGCTGCTATTGCTCGTCGTGACTTGCGTGAGAGTTTATCTTCGTTAGCGCCAGTGTTTGCTGAGATGGAATTCTTTCTCAGTGAAGAATTTTCATTAGTGGATTGTGTTGTTGCGCCGTTGTTATGGCGCTTGCCAAGCCTGGGTATTGAGTTACCTCCTAAACAAGCTAAATTGATCGAGACTTATGCTGAGCGTATTTTTGATCGTGATTCTTTCCAAGTGAGCTTAACTGAAGTCGAGCGTGAGATCAGAGAGCATGATGACATCTAGTCGCCCGTATTTAATTCGCGCTATTTATGACTGGGTGGTTGATAATGCTTTGACCCCTTATATTCTAGTGGATGCCACATTGCCAAATGTGGCTGTGCCTGAGCGTTTTATTGAAGACGGTAAGATTATTCTGAATTTGGCGCCGCAAGCGATTGGTGGGTTGGCTTTAGGTAATGAAGCAATCGAATTTGATGCGCGCTTCTCAGGTATCGCCCAGCATGTTTATGTCCCTATCCGTGCGGTTAAAGCAGTTTATGCTTTTGAAAATGGCCGCGGTATGGTCTTCGGTGAAGACGATGAAGATGGCGGAAGTGATGGTCCAATCAATCCTACTGGCGGTGGTGCCTCAGGCAGTGAGCCTCCAAGTGGCGGCGGCAAGCCGACCGGTAAACCAAACCTTAAAGTTGTTAAGTGACAGCGTAGCTGTCATCCCGGCCAACGAGCCGGGATCCAGAAGTAATACGCGTAGCTGTCATCCCGGCCAACGAGCCGGGATCCAGAAGTAATACGCGTAGCTGTCATCCCGGCCAACGAGCCGGGATCCAGAAGTAATGCGTGTAGCTGTCATCCCGGCCAACGAGCCGGCATCCAGAAGTAATACCTGTAGCTGATATCTTTGACATGCTTGCTGGGATGGAGCCGCAGTTATTTATCAAGGCGCACAGCGTATCCATTTTACTTCATGGCTCGCTACACTCCGTTTCGCTGCGCTTTACTTTCGTAAAATGGACACCCTATACACCTTGATGACAAGGCAAGTGTCGGGATGACAAGTCGGTGTAGGAATGACAATATCGTCATTGCGAGCCACGCAGTGGCGCGGCAATCTCATGACTGAAGCTTAGATTGCCCCGGGTAAGAACCAGGCGGTCAGATTGCTTCGTCGTAAACTCCTCGCAATGACATAGTTGATGACAGGAGGCGAGAATTAATACGGAAATTCGAATACTTTAACCACCTTGCGTACGCCACCGACACGTCGAGCAACGTTTGCTGCGAGATTGGCTTGTTGATGCGATACATGCCCCATCATATAGACCACACCATTTTCAGTAATGACTTTAATGTTGGTTGAGCGTAAACCAGATTGTAATAACATCTTCGAACGAATTTTGCTGGTAATCCAGGCATCATCAGCACGTTGACCAAGTGATGAAGGCTCGCTCACAGTAATTTCGTTGTAAACACGATTTACGTTTGGAATGTTTTTCACCATACTATAAGCGCGCTGCTTCAATTCTGCGGTTGGTGCTTGGCCAACTAATAGCATAATGCCGTAATAAGTGGATACGGAAATATGGCATTTCTTTTCTATCGCAGTATCGTGTATTAGTCGATAGTGAGCAATTTGATTGGCGCGGTGGTCACTTTTGGTTTGTTTTAGTGGGCGGTTATCATAAACAATGGCGCCGCCAGCTGTGGCACCTACGATTAATGCGGTTGGTACACAACCGGACAATAACAGCACGCAAGGTAGGGCTACCGGTAACAACATTTTTAATTTCATCACTCAAACCTCATTTTGGAACAATTGTTTGTCGATAATATCGCATAGACAGTGAATGATGACAAGATGGCATTGTTGAATATGTGGTGCGCTGTCGGATGGTGCACGAATTTCAGTGTGACCGGGATTTAAGCGTGTTGCTAATTCACCGCCATCTCCACCAGTGAAAGCAATCACATTCATTTCACGGCTGCTGGCTGCATCGAGCGCTTGTATGCAATTAGCCGAATTGCCGCTGGTGCTAAATAGTAGTAATGAATCACCGGCATGGCCAAATGCTTTTATTTGTTTGGAAAAAACTTGATCGTAATTTTCATCATTGGCGATGGCGCTTAGTGTGGCGGAATCTGCTGATAATGCCAGGGCAGGTAAGCTGGGCCGTTCGGCTTCAAAGCGGTTGAGCATATTGTGGGTAAAATGCATGGCATTACATGCCGAGCCGCCATTGCCGCACGCTAAAAATTTGTGACCCTCTAATAAGCATTGCGTTAGCTGTTCGCTGGCTTGCGTAATTTCATCGATTAAAGTGTCGGCGCAAGTTATTTTGGCCTGAATGCTTTCAGTGAAATGATGTTTGATTGATTCAAATAAGTCCATGCTAATCCTCACGGTAAATGTTGGGGAAATATATCATGAGTGTGTTATAGATGACACTTACCACAGCATTTTTTCGGGCACTTCAAACGCATGTTGTATCCAGGTGATTTTATTTTTATCAAATCCAATGACATCAAATCGGCAAGGCCAGTGAGCGTGCTGGCGATTGCTGTATAAATAGTATTGTGCAGTACGAATAATACGTTGTTGCTTTAGTTCAGTAATTGACACAATGCTGCCGCCATAATCTTGTGATTGTCGATAGCGCACCTCAACAAATACCAAAACATTTTTGTGTTGCATGATTAAATCAATTTCGCCGTATTTACTGCGGAAATTTCGTTTAATTAATTTCAGCCCTTGTTTGCGTAAATGATTGAGTGCGGCTTGTTCAGCAATTGAGCCTACGCGCTGTGTATATCCCATGCATGCTTCTCGTTTATGTGGAGATATACAATCAAACACTATATGGCGACATAATAATACCCGTAATTGGAATAAATTCCCTTAACAGCACGCACACTTGTCTTTGCGCGTGTGACGTATCACGTGGGGGATTGTTAAGGGTGGAGCGTGTGTTCGCTCCCCCTTAACAGCACGCAATTACTTGTCTTTGCGTGCGTATCATATCAGGAGGTATTGCTTCACGTTAGTGAAGCAATACCGGCTGTGCCCCTTGCATCTGCGCCCACAATAAGCGGCGGTAAATATGCTGATCCGGCGCAAGGTATAAACGACCAGTGGCACCACTAACCCCAAACTTAGGCAGCAGAGTTAATTTATTGAGTGCGCTAATCAAATGGTAAGCATCAACGCCTAGTGCATAGAGTTTAATGTGGCGTTGGTAGCCTTTGGGCCACAGCTTACTCACGTTTATGCGTAATTGATCGAGCGAAGGTGCTAATGTGCGGTTAGGATCGACTACCCATGGCATGTCGCAAAACAAAATACCGTTAAGATCACGATCGAGTCGGGTTTTTGCGATGCCGCTATATACCGATGAGATGCCATACACAGGAATGCCGCCGGCGTAGTAGTATTTTAGTAGTGGCCGCACTTGGCGAGCTGCATTCGGTTGAGCTGCCATGAAAATCATATCAACGTCTTGGCGACGGTAGGGTACAAAGCGCACTTTTTTACCGAGAGAGCGACGCAATTCATTATAACGATTCTGTGCTGAATCAATGTGTAATAAAGAGCGAATTTGTGTTGATAAATTATTTAGGTTTTTAAAGCGTAGGGTGCTGACAACGGTGCCGCCTTGTTGTTGCCATGATGTTGTGAAAGCATTGGCAATCGTATCGCCCCAGGCGCCTGCGGGTGCGATCACAATTGCGCGGGTATGATTATCTTGCCAGGCTTTGTGCACCACTTGTTGGGTTTCATCTAGGGGTGATAAGCCAAATTGATATAGCATGGGCTGATCTGAAACGGGTTCAGCTAATGTATTCAATGCCAGTGTGCGTATCGGCAGTTTATTCAAAGATATGAGTTGGCGTAAATTATTTTTAGTCAGAGGTCCCACCACAAAGTCGGAACCATTTTGTACGGCTTGCTGATACAGCTCACCAATATGGCCATTGCCACTATCGATTACTTTGACGTCGGGCGCGTTGGCATCTTGTTTTTTTGCATCGTAATAGGCGGCAAAAAATCCGTTACGAATAGCTTGGCCAGTGCTGGCTAAGGGGCCGCTTAATGGCAGCAATAATGATACTTTATGGCTGGGCTGCACAATAGCTTGGCTAAATGAGCTGGGTAATAAGGCTTCAGCTGGATGATCAGGGAACTGACCGCGCCATTGTTGCAAGCGTTGCTGTAAGTTAGTGGCGGGCGCTGAGTTATTGGCGACTAAGATTAAATCGACCCAGCCCTCTTGTAATGAGGTCAGCACGTGGGAGTCCGCCATTTTTTGTAAGTCTGGAGTGGGCAGGGTTTGTAAGTAATCCCAGGTTTGGATTAATGTTTCTTGGCGTTGCTCTGAGTCGTCGGCTAATTCCAGCATTTGGTTGTAATGATCGATTGACCCCAGCACATTATCTTTTGCCTGAAATGCCATCACATATAAAGCTGACATTGCTAAGCGTTGCTGTTGATTGAGTTGTGGGTTGTCGTTTAGTTGATTAAGCAGTTGTAATGCTGGTGTTGATTTGTGATGCAGCAATAGCAGCTTGGCTTTAGCGAGTTGGTAACGAATGAGTAGTGGTGGCGGCAGCATAGAAACATCGATGCTAGTCAATACTTGATTGGCTTGTGTTAGTTGCCGATCGGTTAAATAGCGAGATGAGGCGCTTAATAGATATGACTGTTTTTGCGGCTCCGCTGAAGTGGCGGCCATTTGCAAGTAAGCGTTGGCGGACAGTTGGTCCGCTTTTTGCCGCTGGCCAACGGTCGTACAGCCGGCAATAACTAGGCAAAGAAAAAGGGAAAATACTGTTATCAGACGTATAAGCTTCATGTAGACTATCGCTTGTAATAAGGTGAGTTACTTTTTTAACCATAACACTTGAGGGGCGTATGCCACAACCTGGTCAATTATACCTCGTTGCCACACCAATTGGTAATCTGGGAGATATCACTATTCGTGCGCTGGAGGTGTTACAGGCGGTGGATAAGATTGCTTGCGAGGATACGCGCCACAGCATGATCCTATTAGACCATTACGGTATTCATAAGCCGTTAGTCGCACTGCATGATCACAATGAAGAACGCCAAGTGCAAAAACTATTGGGCTGGTTGAAAAGCGGACTGAATGTTGCATTGATCAGTGATGCTGGTACACCACTGATTAGTGACCCTGGTTATCGTATGGTATCCACGTGTTATCAGGAAGGTATTAAAGTGGTGCCATTGCCTGGGCCGTGCGCAGCTGTTGCGGCGTTATCGGTATCAGGATTGCCGACTGATCGTTTTAGCTTTATTGGATTCTTACCAGTTAAGATGCCTGCGCGACAAAAACAATTGCAAGCATTAGCCAATGAATCACGCACATTGATTTTTTATGAGTCACCGCGGCGTGTGTTATCAACCTTGCGTGCCATGGCAAATATTTTTGGTGGCAAGCGTCGCATTGTAATTGCGCGTGAGCTAACTAAGACGCATGAAACTTTATTATCATTGACGTTAGACGAAGCAGTTATTCGTGTTGATGAAGACCGACAACAACAGCGCGGTGAGATTGTTTTATTGCTTGAGGGTGCTGAGCAGAAAAAACCGCAAGGCGAGCAAGAGGTAATCTGCGAAAAAATATTAACAACTTTATTAGAAGAGTTGTCGTTAAAGCAAGCGGTACAGATGACGGTTAAAATAACCGGTAGTCGTAAAAAAATGGTTTACGATATGGCATTAAGTTTGGTGAACAAGGCTATCGTTTGAGTTATGGCCGGCTCCCACGGTTTTCTTGGAATTTTTCTTCTTCGTAAGATATTCTGCAGCAGCGTCTATAAGCTGTATTATATGTGGTATTTTCGTTGGGTAATTGTTGTAGATCACTGATAGATGTTTCATTAGGTTTTAGTAAGCCGTGCCTTGATAAGCAGTGGTTGATGGTATTATTGGATGCGTTTGGGTTGGTGGCTTCTTTATCACTGAAGTAACCTTGTTTAGCAGCAGAGCCGGACATTAATAGATGGCGTAATATTGCGGCCCTCTCGGTATCGGAGAAGCGTGTATTATTCACGGAAATGGTATGCAAGAAAAAATCATATATTATTCCTTCGTGGCCAGAGAAAACTCTTTTTAGTTCATTGATGGCATCGTCAAAGTCTTGTCTATTCAGTGTTGGTAAAGTTTGCAGGCTTGTTGCTCTCATATGCTGTTCTACTCTCGCGCTGAGGTTAATTGTATTGTTTGATTCTTGTATTTTTTAGCTCAGGATTTTATGAAAACCGTTTGCAGATTTCCAATTTTATTTATTAATAGTTGATTTTTTTGGTATGAGTGAAAATGGAAAATGAGTCAGCCGGTAAGCCGGGTTCTGTCGTGAACAGTCATCTATCTGGGATTAATGTCGCCATTAACCTCAAGCAACCTACCCGGATTCTAATGCTGAGTGCACTTGCTACTTAAAGCGAGAATCCCTATTTGGTCTTGCTCCGAGTGGGGTTTACCATGCCGTTGCTGTTACCAGCCCCGCGGTGCGCTCTTACCGCACCCTTTCACCCTTACCACTCTATATATATAGAGGGCGGTCTACTCTCTGTTGCACTGGCCGTGGGCTCGCGCCCCCCAGGCGTTACCTGGCACTCTTACTCAGTGGAGCCCGGACTTTCCTCCTTCTTATGGCTGGATCCCGCATCGAGTGCGGGATGACAGACCTGCCGAGGCAGGGTGGCATAAGAAAGCGACTGTTTAGCTGACTCGGCGCAAATTGTAACCAAAACAAGCCGTCGTGTCACTGTTGGTGTTAGGTAATATTTTTTTGAAAAAACATAAGTCACTGTTTATTTATTGGTCAATTCTATACCACCATGAATTTTAATCTTTTTCAATAAGTTGGGTGTTTTAGTTGATGTTGAAAACGTTTTGGTGGGTGAGAATTTGCCAATTTCGTGGCTTTTTAGCTTAAAAAACCCGCATGAATGTGCAAAATGTGTAATTAGGTGGTATAATGTGGGTATCAGTGGGGAACAGAAGGAAAAGGAAGATGTTTCGAGGGCTCACTGCCAACGCACTAGATGCCAAGGGACGAATGGCCATTCCCAGTCGTTACCGCGCATTACTGCAGATAGACGGCAGCAGCTCCTTAGTCATCACCATCGATACCGAAGAACCTTGTCTCCTTATGTACCCTTACTGCGAATGGGAATTAATTGAACAGAAGTTGGAGGCGTTGCCAAGTTTCAATAGTGCAACCCGGAGGATTCAACGGCTGTTAATTGGTCACGCGACTGAAGTAGAAATGGATAAACAAGGCAGAGTCCTGATTCCACCACTGCTTCGCGAATATGCCAATTTAGATAAAAACATAATGCTAGTCGGTCAAGGAAATAAATTTGAAGTTTGGGGGGAAAAACAGTGGCACTCGGGCAGAGATACATGGCTGCAGCAGAAGCATGATGGTGACGGGGGGTTACCAGCTGAGCTGCATGATCTGTCCTTATAGAGAGGTGCGTCGGACAAAATGAAAGATAAGCATTGCCCGGTGCTACTGACTGAGGTTTTACAGGGGGTAGCCGTCAGGCCCGAAGGAAAGTACGTTGATGCAACCTTCGGGCGTGGTGGCCATAGTAAAGCGCTATTGGCGCAGTTGTCTCCCGCAGGTCGCTTAATGATTATCGATAAGGACCCGCGTGCTATAGCGACTGCCCAAGCATTAAATGACGACCGTGTGATTATTCAACATGGTTCGTTTGCTGAGCTGGCTAAGTTTGTTGATGAACTGGGTTGGCGCGGCGAAGTGGCTGGCGTGATGATGGATTTAGGGGTATCGTCGCCACAACTGGATGAAGCTGAACGGGGGTTTAGCTTTCTACGTGATGGGCCGCTGGATATGCGAATGGATGACTCGCAAGGGGTAACAGCAGCCCACTGGATTGCAACAGCAACACAAGAGGAAATTGCAAACGTAATATGGCAATACGGTGAGGAGCGACAGTCGCGTCGCATAGCGCGCGCAATTGTTAATGATCGCCAGACGTCGCCACTAGAGACAACAAAGCAGTTAGCGGATGTAATAGAGAAAGTTTGCCCGCGCAGACATGATCAAAAAAAACACCCGGCTACTAAGAGTTTTCAAGCGATTCGTATTTATATTAATCGTGAACTAGAAGACCTGCAATCTGCTTTAACTCAAGCGGTGGATGTACTGCAACCGGGGGGACGGTTAGCGGTGATCAGCTTTCATTCGTTGGAAGATCGAATAGTGAAACGGTTTATGCAGCTGAAATCAAAAGGTGCTGCATTGCCAAGTAACCTGCCGATTAAAGCCCGCGATGAAAAGTTTGAGCTTAACTGTATTGGCAAAGTTATTAAGGCTAGTGAGGAAGAGCTGGCTAATAATGTGCGCTCTCGAAGTGCACGCCTACGAATTGCGGAGAAGGTGTCATGAGATTAACAATACGTTCTGCGGCGCGAGCGAAACAGCGCCTTAATATAGCGGGCTTAATTGAAGCGATTAAGTCGTCGTGGTTAACTGTTTTTTTAGTGGTTAGTATTATTATTTCTGCTTTTACATTGATTTATGTAAAAGATTTAAGCCGCCGTTTATTTATCGAATCACAAAGCTTGCAAGCGCAGCATCAACAGCAAACCAATCAATGGGGCAAGTTGTTGCTGGAGCAAAGTACTTGGAGTGCGCAATCACGTGTGCAAGCTATTGCGCAACAAAATTTGCATATGGTAATGCCAAATGCAAAAAACATTGTGTTACTCGGCGGCCTCAGTAGTGATTAATGCATGGTAAAACAAGCAGGCAAATATCGTTGGCGTTTTTATTTAGTCTATGCCTTATTTGCGTTGCTTATTGCTGCATTATTATATCGTCTTGTTGAATTGGGTGTGTTTCAACGTACTTTTTTGTTAAAACAAAGCCAGGCGCGAGTGTTGCGTAATGTGGTAATGCCTGCGCATCGCGGTATGATACGTGATCGTAATGGCAAGCCACTTGCCATTAGTACATCAGTGGTTTCAATCTGGGTTAATCCACAGCAATTTGATCCGACATCTGCACAACTTAAAAAATTAGCTGCAATACTGCAGCTGCCTGAAAAATTTATTGCTAAGCGTGGTAAAGAGCGGGGTGAGGTTGAATTTTCCTATTTAAAACGACGCGTCTCTCCTTCTATTGCAAAACAGGTAAAGCAATTGACTATTGATGGTTTGCATGAGCAAAAAGAGTACAAGCGTTTTTATCCAGAAAGTTCGGTGACGTCGCATGTGGTAGGTTTTACGAATGTTGATGATCAAGGGCAAGAAGGAGTTGAGTTGGCTTATAATCAATGGCTAGCTGGTTCACCTGGCATGAAGAAGGTATTAAAAGATCGCCTGGGACATATTATTGCCAATGTGTCACAAGTGAAGTCGCCGGTACAAGGTAAGGATCTCACCTTGAGTGTTGATCAGCGGTTACAGTTTTTAGCTTATGATGTGTTAGCACAAACGGTGCAAAAATATCAGGCTAAGGCGGGTTCTATTGTGGTTATGGATCCAAAGACCGGGGAAGTGTTGGCCATGGTTAATCAGCCAACGTATAACCCGAATAATCGTCCTGTTGATACTGATGGTCGTTATCGTAATCGTGCGATTACCGATATTTTTGAACCGGGTTCGACAGTTAAGCCATTTAATGTTGCTTATGCATTGGAGAGTGGTAAATACACACCGGATAGCACCATTGATACCACACCAGGCTGGATGAAAATTGGTGGTTATACCATTCGAGATGATGGTTTGAATCTAGGTGTGATTAACTTAACTGATTTGCTAAGAAAATCGAGTAACATTGGTGCAGCGAAATTAATGTTGTCGTTACCACCGGTGGGGTATTGGCGCTTGTTGCGGCAGATGGGTTTTGGTGAGCGTACTCGTTCAGGTTTTCCGGGCGAGGCTAGTGGTACGTTAGTGGATCGTGATGTTTGGCGCCCCAGTGTTGTGGCGGGTATGGCTTATGGATATGGTATGGCGGTAACAGCACTGCAATTGGCGCAGGCGTATTCGGTTATTGCTGACGATGGACTTAAAATGCCGGTCTCGTTACTTAGGCGGCAACAGCCAGTGCAAGGCCAGCAAGTGATGCCGGCTGATGTTGCTAATACGATTACAGGCATGTTGCAGCAAGTGGTTGAAGGTGGTGGAACAGGGCGGCGTGCAAAAATTTCGGGTTATCACGTGGCGGGGAAAACGGGGACGGCTTATATCGCTGGGCCACAAGGTTATGATAAGAAAAAATATGTGTCTTCATTTGTTGGCTTTGCGCCGGCGAGTAATCCTAGGTTTGTTGTAGCTGTAGTTATATTTGAGCCGCAAGGCCATCATTTTGGTGCGATTGTGGCAGCGCCGGCCTTTGCTAAAGTGATGTCTGGTGCTTTGCGTTTATTAAATGTAACCCCAGATAATCTCGGTTAGAGGTTGTAGATTGACTGATATATTGCTTGCATGTAAGATGAGCCTCTTCTTAAATTAACGGTGGTGCGCTTATGGCATTAGGCTCCAGTTCTATTGAGCAATTTAAAGCTCGGGTTGATCGAATTGATTGGTCTAGGTGTCAGCGACTTGAAGAGCAGTTTAAGTACTGGAGTGGAAATTCCGCTTGGGAAGGACATCTTCCTTTTGCTAAAGATCTTGTTAAGGCTAAAGCCCCGGAGTTAGTTGTAGAGTTAGGTTCTCATTATGGGGATTCGTTTTTTTCATTTTGCCAGTCAGTCTCAGAAAATCAATTAGCTACCCGGTGTGTTGCGATTGATACTTGGGAAGGTGATCATCAAACAGGTTTTTATGGTGATGAAATTTACCAGCAAGTAGTGGCTGAAAATGTGCGCTATCAATCCTTTTCTACGTTAATGCGAATGACCTTTGATGATGCCGTTAAGCAATTTGAAGATAAAAGTATAGACATCTTACATATTGACGGGTTGCACACCTATGAGGCTGTTTCGCATGATTTTGCAACATGGCTGTGCAAAATTAGGCCTGGGGGTATCGTATTATTTCATGATACCGTGATTGTCAGAGATGATTTCGGTGTTTACAAATTTTGGGATGAGATAAGCTCTCAATACCAAGATACGTATAATTTTGAACACTCTTGCGGGCTAGGAGTATTACGTGTCCCAACTGATAGCCCTGAGCAACAGTATACTTGGTTAGAAAATTTATTGTTTAACGAGCCTGGTGCTGCTGATTGGCTAAGGGAGCACTACGCTTCATTGACGGCAAATTGTCGGTTACAGGATCTGATGTTAAATGCTGGTTTTGTTGAGGGCTTTAATGAAATACTGCATGATGCAAAAATGTTTCATGTGGTTAATGATTCTCCGGCGGGGCGATTTGCCAAATGGCTGGAAAAGTTATTTATTTTTAGGCTGTTTATTAAATTAAGATCAGCTTAATTATACATAGCTGCATACTCGTCAGGTCTAACGTTGATGTGATATAAGGTGCTATGGTACTCTCTGCTCATCATAAATGACAAAAGTAACAGCAATGAGCGCAATTACTGACTGGTGTCAGCAACTTCAGATTGAGCATCTTTCAATTGATAGTCGGGCTATTCACCCTGGTGATTGTTTTGTTGCCTATACAACACCTACGGTTGATCGCCGTGATTTTATTGAACAAGTAATTGCCTGTGGTGCAGGCGCTGTTATCTATGAGGCAAATCAGGCTGATTCACAGTTAGCGCACTTGCCTGTACCAAGTTTGGCTATTGAGCATCTGGATAAACATTTGGCGGAGGTTGCCGCTGAGGTGTATGGTAACGCTTCGCGTGACTTACTGATGATAGGTATTACCGGTACGAATGGTAAGTCTTCGTGTGTGTATTATTTGGCGCAAGCCTTGTCTTTGTTGCGGCAGCCGACGGCGATGATTGGTACCGTAGGTAATGGATTTATTGATCAGTTGCAGTTGGGAGAAAATACTACCCCTGGTGTTATTGAGTTGTATCGCATGCTAGCTGAATATAAGCAACAGGATGCTGAAGTGGTGGCGATGGAGGTATCATCACATGCGCTAACGGAAGGTCGTATTGCGGATATTGCAATTGATACAGCCGTGTTTACCCAGCTGAGTCGTGACCACTTGGATTACCATGGCACGATGCAGGCTTATGCGCAGGCCAAAAAAAGTTTATTTGAATGGCCAGACCTTAGTCATGCCATTTTCAATATTGATGATGCTTATGGCTTGAAATGGGCTAATGAATATAGTGACACAGTAAATGTGATTGCTACCAGTTGTAATCCTGATAATGAATGGTCGGGTGCAATAGTGAAGCTGACTTCAATAGCTGTTGAGGCAACACGCACAACATTTGGTGTGTCGACACCGTGGGGTGAATTTTCAACCTCCACCACATTGCTGGGTGATTTTAATATTGCCAATTTATTATCTGTTGTTGCTGTTATGGGATCACACGGTATTGATATTGGTCAGATACAAGAAGTAATTCCACAATTGCAGCCGGCGCCGGGCCGTATGCAGGTGTATGGTGGCGGTGATGTGGCGCGGGTGGTAGTGGATTATGCGCATACACCTGATGCGCTACAAAAAGCGCTGCAAGCATTACGGCCTTATTGTAAAGGAAAGTTGTGGTGTGTGTTTGGTTGTGGTGGTGATCGTGATCAGGGTAAGCGACCACAAATGGCGGCGATGGCAGAGCAGTATGCAGATCAAGTGATCGTGACAGACGATAATCCGCGCACTGAATCGGCTGAAATGATTACTCAGGCGATTATGAGTGGTTTTAACCAGCCAAAAAACGTGCAATTGGTACATGCTCGCGAACAAGCGATTGCTTTGGCCTGTCAACAAGCGCAAATCGACGATATAATTCTAGTCGCGGGTAAAGGGCATGAATCGTATCAAATTATTGGTACTGAAAGAATTGTGTTTGATGATCGCGAAGTGGTGCAACGCTGTTTAGAAGGCGAATAAATGATAACAAAAGCGGTGATAGAGTCGGTGTTGGTAGAGCCAATAGATTTGGCATGGGATGCTGTATCTGGCATTAGTATCGATACGCGCACATTGCAACCGGGTGAGTTATATGTAGCAATTCATGGTGAGCAACTGGATGGCCACGATTATTTGCAGCAAGCGGCAGAGGCGGGCGCGATTGCGGCGATGGTTGATCATGCTATTGAAAACCCACCGTTGCCTTTGCTTTTAGTAGAGGATACTACACAGGCACTGGGTCGAATGGCAAAGCTACATCGTCAAACGATGCATGCAAAAGTAGTTGGTATTACAGGCAGTTGCGGCAAAACAACCACGCGAGCATTAACTGATGGTATTTTATCATTGGCGGGTAATACGTTAGCAAGTGTGGGCAGTTTTAATAACCATATCGGTGTGCCGTTGACCATATTAAAGATGACACCAGAGCATCAATATGTGGTGCAAGAAATTGGTACCAATAACCCCGGTGAGATTGCTGCTTTAACAGAGATTGCAGCACCGGATGTGGCAGTGATTACTTTGGCGGCGCCGGTGCATTTGTCAGGTTTAAAAGATGTAGCAGGCGTAGCGAAAGAAAAAGGGTTTATTTATCGCGGATTAAATGAGCAAGGCATTGCGATTATTAATCATGATGACAAATTTGCTAATCAATGGCGCCTGATGGCAGGTAACCATCGTGTAATTACTTTTGGATTACAATCGGGTGCTGGAATTTTTGCTACTGACTTGCAGCAGAATGAACAAGGCCAAATGCAATTTATTTTGCATACTCCGGGTGGTCAGTGTGATGTGCAATTGCATATGTTAGGGCAGCATAATGTGATGAATGCTTTAGCGGCGGCAGCGATTGCGTATGAATTATCTATTGATTTAAGTACTATTAAGCAAGGTTTAGAGGAGGCTCTGCCTGAAAATAGACGTTTAGTAGCAAAGCCTGGTTTTGCAGGTTGTCAGGTAATTGATGATAGTTATAATGCCAACCCGGTTGCTATGATGGCGGCAATTGAATTGTTAGCCGGTTTTAAAGAGCGCCGCATTTTGGTATTTGCTGATATGGGTGAGTTGGGTGATGAGTCGTCACACTATCACAGTGAGGTAGGTGAAATTGCTCGTGCCAATAACATTGATGCGCTGTATTGTTATGGAGAGTTAAGTCGCTTAGCTGCGGAAAGTTTTGGTGAGCAGGCGCATCACTTTGATGATAAATCACAATTGATTGAGCAATTAAAAAAAGAACTAACTGAAAATTCTACAGTGTTGGTAAAGGGTTCAAACTCAATGAAGATGAATGAAGTTACGCAAGAAATTATAAAAAAGGACTAGCAATGTTATTGTGGTTAGCAAAATATTTAGAGCAGTATCACCATGGTTTTCACGTATTTCAATATTTGACTTTCCGTTCGATAGTTGCGGCGCTCACTTCGTTGGGTATGGCGTTGTGCTTTGGGCCATTTATGATCCGTCGTTTAAACAGTATGCAGATAGGTCAGTCGGTACGCGATGATGGTCCGCAATCACATTTAAAAAAGCAAGGCACGCCGACGATGGGTGGTGTGTTGATTGTAGCGTCAATAATGGTGGGTATTATTTTATGGGGTGACTGGACTAATCATTATACTTGGTTGGTATCGATTGTATTGGTGGCGTACGCTGCGATTGGTTGGGTCGATGATTACCGTAAAGTGGTTAAGCGTAACTCGGATGGCTTGTCAGCACGTTGGAAAATTTTTTGGCAAGCATTGATTGCGGTAGTGGTTTGTGTGTATTGGTACATGCATTCTAACCTGCCGGTTGACTCACAATTGTTTGTGCCTTTCTTTAAAAATATAATGCCACACTTAGGGTGGGGCGCTGTGGTACTGGCTTTTTTTGTGATTGTTGGTAGTAGTAATGCGGTTAATTTAACAGATGGTTTGGATGGTTTGGCTGTTCTACCTACGGTGTTGATTGCTGGTGCGATGGCGGTGTTTGCTTATCTCAGTGGTAATCAGTTGTTTTCGCATTATTTGATTATTCCACATGTGCCGGGCGTAGGTGAGCTTACTGTGTTTTGCAGTTCGATGGTTGGCGCTGGTTTGGCTTTTTTATGGTTTAACTCGTATCCAGCGCAAGTATTTATGGGGGATGTGGGTTCGTTGGCGTTAGGTGCAGCATTGGGCGTGGTGGCTGTGTTTATTCGCCAAGAGATTGTGTTCTTTATTATGTCCGGTGTGTTTGTGATTGAGACTTTGTCTGTAGTAATTCAAGTGGTTTCATTTAAATTAACGGGTAAGCGGGTATTTAAAATGGCGCCGTTGCATCATCACTTTGAGCTCAAAGGATGGCCGGAGCCTAAAGTGATTGTCCGCTTCTGGATAATCACATTCATATTAGTGCTCTGCGGATTAGCTAGCTTGAAGTTGCGATAGATATGTGTTGATTCATAAGGT
>JARGNX010000003.1:152195-256071 GCA_029210045.1 Coxiellaceae bacterium
GTTTTCAGGGTTATTTCTGGCGCTCTGCGGATTAGCTAGCTTGAAGTTGCGATAGATATGTGTTGATTCATAAGGTATGTGTTGATTCATATCGCGTGGGGGATTTTCAAGGGGGAGCGAGCGTACGCTCCCTCTTGAAAGTGCGCAATCACTTGTTTTTGCGCGCGTATCATATAAGAAAGAAATAATCCTGTTTTCAGGGTTATTTCTGGCGCTCTGCGGATTAGCTAGCTTGAAGTTGCGATAGGTGGGTTTGGTGCTGCATTAGTATTATATTGATTTATATGAACATTTAACTGACGAGAGTTATTCTATAATATACCTGTCTCTATTGCATGGCAGGGTTGATGAATACGCGGCAGTTGGAAGGTATCTTTTCAGTTAAATTTTTTGTCATTTCATTTTTGACCTGTATTGCTTATTTTGGATTTGGTTGGTTAGGTTTATATTTTGCTGTGCCACCAGGGTTTGCGACTTCGATTTGGCCGTCAGCTGGTATTGCATTTGCGGTAATACTGATTTTTGGTAAGCGATATTGGTTTGCTGTATGGTTGGGTTCTGCGTTAACAAATCTTTTTGTGTCTTATGATTCCGCTACAATTGCAACCATATTGCAGTCACTGCTTGTTGCAGGTGGTATTGGCGCGGGTGCAGCTTTGCAGGCAGTGATTGCTGCCGTATTGGTTCGAAAGGTTGTGGGATACCCGACAACCTTAAGCGATGCTAAATCCATTATTTGGTATACCTTGCTTGCTGGTCCAATCGCATGTTTATTTAACGCGACTTTTAGTATGTCGTTTTTATGGGTGTTTGATATTGTTGCGTTGGACGATATTGTGCGTCAATGGTGGATGTGGTGGGCGGGTGATACAGTTGGCGTCTTGGTTTTTTCACCGATTGTAATGAGCTTTTTTGCGCAGCCACGATATGCATGGCGGCATCGCTTATATTCTGTTGCATTGCCATTGCTCTGTGTATTTGCAGTGTTTTTCTTTGTGTTAGTTATATTGCAGCGCTATGAGGTGGGAGATGCAAGTAAGGGGTTTAAAAACAAAACCAGCTCTATAGCTTATTTATTTAAGCGCAATTTCAGTGATGCAGAGGATACTTTGTTGTCACTGCAAAGCTTTTATGACTCCAGTCGTGAAGTGACGCGGGATGAGTTCAAAATTTTTACGCAGCGAGCACTAAAAAAATATCCCAGTATTCAGGCGCTATCTTGGAATCCGGTCATTCCTAATAAAATGCGCGGCTTTTATGTTGAGGAAGCTAAGAAAGATGGATTTTCAAATTTTCAAATTAAGCAACTCAAGCATGGTGTTATGGTTCCGGATAAAGTGCGGCAACGGTATATCCCGGTGTACTTTATTTCGCCGTATCAGGGGAATCAAAGCGCGCTTGGCTTTAACCTTGCGTCCAATGCTAAGCGATTAAAAACGTTGCATAAGGCAGCGGCACAGGATGAGTTTATGGCAACGCCACGTATACAGCTAGTGCAAGAGAAAAAGAAGCAGTACAGTATTATATTATTTGCACCTATATATAAAAAAATGGCTTTATTAGAAACTACAAATCAGCGACTCAATAATACTATTGGTTATTTGTCGGGTGTTTTTAAAATAAACAAAATGATTGATTCGGTGTTAATGTCTGGTGACAATAAAGAAATTAAAAAAATGTTTATGGATAAGGATTTTTCAGTTGCGTTATATGATATGACGGCTGAAAAGTCAGAGCGACTTTTATACGGCGGCCTGGAAAAAATAGTTTCATTTACTCTTATGCAGCAATTGCAGGAAAGGCTGTCATTCTCATATAGGTATGAGTTTGGTGGTCGTGAATGGTTGATCGTTATATCGCCGACTGAAAGTTATTTACAAGGTATTATGTTTTGGCGTTCCTGGGCAGTATTAATATTCGCATTATTTTTTATAAGTGTATTTCATTTATTTTTATTGGTATTGAGTGGTCAAAACATTGTTGTTAAAAAAATGGTGGATGAAAAAACACATGAATTGCAGCAATCAAAAAATGCGCTAAGTTTTATGGCTCATAATGATGAGTTGACGAGCTTGCCGAATAGAAAAAGCTTTCACCTGCATTTGAGCCTAGCTTTAAAAGCTGCCAAAAAAAATCAGTCTATATTGGCCGTGTGTTTTATGGATCTGGATAATTTTAAACAAATTAACGACAGTTTAGGGCATGAAGTTGGTGATTTATTCTTGAGGGAGGTTTCACATAAGCTGCACGATAATTTACGTGATACTGATTATGTGGCGCGCATGGGGGGTGATGAATTTGCATTATGTATTGAAGGGTTAGCATCAAAAAATGATTTGTTTCCTATTTTAGATCGCTATAATTCTATGTTTGCGCACAGTATGATTATTAATTCTTCGGAGATCTATGGTTCATTTAGCATTGGGGTTGCCACATACCCTGATGCGGGTAATAGCGTTGATGAATTAATAAAGCATGCAGATATAGCCATGTATAAGGCTAAAGAAAAAGGTAAAAATACCTATGCATTTTTTAATAAGAAAACAGAAAGAGCGCTGACTCGCCGACATCAAATTGATACTTATCTTCGGAGCGCAATTACTAAGGGTGAGCTGTCAGTTGTTTATCAGCCTATAGTGAGCCTGAGTGATTCCCTTGTTTATGGTGTTGAAGCTTTGTTGCGGTGGAACAGTGATGCCTTAGGTGAGGTGCTGCCTGAAGAATTCATCGGAATTGCAGAGTCTGGTGGTCTTATACGATTGATTAGTGATTGGGTGTTTGCGCAAGTTTTTAAGGATTATCGCATTATTAAGGAGAATAGAAAAATTGATGATTTTTACGTATCAATTAATCTATCGCCACAGTTGCTGAACCAACAACACTTTTTATCAGCATTTTATTGTGCGCTTGATGAGTCAGATATTGAGCCAGAAAATCTTTTATTAGAAATTACTGAGAAAGCACTTATAAGAAACCCTAAAAATACCATGCAACAAATGAATAAAATTAAAGAGCTGGGAGTGCAGTTTGCTTTAGACGATTTTGGGACAGGTTATTCTTCTATGCAGTATCTTAAAAATTTACCGTTATCTGTATTGAAAATCGACCAAGGGTTTGTGGGTGATATTCAAGTGGATGCAAATGATGCGGCTATTGTAAGGGCCACCATACAATTGGCGCATGGTCTTGGTATTAAGGCGTTGGCTGAGGGTGTCGAAACAGAAGAGCAATTGCAATTTTTGAAGCAGCACGGGTGTGATTTTGTCCAAGGCTATTTATATGCTGAACCGTTGAGCCTCAATGATTTGATTAAATTTTTGCACGATCGCTAGTATCTCTCGCTTGGGCTAAAATATCTGATACAATCTGAGCATGAATAAAAAACTCGCATCACACTATCAGCACGCTGTTGTGTTAGGTTTAGGCCAAACGGGCATTAGCATGCTGCGTTTTTTACAGGCCTATGGTATTAAGCCGCTGGCGATAATGGACACTCGCAGCAAAATTGCAAATCTTGATGAGATCAAGGCTGAATTTGAAGGTATACCTATTATATTGGGTAGTCTCGATGAGTCTTGGCTAAAAAAAGCGCAAGCAGTATTGATTAGTCCTGGTGTTGACCCACGCCAACCTGAGCTTGATGCGCTTCGTGAGCGAGGGGTACCAATAGTTGGTGATGTTGAATTATTTGCTCAAGCAGCAAAAGCTCCAGTAATTGCAGTTACAGGCACCAATGGAAAATCGACAGTGGTGACTTTGGTGGGTGAATTATTAGCCGAAGCCGGGCATCGAGTCATGGTGGCGGGTAATATTGGATTACCTGTACTTGAATGTTTGGCTGAACCTGAGCCGGATTATTATGTACTAGAGTTGTCCAGTTTTCAGTTGGAGTCAACGGATAATTTACAGTGCTTGTCTGCAGTTGTATTAAATGTAACTGATGATCATATGGATCGTTACAATCAATTTGCAGATTATGTGTCTGCAAAGCAACGCATTTATCGACACTGTGAGCATCCAGTGATTAATTATGATGAGCCATTGACCTGGCGTGCGGTAGAAGATTTAGCGCATCCTGTCACAGCTTATAGTATGCAATTGAGTTCTGGTGTGGAGTGTTACCTTAGCGCCCATGGTGGTCATACGTGGTTAACGAATAATAAGCAGCCGTTGGTGGCTTTAGATATGTTGGCATTGCAGGCCAAGCATCAAGTACAGAATGCACTAGCGGCAATTGCCTTAACGCGTTATGTGCCGGGTGTAGATAAGGATTGCATTGCTACAGTGTTGTCGTCATTTACTGGTTTGTCGCATCGTTGCCAATTAGTGGCAAAATCGAATGAGGTCACATGGTATAACGATTCCAAAGCGACAAATGTGGCAGCGGCTGTTGCCGCATTAAACAGTTTGGGTGAGGGTCATCCGAAAGGTGTGATTTGGATTGCTGGTGGCCAAGGTAAGGGTGCTGATTTTTCACCATTGGTTGACCCTGTGAGTAAGCACGTCAAAGTGGCATTACTTATTGGTGAGGATCGTCAGCAAATTGCGCAGTTGATTGAGTCACACACGGAAGTGAAGTTTGTTGATTCAATGGCCGATGCTATTGATCAAGCATATCAATTGGTTGAGACAGGTGAGGTTGTATTGCTGTCACCGGCTTGTGCTAGTTTCGATATGTATTCTGGCTTTAGTCAGCGTGGTGACAATTTTTGTGATGAAGTGCGTAAGAATGTAGGCCAGGGATGAGGCATGAGAATTGATAAGGTCCTATTAGTAACTGTACTAGCGTTGTTAGTGTATGGTTTGTTGATGGTGACATCAGCGTCGATGGTGATTTCCGATCGAATCTATGGTTACCCGTTCCATTATTTTTTCCGTCAAGCAGTTTACATTATCCTTGGTGTCATCCTAGCTTTTTTTGCTTGGCGTGTGCCATTGATAGTGTGGCGTAAAATGAGCGGTTACTTGGTGGTGTTGGGTTTAGTCTTATTAGTTCTGGTTTTGATTCCGGGCATTGGCCGTTCGGTGAATGGTAGTCGGCGATGGATTAATTTGGTCGTGATAACTTTGCAAGTCTCAGAGCTTATGAAGTTATTTATGGTGCTGTATTTAGCGCGTTATATTGAACGCTTTCAAGATGAAATTCAAACTGAGTGGAAAGGATTTATTAAGCCATTGGTGCTGATGTTATTGGCGGCTGCATTATTATTGCTTGAGCCAGATTTTGGTACGGCGGCGGTTATTATTATGACTGGCTTGGTGATGCTGTATTTATCAGGTGCTCGATTGTTACCCTTTGTTATCTTGATGCTACTGGTGGCCAGTGGTTTGGGATTAGTGGCGGTAACATCGCCGTACCGATTGGCGCGTTTGACAACATTTTTAAATCCATGGCATTCGCCGTTTGGCGCTGGTTATCAATTGACTCAGTCATTAATTGCCTTTGGTCGAGGCGGCGTGTTTGGTGTTGGTTTGGGTAATAGTATTCAAAAATTATTTTATTTGCCGGAGGCACATACCGATTTTGTATTTGCAGTGATAGCTGAAGAGCTGGGCTTAATTGGTGAATTGCTATTGATCGCGCTGTTTGTGATTTTGATCGTACGCATATTTCGTTTGGCCTCTCGAGCTTATCAATTGGGCTCGTTGTTTGAAGCTTTTATGGCGTATGGTTTTGGTGTGTGGTTAGGATTGCAGGCTTTTATTAATATGGGCGTTAATGCTGGTATTTTACCAACTAAAGGAATTACGCTGCCATTTATCAGTTATGGCGGCAGCAGTATGTTGGTGAACTGTATTGTGGTAGGTATTTTATTGCGGCTGTCATTTGAGCTGTCCGAGCAAGAGCATGAGCAGCGCACTCCGTATGTGAGGATGGCGCATGGATAAATGTTTCGTTGTGGCAGGTGGTACCGGTGGTCATATTTTTCCGGCGATGGCGGTAGCGGTTGAGCTGCAAAAGCAAGGTGTTCACATTGAATGGATTGGAGCTCGGGGTCGATTAGAAGAAAAAATTGTACCGGATAAGTTTTCGATCTCATATATCGATATTGCAGCGTTACGTGGCAAGAGTAAGCTATCAATACTCGTATCACCTTTTCGTATTACTAAAGCGATTTTTCAATCATTATCGTTGCTGCGCAAACACAAGCCGAGTTTTGTGTTAGCGATGGGGGGTTATGTTTGCGGGCCAATGGGTATTGCTGCCTGGTTGCTGCGGATTCCACTGGTGTTGCATGAGCAAAACGCTGCCGCCGGTTTTACTAATCGTCAATTGGCACGATTTGCGACAACCGTCATGCAAGCTTTTCCAAATAGTTTTGCAAATAATGAGGGCATTGCCGTAGTTGGAAACCCTGTGCGTGATATTTTGTTTCACGTGCCACCACCTGAGCAACGTTTTGCGGATCGCCAGGGGGGATTGCGTGTATTGATCATGGGTGGTAGTCAAGGTGCGCGTTTTATTAATCAGCAAATGATTGCTTTATTGGAGTCATGGCCTGATAAAAATACGATCGACATTTGGCATCAGTGTGGGGCGACGGATCATGACACGGTAATTGCTGAGTATAAGCGTATAGGGTTTGACGCTAAGGTAACTGCTTTTATTGATGATGTTTCACAGGCTTATTCATGGGCTGATTGTGTCATATGCCGCGCAGGTGCTTTAACGGTTTCTGAGTTGGCTGCTGTGGGTGCTGCAAGTATTTTGATTCCTTTGCCGATAGCGGTTGATGATCATCAGCGTTTAAATGCAGAAGTATTGCAGCATGTGGGTGGGGCAGAAATATTATTACAAAAAAATTGGCAGTTGAGTCGGTTGGCTGAATTATTACAGCAATTGAACGTGGACCGACAAAAGCTTTTACAAATGGCTGTGGCAGCTAAGTCTGCAGCCAAGCCAGATGCTACCGACTGTGTGGTGCGTAGCTGTATGAATTTATTAGAGGGCAAACCAGTTGTTACTAAAGAATAAAAAAATAAAAAAATTCCACTGCATGGGTGTGGGTGGTGTTGGCATGTGCGGCGTTGCAGAGATCTTGCGTGCGCATGGCTATGAGGTGACAGGTTCGGATATTAAAGAGAGTGCGAATACGCAGCGTTTGCAAGCCCTGGGTGTCGACATTACTATTGGGCATAATGCGGAAAACGTTAAACGTGCCGATGCAGTGGTTTATTCAAGTGCTATTAGTGATAGTAATCCGGAATGGCAAGCAGCTAAAGCAAAGGGGATCCCAGTCATTAAGCGTGCCGAAATGTTGGCGGAGCTTATGCATTTAGAGCATGGCATTGCTATTGCTGGCACGCATGGTAAAACCACAACGACGTCATTGGTTACGCACTTATTATTAAAGGCTGATCTGAATCCGTCGTTTGCAATCGGCGGCGAATTAAAGGGCATTAATCGTTATGCTAATTTAGGTGCCGGTGATTATTTTGTTGCTGAAGCTGATGAAAGTGACGCATCATTTTTGCATTATGCGCCTGAGATCGCTGTAGTAACTAATATCGATGCGGATCATATGGAAACGTATGCGGGCAGCTTTGATAAGCTAAAGCAAACGTTTACCGAATTTTTGCATAACATTGCGCAAGGCGGTTTGGCGGTATTGGCTTATGATGATGAGACGGTGCGCGAGTTAATTCCGCAAGTAAAATGCCGAGTGATCACTTACGGTTTTCATGCGGATGCCGATGTGCAAGTTCTGCAGTTTTCACAAAAAGGATTAAAGAGTCATTTTACTGTGCGTTGGAAAGACGGCCGCGAGCATGCGTTTTGTTTGAATTTCCCTGGCCAGCATAATGTATTGAATGCGGTAGCTGCATTGTGTATTGCCGATGAGTTGAACGTTGATATGGCTGTGGTGGCACAAGCATTTGCAGATTTTCCTGGTGTGGGTCGACGTTTTCATGTTCATGGCAGTTTGCCAGTGTCGGGTGGCGAGGCTTTAATTATTGATGACTATGGTCATCACCCGCATGAAGTGAAGGTGACTTTGCAGGCGGCGCGTCAAGCTTGGCCTGATCAGCGCTTGGTGTTGGTTTTTCAGCCGCATCGATATACACGCACGCGTGATTTATTATTGGATTTTGCTCAATCTTTGGCAGAGGCAGATGTGCTGGTGTTATTAGAAGTATTTTCAGCGGGTGAAACGCCGATTGAGAATGCAGATAGCCAAGCTTTATGCCAATCGATTGCAGATATTGGAAAGGTCATTCCTATTTTTGTTCCTGATGATAAGCAATTGGCTTCAACGTTGCAGAAAGTGTTACAGGCTAATGATATTGTGCTAATGCAGGGCGCGGGCAGTATTGGTGCGATGGCAAAACAGTTACTGGCAGCTCCATGACGGATGAAAGCTTTCACAAGTGGGCTAAGCAACGTGGCGCATTCAGCCATGATGAATGGCTTCGACCCTATACAACGATATTGACGGGTGGTTTGGCTGAGTCGTTTTATAAGCCTGCTGATGTTGCAGACTTGCAAGATTTTTTACGGCAGTTGGATGCGAGTGAAGTAATTACTTGGTTGGGTGCTGGTAGTAATGTGGTGATACGTGATGGTGGCATAAAAGGCACGGTGATATACACGCAGGATGGTTTAAAACAATTACAGTTGTTGGATGAAGGCACCGTGCGTGCTGAAGCAGGGGTGAGCTGTGCTGCTTTAGCCAAGCTGTGTATGCAGCAAGGTTTTATGCAGGGCGTATTTTTTGCTGCTATTCCAGGTACGGTTGGCGGAGCTATCTTTACGCATGCATGTGGTTATGGTGGTGATGCACGAGCGCAGCTTACTCATATAGAGTTGATAAATCGATCTGGTGAAATCACAAGGTGTAGTGTTGACGAGTTTGCTGTGAAAGTAAATAACGTTGACGGCTGTGAGAAGGTAGTGGCGGGTATTTTTGCTTTTGAAAAAGGAGATCCAGAAGAGGCTATGCAGCAATTGCGCGAGGCGTTGAATCAGCGTAATGCAGCCACACCGATGGGTGCGGCCAATTGCGGTGAGGTTTTTTTTGATCCGTCTAATATCACAGCAGCTGAGTTGATTGCGCAGTGTGGGCTAGCTGGTTATGAGGTGGGTGGTGCAATGGTATCTGAAACACATCCAAATTATATTATTAACGATGATAAGTGTCGTTCCGATGATATTGAGCAGTTGATTGCACACATACAGCAGCAAGTGAAGCAAAAGCATAATATCGATTTACAACTTCGATGTCGAATTATAGGGGAGCTAGAATGACACACGCCCAATTTCGAAAATATAAAACACCTAAGCGTCCTGAAAAAAAATCACAGGCTTTGTCATGGTGGCGAGTATGCCAACAGTGGCTGCCTATTATTCTCATTGTGTTATTGATTGCGGCGGGTGTGCAGCTTTGGAAGTTGGCAAAATCTCCCAGTACGTTACCATTTAAACACATTAAGGTTACGGCTAATTACAAGCATACCTCGCCATTGCAATTAAAGCAGGCTATCACGCGAGAAGTGAATGCAGGTTTTTTTGCGTTGGACGTGACAAAGCTTAAGCGCGAGCTACAACAGCAGCTGCCATGGGTAAAGTCGGTGATGGTGAGACGGATATGGCCGAGTACTTTACAAATTACAATTAATGAATATCAAGCGATTGCGGTTTGGAATGAGCAGCACTTAGTGACACCTAGTAATATTATTTTTACACCGGCACAGGCTTCTTTTCCGCCGAAGTTACCACAGTTATTTGGTCCGCGAGATACCTTTGTTGTGGTGATGAATGAGTTTCGTGTGATTCAACAGCAGCTGTCTGCCCTTAATATGACAGTTAAAAAGTTGAGCTTAACTGATCGTCAGGCGTGGCATTTAGAATTATCTAATGATGTGGTGGTCATGTTAGGTAAGGATGCGGTTAATCAGCGCTTAGCGCGATTTATAAAAGCGTATCCACAGATAATGGCCGATCATCCGGCGGTTATTCAATTGGTTGATTTACGATATCCGAATGGCTTTGCCGTAAAATAATGGGGGTCAAGTCTTGACCCCCATTGGGGTTGTTACTTAATGGCGCAGTTAAATGCACTGTCCCCACTGTTTGAAGCGAGCTCAAAGGTATTATTAAGGTCAGTTACCGCTTTTGGTAATGAACTGTCATTCAACGTGCCATTACCGAGTTGACCATCAACATTTTTACCCCAGCATCTGGCTGTACCATCGGCTAACATAGCGCAGCTATTTAGCTTGCCAGTGGTAATGCTCACTACATCATTACCCAGGGCAATCACTGGTTGCGGTGAGGCTTTGCGTACATCGGTAGTGCCAATGCCGAGTTGGCCTTTATTATTTAAGCCCCAGCAATCTTCACTACCGTTTTGTAGCATTGCACAAGTGTGCGCACCGCCAACAGAAATAGCCGCAACACCTGAGGTTAAGCCTAACACTTGTTGTGGTTTGACCTCAGCGTTACTGGTGTGTCCAATGCCCACTTGGCCATCACCATTTTTACCCCAGCATTTCATAGCACCATCACTGAGCAATGCGCAACTGGTTTCTTGGCCTGCATTGATAGAGACTACGTACTGAGTGTCGTTACTCAAATCGGACACAGCAGTTGGTTGTAAACGATTAGTAAAAGTACTATCGCCTAATTGACCGTGTTCATTGCTCCCCCAGCATTGCATCTGTCCATTTTTCAATAGCGCACAAGTGTGGTTTGAGCCGCTGGTTAATGCAGTAACAGTGCCCTCTAAGTTATGAGCGTCTACTGGATCATAGCTATTCACTGTTGAACCATTGCCCAGTTGCCCTGATGTATTTTTACCCCAGCATTTTACTTTTCCGGAGTTAAGTAAGGCACAGGTATGATCAGCTCCGGCGGTAAGATTAACGACGTTAGTCTTAGTTTTGAAAGTGGGTACATATATTGGGAGCTTGGAACTGCTATTGTCAGGTGTGCCTAATTGTCCATACGTATTATCCCCCCAACACATTACACTACCGTTGGTGAGTAAGGCGCAAGCATGATGATGCCCCGTTACTATTTGTTGTGTTTCAGGTAGGTTATTGATGACTGTGGGTTGATTGCGATTGGTATTAGTTAGGTCACCTAATTGGCCAAAGTTATTGCTACCCCAGCATACTCCCGTTCCAGGTTTTTGAATATGGAATGGAAATATATGTGCTTTTGCAGATGCATCGGTAACTAACACGGCGCCATCACCACGACTGATGTTGCCGTCGTAGGTAAATTCACACTGTGATAATGGATCTAATGCCGTACTGCAATGTGAGCTAATGCCTCGTGCCGATAAATCAGCTACCGTATATGAAGCGGCTGTATAACCAATATTACTTAATGAAATGGTATTGGCTGTAGCATTTAATAATGTGTTATTCACTCCAGCTGAATTGGATGCGACGCAATGAAACGTTGAATTATTACCTTCGCTAACGGCTTTAGTTGATCCAGGCAGCAATGAATGTACGTTGGTGGGCGTATAATAGTTTACGGTTGGTGTAGTAGCGCCAATCCCTAGCTGCCCATAATTGTTTTGCCCCCAGCATTGCATGCGACCGAATGCATTGACCGCGCAACTGTGAAAGTTAGTAGCGCTAATGATTTTAATGTCGCTCGATAATCCAGTCACATTTTGTGGCGTTGAAAAAGTGGTACGCTGAGGGCCGATTCCCAACTGACCTTTTCGATTATCACCCCAGCATTTCATGCCACCATTGACGATAGCGCAGCTGTGTTGTGTGCCCATGCTAATGGTGCTTACGCCAGTTGCTAAGTCTTGCACTTGTGTTGGTACGAGCCGATTGGTGGTTGTGCCATCACCTAATTGGCCATAAGCATTGCCACCCCAGCACTCCAAATCACCGTTTGCTAAAAACCCACCTTTATTGACAATCGCGCATGTCGATTGAGAGCCGGCTGCAATGGCAGTAGCCTCTGGTTGGTCGCCGCCAATATTGGCGACAAACACAGGTGTTCTTCTGGCTTCAATGGAGTTATCTCCGAGTTGCCCTGATAAGCCTTCACCCCAACATTTAATTTGTCCTGTTTTAAGTAAGGCGCATGCGTGGATATAACCTGATGCAATGCTAGTAACACCTGAAGTGAGATCACTGACATCGGTAGGTACTAAACGGTTGGTGCGTGTGCCATCTCCGAGTTGCCAAAATAAGTTTTGCCCCCAGCATTTAACGCCGCCAGTATTTAATAAGGCGCAAACACTTTCTCGGCCAGCGGCTATGTCTATAACACCGGAAGTGAGTCCGCTCACTTGTGTTGGTAGTAATCGACTGACAGTTGTGCCATCGCCAAGTTGGCCGTATTGGTTTTGCCCCCAGCATTTAACGGTACCCGTTTTTAATAATGCGCAGTTATGATTACGTCCTGCAGAAATTTTTACAACGCCATTGCCTAGCGCTGCTGCGATTTTTACTGGCACATTGCTATTACTTTGTGTGCCATCACCTAATTGTCCTGCGTTATTCTTACCCCAGCATTGTGCATGAGCGGTGCGAGTTAATGTTAGCGCTGCTGTTTTTACTATTTCCGCCTGGTTATTTACAGGTGTGCCGTCGGTGATGATGCTGCCACCAGGGCTGTTGATGTGGCCGTATTCAAATGTTGCTGGACTGATGCTTGTTTTTAGTTTGTTTGGAATCAACGTTGCAGGCCCGGCTTGATAGGATATTGCTACTTTAGCGCAGCTTTGGCCATTGTTGGCTATTGTATAGCCCAGTGCATGGGCAGCAGCAATAATGCCGGAGGTATGTATAGCAATCGGTGTTAAATCACCGGCTGGACCGTTAAGTGCAATACCTGTGTCAAGAAAATTATTGTTACTAAGGTCCAGCGTGCGACCAGCGCCTTCGCATCTTCCTGTAGTGGCATTGGTGTTGTTATAAAATGTTACGCTGGTGATTTTAGTATATAAATTTGGAGCGCCGGCCAGATTCCAATTTTCTGACCGGCTCAGTGTCATCGTGGGAGTCAGTGTTCCAGCAATGGCCTGTTTATGGTGCTTGTTATGGGCAGATTGAATAAAATCCGCCGTGGTTAATGGTGCTGCTACTAGTGAGGTGTAGCTCACTAGTAGCAGGGGGATTATTATTTTTCGCATGTGTTTATTTTCCTTTTTTTGTTAACGCCATTCAATAACGCAATTGTGTGCAGCGCTTCCGCTGCTCATGCTGAGGTCGCGAACATATTTCTTATTAATATTTTTTACTGCAGTGGGTGTGTTGCGGGTTTCAGTGGTACCGTCGCCGACTTCACCGTAGTAGTTTTCACCCCAGCACAGTACCTTACCGCCGCTTTTTATTGCGCAGGTACCATAATCAGTGGCACTGATTCCTACAACACCATAGACTAGCCCCGGCACTTGTTGAGGTAAGGTTTTCAGGCGATCAAAATTACCCAAGCCTAATTGGCCATCGGTATTATAACCCCAGCAATACATGCCACCTGCGTTGGTTTGTGCGCAGATGTGGAAAACACCGATAGCTACAGCTGCAACCTTATTGCCAATAAGGCCTTGCACTAATTGCGGTGTGGTTTTGAGCTTATCGGTATTGCCTATGCCGAGTTGACCGCGAAAGTTATCGCCCCAGCATTTCATGGTGCTGTTACTTAATATCGCACAGCTATTAAATTTGCCGGCTGCAATGGAAACAACGTGCAACCGGTTAGTACTCAAGTTTGAAACGGCGACAGGTGCGGGGCGTGTTAATGTAGTGCTATCACCCAGTTGACCGAAATCGTTAGCGCCCCAGCATTTCATGTGGCCGCTACGTAGTAAGGCACACGTGTGATGACTACCGGCAGCAATGGCAGTGACACCGGTTGATAAAGAATGCACACTTACTGGTAGGTGGCGATCTTCATAGCTGTTATCCCCGATTTGTCCTCCATTATTTCGACCCCAGCACTTCACTTCACCACTTTTTAATAAGGCGCAGGTGTGATAAGTTCCAGCGGCAAGACTGACAGCGTCAGTGATATTGGCTACTTGAACAGGTCGGGTACTGCTGTTGGTCGTGCCATCACCCAGCTCTCCGAAGAAATTTGCTCCCCAGCACTGCACGCGGCCATCAGTCGTTAATCGACATGTGTGTGAATTACCGCTAACCAGTTGAGTTGTGTTACTGGTAAAAGGACTTTCGGTGGCTTGTTTGCGGTCTTCTCTGGTGCCATCACCCAGCTGTCCCCAGTGATTGTATCCCCAGCACTTAATGCTGCCGTGACGTTGGATATAAAAAGGAAACGCATCGCTGGTTGAGTTGGTCGCATGTACCGTTATGATGCCATGACCACGATCGCTGGCAGCACTGCCGGCTTTAAATGTGTATCGGCAACTTTTATTTGTGCCCAGTGTTAATGTGCAGTTGGTAGTAATTCCACGTTGAGCAAGATGTCGTGGCAATATAAGATGGGCTTTACCAAAGCCGATGTTGGCTAGTTCGACACTGGTTTGGTCGTGATTGAGAATAGCAGAATTAACATTTTTTTGTTTGACGATGGCGCAATTGAATTCAGATATATTGCCGACGTTTAATGACACGGCGTCATAGTCTGTGAGTTTAACTACCGTTCGCGGCGTGGTAACTGTTTCGATGCCAGAGTTATCGCCTATACCTATTTGTCCATGTATATTCTCACCCCAGCATTTTGTTACGCCTGATTCAATCGCGCAAGTGTGTCGGTCGTGTGCTTGGATGTCAGTAATGTTAGCAGATAGTGATTTCACTGCGGTCGGTGTGGTAACAGCGTCGTTGATTTGACCAATGCCTATTTCGCCGTGTCTATTCTCACCCCAGCATTTGGCTTGACCGTTTTGAATGGCGCAGTTGTGAAAAATGCCAGAAGCAATTTTTGTTACACCGGAGCTTAGGCCAATAACCGCCGTAGGTACGCTTCTATTAAATAGTGTGTTATCACCGATTTGTCCTGAGTGGTTATTGCCCCAGCATTTGACGGCACCGGTGGCAAGCAGTGCGCAGGAATCGCCGCCGCCTGAAGATAGCGCGATAGCTTTTGGGTATTGGCCGCCAATGTTGTGCACTAATACAGGTGTATCGCTGCTGGTAGTGGAGTTATTCCCGAGTTGTCCGCCATTGTTATCGCCCCAGCATTTAATGCGACCATCAATTAATAATGCGCAAGTGTGTATGCCGCCAGCGCTTAGGCTTTTAACATCTGAGCCTAACCCGGTGACGGTGGTTGGTATATGCCTTTCCGTAGTTGTACCATCGCCTAATTGGCCATGTGCATTTTCGCCCCAGCATTTTACAATGCCACTTTTCGATAGCGCGCAAGTGTTGTGTCGGCCAGATGAAATATCAATGATATCGTTTCCAAGTTGAATAGGCGAAATAGGTGCTGTGCTGTCGGTTGTTGTGCCGTTGCCCAACTGACCGTGATTATTGTGACCAAAACACTTGACGCTGCCGGTATCGAGTAAAACACAGTTATGTTCGTAACCTGAGGCGATTTTTGAGATGTGTTCATTGTTGGATAGTAATATTTTATGTGGCGTGCCTTCACTATATCGTTTTTCAGTGCCGAGCTGACCGTAAGATCCATAACCCCAACATACAGCATGTGCTGGTTTTTGTAGCACTAAATGGGCATTCTTTAGGAGATTAAAATGGTTATTAACCGCTGTCCCGCTGCTGATTATATTATTGCCAAGACTTACTATATTAGTGTATTCAAAGGGCTTGGTGTCGGGGAAAATGTTGATTTTATTTATGCTGGATTCGGGGCCAGCTTTAAAATCCATAAATAACTGTGCGCAGGCATTGCCATTGCTAGGTATGGTGTAATGCAGTTGATTGGCTGCCTTTGTGAAGCCCGCAGCAGATATGTTGATATTGGCCAAAGCACCTGATGGACCGTTCAGTGGTAGCCCGGTGTCGGTATAATGGTTATCGCTGAGATCGAGCGTACGGCCAATGCCGCTGCATCGCCCGGTTGATAAATTGGTTCCATTATAAAAAGTGATACGCGTTATTTTGGCGTATAGGTTGGGTGTACTGCGTAAGTTCCACGCCTCAGTGCGCGATACCACTAAAGGTGTGGTAAGTGCATTGGTAGTAGTATGTTTTTTGTTGCTAATAAAATCAGTGGTGGACAGTTGTGCAGCCACAAGGGTGTGGCTGCTGATAAGTAATAGTGGAATGACATAATGTCGCATGTTGAAACTCCTTTTTTTAAAAAACTGGATCCCGGATCAAGTCCGGGATGACAGGGCAATGATCCCGGATCAAGTCCGGGATGACTACACGTTAGTCGTGATGACGTCTTATTCAATGGCACAATTGAATTTTCCTTCACCATTATTCGATGCAAGATCGAAAGCATTATTTTTCAAGTTTTCCACGGCTATGGGTGTATCGCGGAATGTAGTGCTGCCATCGCCGAGTTGACCGAATTCATTATTGCCCCAACACAATACCTTGCCACCACTTTTCAGTGCGCAAGTCGAGCGTGCGGATGCACTAATGCCAACGACACCATACCTCAGGCCAGTTACTGGTTGCGGTGTGTTTTTCATTGGTTCGAAATCACCGATACCCAATTGGCCATCACTATTTTTGCCCCAACACATCATGCCGCCAGCTTGCGTGATAACGCAGGTATGCTTGCCGCCAGCTTCGAGTGCTGCAACGCTAAAGTTACGGCCGCCATTTACTGTTTGAGGTGTAATTTTAAAGCTATCGTTATTGCCGATGCCTAATTGGCCGTAATCGTTTTCACCCCAGCATTTCATGGTGCCGTCGTTGAGTAGTGCGCAGCTATGGTTGTCACCAGCTGCTATGGAGACAGCATATGTTGTGTCATTGCCTAAGTCAGATACGGCTGCGGGAACCAGCTGATCTTTAATGTTGCCATTGCCGAGTTGGCCGTGGCTATTTTCACCCCAGCATTTTGCGCTACCCGTTTGTAATAGAGCGCAAGAATAATTGTTGCCAACCGCTATAGCATGCACGCCTGATGTTAATCCGGAAACAGTGACAGCTGTGGTTTGTTGATCTCTTTGATTATTGCCCAGTTGTCCAAATGAATTTTCACCCCAGCATTTCATTTCACCAGAATTTAATAGTGCACAAGTATGGTAACGACCGGCGGAGATACTTACAGCGTGAGAGATAGCGGATACTTTTACTGGTATAGGGCTGCTGATGGTAGAGCCGTTGCCTAGTTGCCCAAAAGTATTATCGCCCCAGCAATAAATGTCACCGGAATTTTTTAAGGCGCACGCATGTTGTTTGCCGCTGGCTAGTTGCAGCACATTGGTTAATCCCGCTACGGTAGTTGCCTCATGGCGGTTATCGGTTGTGCCGTCGCCGAGCTGCCCGAAATCATTGATACCCCAGCATTTGGCGTGACCGGTTTTTGCTATATGGAATGGGTAGATAGCTTTGGCGGCGTAATTTATACTGGCGGCTGTAATGACGCCATCGCCACGACTGCTGCGACCATTATAGGTAAACTGACAATGACTATTGATACCCAGCGGTGTCGTGCAATCGGTGGTGATGCCGCGCTCAGCCAGGTTAAAAGGTAGTATGAGATGTGCTTCGTCGAGACCTATATTAGTAAGCTGGACAGAAGGGTGCTCGCTACTAAGTCTTCCGGTATCGACAGTGTTTGGTGTAAGAGACGGTTTTTGTAAGGTAAAGTAAGGTGTTTGTTCTAGCGTGTAGCGATTGTTGCTTGCTGCGCCATTGGTAATTACATTGTTGCCTGGGCTTACTATATTAGTGTATTCAAATGTTAGGGGTTTGAATTTAGTATTAATGCGATTGGTATTTGCTGTGGACCCGGCTTGAAATGCAATAAATAATTTTGCACAAGCTATGCCATTGCTCGGGATAGTGTAACCCAATTGATTGGCGGCATGAGTAAAGCCAGCAGCAAATAGGTTGAGTGCGGGTAGATCGCCGCGGCTACCATTTAAAGCAATGCCAGTGTCGACGTATTGTTCATCGTTTAAGTCAAAGGTTTGGCCGACGCCTGAGCATCTGCCATTGATTTGGCTCGTTTGATAATAAAAAGTTACGCCTTTGACTTTGGCATACAGTGTTGGTGCATTGTTAAGGCTCCAGGTTTCTGTGCGGGTCAGTATCAATGGTATTTTTACGGTGTTGGTTGACGTAGTATAGCTGTGTTTATTTTTGATCGGTTGTAAAAAATCAGTGCTAAGGTGGCTTGCTAGTAATGGCTGGCTTGCTACTACGCCTATTAGGGTAGGAAGAATAAAGTGTCGCATCCGTGTTGTCTCTCTGGTTATTGGTTAAAGTTGAATCGTAGCGTGTTCGCTCAGTATGTAAGCTCGATTTAATACATCAATAACAGGGGTAGGAGAGAAGGAGTTAGCCATGGCAAAGTAAGAGATGAGTGTAAGGGATGGTGGCATGCTAGTGCATTGCTCTTTATTTGATGGGGGAGTTTTATTTGTTACTCTCGAAAAAATATTTAAATTTCATCACTCCATAAATGCTTAAGAAAGTCCTTCCAATAAAGCATGCTTATGCCAGACTTTGTTTTTTTATTCACAGGATCTTGGCTGACGATGATATATTTTTTTGCAATATTTTCTTCCATAAAGGCATTCAGGCCTTTCATGTCATTGTTGTTTATTCGATCAGTTGATTTTACTTCTATTGCTGTATGATCACCAATAATAAAGTCTACCTCGAAGCCACTTTTTGAACGCCAATAACATAAATCTTCATGTTTTCTGCGATAAGAAAGGTAACTGCGCAATTCCATTGCAATAAAATGTTCAAAGGCATCACCATACAAATCTGTTTTTTTAGGCAAGTCTCTAATCTGACATAAATAGTTTCTGACCCCTATATCAAAAAAATAAAACTTGGCCGTACTAATGGCTTTTCTATTTTTAGTTTTTATATAAGCAGGCAGCATAAAGCCAATAAATGTGTCTTCGAGAATATGGTAGTATTCACGTATTGTTGAGACTGGGATGCCGACATTACTAGCAACACTTGTAAAGTTAGTCATTTTTCCGCTCGTTAATGCCGCTGTTTGTAAAAAACGTGAGAATCCAACAATGTGCCTAACTAACGCTTCTGCTTGAATTTCATCTTTTAGGTAGGTATCGGTATAGGCAGATAAATCTTCGAAGGGCTCATCGCTTTGATAAATTGCAGGTAAGCCGCCTATTAATAAATAGCGGTCGAGTTTAAAATCTGGAATTTCTTGACTGGTTAGAGGAAACAACTCAGCTTTACGTGCTCGGCCAGCTAGTAAGTTGGTGTTTTTCTGTTTTAACTTTCTTGCACTGCTTCCCGTGAGTAAAAATTTAATCTGCCGCTCTTCAATCAGTCGATGCACCTCATTAAGCAGCTCAGGTATCATTTGTACTTCATCGATGATCACAATGCTCGTGTCGGTGTGCGCATCGATTATCATTTCTAAAGCGTGGGGAGATTGGCTTAACTGCATAAATTGCTCATTACGCAGTAAATTGATGACAGGATAATTATTCTGAAATTGTGCTCTTATGAGGTATGACTTACCCGTAGAGCGAGGGCCAAATAGAAAATGTGACTTCTTTTCAAGTAAGCGTGGTAAATTTAGTATGCGATTGTAGTTCATGACATCCTACAGCTTAGTTGTGGATTATCATGATATTATACAGGACTCTTGTGGATTGTCATATGAATGAAGCGGAGTACCGTCAATATATTGATTTATAGTTGTTTTAATGGTTAGGCGGTAAGTGTGAGCAACTTCAATAGGAAGTGGCAAGCGGATAAGCCGTTTTAGCGGATAGCCATGACAAATCCATTTGTCATGGCTAAGACGGTTGATGGTTTACTTGATGGCGCAGTTGTAGGCACCAACACCGCTGTTGATAGCCAGCTCTGCTACGTTGTGTAAATTGCTAACAGTGACGGGGATATTGCTGGTTGTAAAACTGCCGTTACCCAGTTGGCCGTCAACGTTTTTACCAGAGCATTGCACTGTACCATCCGCTAATAGCGCACAGGTATGCAATTTTTTAGCGTTAATCGAGACAACCTGTGTGCCTAACGCTGTCACCGGTTGCGGTGTGGTTATTTTTGTGCCGATGCTACCAATGCCGAGTTGACCGCTGTTGTTTGATCCCCAGCATTTAACGCTGCCATTTTGTAATAAGGCGCAAGCATGCGTGCCGCCCTGAGATATGGCAGCAACCCCAGATGTTAAGCCAATGACTTGCTGTGGCTTGGCTTCAAATACGCTTAACCTGCCATTGCCCAGCTGGCCACTGCTACTTTTACCCCAGCATTTTATCGCGCCGTTACTCAATAAAGCGCAACTGCTGTTTTGGCCGGCGCTTATGGATACGACATGTGTGCTTGTGTCGTTGAGATTTGAGACGTCGACAGGTTTGTTACGACTGGTTTGTGTGCTGTCGCCCAATTGCCCTGAGTCGTTATTGCCCCAACATTTCATGCGGCCAGTTTTTAGTAACGCGCATGTGTGATTGCTTCCACTAGTTAACGCGGTAACGGCTGTTGTTAATGCATGAACGTTGACGGGTTCATCGCGACTAATGATTGAGCCATCGCCCAATTGTCCTGAGTCGTTCTTGCCCCAGCATTTTACTTTTCCAGAGAAGAGTAAGGCGCAAGTGTGGTCATTGCCAGCAGAAAGGCTGGCGACATCGCCTACTGATCTGAATGCGTCGACGTAGATGGCGCGGCTGAATACTTGGTGGATACGATTTCCCAGTTGGCCATATGTGTTATCGCCCCAGCACATCACGCTGTGATTTTTCAATAAGGCGCAGCTGTGATAGCGTCCGGTCACTACTTGTATCACTGCTTGATCAATGCCGGAAACGTCTACTGGAATGTTTCGGTCGGTGGTGGAATCATCACCCAATTGCCCGAACCGATTGTATCCCCAGCAAACGGCTTTACCACTTTTTTTGATGTGGAATGGAAAGATGGTGTGCTTGTTGAGGTTGTCTGTTACGGAAATAGCACCGTCACCACGACTGCTGGTGCCGTCATAGGTGAAATCACATTGTGCGCTGCTGTCTAATGTTGAAGAGCAGTTGCTGGTAATGCCGCGTGATGATAAGTCGGCTGTATTGAATGATGATGCACTATGGCCCGCGTTGGTTAATGAAACAGTATTCGCAGTGGCATCCAATTGTGAAGTGGTGATCTGCGCTGCGTTGGTCGCTGCACAACTAAAGGCGGAGTCATTGCCATCGCTGAGTGTTGTTGAGCTGCCAATGGGTAGGTCTGTGTTGATGGGCGCATGTGCCTCATTCACCGGTGCGCTGGTGCCCAGTTGACCAACATCATTAAGACCCCAGCATTGCGTGCGCCCGTTGCCGTTGATTGCGCAGGTGTGAGAATTTACCGCGCTAATGGCTTTCACGCCAGTGGGTAGTGTATCAACATTTTGCGGGGTGGGATTTATATTTGATGCGCTTTGTATGCCCAGTTGACCGTGGGTGTTATCGCCCCAACATTTCATGTCGCCATTGGTAATCGCGCAAGTGTGTTGTGTGCCCATGCTTATAGCCGAAACACCTGTTGTTAGTCCTTGCACCTGTGTGGGAATTAAGCGTTTAGTGGTTGTGCTATCACCCACTTGGCCGTAGGTGTTTGCGCCCCAGCATTCCATGTCGCCATTCTTTATAAAGCCACCTTTATTAATGATGGCGCATGTGGTGCGAGCGCCAGCTGCAATGGCAGTGGCTGCAGGATAGTTGCCGCCAATATTGGCTACAAAAACAGGTGTTTTCTGCGATTCGATCGAGTTGTTGCCCAGTTGTCCGTCGATGCCGGCCCCCCAGCATTTTATTTGCCCTGACTTAAGTAGTGCGCATGCATGCATATAGCCTGATGCGATACTGCTAACCCCGGAGCTCAGACCGTTAACGTCGGTGGGTACATAGCGATTGGATCGTGTGCCATCACCCAGCTGCCAAAATTGATTGTCCCCCCAGCATTTTACGCCGCCGGAATTGAGTAATGCGCATGTGCTATCTCTGCCGGCTGCAATATCAATAACGCCGGATGTTAGGCCATGGACTTGTACGGGTGTTAAGCTGTTAGTGGCGCTGTCATCGCCGAGTTGGCCGTAGGTGTTTTTTCCCCAGCATTTTACCGCCCCTGATTGTAATAGTGCGCAGTTATGATTGCGTCCAGAAGCTATTTTTACTACGCCATGACCTAATGCGTTGCTCACTTTAACGGGGAGGTTTGAGTTGCTGCGTGTGCCGTCGCCCAGTTGGCCTTGACTGTTTAAGCCCCAGCATCGCGCATGGGCAGTACGTGTTAGTGATAATGCCGCTGTTTTTAATAGCTGCGCATGGTTGTTGACGGGAGTGCCGTCGGTGATGCTGTTATTGCCAAGGCTAGCGATGTGCCCGTATTCAAAAGTATCTGGGCTAATATTTGTTGTGATTTTATTTGGTATGGATGTTGTTGGGCCTGCTTGGTAGGCTATTTCTAGTTTAGCGCAGCCTTGACCATCGCGGGGCAGGGTGAAGCCCAGTGTATTTGCTGCGGCAATTATGCCGGATGTATGTATAGCGATTGGTTGTAAATCGCCGGCTGGCCCATTTAAACTAATACCTGTGTCAATAAAGTGGTTCTGACTGAGATCAAGTGTGCGACCTATGCCTTCACACCGCCCGCTTGTGGCGTTGGTGCGTGTATAAAAGGTTACGCTAGTTATTTTAGTAAACAGTCGGGGCGCACCGGCAAGGTCCCATTGTTCAGTTCGGCTTAGCGTGTTGGTGGGTGATATGGTTCCGGCGACTCGTTGTGTGTGGTGTTTGTGCCGGACGGATTGAATGAAATCTGTTGTCTGCGGTGTTGCTGCTATTGCGTAGTTGCTTGCCAGGAGTAGGAGTAGAGTTGTTTTTCGCATCGATTATCCTTATATGATGTAAAGTGGTGTGACGTATTGTTGAATGATTTTATTGTGCGATGTTTGGTCACTAGATCCGCAGTATGCAATCTTGATTAAATACATCAATCACCGGGGTTGTTTGGTTTTTGGTCAGTCGTATTTTTTGAAATAGAAAAAACTTAAAGTAAATTCTCGCAATCAGTTGTCTGTGCGTTCTTTTCCTTTTATTTTTTTGAAAATTTTTATAGTGATCTTAATTTGTTTCGTCTATACTAAGGGCTTGCAGCACCTGGGGGGTGTTGCAGCGTCGTGCTAGCAGGGAGATTTTGACAGCTATGTCAAAGAAACCAGACAAGAATCTGATTGTCGCATTGGATATTGGAACAAGTAAAATAGCGGCACTGGTTGGGGAAGTAACGGAAGACAAGCAAGTTGAGGTAATCGGCTTCGGGTCTCATCCGTCCCACGGACTTAAACGTGGTGTTGTGGTTAACATTGAATCAACCGTGCAATCCATTCAACGAGCAGTCGAAGAGGCTGAGTTAATGGCAGGTTGTGACATTAATATGGCGTACACAGGTATTGCCGGTAGTCACGTTAAAAGCCTTAATTCACACGGTATTGTGGCCATTCGTGATCGTGAAGTAAATCAATCCGATGTTGAGCGCGTTATCGATGCGGCAAAAGCCGTTGCGATTCCAGCTGATCAAAAGATACTCCATATATTGCCGCAAGAATTTATTATTGATGCACAAGAAGGCGTGCGCGAACCTGTGGGTATGTCCGGTGTTCGTCTTGAAGCCAAGGTGCATATTGTTACGGGCGCCGTTAGCGCTGCACAAAATATATCCAAGTGTGTGCGTCGTTGCGGTTTGCAAGTAGGTGATGTGGTATTGGAGCAATTGGCTTCCAGTCACTCCGTATTAAATGAAGATGAAAAAGAGCTCGGTGTTTGTATGATCGATATCGGTGGCGGTACCACAGATATTGCGATTTTTACCGAAGGCTCGATTCGTCACACAGCCGTGATTCCAATAGCAGGTGATCACGTGACGAATGATGTGGCGGTAGCGCTGCGTACACCAAGCAAATATGCGGAAAGAATTAAAATCAAACATGGTTCTGTCGTGCCGAATAACGTTGAGTCGGGCGAAACCATTCAAGTGCCGAGTGTGTCGAAGCGACCACCGAAAACCATTCATCGTAAGGCATTATGTCAAGTGATTGCTGCGCGTTATGAAGAGTTATTTGCGCTGATTGAAAACGAAATCCGTCGCAGCGGTTTCGAAGATTTTATAACTGCCGGTGTCGTATTAACCGGTGGAGCTTCTAATGTAGAAGACTCTGTGGAATTAGCCGAGTCGGTGTTTAAAATGCCGGTAAGATTAGGCGTGCCGCAAAACATTAGTGGCTTAGTGGATGTGAGAGAGAACCCAAGTTACGCAACCGGCGTGGGTTTGTTATTGCATGGATTGCAGCATACATCATCCGATCATCATTTTGATGCCGATCAAGGCGTCAAAGGTTTATGGTCGCGAATGAAAGGTTGGTTTCAAGGAAACTTTTAAAATTGGAGGAATGATCACATGTTTGAGTTAGGTGACGACACAGGCCATACGGCACAGATCATTGTCATCGGTATTGGTGGCGGTGGCGGTAATGCTATCGAGCATATGATGCTGGAAAATGTAGAAGGCGTGAAGTTTGTTGCCTGTAATACGGATGCTCAAGCATTAGAACGCTCTAGTGCTGAAACTGTTATTCAGTTAGGCAGTGAAGTGACTAAAGGGTTAGGCGCAGGTGCCAATCCGGAAGTGGGTCGCCAATCAGCTGAAGAAAATCGTGAGCGCATTAAAGAAGTGATTCATGGTTCTGACATGATCTTTATTACTGCCGGTATGGGTGGTGGTACAGGAACTGGTGCTGCACCGATCGTTGCTGAAATTGCTAAAGAGTTAGGAATCCTAACGGTAGCTGTTGTCACAAAACCATTTGTTTTCGAAGGTCGTAAAAGAATGGAAGTGGCGGATAAAGGCATTAAAGCATTAACCGAACACGTTGATTCATTAATTACGATTCCAAATAATAAACTGCTGAGTGTGTTGGGTAAGAACATTACCTTATTAAATGCATTCAAAGCAGCGAACAATGTGTTGCTAGGTGCGGTACAAGGTATCGCTGACTTGATTACACGCCCAGGTTTAATCAACGTCGATTTCGCCGATGTGCGTACGGTGATGTCGGAAATGGGTATGGCAATGATGGGTACAGGTGTGAGCAGCGGTGAGAACCGTGCGCGTGAAGCAGCTGAAGCCGCGATTAGTAGTCCATTATTGGAAGACGTCGACTTTACTGGCGCACGTGGTGTGTTGGTTAACTTGACGGCCGGTATGGATATGTCGATCGGTGAATTTGAAGCGGTCGGTGATGCGATTAAGTCGTTCACATCAGAAAACGCCACTGTAGTGGTTGGTACTGTAATCGATCCAGAAATGACCGATGAATTGCGTGTTACTGTCGTAGTAACTGGGCTAGGTCGTCCAGGCTCTGTGACTGCAGAAACTACAGCAGTGCATGAGCGTGCTGCAAAACATGTAAAAAGCGATGGTACGCTAAATTATCAACAGCTTGATAGGCCAACCTATCAACGCAATCAAACCCCCCCGAAAAGAACTGCCGAAGTTGAGGATAACAAGGACATTGAATATTTAGATATTCCAGCGTTCTTGCGTCGACAGGAAGGAGAAGAGTAGGTTTAGGCCTATGGATGGGCTGTAGTACGACAATTTGTTTCAGCTGTTAACAAAGGCTGGCTTATAGTGACTTCTGGTGCTACAATTCGCAAATTTTATTAATGAAAATGGCGATTACGCATATGATTTTACAAAGAACGCTTGCTAACGAGATCCGGGCCACCGGCGTAGGCGTACATACAGGCGAAATGGTACACATGACTTTGTTGCCAGCGTTGCCGAATACCGGCATTGTTTTTCGTCGTGTTGATTTAGATCCTGTTGTTGATATTCCAGCACGGGCTGAATACATTGGCGATACCAGTTTATGTACTTGTTTGACCAAAGACGGCGAGCGAGTCGGTACAGTTGAACACTTATTGTCTGCCATGGCGGGTGTGGGTATCGATAATGCTATTGTAGAAATCAATGCACCTGAAATTCCGATCATGGATGGCAGCTCAGGACCATTTGTATTCTTATTACAATCGGCTGGTATTCAAGAACAGTCAGCACCAAAGAAATTTTTACGCATTAAAAAGCCAGTTTGTGTCGAAGATGGCGATAAGTCTGCGCAACTAGAGCCGTATGAAGGTTTTAAAGTAGGCTTTAAGATCGATTTTGATCATCCAGTGTTTGATCAAGCTAATCAGTTCGCTGAATTGGACTTTTCGACAGCTTCTTATGTGCGTGAAGTATCACGCGCGCGTACGTTTGGTTTTCTTTCAGACTTTGAATACTTACGTAATAACAACCTAGCACTCGGTGCTAGTCTTGATAATGCGATTGCGCTTGATGAGTTTAAAATCCTTAACCAAGATGGCCTGCGTTACGGCGATGAGTTTGTTAAACACAAAATCTTGGATGTAATCGGTGATCTATATTTACTTGGTTACAGTGTTATCGGTGCGTTTTCGGGCCACAAATCTGGCCATGCATTGAATAGTAAGTTGTTGCATCAGGTGTTGGCGGATGAATCGGCTTATGAGTTGATTACTTTTGAGGACAAAGAGGCTGAAACTCCTATACAGTTTGCGCCACCTTTAGTCCAAGCCGCCGCTTAAGAGTGTCATATTTGGTCAATCTCAGTCGATTTTCTATTTTGAAAAATCCTCAGGTATTTGTCATACATTCCGGTTTTTCAAAATAGAAAATCGACAGACCTTGACTCAAATCTAACACTCTTAAGTTAAGATACGCCAAATCTAACGCTCTTAAGTGAATGCCCCATCTTTTCTATTGTCATCCCGGGCAGATGATATTACACCCTATCCACGATACAATGCGCATTAAACATACATGTATGCAAGGTGTGATGATGGAAAAGCAGCAAAAAACAGATAGTAGTGCAGAAAATCAAAGTGTAATCATTGACAAAAAAGATCGAAAAGCCAAAAAGGGAAAGGTGCGGCGAGGATTTATATATACGTCACTTTCACTGATAGTTGATTTTGCGCTTAGCCTGTTTACGTCTTAACGCACTTTGATTTCAAGCTGTTGAATAAAGTACCATTGCTGGTGAAAATGCAGTCGATTGATGACGTCGCGCTGTTGATAGCGTAGTTGGGTAGCCCAATTGGCACTATCGGTAGCAATAACGGCGGTGCGCTCTTGGATATTCATCACTTGGCAGTGTTGATTTAATGGTGCATCCAGAATCTCTCGTAACAGCGTGTCCAGCTGTTGTATACGTTTAGCCTTATTGAGTAACCAAGATAGCTTGGTCTTAGGCTTATCTAAGATCGCATCGAGTGATTGTGGGTCTTTTATGTCTTTATTATTATTTTGCATTGGCTTGAATCTATGAGAAAATGCCCGTTCCACCGTGTTTAACCAATGGTAACTGAAGAGACATATGCTGAGCAAGATGTTAAAGAAAGTATTTGGTAGTCGTAATGAACGACTATTGCGTCAATATCGTAAACAGGCACAGCGCATTAATGCGCTGGAAGCGGATATACAAGCATTGTCTGATGAGCAGTTGAAAGCTAAAACGGCCGAGTTTAAGCAGCGCTTATCGGGTGGTGAAACCTTAGATGACATACTGCCTGAAGCTTTTGCTGTAGTGCGCGAGGTGAGTCAGCGTACATTGGGTATGCGCCATTTTGATGTGCAGATGATCGGTGGCATGGTGCTGCATTATGGCAAGGTGGCTGAGATGCGTACCGGTGAAGGTAAAACCTTGATGTCGACGTTACCGGTGTATCTGAATGCATTGAGCGGTAAAGGCGTGCACTTGGTTACAGTGAATGATTACTTGGCGAAGCGTGATGCTGAATGGATGATGCCTATCTATGATTTCCTGGGTGTGACTGTTGGGATTAACTTGACCAGTATGGATCATGCCGCTAAGCAAGAGGCTTATGCGGCAGATGTGACTTACGGTACCAATAACGAATTCGGTTTTGACTATTTGCGTGACAACATGGCATTTAGCCAAGATCAATTGGTACAACGTCCATTAAACTTTGCGGTGATTGATGAGGTGGATTCGATTTTAATCGATGAAGCAAGAACACCACTGATTATTTCAGGTCAAGTCGATGAGATGTCGGACCTTTATGAAAAGATTAACCAGTTAGTTCCAACATTAAAGCGTCAAATGGAAGAAGATGACGTTACTGGTGAGAAACAAATTGAAGACGATGTGCGCGGTGATTTTTATGCGGATGAAAAAACCAAACAAGCGCACCTAACTGAGCAGGGTCATCAAAAAGTTGAAGAGCTCATGTTAGCCAATGGTTTAATGAAGCAGGGCTCGAGTTTATATGACTTTAGTAATGTGACGTTAATGCATTATTTGGGTGCGTCATTGCGAGCGCATAGTTTATTTCACCGCGATGTGGATTATGTGGTGAAGAATGATGAGGTGGTTATCGTTGATGAGCATACCGGTCGTTTGATGGATGGTCGTCGTTGGTCGGATGGTTTGCATCAAGCGGTAGAAGCCAAAGAAAATGTGCAAGTGCAAATGGAAAATCAAACACTCGCAACCATTACGTTCCAAAATTATTTTCGTTTATACAATAAATTATCCGGTATGACAGGTACGGCCGATACCGAAGCGTTTGAGATGCAAAAAATTTACGGTTTAGAAGTAGCGGTAGTGCCTACCAACAAGCCTATGGTGCGTGATGATCGTACCGATCAGATTTTCTTGAATAATGGTGATAAGTACAAAGCGATTATCGAAGAAATTACTGCGTGTCGTGATAAAGGTCAGCCCGTGTTAGTGGGGACGGCATCGGTTGAGTCTTCTGAAATCGTTTCGCAATTGTTAAATAAAGCAAAGCTAAAGCACGAAGTGCTTAATGCTAAAAACCATGAACGTGAAGCTAAGATTATTGCGCAAGCGGGTCGCCCGGGTGCGATAACCGTGGCTACTAATATGGCGGGTCGTGGTACGGATATTGTGTTGGGCGGTAATATTGAAACGGAAATTGCTGAGTTACCTGAAGACGCCACTGATGAACAAAAAACAAAAATGCGTGAAGAGTGGCAGCTAGTACATGACGCTGTAATTGCAGCAGGTGGTTTGCATGTGTGTGGTACGGAGCGAAATGAATCACGTCGGATTGATAATCAGTTGCGTGGTCGTTCAGGTCGACAAGGTGATCCCGGTTCATCGCAGTTTTATTTGTCGCTTGATGATAATCTATTGCGTATCTTCGCCGCGGATCGCATGCGTACCATTATGACGAAGCTGGGTGTGAAGCAAGGTGAAATGATTCAACATAAATGGCTTAATAGTGCGATTGAAAATGCGCAACGTCGCGTTGAAGGTATGAACTTTGATATTCGTAAGCAACTATTGGAATACGATGATGTCGCTAATGATCAGCGTAAGGTGGTATATAATCAGCGCCGTCAATTAATGGAAGCGGAGTCAGTCGAAGACATCATTGCTAATATGCGTAAAGTCGCTGTTGAGGATATGGTAAATGCTTGCATACCCGAACAAAGCGTGGCGGAAGAGTGGGATGTGGGTGGTTTAACCCAACAATTAAAGGACGAGTTTAGCCTTGAGCTGCCTATTCAGAAATGGTTAGATGAAGAAGAAAGCTGCAATGAAGAAGTCATACACGAGCGTGTGTTTGCTGCTGTTGATAAGGCTTATCGTGATAAAGAAGCTGAGTTGGAAGATCCAGCGGTGTTGCGTGATGTTGAAAAATCATTAGTCTTGCAGGTGATCGATAATCACTGGCGCGATCATTTAGCAGCGATGGATCATTTGCGTAAAGGGATTCATTTGCGTGGCTTTGCACAAAAGAACCCTGCACAAGAATACAAGCGTGAATCCTTTGATATGTTCGGTGAGCTATTATCAAAAATTAAATATGAAGTGGTTGCCACTTTGGCGCGCGTGCAATTTTCTAATGAGCCACCACCAATTGAACAGCCAAAAATGACACTGAATTATCAGCATGATGATATGGCGTTGCGCCAACCAGAGCCAGCGACTATTGGTGGCTTTGAAGTCGACGATGAAGGTGAAGAGCAACAAGCTAAACCCTTTGTACGCGATACGCCAAAAGTGGGTCGTAATGATCCGTGCCCCTGCGGTTCGGGTAAGAAATATAAGCAATGTCATGGTGCGTTAAACTAATGCGATTATGTGTGCATTAGTTTTAGTGGTGTTGCGTCATCGTTATCAGCGTCACCTTTTTCTCGGTCTCGTTTTTTAGAGGCGGCCGGTGGTTTGAACATTCTTGGCGATGCTGTTTTAGTGGGCTGAGCGTCAACACCCCTACCAAAGTTGAATGGAGCAGTAGCAGCAGCCGCGAAAAATCCTAGGGATCCGAAAGGAACTCCAACACCACCACCAAAGTTGAATGGAGCAGTAGTTGCTGGTCGTGCCGCTGCGCCTTGAACGCCAACACCTCTACCAAAGTTGAATGGAACAGTAGCAGCAGGTTGTAGCTTTTTGACTGTTACAGCTTTTCCTTTTCCTTTTCCTTCGGGGAGCTTTGGTTTGAGTATTACTGGTGGACTACTAGCGGCCGGTTGTGGAAGTGGTGGTACTGCCGCTGCTATTGCTGGTGTGGGTGGGCTGCTAGCTGGGGGCCTTCGACGGACTGACAGAATCATCTCGGGCGCTGCTTTTTGAGCTTCAGAACCTCCTATGGCAAGATCCATTGATGCTGTGACCATTTGGTATTTTGTCATAATGCATTGAAACGTTGTTTTTTGTGTTGTTTTGAACTTGATAATAGCACCACGGGGGGTGTTGCTACCGATAAGTAAGCTACCAACTAGAGCAACCACTTCAGTACCATCTGTTAACATCCTATTATTGATAGCCAATCCAGCACCAGCCCCGCCTGTTTTGCTGGCATCTTTAGATTTCACTGATGCAATGCGTGCACCACCATCGGTGGGGACATTATCATAATTACAAAATCCAGTGGAATCGCACTGGGCTAGTATTTTAGGATCGGTAATGCCTTCGCCGTTATCAATAATCAGTGTTTCAGGGTGATTAAGTACTATCGTCAGTGTTGTGGCGTTGGCATCTATACTGTTTTTTATTAGCTCTGGCAGGGCTAGGCAAGCGAGTAGTGCTGAAGCAGAAAAGTATTCTTTACTGGCTTTTAAGGTGCCGTAATTCGCAGCTGGGTTTTTTAATAAAATGCGTGCAATCGCGTCTTGAGCTTTTTTTGCTAAAGCGACATGAGGTAATTCTAGGTCAGACCATAGTAGGGCATGTGCTACTTCACGATCTAAATAGGCTTCTTTTTGTTTTTCTGTTGTAAGTGCTAAATATTCTGGGTCATTTACGTGCTTGAGATTAGTTTTTGTCTTGATGGTTTCTACAGTACTATCATACTCCGCTTTTAAAGCAGCATAGGCTGTTAAATCAATAGCAATTTCTGGTGCGGCTCTCGACATAATATTAAATACCTGTAGCGTTTATATATTTGATCATGTTGTAATTGTACATTACAAGCATTAAGGTAGTATTAACAATAATTTAAAGAAAAAACATATAATTCATGAGGTTGCTGTTTCTGCAGGGTTGACATCTATAAGGTTTGTTGGCACTCTGCTGTCCTAATCATAGGGGTGAATGTATGCAGCTGATTCCAGTGGCTGTTGGCGTTATTATCAATAGCGAACAACAAGTATTAATGACGCAACGACCAACTGATAAAGACTATGCCGGCTTTTGGGAATTTCCAGGTGGTAAAATCGAAAGCGGTGAATCACCGTACCAAGCATTGTGCCGAGAGTTTACAGAGGAAGTGGCGATTACTATTGATAGCGCCGAGCCATTAATTACTTTGCAACACCAATATATTAATTATGCTGTTGAGCTGCATGTCTTGTTGATCACCAAATACAGCGGTGAACTGAGGCCTTTGGAGAATCAAGAGATGCAATGGGTGGCTTTAACCGATATTGATACGGTTAAGGTGCTTGAAGCCAACCATCAGATTATTGATGCAATCAAAGCTTGCAGCAGGTTAAGTTGAGTTCAAACGGCGCTTTGTATTGTTGGCTGGGTGTGCCAGCAATATAATCCATTTGCATAAAGCGTATCGATAGGTGGTGTTTGCCAACACTGATTTCTGGATAAACATCTAAGCGTGTAGGCATATTAATGCGTACCAATTGGCAAGGTAAGTTTGGGTCGAGTGATTGATTGTGAAAACCATCACTGACGATAACTTTTTTACCAGGTGTGCTTTCGCGGGTGAGCTGTAAAATTAATTCAACGGCTTGTTTGACGACGCGAAATTCGCCGACCCACTGTTTTAAGTGCGAGACACGCACATCGGCAGGTTTACTGCGCCACAGTGCGTAGGCCGGTACTGAAAATGGGCATAAGCCTGCCGGGTTATTGATGTGGCTGTAAATCTGATTTAAAAACGGGTGATGACGTAAGCTGTCTCCAATTTTACAATGCGTATGGTGCAATTGATTAAGCAGGCTATCGAGTTGACCGAGTATGTCATACAGCTGGGCTTTATTTACCTGCGGAAACTGTTCGAGTTGCGCTAGTGTGGTGACCTGCTGGCTGAGCGCTTGGGTAATTTTCGATTTTAGGTCGGGTCTATCAATAGCAGTGAGCAGTTTCATTAAAGATTGCATCGCCATTTGGTCTTCGCTGTATTGCACGTGGGCTAATGCTGCATCAAATTGATTAAATAAATACTCCAATCGTAAACATAAACGAATGGTTTCATTTAATGGTTGTTCATAAACAATGCAGTCTGTTGCGCAGACAGTTTGAAAGCGTATGGTGCTGTTCACTTCAGTCATTCGAGTCGCTCCTTTTCCTCATGTTATCATACCGCGTGAACCTAAGGTATAATATAAGTACCGATTAAGAAAAGAGCAATTCATGGGTCGTCATCTGGTTATTTTTATTTTGGCACAGTCTGAATCCGAATGTTCAGCTATTAGGCAATTGTTGGGTAAGGTGCCTGAGTCAATGGGCTGGCACTTGATGGTTGGAGTGGATGATGCAAGTACGCAAGTATTGATTGAAGAAATTAAACCTACCTGCATTTTAATGGGTTTTACTTTAGTTGAACAAAATGCCGTAGATTGGGTGGCCAATTTTAATCACACTTACCCAGATCGCTTTACACCGATGGTGGTTATTACTGATACAGAGCAACAAGCCGAAGCAATTGCTTCGTTGGGCCATCAGCCGAGTGCTTTTTTTCCGCGTGACTCAAGAAATACATTGCACTTACGTCAAACGGTAAAGCATATGATTGAAAACTCACAGCTAATGGCTGATAGTGCTCATCAAACGCACCAGCTAACCTATCAGCTTAATACGGACTTTCTAACAGAGTTACACTCACGTGCTGCATTCGAATATGAATTGCATCGTTTATTGGAGCACTGTGAAAAATCCAAAGAAGAGCATATTTTTGCTGTGCTATTAGTTGATCTTGATGACTTTAAAGAAGTAAATGGCACATTAGGTCACGTGGCGGGAGATCAATTGATTCAGCAAGCAGGTAAGCGTATTGCGAGTTTGATGCGAGAAAATGATTTTCTATCACGGCCTGGTGGCGATGAGTTTGTGATTATCATGACTGAGTTATCTTCGACGCAAGATGCAGGACATAAAGCGGAAGAGTTGGCAGTGCTGTTTGAAAAGCCATTTCACATTAAAGATCAAGAAGTACGTATCACAGTCAGCATTGGTGTGGTCTGCTATCCAATAGCAGGAACATCGTTAGCAGAACTCATGAGTCATGTCGATATTGCTATGTATCGAGCTAAAAAAGAAGGTGGAAATGGCTGGCGTTACTACACAGAATCAGTGAATAAAGCATTTTATGCGGATTTGCGTTTAGAGAATGCAATGCGTTTAGCAATACAAAACGATGAATTATTTTTATTATACCAGCCGCAATACAGGTTGGCGGATCGTCAGCTAGTGGGAGCTGAAGTATTAATGCGATGGGATAGGCCGGGTGTAGGTATCGTTAGTCCAGCTGATTTCATCCCATTAGCTGAACAAAGCGGTATGATACATGCTATGGGGCACTGGTTAATTGAAACGGTTTTTCAAAAAATAGTATCGGCTGAATTTGTTAATAGCGCATGTAAGTTGGTTATAAACTTATCGGCCAAACAGTTAGAAGCAGAAGGTTTTGCGTTGGTAGTAAAAGATCTTATGGATAAGTATGCCTTAACCGCCGAGCAATTTAGTTTTGAGCTGACTGAAAGCGCGTTGATGCTGGGTTCATTGATTGAGAAAAATTTATTTATGTTAGCGGACTACGGAATAAAATTCGCTATTGATGATTTTGGTACTGGTTATTCGTCGTTAAGTTATTTGCGCAAATTGCCGGTGGATACCATAAAAATTGATCGTTCATTTATCACTGATGTCACAACGAATATAAATGATGCGCGATTAGTGAAATCGATTTTAGCTATGGCGGCTAATATGCAACTCAAAGTGATTGCTGAAGGCATTGAAACGGAAGAGCAGACAACATTTTTGCAGCAAAATCATTGTGACATTGTGCAAGGCTATTATTTTAGTCGACCGCTCAGCGCTGAAGATTTTATTGCTTTAGTATCCCAGGGCTAAGCCATCAGGACGAAGGTTGTCATTAGCGCCAAAGAACAAGCCATTATGCGCCGTAAGTGCGGCAACTTGTCCCCAATAACTGCCATAAAAAATAAAGCCAGGTTCCACATCATAGCCCATTTTTTTTAATAGATGCTGAGTGTCATACGAAAAAGTGTAAGGTTCCATAAATACTGTGTCGGGTAGCCATTGCATATGGTAGCGCGGCATATTCACAGCAGTGTTAATATCCATTTGATAATTGATACTGTTTTCTATGGTTTGCACAATAGAGGTGATAATTGTTGAGCCACCGGCGGCGCCAACGGCCATATAAGGCAGGCCATTTTTGTTAAGTATGATGGTGGGGCTCATTGAGCTGAGTGGACGTTTGTTACCGGCGATTAAGTTCGCTTTACCTTGGATTAAGCCAAATTGATTCGCTTGAGTGGTGGTGACGGCAAAGTCATCAAGTTCATTATTTAGAAAAAACCCCGTATCTCCAGCAATAACTTTGCTGCCGAAGTATCCGTTTAGTGTGACAGTGGTAGAAGCTACATTGTTATTTTTATCAATCACAACGTAATGAGTCGTTTGCATTTTTTCGTTTGCAGGCGCAGTAACGGCGCTCATGTTTTTTGAATTTCCCGCGTGATCAATGGCAATTGCATTACGGATGACTTGTGTGTATTGCGGTGATAGAAGCTTTTTAACAGGGTTCTTAATAAAGGCTGGATCGCCCAAGTAACGATTGCGATCATAGTAGGCGAAACGCATGGCCTCAATGGTGTAGTGTGAGCCGACAGCTGAATGAAAGCCTAGCTTTTTTAATGGGTACGCATTAACGATATTTAAGATTTCGCAAACCGTTGTGCCTGAGCCCGGTGGCGGTGCAGTGATTACTTTGTAGTCATGATAATTGCAGGTGACGGGTTGTGTTACATCTACTGTGTAATGACTAAAGTCTTTTAGTGTCATTACGCCACCGTTTTTCTTGCTCGCAGCAACGATAGCTTTTGCAATGGGGCCTTTGTAGAAATAGTCAGCACCACGACGGCTGATCTCTCGTAAGGTGTGAGCTAAGTCGGGTTGTTTTAGCAATGTATGTGCAGCAACAGGTTTGTTCTTGGTGAAAAAAATCGCTTGTGCATGTGTGTCAGCCAGTAGCGATTTTTTATCGTTGTCATATAGCTTCGCTTCGCGCTGACTGACAAGGTGCCCAGCTTTTGCTAGGGTGATGGCTGGCTTCATTACTTGTTTAAGGCTCATGCTGCCATAGTTGTGTAGGGCAGTGTTTAGTCCCATAACAGTCCCTGGTATGCCAACGCCTAAGTAACCATGCAGTATTTTCTTCTGGTTTACCTTGCCTTTGTTTATAAATAATTGTGGTGTAATTGCAGCTGGTGCTTTTTCACGAAAATCAATAAAGGCATTTTTGCCATTGGCTAAATGCAGAGTCATAAATCCACCGCCACCAATATTGCCACAGCAAGGGTGTGTGACAGCGAGGGCGTAGCCAATAGCAACCGCCGCATCGACGGCATTGCCGCCTTGTTTTAATATATTGACACCAACGCGTGTAGCCGTAGCATCAGCACTAACCACCATGCCATTTTTTCCTTGTGCCGGCGGCAAGAATTTCGCTTGTGCACTAATAGCAAATAACAAACATGATAAAAAAATAATAATTCGCATGCGTAAGTTCCTAGGATTTAGCAAGTGCTAGATATTTTATATTGAGTACGTCCACTTTTTGCTTTAATTCTTCTAATGACCCATTGTTATGAATGACGTCATCAGCTATTGCAAATCGATGTTCAGTCTTGGCTTGTTGGTCAATAATTTTTAGTGCTTGCGCACTACTGATGTGATCTCGCTTGATGGTGCGTTTAATTTGATTCTCAAGCTCAGTGTCTACGACAAGTATACGATCAACGTAGTTAATGCCGCTAGCCTCAGCTAGTAATGGTACCACAACGATACAGTACGGTGACTTCACCTCTGCAATAGCATTAATAATGCGTTGGCGTATACGTGGGTGCAAATATTCTTCTAGCCATACTTTTGCTTCCGGATCGCTAAATATTTTTTTTCGTACATAGCGACGGTTAAATGTGCCATCTTCATGTATGGATTTAGCGCCAAAATAATCACAAATCTGCTCTAGGTGCGGGGATCCTTTTTCTGTTAATTGATGTGCAACCACATCGGCGTCAATCACTTCGATGCCAAGCTCAGAAAAAAAGTTTGAAATTGCAGTTTTGCCACTGCTAATTCCACCGGTTAATCCTATCGCTAACATGATCGATAGTCCTTATATATAAAATTGAATGATGGCTTGCATGATATCTGTGCCCCACAACAAGCTAACCCAGCCGCCAATGGCGAGGAATGGACCAAATGGTAAGGGAGTATCACGCTGCATACGCTTATTGCACAATAGTATAATGCTAATGACTAGACTAGTTACGCTGGCTAAAACCAAAATAATAGGCAGCTGCGTGGGTCCGACCCAGGCGCCAAACATCGCTAGCATTTTAAAGTCACCGTGCCCCATGCCTTCTTTTTTGCGGATGATGTAAAATGCTTTTGCTATAAACCATAGGATCAAATAGCCAATTACAGCGCCGACTATGCTGTCGATTGGACCGATTAGGCCGTAGCCACAAGAGATAACTAAACCTAGCCATAATAAGATGTAAGTGATGTTATCGGGAATAAATTGTTGGTCAATATCAATGGCTGATTGCGCGATTAAGCCCCAAGTTAAAAATACACTAAAAAGTGCTAAGTAAGTGCTGCCAAATTGCCATACGACGATAGCGGATAATATGGCAGTTAGCGCCTCGATGAGTGGATAGCGCCAACTGATCTTGGTTTTGCAGTGGGCACAACGACCGCGTAACAGTATAAAGCTAATGATCGGGATATTTTGCCATGCAGTGATGGCGTGTTCACACTTAGGGCAGCGTGACCGTGGTTTGCACAGGTCAAAGCCGGAGTTATCGGGCGTGTAAGGTGTGTCATTTAAAAAGCATTCTGCTTCACGTTTCCATTGTTTAGCTAGCATTAGCGGGTAACGATAGATCACCACATTTAAAAAACTACCAACGGCTAAGCTGATAATAGCGGTAAAGATGTATATATAAGGTGATGTCAGTAGGTAACTGTAAGTGCTGTCCATTACATGATATTCCCAAGGTTAAATATTGGCGCGTACATGGCCATTACTAAGCCGCCAACGATTACTGCTAATAGTAACATAATCACTGGTTCAAGCCACTGGCTAACCAAGGTGCTGAGTTGGTGTAATTGAAGTTGGTAGTAATTGGCTAAATGCTGACAGGTTTGGCTAAGTTGTCCGGTTGATTCGCCGAGCTGTATCATTTGACAGTCAAATGCTGAAAATACAGTAGAGCCTAGCATGTATGTGGCAATCGATTGGCCTTGTTGTACGCTCAGCACTAGCTTTTGCATCATTTGCTTTATGGCAAAATTGCTCAAGCTAGTATTTGCAGTTGATAGCGTTTTATCAATGCTAATGCCCGCGTTTAATAATAAGGCCACTAGGCTATACCAGCGAGAGAGGTTAATCATCAGAGTGAGATTAGAAATAAGCGGTAGCTGTAAAAATAGTTTATCAATGAGAAGTTGCAGCCGTTTAATTTTTTTAATGCAAATAGTTAGTACGCAAACAGGAGTGAGGGTGAAAAAAAATATGCGTATACCATGATGTTGGATGTGCTCTGAGAGTGCTAATGTTATTTGCGTGATATACGGCAGTGGTGCATTGAATTGCTGGTAAATACTTTCAAACTGCGGGATTACCAATATTAGTAAAGCAATGGTTATGAGTAGCGCGATACTTAGTACGGTGCACGGGTAAAATAATGCTTTTTTAATATTTTGTCGGATGGTTTGCTGTTGCTTGAGCTGCTGATTAAGTTGTTGAAGGATTGTGCCTAAATCGCCTTGTGTTTCACCGGCAGCGATATAGCTGCAAATCCAAGCAGGTTTTAATTGTAGTTTATGCAGTGCAAGGCTTAGTGGCAGGCCATTATTAATGCATGATAGGCAGTGTTTATTTATGTGGTGGAGTGATTTATTTTTTGTTTGGCCCAATAGTAAGTCAAATGTTTGATTGAGAGCTAATCCGCTTTGAAGTCCATAGAGCCACTGATCAAATAAACGAATTAAAAGTTTAGCGGATAATTTATATTTCATGGCTAATGACTCGTGAAATTTCAGCTTGATCGGTAATTTGATTCTCAATAAATTGTGCAGCATTCTTTTGTAAAGATAACATGCCTATTTTTTCGGCTTGGTGTTGTAGGTTGTGTCTGTCCAGTATGTTTTTCATTGCAAAGTCACAGAATGACTCATTCAATGGTAGGACTTCGAATAATCCTTGGCGGCCGTGGTAGCCTTTGTAACAATGATTGCAATGAGGCTGATTATTTTTACAGATAGGGCAGAGCTTGCGTACCAAGCGTTGAGCGATAATTAGTTTAGTCGTGTTAATAATATGGTGCAGTGGAATTTTCATATGTTGTAAGCGAATGATGGTTTCGACACAGCTGTTAGTGTGCAGCGTGCTTAATACCAGATGACCCGTCTGCGCAGCTTTTATAGCCGTATTTGCCGTTTCTTGATCACGAATTTCGCCAATCATGATGATGTCAGGGTCCTGGCGTAATAAGGTGCGCAATAATATATGGAAATCGAGTCCAATATTTGTTTGCGTGCTCATTTGATTAAGGTAGGGCAGTTCAATTTCGATTGGATTTTCAATGGTGCATATATTTTTTTGCGCATCATTTAGATAATTGAGTAATGCATAAAGCGTATTGGTCTTTCCGCTACCTGTTGGTCCTGTGACCAATATTAAACCTTGATTGCATTGCTTGGTTTTTTTTATCTGAATTAATTGTTGGGGTGTTAAGCCGAGTTGATTAAGTTGTAAAGCATGCTGTCGGGCGTTATTTAAACGGATAACTGATTTTTCTCCGTGCAAGCTGGCGCAAGTGCTAAACCGGCAGTCGAATTTCTCTGATGCAGTTGAGATAAAGTTAAAGCGGCCATCTTGTGGTTTACGTTGTTCACTGATATCGAGTTGACATAAGACTTTTAAGCGTGAGATCAAGGGTTGATGAAAATTTTTATGCAGTTTTGCGATAGTATACAGTAATCCATCGAGACGAAAGCGTATTAGGCTATGGTTGTGCTTGGCTTCAATGTGAATGTCTGAGGCATTTTTGCTAATGGCATCATTAAATAAATGCTTGGTTAGAACAGCAGCATAATCCTCAGCGCACTTGTGATGTGTTTGGTAATAGCAAATTTGTGCCATAACATGCGTGAGTGTTTGTTGAAATTGACTATGAGTGCAAAAGACAATCTTAATTTTTTCAGTGTAATGATATTTTATTTGATCGATATGTGCGATGTGATTCGGGTCTGATAAGTAAACTGTTACTGTATGGTCCGTAACGAGCGGTAAGCACTGCCATTGATTAAGTGGTAGTTGTGATAGCTTTTGCCAATCACTGGTTCCGAATTGTTGGTAGTTGAGTGCTTGATAGTAGTGTGAGTAATAGTTAGCTATGGTTTGCGCAATATCATCCTCACTAAGTTTACAGTTATTGATTAAGTATGACATGGCGTCGTCTGGGATTTTTTCGGTATATTTTGCGAGGTGATCTTTTTGAATTAAATTAGCTTCACACATGATAAACAGTAGTATATTTTGCATTGCGTTAACTCATTAATCCGGACTTAATGGCCCCGCCTGATTTTTGCCAGCTCAGTTGATGGTTTTTAATAATGGGTTTAAGCGCAAATGTATCTTGTTTGCTGATACCGTTTTGGCTTTTAGGGGTAACAGTTATAATGCCATTGCGAACATCTAGTTTGTCAACTAAGCCTGCTTGACTACCTGCTTTGAGGGCAACAGGTATGCCGTGTTTGCCGCTGTCACATGACTTTAGGTCACCTAGCATTTGGTAGCATAGTGTTACGCTAATTTTATAGGGCGCGGTTGCACTGATCAGTTCGCTTAAGCGTGCGCGTTTGGTGTAATTTTGATAGGCTGGTATGCCCGCAGCCGCTAGAATGCCGACAATAGTTACAGCTATCATCAATTCAATTAAACTAAATGCACCTGTTAGTTGCTTCATATTAAACCCTCATTAAAAGTGTTGAGCATTAATGAGTTATAAGCTATGTTCTGGTGCTGGCATATACCGTTTTAAACACGGGGGTAAGTGAGCTGCTTGTAACTTCAGTATTATTCGAATGTTTGCATTTTTAATCATTATTATATATTTTGATATATAAAAGTTCATATAGGAAGGTTATCTCTAATCATTGCCCCATCCAACTCATTAAGGCTAGAATTACACTCGCCTTTTCTTATATATGGATGTGACTCATGACAAAAAAATGGATGGCTTTATTTAATGCGACCATTGGAGTTTTTTTATGCTTTATTGGTGCCGTTACTTTTGCGAATCAATCTGCAGACTCTATTTTAAATACACTGGTTCCAAATGGAACTGTGTTAAGTATGGCGCATGATAAAGCTAATAATGCTTTATATATTGCTGGCCGATTTGCTGGGTTTGGTGTAAAAACAGGCGGTGGTGCCATTCTTGATCATAGTGGTAAATTGATACAGCAACCACCCGTATTTAATGGCCGTACATTTGCTTCAATTTCAGATGGGAATGGTGGATTTTATGTCGGAGGGGATTTTAGTGATGTTAATGCAACTGGTATAAAGCATATTGCTCACGTAAATGGTGATGGAACGATTGATAGTCAATTCAAGCCCATTGTGAATGCAGCTGTAAAACATTTTTCAATGATTGCGGGTCAGTTATACGCGGCAAGCGATAGAAATGTTGTCGAAATTGATATTCGATCGGGTGTTGTAAATCCCGCATTTTCGCTTAGTACAGATAATATAATTACTGCAATGCATGTAACTAATTTTGGCGTCTATATTGGCGGTATTTTTCACCATGTCAATGGTATGGCTATAGCTCACTTTGCAAAAGCTAGCCGAAATACTGGTGTGGTTGATGCTCATTATTACAGGGCGAGCAGTATGGTTAGTCAAATACTCTCAAGGCCAAATGATGAGCTGTTTTTAGTAATGAACGCTATTAACGAAAGAATTATAAAATTGCATGAGATAGCAGGAACGGTTAATAGTAACTTTAATGTAGGTAGAATTCGTCAAGCGGCTATAGATGCTGCGATAGATGGAAATTGGTTGTATGTGTCTTTCAGTAACCTCCCGTTTCTTCGGCGTTATAATATTTTTTCTGGAGCGTTAGATATTGGCTTCCCTGTTCGTCTCAATAAAGCACCAAAAATAATAGGCTTTGATGGTCAGTATCTGTATATGTCAGGAGGATTTACATTAATAAATGGTAGCTCAGCAGTTAAGTATTTTGCGCGACTTGATAAGACATCTTGGCAGCTTGACAAAACATACCATCAAATCTTTTTGCATAGACCGGTCACAATGACGGTAGATAACGACAAAGTATTTGTAGGCGGTTATTTTATCGGGGTCGGTAAACAAGGCCCCAGTTATTTGGCTAAGATCGATTTAACAACCGGCCTGCTTGATCCGTCATTTAGTCCAAAAATAAATAGTTATGTTGATGCTATTGCGCTGAATAATGACCGGTTATTTATTGGTGGTGAATTCTCTGCAATTGATGATCAACCGGCGCAGCATATTGCCATGCTGTCGACAGCAGGGGTTGTGGATGGCAGTTTTGTTCCTCATGCCGATGGTAATGTGTATGTTCTGAAAAAGCACCGTGGCTATTTATATGCTGGGGGCACATTTCGACACATGGGTGGGCGAACGGCTAGGTTTTTAACACGGTTTAAATTAGCAACACTTACGCAGGACACGACTTTTGATTTTGGTCAAGACAATGCCGTGTGGGATGTAGCTTTTAGTGGCAAATATTTATTTGTCGGTGGTGAATTTACTAATAAATTAAATGAATACTCTTTAGATACTGGTATAAAGCTGCCGCAATTCAAACCGATAATCAATGGCACGGTCAAGCGCTTATTATTTGATGTGGATCACTTGTATGCAACGGGTTATTTTCCTCAGGTGATTGTTAGATTAAATCCTCGTACAGGTGCTGGTAGGCCTAAGTTTAAACCAACGTTACATACTAGAGGGTTTGCTTTAGCGAAGTATGGTAATTATATTTATGTCGGTACAGATCAAGGCTTGGTTCGTCTAGACAGTATTACTGGTGAAAGTGATACCGACTTTCAATCACATGCTGATGATATTGTTTATAACCTACTAACCGATGGAAATCGGTTGTTTATGGCAGGTTACTATTGGCATATTTTTGATAAATTTGTGCCATATATATCGGACACTGTGCTCCAGTAAGTAACCACTGGGGGCGGTGTTCTGCATTGCAAAAATAGAATTGACTATGATCTATATACTTGATGATGAAGGTCAAGCTATAAGTGTTGTTTCAATTTTTCCTATCAGCGCAGAACATTTAATAATAATATAATATATCTGTGTTATCATATATTCATTAGATAAATACTTTAATATCGATGTGAAATGAGAAGCTGTAGTAGTTAGCACGGCATACATTGCTCGTTATCTACTTGATATTTCAAAATATTCCTGGCAGGGCAATGTGGGTATATTTGGTTATACTCATACATTAACGATAAATGAACATATATAAAGGTATAAAGCGATGCGTAGAATTGATTTACATTGTTACCCAAACACCCAGAAGTGGATTGATTGCCAAGGGCCTTATGTTGAAGCGTTAGCAGCTTATTGGAAGCGTGAATGGGCGGCTAAAAGTGAAGAGGACGTAGTAAAAGATTTTGAAGACGGCGGTGTTGAGGCAGTATTAGTCGCGTTGGATTTATCAACCACCATTAACACGCCACCTTGTGATAATGACTATGTTGCTGGAATGCGTGACCGCCATGATTGTATTATTCAAGCATGGGGTGCCGTTGAGCCAAGCATGGGCCAAGTGGCCATCGATGAAGCTAAACATGCGATTAACGATTTACATATGCTCGGTTTTCACTTTCATCCGATCATGCAGCACTTTCGTGTGGATGATCAAAGATTCTATCCTTTGTTCGAAGAAATCAATGCTCTGAATGTTCCCGTTATGATTGATGTGGGAATGACAGGCATGGGTGCTGGCACACCTGGTGGTATGGGTGCGCGAACACGTCATGCACATCCAGAAGCGATTGATAATTTAGCGGCTGATTTTCCTGACTTGACGATTATCATGGCACACCCAGGCTACCCTTGGATCGATGAAACGACTGTCGTAGCGTTGCATAAAGCCAATGTTTATTGGGAGATGTCTGGTTGGGGACCAAAATACTTACCAGAATCTATTAAGCGCGATATGCGGACACGACTTAAAGACAAAATGATGTTTGGTAGTGATTACCCCAGTATTCCATATGAAAAGCTACATCGTGAATGGGCGGATATGGGTTGGAAAGATGAAATCCTTGAAGGCTTCTACCACGGTAATGCTGAACGTGTGTTGGGGTTATAGTCATGCAATTTATTCAAACTCAACAAATTGAACACACACTTTATATAACCATTAATCGTCCTGAAGTGCTAAATGCGTTGAGCCCCACGGTATATCACGAGCTAAGTTTGGTGTTAGATGAGTTAGAGTCCAATGATGAGTTATGGCTAGGCGTATTAACAGGCGCCGGTGAACGTGCATTCTCTGCTGGTCGTGATTTGAAACAAATGGCGGCGATCGCCAAAGGCAGTGACGAAGAAAAACAAGCAGAAGCAGAGCTATGGAAAAAGACCACACGCTTAACTGATCGTTTTTATTATTCAAAACCACTGATTGCTAAATTAAATGGCTTAGCTTTTGGTGGTGGTTTCGAGTTGGCACTGGCTTGCGACATTATTGTTGCGGCTGAGCATGTCAAAATGGGATTGCCTGAGCCGCGTCGTGGACTGATTGCCATGGCAGGAGGCGTGCATCGTTTGCCTCGACAAATAGGTTTGAAAGCAGCAATGGGGTATTTATTAACGGGTCGTCCAATGACGGCGCAGCGGGGTTATGAATTAGGTTTGGTGAATGAGGTAGTGCCCGCAGAAGAATTAGATCAAGCGGTTGAGCGATGGGTAAATGATATGTTGCAATGTGCGCCATTATCACTGCGTTCTACTAAGCAATGTGTTATGCAAGGCATGAATGTTTCTTTAGAAGAGGCCATGCAAAGTAAATACAGCTGGGAAGAAAAACGTAAAGCCAGTGAAGACAGATTAGAAGGACCACGTGCATTTACAGAAAAACGTGAGCCTAAATGGCAAGGTAAATAAATTATAACGATGGATAGATGTAGGAGTATGAAAAATGACAGATAAACGAGTTGCATTAGTGACGGGTTCCTCATCTGGAATTGGTGCTGCAGTAGCCACTGCTTTAGCTAAAGCAGGCTATAACGTGATTGTTAATTACAGCAGTAACCCTGATTCAGGTGCTAAAACGGTAGAGGCATGTAATAAAGCAGGTTCTGATACGCTATTGGTGCAGTGTGATGTATCCAATGAAGAAAGCGTAACAAAAATGGTTGATGCTATTAAGGAAAAATATAATCGCTTGGATGTGGTATGCAGTAATGCAGGTACGTCTATAGATACGCCGCCTAAACAATTTGATGAGGTGACAGTTGAAGACTGGGACCGTGTTTTTTCAGTGAATGTGCGAGGCTTATTTTTAATTGCGAAACATACACGCAAGTTACTTGAGGCTTCAGATAATGCGGCTATGGTAAATACAGCTTCAATAGTGGGTATGCGTCCAGGAGCGCAGCCGTTGCCATATTCTGCTTCTAAAGCAGCGATAATCAGCATGACACAAACGTTGTGTAATGCCATGGGTCCGAATGTGCGCGTCAATGCAATTGCCCCCGGTTGGATGGAAGGCAAATGGATGGAATGGATGCTGCAAGATAACTACGATAAATTAATGACCCGTCGAGCTAAACAAACACCACTCAAGCGTTGCGTTACTGCAGAAGATGTAGCAGAGGTTGTATTGACGTTAGTGGAGCATATGCATTTTGTAACGGGTGAAACCATTGTTATTGATGGTGGATTTGCTAAAACCACCTAGAGAAGAGGGCAAATAAATGTTAGAAGGTTTTGTACCATACCCTCAAGAATACGTGAAAAAATATCGCGAAAAGGGTTATTGGGAAGATCAGACGATTGCGGCACGTTTTACTGAGGCGTGTCAGCAGTACAGTGATCGAGTTGCTGTTTGTGATGCGCATACAGAAGTCACCTATACCGCACTGCTGAAGCGTTCACAGCAAGTAGCATTGAATCTACTTGATGCAGGCATACAGCCAGGTGATATCGTTGTATTGCAATTAGGGAATGTGCTGGAATTTATTTATTTATATTTTGCATTTCAAATGATCGGGGTTCGCCCCATTCTAGCGTTATTGAATCATCGTTATCGTGAGCTGCGTCAGTTTGTTGAGTTATCAGGTGCTGTTGCCATTTTCACTCACGATAAAGCTAAAGATTGTAGTTTTATAGATATTGTTAACCGCATTGAATCAGAAACTAGTACGCTGAAAAATAAATTTGTGCTGGGTGAGACTGCTAAAGGCTTTCATTCAATAGATGAGATAATAACGGCAACCAGTGTGCGTGATCTTTGTGAGTTAGATGAAATACAGCGTGCGATTGATCCCTGTGAACCAGCACTGTTTTTATTGTCTGGTGGCACTACTGGTATACCTAAATTAATACCGCGCACACATAATGACTTTATTTGTAATTCTAAGCTAGCCACTGAGTATACCGGGATTGACGATAATTCTGTTATGTTGATTGTATTACAAATGGCACATAACTTGCCGTTAGCATGCCCTGGCTTGCAAGGATTTATACGTAAGGGGGCTAAGATAGTTTTACATACCAGCATACGCCCCGAAGAAGTGTTTGAGTTAGTTCAAAAACATAAGGTCACGCATATTCATGTGGTTCCGGCTATATTGATTAAATGGATGCATGATGAGCATATAAATGATTATGATCTCAGTAGTATCGAGGTGATTCAGTCTGGCGGGCAAAGCTTGCAGCCGGAGACTCGCTTATTGACTGAAAAAATGTTACCCGAGTGCACAGTACAAGAAAACTTTGGTATGGCAGAAGGTTTGTTAATGTTTGTGCATTTGGATGACCCTCGCGAGGTTCGACTGGAAACCGTCGGACGCCCAGTGTGTGATGATGATGAGGTCAAGTTAGTCGACGACGATGGCCGAGAAGTTGCTAAGGGTGAGGTGGGCGAGATGTGGTGTCGAGGTCCTTATACCTTACGTGGATATTTCAGGGCAGAAGAGCATAATAAAAAAGGGTTTAGTGATGATGGATTCTTTCACAGCGGAGACTTAATGCGTCAACATTCATCTGGTAATTATATTGTTGAAGGGCGCAAGAAGGATTTAATTAATCGTGCAGGTGAAAAGATATCAGCGGAAGAAGTGGAAAACTTGATCTTATCTCATGAAGCTGTAAAAAATGTGGCCTGTGTTGCTATGCCTGATCCGATTACAGGTGAAAAAATGTGTGCTTATGTTATCTTGCAACCTGAAAAAGAATTATCGTTTGGCGAATTAAGTGACTATTTACTGTCACATGAAATGGCCAAGTTTAAGTTGCCAGAGCGACTGGAGATTGTTGACGAATTTCCACTTTCAAATTTTGGTAAAGTTTCTAAAAAAGATTTGGTTGTTATGATAACTGAAAAATTACAACAAGAAGGGAATGAATGATGGGCTTATTAATAACAGACATAAAAGAAGGTGTTGCTACGCTAACGCTTAATGACCCCAAGCGACGTAATATTCTATCAGGTGAATTAGTAGAAGAAATGATAGCGGTCATAGCAGAGCTTGAGGATAATAATAGCGTGCATGCCATAGTCGTTACTGGAGCCGAATCCGCATTTTGTGCAGGTGCAGACTTAAAGGATCTATCAGATGCACGCGATGGTGATGGCACGGCAATAAAAAAGATTTACCAAGGTTTTATGACGATTGCTAATTGCAAATTACCTACTATTGCTGCAGTCAATGGCCCAGCAGTAGGTGCTGGTATGAACTTAGCTACCGCATGCGATGTGAGAATTGCAGCTAAGTCAGCTAAATTCGATACGCGATTTTTGCAATTAGGCTTGCACCCTGGCGGTGGCTGCACGTGGATGTTGCAACGCGCTTTTGGTTGGCAGCAATCGGTAGCCTCTTTACTGTTCGGTAAAAAATTGGATGGTGAGGCAGCTGTGCACGCGGGTTTAGCATTGAGTTGTGTCGAAGATGATGAACTACTGGCTGAGGCACATAAGCTAGCGAGTCGCGCCGCTCGCTTTCCTCGTGACTTATTAATTAAAACCAAGCAAAGCCTGGTAGATACTTCAGCAATGAATAGTCACCAGGATGCTGTTGATTATGAATATGATGTGCAAATGTGGTCTTTACAACAACCTGAATTTGCAAAGTTAATAGAAACCATGCAACAAAAGATTAAAAGTAAGGGTGGTGAGTCATGACCGAGGTTGTCATTGTATCAACCGCACGAACACCAATGGGTAAAGCCTGCCGTGGGGCCTTTAATATTACGCCCATGCCCACATTGGCTTCTTATGCTGTTAAAGCAGCTTTACAACGATCAGGAGTAGATAGCAAAGATATTGAAGAGCTCGTGATGGGCTGTGCGCGACCAGAAGGTACGCAAAGCAAAAATCTAGCGCGTCATATTGTTGCACGTTCAGGGCTTCCATATTCTGTTGCGGCTTTTACTGTAAGTCGACGTTGTGCCTCAGGCCTGCAGGCAGTAGTCAGTGCAGCTCATCGTATTTTAGTTGACGGTGCATCCATAATGATTGCGGCCGGTGGTGAAAATATTTCATTAGTGCAAAACGAGCATACCAATGAATTTTTTGGTAAGGATCCGTGGTTAGAAGAAAATATTGTTGGCAGTTATATGTCTAATATAGAAACGGCTGAAAATGTTGCGCATCGATATGGTATATCACGGCAACAACAAGATGAATACAGTTTGCTCAGTCAGCAACGAACTGCGGCGGCACAACAGACGGGTTTATTCGATGATGAGATTGTGCCTGTTACTACGATTAAACACGTTGTTGATAAGGCAACTGGTAAGGAGTCACAACAAGAGGTAACGCTAACACAAGATGAATGTAATCGGCCGGCAACAACGGTAGATGGACTAGCGGGTTTAAATCCTATTATGGATAGAGCAGATGCGACGGTAACGGCGGGTAATGCTTGCCAGATGTCGGATGGCGTTTCGGCGTGCGTTTTAATGACGCGTGAAGAGGCGGACAGACGCGGCTTGAAGCCATTAGGAATATTCCGTGGTTTTGCAGCGGCGGGCTGTAAGGCGGATGAAATGGGTGTTGGCCCTTTATATGCAGTGCCACGCTTACTAGAGCGTGCTGGCTTAACTGTGGATGATATTGATTTGTGGGAGCTAAATGAAGCATTTGCTTCGCAAACATTATACTGTGCGCGTGAGCTGCATATCCCAATCGAAAAATTAAACGTTAATGGTGGTGCAATTGCTGTTGGTCATCCCTATGGCATGTCAGGTGCGCGCATGGTCGGCCATCTACTGATAGAAGGCCGTCGACGCGGTGCGCGTTATGGTGTTGTTACCATGTGCATTGGTGGTGGCCAAGGCGCTGCTGGTTTGTTTGAAATTCTTTACTGATCCCAGTCGAATTTTTCTTCGGCAAATAACATTTGCTGAGGTTTGAAGTTTGAGTCTTTCAATGTGTTTGCGCGTAACACTACTTTGCCGGCATACTTGGTAGGATAGCCGTACAGCTGAGTTGAGCAGGTAGGGCAAAAATGCATAATAATGGGTTCGCCACTGCCGCCTTTGTATTCAAAGATTTTGGTATTGTCAGCTTCGATTAATTTTGATGCGTCAAATAACATGCCGCAGAGGTGGCCGCCGCTGTTGAGTTCGCGGCATTCGTTGCAATAACAAATGAATTGAAACTCAGGTTCAGCCTCAATTTCAAAAGTGTTTTCACCGCAGAAGCATTTTCCGGTGTATTTTGTCATGTTAGGTTCCTTGTTGTTTTATATGTCACATTTACTGTCAAAGCCGAATAGCTTTCTTATGCTTGGGCACTCATCGAATGACTTATGACGTTCACAGTTTCCAACTAGTTCTTTGATAGCCGATTCGATTTTCTTTAATTCAGCTATTTTATGTTGTACCTCTTCTAAGTGTTCGCTCATTCTATCGACTACGGTAATATGCTCTTTACGGTGTGCAAAATCAATTAAATCTTTGATGACTGTTAGTTTTAAGCCAACTGATTTCGCATTCATAATAAATTTTAATATGGCTACTTGACTGCTTGAATATAAACGATAGCCTGCAGCTGTACGTGTTTTGGGTATCAGTAATCCCTGGCGTTCATAGTGACGTAGTGTGGAGATGTTGATGTTAGATAGCTTGGCAAGCTGTCCAATCGTCAATGTCTGTTGTTCGGCCATATGACACCTCTTGATTATGCGTTATTAAGAAAAGCAGTGACTGTATCTACGAATAGTTGCGGATGTTCAACAAAGGGTAGGTGTCCGCATTGTTCGAATTCAATATATTCAGCACTGGGTATGCCATTCGCAACGGCTTTAACCATTGATGGAATAAAGATAATATCTTGGTCACCGCCAACTACTAATGTATTGGCTTTGATATGTTGCAGCCATTCGCTTGAGTTGAATTCGCTCAGTGCGGCAAATTGTCCGCTGTAGCCGGGGAGGGTGAATGGGTGGGGGTTGTTTAATGCTAGTTCAACTAAATCATCTGCATTTGTACCCTGACTGAGATAAGGGTAGGAGTACACCCAGCTGCATATCGCTTTGATTACGGTGCTGACAGGTGCTTCGGCTTTCAATAACTCGAGTTGTGCATCGAGATAATATTTAAAGGCATTATGGCGATTGATTGTGGAGTTGGAAATAACCAGCGATTTGACACGTTCAGGGTGTCGGTATCCTAGCATTTGTGTGATCATGCCGCCCATTGAGTTGCCAATGAACTGTGCTTTTTGAATGTTTAAATGGTCGCACAAAGCGGCCACGTCATCGGCCATGAGTTCAATACTGTAATCGCCGCTAGGTACGTCAGTTTGTCCGGCGCCACGGTTATCAAATACGACCACTTGGTAATGTTCTGATAGTGGTTGAACCACTTCTCGCCAAGTGAGATGGTCAGCGCTAAAGCCGGCAATTAAAACCAAAGGCTCACCTTCACCATGTACTTCGTAGTACATTGAGATATCGTTGATGGTTGCTTTGCTCATGAGTAGGCTCGCTATATGTAAGACGGTTCGTATTATTATAGTGTAAAAAAGCCCAGCTATTGCTGGGCCTGTGATCTGGTAAGTGCTTGTATTTTAGCGATTATATCCGCCGCCGTTACCGCCGCGTCCGCCGCCACGACGTCCGCCACCACTGCCACTGCCACCTTCTTTGGCTGGGCTGACTTTTATTTGGCGGCCACCGAGGTCAGTACCATTCATTTTTTCGCAGGCTTGTTGTGCGGCTCCGTTGTCTTCATAAGTAATAAATCCAAACCCTTTGGAACGATTGGTTTCATGATCAATGATTAGTTTTAGTTCGGAAATAGTGCCAAACTCGCCGAAAAGATCTTGTAGTTCTTCTGAGGTGGTTTGATAAGAGAGATTGCCAACGTAAATTTTTGCTTGGGACATTGCGGACTGCCTTTATAATTAACAAAGTGATGTGCACATGTATTGTATTTATACCTTGTGCTGCGAAATTATATCAAACCTTGAGGGGTAAGTCTTGATTTAAGCCAGGCCCTGTTCTGCAAGCATAAGCAGTGGTCGCCAATCGCCATAACCGCCGTCTAGACACCAATAAACTGACAGTATAATTTGCACAAAGTGCCACAGCTTAATGCGCTGCGTATCTAAACCGGTTAGTTCGCTAATTAAGTCAATGCGGCGCTGAATTAATTGTTGTGGCTTATTATATGTGAAAATTTGCGGCATGGGGTTGCGCAAAAAGGCACCGACTTCGTAGGCGGGTTCACCAATCACGCCTTTGGGGTCAATGGCTAACCACTGTTGCTGCTCGCAACGTAAGATATTGTCGTGATGTAAGTCGCCATGTAGCACGACTTCATTTGTTGCGTCTTGTAATAGTTCATTGCTAATGCCGATGGCTTTCTCAACTAATTTTCTATCAAGCGATGGGTGGGGCTTTAGTTGATCTAGCCATTCTTTAATGTGTGGGAAGTTTTTTGGTTCTTTAGGAGGTTGCCACAAGCGTTGCATGATGGCCGCTGCTGCTTCGCAGGCTTGATCATCATTATTTTCGTTGTATAAAGTTTTTAATGTGTCACCCGGGATGCATTGTTGCAGTAATAGCCAGCCATATTCGTTGCTGCTGTCGATTAATTGTACTGCGCCTTGACTATTATAATGTTGCAGTGCTTGGATTTCGTGAGTGATATCGGGATTAGGCACACCAATTTTTAATGCGATAGCATTGTTGTTTTGATCAACCCCTGGGGCCACATAGTTAAAACTTAAATCATCAAACGGTGTTTGCAGTTCAATATTCAGTTGTTGCTGTAACTGTTGTAACTGCTCGGGAAGTTGTGCAAGCCACAGCTCACCTTGTTCACCGTATAAATCACGAATGTTTTTTTGTAATGTCTTATGCATATTGGGAGTATATCTAAATTTGGGGGTCAAGTCTTGACTTGCCGTGCGCCTTCTCGCACGGCAAGGCAAGACTTGACCCCCGTAAATTTTTTAAATCGTTAACTAGTTAGTGGTTTTATTTATAGTGTTGTGAATTTTACCGCATTATTGTACGTTGAAAGCATATGGGAGTGGAGGCTGTAGCAAAGGGAGATGCGGTTATGAGAGATGAAGTTCTGAGTAGGCTCGAAACGAATATTGGCTATTTAGCACGTGACCCCAAACATGCTCGTGAGGGATTACAAACATTTGAAGAGTCTGAGTTGTTGAGTTTTGGTGTTGTGCAAAATGGTATTGCCTGTTTGGGGTATATAGAATCGCAGGCAAAGCGATTACAAGGTTGCGTAAAAAGAAATTACCCTCACGGTTTGAGTTGTGATGAGTCAACAATAAAATTTGTGGCAGGTATCGCAGCGAGCTTATTGGTTGGTGTCTTTATAGGTTTCCTCCTTAAACTGACGGTAGATATGCCGCATGATTTTTTTGATGATAAAAATGGCAGGTCTAAAACACTAGCACTATTTGGTTGTGGAGCGAGTACCATTGTTGATTTGGCGGCATTAATTATTTGTTCCATAAAATTAAAAAACAGATATCAGCAAAATACACGTAGTTACTTCGAAAATAGGTATCAAACTGGCTCGCAAGCGGTCGGAATTAATCGACTATTGATGTTATGCAAGCCGTTTACCTTATTGGCCTCGATTGGTCAGCTGGATCAATATGCTTCAGGGCATGCTCAGCTAGTGTGTTTAGGAAAAATAATATCTACCACAGCCAATCTTAGGCGTTCTTATCGCCGAGTCATGATATCAAAAGATAGAAAAACAACGGCAAGCTCTAGTTTGTTATTGAACTCTACTGCCATTGATTTAAAAGCGATTAACCGTAACATCATGGAATTTTTAAGGGGTATCGCTAAGCCTGTTTTACAATCAGCTGCGCCACCAGCTGCGCCGACAGCGCCGCATTGGAGTGCTAACGTATAATAAGCTGTGTTATGGTAAGCTGCTTAGCTACCTTAGCGTATGGAGTGATATTATGCGGATGAAAAAACTGATATGTACATTTATTGGTTTGGTGATGATGGCAACAGCGAGTGCTGTAACGACCCATTACTACTTTATTAATAACTCACCACAGAAACTTTATGCGCGTTGGGGTAATGATGGCAAGGTTGTTACCGTAGTGCCATGGCAGAAGTTGTTGTTAGCTAGTGATAAAAGTAACAGTGGTAGTTATCAGTTATCATTAAGCCATCAGTCGAACAACTTACAGCAAGCGCCTTTGCAGTTATCACTGCAGTTAAATAAAGACTATAACGATCAGGTGAGTTTGCGATTATTGTCAGCGACAGATCAGCAAACCATAGCATTAAAACACATTGATAGTTTTAAGCCATCAAGTTTAGTAGCGGCTGTTGATCAAGTGCAGCTTAATAGCAGCACGAATTTTGTATTTGAGAATAAAAACTACCGTCTCTATCAAGCGGATATGAAATACAATAATGTTTTTTCACCGACGCGTGAAATCGATATTACTTTAGATCAAACGATGCCGCGCTTTTTGCGTAATGATAATGACGCCAATCAACTGGATGTGCTGACGTATAACGTGCAACTCTGGGATGATTTTTCCGCTTTGGGTGGTATGCGTTTGAATCAAGCGACACGGCGTGCGACATTAATTCCAACTAAGATTGCACATTATGATGTTGTGGTTGCTGAAGAGTTGATGTCTGAAAATGGTTTGCAGGGGCGACGTAAAAAGTTTGTTGAAGCTATGAAGCAGCAAGGTTATCCATACAGTTATGGTCCGATTCCAAGAACACTTGGTTTATCGGGCGGGGTAGTTATCTTTAGTCATTGGCCATTAAGTCACTTTCAACAGCTGAAGTATCCGTCGAAAGATACGCACGGTGTGGATAGTATGGCTAATAAAGGGGTGCTGTATGTGCAGATAAATAAACATGGCAAGGTGTATCATTTATTTGCGACGCATACTCAAGCAGATGAGCCTGCTGATAACCACAGTAAAGATGTCGCTGCGCGTGATCGTCAATTTTTGGATCTTATTGGTTTTATCAGGGCGAAAAATATTCCAACAGGTCAATCGGTGATTGTGGCTGGGGATTTAAATGTGAATTATCAGCGGAGTAATGACTGGATCCCGGGTCAAGCCCGGGATGACAATGCAGTAGCCCGGGATGACAATGCAGTAGCTCGGGGTGACAATGCAGTAGCTCGGGGTGACAAAGCAGTAACGCAGGATAATAATGCAGAGTACCAAGTAACCATTAGTCAGCTCACTAACAAGAAACAGGCATGGAACAATATTGCAGTGATGCCTTACGGTAGCAATCCGGCAATTAATTTAATGAATACCGACAGTGCTCCTGAAATGGTGGATTATATTTTGATGTTGGGTCGGCCGTTTACACAATCACCGGGCTTTATAAAGCAAAGTAGGATTCGGGTGATTCGTGCGCCGGAAGTTGCGCAAATGTATGCCGGCGGTCATGCGTTAGATGCAAGCAAAAAACCATTCGCGGAGTTGGATTTGTCTGATCATTTTGCTTATGAAGCTGAATTTCATACGGTGAGCGTAAATAATTAAGCGCAAATTGGGTAAGGTATTTCGCAGATATCCATGCTAGACTGTGCCCTAATTGTGATCAAGCTGTAATAGTAGGAGTTAACAATGAAGCGTGGGTTGATAGCTGCCGGTATAATGGGGCTAATAACAATATCTTACACTAGTTTAATGGCCGAGCCTCTGCCATCAGTTGGCAGGATGGGTACGGTTGAGCAAGAACAGCAGCAACAGGCGGTAGTGCAGAAGCTCATTGGTGCTTTTAATCATGCTAATCGTAAGCCTTTGTCACAAAAGCAATTAAAATCCTTTTATAGTCCTGCCGTGACAGTGAGTGTTAATGGCGAGCAAAAAGCAGCTGGTTATAAACAGCTTGGCAAGTATCTCGGTGCCATGTTATCTCCAGTCAAGAGAACACATTTCAGTATGCGTCCCGATGAGGTTATTGTGGCGGGTGAGAATGTGGTAGCACACTATTATGTTCGTCAGAAGGTGGCAGGTCACTGGAAAACTCAGCAAGTGATGGCTAACTTTATCTTTGATCATGGCAAGATCTCGCAATGGAGTTCTGTCACTACGTAATTCGTTAACGTTATGAAGCGACTTTGTCGTCCCGGAAATTGCAAAGCAATTATCCGGGATCCAGGACAATATTATATGGATTGCTGGTCAAGCCAGGAATGACAGAGTAGCGCAGGATCTGCGATCCGAGCCATGAAGTAAAAGAGGTGTGCTGTGCGCCTTGATAAATCACTGCCTTACTGATAGGCAGTTATAGCATCAGTGCATTGCGTGGTCTATACACGGGATGACAAGGAGGTTTTGCAGTCGCACCCCATCCCCCGGTATACTAATCAAAATAATTATTCATGGAGAACAACTGGATGGATAGCTCGGCTACCCGTTGGGGATCGCGAACTGCGTTTATTTTTGCTGCGGCAGCCGCTGCGGTTGGTTTGGGTAATATTTGGCGTTTCCCTTATTTGGTTGGGCAAAATGGTGGTGGTGCTTTTGTTATCACTTATTTGATTTTTGTTGCGGTGCTGGGTATTCCATTGATCTTGTCAGAGATGGTGATTGGTCGCGTTGGTCGCAATAATCCGGTAGCAGCTATGCGTCATGTTGCGGAGCGTTCAGGCCGCTCTAAGTTTTGGGGGCTAGTTGGTGGCTGGACGATGTTAGCCGGCTTTTTGATCCTGACTTACTATATAGTGATTTCCGGCTGGGTCTTGGACTATTTTTTCCGTGCGATTACTGGCCAATTCCATGAGGTCAATGAGGCGATCAGTCGCGCAAATTTCGAACATCTTACTAATGCTCCTTGGAAAATGTTGGTTTCCACAACGGTTATTGCGGGTGGTATGGTGGTCACCATTGCTTTAGGGGTGAAATCAGGGTTAGAGCGTGCGGTGTTATTTATGTTTCCGGCGATGATCGTGATTATGTTGGTGCTATTGGTTTATTCGATATCATATGCTGATTTTGGTCAGGCTGTGCGCTATTTATTTGTGCCGCATTTTGATCAAATGACAACCAAGTCTACTTTACTTGCTTTGGGGCAGGCTTTCTTTAGTTTAAATGTTGCGATGGGCGTCACTATGATGTTTAGTGCTTACTTACCAAAGCACATACCACTGGCGAGTAGTGCCGTGATTGTGGCCATTGCAGATACCGCTGTGGCATTATTGGCAGGACTCATTATTTTTCCTGTAGTGTTTGCCAATCATTTAAAAATCGCTTCAGGGCCTGGCTTGATCTTTAAAACGTTGCCGATTGCATTTGCTAAAATACCTTTTGGCAATGTCATTGCTGCTTTGTTTTTTATTATGCTGTTATTTGCGGCATTTACATCGGTGATAGCCTTGATGGAAACCGTGGTGGCTTGGCTAGGTGATCAGTTTGATTTTAGTCGTTTTAAGGCGGCTTGTTTGGCTGGTGTAGTGTGCTGGTGGTTGAGTTTATTAACGATTGTGTCCTTCTCGCATGAGGGTAGCTTTAGCTTTATTGGGGCTACCTATTATTCAATGGTTGATTACGTTACTGCTGATATTATGTTGCCAGTGGGCGGTATCTTGATTGCTTTCTTTACCGGGTGGTTGTTGGATATGAAAATCTTACAACAAGAATTGGGCTGGCAGTTGAGGGGGCCATGGTATCAGTTGTGGCGCTTCTTGCTACGCTTTTTGGCGCCAATAGCCATTTTGCTTATTTTGATCGTTTAGGTTATTTTGTCTCTGCTTGTGATTGTGCTACCATCTGGCCTTAACGAAATAGCTATATTGAAATTGGCGGATTTAATCCCCATGTGGTGATAATGAATATGAAGTGGCAATGGCAAACATTTGAAACCCTGACTAATCAACAGCTTTATCAATTGCTGCAGTTGCGTTCTACGGTGTTTGTTGTAGAGCAGCAGTGTGTTTATCAAGATCTTGACGGTGTTGATCAGCAAAGCTGGCATTTGTTAGGTTATGATGGCGAGCAGTTGGCTGTATATCTCCGTGTTTTTATCGATAAAAATCAAACGGTTATTGGCAGGATTGTCACGGCGCCCAGCCATCGCGGCACAGGCTTAGGTAAGGAAATGATGCAACAAGCGATGGATTATATTCAGCTGCATCACGATCGATTCCCGCAAAAAATTTATTTGATGGCGCAGCATTATCTTGAGGGTTTTTATCAGTCTTTCGGTTTCGAGACTAATAGCGAGCCATTTGATGAGGATGGTATCCCGCATATTGATATGATTTACAATGCGGTAACAAGCGATGGCTAGTAATGTAACGGCTTTACCACATTCGGCTCGTTTACAGCTTACGGCAGTCAGCTTGGCCAAGGGTCAATATACGGTGCTTAATCAAGGACTGTTTTGGCGGTTAGAGGCGACTTACTTAGCAGAAGATAAAAAAACTAAAGCCAAACCGCTACCTGAAATTTTCACTTCACGTGATGCGCAGCCGTTATTTGTTGTGCCACCAGGTGTGTATCGTTTAACGCTTGAGCATGATGAATTGGGTGATAAGCAAGTGGCAAACATTCGCTTATTGGCTGGCACATTAACGGACGAAGTGATCTATCTTGGTGAAATTGATATTGATGACTCCGAAGAAAACTTTCATCTTAATGATAATGATGAGTTTGATCCTAATCGTGAATATGATCGACGTTTAGCTGATCGCCAAAGCGAAGCTAAGTATGGTGATATGGCGGCAGAGATTCGTCAGCCAAATATTTTAGGTGAAGAAGCAGGCTTTGAACAAGCGGCAGAGATGGCGGCACAGTCAGGTATTCAATCACATCCGTTGATTGGTGATAGTCCGCAATTTGATGGTACTGATGCCAAGATGAATCCAGTGACTGACAACAATGTGCATGCGGCGGAAGCGCAAAAAGATCCTGAGTTACGTCCGGGTGCAAAACCACAATCGCAACCGCGCACATCACCTCAATTTAGACCGGGTGGAATGTAACGATGAGTTTAGCCAATGCCATAATTTCAGGAGATACCCAGCTTGCTGCACGTTACTTGCAGGCAGGTGCGCCACTCAATGAGCTGGATGAATACGGATATCCGCCGATCATAGAAGCTGCCATTGCTGATGACGCGCATATGGCCGAATTTTTATTGGGCTATCATCCTGATGTCAATCAGCCAGACTTAACGGGTGGTACTGCACTGCATTGGGCCGCAGAAAATGCCAACATTAAAATGTGTGAATTATTGTTGATGCAGGGTGCTAATCCTAATGCCTATACGACTGCGAGCGAACCGGTGATTGTAAAGCCGTATTTGCGTGAGCAGCGTGAAGTGATGATGTTATTGCGTGAGCGTGGCGCAAGTTTGCAGTTTGCACAAGATTTCATTAACGCAAAATTATTGGGTCATCGTTTTGACTTGGTAGGACAGGTTGATATTGTTGATGCGGATGAGAAATTTACCGAAGTAGATTTGGAAGGTTTCTTTTTGGAATTTAGTTTGGATATTATTCGCCATTCGTTGCAGGATCACCAGCGTAATTTTGCAGCTAAGCATTTGCGTGAGCATTTTGATCGAGTCAGTTTGGTGGTGGATGCTTTGTATCGTGCACGCGAATTGATCCGATATCAGCACTACCAAACTCAAGCGGCTAACCATGCTACGCAAATCAAGCGTCTCATTAATCATGATTTGGTAATCATACCTGTTGGCTATCAAGGGCATGCGATTACATTAGTTAAATACGGTAACTTTTTAGCAATATGCAATCGTCGGCGTGTTAATTCATTTGCTGATCATTTGGCGATTGGGCGTATGGGTCGGCCAGGTTTGTTTAATTATGACCTGATTAAAAAATGTTTGTATGAAAAAAGCAGTGCACACTTTATCGAAACGCAATTGCCTACCATGTTAGATTTGCAGCCGGTAACGCGTCTTATGTTGAAGCGCCAAATTAGTGGTAATTGCTCGTGGGCAAATGTTGAAGCAGCCATTCCATTGTCGTTGTTTTACTTGACGCAAGATATGAACGAAAAAATGCCACCAATTATTACGCGGGATCATCCGGCGATTACATTTTATCGCCAATGGGAGGAGTGGGACAAGGATCGAGCGTTACAGTTTTGTATGCAAGATTTTCATCAGGCGAGTCCTGCGCGTAAGGCATCAAAAGCAGCGCAAATGGCAGCGGTTTTGTTTCAGCGTTGTGGTGCGAAATATCAAAAAGATATTCAACGTGCAAAAAGAATTATAAAGCTTTTAAAAGATAGTGAGTACGATTACGTGATTACGAATTATATTGAGACTTATCATCAATTAAAGCGTACTGATGCCGGCAAGAATTTATTAAAATTATTAGATTTGAAAGATGACCCATTTGCGGGTGGAGAAGAGCTGTGAAAAAATTATTAGTTGGATTATTGTCGATGGCGTTTGGTGGTGTCTGTGCTCATACAGTGCTGCCTGGGAAATACCAAATGCATAACTTAGTTTCGGCAGATTTTAAACATCTGGTTAAGCAAGTGCATCAGCAATATGGTAAAGACATGTTATTAGTGTTTGATGATGACAATACTTTAGAAACTACTGATAAAAAGAATTACGGCTATTTAGGTGGGGCGGCTTGGTATGATTGGCAAAGTGGTTTACTAAAAAATAATCCTGATTCAAAGCAATTGATGGCGCACAGTGTGTCAGAATTGCTAACTGAGCAACGCTTTTTATTTTCAGTGATACCGATGCGACCAACAGAACATAAGCTAGTGCGTATGGTGGATCAATTTGAAAAGCAGCGTGTTCCAGTGTTGGTAGAGACAGCGCGTGGGCCTGAGATGGGTGATGTAACACAGAACAGTTTGCAAAAAGCTCAGCTGCATTTTAATTATTATAATAAGGCAGTGTTGCCAACATTTAAACCAAGTGATCGTTTGTGTCAGGTGAGTGCATCGGGTCGTGATGCTAGCTTGGCTCGTGCTGTGTATTTTGTATCAGGGCAAAACAAGGGTGAAATGCTTGATTGTTTGTTTGTTCGCTTAGGTCAATACCCAAAAGCGATTGTGTTTGTAGATGACACTGACAGCAATGATCGGGAAGTTTATCATTATTTTCAGCAACGTTATCCGACTATAAAAGTGTTTACGGTAACTGATAATCATTTGCAATCCGTAGTAAGCCACTTTAGAGCTAAGCAAAAACACCAGGCATGGAAGTTGTGGAGGCAATTGCAGCCACAGTATCAGCAATGGCTACGTGATAATAGTCATTAATTAAGCCTGCCTTAATGTTTTGTTGGGCTTTATTCTCCCCTTTGTAAGCAATGTTGGTATAATCCGCCATTGAATAACGATATAGAGCGGGGGAAGTTATGAGTCGTCTAGGACCAGCTGGATTTGAAGTGGAGAAAGGCAAGCTTGAGCAGGCTGCACTTGTAGAGAAAACTAGAGGAAAACTAAAAGATGCAAATACAGATCTCATATTTGCTGAAAATGATATTGAGCGCGCACAAGCTCGCGTTGCGATTGCTCAAGCTGAGAAGGAACTTGCCATGCTATTGCTTGAGGCGAGTGATTTTGATAAACCAAAATATATAACAAAAACAGCCTCGGATAGTCATATTGCTCAAAGAAAGTTGGCGAGCGAGTGGATTGCAGAAGCTAATGTGCAACTGCAAGAGGCAGTTACGGAGAAAAATCCTGCACTTGTTGCTATGGCCTTGAGCTGCGGTGCTTCGCCTTTTAGTGTGAGCAAGCTTAAAGGCACAAGCCCAGAGGCTAGTGGAATAAATTACTTACTTACCCAATATGCCGTCATGTTATTTGATGATTATAAGGCGCGAGTGAATGCCATGTTGCCGTATTTGGAGCTGTTAAAAACCAATACAGAGAAGGTGTGGTTTAAGCAACGGTGGATTCATGTTATTGAGCCAGGGCTTGATGAACTGAAAAAATTAATGGCATTATCGACAGAAACACCCGATGAGCAAGCAGCTATGATGGCAGCGCTCTCTTCTGTATGTTTTGAGCTTAAGGCGACGTTTGATGTTGCGGGTGCTCCAGGGGTAGAGAGCGTTTGGGTTCATGGTACTTACGGACTAGGTGGCTCGCATGAAGATTGGCCGTGTGAGATAAAGTATGTGGGTAAACTGGCAACTGTTTTAGCTCAACAAGATTTTGGTCAATTGACGCGACCGGTGTTAGCTAATGGTAAGGCCCGTGAAGTTGAGCAAAGATTTATTAGCGAAAGTTTTCATAAGGCTTTTCCTGGGAGGCGAACAATCAATGAAATGCAAGAAGCCAGGCGTGTGCTGAGTCAGTTGTCATTGCTTAGTGGCGGCGGGCGCGGTGCTTCGAGAGGCGGCGATACTTCAGTAGATGCTTCAGCGCCAGTTGCTTCACCGCAATGGTGATACCCTAAAAAAGAGGTTCCGCAGGGGTGCACAATCACTTGTTTTTGTGCACGTATAATATCAGGAAGCTATTCCCGCTTGGTAATTCCTTGCGTGGGGGATTTTTAAGGGAGGAGCGTGCTATCGCTCCCCCTTAAAAGTGCACAATCACTTGTTTTTGTGCACGTATAATATCAGGAAGCTATTCCCGCTTGGTAAAGTGGGAATAGCTGGTATAATAGTGTCAAGCTGATCACAGTTAAACCAAAGGTGGAACCTTATGTTGAACGCAAAACGACTTTGCACCGCGCTATTGTCAGGATTATTACTGCTAGTCACCTTGACCGCATTAGCAGGTAAGATTGAACACGGCAAGCTTGGTCGACATTTGTCCAAAGATCATGAGCGTATGCCAGCCAGTCGTGATCAGACTTTTCAACTTAGCCCGTTTTACGCTATCGTTGCCAACGGCAATATCGATCTGTTTATCCACGGCAGTAAGGCGTATCAAAGTGTCACCCTAGAAAATTATCACGAATACGTTAACCGTGGTAAAAAAACCAAACAAGAAGTACCCGTACTATGGGTTGATAATGGCGTACTTTATATCGATAACGAAAACTGGATGAACAAAGGCGAAACCATGCATATGGATGTCAATGTCAAAGAGCTCAATGGTCTATTCGTTACCGGAAATGTTTTAGTGGTTGGCGATCATATTATGAGCAACGGTATGGCTATCGATGATGACAGCACACGCAATATGCACCTAGATGGAAAAATGACCATCAACTGGCTTAACTCGCGCGGGAGTGGTGACATCGATATTTCTTGGATTCAAAGCCATCATATGCAAATGCTTGGCACAGGCTCCGGTATGATTCGACTCGCTGGTGTCGTTCACGATATGCGTGTTCGTCTCTACAATAAGCAGCAATATGCAGGTCAATACTTACGCACGAATAATCTAATGATCGCTACCCGCGAACATTCTGACGCTAGCGTGTTTGCGAATAACACCCTCGAAACATTTGCTTATGATTGGAGTAATATCTTTTACTATACGACTCCTTTGTCGTTGAATCGGATGACGGTTCAGTCAGGCAATGTTATGCAGGCCGACTGGCGGCTCTAGGTTTAACGTCCATTAGTGGACAATCTTGAATAAAAAGGGCGATTAAAAAATCGTTAGTTATGTTTATAAAATCCTCTTTTTTAATCGCCCTTTTTATCCAACCTTGCCGCACTACTGAACGCTAAACGGCTTAGGTTTATTAGTGGACAATCCTGGCTTAAATTAATAGTTAAAAAATCGTCAGTTATGCTCATTGTGTAATTGTAATTGTAATTGTAATTGTAATTGAGATGGCACGAGTTAAGCTGTGCGCCTTGGTAACAACCACAGTACAGCGTTGTAGGCCATTGTATTCACGACTTGATAGCAACCATAGACAGCAGAAAGTTACATTATCATTACAATCTAATCCATTGATAACATTATTAAATATCTGCGGACGGCCCTGCTTTCTTAAGTTTTCGTTAAGTTTCGAGTTTTACACTGTAGTTAATGATTATATATGTGAATGATTAATTGGCTAGGTGTTCTAATGGTATATGTACATAGTGCAATAAGTAATAAGATGGCTCACGAGCTAGAAATAGCGGTAGTTCAAGAAGATAATGGTGATCTCAGTCGAGATACTTACGACAGTGTTGTAAATACTTTTTATCAAATGCGCGATTGCTGGGAGCATGCCTGCGGTGATATGGAAATGGCGGCTTTAGAGATTCGAAAACAACTCAAAATGAGTGCAGAGCAAGTGGTGCTAGTGGCCAGTACAATCATTAATGAAGCTGAGCGGCAGGTGACTGCAGTTACGGTTGAGAGCACTGCACCAGCAATGCTGCCTTATGACTATAAAGGCTTGACCACCTTAGTGCAGTTTCTGAATATGATTACTTGTGGTCTGTTAGCACAACGTTATCAGTTGGCACTAGCTTAGTCGTTCCTTTTAAACCAATATAGATTTCAACTCGACGATTATCTGCAGCGCCGCGTGGGTTCTTATTGGTGGACACGTTGACCTTCGCCGAGTCAGGTATCACACGAACATAGCGCATCGATACACCATGGTTCCATAAGTAAGCCGCAACAGCGCGTGCATAGTAGAATGAGTTCTTCTGTTGTTGTTGGCGCGTATAAACAATATCAGTATGACCAGAAACCGTAATCGGTGTTTGTGGGTAAGTCTTAACCAACTTCGCAATTAATATCATAGTGCGTTTGCGGTAAGGTTTCATTTCGGTGCTAGTGTTCAGGAAGAAGCAATCCGTTGGTAAAATCAATGTCAGCGTTGACCCAACTTCAATCACACCTACGCCTTGTTTGTGCAGCTCAGTTAGCATGTTGTAATGCTCAGTTGTACTTCCTGTATAGGGGCGTGGCGATGGTAGCTGGAGCCCTTTATGACAAGCTGTTAAGCCTAGTACACAAATGGTGGCGAGAACAGTCAACAATAGTCGGCGAGCGATTGAGCGCATGGGATTCCTTTAAATAAGCGTTCCTGTTGGTTAACTTATTGTAGCGGCTCACCTAAGTAAAGACAACCGGCGTTCTTGGCTATCCAGATTTCAATAGTTGCGCAAATATCTTTCAAAAATAATATTTTTTATTGCTTTTGAATCTTGCTGTGGCATACTTGAAAGCCTTTTTTTGGGCCGAATCGTTAGCGCGGTGAGTGAAGTTAAGCGCAACGAAAAAACTATGAGGAAAAATTGATGAAAAGATTTTCAATGGCAGTGCTATCTGCGATAGCAGGCTGTGTATTTGCAGGTAATGTTCTCGCTGGCGATCCATTGTTGGAGATGACCTGTACGGGTGCTCAAATGAAGCAAGCTAATTTTTGCTCACAAGATTTGAGCAAAATGGATGACAGAAGTGTGGCGTGTTTTGCTAAAGTAGCTGTAAATGGCTGCAAGCAAATGAAAACCAAAATAAATTTACCTGGCAGCTGTGCTTGGGGCTTTATTAAAGGCAACTTGCATCGAGGCAGTGTTGGTTTTCGTTGTTCATATGAAAAGCGTTATGCCGACGCGGCTGGATTAAGCGCAGCAGACAGAGATGCGATCTACAACAATTGTGTCAATTATCAAAACCAAGCGATTGCCCCAGTAGCCAATGGCGGTTGTGGGTTTTAATTGTCAATAAATAGAATATAAGCAAGGGGTGGGCGTGAAAAATTTAGCGCGTAGTTGTGCAGCTATAGTGTTAGCTGGACTTTCGTTATCGTGTTTTGCAGGCGGTATTGCTGTTAGGGAGAGCAGAAAGTCCGTTGACTTCAATACGCCTTATCCTTTTTATATTGGCGCCTCGGTTGGCTACGGCTCGACTGACTGGAGTATGTTAACTGCATTACCAGGGCAGGCGGCGTCGTCAGTGAGTCCAGTGTCAGCTGATGATACCGGTGTAACCGGTGGTTTTATGCTTGGCTATCAATTTAGTAAGATGTTTGCTTTTGAATTTAGCTACAGCCATTTTCCTCGTACAACGTTAAAATTCGACCCGTGGAGCATTTATTGGAATAATGATCTTAGAACTGATGCTGATCCCACAACTCGTTACTTGCATACGGAGACTGATGCGTTCGGCTTTGTTGGTAAATTCATCGTCCCAGTGAGAGATACCGATAGCTTCTATGCTTTTGCCAGTGCTGGCTTGGGGGTTGTGCATCGTAGCTTTGAGGAATATCCAGATATTTTTCCACCTACTAATCACGTAGGTGCTACATTCGGTGTGGGTATGATTTTTGTTATCAATCGTCACCTTACAGCTGAAACTGCATTCCAGTATTACACAGGTTATGGCAAGGCAGCAGATGGTCCAGTGATTAAATATGTGCCATTCTTGTATCAAGGCTATTTGGATTTAGCTTACCACTTTGCGTTTTAAGCCACGTATTCCTCAGCCACCTCAAACACACGTCTATTGGCAGCCACTTGGCTGCCAAACTGTTGGGTTATATCCTGTGGTAAGCAGCTGGGATATGCCTTTAAAAATAATTGCAAAGCAAAGTGATCTTCGAACGCAAAGTAGAGCGTGATTTGTTGCGGTAAATCCTGGTTGCGCTGGATGCGGCTATACAGAGCTCCGGAGTGATCCGTCGTTTGTTTGGCGTAGCTTTGCAGGCTGGCATATACGCGTGCTTGTATGCACGGTTCTATCATCATGTTTATTTCGCAAATCATCATACGCTTCTCCTTGCGGGGGGTGATTATTGAACGGGGTTTGGCTAAAAAAGTTAATGATCATCATTTTATGTATTTCCAGGGTCAAATAAACAGACCAGTCCTTTGGTTAGTTTGAGTAGTGTGATTATGACAAGCTTTCTTTACAGAAATGTTACAAGTTTATGTAATATTCAATATCGATCTGTTAACTGTTAACTGATCTAGGTTAAGCATTGATTGATATCTGATATTCACAGCATGGCATTTGTGGTAGTTTGCAATGGATCCCGCATTAAGTGCGGGATGACAAATGGAGGGGTTAAAAGTTCAAGGAGGACTAATGTCTATTCAAGTAGTCGATTTTACATCACCAAATGCCGCACAGCAGTTCGCAACATCATTACGTGAAACGGGTTTCGGAGTTTTGCAAAATCATCCGGTTGACCAGCAGCTGATTAATCATTGCTATCGTGATTGGGAAGCATTTTTTAAGTCAGACGATAAACATAACTATGAATTTGATCCGGCTACACATGATGGCCATATCAGTTATGAGTTATCTGAGACCGCTAAAGGTCATGCGGTACAAGATCTCAAAGAATTTTATCACCTTTATGATTGGGGGCGTTGTCCTGATTATTTGCGACCACAAACCATTCAGTTAATGTCTGAGTTAAGTGATATGGCTGAGACCTTGCTCATGTGGCTGGATCGTTATTTACCAATAAATATACATGAGCATTTGTCAGTGCCATTATCCGAGATGTTAAAAGGCAGTAATCGCACACTGTTTCGTTTGATTCATTATCCGCCATTACGAGGTGATGAGGCCGAAGGTGCTGTGCGTGCGGCACAACATGAAGATATTGATCTTTTAACACTGTTGCCCGCAGCCACTGCGGAAGGTCTTCAGGCGCAAATAGCTGATGGTCAGTGGGTAGATGTACCTATCAACCCAAATTGGATTATCGTTAATGCCGGCGATATGTTGCAGGAGGCGACTAGTTGTTACTATCCATCGACCACACACCGAGTAGCTAACCCCGTGGGAGAGTTAGCCAAGCAATCACGCTTATCGATGCCATTATTTTTACATCCACAAGACGATGTTGTATTATCCGACAAATATACCGCAGAGAGTTATCGTCAAGAGCGCTTTGCTGAGCTGGGTTTAGTTTAAATATGAGGTGGAATCAGTGGCTACATCAACTGTTAATACGGCAACTATGGTCGAAGAAGTTGAGATCTATTTAAAGGGTTTGCAAGACACAATCTGCAATGCGCTTGAAGAGCTCGATACCAGTACGAAATTTCGTGAAGACAGTTGGACGCGTGAATCTGGTGGCGGTGGGCGTACCCGTGTGCTAACCGATGGTGAAGTGTTTGAGCAGGCAGGTGTGAATTATTCACATGTGTTTGGTGAGCAGTTGCCAGCATCAGCTAGTGCAAATCGCCCTGAAATTGCCGGTGCTAGTTTTCAGGCGCTGGGTGTGTCATTAGTTATTCATCCCATGAATCCTTATGTTCCTACTACGCACATGAATGTACGCTTTTTTATTGCTGAAACAGAAGGAATGGATCCTGTATGGTGGTTTGGTGGCGGCTTTGATTTAACGCCTTATTATGGCTTTGAAGAAGATTGTGTGCATTGGCACCAAATGGCAAAACAAGCCTGTGAGCCGTTTGGCGATGATGTTTATCCTCGGTTTAAAAAATGGTGTGATGAATACTTTTATTTAAAGCACCGCGAGGAAGCGCGCGGCATTGGTGGCTTATTTTTTGATGATGTCAATGAGTGGGATTTTGATGTTAGCTTTAATTTCATGAAAAGCGTTGGCAATCATTTCTTGCCGGCTTATTCGCCAATAGTAAAGCAACGTAAAGATCATCAATGTGATGTGCAACAAAAAGCATTTCAATTGTATCGTCGTGGCCGTTATGTGGAATTCAATTTGGTTTATGACCGCGGCACATTGTTTGGTTTACAATCCGGTGGCAGAACGGAATCGATATTAATGTCACTACCTCCACAGGTCATATGGCGTTACGATTGGCAGCCATCAGATGGTAGTGCCGAAGCGAAATTATACACGGACTTCTTGCCTGCGCGTGAGTGGGTATAAAACACTGGGGTGCTACGAATAGTGGCTGAGATTATACCCGCATAACTTGAACCAGATAATGCTGGCGTAAGGATAAACATAGTGAAGCACCATACCTTTTTAGATCCGCTTGGGTCTATTTTCTCATCAGTATCTACAGTTTTTTATGTGTTAGCACATTGGTTGGCTTGGCCGGCTAGTTTGATTGCGATATTAATTAATGGCTATTTGTATTTTAGTACTGGGTTATATGCCGATATGACAAAAGAAGTTATTTACTTGGCTTTAACTGTGTATGGTTGGTATGAATGGCGGCGCGGTGGGAAGAACCATAAGCCGATACCCATTAGTCATATTAAATGGCGAGAGGTGGGGGTTTTATTATTAATTTTTATCATAGGCTGCGTAGCGGTATATGAGCTGTTGGTGCACTTTACTCCGTCAAAAGTCCCGCTGTGGGATGCCGCAACCACAACGCTAAGCTTAATAGCTGAGTGGATGGTTTGTCGTAAGTACATAGAAAATTGGATTTTGTGGGGAGTTGTTGATGCTATGTACATCGGTTTATATTTTCATAAAGGTTTGCCGGCGCATGGCCTAGAGATGAGCGCCTATGTGGTGATTGCACTGATTGGCTATTGGTTGTGGCATAGGAAAATGAGCTAACCAGTTGCTGCTATGCGCATTACGCAGTGGCTTCATGCCCCGGCTCATTTGTGATATGCTGTGCCACCAAATAATGAGCAAGGATTAACCGCATGGTAAAGTTAGTCACCGTTGATGATGTCACTCGTATTGTCCATGAAATAACAATCGAAAAATTCTTATTGGATTTAATTGAGTACTTACGTGCTGATTATGCTGATTGGGAGAAATTCCAAAAATCCCCCCGTCATGCAACCCACTTGTCATATGGCGTTTTGGAATTAATGCCTATTTGTGGCGAAAAGTACTATGCGTATAAGTATGTGAATGGTCACCCAGGTAATCCTAAAAAAGATCTGCAAACCATCGTAGCAATGGGGATGTTGGCTGATGTAGAGTCAGGTTATCCGCTCATGATTAGTGAGATGACATTGCTAACAGCTTTTCGAACGGCTGCAACTGCTGCATTGTTTTCTCAATACCTAGCGAAAAAAGATTCGAATGTATTGGCTATGATTGGTTCTGGTGCACAATCTGAATTTCAGGCGCAAGCAATGAAGGTGGCTTGTGGTATCGATACTATTCAGTATTATGATGTTGATCCCCAAGCAATGAAAAAATTCGCCCGTAATATGGCAACTAGCGGCCTTAAGTTAGTGGCGTGTGATAATGGTCGTCAGGCAGTTAAAGGCGCGGATATTATTACTACGTGCACAGCAGATAAGCGTAAAGCCCAGGTGTTGTTTAATGATTGGCTCGAACCCGGGCAACATATTAATGGTTTAGGTGGAGATTGCCCGGGCAAAACTGAATTCGAAGCGAGTATTCTAGATCGAGGAAATATATTTATTGAGTTTGCTGAACAAACGGCTATTGAAGGCGAGGTACAGCATTTGGATGATATTTCACACTGTATAGAAATGCATAAAGTTGTTCGTGGTCAACACCCAGGCCGTGAAAGTGATGATGAAATTACGATATATGATTCAGTTGGTTTTTCTTTAGAGGATTACGCTGTACTGCGTTATATTTATCAATTATCGAATGACCATGGTTTTGGTACAACGCTACCAATGATTCCTGATATTGCCGACCCTAAAGATTTATATTCTGCACTTAGCCAAGCAGCACCTTTAATGAAAAGAGTGGTGTAATTAATTTTTTAAGTTACTGTTGCTGCTTTAAAAGTTGAATGGCCTGGTCAAAGTCGAGGGGTTTACTAAGGTAATAACCTTGTCCTTGGTTGCAGCCGCTTTGGATGAGAAATTGTAATTGTTCTTCAGTTTCAACACCCTCTGCGATTACGTTTAGGTCGAGGTCTTTTGCAAGCGATATGATAGCGCGTACAATGGCTGCATCATTTTCATCTTCAGGGATATCTGTGACAAATCCTTTGTCTATTTTTAAACCATCAATTGGTAGGCGTTTTAAGTGACTGAGTGATGAATAGCCTGTTCCAAAATCATCAATATCGATGCGAACCCCAAAGTCATGTAAATGTTGTAATGCTTGTTCAGTCGACTTTGAGTATGCCATGATTGCAGTCTCTGTTATTTCAACTTCGAGTTGCTCGGGCAATAAATGATGAGTCTCCATTTCTTTTTGTAGCAATGTAAAAATTGAACCTTTGCTAATTTGGATGGGAGAAATATTAATTGCGAATGTTAATTCTTGAGTGGTATAAGTTTTCAATTTAGCTAGGGCCTCACAAGCATGAGTAATCACCCATTCACCGATGTCAACAATCAAACCAGTTTCTTCAGCAACAGGTATAAAATCATCAGGTGGTATCTGTCCGTTCTTCGGATGATCCCAGCGTAATAAAAACTCAAATCCTATGACACGTTGAGGTGAGAATTGAAATTTTGGCTGTAAGGCTAAGGAGAGTTCATTATTGCTGATGGCTTTATTTAGTGATTGTTCCATTTCCATTTTACTACTATGCGCAATATTTAATTCAGAGGTAAAAAACTGAAACGTATTTCGTCCTAATGCTTTTGAGCGGTACATGGCGATATCGGCATTTTTTGTCAACGTTTCGGCATCATGACCCGCTTCAGGGTAGCAGGCTATGCCAATGCTTGATGATATATGCGCTTCATTGCCTTCTAAATCAAATGGTGCGGCTAATGCTTGATTGATTTTTTGTGCGACAGCTGCAGCGTTATCTGGACTGTTAATGTTAGGTAATATGATAGAAAATTCATCACCACCAAGCCGCGAAACGTAATCACCTTCACGCAATTCATTCAGTATTCGAGCTGCAGATTGTTGCAATAGTAAGTCACCAAAATGATGTCCAAGTGTATCATTAACGTCTTTAAATTTGTCTAAGTCTAGAAAAATTAGCGCTAACGCCGTATTGGTTCGCTCAGCATTTGCAAGTTCGTGTTGAATAGTGGTTTCATAATAATTGCGGTTGGGTAAGCCGGTTAAAGAGTCGGTGAGTGAGAGCTTTTCAAACTTATCAGTTGAGTCAAGTAATTTTTGACGCATCTTGGCGATACGCTCCATTGCATTTATTTTAGCTTTGAGGATGGTGGTGTTAAATGGCTTGGTGAGATAATCATCGCCACCAGCATTTATACCCTCTACAATGGCGCTGTCATCAATCATGGCACTTAAGAAAATTATAGGAACCCAGTCATCCTTCTCATTATTGTATGCAGTTAATTGTTGTGCGCATTCATAGCCACTGAGTTTGTCCATAACAACGTCAAGTATGATTAAATCGGGTTTTTTATTTTGAAAAGTTTCTAGCGTATCGCAAGGATCATTAACACAAATTGTAGTGTGACCAAGTTGCTCCAGTTGCTTCGATGTTATAAGCAGGCTAGTTTTGGAGTCGTCAACAATTAAAATTTTCAATGATAAATCCCTCGACAATGGTTTGATTATTATAGTCTATAATCTTAGCTGTGGCACCTGGAGAGCTATTATGCAAGTACTCACGTTTACCTCGGCGAAACAATTATATTGTTGTGATTTGGATTGTGTATTACGTGTTATTAAAATACTTCAACTTAAAGCTGTGCCTGGTATGCCAAATTATTTCAAAGGGTTAATGGATTACTATGGTACGCAAGTTTCAGTGATAGATTTGCTTGAGTATTTGGATGAAACAATTGAGCTTAAGTATTCGCTAGAGACTCCAATTATTATGTTGCATCATGATGCTAAAATGCTAGGTTTAATAGTTGAAGAGGTGTTGGGTGTGTACGATATTGAGCATTCAGACCTTCAGGCGCTACCTGAAATAACTGCTAAAAAACAACTGCAAGGCACGATACATATAGGGAATGATTCAGCTTTAATGTTAGAAGTGCCGCAATTAATGTGCTTGTCTGATATTGGGGAAGGAGTTGCAGGTGGATCACATTCCTGAAAATACCCTTAAGTTAATATGCAAATATATTGAAAATAAGTTTGGGATTGTAATACAGTCCCATCAAACTGATTCATTAGAAAAATATCTCATTCGGATCTGTGGTACGAAAGATTATTCAAATATTGATGAGTATTTAAATAAGCTATGTTTCGATTCGGGAAATTCACCATTAATTAAAGACTTATGTGCCAATATTACAGTTGATGAAAGTTATTTTTTTAGGGATCAAAGCCAAATGGATTTCTTGCAGCAAGCATTCTTACCAGAATTGATAAGAAAGCGTCGTGCAGAGGGGCGTCATGAGTTGAGGATCTGGAGTGCGGGCTGCTCTAATGGTCAGGAGCTGTACACTTTATTGATCATGCTAGATATGTTGCTTCCAGATAATGAGCTTTGGGATATTTACGCTATAGGTACTGATATTAATGAGGAAGTTTTAGCAAGGGCTCGTGCAGGTAAATACAGCTATTTGTCATTTAGAACCACCCCAGAGAGTATTCAAAGCGCATACTTCGAGCCTGCTGATGGTGCGCAATCAGAACTCATTTATCAGGTGCGAAAAATAGCCAAGTTTTCACATCTTAATCTTAAGGAATTTGATCGCTATCCGTTAGTGGTGAATTGCAAAACTGGTATTGATTTGATTTTATGCCGTAATGTGTTTATTTACCTCGATTATGATGTTGTAACCAAAATCATAGCAAGTTTTCTCAAGTGCATGGATAAAGATAGCATATTGATGCTAGGCCCTTCAGATATTATTCATAATCAAATAGAAGGTGCTGAACTTTGTCGTAATAAAGGTGTTATTTATTATAAACAGGCTAAAGAACATATTGATAAACAGGTAAAAGTTGAGAAGACATTTGAGAAAAAACAGACTATCTATCCTATAATCAGTGACACATTGCCCAGTAGTGAGAAGGAAGTCAGCGCAAAGAGCATCAATTGTCAAAGTGTTGATAGTGTAAGTGAAGGGGCTGTAGAAAAGGAAGAGGTATTAGAGGTATCGACACTACAAAAAATAGCTCTGCAGTGTGCTAATTCTGCAGAATACGAAAAAGGTCTTGAGATGATTGAGAAATGTATACAACAAGATGAATTTGATGCTGATAGTTATTATATCAAAGGGTTAATAAGCTTGGGCCTTAAAAAATTCTCAGATGCTGGGGCATTCTTTAAAAGCGCACTATTTTTAAGAAATCAATTTCCTGAGGCGGCCTATCAATTAAGTGTTTGTATGAAATTGCAAGGTGATGTGGATTCGGGAAGGAAAATGATGGCATCAGCTTTAACAATGGCTAATGATCTTGATCCTGAAAAAAATCTAATAGATATGCCTGGTGTAACTATCAGTGAATTTCGTGAGGTTTTGAAAGATGAAATTGAACGAAGTGATCAAGGTAGAGTGCAATGAGCGATTTGACATCAGCATCATCAAGTGAGTATCAGCGATTATTAAATCAATTTAGTAGTAGCGATGAGCTGTCTGTTTTAGAAGATCGCGCAAAGGCATATTTACAACAAGATAGTAATGAGCATATAAATCAAGAAGAATATATTCATTTCAGGTTAGGTAATACGGAATCTTATGCGATTAGCTACAAGTACGTCGAAGAAATACTAAACCCACATGAAATAACCTATGTTCCATGTGTGCCGGATCATGTGGCTGGTGTCGTTAATCGTCGTAGTTCATTGTTAGCTGTATACGACTTAAAAAAATTGTTTTCATTAGAGCCCCCTACACTGAAGTCCGAAAATATATGGGTGATCGTTGTTTCGTGTGGTCAGGTTGATTACACAACATGTATCTTAGCGGATGAAATATACGGTAATGAAAATTACCTAGTAGATGAATTAGCCTCCCCATTAAAATCAGCGGGCGTTAAAAATCTAAGTTATGTCAAAGGAATAATAGATGGCCGAGTTACATTACTAGATATTCCTGCCATATTGTCAGATGAGAATTTAAAAGTTGCACAACGGGCGACTTGAAATAGGAGTATGTGTCATGAACAAAAAAAGTTGGACTCTCACATCAAAGCTGTTCTGGGGTATTGGTTTGGTTCTATTAGCCTTTACTGCAACAGTAGTGCTGTCTACCATACAATGGTCTTTGCAAGCAGGTGAGTCCTACAGTGCAATGTTGGTAGTTGAGTGGGCATTATTAGTATTGGCTTGGGTTTTTGGGTTTGGAATAGCCTATAAAATGTCATCGCGATTGAAAAATACGGTTTCTAAGCTTAAACATAATGTTGAAGAGCTGCAATCAGGTGAAAAAGAGGTTGATCTTATAAGTGATTCTAATGACGAGTTAGGGTCATTAATGTTTGAAATGGGTAAATTGCAAAAAACATTTCTGAAAAATGAAGCTATGTCGCGTGGCATTATCGATACCGCAGTTGATGGCTTTATAACGATTAATGAACATAGAATTGTTCAGTCATTTAATCCAGCCGCGGAAAAAATGTTTGGATATAGGGCCGAAGAAGTTATTGGTAAAAATGTTAAAATGATTATGCCAGATAAATACTCAAGTCACCATGAGCAATATGTACAGAACTATTTAGATACGGGTATAAAAAAGGTGATTGGAGTAGGTCGTGAGGTTGAAGGTATGCGAAAAGATGGCAGCACGTTTCCATTACTGCTATCTATTGGCGAGATAAAGGTAGGTGGTGAACGTTATTTCGCTGGTATTGCACGCGATATTACAGCCGATGTAGAAGTTAGAAAGCAAGTTCAAGCAGAGAAAGAGAGAACGTCTGGAATTATTGATACTGCAGTTGATGCAATTATTACGATGAGTGAAGAGCGCATAGTCCAGTCCTTTAATAAAGGTGCTGAGTTGATGTTTGGTTTCAATGCTGAGGAAGTGATTGGAAACAACATTAAGATGATAATGCCAGAAAAATATGCAAAGGACCATGATAATTACGTGCAAAATTATATGAATACCGGCGTAAAAAAAGTGATTGGCATTGGGCGAGAAGTGGAGGGCCAGCGTAAGGATGGCTCGACTTTCCCGCTGTATTTGTCGATTGGGGAGATGCGTATTGGTGGCGTTAGATACTTTACAGGCATTGCGCGTGATGTCACTGAAGATTTTAAAATGCGTGAGAAAATTAAGTCAGCTCAAGAACAAGCAGATCATTTGCTTGAGGTGACACAAGAAAGAATTACAGAGTACCGTAGTTTAGTGGGGCAAATTGCAAATGGTGATTTGACGGAACGTGTTATTTTAAATGGGTCTTCAGATGATGATTTAACAAAACTTGGTATTCACCTTAATTCGATGACAGATGGTTTGGCAGATATTGCGGGGAAAATTGCTGGTGTATCGGTTGAACTAGGTAGTAGCTTAGATGAAGTGCAAAATACGGCGATTGCTCAAGCATCGAGTGCTTCTCAACAAGCTTCTTCGGTAAATGAAACAACTTCGATTATTGAAGAAATTAGGGCTACATCAAAGCAAACTCTCGAAAAAGCAGTTTCATTAGGTGATTCAGCTGAAAAAACGAAGGCAGAGGGTAAGCGAGGATTGGAGGCGATTGAGCACGCGGTTACAGGTATGCGTACTATTCGTAAAAAGGTAGAAGCAATTGCTGAGTCTATTTTAGCGTTATCAGAACAAACCCAACAAATTGGTGAGACTACCGAGGCTGTGGGTGGGCTAGCTCAACAATCTAAATTGTTAGCGTTAAATGCTTCAATTGAAGCAGCGAAAGCGGGGGATGCTGGTAAAGGATTTGCTGTAGTTGCATCTGAAGTGAAGGCTTTGGCTGAGCAGTCGCAACAAGCGACAGAGCAAGTGCAAAAAATACTACAAGAAATCCAAATTGCGACGGATAAAGCGGTGATGGCTACTGAAGAGGGAAACAAGGAAGTAGATGCCGGCATACATGCTGTTGAGGAAACGGGTGAGGTGGTGCATTCACTTAGTGAGGTTATACAGGAGTCGTTGATATCATCACAACAAATTGTTGCTGCGGTAAGGCAAGAAGCCACAGGTATTGATCAAATTGCTGAGGCTATGTCTGAGATTAACAAAGTTACCAGTCAGTTTGTATCAGCATCAGAGCAGTCAAAACAGACAGCCGAGAATCTTGGAGTTGTAGTTGAGCAGCTACGGTCAGCGGCTAGTATATATAAGTTAAGCTCAAATGAAAGTGAAGGCGAACGAGCTTAAAATATTGTAAAGGTGATAATGTTATGGAATTTGATCCGGAAATATATAAGGAATTAATGAAAACCTTTAAGGGTGAATTTGATGAGCAGATCGAAGAGCTCACTGAGAGCTTATTGGAATTAGAAAAGCCAAAAAAATCAACTGATCGAAGTGAGTTAATTAATAAAATATTTCGTATAGCTCATACAATAAAGGGTGCATCTCGTGGAGTTGAAATAAATTCGATAGGCGATGTTTCCCATCATATGGAAGATATTTTTTCAACAATACGTCAAGAAAATAAAGAGATAAGCTCTGATATTATAGATGTCTTCTTTGAGGCCATCGATGTAATGCGCAGTCTACTAGATGGGCATATTAATAATAAAGCTCCTACCGTTGATCATAGTGATATTGTTAAAAAGTTAGTTGATTTGTCATCTAGCATTAATGATTGTAAAAGTACAAAGTCTAATGAAACTGCAACAGAGTTAGATAAAGATGCTAGCGCTGAAGAATCGGATGCTGAAACTTTAGCTCAAGAGAATAGCGGCGAGTTTGATGTAAAAGGTGATTTGAGTACAGATGTAATACGTGTGGATGTTAATAAAATTGACCAGGTGACTGTGCTGTCTGATGAGTTACAAGGCGTCAAGTTAGAGCTGGATGATTATTATGATGAGATGCAAATTCTTAAAGCAAAGTTATCACATATTTCAGATACATGGTATTCGGCTTCTTATCTAAGTAAGCGGACTGGTGATAAACAAGGTTCAGATGAATTAGCTGCATTGTTCCATAGTGGTTTTGATGGTCTTCAATCGGCCACTAGCATGTTGAAAAAAATGCACGGTAATGTGAATAATACTGCTCGTGGATTAGGTTTGGTATCAGCTGCATTGCAAGATAAGGTAAGAGCATTGCGATTGGTTCCGGTTGCAACAGTCTTAACGCCTATGTTGCGATCTGCCCGGGATATGGCGCGAGAGCTTAATAAGAATGTTGAGCTCACATTGCATGGTGAAGATATTCGGATTGATAGATCAGTACTTGCTCAGGCAAAAGATCCATTAATGCATTTATTAAGAAATGCTATTGATCATGGGATAGATAGTGCTGAAATGCGTAAGGCGCTTGGTAAGCCTGAGGCAGGGAATATTGAAATTACTGTGTCCAGTGAGAGTGACAATATTGTAATTGAAATGAAGGATGATGGTCAGGGCATTGATGCAAAGCAAATTAAAACAGTTGCTTTAAATAAAAAGCTTATATCTGAAGAGGAAGTGTCTACTTACGGTGAGGAAGAAATTCTTGGGCTTATATTTAGACCAGGTTTTTCAACAAAAGAAATTATTACTAGCTTATCTGGTCGTGGTGTTGGACTTGACGTGGTGATGGAGAATATTCAAGCATTGAAAGGAACTGTTTCAATTAAAACTGAAATAAATAAAGGAACTACTTTCACACTGACGCTACCACTGACCTTGGTTTCTGATCGCGGTGTGATAGTGCAAGTCAATAACCAAGACTTTGCAATTCCAACTACATCAATAGGGCGCATTTTATCAGTCGATGAAACGGATGTGCTGGAGGTTGAGGCGGGACTGGTTATCATGTATGAAAACAAACCTATTCCATTGCGAAAATTATCAGATGCCCTTGAAATACAGAGCCCTATTGGTAATAAAAAGCAATTCCCAGTGGTTGTATTGCAGAAAGGTTGGCAGTTGGTAGCTTTGGTTGTGGATGCTATTCACGGTGAGCGTGAGATTGTTATAAAGCACTTATCAAACCCTTTAATTTCTGTACGTAATATTTCGGGTGCAACGCTCACGGGTAGGGGTGAGGTAATAATTGTTTTAAATCCACTGGACTTGGTGGATTCATCGTTAGCATTGACTAATACAAAATTAGTCCAGAAAGAGAAAGAGTTAGAATCTACTGACGTTTTGGAAGTCGCTAGAATTTTAGTTGTTGATGATTCGATTACTACTCGAACATTAGAGACTAATATTCTAAATATTCAAGGCTATGAAGTGGATGCATCAATGGATGGAGAAGATGCCTGGAAAAATATTAATGAACACGAGTATGATTTAATTATTACTGACGTTGAAATGCCACATATGGACGGATTTGAATTAACATCATTGATAAAGGGTGATGACCGCTATAAAGACATTCCAGTAATAATAGTGACCTCATTGGAGAGTGATGATGATAAGCGAAAAGGAATTGAGGTGGGAGCAGATGCTTATATTGTTAAAAACACCTTTGAAACTAAAGCCCTGCTTAAAACCGTGGAGCAACTGATATGATTAAGGTATTAATTGCGGATGACTCAAAAGTAGTAAGAATGTTACTGCGTGCTTTAATTGAAAATGAGGATGAGTTTGAAATTGTTGGTGAAGCAGAAAATGGCTTGCAAGCGGTTGAATTAACTAAACAGCTTAAGCCCAATGTGATTACCATGGATATTCGTATGCCGATTATGGATGGATTTGAGGCCACTCAAATTATTATGAATGAATGTCCAACTCCAATACTTGTTGTTAGTGCAAGTGTGAATGATGAAGATCTTAAGATTGCATTTAATGCATTACAAGCAGGTGCACTAGGTGTTATTGAAAAGCCACCTGGCTTGCATGGTGATGATTATGAGACGGTTAAGCTTGATTTAATAAATTGTTTGCGCGCTTACCATGAAATCAAAGTGGTGACGCGTCGCAAATCAATAAAGAAATTAGATAAACTGTCAGATAAAGCCAGGGATGATGGTAATGAGCACCTTGCCGCTGGAAAGGTATTTAATGAAATCGTCGCTATTGGTGCCTCTACTGGAGGTCCAGCACTTCTGGGTGAGATATTGCGCGCATTGCCTGTTAATTTACCTAGCCCTGTTGTTATAGTCCAGCATATTTCAGAAGGCTTTACGCACGGTTTGGCCACCTGGTTAAACGATGTCAGTCAATTGATTGTTAAAGTTGCAGAGCAAGGCGAGGTCCTGCGCCCAGGGGTTGTTTATATTGCACCCTATGGTAAGCACACTCATGTAGGCCGCAAAGATGGTGTTTTGCATATTGTATTGGTTGATAAGCATGAGAAGGTAAGTTTTTGCCCTGCCGTTGATGAATTATTTAAATCAACTGCTGAAGTATGCCCAGGACATGCGATGGGTGTTTTACTAACTGGGATGGGTTCAGATGGTGCTAAGGGCTTGCTCGAAATGCGTAAAGCGAATTGTATGACCATTGCACAGGATGAGAGTACTTGTGTTGTGTATGGGATGCCTAAAGAAGCAATGAAATTAGATGCGGTGTCTATGCAGTTGCCTGATGATGAAATAGCGCAGGCTATACGTGATAATATTACAAATGTTCAAGATTCTCGGAAAAGGGGAAGGGTATGAAAAAGGTATTGGTAGTAGATGACAGTGCCACATCAAGAGCAATACTGCGTGCATGCATGCCAAAAAATGGTGAGTATGAATTGTATGATGCGAATGATGAGGCGTCAGCCTTAAAGCAAGTGGAAGAAGTTTCACCTCAGATATGTGTCATGGATTATAATATGCCAGATAAAACGGGGACTGAAATTGCTGAGTCGATTTTAAATACGGGCTTTGCTACAACATTTGTTTTAATGACGGCAAATATGCAACAAGGCGTTGTTGATCGTGCAAAATCTATAGGTTTTGTTGCTTTCGTAGAAAAACCAGTAACACCTGAAAAAGTTTCTCAGGTATTGGAAGGCTTAGACCATGATGATGACTGACCAAATGCGGGATAGCTTGACGGAAGTGTGCAATGTTGGCACAAGTCGCGCAGCGTCACAGCTATCTATATTATTGAAAGATAATATTTCTGTTGAAGTACCTATTGTTACGCTCTCAACCCTCGATCACCTGCCTGAACTGTTAAACAAAGATCGAGATGAGGTGTTAGTGGCAGTAAGTCAAAATATGACGGGTTGTTTTAAAGGGCAAGCATTGCTGCTATTTACAAGCTCTGATTGTAAAGTTTTAGTTGAAACAGTTCTACAGGGTTTTGGTGGTATGGATGCTCCAGATGCGGATGTATATAAGCAAGAGTCTATGATTGAAATTGGAAATATTATTGTTTCGGCAAGTATCAGTTCCTTGGCTGATATGCTGAAGTCAGAAGTTCTGTTAACGGTTCCTGTTTACCATGAATATTCACTACGAGAATTGTTATCTAAAAACGAGTCAAAAGATACCCCGGTGGTTGCTATTGTAACCCAGCTTGATTCCGATAATGAACGTGTATCCGGCATGTTGTTGTATTTATTTGACAGCGATTCAATTGATATGTTGCTAAAATTAGTATCCGAATTAGGTGAGGGGAATGCCTCATGAAAAACATGTATGAAGAAGCTTTTAATATTGTTCCGGTAGGTATATTTATTGTTGATTTAGGTCATCGCGTACATGCTTGGAATCGATGGATGACACAGCATACCGAAATTTCAAGTGAGCAGGCTGCAAATAAAACATTGGAAGAACTGTTTCCAACCTTTCAAAATGCACGTTTTTGCTGGGCATTAGATCAAGTTGTGACACATAAAGCTGAACAAGTAATGTCGTATGCATTAAATCGCTATTTAATTCCAGTCCCTGTGAGTTATGCAGGTGAAGAGGATGTTAAGTTTATGCCTCAGCAGGTTTATCTTTCTCCTGTAGAGCTTCCCGATGGAACGCAAGCCGCTACAATACTATTGATTGATATGACTGAAAATGTGATTCGTTCAAATACATTACTACAAGTTGCGTTTAAGCTAGAAGAAGACTCGCATCGAGATACATTAACTAATGCTTACAATCGCCGCTTTTTAACCGAGTGGTTAATGCATCAAGCTAAGTTGATTGAAAGGTATCATTATTCAATCTCTTGTTTGTTATTTGATCTTGATCATTTCAAATCTATTAATGACGAATTTGGTCATGACAAGGGTGATGAGGTGCTCGTGGCTTTCGTAAAATATGTCGCAACGACATTGCGCGATAGCGATATATTGGTGCGCTACGGCGGCGAGGAATTTTTGGTGCTGCTATCACACACTGAATTAGAAATGGCGCGTCAAGCTGCAGAGCGGATACGTGAGCGTATAGAAACTTTGAGTGTGGCAGGTTTGCCCCCGGGTAAATTAACTACATCAATTGGTGTGTCATGCTGGAGTGGTGAATGTAAAAGTGATCATAATCGTTTATTGAAACTGGCTGATGATGCGCTATATCAAGCAAAAAACCAAGGGCGCAACCGTGTGTGTGTTGCAAGTGAGGAACTCTAATGAGACCATTAACAGCTATGGAGCGAGATGCCTTAAGTGAGGTATGTAATATCGGTGTTAGCCAGGCCGCTAAACAGCTATCACTTTTGCTGAATGATGAAGTTGTTATTACTGTGCCTGAGGTTCAACTTGCAGATATAAATAAACTGCCTGAAGTGTTGGGCCTTGAAAACGATGAAAAAATTAGCTGTGTAAGGCAGATGCTATCAGGGGAGTTGTCTGGTTCTGCTCTGTTACTGTTTCATAATGATGAGAGTAGAGCATTAGTCGCTTCGTTGGTGGGTAGTATACAAACTTTGGCCGGGGTTGATACAAGTAAATTTGAATATGAGGCAGTAACAGAAATTGGAAACATAATAATCTCAGCTTGCTTATGTGCAATGAGTAATTTTTTAAACCAAGATATCAGTTTCACGGTTCCTACTTTTTTTGAATCAGACGCCGGTAGACTATGTAGTGGGATATCTAACACCAATGGCAAAGAATATAAAACAATAATAGTAATTAATACTGAAATGAGGGCCTATAAGCGTGATGTTGGTGGTACGTTATTAATTACATTTACGGTACCTTCTATGGACTATGTTACGGATAAACTAGCTCAGTTGCTAGGTGGAGTAAGTGATGGCGATGCGCAAAGAGTTAATTGAGCAACAAATGTTATCGCAAATGCCGCTAGGTGTTATGCTGTTAAATAAAGAAGGAGAGATAGTCTCCTGGAACCAATGGTTAGAATTAAAAACAACTATTAGTGAAAAACATGCGCAGGGTAAGCAAATAACCGAATTGTTTTCTCAGTCAAGTAGTCCACGATTTACCTGGGCGTTTGAAATGGTTTTAAAGCATGGTATGTCGCAAGTGCTTTCTCAAGTGTTAAATCATTATTTGATACCCATTAAGGTACTAGGCATGGAGCCTTATGGGCTGCCATATATGCAGCAGCATATAGAATTGATGCCAGTTGAGGATGATAATAAAGAACGCTTTGTGATGGTATGCATAATGGACGTTACTATGAACGTTGTTAAGGCATCACATGCAATAGAATCTGCTGATAATTTAGTATTTACTGAAGACATTGATCATGCTACTACGCTCTATAATCGGCGTTATCTGTGGCAGTGGTTGCGCCATCAGTTTGTATTGGCTGGAAGATTGTCTTATTCAATTTCCTCGATCATGATTGAAGTGGATGCAAATGATTATGTGTTAGAAACCATTAATACAATGATGCGTAAATTGGTTGAGGTTATAATTGTTCCCTTGCGTCGTTCTGATTGCATGATGCGTTTTGATGATAGGCATATTATTGTATTATTGCCCTCTTGCGAGCATGAAGATGCGGTAATGGTAGCGCAAAAATTACAGGATTTGGTGGGGAAAGAGAAAACATTGCCGCCATGTTACTATGGAACAGCTACTTGGAGTGCTGCAAAGCCATGCACTAGTGAGGAGCTGGTGAAAATGCTTGCGCAAAGTTTAAAAAAATCAAAAGCAGCTGCAAAAAAAACTAAGATTTGTTCAAAAGACTGATGCATGCCCATTCGTCTGTGTGCAGCGCTTCATTCATTGATAATGAGGGATAATGTTTAATAACGTTGTCCACTTCTTCAGATAACATGCCAGATAATAATAATGTGCCGCCCGGTTTTAATAATGCAGTCAGTCTGTCAGCCATTTCAATTAATGGTCCAGCCAATATATTTGCAATTACAAGGTCGACCGGATTTTGTGGGCAAGCTTCGGGTAAATAAACCGCTAGATCGTCAGCAGATAGCTGTGTGTTAAGTGCTAAATTATTTTGGCTCGCTTCGAGAGCTTGTAAATCATGGTCTACGGCAGCAACGTGTTCGGCGCCTAAGCTTAAGCAAGCTAATGCTAGAATGCCAGAGCCGCAGCCATAATCAATGACATTCAGCCCGCAAGGCGAATGATCGGCGAGCCAGCTTAGGCAGAGTGATGTTGTGGGGTGTGTACCTGTGCCAAATGCAAGACCTGGATCAATGCGTATTTGTGGCATTGAATAATCGCCACACTTTTCCCAGCTGGGTATTACCCATAAGGGGTTATGACCAGTCCCAAATGCTTTGGCTGGAAAGTTTTGCTGGTTTTTTCGCACCCAGTCTTGATCGATGATTTCTTCAATGTTGATGTCTAAGGTTTCACTTGACTGAGATTGCAGTATGTTAGAGGCTTGCTCGGCTTCTGAATGTAAATTAAATAAAGCCAATACTTGTGTGTCTTGCCATAGTGGTTGGTCTTCGGGTTGTAGCTGAAACAGTGGTTGGTCTTTGGCATCGAGCAGGCTCACGCTGAGTGCATCAATCGCTTGAAGGGTATCAGCAAAAAATTCAGCTTGCTCTGCGGTGCAATGAATACTGAGCTGATACCATATTTGAGGTTTAGATGTCATACATTATGATTCTTGTTGTAGTTTCTTTTCAAGGTAATGAATGTTTTGTCCGCCTGAGCGAAAGCCCTCATCATTAATTAATTCATCATGCAGTGCTGCATTGGTTTTTATGCCGTCGATGAATAGTTCTTCGAGTGCGTTATTCATACGAGCCAAGGCAATATCACGAGTTTCTCCCCAAGTGATTAGTTTGCCAATTAGTGAGTCATAATAAGGTGGCACGCGATAGCCAGTATAAATATGTGAATCCATGCGCACGCCTAAGCCGCCTGGGCTATGAAACATGGTGATATTGCCTGGAGAAGGTGTAAAGTTTTTTGGGTCTTCAGCATTTATGCGGCATTCAATTGCGTGTCCTTTCAGCTTAATGTCTGATTGTTTGAAGCGCAGCGGAATACCAGCGGCAACACGGATTTGCTCTTTAATTAAATCGATGCCGGTAATCATTTCAGTTACAGGGTGTTCGACTTGGATACGTGTGTTCATTTCAATAAAGTAGAACTCGCCTTTCTCATATAGGAATTCAAACGTACCAACGCCTTTATAGTTTATTTCTAAGCAGGCGTCGACACATAGCTTACCAATCCTATCACGTTCTTCGGTAGTAATACCTGGTGCTGGTGCCTCTTCGATGACTTTTTGGTGGCGGCGTTGCATTGAGCAATCACGCTCACCTAAATGTATAGCATGACCTTGGCCGTCACTGATGACTTGAATTTCAATGTGGCGAGGGGTTACTAAAAACTTTTCCATATAGACTGAGCTGGTGCCGAAAGCGGCGGCAGCTTCGGTTTTTGTAGTAGCAATGGTGTTAATTAGATCTTTTTCTTCATGAACGACGCGCATGCCGCGTCCACCGCCACCACCAGCGGCTTTGACAATAATAGGGTAACCAATTTTATTTGCTATGGCTTTATTGGTGGCTTCATCTGTGCCGAGTTCGCCATCTGAGCCTGGTATGCAAGGAATGCCGGCAGCCTTCATGCTTTTAATGGCGGAAACTTTATTACCCATGCGTCGGATGGTGTCACCATCGGGACCAATAAAGGTAAATCCGCTTTGTTCAATGGCGTCAGCGAATTCATCATTTTCAGCCAAAAAACCATAGCCTGGATGAATGGCATCTACGTGCGCGATTTCAGCAGCACTGATAACGCTGGGAATATTTAAATAACTGTTAGTGCTGTTGGCGGGGCCAATGCACACGGCTTCATCAGCCATGCGTACATGCATTAACTCTTTGTCGGCAGTGGAATAGGCGGCAACAGTCTTAATGCCGAGCTCTTTACAGGCACGGTGGATGCGGAGCGCGATTTCGCCGCGGTTGGCGATGAGTACTTTACTAAACATGGCTAACCTCGGTTTATTCGTCGTCTGGAGTGATTACAAACAGTGCTTGTTCGTATTCTACGGGTTCAGCATTTTCAATTAAGCGTGCGCTGATAACGCCTGATTTATCGGCTTCGATTTGGTTGAACATTTTCATTGCTTCGATAATGCAGACGGTGTCGCCCACATTAACGTGTTGTCCAAGTTCAACAAATGGTTTGGCACCGGGTGTGGCGGCAAGGTAAACCGTACCAACCATTGGTGATTCCAGTGTGTGGCCATCGGCTTGCTGTGGGGCATCGCCAGAAGTATCCATTTTTTTAGTGGGTGCTGTGGCCGGTGCTGGTGTTGTATTGTCTTGGACATAAACAGGTTGTTGTATTGGTGCCACTGGTTGGCCGGCCGGCATGCGACTGATTCGCACTGACTCCTCGCCGGAGGTGACTTCAATTTCGCCTACACCACTTTCGTTGATGAGGTCGATTAGTTTTTTGATTTTACGCATATCCATTGACGGTGTCCTTCTGGCTGCAGTGAGTTGTTAAATAGTGGTGGGCAGCTTCTAATGCGAGTAGATAGCTGTGGGCACCAAAACCTTGGATTGTGCCGAGGGCAATATCGCTAAGCAGGGACTGATGGCGAAAGGGTTCGCGTGCTGCTATGTTGCTGAGGTGCACTTCGACGGTGGGTAGTTGCCGTGCGAGGATTGCGTCTCGTAAGGCTACGCTAGTATGTGTATATCCGCCGGCATTGATAATGAGTATATTGGCATTGGTTTGTTGTATGGCATCGATGAGGTCATGCTCGGCATTTGTTTGCATAGTATCTATACAGTGTCCGAGTGTTTGCGCGCGCGCGATCAGTTGCTGGTTGATTTGCACCAGTGTCGTGGTACCATAATGCTGATTTTCGCGTTGGCCTAACATATTCAGATTGGGGCCATGTAGAACTAAGATATCTGCCATCCGATTACTCTCTGTTATTTGCTCGAAATTATAGGTATTTTTCCCGAAGATGTCGACATGTTTGCGACAATTAACGTTATGTTGGCGTTGTTAATATTGCTTATTTGTTCATTTCGTTCGTCAACCAGGCTGTTATGTGTGCGTAGCTGAAAGTCAGGGAGGTGAGTAAACTGGGGGTTTATTGAAGCCAGTGGGAGGGAGTCTGGGTGAGAAATAATACAAATGCCGCGACCGTGCCAGATATGACATCTATAGCAAGGCCGAGCGCTGTGCTAGATGAGTTGCGCGCAGCGCCTAATCCACAAACAGCAGAGGCGGTGGTGAGTTTTTTTCAGCGCTTCGCTTCGAGCTATAAGCATCACTTTCCTTCGAGTCAGTGTGTGGGTGGGTATAATTGGACGTGTCCGAAAGGTATGCGGTCGATTGTTGCTTCAGGTTATAACTTATTTAAAAAAAGCACTACGCCTCCTGCGCATACACGTAAAAGAGTGGCTGGTGTTGTGTTATTGCAGGCCCATCTTAATCGTGTGATTAAATTGGACCTTACTAATGAACAGAAATTAGTACGAATTAAGCGTTTATTGTATTTGTATCTTGAATATCGGATTCAGCGTCAAGGGTCGATTCGTTTTGCATCTATGGGTGCGGCGTTTGATTTTAGTCAGTTGTTATTAGCTAAGGCGTTTGATGTCACGATAAGATTGCCTGATGATGTGGCTCCGGGGTATTTGGATTATGAAGAGGCGGTTGATGCGGATAGAAGCATGCCTCGTGGCTTGGGCTTGGCTACGCGTACTTATGCCGGCGTGTTGGCGCGAGTGGGTGATTTATACGTGAATAGCAATGAATACAGTGACTTAACTAAGCAATTAACGGGGGCTGAAGCGCGGATTGTGTTGTCGAATCTGATGGACCAAGTAGTAGAGCATGGTGGTTATCATGAGGTAGCGTTTGTGGCGTCGGCTGTTTCTCCATAAAGATTGCATCATTGCCATGCCTGTGGAACAATACGGCGCAATTATGCCATCACAGGAGAGTATCATGAGCGAAAATTTACTACGTTTAAAGACGGGCTTGGCCGATATGCTAAAAGGCGGAGTGATTATGGATGTCACGAATGCTGAACAGGCTAAAATTGCCGAGGATGCTGGCGCTGTGGCCGTGATGGCTTTGGAGCGTGTGCCAGCGGATATTCGTAAGCAAGGTGGTATTGCACGTATGAGTGATCCGAAGATGATAAAAGAAATCATGGCTTCGGTGACTATCCCAGTGATGGCAAAAGTGCGTATAGGACATTTTGCAGAAGCGCAGATATTACAATCATTAGGCGTAGACTACGTTGATGAAAGTGAAGTATTGACGATGGCTGATGATGAATTCCATATTAATAAGCATGATTTCCAGGTGCCGTTTGTTTGTGGAGCGCGTAACTTAGGTGAGGCGTTGCGTCGTATTGGCGAAGGTGCGGCATTGATTCGTACTAAAGGTGAAGCGGGCTCAGGTAATGTGATTGAAGCGGTGCGTCATATGCGTCAAATGAAAAAAGAGATGCGCGAACTGACCACGATGGGTGATGAAGAATTAATGACGGCGGCAAAAAACTTAGGTGCGCCGTATGAGTTAGTGAAAATGGTAGCGAAGACAGGTTGGTTACCAGTGCCGAATTTTGCTGCCGGTGGTATTGCCACGCCTGCGGATGCGGTTATGATGATGCAGTTGGGTGCAGAAACTGTATTTGTTGGTTCGGGTATCTTTAAATCGGGTAATCCTGCGAAGCGTGCGCATGCGATTGTGCAAGCCACAACGCATTATCATGATGCGGATTTGGTTGCGAAATTATCAGAAAATCTAGGCGAGCCAATGGTGGGTATCGATATTAGTAAATTGCCAGAAGAAGAGTTGCTGGCAACTCGAGGCGATTAATTGTGATTGGTGTGTTGGCATTACAAGGCGGCTTTGCTGCTCACCAAGCACACCTTGAGCGCCTTGGCGTTAAACATTGTCAGGTGCGTAAGCCGGAGCAGCTTGCTGAGTTAGATGGTCTTATTATTCCAGGTGGTGAATCCAGTACGCTATTAAAATTAATGGCGCCATTTGATTGGTTGCAGGCGATACGCGATTTTGCCGCACAGGGTAAAACCATTTTGGGTACCTGTGCCGGAATGATTTTATTAGCCAAGAAAGTATTGCCTTCGCAAATGTCTTTAGGTTTGATAGACATAGAAGTTGAGCGTAATGCTTATGGGCGTCAGCTGAATAGTTTTATAGAAAATTTGTCAGTCGTTGATGCTGCCTTAGATGTTGATCAAGTGGAAGCGGTGTTTATTCGAGCGCCAAAAATAAAATCTCTGAGTGAAAAGGTGCAAGTATTAATTCGGCATCAACAGCAACCTGTTATGGTGCGGCAAGGTAATATATTAGTTGCATCCTTTCATCCTGAATTAAGTCAAGATGTAGCCATACATCGTTATTTTGTTTCGAACTGTTACATTGCCGAGGAGTCTGTTAAATGAAAATCTCTGTGTACCTTAATGGCGAGTTTATGCCGCCAGAAGAAGCTAAAGTATCGGTGATGGATCGCGGTTTTTTATTTGCTGATGCTGTATATGAGGTGGTGACGGTTTATAATGGCCGCCCGTTTCATTTAGAACAGCATTTGGGACGCTTAGCTTACAGCTTGCAGCAAGCTGGCATTGAATGTGTGAAGTCACAGCAGGAATGGTTGGCGATTATTCAGACGTTGCTAGATATGGCTGATCAATGTGAGCAGCAATCGATATATATTCAAGTTACTCGTGGTGTTCCCACGCGGCGACGTTATACAGAAACCGAAAACCTTGAACCCACTGTTTACGTTAAGTGTTCGCCTGCGATTGTTAAGCGACATGATGATGGCATTAAAGCCATTACTGTGCCCGAAATTCGTTGGCGCCGTTGTGATATTAAGTCAACTAACTTATTAGCAACCACCTTGATGCAGCGAGAAGCTAAGCAGGCAGGTGCAATGGAAGCCATTATTATAGATGATAATGAGGTTATTGAGGGTTCGACCAGTGCGGTATTTATTGTTAAAGATGGCGTGATAAAAACACGGCCGCTATCGAGTCAATTACTGGGTGGTGTAACACGTAGCACGGCTTTACTGTTAGCAAAACAACACAAAATACCAGCAGAAGAGGTGGTATTTACTGAAGCAGAATTACGTGATGCCGATGAGGTGTGGGTAACTGGTTCATCAAAAGAAGTCATGCCTGTGATTCAGGTTGATGACGATATCATTGGAACGGGTAAGCCTGGCCCTGTATGGAAAAAAATAATTACTTCTTATCGTCAATTAGTCGCTGAGTTATGATTTTTACGACTGTGTCGTAATAATGCCAAGAGTATTATTAGGCTCAGTATCAAGCAAACCCATGAGAACCAATTACCATGTCTGGCGTGGAATGTATTGCCGAAACCGAGTGGCACTGCTGCGGTTAATGTGGTGACTGCAGATGCGCTGGTTGGCATGTTGGCAATGATTCGTCCGTAGGCATCAACGAGGGTAAGTTCACCGAAGGTTGCGCTGCGAGCTAATGCCAAGCCATTTCCTACGGCGTGCATAATGGCAATTTGCCGGCGTTCACGACCAGTGCGTTGAATACCATTGTCAGCTGATGCAACAAATACGATTTGACCTTTCAATTTCCCGTAATTATGAATCGGTTGCTCGAAGATGGGGTCATCACCGATGGCAACGCCAAATTTCACGTTGTCGAGGGTGAAGGTGTGTAAATTGACACCGGCAACTAAATTGCTTTCGATCTCGGGGATTAAATGTATTTTATTATACTGTCCGACCAGTTTTCCTTGTTGGTTGATGATCCAAGCAGCGTTCACTTTGGGTTGTTGATTGCCGAGTAACTTTACGGCAGAAATAATATTGGTATGGGTTTGTTTGGCAGTGCTTTTAATCGACTGCAGTGTAGATAATGTATTTGTATCGTTGAGTTGTAGCCAGATTTCGGGAGTAAGCATGAATAATGGTTGGGTCTTGGCCATTTGTTTTAATAGGCTGGGGTAGCGTTGAATCCGCATAGCCATTTGGGATTTGGATGGGTAGCCAATTTGATGCATGTGTTGTGGGTTATGTGCCCCGAGAGTGATTTTGATGTGGCGTGTTTGTATGGGGTGAGCTAAGCGATAGTAACCAAAGCCAAGCGCTGCGCCTATTATAATGACGCCAGTGAGTAGTGGGATTGCTGCCTTCAATGGAGACTTTATATGATAAATAGCAGTTGAGATACAGCTTGGAAAAAGAGTAATAATAAACGCAATTCCCCAGATGCCAGTGAGACTGACAAGTTGTAGTAGCGGTAAATAGTAGGCTTGGGTGCTTAAGCCAAAATGGATGAAATAGGTAAATTGGGTATAGGACCATATAAGTTGGTAGCCAGTCCATAAGGTTGGGAATACGAATAGTTGTAGCAACGTAGGAAGCCGGTCTAGGCAAACGCGAAAAAGCACAATGGCAATTGTAAAGACCATGCCATGTAGCAGGGAAGGTATTAGGGCAAATGGTATTGGATAGACCGAAAAAATATATCGATGAAAAATTACCGCGGTGCTGCCGAGAATATAAGAGAGTAAGCAAATAAATATAGTGCTACGCAGGCTACTGACTTGGCTGTATAGCATAGCGGGTAAAGGGATGAGCCAGAGTAGAAACCAAAATCGCATTTCACCAAAAGTAAGGACAAACATACTGGCGGTCAGTATGATACACAAAAAAGCTAAATAAAATTTGCTGCGTGATGTCATAGCGCTTAGTGTAGCATTTGGCAGTTGTTAATCCAATGTCGCGAGACTGTAGCTGATAGCAGCATTTAGTGTGGTGGTGTTAAATTTGCCGCTGTAGGCCATTAATCGACCAACCGAAGCTTGTATTCCCCAGTATTCATTCAATTGTGCATTGAATCCGACAACGGGTTCATACAGTGCACCACTGCCGATATCTAAGCCTGCGCCACCAGCTGTACCCACTAATGCCTCTGCAAATAAACTGTATCGACCGCTGTGGCTGATGGCAAATTGTGTGCCGACGCCGATCATGCCAGAGAAGTAACCGCCGGTAGCGCGACCATCGTATGCAAAGGCGGTTTGGCCAGTGGCATAAAAGTAGTGATTGAGCCAGCGATCGACATCTATCCCCATTAATTGCATGTTGGGGTTAGTGCCGCCTTGATCATTGCGAGGGTTGAAATAGGTTTGATTTAATAAGCGGATGCGCCAACCTTGGTAGGTTAGTGGGTGATCAATGGTGTCCGTATTTTCTTTGGCTGGATTGGCTTTATCGAAATAATATTTCAATAGCAGACCGGCGGTTATGTTATTAAAATCACCAGAGGGCGCAGTAAAGTAGCCCCCATTGGCTTCAAGTGCGATGTTTTGGTTAAAGCGATATTCCAGTCCGAGCGTTGGTTGCACAATAAAGCCACCAGCAGTTTCGACGGCACCACCGCCACCCGGTCCAAGGCCGACTTTTGCAATAACGCTTAATTTCCCATTAGCACCGACTGGTAATTTAAAGCCTGGGCCGAGTTGGATATTAGCAAAGCCATTGCTGCGACCGTGGTAGGCGCCTTGAGCTTGGCCGAAGATAAACCAATTGTTTGTGAAAAAGTGACCGGCTTCCATGCCGATAAATTGAATGGTGTTATCGTTGATATAACCAGAGGTAGTGCGTGTGCCTTTGTTGGGGAAATAGGCGTTGGCTAATAGTGCAATGTAATTTCGTGATAATGCGAGGCCGTAGGCAGAATTTACAGTTTCTCCGGCCAGTGTTGGGTTGGCGTAACTAAAGTCGGTAGGTACTGATAGTGTTGCCCCCCATTGGTGGCTGTCGATATTGCCGTCGACAAATTTAACATAGTTATAGTTAACGCCGAGGTCAAAATATTTAAAGTGATAACTGAGCCCTGCACGTGGTTGCACATAGAAGCCGCCACCGACAGCGGAGTGCCTGCCACCTCCGGCGCCGATACTGCCACCGGCATCAAACCATAAGTTTTTATAGATTGGGTGTTGTAAACCACCGTCGAGGCTCATGGCAAAAAAGCCGCCGGACCGGCCATTGACAGCGCCATAAAATGCGACGCCGCCATACCAATAGCGTGTTAGGTTTATTAATGCGTGGGCACCAAGAACGCCCATTGATGGATAGTTGTCGGGTAGCTTAAATTGCTCATAACTGAGTCGTAAGGTGACTGGTTGATTGCTTAATATGGTGGTGGGTTTGTCTGCTTGCCCTGCTAAAAGGGGTGATGTTAACGTGCTGCAGAGGCATAAAAGTAGTAGGCGTTGATGCATGGCAATCCCTGTCACATTCGATTGCGGCACAGCATATCATAAATAATTGCGATTTTTTATTAATTCTGAGTACGTTGCGTACATTTGGTTATATTCGGTTAATGATACCATAATACTATCATAGTAAAATTCCACGTTGCAGATACGATTGGGAGTTCCGCTATGAAAAATTCAGTATTTTCGAGTCCTAAGCGAGTTAAAAGCTCGCATTGGCATTCTTTTCTGTATTTTTCCTCTGCCTTTATTGGTATGTCTTGTGGCCGCTGTGTAGCGGAGTTGGCGATGGTGGCGACAAATTATTTCGCGAATGACAATGTTTTTAATGAAGATGATCATGCCACTCAGGGCTGGATGTTGTTGGTAGCTGTGACGCTTGGTTTAGTTGTAGGTTTGTCGTTTGCACGTTCGCATAATCAAGCTCATGCAGTGAATAGTGGCAATATCCTTTTAAGTGGTCTTAAAGCAGGGAAGGTAAAATTTACTGATACTGATGTGTTTGACTTTCGTGAGAATCGTGAGGTTTTTGAAAAAGTTTCACCATTGGCAGCAACGTGTGCGTCACAAATAGAAATGGCAAGTAGTGGTTTTGATAAGTGCCCTGTTATTGAGCGTGTGAATGACTTTAAGCAAGGTTTAGTTGATACTTTTGTTATGGCTAATGGCTATGATAAGACATCACGTGATCGCTGTTTGGTAGATGCGATAATGACGGGTTTAACGCAATTGAACGTTGCAATGCAGGAAGTGATTGACGCTGCATTTGATCAAGAGCCGCTAATTAAGGCAGGCTTGTTAACAAGATTTGCTCGCAGTGTTTGTTGCTTATGTATCAGTTCAGCTAAGCCGGCTTCGGGAGTGCTTGCCCCTATGGCGGTGGTAGTATTCGAAGATACAGGTGCATCGATATCACCCTTACTGCCAGCTGAGGATACATCAGTTACAGAGAATAAATGTGGTGGTGGTGGAGATGATTCTGCAGGGATTCAACTGGCGCCTTATGTTCCGCCTGGGCAAGGCGGTAAGAGTGGTGACGGAGTCGTCGCATTAGTTATGACTTAATTAAATAACTGGTAAAAAACAGCTTCAATATCTTTTCATATTACTCTAAGTATCGTATGTTATTTTATCCTAAGGTTAAATAAAAACTTGGGGTGGTCGATGTCGGAAGCGTGTAATAGAGCTAAAGAAAGAATAATGACTTTTCATGCGTTTGCAATGAGTATTGCGGGGGCGGTTGGTGGTTTATGTTTGTATGAAGGGATTCAAGGGGTGGTCAACAAAATTGCTCGTAGTGATGTTATGTCGGATGATGACCCTGTTGTGACTGCTGTTGAATATGCGGTGGTAGCTGGATTTGCTGTTTTGTTTCTTGCTGTGGACTGGTATAACCATCGGGATGATGTAAAAAAGAAAGCATTAGAGGGTGTGGATAGCGTGATCGATTGCCTTACTGATGCCGAGAATCCTCGCTATGTTTATGAGGCAAAGGCTAAGCAATCGATTCCTTTAAATGTTGATTTGGTTGGCGAGCGGAAAGTTGCTGAGCAAAGTGGTGGGGAGTCTAAAGATGAAGCTGGGGAAGGCAGTGTTGTTGAGATACAAATAGCCCCTGATTTGGATTCTTCGTTAAAACAAGAGATATACACCTTGGCAAGTGAAATTAAAGCCAAGCTCACAACAATCTATGACATAAAAAGCGCAGATAAAACGATTGCACTTGAGTGTATATCAAAAGCCGCAATGAGTTTTGAGAAGGCGAGAAGTATTGGTAATAAACAAGTTGATAAAAAATACAATCAGGTAAGGTGTTCACGTAGATTAAATTGTAATCCGGATTATACGGTCTTGAGTGACATTTCTTTGGATCAAACCATCATGGTTGGCGAAGACCAAACCGAAATAACTATTCAGACACGGCTGTTGACGTTATTGAAAGATGCATTAGAGGCGCTGAAAGCCGCCATAAATAATCCTGCAGCGGTGAATCGAGCAGAACAAATGACAGCTGTCAATGAAGCGGCTCTTCCATCATTGGGTCGCCCCTGGGGCACACGGTTGTTGACGTGCTTCAGATCTAATCCAGTCAGTGGACCTGCAACGGACAATGCTAGTACGCCATTGGTGACGAATAGGCGTGGTGGTGTATAGTTACCCCGGATCAAGTCCGGGGTCACATTGTTTTCTCTGGATCCCGGCTCGAGGGCCGGGATGACAAAGTTCTGTCTGGGATGATAAAGCTAAAGCATATTACGTAAAACGAATTGCAGAATACCGCCATTGGTGTAGTAGGCGGCTTCGTTAGCAGTATCGATACGGCATAATAATGTTACCGTTTCTTTACTGCCATCTTCGCGTGTGATTACTACCTCAACATCCATCTTCGGTGTGATGCCGCCGCTGATGTTAGGGATATCAACGATTTCGTTACCGGTCAGTTTTAATGTTTTGCGGTTAACGCCTTCTTTGAATTCCAGCGGTAAGATGCCCATACCAATTAAGTTTGAGCGGTGAATACGTTCATAGCTTTCAGCCATCACCGCTTTTACTCCTTGCAAGTAAGGGCCTTTTGCTGCCCAGTCACGTGATGAGCCTGTGCCGTATTCTTTGCCTGCAATTACAACACTTGGCACGCCATCGGCTTTGTATTTCATTGCTGCATCATAGATTGGCATTTGTTCGCCAGTCGGTACGTATTTAGTAAAGCCACCCTCAACGCCAGGAACCATTTCGTTACGAATGCGAATATTGGCGAACGTGCCGCGCATCATTACTTCGTGATTACCGCGACGCGAACCATAAGAGTTAAAGTTTTTGATCTTAACGTCGTGTTCACGTAAGTATTGGCCAGCAGGGCTTTCAGGGTTAATGCTACCGGCTGGTGAGATATGATCTGTAGTTACACTGTCAGCAAATAAAGCTAATATGCGTGCCCCAGTTACGTTTTCTACACTGCCTGTTTTTGGACCCATGCCGTCAAAGTAAGGAGGGTTACGCACATAAGTAGAGTCTTCATCCCAGCCGTATGTTTCTGATGGTGTGACTTCGATTTCTTTCCAGTCTTCATCGCCTTCAAACACGTTAGCGTATTGCTCGCGGAACATGCCACGATTAATTTTGCTAACAGCCGCGGCGACTTCAGCATTGCTTGGCCAGATATCTTTTAAGTAAACGGCTTCGCCTTCTTTATTGGTGCCGATACTATCTTTTGATAAATCGATACGTGTGGTGCCGGCCAGCGCATAAGCCACTACGAGTGGTGGTGACGCTAACCAGTTAGCTTTCACTAATGGGTGAATACGACCTTCAAAGTTTCGGTTACCGGATAACACCGCATTAGCAGTAATATCATTTTCAGTAACGGTTTTAGTCACAGCGTCTGGGAGTGGGCCTGAGTTACCAATACAGGTGGTGCAACCGTAACCTGCCAAATAAAATCCGAGATTTTCTAAATATTGCATGAGGTCGGTAGCATGTAAATAATCGGTTACCACTTTTGATCCAGGAGCTAAAGAAGTTTTTACCCATGGTTTCACTTGCATGCCGAGTTCAGAAGCTTTTTGTGCCAATAGGCCAGCAGCAATCATGACGCTTGGGTTTGATGTGTTGGTGCAACTAGTGATTGCGGCAATAACGATATCACCATGATGCATTTCCATGCCGTCGTCGGTGGTATAGCTTTCGTCTAATTGATCGCCTTTATTAATACTGGTAATGAATTTTTCACTGACTTCACGTAAGTCACCTAAAGCAACACGGTCTTGCGGGCGCTTTGGACCGGCAACACTAGGCACAACACTGCTTAGGTCTAGGTGTAAGGTGTCGGTATAAACAGCTTCGGGTGAATTTTCATCATGCCATGTGCCTGTTGCTTTAGCATAAGCTTCAGTTAATGCAATGACATCTTCGTCGCGGCCAGATAATTCCATGTAACGAATGGTTTCTTTATCGATGGGGAACAAGCCACAAGTAGCGCCGTATTCCGGTGCCATATTACCGATGGTTGCGCGATCGGGTAATGCGAGCTCTTGTAAGCCTGAGCCGAAGAATTCAACAAACTTACCAACCACTCCTTTTTCTCGTAGCATTTGTACGCAAGTTAAAACTAAATCGGTAGCGGTAATACCTTCGGGTAATTTACCTTCCAGTCTAAAGCCAATCACTTCTGGGATAAGCATTGAAATTGGTTGGCCTAAAATAGCGGCTTCAGCTTCGATACCGCCAACACCCCAACCGAGTACACCGATACCATTAATCATGGTGGTGTGACTGTCGGTACCAACACAGGTATCGGGATAGGCAAAGTTTTTACCGTCTTTTTCACCAGAGCGCACAACGTGTGCTAAATATTCTAAGTTGACTTGGTGACAGATGCCGGTGCCAGGCGGCACCACGCGGAAGTTATCAAATGTCTTTTGACCCCATTTTAAAAATTGGTAACGTTCGTTGTTACGTTCCATTTCGATATGCACGTTAGTGCTGAATGCATCGGCCGTGCCGAATTTATCAATTTGCACTGAGTGATCGATAACTAAGTCAACAGGGCATAAAGGATTAATTTTATCTGCATCACCACCGAGTTTCACTATGGCATCACGCATTGCAGCTAAATCAACTACGGCGGGTACGCCGGTGAAGTCTTGCATTAATACTCGTGCAGGGTGGTATGCAATTTCATGGTTAGATGTTTTATCTTTGAGCCATTGGCCAAATGCATCGGCATCGGCTTTAGTAACAACCTCACCGTCTTCGTGACGTAAAATATTTTCGAGTAGTATTTTTAACGAAAATGGTAATTTGGTCACGTCGCCCAAGCCGCCAGCCTCGGCTGCTTCAACATTGTGAATATGGTAGGTAGTGCCATTTACGCTAATGTCGCGTAATGAATCGTAAGAATTGCTCATGATCTGCCTCTTTAATTGATCATTTATTGGGTAAGAATTAGGAGCTTGAGGTTACCATAATGGCGTATTTAGTTCAATCTGAGTGCCGTTAAAGTAGCGGCTAGTATAAAATAAATGTCCAAGCCCGGCATGGCAGCCAGCAGGATGCCTTATTTTTTACATACACGGGTGCAGTTGCGGCATATATTAATTTGCTTGAAACGCCATCGTTTTGCCATCCAACCAGCGATTAAGCGAAATGACTACCAGGTAAATTATTGGGGTCATTGCGATCGATAATACAATTTTTACTGTTAAGGCGCCTAAGAAAATATTCCACTTATGTGTTGATGCATGAAACACGATGGCAACAAATATAGAGGCGTCAATAATCTGGCCACAAATGGTTGATGCATTGGCGCGTAGCCATAACCAGCGACCGCGATTCATTTTTTTGATGCCCTGATAAATAATGATGTCTAACAATTGCGAGATGCCGAATGCTAATAGGCTGGCCAGTAGCACGGAGCTGCTGCTGGCTAGTACATCATAAAATTCATTCGATAAGCTCCAGTAAGGGGCACTTGGTAGGGCAATAACGAGGCGAATGAGTAATGCGAGTAATGCCTGGCAGCCGACAGCAATGACCAGGCTTTGCTTGGCCAATTTTTTACCCCACAGTTCGCAGATGCAATTAATCATTGGGTAGCTCAGTATGGAGAAGGTTAAATTTGCGGCAGGAAAATTGATGCCGATATGCAAGACCTTGCTGGCGACAACGGTAGAAGTAGCTAGGCCGGTGATCACTAAGCTAAGTAATATGATATAGCTGAGTAGTTGCCGCGTTAGTTGCATGGTTTTTCCTTTCGAGTAAGCTGTGGTAGAATTCTGTTCCACTATTTATATTAAAGTGATTGAGTATGCTGAACAAGATTAAATATTTCTTTATTGCTTTCTTTCTGATTGAAATTGCCGGCTTTGTGATTGTTGGCGAGCTTGTTGGTTTATGGATAACTTTATTATTGGTGGTATTAACGACGGTAATTGGTGTTGTCGTATTGCAGCAACAAGGTATGGCGACAGCGTCGCAGTCGATAGCGATGATGCAGGGTGGGCGCGCATTGGATCCGGAGCAATTGCCAAACCCGTTAAAAACCATCGCGGCAATGTTGCTGATTATTCCCGGTTTTGTTACAGACCTGTTGGGATTGGTGTTATTGATCTCGCCACTTCGTCGTATGTTTGAGCGCAAATTGTGTGCGAGTGGCCATATCATTGATCCGCGTCAGATGGGAGCTGCAGCGAACGAGCCTGTCGAAACGCACAGCAGAGTGCATCATGGTGAAACGATTGAAGGCGAGTATGAGCGTAAAGATGATGAAAAATAGCCATTAAATTCAATTAGTTGATATCAATCTAGAAAAAACTCCTGTCACTCCCCTTGAAAACCTTAGGCGTAGCCCAATATGAGTTGCTGTAACGTTTAATGCATGCTGAATTTTAAGTGTGTTTTACATGAAAGAATTAATCTTTTTGGAGGAAATAAGGAATGAATATACGACCATTACATGACCGTGTCGTGATCCGTCGTTTGGAAGAAGAGCGTACATCTGCGGGTGGAATCGTGATTCCAGATACAGCTACTGAAAAACCAATGATGGGTGAAGTAGTTGCAGTGGGAACAGGCAAAGTAGCTGAAGACGGTAGCGTACGCGCTATGGGTGTAGCGACTGGCGACCGTGTGTTGTTTGGCAAATATGCTGGCACAGAAGTGACGATTGCTGGTGAAGAATATGTTGTGATGCGTGAAGACGACATCATGGGTGTAGTAGTTGGTGAAACTGCTTAATCATATAAATATAGAAATTTAAGAGGAATAAACATGTCAGCTAAAGAATTTCGTGTAGGCTCAGAAGCCTTACAGTCCTTGCTTAAGGGTGTGGACGTATTAGCCGGTGCGGTTAAAGTGACCTTGGGTCCTAAAGGCCGTAACGTAGTTTTAGAAAAATCATTTGGTGCGCCAACCATTACTAAAGATGGTGTGAGTGTTGCTAAAGAAATCGAGCTTGCCGATAAATTTGAAAACATGGGCGCTCAAATGGTTAAAGAAGTGGCTTCACAAACTTCTGACTTGGCCGGTGACGGTACAACAACAGCAACTGTATTAGCTCAGTCTATGTTAACTGAAGGTATTCGTGCAGTGGCTGCTGGTATGAACCCAATGGATCTTAAGCGCGGTATCGATAAAGCAGTTAACGCTGCTGTTGAAGCGCTAAAATCTTCTTCTATTCCATGTGCGGATGATAAAGCGATTGCGCAAGTGGGAACGATTTCTGCGAACTCTGATGTAGAGATTGGCGGTATCATTGCAGAAGCAATGGCTAAAGTTGGTAAAGAAGGTGTTATTACAGTTGAAGACGGTTCAGGTTTTGAAAATGAATTGTCAGTGGTTGAAGGTATGCAGTTTGATCGTGGTTACTTATCACCATACTTCATTAATAACCAACAAAACATGAGTGCTGAATTAGATGCGCCGTTTATTTTGTTAGTTGACAAGAAAATCTCTAACATCCGTGATTTACTGCCCGTATTGGAAAATGTTGCTAAAGCTGGTAAGCCTTTATTGATTATTGCTGAAGACATTGAAGGTGAAGCATTGGCAACCTTGGTTGTTAATAGCATTCGCGGTATCGTTAAAGTAGCTGCTGTTAAGGCTCCAGGCTTTGGTGATCGTCGTAAAGCGATGTTGCAAGATATTGCTACATTGACTGGCGCTAAAGTAATTGCTGAAGAAGTTGGTTTATCTTTAGAAGGTACTACTTTAGAAGATTTGGGTACAGCGAAACGTATTGTTGTTACCAAAGAAGATACTACTATCATTGATGGTGCTGGTGAAGCGAGTGATATTAAAGCGCGTATTGAACAAATCCGTGCTGAAATTAATGCAAGTTCTTCAGACTACGATAAAGAAAAGTTACAGGAACGCTTGGCTAAATTAGCTGGTGGTGTTGCTGTGATTAAAGTAGGTGCATCAACAGAAATCGAAATGAAAGAAAAGAAAGCGCGTGTTGAAGATGCATTGCACGCTACTCGTGCAGCGGTTGAAGAAGGCGTTGTACCTGGTGGTGGGGTTGCATTGATCCGTGCAGTTGCTGCGCTTGATAAGCTAGAAGTGGCTAACGAAGACCAACGTGTTGGTGTTGAGTTAACACGTCGTGCGATGACTGCTCCATTACGTCAGATTGTGGCTAACGCAGGTGAAGAAGCTGCTGTGATCGTTGCTAAAGTGGCTGAAAACAAAAGCGCTACTTACGGTTATAACGCTGCAACTGGTGAGTATGGCGACATGATGGAAATGGGTATCTTGGATCCAACTAAGGTCACTCGTACTGCATTACAAAATGCAGCATCTGTAGCTAGCTTAATGATCACTACTGAATGTTTAGTAGCTGAGCAGCCTAAAGAAGAAACAGCTGCTGGTGGCGCCGGTGATATGGGCGGCATGGGCGGCATGGGTGGAATGGGCGGCATGGGAGGCATGGGCGGAATGATGTAATCATCCCCCTGCTAACTGAGCAGTTCAAAACACCGTATGTTGTTTTAAGAGGGTCGAAGGGCCCTCTTTTTTTTGGTCTAGTGAAAAATAAGTTTATTAATTTCTGTTGCTGATACCGGCTTGCTAAAATAGTAGCCTTGGGCTTGTGAGCACCCATGCTTTAATAGAAAGTCCATTTGCTCTTCTGTTTCTACACCCTCGGCAATAATGTTAAGTTGCAATGCTTCGCCTAATGCGATGATCGCTTTTACAATGGCAGCATTATCTGATTCGGATGTCACTTCGCTAATGAATGACTTGTCAATTTTCAAAACAGTTATAGGAAGTTGCTTTAGTCTTGACATGGATGAGTAGCCAGTGCCAAAGTCATCAATAGATATGCATGCACCAAAATCATTGAGACTGTTTAGTGCATTTTCTAACTCATAATCATTGCCCTTAAATACGGACTCAGTGAGCTCAAATTCGACTTGATTTAAGTTGATGTCGTAAGTTTTAATCATTTGTTTTATATTTGTCAGGAAATTATTGTCAATAAACTGGTAGGGCGATAGATTTATAGCAAGATGAAATGAGCTGTTTTTTAATGAGTCATTCCATTGCTGAAACTGTTTAAATGCGAGTAACAGGAGGTAGTCGCCTAGTTCGCTTATATGGCCGGTTTCTTCAGCAATGCGAATAAATTCAATGGGAGGAATATTTCCCAATTCTTCGTGCTCCCATCGTGCTAGGGCTTCTACGCCGATTACTTCGCGATTTTCCATGTTATATTTAGGTTGGTATACCAAGTGGATGTTGTTATTGTTCATGGCATCAAGTAAAGCGTGTTCGATTCTGGATTGGCGTAAATAGTTTTTGTTTAAAGAGTCAGTGAAGTGTTGAAACGAGTTTTTGCCTTTATTTTTTGCGCGGTATAATGCCACGTCTGCACATTTAAATAATCCTTGTATTGTATCATTGGCGAAAGGGAAGGTGGCTATGCCTATGCTGGCAGTGGTATGCAAAACTTGGTTGTTAATTTTGAATGGCTCGGAGAGTGAGGTTAGTATTTTACTTGCAAAATGATTGATGCCATAAGAGTGTTTTACTTCCGATATCAGCATAGCAAACTCATCACCGCCTAGCCTGGATATGTGATCAGAGATACGCAGACTGTTCGCAAGGCGTCCAGCTACTTGTTTTAATAATTCGTCTCCCATATCATGTCCGTGAACATCATTGATCAGTTTAAAGTTGTCTAGATCTAGCAGCAATAATGAAAAGCATCTTTGATGTCTATTACCTGTGGATATCATCTTTTCAAGGTACACATTAAATTGAAATCTATTGGAAAGCCGGGTTAGCTCATCAATTTTACACAATCTATCAAGGCTTTCTACCATGGCTTTTAATTGTATTTGTTGCTGGTATAAGTTAATAAATATTTTTGTTTTAGCCATTAATATTTCAGGTGATATAGGCTTGGGTAAATAATCAATTGCGCCATATTCGTAACCTTTTAAAATGGATTTTTGATCATTGCTAAGTGCTGTAACGAGGACGACAGGAATGTTAGCAGTCGATTTTTTGTCTGATAGGCAACGTATTACTTCATAACCATCCATGCCAGGCATTTGAACGTCTAAATAAATGACTGCAAATTCATGCTCTAGTGCAAGCGTTAGTGCTTCTTCACCTGAAGCCGCGCTATACAGTGTGACAGGCAGGTCATCGAGAATTGTTTTCATTGCTAGGATGTTGTTTTTATTGTCATCAACGATCAATATCTTAGTGAGAATGTCAGTGTCATTTTCATTTTTCATGCGCGCACCCGTCAATCTTTATGGCTAAGTAACAGTAAGTTATACGAGTAATTATAGTATAAATTATGCGCGTTAAATTGTGCTATTATCTCCTGGTTGAAGAGTAGATAACCGATTGTTTGATTAGACTAATTGATGATGAATATTCCAAAAAAGAATAGAACAGATGATAATTCACCGGGCAAATCCAAGCTGCCTTTGTTGCATACGTTGATTCTGGAAGATGATCAAGATCAAATGGTTTTGCTGAAAGAATTGCTGGCTACTGATGCGAGGTATCATCATGAGGTTTTGTCAGCGGATACTGTTAAAGAAGCATTAGAGTTATTAGACTCGAACACGATCGATCTTGTACTGTCTGATTTAAATCTACCCGATAGTGAAAGCCATGAAACCTTGCAAACTTTACATGGTCAGCATGCTGAGGTGCCAATCGTTATTATTTCTGCAATTGATAATGAGAGTGTCGAATTTTTAAGTATTAAGTTTGGTGCGCAGGATTATATTGTTAAAGGTAAAACTGATGAAGCCAGTATGTTACGCATTATTTATCACAGTCTTAATCGACATGAGCAATTAAAGCAGATAGAGGATGAGCGGGATAAACTGGCGCGGAATATGATGGCTCTTGAGTCCGGGGATATAGATACTATTAAGTCTAGCCATGCGCCATCTGGGTTGTGGAAGCTGCAAGATAAACAGGTGTGCGATGGTAATCCCCCCATTATTAGGGGCTTAAGTCAGTAGAACTTTCCACTATGCTG
>JARGNX010000024.1 GCA_029210045.1 Coxiellaceae bacterium
GAGGGCAGAGTTTGCATTCAGTCTTTGAATTACCCCTTTTATTCTTCTTATAAGCCGCATTGCTGATGTTATTGCTGGACGCCTAACCAGCATTCAATTAGCGATCGAAGCACCTTCCGATATTAATAATACCTTAGCTGCTGTGCGCAGCGCAGAATCGTTAGGTGTGTCACATGTACATTTTATTTGCCCTGAAGGCGATGCTGTTGCTGCTAAACCCATCACCCAAGGTGCGTTTTATTGGGTGAATATTCATTATCATGACAACCTAAAAGCTTTTTTAGATCACTGCAAAAATGAAAATCTGTTAATTGCTGGTGGCACTGTCAGCGCAACCCAACCATTGAACGAAGTCCCTATTGATAAGCCGTTATGCATTTTAATTGGCAATGAATCGCGTGGCCTCAGTGAAGAAGCTGTCACCGCTTGTGATATCGAATATAAGATCCCCATGGTCGGCATGTCTGAAAGTTTAAACTTATCGGTTTCCGCCGCTTTAAGCATGTACGACACCACGCAACGTAAACGTCAATTACTCAAGGGCAATAGTGATCTTTCGCTCGAACAACAACAGGCGCTGCAAGCGCTGTATTATCTGAATAGCGCTAATGCGCGTATGTATCCGCATTTGTTTTGAATTGTCAGTAAACTATAGTGATTCATAAGCACTAAACTATAGTAAATATTTCCCTATAGCTCAGTCATTTCACCAAATAGGACACTGATGATGTTAAAAATATACGGCATAAAGAATTGCGACACTGTTAAGAAGGCAGTGAAATGGCTCAAAGAAAACCAGATCAATTTTGAATTTATTGATTTTAAAAAGTCACCGCCAACAACCGACACACTAAAACTGTGGTGTCAGCACCTGGATTGGGAATTGCTACTGAATCGCCGTGGCACCACGTGGCGCAAACTGAATGATGATCAGAAAGCTGACATTGATCAAACCAAAGCCATCAAGCTAATGATTGAACAACCCAACATGATCAAAAGACCCGTATGGCAAAACGGTAGCCGTTTTAATCTTGGTTTTACTGAAGAAACCAAAAGCTGGTTAGCGTAAACTATTTTTATCGATAAACGGTTGAGGATTATTGGCCTGAGCAATATGTTGTTTTCGAGCGCACTCTGCTTTGAGCTGCGTCACCACACCGCCCAAAAAATACAAAGTCGCCAACATGCCACACCAAACATCACGCTTATCAAGATTATCAAAGTAGGTATACTGCTGGTCAAATGCCATCAGTGCTGAAATGCATAAAGCCACACAACTCGTCCATAATAGAATTACATTTTTTTCAACGTCATCTTGCTGCCGATCTGGAATTTCCACACCACCTAAACTTAGCTTAATTTGGTCAATGTCATCACTCTTTTTAAAGCATGCAAATATATGCATGGCCCCAAACACACAAAACGAAAGGGCATATGCAGTGCGCGTACGATGATGCTCAAAATTATCCGGATCAACACAAAAATGCAATATAGGATAAAACATAAGGCTTATCTTCAAATGGCGTAACCAAATTTGACTCGCTTCCAGCTCACCAAATAGCATACCAGTACCGATGATTCTATTATCTGCTAACATCGAAAATCCTTGATAAATACTGAAAAAAGCAATCTAGCAAATTCTCAACTGATGTGAAATATCAGGGGCTGACTGGCATATCAAATGATGTATTACTGAAAAACCCTATACAATCATTAATTATTTATTTCTTGAAAACCATTACATAGCAATCGGCAGGTCTAAGCTTCACGACGACTGTTGACCGCTATGTTATCTAAAGGTTGTGCAGTTTGTTCTCTTCTGGCTAGAATCCTATTCTGCTATGCATACAAATGGATATAACTGATGAAAAAAATATGGATGTTTTTAGTCCGCTCAATGATCGCCTGCGCTTTGTTTATAATAAGTGCGTCTTACGCTGATAGTGTTACAGACACCCTGCCCAATAAATTCATACCAAACGGTGCAGTGCTAAACATGGCGCACTTAATCAGCCTATCACCAGCTAATAAATCTGATAACTCAGCAAGCACATAAATAATGCGCGTATGTATCCGCACCTTTTCTAAAGTCACTTTACACGTAATGAACAATTAACGTTGAAATTAAAATTGAAGCTATCACACAGACAATAAAACCTAGCAATATAAATAAAATTGAAATGCAGGCCTTCCATTTTCTTGTTTTAATTAAATAGTAAGGGATCGCTAGTGCTGACAATAATACGGAACACACTTTTAGACTCGTTGATACCTCATTGCCACGAGATGATGCATCAAGCATAAGCCAACTAAAAACACACAATGAAAACAGTAGAATAAATACTGGAGCCAAATTGACTGTTAGATGCAGTGTTTGCAGTGTTATTTGAACTATTATCATCAACATAAGCGATTTCATGGTGTATTTGCGCCGAATAGTAAGCTGCGTTCATTGATTACCAGTCAACTTAAGAAGTCACGCCAAAAGGACTCAGCCCTATCAATCGACGACACACGCACAGAAGGCGAGGGTCGGTCAGCGATGACTTGGGCACGTCGATTAAAGCGAGTGTTTGCAATAGACATCACCACTTGTAGCCAATGCAAAGGTAATCTCAAGATCATCGCCTGTATGGGGTCCTAGGGATTTTCCCTCCAAAAAGGACAAAAACCGCTACAGCCCTTGATACAAAAGGCCTCCCAGGGCTGTATACATTTTTTAAACAGGCTGATACCCATCAATCGACCTCATCATTTCCTCTAGATTTGGCAAATCATCACTCAACTCAAAGTTGTAGGTGCCTTTTAAGTTGATGTTATACCATGCCACTGGCGATGCTTGCTTCACAATCTCTATTTTTTCTTGGTCACCCTGGCGTTCAAAGCTATCAAGTAGTCGGCTCAGCACGCTCGAGTTGAAGTAGATAATAGCATTGGCCATCAAGCGTGCACACTCATTCCATAATTGAATTTCCTCGTCAGAGTTGCCGCGGAATCGATCACCATTAACATTACTGATTGCACGGCGTAACTGGTGGTAAGCTTCACCACGATTCAACGCCCGTTGTACATAGTTGCGCAAGCTGGCGTCATCAATATAACTCAGCAAGTAGTTGGCTTTCACTAATCGGTTATATTCTGTTAGCGCTTCTAATAAAGGATGATTCTTTTTATATCCCGATAATTTACGTACCAAAGTTGCTTGTGTTGTTTTGCGCTCTTTAAGTGAGATGCATATTCGCTGGATGGTATCCCAGTATTTGATGATGCATTTGATATTAATTGGCTTCTTTAATCGAATAACAATGTGACCTTGCTTATCCTCAATAACGTCAAACATTTCATTGATAACATTACTAACTTTGGCGTAGCGCGGCGCAAAGGTATAGCCGAATAAGTCGAGTAATGCAAAGTTAACATGATTAACGCCATGTGTATCGGTGGACAGCATATTGGGAATAATGTCACTGCTATTACTCATTAATAAGTCAAAAATAAAATGTGATTCATGTTCGTTTGCACCGATGATTCGAGCATTAATAGCAGCGTGGTTGGCGATCAAGCTTACCGCGGACACGCCCTTATTTGTGCCAAAATACTTTGATGAGTATCGCGTTTTAAATGTTTCGCGACGTGATTCAAACTTTTGACCGTCAGCACTAGCATGAATTATGTCATCATGAATGTTGTAATGTTTAAAGATAGGAAGCCTGGCGGTTGCGTTATTGATGGTATCAATTGCATCACTCAGTGTTTCAAGTCGAATATAATTTGATTGTATTGTGCTTAGCTGATCATAGGTGCGATCGGATATTTGAGAGATACCGTAAATACCTTGGTTGGTAGCGTTAGCAACTAAGATTGCCAAGAGATCATGCTCATGTGAACGACTTTTTGATTGTGCGCCAAGCACGTGCTTAAAATAGTCGATAAATTTGGTATCACGATCTACCATGCGAAGCACATCTGCAACACCGGTTGTTGGCATTTGCTGAAAGAACGGATTATTAACTAGGTGTTTTTTTGTTGCTGACGGTAGCCGCCAAACACGCTTTCCTTTTGTATTGCGCAAGATGATGTTCGAGTTATCAGCTTGCTCCAGATAGGCGCTGACGTTTTGAAGCCTAGCAGTAAGGTTTGAACTCATATCAGTAATTATCTGTTGTGGCTCGCCTGTTAGTTTTTGCAGCTGACTCTTGTCTAGCAGATCATTTTTCTCATTACGCCAGCGTTCATGACTCACCAAGTCGTCATCTAGTGATCTGTATTTCGTGACGTTAGGTAACGTTAGCTGCCCATTCAGTCGAGATGGTATTTGCAAATAAAGGTGCCACTCATAGCGATCGGGTTTGACATCACCGTTTCCACACTGTAATAAAGGCAGTAATTTTTTAGGTGGTAAATGAACATCTAGTGTTGACTGTTGCAACTCACCACAGTCAATAAAGTCTAAGCGTGCTTGATTGAGCGTGGTAGCCAAACGTTGGCACCCTTCGTAACCTTCGAACGTTAAGCACGAAAACAAGTCGCGCAACAAACCTGACTTTAAGCTGTGGCACTCGTCATAATATTGCCATGTCGCTTCATCAACAGAGCGTTTTTGTTCACGTAAAAACAAACAAACAGACTCCAGCTCTTTTTTAGCAAGTAAGTTAAGCACTTTTTTCCTAACCGTGCCAAATGACTGTTTGTGGTCAATGCTGTCGTCAATGAACAGTTGTAACACGTCAGCTGCTTTGCTGACATTTTTAGATGCCTTCTGCCAGTCTTCATATACAGCATCTTGTGCATATGCTTTGGCTTTCTGTTTCACTTGTCGGATGTGATGAACAAAACCATCGGCAATGCGTTCAAGTGCTTGGTGCCAACGAAAGTGCAGATAACACAGTAAATACAGCTGTTGATTGTCCTCGGTGTGACGTTTTAGTTTTGCACCATAATAGTCAACCCGCTCTGCAAAATATTGTAGGTTCTTTTGAGATAAGTTGAGCTCTTGTAGGACTGCATTTACCTCTACTATCCAAGGCTGAAGATAGCGGTGCACAGCTAGCTCTTTATCAAGCTCTGTCTTACTAAAGTTTTTTGCTGAGTGTCGGAGCTGGGATAAGCTAAGTTTTGCATCATCACTAAATAATTCTGCAATGGTACGACGCAACTCTTTTGATACCGCTTTATTTATAGTGCTATTTAAGCGTTTTTGTTCTTTAGCAACTACCTGGCCAATGACTTTTTGTAGCGTGCTATAAGCTGGTATGGCTATTTTGTGCTGAGAAAGATATTCGATGGTAGAGTCAAAAAGATGACGC
>JARGNX010000014.1 GCA_029210045.1 Coxiellaceae bacterium
ATTTTACGAGAAAATTCTACTTCTAAATAGCCTTAATTTTCGGGGGGATTACCTAATGTCGCGCTTTTAGTGTTAATAGTGACGCATTGAATTGGCTGTGATTTATCCGCTAGCCAATTACCACAGGAAGGATTTGTGTTTATATTACCCTTAACAGTTACTGCCCCACCCAAATCATTGAGATTGTTTGTAGTCTGAAAGGTATTTATCAACAAACGATCAGTAGTAGCTGGTTGATACCAATTATGCTGAGCCTTACTTGCAGGAGAAGCGGGTTTAATTACTTTATTTTGCAAATGCTTTTGAAAAAAAGGCACGATATAACTAACTGCTGCAGCTTGTTGTTGCATCTTAGTAAGGCGAGTTGACTTACCTGTGCCACAATGAGAATCATCAACTAAAGTCGACTGAGCGAAACTGCTATCATTAATCCAATCGTCAAGCCCTCCCCACGCCGGATCACTCCATACTGTATTAAAATAATTATGGTTAGCACCCATCAAAATAGAAAAATATTTTCCTGCCGTATTTTTCTTTTGACCAGGCATAGCATTATCAAAATAATAAACACCATCAAGCGAATCAACATCACCATCACAATACCCCAACATAATTCCACGTGTCACTCCCGTGGTATATTGTTTAAAATCATTCGTCGGTGCTAAACTAAAAACCGCCTTGATACCATATGTTCCATTTAACTTATTATAAGCATACACCACACCTTCACCCGCCCTGGAGTGCCCAAGTATGGCTATATTTTTAAAATCCAATGCTAACGACTTACCTTGCAAAATACTTTGCAAATTATTTTGCAAATATTGCAATTGTAAATTAATCAAACTAGCGCGCGCTTTCATTGCAGTCGGCTGATAACTATCGTTAGTGTTAATGGCATTCGCAGAAATCGATATAACAAAAAATCCCTTGCTTGCTAGTGCCTCCCCTAAATATTTATAACCAAGAAAATTAGGTAGGAATTTATTTTGATACTGTGACTCATGCATACCATGCATCAATACAATAATCGGCAAGCTACTTTTAACACCTGTCGGGTAAAAGAATTGAGCTAAATTTTCGTTGTTATACCATGACTCCATTACAAATGCATTCATACCATAAAAATAATAACCATAAGTAATAGGGTATTTTCCACCAGAGACACTAACGTCTGCTTTCTGAACATTAAACCCACACTTATAAATAATGTCACCTTGCGGTGTGTATCGGTAATCAGTACAACCCACGGCATCTGACGGCTGTGCCGCAAGCAATCGACACTTACCTTTAATAGGGATTTTGTACTTTTTACTATCTGCAGAAAAACCATAGGAAAAATCGATTGAATCCAAACCTTCACCAGCACCAAATGCACTAACAATATTTTGTTGAGCATCGATGATTCGCTTCATTACAATCGGGCGACCATTAAACCAGACCACTGCAGGCTTAGATATCATCGATGGGCTAGGCTTTAGCAATATCAATGGATACCCAGCATTTGCAACGTAACAGCCTGATTTCGGTATCGTTGCTGCATGCGCCGAAATCGACAACACACTCAAGATAATGATTTGTAAACCTATTTTTATAATACGCATAAACAACACACACACTCTATATATAAAATATAAACATTCCAAACAATGTCAGTAATTATAGTAAGAATGGTGGTTATTTCTTTGATATACTGGCACCCGAGACAAACTGTGTGAGAAGACGTCATGCGATCTGCAGCAAGCAGCACGGCTATTATTCCTTATCAAGCGCCATTATTTGGTGCTGGCGCTGTAATAGCAGACGACAAAAAGCGCGCCTTTCGCTTCTTGAAACATGCACTAACTGAACCTCGAATTTCTATTAGTGAACTATTTTGGCTGGCAGATGATGAAGAGCTTACACACGGCGAAGCAGCTAAAGCACCATTGAGCGATTCGCTAGCTGATGATGAACTAGCGCGCTTACACACTCATATCGATAGCTTAATGCAGTTTGCAGCTGATCATCATCGATCTGCTGAACACAGCAAATATCATATCACTCGTCTCAGCATGCCAGAATACAGCCTATTTACCAGCACGCCATTAAATGAAACACAATTAACCGAACTCAGTGCATGGCTAGATAAACAAGCTAAAAAATTACCTGAAAACGTACACGTGCTACTCAGCACGGTGGCGGTCGCGATGAATAATGAATTGTATAACGTCGCGTTTTATATCACTGGTGGTGTTGATGCTAGAGTACGAACCATCATAAAAAGCCAACCCTCGCCACACGATTTCACTTATGACGATCAATCCGGTTTAACACTGTTTCAAATGTTACCAGGTGCACCCGATACATTTCGACCAACCATCGCCCATGGTCAACTACCTGAGTCACACAGCTTAGAAACAACAAAGCCTTTAGCTAATAGCCCCTGCTTTAATGTCACTGTGGCAGATACGCAACTGCAAGTGTTTGTTGAAATATGTTATGACCAACCAGAAGGCACTGCACTAAAACACTTAGAACATAGCTTACGTGATATATCACCCCCTATGCCACGATACTGTTCTAATATCGTCAGTGCTAATACGACAGACATATGCCAAGACCTACGCATTACGCCCCAACTCACTCATGTAGATGCGCTGAGAAGCAAACATCATCCTCACTACTGTGACGAGCGATGCCTAACTAAGGTCACCGATGCCGTTTTTGGTGGCGCATATAGCATTTATAATTTCGGCACACACGACAGCGATGAACTCGACAATGATTACGAAGCGTTACGTCGCCGACTGAATCGCATCTTGTATGAAGAAAAGCTAGAAGTCAGTTTAAGTGATTTAGATATCACCATAGAAATTGACCGCGCATTACGAACAGGTCAATCGCAATACGCGATTAATTTATTGCAATTACTAGAGTCTCCCGAGCCCGCATTAATCATCCGCTTAGCGAGTCACCATTTGCTTGAGTTACCCAGTTTAGAATTAAATTACATGGCAATGCGAGCACACTCACTTGCCGACACACAAATTTTAGTGTTAGCACAGCGCGCCAATGAGCTCAGTACTGATGCATTAGAATACATTTATGAGCTGATTGACGATGGGCATCTCAAACCAACAGCACCAGCCATTAATTTATTCTGCCAACAGGCCTATCGACTAACTACGGATATAGATATACCTTTTTTCGAACCCAAATTTATTGACCACCTAGACGCACAATCGATTGCGAGTTGTACACGTCATTTTAAAAACTTAAACAGCCAGATACTTAATATAATCACACAACGATTTTTCACTGCACTCACGCCACCCATACAACATGAATTGATCGCTTTGTCATGGTTACTCAATGCCGATAGCTTAGCCATTATTTGCGAACAGCACGACGCACTCAGTGAATGGGAAATCAATGTATTATGCCAGCAGGCCAAACGCTTGAGTGACGACTCACTCTCGCAACTGCTAACACATACCGATCTATTTAATTCTCAAAGTAAATTTTTAATCGATAATGAAGCAAAACACCGTAAATCAGCCCCTTCGCACGGTTATTTAATGCGGACTTAAGGTACAACAGCAATTGAGGCTGGTTATAATCCCGTAATAGATAAACGATTGCCAAGAGAATGTAATACAGCCATGAGAACAGATGCCAGCCTATTCGCCAGAGAAGTAGCGCCCATTACTCCATGGCAACTTCAACACCTTAGCAAACGCCAAACGCCGAGCGTTAAAATACGTGAACTTGTTGTACTTACCAACGACGACACTGACACCCACGGTGAAATTAGAAAAAAAAGTGCTACTGCGGCCCATTCACTAACCACAACCACACCAGCCTCAAGAGACTTACTTAGCTATCACACCCATGATGACTGCAAAGCAACAGAAAAAACTTTCTGCAGTGAAGAAGACTTCACCCGCCTAGTACAACACGCGCTTAGCTTAATCGGCCTTGCCAATGCACACCACGCCCCATCACCTTATTGCATTACACGCATAGGAACAGCTGAATTTTATTTTTATACCCAAGCGCCTTTAGATGAAAATCAATTTGTACGCTTGCTTGATTTTGTTAAAGCTCACGCTAAAAAAATGCAACACAATGTGCATGCTTTATTAAGTAGTTTTGCGGTTTGGATTGGTGATCAGCTGTGTAACATTGCTTTGTATACCACCTGCGGTGAATCAGCAGAAGTGCATACGATCATCAAAGCCGAGCCATCTACAATTGACTTCGATTATCATGACCCAGACAATTTATTTAGACAATCAACAGAAGCCCCTGCAGCAAGCGGCTTCGCAGCAGGTGGGGTTATTTTGCCGGATGGCCGGTTATTAACAAACAATCACATACTCACCATCAAAGTCGATGATACAACCATACAAGTAGTCACTGTCATTTGCTTTGATCACGCCAATGAATATGGCCATCGATTACTGTACCAGCAACTCGATCACGACCGCTGCCAATTAGCCACCCCCCTGTATGATTACGTACTGACATCCAACACGGTTACCCCCAAAGTTGCTGATGCCCCAACAACCGTTATCAGTCAATACGATCCAGTGCATAGCCGCAGTAAGCCAGGTTTTGATGCCGATGATTATTTAGTCGCATTACAATCTCCCGCATTCGGGCCTGCCTGCAGCGTATATGATATGGGTACAAAACCGATACCGTCCTTAACTAGCCTCTATGAAGAGGCAAGGCGGCGGCACAATATTCGAATATATCAACGACACCATGGATGCCGCATATCACAAGACAGCGTTCATGACTCTATTCAGCAGGCCATTAATGAAGACGACTACGACAAAGCCATCCGTTTGCTGCCGCTTTCACTACACACCCCTTTATCACAAATAAGAATCTTAGCTTATACGCATATAGCAGCATTACCAGCAAAAGAACTTAATCAATTAATGCATCTTCGCCAAGAGCTAGCAAAATCACAAATTAACGAGGTCGCATTACGATCAGCTGAACTGGAAACTGAACAGCTCGATAAATTTGCCCAAGTTATTTTAAGCAATCATGCGCAAGATAGAGAGCTATTGAACTTAATAGCACAGCAAGGGCAACGTTTATCAACCGCTTTAATTTACCAAATACTCTCAACTGATGACCTGTATGACCAGTTATCACCGGCCTCTCTCAATGTGCTCGCCAGTTGCTTAGAAGAAATTCATGACGACGCTGTGATACATAAACTTGCTCCGCATTTTAGCGACTTTAAATTCTCGGCTCAGCTTTCCATTATTAAAAAAGCATCTCATCTGAGCGCTACCGTCTTATCTGATATTTGTTTACAAGTGCTAAATAGCAAACTGCCCAATCCGTTATTGCTAGCTGTATGTCAGCAGGTACACCACCTACCCACTAACGTTATACAAGCATTAACTAAAAAAGCACATTTGCTCTCTCATGCTGAGCTAAATACAATTGCTGCCGCTATTCCCATCTTGAGTATAAATCACTTCAATTACTTGTTATGTTGTGTAGAGCGCCTAACAACCCAGTCATTTATATTAGTACTAGAGCGAACCCATGAGATACGCCATGGAAACACTTATAACGTACTATTAAAAGCGGCCACCTCACCAAAACTTTCTGCAGAACAATTTGATAAAGCATTAAGCCTACTGCCATATGCAAGCCCGCAAGCACTGCTATCTATCAGTTACTGCACTCATTCATTATCAGATACACAGTTTAACAGTGTAGCCATTCAAATCTCCAACACATCAGAAAGCTTTATAGAAAATTTCATTCAACTAAATGCCAATCGCTCAATTACTCAACTAGCCATACTATACAACTACATAGCGAAGGGTACGAGAACTGATGACACACTAGCGCAACTTATTATCAAACGCAGCATTGCTGTAGTGCAGGCGGCTATTGATGATAGCCTCATTCTCGCATCCATGCCTGCAATTAGTGCAACCAATATCATTGAAGCCATGCAATCAATTTATGAGTGTCAAGTTATTGACGCTTTAGCCATTCAGTCTATACCGGACCTGGAAGATTTATCTCTCGCTTTCAAAACCATTACTGCTAGTTCACAAATTGCACTGCACAAACAACTACAAACTTATAGCGAGACAAACAGCGGTTGCGAAGACTCCGAGTCAACATTTCCATTCGCGCCCGCTATCGCTTAAACTACCCCCATGAAAAGTTTTGAATGGACGGTGATTGGTGCGGGGCCGGCAGGTATTGCTAGCATCGGCCAATTACTCGAACTGAATATTGCTGCAGAAAAAATTGCATGGATTGACCCGCATTTTAAATGCGGTGATTTCGGTCAATTGTGGCGCAAGGTCGAAAGCAACACACCCGTTGAGTCGTTTGATTTTTTTTATAAAGCCTGTAAAGCCTTCCATTACGGATCACAAGCTAAAGCATTTTTTATAGAACATATGCCAGCGGAAAAAAACTGTCCGTTACTGGTCGCCGCTGAGCCATTGCATTGGATTACCACACAACTGCGTCAACAAGTATTATCCATTGTAGGTGCCGTGCAGTCACTGCAGCCAATAAATAATGGTTGGCATCTTACGGTCTCAACCGGTCAACCACTGCACAGTCAAAAAGTCATTTTAGCAACAGGTGCTTACCCACGCACACTCGATTTTGATAACCTTGAAACCATTCCCGTTGTTACTGCATTTGACCCTGAGGATTTATCGCAAGTCATCCATCCTGATGATAACGTTGCTGTATTTGGTGGCGGACAATCCGCACGCAGTGTGCTGGAAAATTTACACCCACTTCACCCCAATCGCATCGTACATTTTTATCGTAATTTTTACACTTATGACTTTCACCTCGGTCACCTCACCTTCCCGAATGTTAACTCGCTTGAAATGACACCAGCAAATTTAGTCAATAACATTCCTTCGTGTAATAAAGCCATTTACGCTATCGGCTTTGAAAAGCGCTGCATTCCAATCGCGGGACTTCCTCGCCAATACGATTACCATCATGAAACCGGGGAAGTGGCGCCCGGCATCTATGGGGTTGGCGCAGCGTTTCCTGAGCTACTCCCTCATCGCAACGCCCAAGCGGAATACCCCAACATTGCTATCGCTGCGTTTGTTGAGCGTGTGCAAACTTTGCTCCCTTATTGGCTAACATTGCCCACCGCTGTACCTGAATTGATTTCTTGATAAATGACAACTTTGTGAACGATAGTGACTAAATTTTATTCCTCGACCGATAAAACTATGTTAGCATTTCCCCGGGATAATAACGTGGGGAATAGTAAACAATGTTTAAAAAATGCATAGCAATACTGATCGGACTATCACTCAGTCCAATGGCATTCAGTTGGTGGGCAACAGGACACGCACTCACCGCAGAAGTCGCTTACCAGAACATTAGCGCCAAAACTCGTACTCAAGTCAATGCACTACTAAATACTCCAATTAACTTCCCCGCTCTAGGCAGTGGACATCAACCAGACCTCACACCTAGCGACCTAGCTAAATCACTCAACTCCATGGCTACCGATGCCTCTTGGGCTGATGATGTAAAACATTATTTTTGGCGATCAGGTTCAGAAAAATACGTTTACAGCGACATGCACTACTTAGATATACCCATCGATTTTGATACCACCGATACCGAAGGCTATTGCGCTAAAACTGTAACGATGGACTATTTGAATAAATATGCTGGGGATGTGAACCACGATGATGTGGTCAACGCCATACGCAGCTCATTAAAAACCTTAGTCAGCAGTCGCAGCACCACAAACACCAAAGCAATCGCCATGCGCTTCTTAATTCACTTTATGGGTGACATGCATCAGCCACTACACCTTAGTGACCCAACCATAAACCACCACAGCAGCCATGGTGGCAACTCAATTTTATTTGCCGGCAACCAACAACCGAGCTACCAAAGTGTGTTTAATAAGGATCCGCTGCATGACGTTAGAACCAAGCACGTCACTGAATTACATGCTTATCTCGATGGCGTACTCGGCGCTTTCAATCAATTACCTGAAACCATCGACTCTTCCTATGATCCACATGGTCACGAGTTATGGATGGACAATCTGAGTAACTACATTGATTATTTAGATACGCTTGCTAAAGACCTGCCTGCGCTCAATGATACTCCAGCACAAGACCAATTAGTAAAACATTGGGCATTAGACACATCAAAACTAGCTTGTCGTTTATTTATAACCGACCACCCATTTACCTACCAAACTAAAGGTAAACCAACTACTAACTGGAATGCGGTTTTTGTAACCTCACCACAAGCGTTTCTTGCAAAAAATCGCCAAGCCATCCTACAGCAAATCGAACGCGGTGGTATGCACTTAGCAGAATTGCTCAATGCGTTATATGATCCTAGCCATGCCAATAAAGATGCCGTGAAATATTTGCAAGATCTTAAAGCCAATATGCAACAACCCACCTTGTTAGAATTGGTCAATATCAACAAACGTCACGCTTAATCAATACCAATAAGCTTACAATCATGTTATGCCGGACTTAGTCCGGCATATATCCCATCAGCCACTTGGATCCTTAAAAAACTGAAACCATTCTTGGGATTACCCTGCTAAACAATATATCGTAAGCGGCTTGCACCTCATACTGCTTTGCTATGCCGGGGGCCAATAGTGGAACGATATCATCATTAAAGACTTTACTATCCCGCTTTAACTCAAGGTTTTCAGCATATTGCTGGTGCGTAATAGGAGTGTTACCTCTGTTCATATAAACAAAAAAAGTTTTCACCATGTTTTCTATATCGATATCTGAATGCTCGCTAAAGGCATACCAAAAATCAAACAAGTCCCGCCCTTTACGGCGCTGATACAATGCACGTAACTTAGTCCCTAATAATTCCTCCAGCTGATAGGTTACAATAGATGCTGAGCCTTTGTACCAGCTAGAGTCCACACTATATTTTATATGATTATACTGCAACACATTAAAATGCTCGCGAGTATTAATTTCAACTTTCACCTTGCGCTGAATAATAGGCTCTATTTCAGTTTCAAATTTATAATATAAGGTAAATCTTCCGTGCCCTTGCTTCCATTTTGGCTTACCCAACCAGGGATCTAAACAAGCCCTTACAGCGCTTATTGTCTCACCAATTGGTTTAGCCTCCTTTTGAACAAAATCTAAATCTTCACTAAAACGCCCCGGCTTGTCAAAATACAGTTTGTGTAACGCCGTACCTCCGCGAAACACAAGATTATTTGATACCTCCGGTGATGAGTACAATTCACAAATTGCACGCGAAAGCACCAAATCATGCTCCACTTGATCCAGATACGGCCATAAAACTTTAGATTTCCATTGCGTTATATCACTTTGCAATATCATATTTCATCTACCTCTATTCTTTCATTTACCAACACGCGCCATCGTTTATTTTTTTCATAACCCGTATGTACCTTACCAGAAATTAATGGAATGTAGCGAGGCTTATATGCATTAACAGTAAGGTTAAAGTGATTTAAATTATTATCAATACTAATAACATTCTCCAAAAGGTAACCTAATCTCTGTGCTGTTGGAATCGATACTTTTTTTTCGCTTACCAACTCACTCAGAGTTAAAACATCAAGACTATCAACCAACTCATAAATAACTGTTGCTGCTTGCTGCAACTGGCCTAAACCACTTGCATACCTAATCAAATCAAACACCGTTAATTCGGGACGCGATACGTTGAAGTAGCTAATAGGATTCTTTTTAACCTGTAACAAGCTTTTATCGATTGTGGGTTTACTGTAAAAATGTATGTGTTGATTACCAACAACAATATTTCGTAACGATTTAGTTGTCATCACTTGAAGAATCATAACTTGTTGATGAGCCGCACCCTTAAGACTAGCTGCCGATAACAATGAAACGTAATACGGTAATCCGATATAAGTCATCAACGGGTCAATAAACCATTGAGCTGGTAAACAACCTGATGAACGATGCTCCGGTGGAACGATAACGTAAAATTCTTTTTTTATACGACAAATAACCTGCTTTTTTCCTAAACGCCAAAGCACCATACTCATCGCACTATCAGAAAGCCCCAAATTCCGCTGAACCTCACTCGCGATAAACCAATATTGCCCTTGCGACTGCAAATAATCTAAATAACGCGAAAACATCATAAATACCCACAATATTAACAATTTATATTCATATTATTGCATAATATGCAAATATTTGCAATTAGATTGCAAATAATAGGCTGTGGTCGCCTGGTTATAAATAACTCTAGTGATAGCATTCAGGGTAATAAAGCAATCAAATCACGCTGTTGCAGCTGCTCAAGAAACTGCTTAACATCAGGCTCACAAACTTCACGCTCAACGGCATATTCCTTCATCAACTGATCGATTAACGATTTGTAACTCATAGGCGTAGTAATGTGCGTCCAAATATCGGCTCCAATCTCTGTTAAACGAAAACAATCACCGATGTTTTTATGCAAAAGCAAATGTTCGCCATCGATTACGTCGGCGAACACCCATTGAGGTTGAGATAAAACGGTTTGATCAGTTAGCACTCTTAGGCTTCCAAGTCATGCCAGGCAATGTTCTTGTACCCCGAGGCGGGCGCTGTGTAGCTGGCGATGTCGTTTTAGGTTTACCTTTCCAATCCATACCTGGAAATTGTTTTGGCGCTGCTTGAGAACCCCTCGGCGAAGGTGGTGGCACAGGAGGTACAGGCTTTACTCTACCCGCATTGGCCTTACCATTCATCACGATTAACGCTAAATCACCATTACCACGACCGTGCACCCGTGGCTTTTGCCAATTTTTTTTGGCAGCTGCTGGCGTGGTTTGGTTGCTGTTCGCACTGACATATTGTTGACTAGCTGCAGCTGTAACAGGAGTCGCCGCATAAGCACCCGTTGCCCAGCAACTGCTAGCAAGCGCACCACTGATTATGATTGTTGTTGTGTAAATAGTTTTCATAGACTGGCATCCTTGTCCTAAACAAGATACCAGCCTAATGCAACGGATGGGTTAGGTCAAACTTAACAACAACCCAAGCTGAGCGAGCAACCCGTCTCCAAATCTTCCTTAGAAACTGCATGACCTTGCAAAGTATGATCCACACGATTATGCAGGCTCACCGCACGCGCATCACGCGATTTACTAATCGCAATACTGCTAACGGCAATCGCTAATACATGACCAAAGACTGCTACTATCGCAGGCACACCATGGAAACGTTTAGCGGTAAATACCGCACTAAACAGTAGGCCTTTAATTAACACCTCTTCCATACGATGACGCGTACTTTCTTTCATGCCTATTTTGCATAAACCTAAATGCACACGACTGTCATTCACTCTAGGGTCTAGGTTTTTGCCTTGTAAACCATCAACGGTATCGACCTTATCAACAACTGCTTTAGCTGTTAATTCATGCCCTGTATGTTTAGCTAATGATGTCAACAAACCTAAACCAAACATACCAATCAACGCACTGGTTAACACTTTTCGATAATCATTATGCTCATTAGTTACCGCTATGCTAGCTGATGCAATAAATGCACCGACACTAAACACTGACAACAATAAACCCTTTCCTTTGATAGCTACTGAATGGTCACCAACAGGATGAATGGACTTTGCACGACTTTGTTCAGCATACATTTCAACGATACCTGAGAAAATTTCAAGTACCATGCCACCGCCCAACAAGGCTAAATTATCATGAGCGTGTTGAGGATTATTTTCTGCCAATTGATGCGCGGCATAACTAATTAAAGCAGCAGAAGCAACATTCAATGCATGCGCGATACGCGTACGAAAAGTATGTGTATTGTTATGTTGAATAACTTCATCATTTCGACCTGATGCAGGTGTGTAAGTTGTAACAAGCTCAGGTGAATTTAATGCATGATCACGCAATCGATGCGCAGAACTTAAAGTAGAGTGTGCACCATTGATTTTACGCAATAAGAAAAATCCAGCGCAGGCCATCATACCAACTGAAATGCTGTGTAATGCATTATCTTTACCTGAAAGTGATTCAGCCTCTTGACCTTTCCAAGCAAAATACATACCGATAACCATAGAAGCCAATTCACCCCACTCGCCAACAAAGCTTGCGATGGCACTTCCCGTGCTCTTTGCTCTGCGCTTATTGTCGGGGCTCACATATTTTTTCGCTTCATTAACACCACGGCGATAATAACTTATTTCAAACTGAGGAACGGCTCGAGGTGCCCCTGAAGCAGATGCGGAATGTGCCGTAGCAGGCACAGATGGTGGTGGTACCGCTACCGCATATTGAGGAGCCATCGGAGGTGGCAACTGCCCCAATGTTGGGTAAATACCGTACTTTTGGCTTGGATCCACATCATATCGCTGCCAGAGCTCTGCTGCTGAACCACTCCAAACAGGTGCAGTTGGTGCTGGCATACTTGTTGTTGCTGGTGCTGGTGCTGGTGCTGCTGGTCTCATAACTGAACTCCCACATCCGTTATTTTTAGAATTAGCTACGCACCATAATGAATGCTTATAAAATTGTCAATCGACTTTGGTACATTTAGATTTTCTGGTTCTTGTTATTTTTGTTTATTGTCAGCAGGGCTCATACAACACTGACAGGACTTATCAAGGTGTATCGAGACGACCGCTTCGCGGTCTCCTCAGGACGAGCGGAGTAGAGCGAGCCATGAAGCGGCTATGTCATCCCGGAAATCGACGTAGTCGATTATCCGGGACCCATGGATTCCTGGTCAAGCCAGGAATGACAAGGCAGTACGCTGTGCGGTAAGGTTGGACGTTTAATGTAACGAAAAAATGCGACGTGTATAGTGACATACATAAGCACTTTTGAGTAACATTAAACGTTCAAGATTACCCACAGATGCTATAGGTTGTAACGCTTAGCTGTGCGGTAAGGTTGGACGTTTAATGTAACGAAAAAATGCGACGTGTATAGTGACATACATAAGCACTTTTGAGTAACATTAAACGTTCAAGATTACCCACAGATAAGCGTTACAAAAAAAGCCACCTAGAGAAGGTGGCTTTTATGATCTCTGAGTATCCTTACTCGGCTGTGCTTCCTTGCACTGAGACCTTTTTATCTCATCCCTGCTTAATTACCTGAGTAATCCTTAAAAGTGAAACTATTGCGCGGAACTCCGTATCTCCCTGCCAACTTCCTTGTTGGTTTGAACCACTTTTAACCTTAAGGGACCTTCACGATAGCATAACTAGTTTGTCTTACAAGATGCGAATCAGGGCCTAACAGATAGTTAGTTAATTTAATAAATGCAAAAACAGTTGCATCTTGTTGATTAGTTAATAATAGATCGAGATATATCGATCAATAAATGATCAGTTTTTAATACATTTCCTGACTATGCTTGAGATATGTCTCACAACAAAGTTCCAAATATCACCCTGGCATCATACGGCTCAGGATGTGGTCTTTATCCATATACTGGTGCTTTAAAGATGCAGCAATATGTATACAGCCCACCACCACCAATGCCCAAGCGCATAGCACATGAATCTTGGCAAAAGTGCTAGCTAGTGGTTTACTGATTGGCACCCACGGCGCCAAAACAGTAAATACACCGAACCAAGAAGACGGATACCCCGCTGCTGTCGACATACACAAACCACTCAACGCCATCACTAAAACCAAACAATACAACAGCGTGTGACCAATTCGAGCGGCTATCTTTTCCCACTCCCCCATATCCACAGGCCAATCAGGTTTACGGCTAAAAATACCCCACAAGATAAACAATATGGACAATACGATTAAACTTAAGCCAATCGATTTATGGATCATCATTAAATCACCTTGTATCGTTTTATTGGCGATATCTTCACGAAAGAAACCAATCAAAATTTGTGCTAGTACACACAAGAATATCACCCAATGTAAGAGCTTAGTAATTGTTCCATACGACTCGCTATCGTTGCGTATTGTCATAAAAATTCTCCACAGAAATATGTATGTAAACCTAAACGAGAATTCATAGCGGGTCAAGTCAAGCAGTCCTTTGCTACACCCACTCAGCCTGTTAGCATGGGCGATTAATTTTATTTTGTGGGAGATAAAAATTATGAGACAGCCAACAGCTAAACTGTTACGCCAAAATTTACTGCAACCTCAGTCGGGACAGCCAGCAGATACTTTTTTTCAAGGACACCGCCCCTCACCACTCCCAGGTATCACACCCGGCATCATGTTTATCGCTGGTGCACTATTTAGCTTTAGCTTAGCTACTGGTCTGCAAGATTTATATATGCCGCACTTTCAAAACAGTGGTGAGAAACACGTCCACTCCAGCATGATTGAGCACTTAGAGCTACCCATTATCACTACAGTTTTTGCCACTATGTTATCCATCACCAGTTTTGTGTTAGCGAAGCAAGCAACCCTGCCTGGCCAGAAAAAGGAATTACATAAACGTAACTTGATTGCTGCCGGCTTGGGAATACTACCCGGTGCTTTGGTAGGAATCATGGCAGATCTTTATAACCACAGATCACATTATGACAGCACGCGAGCCGCCATTTTTTGCGGCGTGAGCGCTTTAACCGTTTTAGGATTCTTTGCGGCTTGTGTAACTAACTGCACGCAACCACTACCAGAAAACCATGCCTTACCTCCTCGTATTGGCTTGGGAGCAACGGGGATGCCGCTGCCAAGGATTGATGAAGTAGATGAAGAAAACCTTGAGCAGGGAACACACCCAAGCAGCAAATATAACTAACCTCTACCGCGAACGTAGCTGACATCACTCGACACCAAGGTAGAGCGGGTACTGACCCCGGGTCCTTTGCCTGGGGGGACTGCGTCGTTTTACGGAAGTAAAGCGCAGCTTATGTAACAACTTTGTCATCCCGGAAATTACAAAGCAATTATCCGGGATCCAGGATAATATATGGATCCCGGATCAAGTCCGGGATGACATAGCAGAACCCGGGATGACATAGCAGAACCCGGGATGACATAGCAGGGTCCGGGATGACATGCAGGACAAGCTACGGTGTATCATCCACCACTTTAGTCGATGGTGCTAACGCCTCACGACTTAAGCCTAACGCAATCGCAAACGAACCAGCCACATAGATCGATGAGTAAGTACCCACCACGATACCGATGATCAATGCTAATGAAAAGTTATGCACGACCTCACCACCGTAAACAAACAATGCAATCACCACGAGCAACGTCAAACCTGATGTCATAATGGTTCGTGACAAGGTTTGGTTAATCGAAAGATCCATCACTTCAACTGGTGTTTTCTTGCGATGCTTACGAAAATTCTCACGCACTCGATCATAAACCACAACGGTATCATTTAACGAATAACCAATCACGGTTAGCAATGCAGCCAATACAATCAAATTGAACTCTAAATGAAACGCCGCGAAAATACCCAAGATTAAAATCGGATCATGAATCAAAGCAATCGCACCACTAATCGCAAAGCGGTAATCAAATCGTAATGCAATATAAATCATCGTTGCCAGCATCGAAACGATAATGGCCAATATACCGCTGGTCATTAACGACTTACCCACTTGCGCACCGATCGATTGTAATTGACCTACATGCCCACCGGGTGTCGCCGCTAATACTTTAGCGCGAATTTGGGCCACATCCATGCCTTTTTGTTGGCCGATACGAATACTAATATCTTTTGTGGTGTAGGTTTGCACAATCGCTTGCTCAAAGCCCTGTTTATTTAAATTTTCACGGATTTGATTGATGTTCACTGGCTGTGAAAAATTCACATCAATTTGTGTACCACCGGTAAAATCCAAACCAAGATTTAGGCCATTGATGCATATGGCGGTAATTGAGCCAACAAATAAAATAAGTGAAAAAATCGCCGCGATATAACGCTGGCGCATAAAACCAATCTTAGTATTAGGTTTAAAAAATTCCATACGCTTTCTGCCTCAAATTCCAATCGATAGTTTTTTAACAGTACGTGTGCCGTAAGTTAAATTAATAATCGCACGTGTAAAGAACATCGCGGTTACCATCGAAGTTAACAAACCAATGATCAAGTTAATCGCAAAGCCCTTAACTGAACTACTACTGATTGTGACCAACACCACAGCCACAATCAATGTGGTGACATTAGAATCAACAATCGTCATAAATGCACGACCATAACCTGCTGCAATTGCCGCTTGCGGGCTCATGCCCAGTCGCAGTTCTTCTCGTATTCGTTCATTGATCAGCACATTCGCATCCACCGCCATACCGAGCGTTAGCACAATCGCCGCGATACCTGGCAAAGTTAAAGTAGCACCAATAATAGAAAGGATCGCCACAATAAATACCAAGTTCAATATCAATGCAACGTCAGCCACCAATCCAAATACGCGGTAGTAAATCGCCATAAACAGCACGATTAACAAGGTACCCACTAACGTTGATAACTCACCTTTTTTAATATTCTCTTTACCTAGCGACGGTCCAACGATACGTTCTTGCACAATCACCACCGGAGCTGTGTACGCACCAGAGCGCAATAACAACGCTAAGTTACGTGCATAGGCTTGGCTTTGCAGGTTTTCAATTTGAAAACTATTACCCAAGGCACTTTGAATCACAGCGGTATTAATGACTTTCTCAAATTGTTTCGGCGTGTTAACCACTTTGCCATTAACTAAGTGACTTTCGATTTTGGTTTCCACCATCACCGTTGCCATTGGCTTACCGACATTTTGTGCAGTAATGCGATTAAACAACGTCACACCACTACCACCCAAACGAATCGCTACAATGGGCTTACCATTTTCACCAATTTGCGCTGAGGCACTAACAATCGATTGCCCTTTTAATACTGTCTGTGCTTTCAATAAAACCGGGCGACCATCTTCATCTTTATACAACTTCGAACCAAATGGCACCACACCCGATTGCGATGCTTGCTCAGCATCATGCTGCACATCTACCATGTGCAATTGAATTGTCGCCACTTTACCTAATAGCTCTTTAGCACGTGCGGAATCTTGAATACCCGGCAAGTCGATACTGATGTTACTCGCACCTTGGCGTACAACAATCGGCTCGCTCACACCCAGTGCATTCACACGATTACGCAAAATTGTCATGTTTTGATCAACCGCGTATTTTTGCAATTTAACTAAAGCGGGCTGTGTTAATTGACCGGCAATGCTGTAATTGCCATTATCATCAGAGTCTTTCCAATAATAACTAGGGAAATTCTTGTTTAATATGGCTAGTGCGCTTGCCATTGGATCGGCTGCACGAAAATCAATGCGGATCCCTTGCTTACCTAAACCCGTCAGGCCGCTGTAGCGAATGGCCTTCTCACGCAGTGTATTGCCTATCGAATGCATATCTGAAGACTGTTGCTGCTTTAATAGCGCATTCGTGTCCACCGCCATTAAAAAGTGAATACCACCCTGTAAGTCCAAGCCTTTGCGCATTTGTTTAGCACCAATCGCTCGTAACCATGCTGGGGTTAACGGTGCAATATTCGGTGCAATTGAAAATTTATCACCCAACACCGCACGTAACACTTCCTGTGCTTTTAATTGTGTGGTGGTGTCATGAAAACGAATCAATAATGAATTCTTTTGTTGCGTAACACTTATATAAGATAAGTTTTGCTGGTTAAGCGCCTGCTTAACCTGGGGCATCACTTGAGCCGACAACGCTGCAGCGTTTTTTGGTGAAATTTGTATGGCCGGATTCGAACCATAAATATTCGGTAGTGCATACAACACACCAACAATAATCAAAACGACGATTAAAATATATCGCCACAGCGGATATCGATTCATTTGTGCTCCATTAAGATTGAGTAGAGTCCATCGTGCCTTTCGGTAAGATGGTGGCGATTGCAGACTTTTGCAAGGTCAACTCTGTCGCACCATTGGTAATAACTGTTGCGAAATCACCACTGATTTTAGTTAGGCGACCAACAATACCACCACTGGTTGCAATTTCATCACCGACTTTTAACTCACTCATGCGTTGACGCTGTTCTTTAGTACGTTTAGTTTGTGGGCGAATTAATAAGAAATAAAACACAACCACAAACAATGCCGGCAAGGCCAACATTTGTAATAAACTTTGTTTACCAGCTGCCGCGGCGTGCGGTGCTGCTTTAATGGCAGTATCAGCAAACGCTGTACCAACCCCAATTAAACTTAAAAATGACATGTATTTCTCCTCTTGATGGGCTGCCAATATTCGGCCCATTGGGGCCAGGTAAAACCCCGCTAATGTACAGGTTTCAACGACATTTTACAATCACCAATAATCATGTATACATATCGTACTTCTAAGGAGCTCATAACAAAGGTGGACACTGTACCTATTACTGCATGGCTCGCTTTACTTGCGTAAAATAAGCCTTGTCATCCCGGAAATCAGCAATGCTGCCCAGGGCAAGGACCCGGGGTCCAGAATAATAAATGGATCCCGCATCAAGTGCGGGATGATAAGGTGTGCGCCTAGGTACCAAGCTTAGTTCAGCATGCATCCACAAACATTGCATCGCCATAGCTGAAGAAGCGATATTTGTTTTTTACTGCTTCTTCGTACGCTGCTCGCATTAAATCGTAGCCGGTCATCGCCGCCACCAACATGAGCAATGTCGACTGTGGCAAATGAAAGTTGGTAATTAAAGCATCAACACATTTAAATTCATAACCGGGACGGATAAACAATTGCGTATCGCCTTGAAACGGTTTTAATTCATCATCGCTAAAGGCGCTTTCTAAACAGCGCACAGAAGTGGTTCCCACGGCAACAACTCGACGGTTTTCTTTACGCGCACCATTAACCACATCACAAGTCGCTTGATCAACTTCAAGGTATTCACTGTGCATCACATGATCATCTAAATGATCAACACGCACAGGCTGAAACGTTCCCGCGCCGACATGCAAAGTCACATAAGTAATTTCCACACCTTTTGCTTGCAAGCGATCCAGTAACGGCTGATCAAAGTGCAAGCCCGCCGTAGGCGCTGCAACAGCCCCCTCCTGTTTGGCATACACGGTTTGATAGCGTTCTAAATCGGAATCATCATCCGAACGCTCTATATAAGGAGGCAAAGGCATATGACCATAACGATGCAGCTGTTCTAATGCCGTTCGTTCACCTAAAAATTCTAACAGAAATAAGTCACCTTGACGTTCAACCATGCGCGCCTGCATATCATCAGCAAACACTAATATGCTCTCTGGTTTTGGTGATTTACTCGATCGAATATGCGCTAATACCCGTCTTTCCGATATCACCCGCTCAACCAAGCACTCGATCTTACCTCCCGTGCTCTTCTGGCCATATAGCCGAGCTGGAATCACTCGGGTATTATTCATCACCAGCACATCACCCGGCTGCAAAAGCTGCTCGATATCGGCAAACTGGCCGTGACTAATTTTTTCATCAGCAACAGAGACTTGCAACAAACGGCTCGCGGTACGATCCGCTAATGGGTACTGTGCAATCAACTCGCTAGGCAAGTCATAATCGAAATCACTAAGCTGATTTAATGAGCGCTCTACTACCGACATGGCGGCTAAATCCTGGTTGTTGTTTCAAATGTGCGCAGTGTATCATAAGCAATCAACAAGTTCACACACGAGGCAACAGCTCAATTCCTGGTTCCGTCATTTCTCAGTACGCTAAACGGAGTTATCGCAGCCAAAAACCCTTATCGAAGCACCGCAGCTTTATTGTGTCTAAATTCCTAGAATTTAAAAGGTTCGCTATTTGCCAAGCATGAGGTGGCTAGTGATTCAGCAGTTTTAGATTAGAGCGTACCGAAACCGTGACACTGCTACTAAACAAGGGGGCTGATATTCATGCATATTGTGATGCGCTAAGTTGGGCTGCAAGTAAGGGCCATACAGAAACTGTAGCATTATTGCTAGATAGGGGTGCTAATATTCACGCCTGGTTACTTTCCGACTATTTATGCTGCATGGGCGACTTTATTAGCTTTAGCCATTCTTAAGAACTTTGCGAACGGCTTAACTTTTTTATGGTCTTGGGCTGCTTGCCACAAATCAAAGTCCCTTTGTAAGTTCAACCAGAATTTAGCTTCCATTTTAAAAGCATCTGCAAATGCAAGTGCAGAGTCTGCGCTAACACCGCGGCGACCATTAATAATTTCATTAAGCCTAGCATTTGTCCACCCAAGGTGTTTAGCAAAATCCTTTTGGGTAATTTTCATAGGCTCTAAAAACTCTTTTAGCAACATTTCGCCAGGATGCGTTGGTGCTCGTTTTTTTGGTATCATCATTTTCTCCTAGTGATAATCTAACACATCCACATCAATAGCTTCGTTGTTTTCCCATTTAAAAATTACACGCCATTGTTTATTAACTCGAATACTCCAGTACGCCTTATAATTTCCTTTAAGCTTTTCCAAATTATTGCTGGGCGGTATTCTCATCGTATGAATTGACGATGCTGCATGGAGCTGGTCGAATAACCTTACAACTTTGCTATGCAGTTCTCTTGGGATCTTTCTACTGGCTTTGCTATTAATGCCATTGTAGATATCCTCAGCAACCTTTGATTTGAAGTTCCGTATTATTTATACAGCATATACCGATATCCGATATATATCAGGGTCGAAAGGAATATAGCGCCCTGCTCTCAAATAAAGTTAGTAGTTATTATTTGTAATAAATTTCAATAAGCTACAAGAAAAAATCCGTTTAACTGTGCTATGAGGATTTATCATGGTTGGGATTAGACACTGCCGCTTTTCAAGCGGCTAATTTTATTGGTTAATTGCAACAAATTTTCTTTCACTAAGGACTTGATAGTTTGCAGCTGTTTATCACCTGAGTGATCCCGTAAGTCATTCTCTAATCGTCGTAAAGCCTGCGGCAACTGATCTCGAAGATCCTCGACTAAACCGTGATCACACAGCCGTTGTACACGCGCTATAAACCGCCGGATGGCAGCCCGATTGCCGCCAGCGATTAGTCGGCAAGCCGATACTCTTGACACTGGAAACACAGCATTTAATTCATCTAGAAAACCTTGCACCACAGACAACAACGCCTCATCTGAGATAGTATTTAATGCTATACGCACATTCGCTGGCAATAACCACTCATCCGTCACTTGAAATAATTCTTTTGACAAATCATGCTTTGCGACTAAGATTTTATTCGCTGCCGATATCTCGTCCATCAATTCAACACGCGAAAAATAATCTACCAGCGTCATATCATCCACACTGGAAATAATATCCTCATCACTAACATTTACTAGCTGTAATAACCGATAAGCATCTGCACTCAATGCTTCTTTCATGCACTCAAGGTATAAACGACGCAAATCTGCTTTATGCGAAAAATTCCTCGTCCCAATGGTTTCTATAGGCGCTTCATAGCAAATGACTTTTCCTGCCTCTAAGCCTTCTATAAATGATTGATCGCCAGTATCCGCTTCCACACTACCAGCATAGGCGCGTAATTGCTTAAATATATCAGTCGGTAGTGATGGCATTAAAATAGTAATATACTGAAGACAATCACTTTCCTCTCTAACCGATCGCTTAATATCATTTAAAGTCTCAACAATTTCTTCAAAGCTCGAAGTGTTGTCAATGCCGTAATCACTAATAAGGAACTCTTTTGTTCTATAACCATGCTTTTCAAAGAAAGGGCCCAAATACTCAAGACAATTCGGTACACTGGACCGATTTCCAAATGCGAGTTGTATCGCTATTTTTTCACGCCGAGCAAGCATGTGTTTAAAATGGTTAACTGTATAACGCAATCGCCCAACATGGCCTTTACAATATGACACACCAACTGAATCATCATACGGCTGCTTTTCTTCAGCAATAGCCCCCCCAACACCCGCACCACTCAACTCAGCACGTGGTGCTGCAATCACACCGATTTCGTCGTGTGCAAATCCAGTTTTTAATTTAATGGGCCGCAATCGTTCAGAACAGACCTTCCCCACACTCGCATCCCAGGAATACTCGCTGATCATAAGGTGAGGCGGCATATCTTCCAAATCAACCAACCAATCCAAGCTTGATTGACCATACATCGGACACTCTACGACCATATCTAATTCAAAATCTATAGGGCGTGTGTGCAACCAATCTGCCTTAGCAATAAACCCCAAACGCTTTAGGTGAGCCTCTCTATCCACATTCCGGTTGCACTGATAAATCTTAATCACCTGCTGCGGAGCTGGGTATTTGCGCTGTAACATTTCAGCTATTTTATGAGCAAAATAAACATCACCCAAACCATAAGTTGGTACGTCTAAATACACTACAATCGCCACTGACTTCTCACCTGTTTCTACTCTCAGCCAAATACTAACAAGACGCACCGGTCAAATAAACACCAATTTTAGGTTTCATTTCGGATTTAAGCGACACTTAAGATAATCACGCTAGATTATTAGCGCTTTACAGTGATTTGATACATGTTATACTCCCCACCCTATGAGCCGAGGTGGCGGAATTGGTAGACGCGCCGGATTCAAAATCCGGTGTTGGTGACAACGTGAGGGTTCAAGTCCCTCCCTCGGTACTCCCCCTGACCTAATTTAGTTTCTTTCCTGAGAGTTACAATAAACATCCATGTGTCTCACCCAGCCTGACATCCCTGTCAGTCGCTCAGGCGCTGCGTTAGTCGCAACAGGACCAACGGTCGCTTTCTTTGCCCCTCGGTATTCCCATAATCTGATTTAGTTTCTTTCCTAAAAGTTACGATAAACATCCAGTTACGATGAATATTCATGTGTCTCACCAAGCATAAGCATTAAGCATAATTTAAGGTTAATTTGATACAATTGGTTATATATATAATTAATGTACTACGGAGTATCATAAAATGCCTACACTATTCTCGGGAATGCCAGACCCAGATCCCTTATTGAGCTGGGATGATTACAGAACTATCGTAGGAATATTAAACATCCACTTTGACAGTGATGATCGTCCAGAGGTGGCAAGAGATGAAGCAAGGGAGCAATTAGATTTCTTAAACAATCTAATTAGCCTCAGTGAAAGTGACGCCCTTAATGGCAGGGAAAGAGCAATGATTATAAGAGGTGTATTGCTTGAAGGATCTTCACAAGATGAATGTTATTTTACCGACCAACCTGCAGGTATTGACAATCTCCACAATGCAGGTCATACCGTGATTAGCGATATTCTAAAAAGGTTCAACTTGTTAAAAAGGAATGAAATAGATCCAGATAACCATGTAATCTTTATAGAGCTAGCTGAAAATTCACAATCTGAAATGGAGGAGCTGCACTCAACCAAACCCCACCTATTCGAACCAACAACTCCAACGTCATTTAGATTTACGTACTAAGTAAGCCGGTACTGATCACTGGTTCTGTCTCGCACAAATGCTACACCCTTGCAGTAATACCCATTTTGGTGCTTTAATTGACTAGAATTTGATTGGTAAAACAAGGAAGTACACAATGAGTAAAACATTTGCAGGTCTTATTTGCTTGATAATTGGTCTATTTGTCGGTTGGATTGCCACCTATTACACCGTGCGCTGCCAATCATCAACCGTTGGCATTCAGGTTCATGGGCTCAACAACAACGATAATAATGGCAGCATTCAAATCACCACAACCGGCACCAAAAATAAGCCGTAATCAATGATTTATTCTGGATAATATGTGGATCCCGGCTCGGAGGCCGGGATAACAAGAGGAAGCTAGGATGACAAAACGCACAGCGTTAACACAGACTTCTTTATCCTATAATAAGTCTCATGAATACAAAATTGCTCATATCACTCTTCGGTATCACCGCACTGATTGGTTCATCGAGCGTATGGGCAGATGACAATGCAACATTGTCAGGCCATAAAAAACATATCAATAAAGTCAACGACTGCAGTCAATTACAAAGACCAAAATTACATGGGAATGTCTGCAATGGGGCTCAACGATTTGCACAAGGCGTTAATGAAATCGCAAAAAAAATTGTTCCAGGTGCATTCAGCACACGCGGCAGTAAATTTACTTTCTACGAACATATACCTAGTAAGCCGTATGAAGCCCAAACGCCTAACCCCTGCCTAACCGCATTCAAAGCGCCCTTTGGTAATCAACTTAAAAACCCAACCAATCTAAAAGGTGGTGGTGCACCACTGTGCGATATGCTGTTATTTGTTGAAAGTGCACAAGGCCAACTGCCAATGATACTTACCGATACCGACAATACAAATAAACAACACAAGCAACCCATCACTTATTTTGACTACCTAGTTGACAGCAACAAAGTCAATAATCATTTTGGTCAGCAACGTGGTGTATTTGTAAAAAGCGTAAAAAAACTTGGTGCGTCTGCCATATCAATTTTAGAAAAATCATTTACCAGCACACAACTGCCTACCAACACAAATATTATTTACTACCCCGACGCAACCTATCAATATGACCTTGAAAAAGCTCCGAAAGCAATTCAAAAAAAATACCATGGCGTTAGCAGTGGAGGTGGATCAGGCGCTGGATTTGAAATTTTTGTTATCTATAAAAATAAATCTTGCATACCAACCGATGCCACTCCCACCAAAAAAAATAAACTTAAGGTAGCCATCTTTACCGGTGGTTTTGGCGGTGGCGGCGGCATGACTTCACCAGAAGAAACTGTAAAATTGTCAGCAGGGGCTGGCGGTGGTGGTGGCATGCAATTTTATAACGGTTTAGGACTAGGGGCAGGCACAAGCCATGCAGCAAAAAAAATTGAATACAGCTATAACGCCGGAGAGAAATTAGCCAGCATTAGTAAGCACGATCGCAACATATTAAACCAATATTTACATCACCTTGAGCCCGAACGGATGTCAGCCGTATTTAACTTAACAAAAGAATGCGTCGCCTCAATCTCAATAGAAGGCGGTGGCGGCATGGGCAGCGGATTTGAATTACTCAATAAAAATGCTGAAGAATATCCTCTGCACGCTTATTCTTCCGAAGGTGGATTCCAATTTAAATATGAATGGAAGTGGGCAGAGCCAGAAATCATGATGGTGAAGCGTGTTGCTGCCCCCACTACCGTCAACCCAGACCTTACTCCATTCTACCAGGCCATGGGTGGCTATTGGGCTAGCGTATCACAACACAAAGCGTTGAAAAAGTTTAAAGGAATATGCAAAGGCAGCTGGGGTACATGCCCTAATTGTTTATTCAACTTACAAAATTACTCTATTTTTTGCAAAGCACAACAACAAGGCACTTTAACCATTACACAAAGCGATAAAGGAACATTGGCAGGCATACCCGCCTACATGCTCATCAGTTATCCCACCGGCCCGAAGACGCAATGCCGCGTAACTATCAAACCATTAGACAAAAAAACCACTTACCAGCAATTTACTGACATCTGTAAAAAAGTAAATAATTAATACCTAACTTGAGCCGGTATTTGACATAACTCTGCTAACTTTTCTAGGAACTCATCACTCGGCGTAACCTGCCACTCCGCTCCTAATTTAAGCTCAGCGTGCGCACTATCCGTTTGGTAATTGATCACAATGGGGCAAGCACCGCCAGTGTAAGGCTTAATGACATGCGGCAAACGTGCGAGCAACTGATCGATTTCTTGCTTAGCATGCACCTCAATCATAATATGCTTGGCTAAACGTTCACGCGCTTGCGACAATGCGGTTATTTCATCCGCCACACATTTAACTCCACCGGTAAAGTCATCATTACTCACCTCACCCTTTACCACAATCACATTATCTTTAAAGAGTATTTCGCGTGTAGAGTCGAATATATTACTAAACACAGTAATATCCATTTTACCGGTGTGATCCTCAAGGCCAACAATCGCCATTCGACGGCCTGACTTAGTAATAATATTTCGCACAGAAATAATCATACCAGCAAATACCGCTTTTTTAGATGAACTTGGATCTAATTTATTAATCGTAGCAGAAGTGAATGCTTTGATTTCTTTTTGATAAACTTGCATCGGGTGACCCGACAAATACATCCCCAAAGCACTTTTTTCATTTTCTAGACGCAGCTTGGTTGGCCAAGCCGGCGCATCAGTATAGCTAACCACACAAGCCGACTCATCACTCTCAGATGACGACCCAAACATATCATTTTGACCCACCAATTCGTTCTTATGATGCTGGTCTGCATTTTTTATAGCCGCATTAATCGACGCAGATAACACGCCTCTTGGTTGATTAAAGCAATCCAATGCACCTGCGGCAATAAAAGCTTCCAAAGCGCGACGATTTAATTTACGCACATCACAACGCAAACACAGATCAAACAAGCTTTGATAATCGCCTTCAGCTTCGCGCGCATCAACTATCATTTCAACCACGGCTTGACCAACACCTTTCACAGCACCTAAGCCGTATTCAATATCGCCATCAGCATTAACACTGAAGTGATGAATACCCTTATTAATATTTGGCGAAACCACCTTAAGCTGCATACGCATACATTCTTCGTAAAAGCTAACGACCTTATCAGTATTATCCATATCCGATGACAACACGGCCGCCATAAACTCAGCAGGAAAATGCGCTTTTAACCATGCGGTTTGATAAGCAATTAAGGCATAAGCCGCCGAGTGAGACTTATTAAATCCATAGCCAGCAAATTTTTCCATCAAATCGAAAATATGTGTCGCTAAATCTCCATCAACACCATTTGCTTTGGCACCCTCAGTAAAGATCGAACGCTGCTTTGCCATTTCTTCAGGTTTTTTCTTACCCATCGCACGACGAAGAATATCCGCACCACCGAGCGAATAACCCGCTAACACTTGCGCGATTTGCATCACTTGTTCTTGATACAAAATCACACCATAGGTTGGGCTTAATATGGGTTCCAGTTTAGGGTGTGGATACTCCACTTTAGCACGACCGTGTTTACGATCGATAAAGTCATCCACCATGCCCGACTGCAATGGACCCGGTCTAAACAACGCCACCAAAGCTGTAATTTCTTCAAAGCTGTCGGGCTGCAAACGTCGAATCAAATCTTTCATACCACGCGATTCAAGCTGGAATACCGCGGAGGTTTCACACGCTTTTAACAAATCAAACGGCTTTGTATCTTTCAATGGAATTTTATCAATATCAACCAACGGTTGATTGAGTTGTGCTTGTTTACGATTAATAGTGGTTAATGCCCAATCAATAATCGTTAATGTACGCAAACCCAAGAAATCAAACTTAACCAAGCCAACAGACTCAACATCATTTTTATCGTATTGAGTAACAATGCTCGCGCCTTCCGCTTCACAGTAAAGCGGGGAAAAATCACTTAATTTGGTGGGTGCGATCACCACACCACCCGCATGCTTACCAGCGTTACGCGTCACACCTTCTAGCTTCATCGCTAAATCAATTAACGAGCGCACCTCATCTTCTTGTTGATAGCGCTTCATCAACTCGTCTTCTTGCTCCAGCGCCTTTTGTAGCGTCATACCAATTTCAAACGGTATCAGTTTAGCTAGCTTATCAACAAAACCGTAAGGCATACCCATGACTCGACCCACATCACGCACTACCGCTTTCGCTGCCATGGTACCAAACGTAATAATCTGCGATACGCAATCACGGCCATAATGATCAGCAACGTATTCGATCACACGATCACGCCGCTCCATACAAAAATCGATATCAAAATCCGGCATCGATACACGCTCAGGATTCAAGAAACGCTCGAACAGTAATTCATGCTCTAATGGATCTAACTCAGTAATCCCTAACGCATAAGCCACTAATGAACCCGCACCCGAACCACGGCCAGGACCCACCGGGATTTTTTGTTGTTTTGCCCATGCGATAAAGTCAGCCACAATTAAAAAATAGCCAGGGAAACCCATTTCATTAATCACGTCTAATTCGATATTCAACCGATCATCGTAATCACTGGCATACCCCTCGCCCATGCGCTTTATCAAGCCTTCTTGAGACACTTGGCGAAAATATTGCTCTATCGTTAAGCCATCCGGCACAGGAAACTGCGGCAAACACACACGGCCCAACTCTAAAGCAACCGTACAACGTTTAGCAATTTCCACACTGTTACTAATCGCCTCAGGTATATCAGCAAACAACGCTGTCATCTCTTCTGCTGACTTTAAATATTGTTGTTTACTGTAACGAACAACACGACGATGATCGTCTAACACATGCCCATCATGAATACATACCCGCGCCTCGTGCGCATGAAAATCATCGGTATGAATAAATCGTACATCATTTGTCGCTACCACCGGAATATTAAATTGATGTGCCAATTTAACACTACCTGCCACACAAATTTCATCATTCTCACGCTCAGTACGATGCAATTCTAAATAATACCGACCAGAAAATACTTGCTGCCAACGTTTAATGCGCTTATCAGCCAAAGCTTTATCTTTCGCAATAATCGCCTGACCAATATCACCATAAGGCCCCGCCGAAAGTATCAATAAACCTTCACTAAGCTCAACCAGCCAGTCCCATTCAATCAATGGCTGACCTGACGCCTGCCCCTCAACAAAACCTTTGGAAATAAGCTGCATGACATTGAGATAGCCCTGCATATTTTGGCATAAAACGGTAACCGTACTTATTGTTTGGTCTTCCGGTGAACTCATTAGCAAATCAACGCCAACAATCGGCTTAACACCTTGCTTTAATGCTTTGCTGAAAAATTTCACCAAACCATACAAACCAAAATGATCAGTTATTGCTAACGCATTCATGCCTGCCTTATGTGTTGCAGACGCCAAAACACCCACGGTAGGCAATCCATCCACCATGGAGTATTCACTATGAACTTTTAAATGAACAAACTCAGACACTATAACTCTTCTACCACTAAATCTTCATACCGATAAACCAATTTTTTACGTTGCTCGAATCGTTCAGTAGCACATGCTATTAAGCGATCCATCATCGTAAATTTATCAACACCAACGTATTCGCACATCTTTGGATACATACTGATTTCAGTAAACCCAGGCATGGTATTTACTTCATTTAAAATCACCTGATTATCTTCAGTAACAAAAAAGTCGATACGCGCCAAGCCTTCAACCTGTAAATAATTATAAACACGACTAGCTACAGTTTGAACTTCATCAATCACAAACTGAGGCAAATCCGCAGGAATTTCAAGCTTTGCACCTTCAGGATCAACGTATTTAGCATCGTAATCATAAAACTCATGCGATGGAATAATTTCACCAGGCAAGCTTATTTGCGGGTTGTGATTACCCAATACGGCAATTTCAATTTCACGCCCATCAATCGCTTCTTCAATTAAGGCTACACGACTAAATTGCAAAGCCAACTTAATCGCCGAGCTTAATTCATCAGCATTATTCACCTTGCATACGCCCACTGACGAACCTGAATCCACGGGCTTCACAAATAACGGCAAGCCTAAACGCTCTATCGCTGCTTCTGCATCAAAAGTCGCAAATTCATCTGTTTTTACTAACTGCCAATCAGCAACAGTAACCCCATTGGCATGTAATAACTGCTTATTGAGCCCCTTATCCATCGATAATGCTGAACCTAAAACATCCGCACCAACGAAGGGTAAATTCAACCAACGCATAATACCTTGCAAACTGCCATCTTCACCCAGCGTGCCATGCATCACTGGCATCACCATATCGGTTTGCCATTTTTTTTGTTGATCTATCGACACCCAATCGGCACCATCAATACCGATTGCTGGCATTACACGAATGGCTGACTCTGCCACCGCGGCTTTATCGACACCTTCGGCAATAAACTTTTCACTATCGGGTAACAAGTACCAATGTCCCTCGTGCGTGATCAGTATCACTAACACATCATAGGTTTCTGGATTTAACGCGCTGCATATAAACTGTGCCGATCGTACCGACACTTCATGCTCTACCGATGGGCCACCGCAGATGACCGTTACGTTAGACTTCTTCATGATCTATTACCTGTTTTTTCAACTCTGACATCATTACATTTTTCACTGGGCTAAAGCTGCGTCGATGAATCGGTGTTACACCCAACGCTTTAATCGCATTCACATGCTGCCGAGTTGGATACCCTTTATGTGATGCAAACCCATAACCGGGATATACACGATCAAGCTCAATCATTTCTGCATCCCGCGTCACTTTAGCCAAAATTGAAGCTGCGCTAATACAAGGCACAGTGACATCCCCTTTCACTACCGCTTTAACCAAACCCGGTAATGCCGGTCGATGGATACCATCCACCAAAACCTCTCCCGGCTCGAGGTCCAATGCCTCGACCGCTCGCTTCATCGCCAATAAGCTCGCTTGCAATATATTGATATCATCAATCTCTTCCACCTCAGCACGCGCAATTGCATAACATCGTGCTTTTTTCACGATCTCATCAAATAACATTTGGCGCTTTTTTGCTGAAATGGACTTTGAGTCCATCAATCCTCGAATGGGCTTATTGGGGTCTAATATGACAGCTGCTGCCACTACGGGTCCTGCCAGCGGACCACGTCCCGCCTCATCAACACCCGCCACCCACTTAAATTCTGCCGTTGTCATCCTTGCCTCCTAGAAATCATAGGAAATGTCACGGATATGGTGACGAAAATGAAACAAAACATTGTCCCACACTTTAGGCTAATGTAAAATCCTTTTTGGAGAAAGTGTTACATTATTCAAATTATGTAGAGAAAAGGTTCATCTATGAGCAAGCTCAGAACAGCGGTGATTGGCGTCGGTTATCTCGGTCATTTCCATGCTGAAAAGTACGCTAAATTAGCGCAATCCAACTTAATAGCTGTTTGCGATAGCGACCAAGCACGCTGCGACAAAATTGCACAAGCCGTAGGCGCCGAGGCAATTTATGATCACCACCAGCTGATAGGTAAAGTGGACGCGGTGAGCATCGCCGTCCCTACGGCCGCTCACTATGATGTCGCCAAATTTTTTATTGAGAACGGCATCCATGTGCTCATCGAAAAACCGATTACTACCACCATCGAACATGCTAATGACCTTATTAAATCCGCCAAGGCTAACAACGTTAAACTGCAAGTCGGTCACTTAGAACGTTATAACAACGTGATTAAAGCCGTCGATCCGATGCTGCATAATCCACGCTTTATCGAATCAGTACGCTTAGCGCCATTTAAGTTACGCGGCACCGATGTCAATGTTGCACTGGATTTAATGATTCATGATATCGATATTATCCAGTCATTAGTGCATGCTGATATTACACACATCTCCGCCAATGGCGCATCGGTTTTATCAGAATACATTGATATCGCCAACGCACGCATTGAGTTCAGTAATGGCTGCGTGGCCAATGTAACGGCCAGTCGTATCAGTTTAAAACAAGAACGTCGCATTCGCATATTCCAACATGACTGCTATCTGTCACTCGACCTGGATCAGAAAAAAATCTACAGCCACGCCAAAGGCGAAGGTGAAATGTTCCCCGGCATTCCTGAAATTATCAGCAGTGATCAAGCGTTTGATAAAGGCGATGCGCTCAACGATCAAATAGATGATTTCTTAAATTGCATTATCGAAGACAAAGCCGTTACCGTGAGTGGCGAAGATGGCAAGCACGCTTTAGAAGTAGCGATTGAAATCACGCGTATTATGCGCGAACAAAATCTTTTACATGTCGGTCACGAACTGGGCCGCCCTGTTGCAGAATCTACCGCATCATGACATCTATATGTATCGTAGCAGGCGAAGCCTCCGGTGATTTACTGGGTGCCGATCTTGCTAACACACTTTTGCAACAAAACCCCAGCAGCCAATTGTTTGGCATGGCTGGTCCCAAAATGCGTGCGGCAGGTGTTGAAGCATTAGTTGACTCTGAAACCATGGCTATTGTTGGCATATGGGAAATCCTAAAACACCTCGGCAAAATTAAACGTAGCATGCGCTGTTTACAATTAGCATTACTTGAACGCAAACCCGATGTCATTATTCTTATCGATTATCCAGGATTTAATTTACGTCTAGCAGACTTTGCTCATCGCCATGGCATTAAAGTGCTGTATTACGTAAGCCCACAAATTTGGGCATGGCGTGCCGGTCGTATTAAGCATATCAAGCAATGCGTTGATCATATGGCGGTGTTATTCCCCTTTGAAAAAAAGATTTATCGCCAAGCAGGTGTTCCCGTCACCGTTGTCGGACACCCACTTACGCACATCGTGCCGAAAGATTTAAACAACAGCGACTGCAAACAGTTATTGGCCATAGACAGCAATACACCCGTCGTGGGTTTATTACCAGGCAGCCGCCGACAAGAAATCGAAAAGCTGTTACCCACCATGTTAGCTGCAGCTAAAATACTCAAACAAAAGAAACCTGGCTTACATTGTGTGTTACCGATAGCCAGTGGTTTAGATAAAAATCTCTTTAAAGAATTACCCGATTATGTGCAATGCGTTGAAGATGATACCTACACCGCCATCAAAGCTTGTGATGCCATCATATGCACCTCCGGCACAGCAACTTTAGAAGTCTCGCTTTTACAAGTGCCAATGGCGCTGATATACAAAGTGGCTCCATTCAGTTACTGGCTCGGCAAGAAACTGATAAAAACGCCGTATATTGGCCTGTGCAATATCGTAGCTGAAAACATGGTATGCCAAGAACTAATTCAACACGATGCCAATGCTGAAAAAATCAGCCAAGAAATCCTACGCTGCTTAGATGATCAAAGCTATCGCCAAACCATGCTGGATGAAATGGCACAAACCTTACACCGCTTGGGTAAAAGCACCAACCCCTTGATGATCAACGATATCATTAGCTCGATGTAACGTACAACATAACCCATTGAATTATAATAACCTACATTTTTGTAGCATACATTTTTGCATGCTACATTTATGCATGTTACAAAAATGCATGTTGAGCTGGGGCCAATAAATGAATATTCGTAAATATTTTCCGCTTGGAAAGGCATATGGCAAGGCCTTTTGTAACCGCGAGACTGAAACACAAAAACTAGTCGGCAACATACAATCAGGCAAACACACCGTCCTAGTGGCACCGCGACGCTACGGAAAATCCAGCCTGTGCGAAAAAGCACTGGACATCTGTCAGTTACCTACATCAGTGGTTGATTTCCACCTAGCCGTATCCGAGAAGAACATTGAACGATTCATACTCAAAGGCGTAGTGGATTTGATTGGTAAATCCATTAGCCAAGTCGATAAAATGACCGCATTGATTAAGAAAACCGTTAAAAACCTAAAACCGCGCTTTGAAATTACAACTGGTCCATTAAGCCTATCATTTGACGTCAGTGATGAATCCACTGCCGCCGAAAACATATCAGAAGCACTACTGCTTCTGGAAAAACTGCTGCAAGAGAAAAATAAAACCGCGGTACTACTGTTTGATGAATTTCAAGAAGTAGGAAAAATTACCAATGGCAAAGGCGCTGAAGGCGCCATCCGACATGTCGCCCAAGAAACGCAAAACTTAGCCCTTATTTTTTCAGGTAGCAATCCTCACCTCATAAATAATATGTTTGAAAATGAAAGTCGACCATTATATAAACTTTGCAAAAAGCTACCCTTGCACCGCATTAGCGCAGAGCATTACAAAAAGCACCTAAATTACGCAGCCAAACAACAGTGGTCTCAACAACTATCAGATGAAACTTTCACTGAAATTATTTCACTTACTGAAAGACACCCCTACTACATGAATGCACTGTGTGATGAAATATGGGCAGAATCTCAAAAAATACCGAGCACTGAAATGGTTAAAGCTTGTTGGCAAATAGTTATTGAAAGCGACAAGAGCCATCTCATTAAAGATTTTTTACGATTATCAGATAATCAGCGTAAAGCCCTTATTCATATTTCAACATACGGAGGAAAAGAACTGTTTTCCAGTAAATCAATTAAATCAATGGACATACCTTCAGGCTCACTAATGAGAGCAGTCAGCACCTTACTCGAAAACGATTTCATAGAACAAGCAAATGGTAAGTACCACTTAATTATACCCATTTATAGAAACTTGCTGACACTAAATTAATGTGAAACGAATAGAGCCATGCGTCATTTACCGTTATGAAACCTCTCTTTTTAACGGCAATACTTTGGCTATCAATTTTTTATTATGATTTGCTCGAGCGCTCGTTTAACTCGCTTTGTGGGAAGTGATAAATCAACATCAACCTCCAGAGCTTCACTATTGTGGTCACTAATGACATTAAACAAATGGCAATATAGTCGCTGAAAGCATGATGCGCCAAGAGCTGGTTCAACACGATTCCAATGCTAAAAAAATCAGCCAGTTACAATGCCTACTCATTATTAACATGTATTTTAAGCATTGCTGTAATTGCACACCTATATACTACCAAGGGCATGATCATACTGGACTACCCGCATCTACAAGAGCATCTGCATATATCTGCTGTAACATTATCTCAGATTAATTTAATCACTGGCTTCAGTTTTGTATTTAGCTTAGCGCTTACCGGACTGTTAGTAGATAACCTTAACCCTAAAATAATTCTAAGCAGCGGTATAGCCCTGCTAATAATAGGCAATGCCCTTTTAGGGCATGCATCGAACACTGGCTTATTGATATGTGGCTTTTTGGCACTCAATATTGCAAAAGCACTTATAACACTTAGCATTATTAAAATTGCCAGCTCAAACTTAACTAAGCAGCAATTTATCATTTTCCTCGGCACCCTATTCGCTGTGGCTACTGGCATTTCATATAGCGGTAATGTTATTGCAGTTTGGTTAACTTCCTTCCTGACAACAAACCTAAATATTGCATTAACTATCGCTGGCATCGCTTTATTTTTTATGACTGCTTTAACTTACAAAAGCCCCAATAAGGAAAAAACTACGTTACAACAATCCACATTTGATGACATTGTATATCTATTAAAAAGCAAGCTCTTTTGGGTGTCTGCTATCACCATAACTTTCAGTGGTCTCGCACTTGCCGCACTCAATAGTTACGGCTATAGTTATTTACAGAACTCACTCGTTCTTAGCGCCACACAAACTAATCACCTTTTAAATTATGCCACCATTGGCTGTATGTTAGGCTTTATTGCTTTTGCAATTTTATCCAACCTTATTAACAAGCACCGAGCGATTACCCTCTCGGCATTAACGCTCTCATCACTGTTAATGCTTGTTATTGTATATACTCCGCTAGCCTACGCAGCTACAGCTATTGGATTGCTTTTGTTCGGTGTGTTAATCAGTGGCGTGATGATTTATTGCTATGCCAATATCAATAACATGATTTCCCCTCGATTGACAGGCATCACCTTTGCACTTGTGTTGTTTGTCTCAAGTTACAGCGGACGTGTTTTATTCTTTATCGTGCCTCCAATCATGTCATTGGTTAGCAGTAATCTCCTACCAGCTATATTAACGGCTTTTTTAGGACTCTTAATCATTGCAGGTGTACTATATGCCTGCCTGATGGATACCAAATCAAAATCATTCCTACCAACACCTAAAACAACTACCCGACAAGACTTTGCTTTGGCATGGCGCGGACAACTAGGACTAGGGCGTACTTACTGGATCTTATATTCTCTCATTGGCTCAACAGCCTTATCATTGACAATGACATTGCACTTTATCAACCAACTTCACATAGATACCAGCTGGTTACTGCTCGTATCAGCTTGTATAACATACCCCTACTTACTATTTTCAACGATCTGTGTGTGGCGTTGCAGTAAAAACACCACCCATTGGAAAGGCCTAACAGTGCTTGCTCGAATATCTGTCATGCTGCTGATTTTAAAACTACTAATCAATATCACTATGACGATTATTTAGCATAAATCATTTAATGCCAGCTCTAGCATGCTAGCATGCTAGCATCAACGCATTCTTCATACTATTCAATAAGATAGAAATAAACACACTCAACAACTATATTTTACATGCCATTATTCCTCTTAAGAAAGAATTTTTGCATGTAAACATAATAATTATGCTTATTTACTATATATAGCATGCTATAATTCCCTTAATAAAGGAATCAACGCGTATGACGTATACTAAAAATACACCATCAGGCCTTGGTAAGCTCGAACGCAAACGCTTATCAAGCATACTACTATCAACATCGGTCACCATTACTGTCGCCGAAGCAGCTGCTATTTTAAATCTACCTCGGCAAATAGCTGCAAAACAGCTCGCATTATTTGCCAAAAAAGGCTGGCTATCTCGAATACGCCAAGGCGTTTATATTCCTTCATCAATTGAAGCAGAAACAAATGAAGTGATTATTGAAGACCCGCTATTAATTGCTGAAAAATTATTTAGCCCCTGTTACATTGCTGGCTGGAGTGCAGCTGAATACTGGGGATTAACCGATCAAATATTTTCTTCAACGATTGTAATGACTCAACAGCCACAAAGAAAGTATCAACCTGAAATACAAGGTACTGCATTTTTATTACACCTGGCACAGAAAAAATATTTTTTTGGATTAAATACTATCTGGCGAAATAATGTAAAGATTCAAGTCTCCGACCAATCACGGACCATTATCGATATAATGTCTAACCCAGCACTAGGTGGTGGTATACGCATGTCAGTAGATATACTCAAAAATTATTTTTCTTCCGATGCGATCTCAACCGATAACTTAATTCAATATTTGGCAAAGCGAAAAAATGGTGCTGCTTATAAAAGACTTGGGTTTTTAACTGAAAAATTCTTTCCAGAAAACACTGATTTACTCTGCGCGTGCAAAAAAAATATCACATCAGGAAATACAACGCTCGATACAACCTTAAAATGTGATAAACTGTCAACTAAATGGAGAGTGTGGGTACCTGAAAACTGGAAGTAAGGGACCACAATGATAAACAAGCACGAGATAATCACACACGCTCGCAAATACCAACTATCACCAGCCACTATAGAAAAAGACTATGTTCTAAATTGGATTTTAGCCGGTATAGCAAATAATAATACGTTACAAGAATCCTGGTTTTTTAAAGGTGGCACATGTTTAAAGAAATGTTTCTTTAAACAATATAGATTTTCAGAAGATTTAGATTTTACTGTTATAAATTCTCAAAAGTTAAGCGCACGGCTGCTAGAATCAACATTTAATGACATCACAGAATGGATATATTTTCATTCAGGCATTGAGCTACCTGGATCACATAGACAATTTGAAGTTTTTACAAACAAATATGGTGGCCTATCTGCGGAAGCTCGCATAAGTTATCGTGGCCCATTACAGCAACGACGCGGTGATTTATCACGGGTTAAACTTGACCTGACCAATGACGAGTTTATCGCCCTTAAGCCAGAGAAAAGAATCATATACCACCCTTACTCTGACAACCTTGGTACTGACACACAAATCACCTCATATTGTCTTGAAGAAATATTTGCTGAAAAAATAAGGGCACTTGCGGAACGTCTTAGACCTCGAGATTTATATGATGTTATTCACTTACATGAAGACAAACGTTGGCAACCAAATCAAAATAGATTGCTTTTAAGCCTAAAGAAGAAATGTAAATTTAAAAAAATCAGTTTGCCAACGTTCGATTCCTTGTCATCAAAACCTGAGTATAATGAACTCACTGTGGAATGGGATAATATGCTTGCACACCAAATTAGCAACTTACTACCTTTTGAACATTATTGGAAAAAACTACCCGAAGCGCTAAATTGGCTGTACGAATCAAATACCGCAAAAAATTAAAATAAAAACTTACGCAAAATCCCTCTTTAGTGGCAACGCCTTGGCTATCAATTTTTTATTTTGCACCATTCTTTTTACAATTCCACCAATATTAACATGGCGCATATTGCGCTCTGCGCCATAGACATTATCGGCAGCCCGTATTATTCCACCGAGCCGAGGGTTCAGCATGACATAATTTGGCAGTCGGACCGCATGATGTTGTTTACTCGAAACATATTTATTTAGCTGTGCAGCAAAATAAGAATATATATCGGAACCTGCCATATGCTTGAATGTAGCTTTATTCACTAGAATCAAATAATCACACTGCATAGCCACAAAAGAATGCATACCACCCAATAACTCATGATGACCAAAGAGCCCTCGACTATCCGTCCTTAAACCGATAACTTTTTTACCCATTAAGTGAGCATAAGTAATTTCTGTTATTACGCCATCATCTACCGGCTCATCCAGTATTGCCACTACTGCATCAGACCGCGGAATAAATCGACCGATATCCAGCAAATAAATCATATGCATAATCGTCGGGTGTATTTCTGACTTGGAAACATATTTTTGCATTTCTTTTGCCAGCAAATTACCTTCAAAACCATCGCGCTGAGGCAAAGTCACTTGATAGCCCCGACGCTCTAATGCATTCACTAACTGTTGATTAAACTGTAATTCAGAAGCATTAAATAACGGAGCTGCAAAATACAGCTTGGTAGGCCTTGTTCCTACAGAGCTTGCAAAGCAGGACTGCATAACTAAAAAAGCAGTAAACACAAAGATAATCTTAAATTTCATAGAGAATACCATAAAGAGACCACAGAGAGCCGATCAATAAAACCGAAACCATAGCATTGAAATAATCACTACCAACACACAAACTGTGACTACGCCCGACAACATATACAGCCATCCGCGACGTGCAGGAATTAACTGTTGAGAAGTGGCCATGCAATAAGCCTGATCCAATTGTAAATCCGTATCAGCTATTAATGCTGGACGGTAATCTTTGGGCAACGCATCACAATACGCTTGCCACTGTTGTTGTATCTTTTTCTCGGCAGCCAGCGGCTCATTAAACCAACGCTGCTCCATGATCTCATCCACCCATTCCTCACCAGTAACATCTTGAATCCGCGCCACTGCTCGATCGGGGTTCAGATTGACAGTCATTTCAAACTCGCGCCCAACATGGCGAAAGGTGCCTGCAACCCATAGCGGTGAATCAGGTAAAATAATCTCTTCTTCAAAACAATATTTTTGCTGCTGGTAATGCTTCGTCATTTCTTCAAACGTAGCATCCACACGCTCGGCATAATACAACGTGGTACTACTTGGCTTTACAGTAGCTCCCGCCACATTAATAACGCACTCATCCGTTTCATCCTTCAGCAGTAACAGTTGGAACATACCACCCTGGTAGTCTATTAACTCAAACTCGGCCTTGCCCGGGCAATATTCCCACACTTTATAGCGATACCAACAACAAGGTGTTTTTGTTAATGGCGATTGCAACAACTCCCCATTAATTGGCTTCACTTGACCGTGCAGCTCAACATAACCAGGGTGTGATTGCGCGATTGCAACTATTCGCATATTAGGTGCTCGACGATTTCGCAGGTAAAAACAGAAGGTCCAGACCCCAGCCAATGCCAACATCGAAAATAAAACGATTAAAAACCAAAATGAAGTATTATCTACATGACGTGCATAGTAAATATAATCGGTACAAAATGCTTTAACTAGATATAACATCATCCATCACTCATATCTAAATTGTTATCCATAACCCATGCTTCATGCAAGAGTTCACCCCTTAAACGTAACGCGCAATTCCTCGATCCGATTGGTCTATAGCATTAATCAACAAATTAAGCTCAGGGCAGTCTTCAGACATCTGCTTTAATTGCGCCTGCGCATCTGCTAATGAAAGGCCTCGACGATAAAGTACCTTATAAGCTTCTCGCAATTGACGTAATGTGTCCTTATCAAAGCCATGACGCTTTAAGCCTACCAAATTTAAACTGCTAGGCACACCAGGGTTTCCTGCCACCATCATATAAGGCGGGATATCTTTAACAATTTTTGTTGCACGGCCTAAGAAACTATAAGCACCAATACGACAGAATTGATGCACACCAGAAAAGGCTCCTAGGATTACAAAATCCTCAACCGTTACATGACCAGCGATACCGGCATTATTTGCAAACACCGTATGATTACCAACCTGGCAGTCATGCGCAATATGCGCGTAATTCATAATAAAATTATTATTACCAACACGCGTCACACCATCGCCACCCGATGAACCACGATTGATCGTACTAAACTCACGAACGATATTATGGTCACCAATTTCTAAACGAGTATGTTCGCCGTTATAATCCAAATCTTGCGGGTCCTCACCCAGCGACGCATATTGGTAAATCTTATTATGTTTTCCAATCGCTGTTTCACCCTTAATCACCACATGTGATCCTACCCATGTCCCTTCATCAATTGAAACATCGGCTTCAATAATGGTATATGGACCAATCGTCACACCATCAGCAATTTGGGCGCTTGGATCAATAATCGCTGTGGGATGAATCATTACGACGCTCCCTTAACACACATAAATTCTGTACTGCAAGCCAACTCACCGTTCACGGTTGCTTCGCCGCTAAATTTCCATAACAATTTACGTGCTTTGATGACTTTAACATCCATCGTTAATTGATCACCTGGCTCCACCACACGTTTAAAGCGCGTGTTATCAACACCAGCCAAATAATGCAGATTATCTTTTGTAGGTTTTGCTCCTTGCGTATGCAGAATCAAAATACCCGACAACTGCGCCATCGCTTCAATCATCAATACACCCGGCATCACAGGCTTCTCAGGAAAGTGACCTACAAAATACGGCTCATTAAACGATACATTCTTATATCCTTGAATACTTTCATTGTCGACTAATGACGTCACACGATCCACTAATAAAAACGGATAACGATGTGGCAAATGCGCTAAAATTTCTTCGGTATGCATACTAATCATTACTCATCCTCTCTAATCGAGTTAATCGTTTCACTATACTGTCTAACTGTTTAAAACGCGCAACACTTTTACGCCACACTTTATTCGGCATTAAACTGGTGCCTGATGAATAAATTCCAGGCTCATCTACCGATTTCGTTACCATGCTCATCCCAGAAAACAAGGTGCCATCCGGAATAGTTAAATGGCCACCAATACAACTGCCGCCACCTATCATGCAGTGTTTACCAATGACCGCGCTACCAGCAATACCAACACAACCGGCAACCGCTGTATGGTCACCTATTTGCACATTGTGTCCAATTTGAATTTGGTTATCTAACCGAACACCCTTACCGATAATCGTATCACCCAGTGCCCCTCGATCAATCGTGGTGTTCGCACCGATCTCTACATGATTACCTATAACTACGGATCCTAACTGTGGCACTTTTATCCACTGATGATTAGCATCCAACGCATTACCAAAACCATCTGAACCAATCACAGCACCCGAATGAATAATCACATGTTCACCGATGTGTGCCTGTGCTAACACAGTAATGTTGGGATATAACTGCGTGTTAGCACCGATCTTTACCTGCTCGCCAATATAGCACCCCGCTCCGATCACTGTATTTGCACCGATCACTGCTCCTGCCTCAATCACAGCTTGTGCTGAAATGGTTGCAGTAGCATCAACCGTGGCATGCTCAGACACCACAGCAGTGTCACTAATACCCGCGGCTATCTTAGTGGCGGGGTAAAGTAAATGCAGTAGCTCAACCATTACCACACTGGGTTGCTTAGCAATCAACGAATTGGTCGAACAATGACTGGCATCTGCCTCAGACAATAAAACAGCAGAAGCTTTAGTGGTTTTGAGTTGGTTGCGGTATTTAGCATCAGCAAGAAAACTAATGTCACCTTGGCAAGCCGATTGCAGAGGTGCAACCGCGCGGATCAGGCACCCACCATCGCCAACTAAGGTTACATTCAGTTGCTCGGCAATATCTTTTAAGAGAAAAGTCTTATTTGCCATAGGGTAGTCTCGGTGGGCAGCTTAACACCACCCACCAATCACAGACTTAATTATTTTAAGTCGCTCATTACGGAGCCAGTGATATTCATATCATTCTTAGAATAGATCACAGCATTTTTAGGCATAACGATATCCATGCCTTGCTTAGCAGCCACTTTTGATACAGAAGCGTCTACTTTTTTCATAAAGCCACTCATCGCTGCATTTTGTGCTTGGAATAAGTTCTTTTGAAATGCCGCTTGCGCCATACGTAAGCTACCTTCTTCTTTAGAAATCTTCGCCGCTAATAACTTAGCTTTCTTTTTGTTCATCACTGATTTATTTTTGTTAAAGTTCTGCATATCAGCTTGTAATTGCTTACCTTTAGTAACGATCTCGTTACGTTGAGTTGCGAACTTTTTACGCAAACCACTATTGATTTGTTTCACTTGTGGTGAACTTTTAAAAACTTTTTCCATGTCTACCACGCCAATTTTCATGGCAAATGCACTAGCTGAACAAACAGCAATCGCAGCAGCACATACTGTGGTTATCAAACGTTTCATGTATTTCTCCTGTAAATTTATATATTAGCGCCAAACGAGAAGTTGAACAGACTGATCTGATCACCATCACGCTGGTTCAGCACTTTAGCTAAACTAAATCTCAGTGGCCCCAATGGCGAGTACCAAGATACTTCCACTCCAGCCGAGTATCGCAATGGCCCGGATGAAAACGCACTAGCAGACGCGGGAATAGCTTCGCGACTATTATAGATATTACCAGCACTGAAGGTCAATGCAGTTCGTAACTTCTCGCTGATATGGTTAGGAAATATCAGCTCAAGACCACCAACCAGCTCCAAATTACCACCAAGACCGTTGTTGAAACGATCTTTTGGACCCAAAGTGTTAGCTGAGAAACCTGGTACAGTATCGATACCACCAGCATAAAAGTTTTTATAAAACGGCAACTGATCGAGATTACCATAACCATTACCATAGCCAATATCAGTGTGAACATTAAATATCCACTGATGACTCTGGCTTAGCGGTTTGTAATAACTAGCACGGTAATTCGCTTTATAGTATTTCAAGCTATTGGTCACCACAGGCACACCCAGTTCGAATCTTAAGCGAGTACCTAAGCCTTCTGTTGGAAATACTGCGCGATCATAGTCACTATAATACCAACCGGCCAAAGCAGTGAATTGGTTAAAGTGCGTACCATACTTATTCAAGAAGTCGATTATTTCTTCAGCTGTCGCACTACCGCTGCGAATACTATTATCGTCATAGCCTGCACCAAAATTCATTGAACTGAATTCTGAAATCGGAATCACAAAGTTTAGTGAACCACCAAAGCCGTCCATAATATAGGACGAAATATTAATATCAGCGCCTGGCTTTTGCTTGGTGTAATACAAGTTATAACCAAAGCCAACATTATTCACGGTAAAAAACGGATTGTAATAATTAAAGCTGTAATTATTCGAATATTGACTACGCGTTAAATTTAGTCCAACCGATTTACCCGAACCCATAAAGTTAGGCTCCGATACACTAGCACCATACAAGAAACCTTCTGAATCGGAGTAACCCGCCATCACCGAGGCTCTACCCGCATTCACTTCTGTTACGTGATAATGTAAATCCACTAAATCAGGCTTGCCTGGCACGCGCTCTGGTGTTGCCTTAACATCCTTCAAATAAGGTAAGTTAGACAAACGACGCTTAGATTCTTTCACTCGATGCGATGAAAATAGTGCGCCCTCAAGCTGAATGGTTTCTCGACGCAATACATTATCTTTAGTGCGCTGGTTACCCGCAAAATCAATACTGCGCACATAAATACGACGGCCCGGATGAATACTATAAGTCAAAAACACCGTATGGTTGCTGTCGTCAATACTTGGTGTTGCTTGAATCTGTGGAAAAGCAAAACCCTTATCTGAAAAATACTCAGACATCTTATCATTAACCGCTAACACCCGTTTGCGCGAAAATACTTGGCCTTTCTTTAAAGTGATCAGCTTCTCTAACTCAGCAGAATTAGCTTTGGAATTATTATCCAAAGCAAAACCACTGATAGTATATTTGTGGCCTTCAACAATGGTGATCGTGATGTAAACCGACTTTTTATCCGGTGACATGGTGACTTTATGTGACAAAATCGCAAAACGAAGGTAACCCTGATTCATGTAGAAATCAGTTAACGACTTCAAGTCTTTATTTAACTTCATTTCACTGTATTGGTCAGCGTGGGTATACCACGTAAACAAGCCAGGTGTAGTTAAGCTCATCTGCCCTAATAATGTGCGCTCACGAAAAACGTGATTACCAATGATTTTTATTTTACGAACTTTAGCAATGCCACCTTCATTAATTTGAATATCAATCGCTACACGATTACGTGGTTCTTGCTTTACAGTTGCATCAACAATGACGTCATGATAACCCATGGTCGCATATTGCTGTTTTAATCCAGTTACAATCATATGGATATCAACAGGCTGATACACCTCGCCTTCGTCGATACCGCTGGATTTCAGTGCTTTTAATAAGATTTTATTGGTAATCGATTTATTACCCGAAAACGTAATCACGCCGATGGTCGGGCGCTCTTTAACGTAAATTAATACAGTACTGCCTTGGCGATCAACACGCACATCACTAAAAAAACCGGTATGATATAAAGTTTGAATTACTTCAATCGATCTTTTATTGGTTAATTGTTGGCCTGGCTTTAACGGAACATAGTTATGTGCTGTCGTTTGCGTAATACGCGACAACCCTATAATACGAATATGTTTAACCACCACCCCTGAACCACCAACACCTGGTGCAGCAGTAGAAGCCAAAGGAAATAACAATATTGCGCTGATGCTCACCAGCCGAAGCATTCGTAGAAAAAATCTCATAAATCTATCCATTATTTTGATTGGACGCATTATCTAGCATCTAGCTCAAAAAAGCTACCATCGCTTGCTTTACGTTAGTAAAACGCACGCTACTGCCATCACCGGCAATGCTGCTAAAACGCCATCCATCCTATCAAGTACGCCACCATGACCTGGTAATAACTTTCCGCTGTCCTTTACACCCGCATGTCTTTTTAAAACACTTTCAAACAAGTCGCCAAATACTGCAAATATGGCTGCTACAAATGAAGCAATCACCAACCATACCCAGTAACGGTAGGGTAGTTTCAATACCCATGCTGCTAAAATCGAAATCGGCAATAAACATAACATGCCGCCGATGACTCCTTCCCATGTTTTCTTAGGACTGACCAATTCGCAGAGTTTGCGCTTTCCCCATTGGCGACCACAAAAATAACCACCAATGTCCACTGCCCAAACAACAATCAAACTGTAAAGTAACCACAGGCGGCCGTTCTCAACGGAAAACAAACGCGTCATCGCGACCCACAGCATTGGCAATGTCAATAATCCAATCACTGCAATAACTACTGAATTCTCTATCAATACGGTTTTTTTGGCGCGACCATAACAAGTCACCACCCAGATTAAAATACACCAAACCACCAAGCTAGCAACTAACACAATAAACGCAGGGATAATGGCAAACAGCACGATAATCATCAAACAAGCAAGCAGATACGTACAACGTTCCCAGGTGGATTTAATCCCGGCCAATGCTGACCATTCCCAAGCCATAGCTAATGTCATCAAAGCAATCGCGACAGCGAATTCAATTAAGTTAAACCAAAAAAGAACAATAATACATAGGGCGAGTAAGACTATCCCTGTCAATATCCGTTGTTTAAGCATTCACTGATTCCAATAGGTTAACTTGCTCACCGGTTTTACCAAAACGACGCTCACGTGAAGCAAAGTAGTCATAAGTCCGTTGTAATTCTTCAATATCAAAGTCAGGCCATAGCGATTCAGTAAAATACAATTCACTGTAAGCAAACTGCCATAACATAAAATTACTAATGCGCACTTCGCCACCGGTACGAATCAACAAGTCAGGGGCTGGCAAATCAGCTAAGCACAACGCCTGTGAAAAGTTTTCCGTAGTTATTTGATCCGGCGTTATCTCACCGGCCTGCACTTGGCGTGCCATATTTTGCGCCGCATTGACTATATCCCACTGACCACTGTAACTAATGGCCACATTTAATTTCAGACCGGTATTGTGAGCAGTCAGTTGTTCAGACTCAGCAATTAAGTCCTTTAAACGTTGATCCAAACGAGAAGTATCACCAATCACCTGTAAACGCACACCTTCATCATGCATTTCACGGATATTCGATTTAAGTGATTCAATAAACAGCGTCATGATGAACTTAACTTCTGCCAATGGGCGCTGCCAATTCTCAGAACTAAATGCAAACAAGGTTAATGCTTCTGTGCCTAAACCATCCACAGCACGAATGATTTTTTTGGCCACTTTCGCGCCAGCACGATGCCCCATAAACCGTGGACGCCGGCGATTCTTTGCCCAACGGCCATTGCCATCCATTATTATTGCTACATGACGTGGAATATTCTCACTCTGCATTCAGCTCTCCCTTGCCTGACTAAACAGCCATTAAATCTTTTTCTTTATGACTCATCATTGAGTCAATTTCAGCCACAAATTTATCTGTTAATTTTTGAATATCTGTTTGTGCACGACGCTCATCGTCCTCACTGATATCTTTAGATTTCACCAAATCTTTAAAATCATTATTCGCTTCGCGACGAATATTTCGTACTGCTACACGTGCACGCTCTGCCTCTCCATGCACAATCTTTGCTAATTCACGTCGACGCTCTTCAGTCAATGCTGGCAATGGCACACGAATCACCGTCCCAGCTGTATTTGGATTTAAACCCAAATCAGACGTCATGATCGCTTTCTCCACCACTGGGATCATATCTTTTTCCCACGCAGTCACCGTTAAGCAACGTGAGCTTTCAATCGCAATATTCGCCACCTGACTCAGCGGTGTATCATTTCCATAATATGACACGCGAATATGCTCTAATATACTGGGATGCGCACGACCTGTGCGAATCTTGCTTAGTTCACTCTGTAATGACTCAATGCTTTTTTGCATACGCTGATTAGCATCATCAATAATTTCGTTTATCACGCTGAATCTCCTCCGACCGCTTTGCAGTCTGGGTTATTGTCCACTACAGTGCCTTCATTATATCCAGTCACCACATCAAACAAGGCGCGTGGCTTTTCGATATTAAACACACGCAATGGCATACCATGATCACGGCATTGACAAAACGCCGCCAAGTCCATCACCGCTAATTCTTTTTCTAAAGCTTTTTGATAGCTCAAATGTTGATACTTAACTGCTTTGGGGTTCTTACGAGGATCACTGTCATACACACCATCAACGTTGGTGGCTTTTAACACAACATCAGCATCAATTTCTATCGCACGTAAACTGGCTGCTGAGTCAGTCGTTACCAATGGGTTACCTGTACCTGCAGCAAAAATAACCACTCGCTCACTTTCTAAATGGTGAATCGCTTTACGGCGATTAAAATGATCAACAATACCGCTCATCGGGATAGCGGACAAAATGCGCACTTGCATGCCGGCTCGATCAAACGCATCACGCAGTGACAGCGCATTCATCAATGTGGCCAACATACCCATATGATCACCTGTCATACGAGTGATACCCGCATCCGATAGCGCAGCACCACGAAAGAAGTTACCGCCACCAATCACCACAGCTACCTGCATGCCAAGATCCATCAGCTCTTTAACATCATTAGCTAAACGATCTACTACCTTGATATCAATGGCATAATCACCATCGCCACTCAATACTTCGCCGCTCATTTTCAATACAACACGTTTATAAATCGGCTGCGCATCTGTTGTCATAATCACCTCTGAGTTTTCCTTTGCGCGCCATTTTAGCAGAATTCTCAGCTATATACAGAGGTTTTTTTGGCGATACAGGTTAAATGCTGCAGCACTAAAATTGCTATCACGTACCCTTTGTCATCATGCACAGCCTTTGCTCCTTCATAACCGATGCGGCTTATCCTATGAAATACTACACATGGAGAATGATGAGACTTCATTAACATCAGGGGATTTTTCTTCTTCTCCAGTCGATGCCTCTTCTTCGCTAGTCTGTCTTGTGAATTCCCAAATTACCTGAGCGGTTTCGGGGAAACCATTTTCCAAAGCACATACCCACGCCGAATCACCCTTCATATGAACATTAGCGCCTCTATCTAAAAGCAATCGCACAGTCTCTGTGTGACCCCTCCTTGCCGCCCACCTCAACGCAGAGTCATCCTTTGCATGAATACTAGCGCCTCTGTCTAAAAGTAATTGCACAACCTCTGTGCGACCATACATTGCCGCCCACTTCAACGCACAGTCATCCTTTGCATGAATACTAGCGCCCCTGTCTAAAAGCAATTGCACAACCTCTGTGCGACCTTTCATTGCAGCCATTCTCAACACTTTATCATTCTTTGCATGAACATTAGCCTCTCTATCTAAAAGCAGTTTCACGGTTTCAGTATGACCATATGCTTCAGCAACTCTCAGCGCATGATCATTCCATGCATGAATATCAGCGCCTCTGTCTAAAAGTAATTGCACAGTTTCGGTGTGGCCATTTCCTGCAGCACGCCTCAGCGCTTTATCATTCTTTGCATGAACATTAGCACCCCTATCTAAAAGTAATTGCACAGTCTCTGTGTGACCATAACTTGCAGCCCCTCTTAGCGCTTTATCATTCTTTGCATGAACATTAGCACCCCTATCTAAAAGTAATTGCACAGTCTTTGTGTGACCATATCTTGCACCCCATCTCAGCGGAGCATTATCGCCCCCAGCAATATCAGCCCCCCCCTATCTAACAGTAATGTCACAGTTTCGGTGTGACCATTTTGTGCCGCCCATCTCAGCGGAGCATTATCGCCCCCAGCAATATCAGCCCCCCTATCTAACAGTAATGTCACAGTTTCGGCGTGACCATTTTGTGCCGCACATCTCAGCGGAGCATTATCGCCCGTAGCAATATCAGCGCCCCTGTCTAGCAGCAAACTCACGGTTTTGGCATGGCCAGACCATGCAGCATATTTCAACGCAGCATTATCCCTTGCAGCAATATCAGCCCCCCCATCCAAAAGAAACTCCACAATCCCAACGCGCCCGAATCTTGCCGCTGCAATAAGATTCTCACCATTTTTTATAGTTTCATCAGCATACTCTTCCATACTAAGGTAGTAACCCATCATATCCTTATTGTTTTGTTCACAAGCTTGATTAGAGCTCAGTGGCGCTCCATTTTCATCAGTGAGCTCATTAAGTATTTTTGTTATGGGATCCACTTCTATAGAACTATCTGAATCTGATACATCGCTTGGGATGTCTTCATTTGCTTTTGTTTCCAAAGGCAGCATAGAGCTCTCGGTGTTGCCGGTTTTTGTTTCACCATCGTGCGTAACTTGACAAGCTGCCTTCCATTGCGGGGATTTAATAAAGGATAATGCTGCCAATACTGTCAAGCGTGGAACCTTAATGCTGTAAGCTTGAGGAGTTATATTATCATCACCACCATTATCTGCTGCCTTATGTTCTCTACTCATGCTTAATACCTACCCACCCATCGTTCATAATTATTCATAACATGAAAGCACTATACTTATACGTACAGATAAACAAAAACGGTTTATTTTTATTACTATTTATTAGTGAATCTGATAACTGGGTAAATGCTTGTATTACAGGGATTCAGAATCAAAGAGCACTTTAATTGCGCCGCCTTTAAACTGGCGGCCTACCCATTAAAGTACCTAGTTCCCCATAAAGAATACTGCCAGTACTGGAGGGGGGCGAGGTCACCCTGCCTTGCTCCCAATTTTCACAAAGTCATTACAAGTGTTGACTTTGTTTCACCATTAGCTTCGCCTTCAACCTGCTCTTCATCACCTAACGTGAATCTTGGATAGCCGTCTCCAGGCTTATAGTTAGCATGATAATCACGCATTTTATGAATATTACTCATACGTATCGCACTCTTAAAATCTTTAATTGGCCTATAAAGGAAATGTAATACATGCGAGATTAACGATAGCGATAAATACCGAACCGGTGATAACCCCTGTTGGCTAGTAACGGTTGACTGAGATCGCAATGCCTTGCTTTGCAACAAAACTAAAGCAAATAACATAAACTCTTTGCGCTTATTCAACCTCATTAGTTTTCTTTTAAGGGCTGGCTGTAACCTAGTTGCAAGCTGTTCATTGCCTTGTACTTGAGTAAATAACAGATTGTGATTCTCATTTAAGCAATGAAATACACTATTCTTTAAGCTAAGGGGTAGTGGCGTGGCCACGCCAAACACAGATAGGTCCAGTGGTTGACTGTGATCTAGCATGAGCAAAACATGGTTGATCATAGATTCAAGAATACCATCCCTATAAAACGTTGCGAATAATTCGAACTCTATACCAATCTTGCCTGAAGCAGACCTGCCGATTGCTGATAGTCCATCAATATCCTGCATCAATGGGTCTATACCTACCGCCAACAATTCCTCTACCAGCGACACATTAGCAGGCCTCGGCTCGGGATCATGAGAAACATAATACTGTAGAATTGAACGATGCTTTTCTCCTGCGGTAAGCGATGCGTACTCTGGGTAACGTTTTATAATCTCAATGAGAAAATCATATTTTCTCTGCAGCAATGCAAGCGGCAGTGCCTCTTCACATCCTTCGGCACCGTGCTCCAGTAAACACAAAAATGCGCTAGACTTTCCCGCTGTAGCAGCTAACTGTAACGCTGTCCTTGCATTTGCTTCAGCCTCAGCTGGAAGTTTGGCATTGACGTCTGCACCCGCCTCAAGCAGCAGAATCATTGCGCTAACTTTTCCTAATGCAGCTGCACCCATAAGTAACGTAAACCCTTCAAAGTTCGCGTACTGAGCAATAGCAGCATCTGCATTCAGACAACACTTAAGTACAGTCATATCTTCGAGATTTATAGCTAAGCCTGCAAAAAAGCGCCAGACATTACGTTTTGATTCTTCTGAGACTTCCTCATCAATCGATAAAGTTTGTAAAAAATACTCACGCAACCCATTTAAATATAGAATTGCCTTTTTATCAGCTTTAGCGGGCTCTATATTATCAATATCTGGCTCCCATTTTTCCAGCTCATTGATGAATTGTTCCTCTGCCTCAGAAAACTTTTCTTCTTGAGCAGAACATAAAAGCTGCCCCATCACTTTATCTGAAAACCGTGCAACCTTAGTTCTGTAAAGTTGCGGAGTTATATTATCATCACCACTATTGCCTGCTGTCTTATGTTCTCTGCTCATACTTAATACCTACCTACCCATCGTTCATAATTATTCATAACATGAAAGCACTATACTTATATGTACACACAAACAAAAACGGTTTATTTCTATTACTATTTATTAGTGAATCTGATAACTGGGTAAATGCATGTATTGCAGGGCTTAAGCCTCTAATAGCACCTTAACAGCCCTAGAAAAGCATATCCATATGCGTAAAAACCCCGTCATTACGTGTTTTGCAATGACGAGACTTAACCATGCAAATCTTTATTTAACTACGTGGTCTACGAGCTTTTGGTGAAGGAGTCGCAGTACAGTTATATACAAATACTTTTGAATCACCACCACCATTTGGCAACATCACTGGCGCTAAATCATGTAATACAATGCCTTCATCTTTGAGGGAATAACTTGGCGGCCAACCATCAATATGCTGAACGACTAAAGTATTCGCACCTGGCTGAACAGTGAAGTGATCACGTGTTCCGTGAATACCATTTAGCATCAGATTAAATTGCGGTAAATAATAGTCTTGGCTATAACCATCTTTATCAATTGTTGGACTTTTAACACCTAAATTTTCAGCCGACATCTCAACCGCGACCGGGGCTGTGTTATTGATTTTGCAGGTAACATCAAACACAGTAGGACCGCCTTGATAGGGTAGCTTGCCATAAAGGTCCACCCTTAAAAATTGGCCGTCACCATAAGTAGATGCACTTTGTACCGCTTTACCATCTTGATTAATAACATCAAGTGTAATCGTATCATTACTGGCCGCTAATGCTGTAGCGCCCATCATTAAACTGCCAGCAATCAGTATTGATTTTATTGTAATTCTCATTATTTTACCTTTACCTTTACCTTATTAATTAAAGTGCAGAAAATAAACAATTGCAGTATGGCCGTCAATGATATTGACGAGAGTTGTACCTGGGAAGAAAAGCCATAAATACCTACCACCTTGGCCCGCACTTTATTGCTTAGCTGGAAAAATAAAGTCTGTGTTAGTTTCTTTCGTTGGCGTGATGCCGCTTGTTTCCAAACCATCACCTGCTGTTTACGCCTAGCAACGTCTTGCAAACGGAACCCTACTCGATTCGCCATCACATCTCAGATTTCACGTGAGTTTTGCTCAATAAAGAGCAGTAATCTCCTGATTTTTAGTTATATTACTTCCACCACCGTAATACGAGCCCGCAACTATCACGCCACCACTGTTATGGCTACAAAAATTGTCTGGTTAACCCACTCAATTCAAACAAGACCCAGTGGCGATGCTCTTGGTGCCGGCAGCTTCAATAGATCAAGTGAACATCGAGGTCAAATACATCTCTGCATTGCCAGGCAGCCACACAAACATTAGCCTACGCATTCTATACATTCACAGTACCTCAGATAGATAAAACCCGGCTATCAGCCGATTATATAGACTACTTCACCATACGACGTGCCATACCCTCAGTGCTTACAGTGAACTTCGTTTTAGTTTGCTTGTTGCGACAACGTTCTTTACCAGTAATACCAAATGTTCCCGCATGTTCTGCTAAAGTATCTTCTGGGTATTTCGGATCACAAGATGCTCTGATAAGTGCACGCTTAACTAATTTTTCCCCTTTTTCACCTAAGAACTTAATATTAGTTATACCCGTATCAAGTACTTCAGATGATTTATCTTGAGGATGAATAAGGGCCACACCCACTTCTGATATCCATCGTATAAAACAAAGCGCCCAACCATCCGTAAGATAATCAGTGCAATATTTTTTTTGAACCTGCTTTAAGTGTTTATTCTTTTGTGACTTATGGATTAATAACATATAAAAATTATCTTCAATGTCAGGATCACCCACCGCTTCAGAAACTCGAATCTTTTGAACGTCGTAAGTTTTACGCGCAGTCGATGCAACGGATTGCGCAAAGAAAAGTAATGACATATATATTGAAAATTTCAATAATGAGTATGGATTTAACATAAATTACCTTTGAGGTTACTATCTAATTCACTATGACTTTGCGCGAATATATTAGATCAAGAGCGAAAGGTAAATGACATTTATTTTTCCAATGGAACTGTATTAAATATAACAATACTAGTTTCTCCTAATAAGGCTAGCTCATTACCATTCTTCTATTCTTTAACAATTAAGTAGTCCGCAGATTTAACTGCGATTTTAACGTTCAGCTATGTGGCGAGTTTGGACGATTAGTGCTGTGAAAAAAGCGGTATGTATAAGTAAATACCTGAGCATTTTTGAGCAGCGCTAATCGTTCAAAATAGCCCGCAGATGAACGTTAAAAAAAGGAGGAACACCGAGGAAGTGGGCCTTTTTTTAGTTTATTTGTCGCCTTCTTTACAACTACAGGAGTCAGGGGCTGTAGAAGTCAAAAACACTTTTAATGTAGCATAGCTGCGATCCCCTTGCTTATAAGGAGAATAAAAGGGGCAATTCAAAGACTGAATACTAACTCTGCCTCCATTGTAATGGCCACACAAAACTGCCTGGTTAGCTCTCTCAATTCAAACAAAGCCCAGTGGCGATGCTCTTGGTTCCGGCAGCTTCAATAGATCAACTGGGATTTCAGGCAGGTTTAAGTGCTTTAAAATCTTATCAATCACTACCTGCTCTTCAATACAGGCATGATCTTGAGATTACCTTTGCAAACATCCGCTTTAAGCGACACGCCCAATCCTCGCTGACCGACCCTCGCCTCCTGTGCGTGTATCGTCAATTAATAGGCCTGAGCCCTTTTGGCATGACTTCTTAAGCTTGCGGAGTTATATTATCATCACCACCATTATCTGCTGCCTTATGTTCTCTACTCATACTTAATACCTATCCACTCATCGTTCATAATTATTCATAACATGAAAGCACTATACTTATACGTATGTATAAACAAAAACAGTTTATTTCTATTACTATTTATTAGTGAGTTTGATAACTGGGTGAGTGCTTGTATTACTGGTTAATGAATGAGCCGAATACAATCCTTAGCTTGGCATCCCTGAGGCTTTAATAATTCACCTGATTAAACGATTACAATAATGTGAAAGTGACTTTACGAAGGGTAATCCCCCCGAAAATTAAGGCTATTTAGAAGTAGAATTTTCTCGTAAAAT
>JARGNX010000004.1:0-115442 GCA_029210045.1 Coxiellaceae bacterium
CTGCCTTGTCATCCCGATCCCTGCCTTGTCATCCCGATCCCTGCCTTGTCATCCCGGCCCCTGCCTTGTCATCCCGGCCCCCGAGCCGGGATCCAGGAAACTAATATATGGATTCCCGCTTTCGCGGGAATGACAGTCGAGGGATTGCTGCTTTCGCGGGAATGACAGTCGAGGGATTACCACGCAAAAGTTCGTCAGTGCGTGGAATTTACGACCCCAAGTCCTTGTCCGGAGCAGGCTAGCAATCTTAGTGCGACTCAGTCATGAGGTTTATTTCTAAGTAGTGATTGTATCAATAGAATTGTTTGCGATGCTTCGATTATCTACAATAACCTTTACTTAATATAAATAGATAACGGTAAGGTTAAAGCAATGCCAGAAAAAAGAAATCAACCATTTAGTACTCCACCACGGCAAGTGAAGAGGCGTAAGGTGGTTACTCCACCTGGCTCACCAGAGCAGGAGTATTCACCCATGGAAATGGGTACGGGTACGGGTGCGGGTGAGAGCAAGCCATCACCAGCACGATTTTTTAGCCCTCCTCCGGCGCCTATTAAGCTGGTGGATGCTGATGGTAATGAAACCTCACCGTATAAAACGCCGGGCACAACCGATTCATTGGATGGCGCTATGGCAGAGATGGGGTTGTCTACTCCACCGAGCGCGAGTAATGTATCCGTGTTGTTTGCGCCTATGGCTCCGCGGCGGTCTAGAAATCCTTTGGGTGATGGGGGAGAGTCCAAGCAAGCGCAACAAGGCTTTGCTGCGCAGATAAAATTTTCTCAATTGACTTAGTGACATAACAACACGGTCTATCGTAACCCTAACCCATACTTCGAGATCGTGCACTTAAGCTTCCTGCCTCTAGGTCACCCTTATTTGGCAATGCTTCTAATCCTTGTAAGAATGGATTTTCTACAGCAACAGTTACAACACCTGGAGTACCATCAGGCTCAGGTGTTTTAGTTTGTTGTTCATCATCATTGCCAAAATCGAGCGCAGTACTAGCACCGCTCACTGTTCTATGGCTTTCGTTACTGTTTTGGCGTTTATGCAAGCTGCTTTGCTTTAGCTGTGGCTCTGCTGTTAAACATGTAGCGCTGAGTTTTAGTAGTATTGCGACACAGGCATAACCCATATTGGCTAATACAGCAAAACTGCTGAAGTTTGTAACCGCTTTATGCCAACCATCGGAGATATTAAGGCCAGGCATTTTGTCTGCGATGGTATAAGTAATAAATGATAGCGTGGCGGTAGCAAGAGCGAGCTGAGATACGGCAAAAGCTAAATCTGCATTGCGGTGCCTATGTCTAATCGATGCATGTTTGGATTCTGGGTTAAATAAGTCTTTACCAATTTTTTCCGAGCTACGTAGCGAGCTATAGGCATCACTTAAGTGTGCAATGCTGTATGCGCTCATTGTGACAATAAAAATTGAAGGTGCACCTTTATTGTATATATTACATAAGGTAGAGATAGCGTTTGCGAAACAACCGATGATATTGAATATAGCGGCGCAGGTTATTGCGGGGGGAGCAAACGAGCAGGTGGGTAGGTGCTGGCGCTTTTGAGCTAGGCAATTTCTTATCAATGAATGCAATAGCGGCGCTGCTAATAGACATGCAGTGGCATATTGTATATTTAACATATTCGTATTGTTTTTGCCGTCTATGGGTAATGGAATGATTTGGTTGGCACGGGTATCTTGAGTTCGTAAGAAGAATAGCCAAGTAATCACAGCGGCAAGATTAATTGATAGCATTAAGCTGCTGGCATATGACATGCGTTTATTGGGTAAAGGGTGAGTGGGTGCTGCGCGTAATAGCGGTCTGCTGGCAGTGGCATCAGATAGTGACATGGTTCGCTCCTGGTTTGATGTGTTTGCTCAAACCGTCCAGTATGTCGCCAGCACTATTCTTCAACAACTTCATTTGTTATTTAGATATATGAAAATAGTTTTCTTAAATGAAACTACTATCAATAATCGATTTAAACACAGGTGAGGGTGGCAATTGACCAAAGCAATAGCGTGGGTGGTCGCCTAAGCGGGTTTGTATAAACAGCTCAGCCATATCATTTGTTTTTTGCTGTTGTAGTAGCGACGCTTGCAAACCTAATGCCAGTAGTTCGGTTAACCGTCTTGCTTGTGACTCCGCTTGTTCATGCTGTAATAATTGAGATACTTGTTTTTCTATCGGTTGATAATGGCTAGCATCGAGACCATTTTGTATTTCATTTAATACGGCGGTTAAACATGCTGGATCGTGCTGGATCGCACGTAAAACATCTAAACATTGGATATTACCTGAGCCTTCCCAAATCGAGTTCAGTGGTGCGTCGCGATACAATCGTGCTAAAGGGAAATTTTCAACATAACCGCTGCCCCCCAATACCTCGAGCATTTCATTGACTAGCATGGGCGTGCGTTTGCAAATCCAATATTTGGCAATTGCCGTGGCTAAACGCACAAACTGCGCCGCTGCTTTATCACCTTGATACATCTTATCTAAAGCATGAGCAATGCGCATGGTGAGTGTAATCGCTGCAGCCGATTCAATGCAGCCATCGGCTAATACATTTTGCATCAGTGGTTGATCAATTAATTTTTTACCAAAGGCTTGGCGATGGCGGCAATGGTGTATGGCTTGTACCACCGCTTGGCGCATATGTGCGCTGGATCCCAAGGCGCAATCGAAGCGCGTATGATTGACCATTTGAATAATGGTGGCAACACCGCGACCCGGTTCACCGAGCATTTCTGCATAGGTGTTTTCCAGTTCGATTTCACTTGATGCATTGCTGTGATTGCCAAGCTTATGTTTGAGTTGTTGCACTTCGATGGTATTAACACTGCCATCAGGACAAAAGCGTGGCACAAAGAAACATGATAAACCGCCTTCAGCTTGACCCAGCATTAAAAAAGCATCTGACATCGGTGCGGAACAAAACCATTTGTGGCCTAATAAGCGATAGTGATCACCTTCTTGTGTTGCTTGGGTGATATTGGCTCTGACATCAGACCCCCCTTGTTTTTCGGTCATGCCCATGCCCATGGTTAAACCAGTTTTCTCGCCCATCGGTAAAAAGCGCGGATCGTAATTGGCATTCATGAGGTTTTTTAATACTGGCGCGTATTGATCAGGAAATTGCTGTAAGACAGGTATTACTGCGTAGGTCATGGTTAGTGGGCAGGTAGGACCTTGGTCTGTTTGCGCATATAAATAATACAGTGCTGCGCGAGAGACTTGTGCTTGCGTGACGTGGTCATCCCACGCTAAACAATGCAGGCGATAGTGTTTGCCGCGTGACATCAGTTGGTGATAAGCCGGGTTAAATTCCACTTGATTGATTTTATGTCCGCCGCGATCATAGCGCTTCAAAAGCGGGGGATAGCGATTAGCATCGATCACCCATTGCTGCCATTGTTCACTGGTGATTTCAGCGCCTAGCTTTTCTGCTTGTGGTTGGATGGCATCGGCGGCGTATTGGTTAACCAGGCTCTGTAACAGTGGGTCAGTATTGTAAGCATTGTAATCCAATAAGACAGGTGGTTGATTGCTGGCTTGGCTAAATTTATTCGATGCCATTTTTACTTCCTTGTTTGCTTTGTTATCAACTATGTCATTGCGAGGAGCTTGCGACCCCGGGTCCTTGCCCGGGGCAGGCTAGCAATCTATGCTTCTGTCATGAGATTGCCTCGCCACTACGTGGCTCGCAATGACGATAGCCATCTCGGACTTTGATCTGTCATCTCGGACTTTGTGTTGTCATCCCGGACTTTGTGTTGTCATCCCGGACCCCGATCCGGGATCCAGTCAGATCCAGTGGTTAGTTTAACATGTTATCAGTTAGTGTAATCTCCACAAACCAATATCCCAAGGCTCTTGATCGAAATCAGTACTCGGCTCAACTAAAGTAGGATCGAGCTCATCGGCAGGTTGGTGTGGAATTTCAGAATGGATATTACGCAGACGCCCTGGTATCATTAGCGCTTTTGCAAGGCATTGGGGAATACCGTGAGCGACATCGAACCTGTTGATTTAGAAAAGAAAGTATCTGAAGCGAATGAGCAAATTGAGCAGCGGAAGACCAAGCTCAAGGCGATGCGCGAGCAGGGTGTGGCCTATGTGAATGGCTATGAGCGCGATAGCTTGGCGGGTGATCTAAAAGGTCAATATGGCAGTATGGATAATGACCAGCTGGAACAGGCGGCTAAACAAGTCACGGTAGCTGGCCGGGTGATGACTCGCCGCACGATGGGTAAGGTCACGTTTATGCATTTGCAAGACATGACTGGACAGATCCAATTGTTTGTAGCGCGCGATAATTTGCCAGAAGGTTTTTATGCCACTGTGAAGACGTGGGACTTGGGCGATATTGTGTGGGCGCAAGGTGAGTTATTTAAAACCAAAACGGGTGAGCTCAGTGTGCGCGTCAAACAAATCACGATGCTGACCAAAGCACTGCGACCATTACCCGATAAATACCATGGCTTAAGTGATATCGAAGCACGTTATCGTCAGCGTTATTTGGATTTGATGACAAACGAAGCGAGTCGCAATGTGTTTAAAGTGCGCTCACAGGTGGTATCCGGTATTCGACGCTTTTTAGAAGAGCGTGGTTTTGTTGAAGTTGAAACTCCAATGATGCACAGTCAGCCGGGTGGTGCAACGGCGCGTCCTTTTACTACGCATCATAATGCACTTGATATGCAGTTGTATTTGCGTGTAGCCCCAGAATTGTATTTAAAACGCTTGGTGGTTGGTGGTGTTGAGCGTGTGTTTGAGATTAATCGTAACTTCCGTAACGAAGGTGTTTCAACACGTCATAATCCTGAATTCACCATGCTTGAATTTTATATGGCCTATGCAACGTATGAAGATACCATTGCGCTAACCGAAGAAATGTTTCGTGATTTGGGTCAAAGTATTCATGGCAGCTTGCAAATGACTTATCAAGGCACCGAAATTGATTTATCAAAACCATTTGCGCGCCTGACGATTCGCGAGGCGATTTGTCATTATGGTAATAGTATCGATGATAGCGCATTAGATGATTTTGATTCAGCTAAAACCATCGCAGAAGCTCACGGTGTAAAAGTGAAGCAAGGTTGGGGATTGGGTAAAATCCATATGGAGCTATTCGAAGAAGTAGCTGAAAAAGAATTAAAGCAGCCGACCTTTATTACTGAGTTTCCTGCCGAAGTGTCTCCACTATCGCGTGCTAATGATGATAACCCATTTGTTACCGATCGCTTTGAGTTATATGCGGGTGGTCAAGAGTTAGCAAACAGTTTCTCTGAGTTAAACGATCCGGAAGATCAAGCGGCACGTTTTCGTCAGCAACTGCAAGCCGCAGCCGATGGTGATGATGAAGCGATGAGTTACGATGAAGATTATATCACTGCATTGGAATATGGTCTGCCACCTACTGCAGGTGAAGGCATTGGTATCGATCGCTTGGTGATGTTCTTTACTGATTCAGCTTCTATACGTGATGTGATTTTGTTTCCATTAATGCGGGTGAAGTAGGGTGGTGTCGCAAACTGGGAGCTAATTTATTAACCTTGCCGGCCAAGCTCCGGACATAAGGTTATCAAATGATCAGTTTCAAAGGAAGACACTTCAAAAATACGATCATTCTGATGGCGATCTGCTGGTATTTGGCATATTCACTGAGTTACCGTATGAAAATGCTGCGAATATGCCGGTGTTTGAGCAATTTTATGCGTTAGCTGCGTAAGTGTGCCCATGGGTTATTTAACTTTTTTAATCAAGTTGTTGCGATGTAACCGTTAGCATCCTTTATCCCTGTGCTTGAAATACTAAATAACCGGAATTATAATATTTATACTCATATTTTATTATAATTAATTGGTAGAGCAAATGAATGTAACGCTGCATTTTTCAGATATAGACCCCTCTCATAAATACCATAAAATCTCTTGTAGCTTTAATAAAGAAAAGCACATTGCCCTTATGCTCAATGTAATACGAGAAAAACATAATTATGCAATGGAGAGATTTAGAGGAGTCAAAGCAGATAAGCTCAACCTTTACACTCTAGATGGCAGAAAAGTTGAAAAAGCAAACATCATGGATTTTTTACTTGAAGGTAAAGATATTACCCTCACCGTAAGACCGCGTCGCCATAGACATCCAGCAGCTGGAATCTTTAATATTAGGCCTCATTGCATCAAATTACTCTATGGTAGCCCAGTGAGCGATCCTGAGCACAGTCTCGCTGCTTATCATAAAGCTGGCTCAGAAAGAGAGTTAGCACTAAAAGGTTCTTGGGAAACAGATCCGCCAACTTATTTTACCTATATGCCATCAGCACTGCCACGTTAATTATTGCTATCGATTTTAATTTACTGTAATTTGTATTTCTAGAAAATACACAGCAATCAAATCACTGCAAGGATGCATAGCAATTTAGTGATGAAGACGATCAATCTGGCTACCTTTATAAAGGCTGTGGCGTATTGCGATAGTGGTATTGATGATGCACACAATCCATTACGTATCGATCACACCACTAAAGTTAAACTACCTGATGGCCGCCTATTAACTGCACCACAAATAGCTGCGATAAGAATTGCCGCACGACAATCTACGCTGTCATCTTACACGATGAAAAAGATCGTTTGGCTGCATGCCAAACCATATGCTGAGAAAAAATCAGCATTTGGATTCAGCTAATTCATCTGTGTTTGATCAGTTTTGTGCATTAGCCGCATAAGTGCGCCCAGAGTATCTTTAACTACGGTTGCTCAGATTTTTGCGACACAACCTATTCAAACTGCGTTTTAATGCAGTTTTTACCGGCATTTTTGGCGTCATATAAGGCTTGGTCAGCTCGAGCAATAGCGGTATTGATGTCTGCATCAGATTTACGGCATATAGAGCAGCCGATGCTAACAGTAATGGGAAAGGTTTTACCGTTGAAATCGAAGCGGTGAGATTGTACGGCTTCCAGTACTTTATTAGCCACTTGCTGTGTTTGCTCTTGGTCGGTGAGTGGTAAGATAAATGCAAATTCTTCACCGCCATAGCGTGCTAGGGTATCAATATCACGTATACAGTCAACTAGCACTTTGGCTAATTCACTGAGTACGGCATCACCCGCTTGGTGGCCTGCTGTGTCATTGACCGACTTAAAATCATCAATATCTAAAATCATAACGCCGAACTGTAAGCCGGAACGTTGAATGCGTTTGATTTCATGGTTGGCTTTTTCAAAGAAAGTGCGACGATTATACACTTGTGTGAGTTCATCTACAGATGCTAATTGTTGTAATTGTTTTTCAGCCGCCTTCTTTTGTGTTAGGTCACGTTCGATTGCAGCAAAGTATTCAACTTCACCATTAGCATTTGCTAAAGGCACAATACTGAGATCTAACCAATAGGCTTCGCCAGATTTACTGTAGTTGAGTATTTCAATTTGGATGGGTTGTTGCTGTTGTAATGCTTGTTTGATTTTTGCCCGTGTTTCTTTGTTGGTTTCAGGCCCTTGCAGCATGCGTGGCGTATTTCCAATGGCTTCTTCTGCGCTATATCCAGTCAATTTTGTGAATGCGTTATTTACGTAGACAATTTCAGGGCCTGGTGCTTCCATTGGGTTGGCTTTAGTGACCATAATAATGTCATTGGCATTATCAATAATATTTAGAAAGGGAATGTTCTGGAGTGCTGCGGGTGTTTCCATAATGACTTTTCCATCCATGAAAGTTTCATCATTATAACTGATCACTTACTGAAATAACATGCGGGGTTGCTTGCTGATTTTCTGCACGGTTTGCAATGTGTTCTTACCCTGGGTATATTTTCCGGCTTGTGGGAAAATAGTAGGAGAAAAATTATGAGGGCATTAGGTCAGTCTCATGACGGTAAGGATGCTGCGCCAGCAGTTGATGTTAGTATTCACGATTTAGAGCAAAGCGTTAGGGAGCTGCCGCATGCCGGTAACCCTCAGGCATCAGCGGCAGCGCTTGAGGCACGAGCACGTCGTATTATTTTAAATGCTTATGATGGGCCTCTGGGGGCAAAGCGATGGCAAGAAGATTTAGTTGCCAGTATTGAGGAGCGCAGAAAACAGTTGCCAAAGCCTACACAACGTGCGCTGTGGTGTTGGCATGCGGCTGCTACATTATTGTGTTGTACAGTGGCCACATTTACTGCGAGTATTCCTGAAAACTTTAGTGATTACTCTAAGAGCTCTGTGCTAAATTGGGCTGTGGATTTGGCAACGTACAGTCTTTTTGTGACGTTGTTGCCGCAGGCACATCATCAGCTCAATAAGCTTTATGCGCATTATCAAATGTCTCATCAGCCATTTGCTGCGATGGGTGCTCGAGCTGAAAGCATAGGGGCAGCGTCTGAGCCCGGTGCAGTGCATGTTCCGATAGTGCCATCCCGTGTGAGCTCGGGAAGTGAAACGCCAGCGCAGAACCTTGTTGAATTAAGTAACCTTCAATTATTTAGTACTCAAGTTAAGCATATGGCCTTCTTTAGGCAGATGGCGGCTACCCACGCTTGGTCTTTTAGGGAAGAGTTGACTTACTCAAACAGTACGCAATACGCTTCGATGATGGTGCAAAAAGCCTATGATTCCAGTTTAGGTAAAACCGCCCTATTAACTTTGTTGCCATTATTAATGGCTAAGATGCCTGGCGCAACAGAAAAAACTGGAAAATTCCGTGGTGGTAACTTTGGTTGGGAAATTGCAGCGAGTTGGTTGGTGCTCACTTTTCATGATGATATTCGTAAATACCTGGTGACACCAGTAGCCACTCGAGTGGCTTATGGGTTTTATGCTTTATGTGCTGGTGCAAAAGCTGTTGGGCAGTCTGCCTATTGTTGCTGTGGGCCAGAAGATGGGCCAAGTTCAACAGCGCAGGCGAAAGATGTAGCGGCGGCAGTAGCTGAGCTTGGGATAAGTTATCAAAATGCCGCAGGCGGCTCACTTGTGGCTTCGCGTGTTGAAGCTATTGAAGGGGCTAAAGGTACTCCGGGAGATGATGAGGTGCCCGCCGCCGCTCTGTGTCAGTTATAAAGCAGTTTGTTTGGCTAGTTGTTGATTCACAAACAGTTTATTAGATATAGCTGCATCTCGAATCACTGCCAAAGCAAATGGCTTACCTTGTGAATCGTTTGCTAAGGCGGTGACGGTACCGACGGGTTGTTGAGATTCGTCGGTTACATCCATGCCGATTGTTGCTTTGCTACTCGTGTCGAGTTGTAATGTTTGCAGGTGGCGTTTGAGTTGACCGCGAAAATGCATGCGTGCCAACACTTCTTGACCGAGATAACAGCCCTTGTCAAAGCTGACACCGCCGAACTTATCAAAATTCAGCATCAGTGGAATTAATTTACCGGACAATTCAGCTGTAATAAAACATAACCCCGCTTGTAGTTGCGCCCATGCCCAGTCATTGGGGCTGGTCGTTTGAGTAGTGTTCGTATTGGCGGGTAGCAATTGTAGCCAGCGAGCAGGCTCACCGGGCAATTGAAAGTAATCAGCTGCCGTTGACCCACATTCCAGTCGTGGCTGCGCTTGCCAATCGGTGCAGGGGGCTATTGTCACCTTGGAAAATACCGCATATTTTTGGATGTGTTCCAGGAATATATCAACCATATTAGGCGGTAATACTAATATATAATCGATATTGGCTTGTTGCGGCTTTAGTAAAAGAAACGAAGCGACTGCTCGGCCTTTATGATCGCAGCAAGCACCCAGCCGGCATTCGCCGATTTTGAAGTCGCGCATATCACAAGTGACCTGTCCTTGCAGGAAGGTTTCGGAATCTTCTCCTATAATCGAAATCAGGCTATATGCTGTGGCGTTCATGCCAAGGATAATACAGCGATAGTTTATATCTGTTAAGGATTTTTTAATATTAACCGCATATACTTTCGCTGATATATTGTATTAAAAAACAGCAAGAATTGTCATATTGCAGTAACAGATAGCGCGTAGAATCGAGAACAAGCTAGAAAAAGGGTGAGCTCATGAGAGCAATCGACAAATCACAAAGAAGGAAAGATGCGAAGATGCGGTTACGCAGAATGCGTCGTGTCTCACATCCGCCTTCACCACGCCGAGCTATGGCATGGTTGGTGTGGGGTGCCTCGGCTGTGTTTGTCCTATTCCAATTTTCGCTGCAATTGTCATCTGGAGAAATCGTTCAGGGCCTAATGAATACCTTTACCTTGGGGGCCTTAGGTGCCGGCGTATTGGCCAGCACTTACTACTATGTTTACGTTTTACTTCAAGCACCTGCGGGCATGATCGTCGATCGTTATGGCCCCAGAAAGGTGCTCACCATAGGCGCTTTGGTTTGTGGTATCGGTACCTTAGTATTTGGTTTGTCTCACTGGCTGTTATTGGCAGCCGTCGGTCGTATGATGATGGGAGCGGGCGCTGCATTTGCCTTTGTTGGCTCTTTATATTTGGTGGGTAAATGGTTTCCAGTAAGAAAATTCTCTTTGATGGTGGGTATCGCTGAAGCGATCGGTATGGCTGGCAGCCTGTTAGGTGGCATCTACATGGCCAACTTTGTACAAAACATCGGTTGGCAAACAGTGATGATCCTATCTTCAGGTATTGCCGCATTAGTTGCGATTTTGCTATGGAGCTTGGTGCGTGATACCCCGTATCAAACCAAAGCACCAAAATCTATTCGTCCAAAAGGTTCGTTTCGTAAAGATTTACGGGTGCTGATGCACGATAAGATGGCTTGGTATAGCGGTATGTATTCTGGTCTAATGTTTGGTGTTGTTACCGTATTTATCTCACTGTGGGGCATCCCTTACCTGCAATTGGCACACCATATATCATTATTAACCGCCACTACTGTCGCCAATATGTTATTTATCGGTGTTGCTATAGGCAGTCCCTTAGTGGGTTGGTTGGATGCGCGTGTCAATCGTCGTGTGTTATTAGTGACTACGGCTTTAGCTTCATCAGTTCTAGTGAGTTTGGTGATTTACTTGCCTGGTTTACCACTGGTCACTTTAGGTGGCATCATGTTGATATTAGGCATTTCATCGAGCACCTATGTGATTCCATTTGCTATCGCACATGAGCTGGCTACCCCTTTTACTCGTTCAGCCTACATGGGCTTTACTAATATGCTGTCTGTTGGCTCTGCTCCGATCTTTCAACCGATTGTGGGTTTGATCATTACTTTGGCTGCTATGTGTTTCCCTAGTCATGGCCATGGCTACAGCGTATTAAATTATCAAATTGGTTTAACGATTGTGCCATTAATGACAATCGCTGCGGCTGTTTTAGCCCGTCACTTACCTTTGCGCAGTGCACCGCCATTGTGTGAGCCCGCTCAAGAAGATCAGGCACACTGCGAGGTTAAAGAAAAACATACTTGTGCCATCGCTTGATTTTCGGCATGCTTAGGGGCCTCGAAAAACATGGCTCAGGAGCATACGGATGCGCGAGAATGAAACCCTTAAACAAACCCTATTTGGTGATGCTTTAACTCACCTTGATCGCGTTAATCAGTTTGTTGATATTGATCCAGAAATCCTTGAGCGTTTACGTTATCCGCAAAGTGCGATAGAGGTGAGTATCCCTGTGCGTATGGATGATGGCTCTATGCAGGTATTCAGTGGGTTCCGTGTTCGTTATAACCACAGTCGTGGGCCAACCAAGGGTGGGTTGCGTTATCACCCCAGTGTGTCACTGGATGAAGTCAAAGCGCTAGCATTTTGGATGACATTAAAGTGCGCGGTTGTCGATATTCCTTATGGTGGTGGCAAAGGTGGGATTTGTGTCGACCCTAAGCAGTTAAGCAAATTAGAGCTTGAGCGTCTCAGTCGTGGCTTTATTGAAAAAGTGGTTGATTTTATTGGGCCAGATACCGATATTCCTGCACCGGATGTGTACACCAATGCGATGATTATGGGCTGGATGATGGATGAGTATTCCAAAATTAAGCGTCGTTATTCGCCAGATGTTATTACAGGTAAGCCAATTGCTTTAGGCGGTAGTCTGGGGCGTGATGATGCCACCGGGCGAGGGGCATATTACTGCATTAAAGAATTAGAGAATATTCGTGGCTGGGATCCCAGGCAAAAAACGGTGGCTGTACAGGGCTTTGGTAATGCTGGTCAACACGTAGCAAGATTATTACATGCCGATGGTTATCGCATTGTTGCTGTCAGCGACTCGAGGGGTGGCATTTACAGTGCAGAGGGTTTTGATGTGCCCAGTTTGATTCATGCTAAGGAGCAAAACCACCGTGTATCTGCGGTGTATTGTGAGGAGTCCGTATGTGAGGCGGTGCCAGCGGATCAAATTGATAATCAACAATTGCTGGCATTGGATGTAGATATTTTAATACCTGCTGCACTAGAAAATGTGATTACTACAGAAAACGTCAATAGTATTCAGGCGCCTCTGATTGTTGAGGTGGCGAATGGTCCGGTAGACTCCCAAGCAGATACTGTTTTGGCCGAACGAGATATATTGGTGATTCCTGATATATTGGCAAATGCCGGTGGTGTTACCGTAAGCTATTTTGAATGGGTGCAAAATAAGGCAGGTTATTATTGGGATATAGAAAAAGTGCATGAGCGTTTACATACCAAAATGACCTCAGCATTTTCCGATGTTTATCATTTTATGCGGCAAAACAAGTGCCATATGCGCATGGCGGCGTATGCGGTTGCGCTGCAACGTTTGGAACAAGCCATCAGTGCACAAGGTACACAGAAATATTTTGTTGATAAAGCACCGGTATAAAGCTACAGTTGCCTATTGCGAAGCGGTTGACTATACTGTCGCGCTTTAAAACCAAACAGGAAATATTAATAATGGCTAGAACAAAAAGTGTAGAAGCGGTATCTGCGAAATTACAAAAGGTAGAAGAGCAATACAAGACTACTAAAGCTCAGTTGAAAGTTGTTAAAGCAGACTTGCAAGTGCAAGTGCGTGCAATGAAGAATTTATTAAAAGAGATGAAGGCTGAATTGAAAGCTCAACAAGCTAATGCTGCTGTTGAATTGACTGAATCTGTAGAAGCGGCTTTTGATCAAGGTTATAACCAAGGTTATGGTGAAGCGGATAAAGCAGCAGCTGATTTGATCAAAGGTTTAATCGATGCAGAAGCTGAATTTGAACGTAACTATGATAAGCCAGCAAAGAAAACCAAAAAAAGCACAAAGGCAGCCTCAGCTAAAGCAGCGCCAGCCGCTAAGAAAAGCAAGCGCGCTAGAAAAGCTAAATCGGTAGCCACTGCAGCGACTGTAGTTACACCTGTTGAAGCTGAAGTAGAAGTACAAGTGCAAGCACCTGTAGAGTTACCTGAAGCGGTTGCTTCAGATGCTGAGATGGCATAAAGATCTCACTTGTCTGCTGGGTCACCATGTAAAGGTGGCCTGGCGGATGTTTTAATCCAAACCAAAGGAGTGGAAATAATGTCAGCATGGTTGCAGTGGCTAATCGATATGATAATCAGTGCGGTATTGTTTATTAATGCGGCATTGTATCTCCCTCAAATCTACCGTATTTATCGCGTTCGCGAAGCCAATGCGGTGTCTATCTGGATGTTGGTTGGTAGCGTCCTATTAGGTATCTGCGGTGTGCTATATGGCCATTTTCATCATCAGCACTTGATGTTGCTGGGGTATGCGCTGATTTTCGTTACATCGCTGATTGTCTTAGTGATGACCTGTTATTACCGCACCAAGGCGAGTTTGTCACTGAAAAAAGGTGAGCTCAAAGTTAAGTAATTTTTTGTCATAGCCGTTGCCAAGTAAGTACATGGCAGTGAATGACAGATAAAAAAATCCCAGGGCAGGCCTGGGATTTTTTTTGAGTCTGTGGTTCCCGGATCAAGTCCGGGATAACAATGTCGAGATTAAACTTTTTCTTTAATCTTCGCTTTACGACCGCGTAGGTTACGCAAGTAGTACAGTTTCGCACGACGTACATCACCTTTACGTTTAACTTCGATATTAGCGATAACTGGGCTGTATGTTTGGAAAACACGCTCAACACCTTCACCGTGTGAAATCTTACGTACAGTAAATGCTGAATTAAGGCCGCGATTACGTTTAGCAATCACAACACCTTCAAAGGCCTGCAAACGTTCACGATTACCTTCTTTCACTTTGACTTGAACAACAACGGTATCACCCGGCGCAAAGGTAGGAATCTCTTTACCTTCTAGCTGATCTTGCTCTATCTGCTTGATTACGTTACTCATTTTTTATCTCCTGGCCATCACGGCTATCTATTCCTGTAAGCGATTGTTCGCTAACTGTATTCTGTGTAGCACTTTGTACCAGATCCGGACGTTTTTGCCAAGTTTTTCTTTGCGCTTGTTCGTGGCGCCACGCGCTAATTTTGGCGTGATCGCCATTCAAAAGTACGTCTGGTACATGCAATCCGTCGATTTGTTCTGGGCGGGTGTAATGTGGGTGATCCAGTAAGCCATTTTGGAATGAATCCTGGCTGGCAGAGTCGGCGTGGCCTAATGCGTTTGGCAGTAGGCGCGTAATGGCGTCAATGACTAGCATCGCTGGTAGCTCGCCGCCGCTCACCACAAAGTCGCCAATCGACCATTCTTCATCAACAAGATTTTCAATCACACGCTCATCAATGCCTTCATAACGACCGCACAATAATATAAGGTTTTGTTTATTTTGTATTTGTGCCTGAGCAAGTTGCTGGTTAAACCGTTGCCCCTGTGGTGATAGATAAATCACCCGGCTATTGTCGCCAGCGGCTTGTTTGGCGGCATGAATGCAATCACGCAGCGGTTGATATTGCATCACCATGCCGGGGCCGCCACCATAAGGGCGGTCATCGACATTGCCATGCTTACTATTGGTATAGTCGCGCGGATTCCAATAATGCAGGCTAATCAATTGTTTTTGCTGAGCTATTGCCGGAATGCTGCTATTCAAGCTATCAAACATCTCAGGAAACAAGCTAATAATATCAAATCGCATATTTGTTACTGTCTTCATTACAATTAGGCACAGAGTGTATATTTAAGTGTCATTATGTGCAAGATAATCTGTTCTTAAGCCACGGCAGCGCTAATAATTGTTAGAATGGTCGGTATATAGATGAATCAAATTGAGAGCGTGTGATGGTATCGATCGAGAATCTACGTAGCATGAAAGCGTTGCAAACGAAGTTAACAAAATTGCAGCAACGATTCGAAGTGGAATCAAAAGCAGCGGCTGCTGCAACTGTGCCTGATCAAGCAGAGGCCGAAGAGCGCCAAGCAGTTGTGGCTAACTGCACTGAATTGTTAGCTCTGATAGGTGATTGGTTGAATGATGAATCGGTTAAGCCTTTGTATACGCCAGCGGGTTTATCTATGCCTTATGTTCGAGATGCTGTGCCCACCGAGGCAGCACTGGCAAGGAAATACCTTCAGGAGAGGCCAAAGGATGCCTTTGTTACTTTTAGGCAGCTTATGCAGTCTGGCCATGCATTGCTAGAACAACAAGGCTGGATCTCTCGTTCTGATTCTGATGTGGTGAGTGTGGTAGCAAAGCCAGTTGCGGCGCCTGCACCTTTGCCTAAAGCCAGTGCGGGTAAGGTGCTTTGTAATGCGCTGCGATTTCTATGTTGCTGCGGTGGTGGTTCTAAGGTAAGGCCTACTGGAGAGCAAAATGATGTTTCAGGACATAGTAGTCCTTTGCTTAAAAGTAAGAAATAAGTTGGTAATTAGGTTGTTGCTTAAACCCTGGGTTCATTTAATTTTAAGCTGAGTGTGGTATTGATGATAAGAGCGTAGTTAATTAAAGTTGGGAGAGAGTGATGAGTAGACAGCAACAGCAAAACCAGGTCGCACAGATAATTGAACAAATGCAGAGTCTCCGGGCAGAATTAACATCGCCTGACCGAATAATTCCTAAAGGCTCACGTGCTGGCGATTATTTGGCAAAATTTGAAGCCAGTTTAGCTGATGTAGTGCAAATGTTAGCGCAGTTAAAAGCGGGTGAAACGGTGTTAGTAGCAGACTTTAATGCACTCATGACGGTCGCGCGGCTGAACGTGATACAGGGTGTTGATGAGCTGAATAAGGGTTATGATGCTCAGTTTCCGTCGTTGGTAGATCGCTATCCTGGCTTGGGTAGAAAGCTGGATGAGATGGCGGTGATGAGTGAGCAGATGTTTGGCGGTGGCGGGCGACGAAACAAGCGAAAACCCCAGGCCGCACCAGTGCGTGTATCGAGGGCAAGCCCAACAGTTGCAAGCCCATTAATAACGCGGCGCCTTCCAAAAGCGGCACCCAAGGAGTCTTGTTGTTGTTGTTTTTCGTTATCACTATTCTTCAAGAGAAGAACAAAAGCGGCTGCAACGAGCGGTCGCGCCTACGCTGGTGTTCATACCGAACGTCCGGGTCAGTAATTCCCTAGGAAAGCCGTTAAAAAAATAGTTCAGAGTATCTAGCTAAGTTTAATTTAAGTAATAACTGTTAGCATGTCTGGCTTGGAGAATAATGGGAGTGAAGGCAATGCGTCAACAACCGATGACCGATGAAAAATATTCAGCAGAGAGGCAGCGGCTTACTCAGGAATTAGAAGCTTTAGAGCTGCAGCGTGCGGCAGAGCAAAAAGAATCTGCGCAAGCTGCATTAGACGGTGTTGTTAAGGGGAGAATGGCGCAGTGTCAGACTATTGTTGATTGTCTCACTCAACTATCCAACACGGACTTGGGGCGTGTTGATGGTGCAAGGCTTGATGAGATGCTGGGTCGTGTCAAAGCCTTTCAGCAGCAATGTTGTGCTGATTTAGGCGAAGGTCTTACGGCGCATTTAGATGCTGCTGGTGGTGTGAGTATGGGTGAATTGGCTGCGAAAGTGGAAGGCTTATCAGCAGTTGCAGCTGCATTTGGTGGGCAGCGCACCCCGCCGGCTCGTAAGAGCTTTTCACTGGCGAGCTGTTTGCGTTACGTATTGTGCTGTGGCTGTTGCTCGGGTGATTCATCCGATGATGATTCAATGCGTTATGATGCGCTAAATGGTAGTCCTAAAAGGTGAAGTAAATAGAGAGAAAGTAAATGAGTAATGCAGCAGAGTGGTTGGATAAGTTGGAGCGGATACGTCCGGTAGTGCAGGCTAGAGCCAGTGAGGTAAAAGTTGAAATAGATGAAGCAAAGGTGCCGGTTGAAACGGGCCCAGGCGGTGGTGTGTCTGTGGCTGATTTGAATCAGAGGTTGTTGCAACTAAAGGGGCAGCTTCTGCAGGTAGTGGACCTGATAAAACAATATCAGCATCTTGCGGATGAAGATGCAGATTTAACCCCGGGTGATATTGATAGTCTTGAGGTGTTATTTGGAAGTCTTCAGACTGATGGCATTGAGCTGCCCTCTGAAAGTCCATCCCCTGCTATGTTTTAATGTGCGCATCAACGCCTATCTAGTAATCGGGATCCCAGTCAGCGGTAATTTGCTTGCTTTTGATATCGATACTGATAATCACGCCTTTGGTGTGAGGAATAAGGTGGCGCTTGCCGCCTTTTTTTGTTGCTTCAATAACAAATACATCGTTCGAGCCAGTTTCCAGCATATGGTCGACGATGCCGAGGCTGGTGCCATCAGGTGTTTTGATTTCACAGCCAACGAGGTCAGACCAATAATATTCATCTTCTTCGGTGGGGGTGAGTAAGTCACGCTCGATCCATACTTCTTGATTGACGCGTAACTTGGCATGCTCGGGGCTATCGCAATCGCTGAACTTTACCAAGATATGTTTGCCGTGGCGTTTGCAGCCCTCGACGGATAAAGTTTGCCATTGACCACGAATTTTCGTGTGCCAGTCTGGGTAATCAATGATGTTATCAACGGGATCGGTGTAGGAGTGGACTCTAAGCCAGCCATGAACCCCATAGGCACTACCTAGTTTACCGATAGCTATTGGGTGCTTCATGACCGGCCGAACAATTATTTAGAGTCGTCGCTATCAGCTTCCGCTGCAGGTGCTTGCGCATCTTCAGCAGGGGCTTCGGCTGGGGCTTCTGAATCTTCAGCTTTTTCAGCCTTCTTAACTGGCTGTTTATGCTCTGGTTTTTCACGTACGACAGCGGCAGTTAAACCTTTGTCGAATTGTTTGATTAAGCTAGCAACGCGCTCAGATGGCTGGGCACCAGTGTTTAACCAGTAGTCTAGACGCTCTTTGTTAAGCTCTAAACGAGTGGCTTGGCCTTGGGCAACTGGGTTATAGAAGCCCAATTGTTCGATGTTGCGTCCATCGCGTGGACTGCGTTTGTCTGCGGCAACCACATGATAAAATGGTTTTTTCTTTGAGCCGCCACGCGCTAAGCGAATAACTACCATGGTCTATTACACCCTCTAAATTCAATAAGAGCGCTATTCTACGCAATTTATTAACAAGATGGAAGTGCTGTAGAGGATTTTAATCGGGGGGCTTCATATTGGCTTAAGCTGGTATGTGTAGTATGTCGATGTATTACAGAATAATAAAGTGAGTTGTATTTTATGCGGAAGCTATCGACAGAAAGGCTTAAAGCAAGAAATTTATTATTGGCGCTGAATCGAGCGTCATTATTTAGAGGGACAGATATGATGGGGGTACCGCTTGCCTCTGATCTTAGTAGATTTATCGATAGAAGTGCACCACATTTTATGAACTATACGCTGAAGAATAAGTATGGCGAAGTGTTGCGACAAAATAAATTGACTGTCAGTGCTGGCTGGGATGCATTAAAACCAACAGATATGGTGTCGCGTATGACAGTGACACAACTGATTTCTACAGATAGTAGGGTTGATGGCGAGGTTCTTTTACAACAAATTGAAGTGGTGGTGGCCACCAAAGCCACTATTGATTCAACACAGGATTTTGACCATACCACTCCGACCAGTTGTGATAAAGTTAAGGGTGAAGCCTGTTTGTTTGTAATGAAGCTTAGGATGAAATTTTTACCTGACGGCAGTCATGAATTAGAGATAGAGCATCAAGGTGTGCATCCAGACCTGAGACAGCGTGGGTTAATGAAGCGCTCAACGGTAATGGCATTGTTAGAATTGTTTAATTGTTATGGTGATATGCCGGTGACAAATCATGCGATTCATCCCGCTACAGCATTATTTTTTGCAACTACTGATGAGCAACGTGCCGAAGTTAAAGCGCAGGCTCATTTATTTGGAGGTGCACCAGTGGCACATGGTGAAGTAGTGTGTGGTGCAAGTGGTGGTGATGTGCGAGATGATGCTGATAGTGATGCTGCCAGTGATGGTGACAGTACTCGTGCACAGTTTGAGATTCCATGTCAACGAGGGATGGAATGTGAAGCCAGTCTTAATGATTTATTGACTTACCATTGTGCGTGTTTAGACATTCCATTTTATCCAGGCAAGGTAGTGGCAGCAAGGTTGGGCGATGTCGGGATGTTTATGCCAATTGGAATGGAGGGTTGTCGTGCACAAATATTATGCCTTGAGGCTGTGAAAGCTGTTGAAGTAATGGGCGGTGATATGTTTAGGCGTGCTGCACCTTCGGCTTAGAGTTTATTATAAATATCTTTAGCGAATTCAACATGCCCTTGATCATCAACCCAGGCCGTAATGTAGGTTAAATAAATCGGGATCTCTTGTTTAAGACGAAAGTGTTTGGTTTTGCCGCTTTGCATAGCAATGCTCGCTTTTTGCTGACTGGCTTCTGAATTTTGTGATATCAAATATTGGTATAACATGAGCGGCTTTTCTAATCGGACGCAACCATGACTGAAGTTCCGTTGGTCGCGACTGAATAATGATTTGGCTTGTGTGTCATGTAAGTAAACGTCGTGTTCATTGGGGAAAATAAATTTCACCATACCAAGCGCATTTTTTTCACCGGGGTCTTGTGACAGTAAATAGGGAAGGTCTTTTTTTCCCGTATATTGCTGCCAATCAATTAACGCGGGATCTATGACTGTATCTTTTTGCCAATTTTTATAAACAGTGAGATCGTTTTCCACTAAATAGTTTGGGTCTTTAGCAACGGCATGCACGATTTCGCGCTCAGTAATATTGCGAGGCACGTTCCATGCAGGATTTACCACGATAGTTTTTAGTGATGAGGTTAATTCAGGTGTCGGCCACTTGGGTTGTCCTACAACTACTCTCATGGATAGTACGGACTGTTTATCTTTAACCACATTCAGTTGATAGCTAGGGACATTAACATGAATATATTGATCGTTTGGCAATGAGGGGATTTTTGCCCAGCGTTTCATGCTATCGAGCAATTGAGTGATGCGCTGATAGGGAGTTATGTTTAAAGCTTCGATTGTTTGCTTGCCAATAACGCCGGTGGTATCAATGCCATGCCTCCCCTGAAAACGTTTGATTGCCATGACTACCTGGGGTGAGTAGCTAGTATTTACATCTTTATTGTTGTGATGCAGGTCGCCCAATAGTTGCAGGCGTTGCTTAATGGCTGGAATTTGGTTTGATTGTTTGCCGGGTCTGATGGCGTTGTGATAGGGGATTTGTGGCCAGGTGTGTTGGGCTAGGCGTTCATAGCGAGGTAACACGGCATATATTTTGCGTACTTGAGGGTTGCTGCTGGATTTGGCGAGTTGTTTGTATTCTTTGTTGGACTGCAGTCCCCTAGTAGCACAACCAGTCAGGGTGATTGAAAAAATGAATAAAAACAATGTGATAACTATTTTCCGTGCCATCTGCTTATCCATGTGGGTTAAATTGTACAAATTCAATATAGTAAGTGTTTGTTTAAAATTCAAACATATAGCGAATATCTGTGTTGGTCATTAGCGCTTATTTTGATATAGTTGCCGCATGAAAATTGGACAATTAAATCTGCAATCCTCATTAATTCAAGCACCTTTAGCGGGTTACAGCTGTGCGCCTATGCGGGTGCTTGCTGAGCAATGGGGGCAGCCGGGATTTTGTTGTACTGAAATGCTATCAGCGAAACATATTTATTCGGGTGCTAAACAAAAGCCACGCTATCAATATAAAGACCCTAGTGAGGGTTTGTTGTGTGTGCAATTGTCGGGGAGTGATGCTGAGCATGTGGTGCCGGCAATAGCGACGGTTACTGGTTGGGGGGCAGATTTAATTGATCTGAATTGTGGTTGCCCGATGCCAAAGATTCGTAAGAAAACATGCGGTTCGCAATTGTTACAACAACCGGAGTGCTTATATCGGTTAGTGGCAGCTATGAAACAAGCCAGTAATGTGCCCGTGATGATAAAAATTCGGGTAGATGGTCGCAGTGGTGATCGGTTTAATCATGAGGTGGCTCATGCGGTTGAGCAAGGCGGTGCGGATGTTATTTCCGTGCATGGTCGTCATTGGACTGAGCGTTATGATGTTGAGTGTTCGTTGGATGATATTGCTGAAATCAAATCACATATCAGTATTCCGGTGATTGGTAATGGTGATGTATGCGATGCATTATCGGCGAAGCGTTTAGTGGATCATACACAGTGTGATGGTGTGATGATCGCACGTGCCGCCGTGGGGCAGCCGTGGTTGTTTGCACAAATTAAAGCGGAGTTGAAAGGCGAAGCATTTAAGCTGCCAACACTTGCCGAACGCGGCGAGATGCTGTTGCAACATGTGCGCGGTTTGATTGCGCTAGAAACCGAAAAGCCAGCGTTATTGCAATCGCGTAAGCTCGCGAAATATTATGCGCGCGGTGATTTGCCATCAGAGCAACTTATGCCATTTTTTAATGTTTGTCGCTATGATGAACTAAACAATTTAGTGATCCGATATTTTTTGACCGGTCTCTAGAATATGCTGTTGAAATTCAGGTGTGATGCGATGCCAATCGATAAGGTCGATTTTAAACGGTATATCACTATCGGCAAATTTTTCGTCTAAAGTGGATAAAGCAAGCAGTGGTATTTTTTCATTGCAATCTACAGCCACATCAAAATCCGAATATTGTTGTGCTGTACCCGCAACGCGAGAACCAAAAGCATAAATGGTCGGGGTATTGATTTCTTGCTTAATGGTATGCAAAATCCATTGCAGATGTTCATCCTTAATGTCCACTCACTTTTTCCTTAAGTTTTTCTAGTAGGTATTGTGCTTCTGGTAAAAAATTGACAGCGACTAGGTAGGTTTCTTCGGCAGTATCTTCATTATAGGTGTGTGTTGTTAAGTTCCGGGCTTTGTGAGGCTTAAAGCTGTATTCAAAACGTTGGATGGTTGCGTCACGAATGAATTCATCTTTAGGTTCTTCTAAAGCTTTTTGTAGCGAGTTTAACGCTTTTTCTAGTGGGTCGAGTATTAAGGTTTTCATGAAAATCTCTCCTACATAAAATCTTTAGGTAGCTTGTCGAGTAGCTCTGGAGGAATTTGACCTTGCATTTGTTTTAATTGATTCATGCGCTTGGCCATCTTACCGCCTTTCATTTTCTTCATCATTTTTTGCATCTGCGTAAATTGCTTTAGCAGTTTATTGAGGTCTTGGATCGTAGTGCCCGAGCCTTTGGTGATACGCTGTTTGCGTGAGCCATTAATCAATGCTGGGAACTTACGTTCTTTTTTTGTCATCGAGTTAATCATCGCTTCCATTTTCTTTAATAATGACTCATCCATTAAGCCGGCAGCGCCTTTAGGCATTTGCGGCATATTGGGTAGTTTGCCTAGCAATGATTTCATGCCACCCATGTTGTTCATTTGTTGTAGCTGATCACGAAAGTCATTAAAGTCAAAGCTCTTACCTTTCTTGATTTTTTTATTCAGTTTTTCGGCAGCTTTGCGGTCTATTTTCTTTTCGGCTTCTTCTACCAGGCTAACGATATCGCCCATGCCCAGAATGCGTGACGCAATCCGTTTGGGATGGAAAGGTTCAAGCCCATCAATTTTTTCGCCAGTACCAATAAATTTAATCGGTTGGCCGGTAATAATGCGCATCGATAAGGCGGCACCACCACGGCTATCACCATCGGTTTTGGTGAGTACAGTACCGGTAATGCCAACGGCTTCATGGAATGCTTTAGCTGTATTGGCCGCATCTTGACCGGCCATGCTATCAACTACCAATAAGGTTTCTGTTGGTTGCGCAATTTTATGAATTTGCTTTAATTCTTCCATTAACTCTTGGTCGAGATGTAAGCGACCGGCGGTATCGATAAATAGCACGTCAATAAATTGCAGTTTAGCTTCTTTAATCGCCGCTTTAACAATATCTTTGGGTTTTTGTTTTGGATTGCTTGGGAAACACGTTACATCGATTTGCTTGGCGAGTGTTTCCAGTTGGTCGATCGCCGCAGGGCGGTAAACATCTGCTGATACCAGCATCACCTTTTTTTTCTTTTCTTGCTTGAGCCAGTTGGCCAATTTAGCGGTGGTAGTGGTTTTACCCGAACCTTGCAGACCTGCCATCAAGATGATTGCTGGCGGCTCAGTGCTGAGGTTTAGTTCGGCATTATCGCCGCCTAATACATCCGTCAGTTGGTCATTAACGATTTTAACTAGCGCTTCACCTGGGCGAATGCTTTTCATTACCTCTTGACCTAAAGCGGCCTCTTTTACCTGGTCAGTAAAGGTTTTAACTACGTCCAGGGCCACATCGGCTTCAAGTAGTGCCTTACGCACTTCGCGCAATGTGTCCTCAATGTTCTTTTCGGTCAGTCTGCCGATGCCGCGTAATTGGTTGACGGTATTGGATAAGCGTTCACTAAGGCTATTAAACATGCGTAGGTTCCGGTTTATTAAAAGCGTGACAGGGAGGTTATCATATTATGTTGCGGCCACCAATGGCCATGTATATCTTGATTTGCAATGTCTAAATAGCGATGTTGTCTATGTGAATAGTGGTTGTTGATAGTCATTCGCGTTTACGGAAGATAGTCGCTATACTCGAGGGCATGATGATTGCATGGATTTTAATTTCAATATTGCTGTATTTTGCTGTGGGTGTTTACCAGTGGCAGATGTTGCGCCAACAAAGTGCTAACCAACGTTGGCTGGGGTTGTTATTGGCCGGTTTGGCTATTTTGGCGCAAGGTTGGTTGCTGCATCAATGGATAGATCTCGCTGGCGGTCAAAATCTCGATATTTTTAATATGATTAGTTTGGTGCTGTGGATGGCGGCCATCTTGTTATGGCTGTTGACCCTGTTTCAGCCATTAGGTCCAATGTGGATACTCATTGCCCCATTAGTGATTATTAGTATCACCTTACGCGCGGTATTTCCTGGTTATTATATGACCGATACGCGTGCTGACCCTGAAGTATTGGCGCATATTTTGTTAACGGTTTTATTGGTAGGCGTATTTTGTGTAGCAGGTCTGCAGGCCATGGTGTTGCGTATGCAACAGTCGATGCTAAAAAGCAAAAAAGAGTGTGTATGGTTTAATCGTTTGCCCGCAATTGAAACCATGGAGCGAGTACTGTTTCAATTGTTATGGATTGGATTCGCGTTGCTGAGTATTGTCTTGATCACCAGTGTTTACAGTTATGGTGGATTGCTATTTAACAATCCGGCCGTATTGCACAAAGCTGTGATTGTGGTGCTGACCTGGTTGGTATTTTTTATTACCTTGTTGGGGCGTTATGTATTTGGCTGGCGCGGTAAGCGCGCTGCTTTTGGTACGCTTATTTGTATGTTGGTTTTATTAGTTGTGTATTTAAGCAGCCGTTTGCTGTATTAGCCGCTGGGTTATTGTTATACTGAGGCCTGTTATATTTATTAGGGTGCTGACCTCCTGTGGTGCATGCAGATTCATCTGTTCTGATTATTGTCTTAATTGTTTTGGTATGCCTATCAGCTTTTTTTTCGGGCTCAGAGACGGGCATCGTCTCATTAAATCGTTATCGACTACGCCACCTAGCTAAAAAAAATCACCGTGCTGCTAAACGAGTAGAAAAAATGTTGGCTCGGCCTGATCGTGTGCTGGGTATGATTCTGATTGGTAATACATTTGCTAATGTGTTTGCTGCTGCCATTGCGACCGTATTGGCCGTGCGCTGGTTTGGTGCCTACGGTGCGGTGATTGCTTCATTTGGCTTGACTGCAGTTTTATTAATTTTTTCTGAAACGGCGCCGAAGACCTTGGCGGTTATGTACCCTGAGCGTGTTGCATTTCCGGCCTCATGGACATTAAATCTGTTATTGAAAATTTTCTATCCGGTGGTATGGGTGGTCAATATGCTAGCGAATGGGCTTTTACGTTTGTTGGGTATTAAGCTAAACCGAGATGGTCTGGAGCCATTGAGTATGGAAGAGCTGCGTAGTCTGGTAAATGAGGCGACGGGTAAGATTTCGTCGAGCTATCAAAACATGTTACTACGCATTTTAGATTTAGAGCACGAAACGGTTGATGATGTGATGGTGCCGCGTAATGAAATATACGGTGTTGATATAGAGCAGCCATGGGGTAAAATTGAAGACAGTTTAGTGAATTGCCTGCATCGTTATGTGCCGTTGTATTGTGAGAATATAGATCAAGTGATGGGCATGTTGTCTGTACGCAAGGCCCTGAAGCTACTGGCTAAGGGTGAGCTTGATAAGAATATGTTGTTGCATTTGTCTGAGGAAATTTATTTTATTCCAGAGACAGCACCACTGAATAAGCAACTGGTGCATTTTCAGCAGCAACAAAAGTATATTGGTATGGTGGTTGATGAATATGGCGACATCCAAGGCATTATTTGTTTGAAGGATATCGTTGAAGAGGTGGTGGGTGAATTCGAGCAGGGTATAGGTCAAATGGATCGTGAAATCTGTCCGCAGGGTGATGGCAGTTATATGCTGGATGGTGGTGTGAACCTGCGTGATGTGAATCGGATTATGGGTTGGCAGTTGCCTGTTGATGGGCCGAAAACGTTGAGTGGTCTAATGATCGAGGAGCTCGAAATGATGCCTGGTGGTAAGTTGTGTATGCGTATCCAAGGCTATCCATTAGAGGTGATTAAGCTCAGTGGTAAGACCATCCAACTTGTTAGGGTGTGGCCGAATAAGCGTATCAGTTAGATGGCGCATGCTAGCATTTTCGCTCGCGGAAATGATGATTACTATTACCCTCTTGATGATTGTGTCGGCGATAGCCTTGCCGTCTTGGCAATCGATTCAGCGCCGTCAGCACTTACAGTTACAATTGAGCCAGCTGAATTCTATGATTCGCTTTGCTCAAGTGTCGGCGTTGTCACGAAAAGAGGTGATTACGCTGTGCGGCAGTCATGGGCGGTATTGTGATGGCGATTGGCAGGCAGGTTTATTGGTCATTTCTGGGTTGGATCAGGTGAAGTTGCGGTACTGGGCGCGTGATATAAAGCAGTGGCATTTGAGTTGGCGTGGCAGTTATGGTCGTAATGATTACTTGAAATTTTCGCCTTCAGGATTTACCCTGGGTCAGCAGGGCCGGTTCTATTTGTGTGCACAAGATTCGCCGGAGAGTGATAGAGCAGTGGTGGTGTCGCAAAGTGGACGCCAGCGCTTGGATCAGGGGGCCCAAGTTAAGCAGTATTGTAATCGTAGATCGTGAGAGAGGAATTATGCGAATTATTTTGTTGGGTCCACCAGGGGCAGGTAAAGGTACTCAGGCTCAGTATATTATAGAAAATTTTGGTATCGTGCAGATTTCTACTGGCGATATGCTACGAGCGGCTGTTAAGGCCAAGACGCCTTTAGGCTTGCAAGCGAAGGCAGTTATGGATCGTGGTGAATTGGTTGATGATGAAATCATTATTGGCTTGGTTAAAGAGCGCATTGCACAGCCAGATTGCCAGCATGGATTTTTATTTGATGGCTTTCCTCGCACGATTGCGCAGGCAGATGCGCTAAAGCAGCATGGGGTGGCGATTGATTGTGTGATTGAGATTCGTGCGGATGAAGACGCCATTGTTGAGCGTATCACGGGCCGTCTAGTGCACCCGGCTTCAGGTCGCGTGTATCATCGCACCAACAACCCTCCGCAGCAGGAGGGAGTGGATGATGTAAGTGGTGAGCCTTTGGTTCATCGTGCTGATGATGAAGAGGATACTGTACGCGAGCGTTTGCGGGTATACAATCAGCAGACTGCACCATTGGTTGAGTATTACAAAACATGGGCGCAGACCAACGCTGATGATGCGCCAGCCTATTATGCTGTGGATGGCAATGCTCCACTAGGTCAGGTGCGGGATACGATACAGCAGATTTTAGTGGCATATGCCGAGTAGTCTAAATTAATACAAGGAGTAAATCATGGGACAGATAACGGAGTTAACGGAAGACAGCTTTGATGCTTTTGTTGAAAAGCATGATTTGATTGTTATTGATTTTTGGGCGGAGTGGTGTGGCCCTTGTAAAGGCTTTGCCGAAGTGATCAAGTTGGCGGCTGAACAACATGGTGATGTGGCTTTTGCCAGTGTTGATATTGATAAAGAAAAAGGGTTGGCAGAAGAATTTAATGTGCGCTCAGTGCCGTGGTTGATGATTTTGAGAGAACAGGTAGCGGTGTACGATGAGTCTGGTGCGCTGCCTGCGCAAGCGTTGGATGATTTGATTGAACAGGCTCGCAATGTCGATATTGCCAAATTAAAGGATCAGCTTAAAGATCAGCCTGAAGCTTAGTCCTTAAGTTGTCACTATGGGTAGATGGTGTTGGATTCTTGAGATGCATGTTTGAATAGGCGGATAAGTCGAAGGATACAAAAAAGCCACCCGGAGGTGGCTTTAGACTAACTAAAAAGACCTATTTCTTCTTTTTAGCTGCTTTTCTTTTAGCTGGCTTCTTCTTAGCTGCTACTTTACGCTTAGCAGGCTTTTTCTTAGCCACTTTCTTTTTAGCTACTTTTCTTTTAGCAGGTTTTTTCTTAGCCACTTTTTTCTTAGCTGGCTTTCTTTTCGCTGCTGTTTTCTTTTTAGCTACTTTTTTCTTAGCTACTTTACGCTTAGCAGGTTTTTTCTTAGCTGCTTTACGTTTAGCTGGTTTTTTCTTAGTAGCTTTCTTTTTGGTTGTTTTTCTTTTCTTAGTAGCTGCTTTTTTCTTTTTAGCGGCTGCTGCTTTTTTGAGTTTAGCAGCTGCTGCGGCTAGTGCCTTTTTCTTAGCTGCTTCTTTCTTCTTAGCATCAGCTGCGGCTTTTTTGAGAGCAGCTTTCAGTTTTGCAACTTCTTTCAAAGCTGCCTTGAGTTTATCGTTTAGCTTTTTGGCTTGAGCTGTTGTTAGCCCAGGCTTCTTAGCTACACGTTTTTTTGAACGTCCTTTAGTTGCTGTTTTTCTTGCTGGCATTTTAGTTCTCCTGCAGTTTTTCCTAAAAGTCAAAGTCGACATCAATAATAATACAATATAAATCAATAAGATTAAACACTTAGCAAACATTTTTTTATTTTATATAGAATATTACTGTATTCGTGTTACAATTTTTGGGCGTTTTTACGAGGATCACTAGTATTATTTCGGAGTAATTGAAATGAAAATTGGCTTTTTTCAAAAAAAGATTACCGCGATCATCTCAATGTTGTGTATAGGAATGCTGTTAAGTCTCCAACTTACCGCGGCACCTGAGTCGAAAAAAAGTTATACAACACCGGCCGGTTACTGGCAAACAATCGATCATGATACTAATAAAGCGTCATCAGTGATTAAGATCTGGAAGGGTAAAGGCGGCTTGTTTTATGGTCGTATACACTATATATATCCTGAAGATGGCCACATGAGTAACGATGTTTGTAAGAAGTGTAAAGGACCCTTACATAACAAGCCTATCCTTGGTATGCAGATTATAAATCACTTTAAGTCTACTGAAGATCCAAACTTTTATAACAATGGGCGCATCATGGACCCCACGAATGGTAAAACTTATAAGTGCCATTTGACCTTAAAGCAAAATGGCAATGTATTAGATGTGCATGGCTATATAGGTATTCCATTATTTGGGCGCTCAGATATGTGGTATCGAGTTCATCCAAAGAAACAGGCTAATTAATCTATGACTGAAAACGCACTTATTTTTTCGATTTTCTTAATTTTTGCTGGCGCCGCTGTATTGTCGACCATCGCATTAATTACTCGTCAATCGATGTTGGTGGCGTATATGTTATTGGGAGTTATATTAGGGCCGTGGGGTTTATCGAGTTACTTTCATGTAAATTTAGTGGGAGACCCTAGTCTCGTTAAGGGTATTGGTGATATTGGAATAATATTCCTATTGTTTTTACTAGGTTTGCATTTGCCGCCACAAAAGTTGGTGCAGATGTTGAAGAAGGTATCGTTAGTCGGTGTTGTTAGTTCACTGATTTTTTTGGCGATAGGTTATCTGATTTCTTGGTTGTACGGCTTTAGTTCGGTTGAATGTATGGTGATTGGTGCGGCGATGATGTTCTCGAGCACCATTATCGGCATTAAATTATTGCCCACGACCATATTGCATCACCAACATACTGGTGAAGTAATGATCAGTGTGTTGCTGTTACAGGATTTAGTAGCGATTGCCGTGTTGTTGTTGATGCACGGCGCCTTAGCAAAAGGTGTTTTACTTAACGACGTTAAGTTAGTGCTGATCGGTTTCCCTGCCATGGTATTGATAGCATTCTTGATTGAACGTTTTGTGTTACTCAAGCTATTTGCTCGTTTTGATCGTATTCGTGAATATATGTTTTTGGTAGCCATTGCTTGGTGCTTGAGTTTATCTCAATTAGCAGCATTGTTTGGTTTGTCGGCAGAGATTGGTGCTTTTGTTGCGGGTGTGACGATTGCGTCGAGTCCTATCTCTATATATATAGCTGAGAGCTTAAAGCCGGTACGTGATTTTTTCCTAGTGATGTTTTTCTTCTCGGTGGGCGCGAGTTTTAACTTGAAATATTTGCCATTGGTCATATTTCCAGCAATCATATTGGCGGTGGTGCTATTAGTAATAAAACCGATAGTGTTTCACTTCCTACTGAAGCGTGTTGGTGAGCCTAAGCATGTGTCATGGGAAGTAGGTGTTCGCTTAGGTCAAATCAGTGAGTTTTCTTTGATTATTGCGTATGTGGGATTGGATACCAGCTTGATTGGAGCTACTGCGGCTTATTTGATTCAAGCGGCTACGATTATTAGTTTTATTGTATCGTCATACTATGTGGTAATGAAATACCCTACGCCTGTGGCAACTTCTGATAAATTACGACGTGATTAGCAGTTATTAAGGATATTAAACATGGCATTTATAGCAGTTTTAATTTGTGTGATTGTGCAACATTGGTTTAATTTTTCCAGTGGTGTATTGCCTGATAGCTGGATGCCTAATTTATTTGAATGGATGAAGAAGCATGCGCAATCACCGGAAGCGGCTCAAGGATATGTAGGTGTGGCTCAGTATGTGATCATACCTTTAATCATTGTGGCATTGCTCTTTTGGTTTGTGAAGCTGGCTTTTGGTTGGTTTGGGTTTTTTGTGTTGGGTGTAATTTGGTTATGGTATACCCTGCATATCCCTGGCCGTCATGCCGATGAAAAGCGTAATTCATCACAAATTTTTGAGCACAGTTATCAATTTATTTTCGCGCGTATCTTTTGGTTTTGCTTACTAGGGCCAGTGGGTCTGGCGTTATACTTCTTTAGTGATTCATTGCGTGAGCACCTTAAAGCGCAAAACGTTGAGTGTAATGAATTATCAGCGGTGACTACCGTGTTGGGTGTGTTGGACTGGATTCCAGTACGGTTACTGGGGTTAACATATGCCTTAGTGGGGCGCTTTGCTGAAACCTTTAAGTTTTGGTGCCAGCAATGGACGACGGGTATTGCCAACTACAATGAGTTAGCGGTAAGCTTTGCTGAGATGGCTGTACCAGAAGCCGATAGTCATCAAGCACTTGCGTTAGTCATTCGTGCCATTTGGGTTTGGGTGGTTGTGTTAGCGATAATTAGCATTGGAATGCTGCTTTAAAGGTCAGAAATTACACAGTTCGGGTCTATACTCACATGTATATCTAAGGATGGTCATACTAGTTTGCCGCATTAAGCTGTGGTATTCTGCGTGCCATCTTAATGTACTGATCGAAAGAATAAAGAGGCGAGTATGTCGGCGAAGGACAATAGCATTCAGCTAAACGATGACGAAAAAAAAGAATGGCTTAAGGCGCTAGACGCGGTCATTGCTTTTGAAGGCAGTGAGTATGCCCAGTCATTGTTATCAGCTTTATCAGATCATGCCAGTCAAGCAGGGCTTGCAGCAGGTCAAAGTTTAAATACACCTTATATAAATACCATTGCGGCAAGTACTGAAGCCAAGCTGCCTGATGATGGTGTGTTGATGGAAAAGCTTACCAATGCCATGCGTTGGAATGCGATATGTATGGTGATGCGTGCTGGCCATAAAGCAAAAGAGCTAGGTGGCCATATTGCTAGCTATGCAGCGGCGGCTACTCTATATGAAGTGGGTAGCACTTACTTTTTCCATGGTGAAAATGAAAACCATGGTGGTGACTCAGTTTATTATCAAGGACATTCGTCTCCAGGCATGTATGCACGGGCATTTTTAGAGGGCCACCTATCGGAACATCAATTGGATCAATTTCGTCAAGAGATAGGTCATCCTGAAGGTTTACCTTCTTATCCGCATCCATGGCTTATGCCAGATTTTTGGCAGTTTGCTACAGTGTCGATGGGCTTGGGTCCGTTGATGGCAATTTACCAAGCACAGTTTTTAAAATACTTACACAATCGTGGTTTAGCTGATACCGAAAAACGTCATATCTGGGCATTTTGTGGTGATGGTGAAATGGGTGAGGTGGAATCAACGGGTGGTCTCAGTATTGCTGGTCGTGATGGTCTTGATAATTTGATTTTTGTTATCAGTTGTAATTTGCAGCGTCTCGATGGCCCAGTATGGGGTGATGGTCAAATCATTCAGGAATTTGAACGGGTGTTTCACGGTGCACGATGGAATGTGATTAAAGTCATCTGGGGTGAAACTTGGCAACAACTCTTTGAGCGTGATAGCCAAGGTGCATTGCGTCAACGTATTGGTGAGTTGGTGGATGGTGAATACCAAAACTACGGCGGTAAAGACGGCGCTTATATGCGTGAAAACTTCTTTAATACCCCTGAGCTCAAAGCCTTAGTTGCGGATATGTCTGATGATGAACTGAAGTGTTTATTAGATGGCGGACATGATGTGCAAAAAGTATTTGCTGCATTTCATGCGGCGACGGAGCACAAAGGTCAACCAACGGTGATCTTAGCTAAAACAGTTAAAGGTTGGGGTATGGGTGCTTCTGGTGAAGCACAAAATAAAACACACCAACAAAAGAAAATGGCGACTGATGATTTAAAAGTTTTTCGTGATCGTTTTGAATTGCCATTAACCGATAAGCAAGTTGAAGATTTAGAATTCTATAAGCCGGCTGAAGATAGTCCGGAAATGAAATACCTGCATGCACAACGTGAAAAACTGGGTGGTTATGTGCCGCGTCGTCGCCAGAGGGAAACGAATGCATTAATTATTCCTGAAGTCACTGCTTTTCAAGCGATGTTAGATGGCACGGGTGAGCGTGAGATTTCAACAGCAATGGCATTTGTGCGTTGCTTGAGTGCGATGCTTAAAGATAAAAATATTAAAGATCATGTGGTGCCGATTGTTGCTGATGAATCACGCACGTTCGGTATGGAGGGCTTGTTTCGTCAAATCGGTATTTATGCGCCACGTGGTCAGGTGTATACACCTGAAGATAAAAGCGAGTTAATGTATTATCGCGAAGATAAAAAAGGTCAATTACTGCAGCAAGGTTTAAATGAAGCTGGAGCGATGTCCAGTTGGATTGCGGCTGCAACTAGCTACAGTCATTCTGATGTGCCGATGATTCCTTTTTATGTGTACTACTCAATGTTTGGTTTTCAACGTGTCGGTGATTTCTGTTGGGCGGCTGGTGATATGCGCGCTCGGGGATTTGTTATGGGTGGCACAGCCGGTAAAACCACATTGGCAGGTGAAGGCTTGCAGCATCAAGACGGTCATAATATTTTGATGTTTGATATGGTGCCCAATTGTGTTTGTTATGATCCGACTTTTTCGTATGAATTAGCGGTGATCCTGCATGATGGCATGGTACGCATGTATCAAAATCAAGAAGATGTTTATTACTATCTGACGCTAATGAATGAGAACTATCAGCACCCGGCGATGCCAGAAGGGGTTGAAGGTGACATTATAAAAGGTATGTACCGCTTGCAGCAGGCTAAAAAACCGAACAAGAAGCATGTGCAGTTGTTGGGCTCAGGTACGATTTTGCGTGAAGCCATCGCAGCGGCGGATATATTAAAAGATAAATACGGTGTGACATCGGATATTTGGAGTGTGACCAGCTTTACGGAACTCTATCGTGAATGGCGAACCATTAGCCGATTACGTTTATTGCAGCCGGAAAAAGACCATGGTCAATCTCATGTTGAATTGTGCATGAAAGAGGCTAAAGGGCCAGTTGTAGCAGTAACGGATTATATCCGTTTGTTCGCTGATCAAATTCGCGAGAGTTTAGGCAGGCCTTATTATGCGTTGGGTACCGATGGTTTTGGGCGCAGTGATACGCGTGTGGCATTGCGCGATTATTTTGAAGTCGATGCAAAAATGGTGGCATATACGGCACTAAAAGGTTTGCATGATGATGGTCAATTAACATTAGATGAATTACTCAAGGCTCGAAAAGAATTGGATATCGATTCAGATCATCCAGAGCCAGTTTCACATTAGAGGGAGAGTCTTCGTGGCAGAAGAAAAAATTAAAATACCTGACCTGGGCGGCGCCGCAGACGTCGATGTGATTGAAGTCTTAGTTAAGCCTGGTGATGTGGTTGATGCGGAAACACCGATCGCCACTTTAGAGGGTGATAAAGCTACGATGGATGTGCCATCGCCGAAAGCTGGTAAGGTCGTTAGTGTTGATCTTAAGGTGGGTGATAAAGTATCTGAAGGTGATCCATTAGTGACGCTGGAAGCAGAAGGTGCAGCAGAAGCACCAGCAGAAGTTGCTGCAGATAAGCCCGAAGAAAAAGTTGAGAAACAGGCAGCAGAGCCAGTGGCGCAGATAACGGAGCAAGAAATAAAGGTTCCAGACTTGGGTGGTGCTGATCAGGTTGATGTTATCGAAATCAATGTTGCTGTAGGTGATAACGTTGAAGTGGAACAAGCGTTGATTACGCTGGAAGGTGATAAAGCCACGATGGATGTGCCTTCACCAATCGCAGGCGAAATTAAATCCATTAATATTAAGGTGGGTGATAAAGTCTCTGAAGGCGATGTTATTGCCATTGCTGCTGCGCAGAGCAGTCCTGCGGACAGCACGGCTGCAACTAAGACTGCGGAAACAATTCAGGCGCAAGCGCCGACTCCAGAAAAGCAAACCAGCCCAGTTAATAGTTCAGGTGAAATTTATGCGGGCCCAGCCGTGCGTCGTTTAGCGCACGAGCTTGAAGTTGATTTATCTAAAGTGAAAGGCACAGGTAACAAAGGCCGTATTACTAAAGACGACTTAAAACGCTCTATGGGTCAAGGTGGATCCGGTGGGGGTGATTTCCCATTCAAATTAGCACCATTGCCTAAGGTTGATTTTAATAAGTTTGGTGAAACTGAAACCTTAGCGTTAGGAAAAATTAAAAAAGCTACAGCGGCGAATATGGCACGCAATTGGGTGGGTATTCCACATGTAACCCAATTTGATCAAGCCGACATCACCGATATGGAAGCATTCCGTCAAGAACAAAAAGGTGCAGCGGCGGCACAAGGTGTGAAGCTAACACCAATCGTATTTATTATGAAAGCCGTGGTTGCTGCTTTGCGTGAGTTCCCACATTTTAACGCATCGTTAGATAATAGCGGTGAAAATTTAGTGCTGAAAAAATATTTTCACATTGGCATTGCTGTAGACACACCGAATGGTTTGGTTGTGCCGGTGATTCGCGATGTTGAAAAGAAATCAATTATTGAATTAGCTAAAGAGCTTGGTGAAATCAGTGTTAAAGCACGCGATGGAAAGTTAGGTCTAGGAGACATGCAGGGCGGTTGCTTTACTATTTCAAGTTTAGGCGGCATTGGTGGTACCGCATTTACACCGATTATTAATGCCCCTGAGGTATCGATATTGGGTGTGTCAAGGTCGGCAATGCAGCCAGTATTCAATAAGAAAACCGGCGAGTTCATTCCGCGTTTGATGTTGCCGTTGAGCCTGTCTTATGACCATCGTGTCATAGATGGCGCAGCTGCCGCACGTTTTACTGTATTCTTAGCCAGTCGTCTGGCTGATATTCAAACATTACTATTGTAAGGGGTTTATTGTGACAGATAAAAAGGCTGAAGTTGTCGTTTTAGGTAGTGGTCCTGGTGGCTACGCTGCTGCGTTTCGTGCGGCAGACTTAGGAAAGAAGGTCATCTTAATTGAGCGCTACGATGTGATTGGTGGTGTTTGTTTAAATGTGGGTTGTATTCCTTCAAAAGCATTATTGCATGCCGCTAAAGTGTTAGAGGATGCGCGCGATGCTGAAACGATGGGTATTAGTTTTGGTAAGCCTAAGGTCGATATCGATAAATTACGTGGCTACAAGGATAAGGTGGTAAAACAATTAACCGGTGGTTTGGCAATGATGGCCAAACAACGTAAAGTTGAAATCGTGCAAGGCTATGGCAAGCTGAAAGATGATCATCACCTGACTGTAGAAAATGATGGCAAGTCATTTGACGTTGAGTTTGATGACTTGGTTATTGCTGCAGGGTCATTGCCTGTGAAGCTACCTTTTATTCCAGAAGATCCACGTGTGATTGATTCAACCGGTGCATTGCAATTGGAAGACGTTAATAGTGAATTATTAGTGTTGGGTGGCGGTATTATCGGCCTAGAAATGGCAACGGTATATGGCAACCTAGGAGCAAAAGTTAGTATCGTTGAAATGATGGATCAAATCGCACCTGGTGCGGACAAAGATCTCGTGGCGCCACTAGCTAAGCGCATGGGGCACATCACTGAGTCGATTATGTTAAAGACCAGCGTAACTAAGGTCGAAGCTAAGAAAGATGGCTTGTGGGTAACATTTGAAGGCGATAACGCACCTGAAACTAATCCAAAACGTTTCGATCATTTGTTGGTGGCTGTTGGTCGTCGTCCTAATGGTAAATTGATTGGCGCTGAAAATGCCGGTGTGAATGTTGATGAGCGTGGCTTTATCAATGTCGATAACCAAATGCGTACCAATATTGCTAATATTTACGCCATCGGTGATATCGTTGGTAATCCTATGTTGGCGCATAAAGCTTCACATGAAGGTCGTTTAGCTGCCGAAGTGATTAGCGGATTAAATCATTATATGGATGCCAAAGTGATTCCTGCGGTAGCGTATACCGATCCAGAATTGGCATGGGTAGGAAAAACCGAATTGCAATGCAAGCAAGAAGATATCTCTTACGATAAAGGTGTATTCCCATGGGTTGCCAGTGGTCGTGCAATCGGTGTTAATCGTACCGAAGGTTTTACCAAATTAATCTTTGATGATAACCGCCGTATTATCGGTGCCGGTATCGTTGGTATTAATGCTGGTGAACTGATTGGTGAACTAGCCTTAGCTATCGAAATGGGTTGTGATGTTGAAGACATTGCATTAACCATTCATCCGCATCCGACGCTATCTGAATCGGTGATGTTAGCGGCAGAGATGTATGAAGGCACAATTACGGATCTCATCGCACCTAAAAAGAAAAAGAAAAAATAATTTTTCAAATGGGGGGTCAAGTCTTGACTTAAACGCATAACCTGATGATTTATATATAAAATTTTCAGATTGAGGCTATTAAGGCAAGTTTTACCCTCTTTTTATGCCGCCTTTTTCGATCTTTATATATTAAATCAATTGGTTACGTGTTTAAGTCAAGACTTGACCCCATTGCTTGGTTACGTGTTTAAGTCAAGACTTGACCCCATTGCGTTCCTCAGACTATGCTGTCATTGAGTCCATCAGCATAAGGATATGTGATGAATATCTTTTACACTTTCTTGTTCTGTATTCTTTTTGTTCTCCCTCAATATGTTTTAGCCATGCAATCTTATGGTCATCGCGGTGCACGCGGACTGTCACCAGAAAATACTATTCCCGCCTATCAAGATGCATTAGCGCTGGGAGTTGATTATATCGATATGGATATCGGCATGAGCAAAGATGGTGTGATTGTAGTTGCACATAATTATGCGCTCAATCCGGACATTACTAAAAAGCCAGATGGGGAATGGTTACAAAATGACGAGTTGTATATAAAAGATCTCACTTTTAAACAGATAGAGCGTTATGATGTGGGTTCAATTAATCCTGTATCACACTATGCCTATTTATTTCCTATCATGCGACCAGTGCCGCATACGCATATTCCATCATTGGTTCAGGTGATTGATTATGCTGAGCGTGTGACCAAAGGTAAAATTCATTATCAAATTGAAGTGAAAACCGATCCAACACAACCGAATGCCACCTTTGCTCCTGCAAAAATTGCTAAAGCCTTAGCAAAAATAATGGCGGCTAAAGGCGTGGTGAATCGTACGGAAGTGCAAGCATTTGATTACCGCGTTTTGCTGGCATTACAAAAGGATAACGTCAATATTAAAACGGCATATCTTACTCAAAAGGATGATGCTGAGCATTATTTATACTCAAAAGACCCTAAGCAAGCAGGTTTATGGTCAGCTGGTCACACTTTAAATGAGTACGGCGGTTCGATACCAAAAATGGTGAAAGCATTGGGTGGTACTTGTTGGGATCCCCAAGATACCATGGTGACTAAAAAGGAGGTTGATGAGGCACATCAGCTGGGTTTGCGTGTTGTCGTGTGGCATTGGCCGCATATGCCAGCACCACCGAATATAAAAATGATGCAACGCTTGATGGATTGGGGGGTAGATGGCATTATCACAGATCGTCCGGATATTTTACGTGGACTAATGGCAGCGAGACATCTGCCACTAGCACCGGCCTATGTGACTACCAGCTATTCCGCTTAAATAAGCGGGAATAGCTTTCTGGTTAAAGGGAAAGCTAACGCAAGCTCCCCCTTTAAAATCCCCCATGCGTAAGGTAGATGATGATTGCTAACAATAAGAAGATTACTATTTACAATGTTTGAACGATTATTTCAATTGTCCCGTTATGACACGACGACCAAAACTGAGTTTTTGGCAGGTTTAGCGACATTCCTGACCATGGCCTATATCGTATTGGTTAATCCGGTTATTTTGAGTGCGGCGGGTGTGGATGCTGGAGCGTGTTTTGTAGCGACCTGTGTGGTAACAGCCGTAGGTTGTATTATTAGTGGTTTGTTATCCAATTACCCGGTAGCAATTGCGCCTGGCATGGCATTGAATGCCTATTTTTCTTATGTGATTGTGCAAGGCATGGGTTTGTCTTGGCAAGTCGCGTTGGGTGCTGTGTTTATTTCCGGTATTTTATTTTTATTGATTGCTATTACGCCATTACGACGCTGGTTAATTAAAGCCATTCCTGAAACCATGAATATGGCGATTGCTGCAGGCTTGGGTTTATTTATTGCCATGCTTGCTTTGCGCTCCGGTGGGATGATCGAAGGTAATAAAGCGACATTAATTACGTTAGGTAATTTGCATTCGATACCCACGTTGTTATTCTTTTTAGGTTTTTGTTTGATTGTTATCTTGGATTACCTTAAGGTGCCTGCCGCTATTATTATCGGTATTTTGGTTGTTACAGTCGTGAGCACTTTGTGTGGATACAGTCATTTTTCAGGCGTATTTGCATTGCCGCCGTCTGTCGCGCCAACTTTTAACCAGTTTCAAACTCATGCTCTGTGGAATCACAGGGGCTTGGCAGTAATCTTTTCATTTTTATTGGTAGCGGTATTTGATAGCACGGGCACCTTTATTGGTATCTTGCATCAAGCAGGATTATATAGCTGCGACAATCGAGTGAAGCGGTTGTCCGGTGGTTTGGTTGGCGCAAGCGTATCGACTATTTTGGGCGCAATGTTGGGAACATCTAGCACCAGTGCCTATTGTGAAAGTGCGGCGGGTGTGCGAGTGGGTGGCCGTACCGGTTTAACGGTTATCGTGGTGGGTGTGTTATTTTTATTGATGCTGTTTCTTTCACCATTAATTAAAACCATTCCTACTCAAGCGGCTGCTGCTGCGCTTTTGTTTGTCGGCTGCTTAATGATGCGCAGTTTTACGCATTTCAATTGGAATGATATGACCGACACCATTCCCAGTGTGATTACCGCGTTTATGATTCCGTTTAGTTTCTCGATCGCGGACGGTATAGGCCTTGGTTTTATCAGCTATGTGATCATTAAAGCGTGCACCGGCAAGTGGCGTCAAATTCATCCAATGTTGTTTGTTTTGGCTTTGATTTTCGTTGCCTACTTCTATATGAAGTAGCTATAACCTATTGATTATATATATGTTTATGTTGATTTTGGTGCGGGGCAGTGCTACTAATCCTATGCTATAGTTTGTCTGTACATTTTATAATCAGACTATAGGCTGAACACAATGAAAAAATTAATTGGATTAGCATGTGCGGTTGTATTTGCCATTGCGGTTGCGGGTTGTTCCAAACAAGGTAAACCAGTATCGGCAGCAAATACAGGTGCATCTACTGCTGCGGTTGCTTCAGCAGCAAGCGGTTAATTGAAACACCGGATACAAAAAAGCCCTCAATCGAGGGCTTTCTTTTACAACTTTTTGCTCATCTGCTTCTTAAGGCTAAGCCTCAAGACTCAAACGACTAGCCACCTGTAGCAGCAGATGCACCTTGTGAAACAGCAGATGTACCTGAGCCACCTGCAGCATTATTAACCGCAGCACCTAACGCAGCGGCATGCTGGCGATCGGCGCGTGTGTTGCCTGCGAGTTGGCGTTCACGACGGGTGCCTTGTCCGCCGGTAGGTGGTGGTACGGCAACACTAGGTGCTGGTGGTGCTGCTGGAGGTGTAGGAGCTGCCACTAGGTTGGCTGAAAGACCCAGCCCTAATGTAGCTACGACAGCACATAATCTAAATACCTTTTTCATGTTTTACTCCTTAAACCTTTAATTAGACGAATGCATAACCGATTGATACACGTACACCATATGTTACTGGGCCAGCTTGCTTACCACCGCCGCCAAGGTTAGTTGCATAACCCGTTACAGCTAATGGAAGTGGCAGATAAGGCACCAATGATAAACCGGTTGACCATATATCTGTCGTATAATCAGCGATGACAGACAGTTGTGGAATAAGGCTTACAGCCAAACTACCAAACGGTTTCATATTGGCATCGCTATTAGCGCGAAATGATGCAAAGCTATCAAATACACCACTACCAAAACCAAATGTTGCAGCGATTGGGAAGCGACCATCTTGGAAGAAACTAAAGTAGTCAGTCATGGAACCATACCAACTGTTAGCATCTTGTTTCAATGCGCCCCAACGACCGACGTTGGCCACACCGGCTGCGATTGATAAGTTAGGTGATAACCAGCGGAACAGTTTAAAGCCAAAGCTACCGTTGGCAGCGAAATTACTGTTGTTATCGCCAGATACGCTATCTAATAATACAGTACCTTGTAAACCAACATATTTATCACCGTTACCCAAGCCGGCACCAAAGTTGAGGTAGCCATCGCTTGCTGTGGTGCCAGGCCAGCGGTTTACCCAGCCGAAGTTACCAAAAAATGTTCCTAGATCGGTACCAAAACCAACAGGTGCAAACAAACTTGCTGCGGTTGGAAATAATAGCGGGTGAAGGTTGCCTGCTGGTGTGGTATCAGCACCGCCTGCAAAGGCTGTGCTTAAGGTACAAGCGGCAAGAGCGGCCGTCGCCGCGACTTTCCATTTCTTCCTTAACATAATAAAACTCCTTGTGATTGTTGACGTCAACCTTCTAAGCCTATCAAACCTTTTGATTTGATGCACGTTTTAATCTATTTCAGTGGTTTTTGGGCGGTTTTGATTATGTGTATGTAAGTCGGTTGCCATTATCAGATTTGATCTGTATATAACTCTATGAATTGTAAGTATATACCCATGATGTGCTATAGTCTGTGCATTCATTTTATATGACTAATAGTGAGTAAGTATGATGAAAGCAGTAATTGGAATAGCATGCGCAGTACTCTTCTCTATTGCGGTAATTAGCTGCCAAAAAGCAGTAACACCGGCACAGGTACAAACAACCTCGCAAGCGGCATCAGCTGCGGCAGGACCTTCCGAAGGGGTTTAATTTTAGGGTTAATATATTGTTAATTTTAAGGTGCTATTATTACTAGATATATTGAAATAAAGACGAGATAGCCCTATGCCTTGTAAATTTGAATCCCGTGATGCTTATGTAATAGCTGTTAAGTTAAGTGGGCCGTTGCTTCTGGCGGTAAAAGCGGATGATCTCTCTGCCGTTCGAGAATTAGTAGCTAAAGGAGCCCGCGTTGATTACCCTGTTGAAGATGGTGGTTTTCGTAAGACTATGTTGACGGTTGCGGTTGAGAATAAACAGCCACGAATGATGCGTTTATTGGTGGCTGAATATGGTTGTAACCCCAATGATAAGGACAACTTTGTAATGGGTGAGTCTCCCCTGAGCTCACTGGTGAGATATGCAGTCGCCTTTAAGTTAGCAGGTAATGAGGCTGAATATCAGTGCTGCAAGGATGGTATCTTAATGTTAATAGATCATGGTGCAAATGTTAATTTAAAGGATAAAACTCTTGACGTGACTGCTTTAGTTCTTGCTAAAGATAGCCCCGACGCAGAGTTGTATGAAGTGATGCTGCAAGGGGTAGAGAAGCGTGAGCGAAATGTTGCTATGATTGATCCGCTGATTGAGTCAGTGGTTGGTGAATGGTTTTATTCTATTTTTCCACCAGTAGAACCAAAGCTTGTAGCTACAGATGCTGATGCAGATGCAGCTTCAGCTTTGAAGGGCTCAAAACGCTAAAGCCATTAGCTGATAGTGCATAGGCTGGGATGAGTTTCTCGCATAGCTTGTCGTAATTCCTTTTTTTGTTCAGATGAATAAGGCGATCGAAAGCCCAGTAATGGTGTGCAGCTGGCGAGCAATTGCTTATGCGTTTGTTTAAAGCATCTGTCGTTTTTGCGTTGACGTTTGTCACGAACATAGTCGAGCGCTTGTAACATAATCGTTAAGTGTTGGTCAGTTTGAATAAACGCAGAGTCACTAGGATTAGCAATGGCGGTGAGATTACGCATCGACAGTATGCGAATGACGGCACGCCATGCCTTATATAGTGGCTCAGAATCTTTAAAGGCTCTGATTATTTTATCTGCGGTAAGCATGATAGCCGGTTCGGTGTCACTAGCTTTCGCTTCTATAAAGTCAGGTTGTGCGAGAATGTGGTGAATAGCTAGGTGAGTTTTATATAAATTTTGTATGGTTGCAAGAGCACATGTTCCACCTTTTTGATTTGATTGATCTATGTGCCCCTTTTCTACAGCAGTTAGTTGTAAATCATGGCCGAGTGTATTGGCTATGTTGGATTCCATGCCTTCACAGTAGCTGCGTTCTTTGCATTTCTTAATCATAAGCATTAGCGCCCCCTTGGTTTGTAAGCTATCAAGATTGCCTACATGATAAAAGGTTGTGCCTGGTTTATCTTGAGAGCGGCGCTCGCCACGGTTTGATTTTGCCATATAGATTTGGTTTTGATATTGAAAAAATACCAATTGATATGAGTGTCCTGAATCCCAGCTACTCCAGTTAGCATTCACATTGATAAGATGGCCATTTGCAAGGCGTTGCAAAAGTGAATTGTCACTATTGAGGATGCTTGAATTTTTTTTTGTGTAATGTAGGCTCCAGTCACTGTCATCTAAAATACGTTGCCATTGCTTTTTATGTTCGTCACGGCTTAAAGAATCAATATATTCACGCGTAAGGTCGGCAAAATCGATTGCTGCATAATTATCATAATATCCAGTGGATTCATCTTCACGATGAAGTAATTTATACGTACGATTACTGGCGCCAATCGCCATTAAAAAGAAGCGTGAAAGGTTGAGTTTCATGTACTGATCTGTGCCATCATCGGTCCGAGTAAGTTCGCGCTTAGTGAAGCGGTGTTGATATTCTTCTGGATCATCGGCCTCTTTTTCAGTGTCTGGTCGAATTCCATAACCGTTAAGATGACACTTGGCGAGGCATATGATAGCTTCTGGGTTATCTGCTTCGGCCAGGTATTTGAGTTTGGTAACCGCAGCACGATAACCGTAGCGTGCTTTTCTTAGCAGTTGCTGTGGTCCTTGTTGATCAGGGAAGCATGCGTCATAGGCTTCGGTATTTCCTAGTTGAGCAGCGATTTTTCGGTAGATGAGTGCCTTGTCTGGATTAGCGTCGCAGCCTAAACCTTCTTGATAGCAATTAGCTATTACGAGATAGCATGCTTTATTTTCCATAACGTATTCTTCATGCGCGAGCAGAAAAGTAAAAATTCTTTTTTTAAGACTGTCTGGGCGCGATATGTCTCTCAGAGTAAGTAACATTTCAGGTGAAGTAAATGCAGCAATTATTCCATTTATTGCAAAGGTCATAATACATAAGTATTGATAGCTTGCTTCATCATTTTTTTGCGTATGACCTATTTTAACTAACCGATATATTTCTTCGCGAACTGTTTTGTCGATGGCATAGCGACCAATGTGTTTTAGCCTAGTGTAATAGGCCAGTGCGCACTCAGCATTGTTGGGGTGGCGGTAATACATGATACGTGATGCGGTGAGTAAACTTGTGCAATGGCTGCTTATGGTATTAGCCAGCATTGCCATAGCAGTAATATCATTGGTGCGTAGTATGTGTTCAATGCAATTTTTGATTGCAAGGTTGAGTGATTGATTTTTATATTTGCCTATACTGCACAACAAGTTTCTTACTAATAGGTATTGATGTTGTTGTAGCGCAATTTCAATAATATTGAACAAATGCATATTGACTGCAAAACCACGAATAATCGTATCATAGTGCTGTTTAGCTGTAGGGTATTCACTTTGGCGTAGTAAATCCAGTTCGTTAATTAAATGCCGATTATCAACATGTGCCACATCAATAAGTTGGTTGATTTTACGCTGCACGCGGTGTGAATCAGTGAGTGTTTCATCAGTTGCGCCGTCATAAGTTCGCCATTCAATGTCGCGTAGTTGTTGAATTGCTTCTTTCAAAAAGAAGTACCATTCTTTGTTGTCTTCTACGATTTCTTTGCATTTTATTAAACGTAGAGATCGACAGCTATACGACTTGGCTGTGTCGATATAGTAATTCACTAAATTAACCGGTACGATTTGACGACTAGGAGGGGTGGTTGGAACGCAAATATCGGGCGATGCCTTTAATTCATCTTCGGCTAGCGCCTGTAACACAGTAGTGGCGCATTCATTATTTTTACTGGCCAGTGTGTAGAGTGCGACTTTGGTGGGTAATAGTAATTGTTTGCGATGTTGCTGTAACCACCTCCCAGCAGAGGTGCTACCTGCCTGCATGCAGGATACAATCAGTGATTGAAAACCCTGAATGATGACAGTATCAGCAGCTTCGGTTTGAAGCTGCTCTACATGCTGTAGAATATGGCTCATGATAATAGGTTGAGGTCTAGCGTCAACATGACTTAGTACAAACGATAGAAAATCATTGTCTTCAAAGCCCGCTCTTTGTCTGCATTGTAAAATTAAATCAATGAGTTGGAATTTCCCCAGCAATGCCCGCTCGCTTTTATTCTATTAATGTCGAAGTAGTATATATAGCTTACATTAAGGAAGTCTTAGGTGGTATTAAAACACTTTGTTCATTCCAATTAACTTTACTCTGCAGATAGATCACAGTAGGATGGTGCCTCGATTAAAAGGGAGATTAATCATGTGTGGCCGTATCTTTGCTATTTCTTTAGCTTGTGTTATTTCAACTGCGTCATTAGCGCATAATGTTTTACCCACTTCAACGCATTTATGTTTACCGGATGTGATTGGTTGTGAAGCAAATTCATTAATGGGCTGGTCGCCGCAGGGTAATAATGCAAAATATTATCAACGTACAACACCATTAAGTCAGCGAGTAAAGCTTAATCAAAATGCAGGTAATATGGTGCCGTATTTTGGCTTTGATGATAGTAATACTGCGGCGCAAATCGAATTTGGTCATCATGTTCCTCAGGAATTGAATTGGCAGTATCTGCAATCGATGGTGTATTTTGGTGGTTCACAAAGCGGTGGCCAAGTGTTGGCACCGACGCCTGGTTGGATTCATGCGGCACATCAAAACGGTGTTAAGATTTCAGGCACAATATTTTTCTCTCCGCCTGTATTTGGAGGAGACAAAGAATATAAGGCGTTTGATGATATGGTCACACCTGGGCCAGTACAAAAAAAAATCGCGCAACAATTAGCGCTGTTGGCAGATACCTATGGTTTTGATGGTTGGTTTATTAATCAAGAAGTTGAATCGATGGATCAAAAGAAGTTAATCGGTATGCAAAGTTTTATTCATCAATTGCATTTAGCTGATCCAAAATTGATCGTGACTTGGTATGATGATTCTGATCCGTGGACCTTTTTGAATAACAGTATTAATGCGTTATTGGTCGATCCTCAAGCAGATAAGACCATATACAATCCTGTGTTTATTAACTATGGTTGGGGTAATCCTCAGCAGTATGTTGCTGCAGCGGGTCATATCAATTATCCAGTAAAAAATATTCATTATGGTATCGATGTGCCTGAGGGCTCAATGTATACCTGGACAGCGCAGCAGGGGTATTTTAATCGAGTCATGCCAACGCCTAGCACGGCCTATGGCGCCTTGACCGAGTGGGACTATATGACTCTGATCACTAAAACCAATGATGGTAAGCCTGGCAACGAATCATTAAATGTTATGAATCAAAATGAGCGAGCATTTTGGACTAACAATAAGCCGCCGATGATCGATGGTGCGAGTCGCTATGTGCCATGGTTTACAGCGGTTAATCAGTTGCCGTTTAATAGCTATTTTAATACTGGCCAAGGCAATGATTATTTTATTGATGGCAGTGCGCAGCAAGTGGGTAGTTGGCATGATATTGGTCAGCAAGACCTTTTGCCGAGTTGGCAATTTAGTTTTACTTCATCGATTAATAACAATACGGTTCGTATTAATTATGATTACCAGCAGGCATATGAAGGTGGGGCAAGTTTACAGCTAAGAGCAAAGCATATGATGGCAGGTGAAATAATAACAGTGCCTTTATATAAGGCCTCGTTGGTTTTGGGTAAAAATAATATTGTTAAGTTTGTAAATGCGAGTAATCAACCAACATTAAATTCTACGATTTGCTTAACGATTAATGGTAGGAAACACTGTGTTGGCAAGCGTGAAAGTGTTAATGGAGTATGGGTTATGCAGCGTGAGGACTTGAGTGCGTATGTGGGTCAAACCGTTACCGAAGTTGATTTAAAGTTACAATCCAAGCAAATTATTAATCGCATTGACTATCATTTAGGGCAGATATTTATTGGATCTCCGTTTGCTAATCCGGGTTCAGTAGATATACATCCAGAGGTGAAAAACAATTGTCAGCCTGGGTTGGATTGTTTAACTTGGCCGTTGGTTGATTCAGCGGTGAGCTACCGGGTTTATAATGATGAGCATCGTTTTGTTGGGGTGACGCATCAAGGTATATTGGCTGTGCCACATCAAGAGGCAGTAAAGCAGGAATATAAAGTGAAGGCCTTAGCTGCAGACGGTTCAGTGATGTAGTGAGGCACGAGCTATAACGTAACAGTCGACACGTTGAACGCCTTGCAGCTTTAAATAAGTTGCTAAGGCGTTTAATGTACTTCCAGTAGTCATTACATCGTCAATCAGTGCAATGTGTTTTTCGTGTGGTTTGTTTTTTGCGTAAAATGCACCACGCAGATTAGTATGGCGTTGTCTTGATGTTAGATTCATTTGTGCAGTCGTAGCTTTATGGCGAATAATGCTGTGTGTATTAATGGGTATACGTAATTTTTTGCTGATAGCTTGTGCAATGATGCTGGCTTGGTTATAGCCGCGTTGTCTAATGCGTTTTGTATGTAAAGGTACAGCGATAATAGATTCGGGGTGATGGTCATAAGGCTTAATTTTATTGGCGAGTATTTCACCGATCCATTGACCAAAGTGCAGTTTCTGATTGAATTTGAGTTGTGTAATCATTTGGCTGATCGGTGGTTGATAATGAAAGCAGGCAAGCGTGTGATGAAAAGCGGGCGGGTGATTAAGGCATTGCCCACATAGGGTGGGTGAATAAGTGGGATTAGCGCATTGCGGGCAGCAAGACTCAAGCCAAGGCAATTGCTGATAGCAGGCTTCACATATTGGAATGTGGTATCGACCGGCTCGTTGACAGAATAAGCATGCTTGCCAAGGTTTTATTTGTATTAAATTTATAGCTGCCATAATTTGTTGTCACCCCAGTGATTTCCAGGTGCTATAGCGTCCATGTACTGGTTAAAGGTATCCCCAATTTTTTTTCTACATGTACGTGGTTTAATGTTGTTGTACATTTGTGAGATGACTCCAAATGATAAGCATTCCATAATCATCCAGCTGGGTGGGTGAGGGGGATGTTTGTAAGTGTGATAATAATCTTTGATGAAATTTTCTTTTGATCGTTTCAAATGGTTGTAGGCTTCATTTAAAAAAGCAGTGTGTCTTTTGTGATTTACAAACAATGTTCCATTTAGATACCAGTGAGCACCATGTTTAATACTCATAGTATTAGAAATCGCAGCGCGTAGAGCTACTTCAATTCTTTTTAGTGCATCAACGACGAGTAAGCGTAATTCTCGGTCGAATATATACAGCTGTAATATATGTGAAAATGTGGTGTTGGGCAGAAATACATTATTTATCCTTGAATCACTAAGTAGGAACGGCTTGAAATAAGCCATCAATCTATAGTAGCCGATTGTTTTTAAAAAGTGGTTGGCCAAATTTGGCTTGGAAATTATTAAGCCGCGTGACTTAAGGAATGTAGTCTGTTCGTTTAGTGATAGTGCTGGTTTGTTAAAGATAAATTTGTTATGCATAAAAAAACCCACCCTGGTCCGCATCATTGAGAGGCGTGATGGGCTTGATTACTGCTGATTATATGAAAACTGCTGATCAAGAGCAAATAAAAAGAACACCTTTGCCTAGCGATCACACAGACCTGTTGAAAGATTGGAATTGCCACTATTAAACCATGAAAGAATTAGGAGCAGAAACGGGAATTTTCTATTACTATGCAGTGATTATGTGAATATATCTATAGTTTGCTGAAGTTTCATTTTTTAGGTAGAGTTGCTGCATGAAACACCGATTAATCCAACAACGCGCAAATCGACAGGCTGCAGAGTACGAGCAGGTGCATTTCTTACAGCAAGAAATGGCAAAACGGTTATTGCAGCGACTTCAGTATGTGCGTTTACAGCCTAATGTCATTGTTGATCTGGGCAGTGCCACGGGTTGGTTGTCACCTGATTTGCTAGCTTGTTACCCCAATAGCAAAATAATCGCACTAGATTTTGCTGAGCAGCGATTACGTTTAGCTAAGGACTATCCTTGCCAGGCTCTGGTGTCAGATATGCATGCGATCGCGTTGCAGGAAGACAGTGTGGACTGCATTGTTGCTAATGACAGTTTGCATTGGGCGCAGGAGCCGTCAATGGTGATTCAAGAGTGTATGCGTATTTTAAAGCCGGGTGGTTTATTGATGTTTTCAACATTAGGTCCAGATAGTCTGCAAGAGTTGAAGTTGGCATGTCATCAATCAGGCTTTGGTCAGCGTGTATCAGCGTTTATGGATATGCATGATATTGGTGATATGTTGATGCATAATGGCTTTAGCGACCCCGTGATGGATAGAGAAGAATTGCAGCTGCAATATCGTTCGATAAAAACATTATGTCGAGATATTCATCGTTTAGCTGCGAGTCAAGCAGAAGATGGTGCGGTAACGGGTTTAACGACGCCGCGACAATGGCAGCGATTAATTGAAGCCTATCCAACGGATCACCCAGAAATTTTTCCTTGTACGATTGAGTTACTTCAGGGGCATGCCTGGAAAGCTGAACAAACAGCTGGTTATCGTATGGATCAACAGGGTGAGGTTGCGATTCCGATTTCAAAGATATCTAAATCATCATAGGTGAGAGATGAGCATGGCGACTAAAATATATATTTCTGAATCACATAACCCATGGTTTAACTTGGCTACAGAAGAATGGCTTTTTCAAGATCTACAGGAAGTCGATCAGGCGCTATTTTTATGGCGCAATCGTGATACCGTGGTGATTGGCCGTTCACAAAATCCGTGGTTGGAGTGTAATTTAGAAAAAATGAAGCAAGATGATGTGCATTTGGCGCGACGTCAAAGTGGCGGTGGTGCGGTGTATCATGATTTAGGTAATACCAATTTTACATTTCTATCTAAAAAATCTGGTTATGATAAAAAACGTAACTTGTCGATAATAATAGCTGCATTGCAATCACTGGGTGTGGATACTGAATTTTCAGGTCGTAATGATATTGTTACTTGTGAGTCTGATCCGCGCAAAGTTTCAGGTAATGCATTTAAAGAAAAGTCCGATCGTGCATTTCACCATGGAACGTTGCTATTGGATGCAAACTTAACGCGGCTTAGTGATTATTTGAACCCTAATAAAAAGAAATTGCAGGCTAAAGGTATAGCATCGGTAAAATCGCGTGTAGTGAATTTATCTGAGTTAAATTCAGCGATGACACATGACAATGTGTGTGAGCGTATTATTTCACAATTTCGTCAGTGTTATGACAGCGATGTGGACATTACTATGTTGTCACCAGAGCGACTACAGCTAATAGAAACCTTGGATCAGCATTACCAGCATTTGCAATCGTGGGATTGGCTATATGGTCAAACGCTGGAGTTTACTCATCATTTTGATCAGCGGTTTGAGTGGGGTGTGGTGGACGTGCAGTTGGTGATTAAGAATGGTGTGATTGAGCAAGCCAAGATCTACACGGACGCGTTGCAACCAGAATGGCTAGAAAGTTATGCGCAAGCTTTAGTGTCGAAAACATATGGTTCCGCTGCGATTCAAGTAGTGGGGCAAATAGTGTTTTCGCAATTCCCTGCTGAAGCAACTAAAATAAATGATTTACAGGCGTGGTTAATAGAAGGTGGAGATTTTTAATATGGCGTTTAAAGATCTTTTTTCGGGGCATGCGAGCGATTACAGTCGGTATAGACCCACATATCCAGCAGCGCTATTTGCTTATCTAGCAGAGTTGGCGCCAAATCATCAGGCTGTGTGGGATTGTGGTACGGGTAATGGTCAAGGGGCGCTTGGTTTAGCTCAACAGTTTGATCAAGTGTATGCAACAGATGCGAGCGCCGAGCAAATCGAACAAGCAAAGCCAACTAACAATATTGCTTATCGTGTAGCGACTGCGGAAGACAGTGGTTTAGAAGGCGGCAGTGTGAGTACGGTTACCGTATTTCAAGCATTGCATTGGTTTGATCTTGATAAATTTTACACTGAGGTTAAGCGTGTTTTGCAGCCTAACGGAGTTATTGCCATTGTAGGCTACAACACGGCAGTAACAGGTAACGAAGCGGTGGATGAGGTCTACCATGACTTCTGTTTTGATTATTTATGGCAAAAAAAATGTTGGGCGATGAAGCGAAAGGGTTTAAATGACGATTATAAGAATATTGATTTTCCATTTGAAGAGATAACTGCTAAACAATTTTATATTGAAATGCAATGGAGTTATTATGACTACTTAAATTATTTAAATACGTGGTCAGCGGTAAAAAACCATATAAAGCAATATGCTGATAACCCCGTTGATAGCTTTGTGATTCCCAAGATTTCTGAGCTTTGGGTGGAAAAAGATAAGCCGCAAACCATCAGGTTTCCTTTAATTCTGCGGTTGGGGTGGAATGCTTAACTTATCCTTAAATGAAAAGATTGCCATTGACGGCAGTTCTTCACTTATGTACTGTTCGTGCCTGTAAAATTTAAATATATAAATTAATAGTGTGGGAGAAGATAGAAATGGCAGGTGTTATGAGAACTTCAGATGATGGTTGCATTGCAGTGAGAGGGTGTACAGATGTCGCTGCGTTAGCTTTCTGTGTAGTCAATATAGTCGGTGGCTTAGCTTTATACAAAGCATTCACTTCAGATGACTCATTGAGTCATGGTGATATTGCATCTATTGCGGTTATGGCAGTGTCTGACATCGCATTGCTGGGTTTTGCTGCCTATAAGCTATATCAATGCACACGTCCAAGTGATGCGCCACAGCTGCTTGCTTTGGAGCAAAGGCTCATGCCTGGTGGTACTGGTGCTGCTAAACGTGACGGAGATGGTGGTGATGGTGCAATTGATGTGGAAAGCCCATTGCGTCCTGGTCATCTTTACGCAATTAAATAAAAAAGTAATGCATGGGGCCAAGCCTTGGTCCCATTAATGATTTCACCTAATCACTATAATAAAATTACATTCCTAACAAACTTTATATGACTATTTTCGATATTTGAAGAAGACTTAAAGTTTCATTAAACTCTCGCCTTATTAAAAAAATTAAGGTGCTTTCTGACCTTGACATAAACAATATGGAAATAAGCAATATGATGAATGAACCGCCAAGGTATACAAAAAACATACCGGTGCTGGGTGCTGCAAAAGCGTATGCGAAGTATGGCCCGTTATTTTTAAAAAAATTACAGCACGAGCTGGGTGATACCTTTAGTTTTAAATTACTGAATAAATGGGTCACTATAAGTTTTGCAGATGGCTTTGTACGCAAATTTTACCGATCAAATGAAGACGAATTAAGTTTTATTAATCCATTGACGCGGGTTCGGTTACCGCAAATTATTGGTGCGGTGGCATCTGAAGATAAATGGGATGCGATGATGCACATTATGCAAAGTAAGCTAATGCCACATTATAATCGTATTATTTCAGACATTGATGAGGCAGTGCTGTTAAACCTAGATGGATTATTACCACACGATAATGGTACTATTGATTTAGCTGAGGCAATGGACCATCTTGTTATATCGATTAGCTGTCGCGCTTTGTGCATACCGATGGCTGAAAATGTTGAGTTTATACATTTGATTAAACAGCTTGAAAAAAATGGCACGCATCAGCTTAAGCGCCCAGGAATGCTCGGCTTTGCTGTTATGAGAAAATGCAGGCAAGTGCGCCATAAAATCGCTGATATGTTACAGCAAGAAATAAATCGAAGAAGAAAGCTTAATCTGTCCTATGCGGATATGTTGCAATTTGTTATGGAGACGGATCTTAAGCAAATGCGAAGTGTCATTGGAGTGCCGCTCTATGAAAATTATAATAAAATGCCGGACCAATTTATCATAGACAGTGTTATTGGTTTATTTTTCGGTTCAATCGCAAATACTAACTCGGTGTTAGTTAATGCTATCAGCCATATATTGTCAGACAATAAGCTGCACCAGGCACTTATAAATGAAATCCAACTGAGTAAGGAAAATCTAAGCAATGACCGTTTGACCAAGGAAACGCTTAAGTGCTTTACTGCGATTGGTGATGTTGTTAGCGAAACCACTCGTTATTATTCTACTTTACTTTCATTTAGGCAGACCCAATCAGCGTTTCATATCCCTGACACTAATTACTGCATTCCTAACAAGCGGCTTATTGCTATCAGCCCGCAGATGCTGATGAAAAGCAATAAGCGTTTTACCAGCCCCGAATGTTTTAATCCAGGTAAGAATCGACTGTGTCCAGTAAGTGCAGAAAAGCCTGCTTATCGTCCAAACCTGGGTTTTGGTGATGGTGTGCATTACTGCAAAGGCGCGCGATTAGCTGATATTGAATGCAGGGTGATATTAATCCGTTTATTGCAAAAATATGCATTGGTGCCTTTAACTAGGGCAAACTTGGATCAAGTGAATTGGACAACCTTAGGTGTGGGTGTATTACAAAACCTGCCTCAAGTTAAATACACAAAACTTTGTTAGTGGATACGTTGCACCAAGTAATGGGTGAGCTTTTGTAAGGCTTCAGTATTTACACTTAGCGAATTTAAAGCATCCAGTGCTTGTTGCAAATGTTCATCGCGCAGTTGTTGTGCCTTTTCAAATCCCAGTGTGCTGACGTAAGTCGATTTATTGGCTTGTTGATCAGACTGGCTAGGTTTGCCGAGTGTTTTGGTATCTTGGCTAACATCTAAAATATCATCATGGATTTGAAAGGCGAGACCAATGTGTTGGCCGTATTTGCTTAATGCATTTAAGGTCAGTGCATCTTCAACGTGTGCGCATTGTGCGCCTAATAATATACTGGCTTTAATTAATGCACCGGTCTTTAATAAATGAATGGTTTGCAGTTCATCAGCGCTAATGGTTTTGTTTTCGGCATCGATATCTAAAGCTTGACCGCCGACCATACCAGCAGGGCCTATCGCTTGGCTAAGGGTCACTAGCATTTGCAGTTGTTGTTCGGCGGTGTGCCATGGGCTATCAATGGCTAAAGTTTCAAATGCAAGGCTTTGTAAACCGTCACCGGCTAGAATAGCGGTGGCTTCATCAAAGGCGATATGGCAACTGGGTTGGCCGCGACGTATATCATCATCGTCCATGGCCGGTAAGTCGTCATGGATCAGTGAATAGGTATGAATATATTCGACTGCCATAGCGGCAGCGTCACAACTGCTGTCATCAGCATCAAATAATTCAGCAATCATATAGACCAAGCATGGACGTAAACGTTTGCCACCTTGGGCGACGCTGTAGCGTATAGCGTTTTGTAAGTGTGCAGGTACCGATTTAGCTTGATCCAATTGGCATAACATCAATTCATTGACGCGGTCTTGGTAGCGTTGTAAATGATCTTGGATAGGGTTATCAACCGTCGGTTGCGTCATCATCAAAGTCCTGTAAATGATTGTCGATTAGAATTTTTACTTTTTGTTCGGTATCGGTGAGCGCTTGTTGGCATTGCTTAACTAGTTTTACACCTTTTTCAAAGTGTTTTAAAGATTGGTCTAAGCTGATATCACCGCATTCCATTTGTTCGATCAAAGTTTCTAATGCTGCTAAATCTTTTTCTAAATTTGGCTTTTTTATAGCTGCAGCTTTAATGGTTTCTTTTGGGCTCATTTATTTGTCCTGTTCATTTGTGTCAAATATATCATCGACATCACCACGAGTAAAATCATAGGTTTTTGCACAAAAATCGCAGCTCACTTGAATGCTGTGTTTTTCAGCGAGGATGTCGTATGCTTCATCTTTGCCCAGTGTGATGATGGCATTTTGCATGCGAGGTAGGCTGCAGTCGCAATGAAAGCTGACAGGCTTTTGTTCAAATAGGCGGATATCCTGGCTGCTAAATAATTGATGTAGTAGCGCCTCATTATTGAGTGAATCAAATTGTTCAGTAATGTCTTGGTCAGCAAATTTTGCGGTTTCTAAATAGAAGTCTTGAGTGTCGGTTGTATTTTCAGAGTCTTGTTCCGGTAACAATTGCAGGAGTAAACCTACCGCTTGTTTGCCATTTGATTTAATCCAAAATTTAGTTGGCAATTGTTCTGATTGCACAAAATAATCTTCCAGTGCCCCGGCAACTGTTTGTTGACGAATAGGCACGATACTTTGATAGGGTTCTGTTTTATTGTTTTGTAAAAATGTCATGACTAACTTGCCTTGATCGAGAGTGGACTCAAGGTCTTTAATCTCGATGGTTTCATCCCATTTAGCTAAACCAGACAGGCCAAGTTGATCATTGCATTTAGTGACTAATAAGGAGATGGCTCCTTGATTTTGAAGTTGTACAATCAATTTGCCTTTAAATTTGACGGTAGACATCATGAGAGCGGTAGCAGCTAGGCTCTCGGCTAACAGGCTATTTACAGTCTGTGGGTATTGGTGCTGCTGCAAAATGGTCTGCAGTGAGTCATCAAGGCGCACTAATATGCCGCGAATTGATTTGTTGTCGAAGATAAAATGCTGGATGCTGTCCTGTTCGTTTGTCACGTTTTGTCACCTATTATTCGAATGTTGACATGGTATCAGGTTTTCCCTATGAAGCAATGTTTGTTAAAATGCAGCGCAATATTGATTGATAGAGTGAAGGGTGAGTGGAGTGAATAGAGTAATTGCCGTAGTAGTTACGGCTTTAATGTTGTTTATGGCGCAAATGTCTTTTGCGGCGTCGCGTAAGCATTATGCGTATGGATATCGAGTAAAGGGAAAGTATTATCGTGTATTAACCCATCGCAGTGCGCATCATTATAAGAAGCGTGGCATCGCCTCGTGGTATGGCCCAGGATTCCAAGGTAAGCGTGCGGCAAATGGTAAGCGTTACAATATGTATGCGATGACAGCAGCCAGTAAGGTGTTACCGTTGGGCAGCATGGTAAAGGTCACTAATTTACGTAATCACCGTTCAGTGATCGTAAAAATTACTGATCGCGGACCCTTTGTGGGCAAGCGTATCATTGACCTGTCTTATTCGGCCGCTAGAAAGTTACACTCCGTTAGTCGGGGTGCTGTGCGCGTAGAAGTTGCAGCTATTACCGCTTAAGTAAGCGGGAATAGCTTTCTGATATGATAAAAACTCCCCCACGCGTAAGGTTAAGCGGAGCTGCTGTCGAAGTAGGTGCTTTGGCTTAGGCGGTGCAGGTGATGCGTGATATCGCAGTGATCAAATGATTGCTCATACGTAAAGCCAAGTTTTTCAATGACGCGCAGTGACTGTTTATTATCTTCACTGGTGAAGCAAATAACGTTGTCTAACTGAAGTTTATTAAAAGCCAGATCCAATGCATACTGACCAATCTGCATAGCTAGGCCTTGTCCCCAAAAACCAGGCATGAGCGCATAAGCCAATTCAGTTTCGGGTTTATTTAATAAGGTGATATGACGTAAGCCGCCTTTGCCTACAAATTGTTGTGTAATATTCTCAAACCATGCCATTGGCCCAAATTGATATTGGTCCCAGTGTTCAACATCTTTTGTTAATACGGTGTTGATTTTTTCGTGTGATAACTCTACACCATAGCAAGCAATAAAATCGGGGTTGTGATGCATGTTACAAAAATCATCAAGGCATGCGGGCTCGACTATGTGTCCTTGTAAGCGTTTGGTGAGTGCAAAAGGCTTGTGGATGGTCCAGTCAAAATAGGCTAGTTTGTTAATGTCTTCTATGTATTCTGATTTAGCAAAGGCATATTGATTGCTGTCAGTAAATTGCGGTGCCAGTTTTAGTTTTAATGTTTCATATACTTTGGCTTGTGCTGGGTAGCGACGCATATAATCACGAAACAGGATATGGCGAAACCACCAGGCTGAATTCATATTGACTAAGTGAATTTGATGCGTTCGTGCACCATTGTCATCCTCTTTTTGAAAATAGCGACGAAACGGCAGGTCTTTTTCATATTTATTGATATAATCATACCCGCCTGTAATAAGTTTCTGGATGTGTGATTGGTTGAATCGATCCAAATTGTGTACACCAATTAATATATCGATTACAGGTTTGGCTTGAATGCCACCAATCGAGGTGCTGCCGATGTGCTGTATATCGGCGATAACATCACCGAGCTGCTGTTTGAGCCAGGCAGATTCTTGCAAATAGGCTTGTGGCCAATTGGGATTATAGGGAGTTAGTCTAATCATGTGGTTATTATCAAATAATTAAGAAAAATATGCAAAATATTGATGCATCATACGTAACGATGTGTCGATATGCCATGGTGTGTAAGAAAGATCAACGTAAAGATTAAAAATTTAATGATAGGAGTTTGTAATGAGAAATCCACTCGCTACGCTGATGATTGCTGAAGAGGCTCGTCGTAGGCGCGAAGCACAAGCAAGGCGGTCAGAGTCTGAGGATACGGATGTAGCATCTCAGTTTATAACCAAAGTGGTTGATAGGCCATTTCACCATCTAGGCGTAACTCAGTTGGTTCAGATGTTGCTTGCTTGTTATGAAAGCTCACAATCTTTTGATAAGGCTGGGGTAAAGGATTATTTGCATGATTTCGATAAGGCTATGGACGAAAATAGATTTCCAGCAGCGCTGAGTGCATTAAATGAAATAAGGCGCAGTACTGCTGAGCTTGATTATAGTGTAACTAATACGACTTCAATCAAAGCTGTAGACATTATGTCGGCACATATTATAGCTTTCAAGCAAAGTCACCTCGATTGTGAGGCGCTTGGTGGATTAACCTTGTCTTAAAGTTAAATTCAAAAATAAAACTCAAATACGGTATAGACTGACAAATTAATTTTTGGCAGTCTATCTGCATTGCGTGGTCGGTTCGATTTTTTTAAATCATTTTGTTGCTCCGGGGGTAAGGTATGCGACGACTATTGAATCGACAAGCGCTGTGTGTTCTTTTTACTGTGTTGTCACCCAGTTTGGCATTTGCTGATACAGGTGGCGATGTCATCAGTAATGTCTTAAGCGGATTGATAGATTTACTCACATCAACACCTGCTCGTTTGGTTTTTGTTGTAGCGATTATTGGTATCGGTTATGGCACGCTAGCATTAGGTAAAATTCCAAAGCAGCGGGCTATCGCCACGGTGATTGGGATAGGCATAGTGTTTAGTGCCAGCTATATCTCGCAAAAAATGGGTTTGGGTGGTTGATATGATGCAGCAAGCGCCATTAACACTTAGCCCGTTGTTTGTTGGATTGACTCGCCCAGCAATGATGTGGGGCGTCAGTATGGAGTATTTAGGGGTATCCGTCATAATAGCGCTGTGCGGCTATATCATTTTTTTATCGCCACTATTCCTGGTTTTATATATTCCATTACATATATTCGGCGTAATTTTATGTACGATAGATCATCATATTTTTCGTTTGTTATTTAAGAAAGCAGAGTGTTTACCCGTTCGTAATAAACTATTGTGGGGATGTCAATGCTATGAACCCTATTGAGCCTACAGTGAAGCGCGTGCAAGATGAAGCCGCCGTGTCGGCGCATATCGCAATTAGTCATTTTTGCACTGAAACCATATTAGAAACAGTCAATGGCGATTTGTTTTCAGTGATTAAACTGGAGGGCGTGCCATTTGAAACGGAGCCTGTTGAAGTAATTAATCAATGTAAAACTATTTGGCATAATGCCCTGGTAGCACTGGATTCGCATTTTTCATTGCTAGGTACATTACACAGGCGCAAAGTTGATTTTCAATTAGCAGGTGAGTTTAGTAATGCTTTTTCAAAACGTATTAATGAAAATTATTTGAAGGCCTACAGGCAATCGGCTATGTATGTTAATGATATTTATCTGGTGATTAACTATAAATCATTTTTATCTTCAAAGCAGACTGGCTTTAAATATTGGTTTAAGTCAGGTAGTCAACGTTATCTGCAACATTTGCGTCAAGTGAAACGTCAGCAAGGTATAAAGCAATTACAACAAGCGACTTCACAGTTGTTGGTGTCACTGTCTGCATTTAAACCTCAGCTACTGGATAAAGGCCTCATTCGATATGTCAGCTTAGTGATTAATGCTGGGCAGTCGGTAGCTATACCGTCTGAGCAATTCCATGCTGAAACAGATTTATCGACTTTAATTAGTAAGCATCGATTGTTTTTTGGCAACTATATTCAGTTTCAAGGCGCGTTAAAGCCTGATTTGCGTTTTGCAGCCATGGTATCGATCAAACGGTATTGCAGTGATAGCGCTAGCATTATGCTGGACCCCATGTTGCGATTGGATGGTGAGTTTATTGCAACGCATAGTTTCACGGTGGCCAGTAAATCGGACGCAGATAAGTTGATTCAGCGCCACACTAATAAAATGCAGAACGTTGAGGATGCAGCGGTTAGTCAAATACAGGCATTAGCATCAGCACGTGATATGTTGGCCAGTGACCAAATGGTGATGGGATATCACCACAATAGTATAATGTTACTTGCGGATGATTTTGAGCAGTTAGATGGGTTGGTCGCTGAAACAATTAAATGCTACATGAATGCTGGTATAGTTGCCGTTCGGGAAACGCTGGGTCAAGAGGCGGCCTTTTGGGCGCAATTGCCAGGCAATCAAAAATACATTGCACGTGCTAGTGTGATTAGTTCAAGAAACTATAGTGATTTTTTCCCGTTACATAATTATCGCAATGGTTATTATCATCAAAACCATTTAGGCAGTGCCTTAACTGTAGTTGAAACACCTGCACGCACACCTATGTGGTTTAACTTACACACGAAAGGACCGCTTGATAATCCTTCTCCAGGTCATACTACGCTGATTGGCGGTAATGGTTGTGGTAAAACGGTGGCTATGTGCTTTTTGGACGCACAATTGAATCGCTATGCTGGGCGAAGTTGGTTTTTTGATCGTAATCGAGGTGCAGAGATCTATATTCGTGCCTGTGGTGGTCACTATGCCGTACTGTCGCCTAATCATGCTGACACGATAGAATTTAATCCACTGCAGTTAAAAGGCACGGCACGTAATCGCCAATTTTGTATGCAATGGTTAGTGCAGCTGGTAAAAAAAGAAGGTGAAATAGATATACCTGAAACGGTAGTGGCGGATTTACAGCAATGTATCGATTATGTTTATGATCAGTTGGCCCCTCAATATCGTAACTTAACCAATGCAACAAAAATATTGCCGATAACCTTTGAGCGATGGTTACGTCTGCGACGTTGGCTGCGCAGTGATGGTATTCACCCTGATGGTGAATACGCCTATTTGTTTGATCATGATACTGATGCTTTGCACATCGCCGATAAAATGGCATTTGATATGACGCATTTCTTGGATAATGAGCCACCATCAGTATTAGCAGCTGTAAGTATGTATCTGTTTTATCGCATGGAGTGTCAATTAGATGGGCGTTTGACATCGGTGTTTATGGATGAAGCTTGGCAATATCTGGATAATCCTTATTGGCAAAATAAGATTAAAAAATGGCTGCCAACGTTACGTAAATTAAACTGTCATGTGATTCTTGCCACGCAGTCACCTAAGAGTGTTATTGATTCGACAATCAGTCACATTATTTTAGATAATTGCGCTACTCATTTGTATTTTGCAAATCCTCAAGCAAAAGCGGAGGACTATATAAATGGATTTAATCTGACTCAGTCTGAGTTTATAGCGATTAAAAGTAATGAGTCTCAATCGCGGTTGATGTTATATAAACAAGGGCATGAATCATCACTTATTACATTAAACTTATCGGGTCTCGGTGAATTACTACCCATTTTGTCTGCTACACAAACATCGATTAACCGTTTGGATGAGATTCGTCGTGTTGTCGGCAATAGGCCTGATGAGTGGTTACCATTGTTTCTTAACGGGGGGGGAAGTCATGCTAATGCGACAGCTGATTTATAGTGTTTCACTTAGTATTAGCATGACTTATTTTCCTCAGGTTGTATTCGCATGGGGGATTGTTCATGACCCTATAAATTATGCTCAGATGCTGACAAACTATCAGCAGTTAATACAACAGTATGAATTATTACAGCAACAATTTAGTAAGCTAAAGCAGCTATCAAACGCGGCCCAAGGGCATTATGGCTTTGGAGATATGTTGAATGGTGCGCAAGATTTAACGCGGCGGCAGTGGTCACCAAAGAATTGGCAGCAAGCACTGCAAGGATTATCGGGTGGAAATACTGACCGGTATCAGGAATTGGTAAGTCAGTATCAGAAAAATCATGTGATATTAACAAAATCTGATTTTGAAAAAGGGGCGACACTAGCCAATGCTAACGCGTATCGACGTGATGTGCAGGTTAATCGTGCGGCCAGTGTAAATGCTACGTATGCATTTAATAATATATCAAAGCATCTAGATACTATTCATGATTTATCATCGCGAATTGATCATGCAGAAAACACTAAGGCAGCAATGGATTTGAATTCGCGGTTATTAGCTGAAATGGCATATATTCAAACACAGTCATTGAAGATGCAGGTGTTGCTAAACCAGCAGGTTGCTCAGGTTAATGCGGATGCTATTGCTGATGACACACAACGTGCGCAGTTTGATCGATTAAGCAAATAATATGAGAAGCATATGAAAATGACACGAGATATATTAACTGTTTTATTGTGCTGTTGTTGTATAAGTGCGTGTTCACCAGATCAACTAAAATCCCCGTGTCCTTATTATGGTAGTTACTGTAATAAGTACCCAGTCAATCACCCTTAAGGAAATACTATGTTATTTAGATTTACTAAAAAAAATATAACAATTACATGTTTATATGTATCAACATGCACGCTGATTGCGTGCAGCCCACATATAAATCCATTGCAAACGGTGTCACAAAAAAAAGCAGCGCATGTATTATTGCGTGCCGCAATTACTTCAGAGAAAAAGTTAAAATTAGATCCTGATGTGCCAGCAGGTGCCTTGTATATGGATTGTATGCAGCGTGATATGCCGCGAAAAATATGCATAACCTTATATAAAGCCATGTTGTCATATGCTAAAAAGTATCCTGATTTTAAGCAGTTAACATTACAGGACATATCTGATAAGAAAACGTACCAGGATCTCAGTGATGAATATGAGAAGCAATATTTTAATAGCGGTAATATGTAACGATGGTCAATTACTCCAATGCGATTGAATGCATCTATACCGAATTGCATTTGTTATTGGCAGATTACGTATTTGATGCCTATGGTGCATTGGCGGCGTATATCAAGCTACCATTAGCGTTGGCAATTACTCTATATATATGCCTTTTAGGTATCGCAATCACTCAGGGTTGGGTCAAATTATCATTTTCTGAATTTGGTAAATCCGCTTTGAAGATAGCGTTAATTTACATGGCGGCAATTAATTGGTCTTGGTTTAGTGAAAATGTTATGGCGCTCATCAGTCAGGGGGCTGGGCATATTGGTGCAATTTTGACTTCCGCTACACCGTTACCTATTCCCCATACACCGGGTGAGGGTATTAATGCCGCTATACAATTAGTGTTAACAGAGCTTACTAAGATTGGTATGCTGCTGTGGCAAAAAGGTTCATGGCATAATTTTGGTCCTGTGTTTTCTGCATTGCTGGTATGGGGGTTTGGTTATGCCATGTTATTGGTGTCATTGTTTGAGTTGGTGTTAGCAAAAATAATGCTGGCTGTATTATTTGCAACGGCGCCATTGTTTATCAGTTTTACTCTATTTAAACCAACACGAGGTTTTTTTGAGCGTTGGCTAGGTGCTTGTGTTGGTTATGCCTTGATTATGGTGTTTGTCGCAGCGATGTTGACATTGGTCTTGACGATAGCGCAGTGGATGTTGGAGCAAGTGTATTTGCAACACATGCATGGCATGACAGTAGTTGACTTTGTACCGATGATGTTAGTCGGATTCGTTGGTGTTGGCTTAATTTTAAAATCGGCACAATTGGCGCAAGCGATTGGTGGAACCGTAATGATGGTGGCGGTGTCAAGTAATGTATCCGCTTCTATCGCCTCATGGATGTTTAGTGGTTTTAAATCGATTTTACCTAATAAACAAGCGGAAAATAAATCGTCTGCTTCCGCTATTACGGCTGACAATAAAGCGCAAGCACAAACTAATGTGCAAGCAATATATCTTGATATGTTAATGATTAAAGGAAGCTAATATGAAATCGCAGCCTCTCAGTACGTATTTTAAACGGGTGCATAATTGGGCGGATGATAAATACAGCCGTGCAATGGTGACGACTAAGCACTATCAGTGGGCATTCTTTGCTGCTATGACATTGTCGTGTTTATTAACAATTGCATTGGTTTGTTTGATTCCGTTGCAGCATTTGCAGCCATTGTTAGTTAATCATTATCAAGACGGACGTGTATTAGTGCAGCCATTGCAGTCGGAGTACTTGGTTCATAATCAAGCTTTGGTTGAGAGTGAGCTAGTGCGGTATGTGATTAACCGTGAAAGCTATGATGCAACGTCATACCATGAACAATATGCGCTGATTAATTTACTGTCGAGTGCTAGCGTTGCAAAGCAGTATAGGCGTATTCAATCGATACACAATCAACACGCATTGGTAAACCAGCTAAATACCAAAGGCCACCGTTCTGTGCATATAGACAGCGTTATATTTTTAGATAAGGCTCATGCGAAAACCAAGAACAAGCAGCGGCGCTATAATTTGGCACAAGTCAATTTTAGTCTCACGGATTATATGCAGCATGATTCCTCACCTGTTTCGCATGCATTTGCAGCACTTATTTCGTGGCAGTATGTAGGTACACCATTAAGTCCGAGTGAGCGTTGGCGCGATTGGGATGGGTTTGTTGTAACGCGTTATAGCGTTGAGCAGCGAAATGTAAAATCCACTACGCGGTCAATAGTATGAGGAAATATAAAGTATCATATCTCACCGATAGTGTATTAATTTTTGCTTTGTTGGTAACGGCAAATGTGTTCGCCTATGCAATATTGCCGCAGTATACAGAAAAGTACCGTATACAGCGGGTATTATATAAACCAGATAAAATAGTATCGATTAATGCCACAGCTTTTACTACTACGCAAATTGTATTCTCTAAAGATGAGATCATCGAAAATGTGCAATGCGGTGATATGGATGCGTGGACAGTAAGCATTCAAAAGAATATATCTTATATGCTTTTTTTAAAGCCGACGTTGTTGGGATCAAACACTAACATGGCGGTTGTGACTAATAAGCGTAGCTACTATTTTCACCTTATCAGTAGAAAAAATAACACATCTACGACTCAAACATACGCTCTTTATTTTACTTATATGCCTGTGTTACATGCTGGCCAATCATTGAGCGTGACAAAAAGTATCTTAGCCACACATAAAAAGAATTGGGATTACAGTTACAGCGGTGACAGACAGTTACTGCCTCAGCGTGTTTACGATGATGGGCGATTTACTTATTTGCAATTAAGGCCCTACCAAAGTGTCCCGGCTATTTTTGCAGTTAATAATAGAAATGGTAGGGAAACGGTCGTTAATTATCGTCGTAAAGGGAATATGCTTATTGTACAACAAGTGGCTCATCAGTTGAGTTTGCGCATGGGAAAATATCACGTGCTCAGTCTGTTTAATAATCATTTTATAAAGCGTTGAGGTCATTATGCTGAAATATTTATCTGCCTGGTCAAAAGTGTCGCCTAATAAATTTAAAAAAAATGATAAGATGTACTGGTTATTGGCGGGATTGTTATTGGTTTTGATTTTGTATCTGTTGGCATCGCATCATGCCTCAGCACTGAAATTGCATAAGCAAGTATTACTAAATTCACATCAGTATGAGGATACGTTAAATGTAAATTTATCGCACTTGAACCAACTTACTAACACTAAGCCGAAGTTAAGAAAACTAATTCACAGCATTGAAAATAAAGTCGGTACAGTCATTAACAAAGCTTACAAACTTCGTCAAAATGCACCTACGAGTATGTATACAAACGCTGATGCTAAGGCCGCAGATAATCAGACGCAATTACCAAGTCAACATAAAGCTTTCTCTGGTGCTGATATTAACTCGCGTTTTGCTAATGCTCATGCGGCGACTGGTATCGTTGTGGCCTCCCGTATAGATCATCCGCAATATACGATAGCTTCCGGCGAATTTATACATGCCGTGTTAGAAACAGCAATTAATTCGGATTTGCCGGGCATGGTGCGCGCGGTAGTGTCAACGCCTGCCTATTCGTATGCGGATGAGCATGTATTAGTTTCAGCAGGTTCGCGTCTGGTGGGTCAATATACGTCAGCGATCGTTCGTGGCCAAAAGCGGGTGATGGTTATATGGAATCGATTGATTCGACCTGATGGCATATCAGTGCAATTAAACAGTCCGGGTACAGATGCATTAGGGCGAGCAGGTGAAACAGCAAATGCTGTGGATACGCATTTTATGGCGCGATTTGGTCAGGCAACATTGCTGTCATTATTAGGGGCAGGCGCAGCTAGTATTGGGGTGGCTAATACAGATCGATATAATTCCGTAGCGCAATACAGGTCGGCTATATCGGTGTCAATGCAGCAAGCGGCTAAGCGATCATTGCAGGGTAGCTTATCCATTAAGCCGACAATACGTGTTTATCAAGGATCTAAGATTAATGTATTTGTAGCGCATGATTTGAGCTTATATGACGTATTAAATCAGGATTATAAGTAAGCGATGGAATTATTTGCGCCACATGCCTCAGGTTTACTATCACCATTAAATAGTTACCTCAATGATCCTCAGGTTTGTGAAATTATGATTAATCGACCTCGGCAAGTGTATGTTGAAAAAGAGGGTGTGATGACGGGCTATACAGTGCCTGATTTGACAGAGCGGCATTTAATCATGTTATGCCAATTAATTGCGAATGAGAGTCAGCAGCAGCTGAATCATCAATGCCCTTTGTTGTCGGCAACGTTGCATGATGGATCACGAGTGCAGATTGTACTGCCGCCTACGGCTCAATATCCTGCTTTAGCTATTCGTCGTCATGTGCTAAGGCATTGTGCAATATCTGATTATGATGTTGCAGGTTGTAGTGCACAGATGACTCCATCAAGCATAAATAATAATCTTAAATACCTGTATCAAAAAAAACATTGGAACGAATTTATAACAAAGGCTATAGCAGGTAATAAAAATATCGTGATTTCGGGGGGAACTTCGAGTGGTAAAACTACATTTATCAATGCGTGTTTACAGTATGTTCCTATGAGTGAGCGTATAATTTTATTGGAAGATGCTAGGGAGGTTTGTTTGTCACAAGACAATCAAGTAAGCCTATTAAGCAGTAAAGGGCAGCAAGGCAGTTGTAATGTAACTATGCAGGACCTCGTGCAATGCAGCTTACGCTTACGTCCAGATCGCATTATTGTGGGTGAAATGCGTGGCAAAGAGGTTTGTGATTTTATTGCGGCTTGTTCGACTGGTCACCAAGGCTCTATCAGTTCTATTCATGCAAATAATCCTAAAGGTGCATTCATGCGCATGGTGCATTTGTATAAATTAAATAATGTACCTTCGATGACTGATCAAGATATTATGCGTGAAATAAAGACTGTGGTTGACGTGATTGTCCAGTTAGAAAAAACGGCCAACGGCCGTAGCTTACAAAGTATCTATTTTAACTGTGATTAATTATAAAAATTATCCTGCTTAAATTGCAATAGGTAATGACTATTAATATAATAGCATAAATATATTTCAACTATCCGTCAGTTGCACCTATAGTGTTTGTATGTTCAATAAAACACTCATTAGGAGAAAATAATGATCGCAGTTGGTGAGAAACTACCTGAATTTAGTATGCAAGCTACGGTGAGCAATGATGTGCATAATGCTTTTGTTGATGTTACCGATCAATCGTATCAAGGTAAATGGAAAGTATTATTTTTCTGGCCGAAAGACTTTACTTTTGTTTGTCCGACAGAGATTGCTGAGTTTGGCCGCTTAAATACCGAGTTTTCAGATCGTGATGCGCAAGTGTTAGGTGCCAGTGTGGATTCTGAGTTTGTGCATTTGGCTTGGCGTCAACATAAACAAGAGTTAAATGATTTGCCGTTTCCTATGTTGGCGGATGTCAAACGTGAGCTATCTCAGTCGTTGGGTATAGTAGACCCTAATGATGGCGTGGCACAGCGCGCTACTTTTATAGCGGATCCCGATAATATTGTACGCTTTGTGATGGTGACTGATATGAATGTTGGTCGTAATCCAACTGAGGTATTGCGGGTGTTAGATGCATTACAGACAGATGAGTTATGTCCTTGTAATTGGCATCAGGGTGAGGAAGTTATTACGATTGAATGATTATGTTAATACGCTGTGCAATAGTTTATATCAAGGTGCACAGCGTACCCCTTTTACTTCATGGCTCGCTTCGTTCCACTCCGCTGCGCTCTACTTCCGTAAAAGGGGCACCCTATACACCTTGATACAATCACCCAGCTTATTTATAGCTTCAGTCAATGTATTAACTACTGAAGCGCGAAAAAAAAGAGGATAAAATAATGACTATACAAGAGCTAAGAAACAATCTCCCTGATTATGCCAAAGACATACGATTAAATTTATCATCAGTATTAACAGCGGGTGGGGCACCTGGATTGAAACAAGAGCAGGTGTTGGGTGTTGCATTAGCAAGTGCGTACGCGACTAAAGAAGTAGCTGTGATTGAAGCGTTGACAGCGGAAGTGGATGATGTATTAACGCAAGCGCATGTGAATGCTGCCAAAGCAGCAGCGGTGATTATGGCGATGAATAACATTTACTATCGTTTTGCACATTTGACCAGTGATACAGATTTACAAAAAATGCCGGCTAATTTGCGCATGAGCGTGGTGGCGAACCCTGGCATAGAGCAGGAGGATTTTGAGCTGTATTCATTAGCCGTATCGGCATTGAATGGTTGTGGTAAATGTATGGATGCTCATAGTGCGACGTTAATCAAATCGGGTGTGAGTCGAGAGGGAGTGCAATCTGCAGTTCGCATCGCCAGTGTGATTAATGCCGCTGCTCAGGGTTTTGCGCTGGGAGTCTAAATAGTGAAACACATAGAGGGGGCAATTCAAGGCTTGCCCCTAAGCTCTTCTGCCTAAACGGTGGGTGTTTTGTATTCACTGACACTCGCAGTAAGGCTGTTGTAACAAACGGCGGCTGGATTTAGTAAATCAAAACTAGAAACTAGCGTATGCATACGCTTAGTTGTGATAGCTTTAGATTCATTTTCTGTTAAGGGTTCGTTTACGCCTGGTTTCTCAAAGCGGTCAATTAATTTATTAATAGCCGACAATTTAGTGGGTGCTCTAAATGCCTCGCTTTGAAATAAATTGAACATGCCTTTATGGTGATCGGAGCCACTCTCTATCCTTTCCTGCTCCCTAATAGCACGGTAATGTAAACAGCTTAGATACGCTTTAGCAGTTGGATCAAGTAGCCTTGATATTACAAACTCAACCCCTGGCTGCCTGCTAACTACTGCCATATGTGCCTTATATTCCTCATTGCCGTTTCTTATTTCATTCAATATCGTTAATATATCACGACTCATGCTGCGGTAATCAATTAGAGTACCCGCATGATGCGGATAACTGCAATTGACATATAGCCTATCGACTACAAGATTTATATACGAAGCATCGCTTAATATATTTGTGCCCGGTCTGTATAATCGATCATCCTCTAAGGTCCATTGCTGAAACGCTTCTTTAGCTGGTTTTTCATATGCTGACCTAACAATTTCACCAAAATCACTGTCTGTATTTAGCATATGTTGGAATGCATCATCTTCTATTGGACGTATCCGTAATGCACTTTGCACTTTAATCGACTCGACTGCCGATATAATTACCCCTTTATATGTAGCTAATAACTCAGTAATCGCACTTGCAATATCAACATCTGTTTGTTTTCGAATATTTAGCATTTTTCGCTTGATCAATGCGAGTTGTTGATAGGCGTCTCCTACCAACATAGGTGCAGGTTTTAACGTGCTGATGTTTTGATAACCACGGCATAGCAATTGATGTGCATCATCAAACTCTTCACTTCTAAATGCAGTAACAGTTGACCTGGTAGCAAATGATGCATAGCGCCGCGTATCACGCATTAAGTGTAAGTATGCGTCTCTAACAGGTTCATGGTCATGAATAGGGCTTGAATTGCAATATTTACCATCAGTGCGCTCAAGACGCATGCTAATATTAGCTGTGTTACACACGGCATAGTCGGTGCTCATTGGGTTTGCTGCATGTAAATGTAAGTGACCAGTTAGATAAGCCTGAAGCCCCGTAATAAAATTATGTAACTTATCAGGATTAGCTGGCTCAAGTAAATATATTGTAAATTGTCCATTGTCGGTAAAGCGTTCTCCCTCCCATGCGGTTTGAATAGCTGTTCTGGCGTACTTAAAAGCAAATACTACTTTATCTGCAGATTTATAATCCTTCGCCATATACTGGAAAATATACTGTTTAATAGCCATTCTAATTTCTGATGTATAGCTTGCTCGAGGGATATTAATTCGTATTTTATGCCAGTAGCCACGGCTTTGATCTGGTGGTCTGCGGACATCTTGAATATCCGTATAGCAAACCCAGCTTTTATCTTTGGTTTTTTTTACTAAAAATTTATCTTTTTTAGGTGCTGCATCTTTCATAATAATAACCTAATAAAATATGGGTTACATTACATGCTAGCATTATTTAATTATAAGAATATTAAGGAATATTATTTACAGGACATTGTAAGCCTATGAAAGTGTTAGTAATCTAAAATATTTATATCTTATATAAGTTGTAGTTATGTTTTTGCCATATGGTTGAATTTTTTGATTTAATCCATAAAATGAAACAATGATTAATTGATGATTGATTTCTAGTAAAGAAAATATGTATGGTAGGAGAGTTTAGGTGCGAGAAGTAATTTATGTGGGTGGTGAGGAGAAACAAGCGTATCAATCGGAGGCATTAGATACTGCTGTTCGTCGAGTGGGTGATGTAGATGTTGTTGATGCTATATTAGCCGATTGCCCGAAAACGGATGTTAGTAAGTTATTATGTTATGCGTTAGAGGTAAAGCAATATGATGTGGCGGCAAGCTTATATAAATTTCAGAACCGCCATTTAGACGTTCCTCAGCCAAGTGACTTATTGCAAGGCCCATCTCAAAAAAACCGCGCACATCGTGATATTGAATACATAATGCATTGCATGTTAGGTGTGAGGTTTATATCTGTGCCATCAGATGGTGATCGTTACGCTCCCCTACCAGGTCAAGATAGTGAAGCAAAGTTTAGTGTTGATACACAGAAGCACTTATTAGCTACTTGTAGTAATGGTGTGACTTACAATGTTTCATTGGCGCTAAAATATGCTAATTTATATTATTTTATTTTAGACTTTGTTGAACGACGTGATTTGCTATTGGCTTTCCAAAAAAGGTTGCATCATATATCTGATGAGTCCGAGTTGGGTGAGGTTAGCGCAATAGGTAGGAGAGATGCTCCACTTTATGTGCATAAAGTCGAACAAGAAGCTGTTTATCATTATACAGGCGTTTTTTTTAAGGGGATGAATGCGCTGCTGAGAGGTGAGGCTTTAGTAGAAACAAATGTTGCAGTGTTTGAAGTAAGATTATGCCAGGTTCTATTGTCTGTCAGTATGGTTAACAAATTGAGTGACCTTTCTGCGCGTGATTTAACGTTAGTGAGATATGAGGGAGAGGTGCCCGCTCCCGTAAGTTTAGCTATGGATGCTGGAGACCTAGTGCGGCGTAGTGGAATGAATAGTTTTTCATCTCAGCCCGACGGTGTAGCAGAGTTTTCCGGTCATCGGTCTAAAATTGTTTTGCGAGGCTCGTTGTTTGGTTCAATAGCTAGATTTTCAAGGCTACCACAGGAAGGAGAGCATCTACTACCGCCGGGGTGTATGCAAACTGTTGATAAGGTGTTCCAAGGCGGTAAATTGGTTTACGGCGCGAGGTTAATTTATGGGGTTATGGCCGACAATGCTGATGAATATATGGTGGATCAGGCTTTATACCAAGTTGCTATAGTTGTTAGTTATGCCTACGCGGATACACCCGATGCTTTGTTTGGTGTTAACCGTCATAATCATGCATTGAGTCATCATGTACGTGTGGTGTCTTATGTTGATGCAGTAGTGCAGTATTTTGCAAAGCATGCCGCTGATCCGTTATTTCAGCAGTATTGTAAGGGCTTGGTTGCAGAAGAAAGAAATATAATAAAAGTGTTGCTGGCATTTTCTAAGGTAGGGCGTGAATCAGAAATCGCATTTTTTGATGATCCTGGTTTGTATCAGCAATATCAAAATGCCTCTGTGGCGCATTTGATTGTTTTTTTAAAGGAAGCATGTAATTTTGATGACGAGCGATGTCGGTTTTATGCAGAAATACTACGCTATATGGGTAACCCTGATTTTACTGAAATAGCTACTGGCAATGCGCAACAAAAACAAGAAAAAATTTGGATTAATCATATTATTACGCTTGCACACAAGCTCGATTTGCTGAGGTGTTATGGTAAAGGTAGCTACCAGCGTAGCTTGCATGTTTATGGGGATGTGTGTGGCAGTAGCGCTGATCAAACTGTAGTTGACTTAAGTGATAGTCAATCAATCGATTTAACTAACTTAAAAAAACAAGTATGGTTAGCGCTGAAGCTCACTGGTGATCGTGTAATGTTTTCCGATATGGATATGCCAATTATTGAGTACGATGAAGCGGTATTTGCGCGTAGCAATGGTGATGTGTCCTATTGCAAAGAGAGGTGCGCGCAAGCGGCACTTATGATGAAAGTATTGGAGCAAAAGAAATCAGATGTTAATGCAATTTTTCAAAAGATGCAAACAATCCCAGGTCGTGAGTGTTTGCAGCAATTGGCACTATTGCCTAAAAATACTTTAGTTAATCAAATGAAGCGACGTGACTTTTGGGTCGCCCTATCTTGTCAGGAAACTCTGGGAATGATTTTCGAGGCGGTTAGTTATTTGGTGTGTGAGCAGCCTGACTATCCTTATGATCCTGGTGAATTGTTTGTTTACAAGGCGATACAACGTGGCGATTGGGATAGTATTTTAAAGATTATTTCACTTGTTGGAGTGGAAAATATGTTGATGCAGCGCACCTGGCGCACTAATGTGTTTCAATTATTGTATTTTGAAGCGGTAAAAGGTGGCGATGTTGATTTATGTAAAGAGCTTGAGAAGTATCCAATAGACGTAGATGCTGATGATAATAGTTTTAATTCAGTTATGCATTTGGCTATCATTTATTCGCAAAACGATATACTGCTGCATTTACTTGAGTTGGATGAAATTGATATTAATCATAAAGATGTCTTGTCTCGGAGTCCGCTTATGCGTGCTTTAGTTGAAGAGCAGAGATGGATGGCAAGTAAAATCTTAAGCCATCCTAAGGTGGATGTTGATCGTCAGGATGCTTATGGATGTACGCCATTGATGGCTGTTATAAGCAGTGATATAGATGATGATATGTTTGACACCATAGTTAGTCACAGAACGTTTAAAATTAATACTCAAGGTAATGATGGCTTGACTGCACTGCATTATGCTGTTTATAACAAACGCCATGCTTTTGTAGATCGACTATTGGCGCAACCTGGAATAGATTTAACTTTGACGCACAGTGAGGGCTATACGGTATTTATGTATGCAGTTGCTTCTGGTGATGTTGATGTGGTTAGAAAATTTTTACCTTTAGTAGGTTCTACTATCAATAAACAATCAGTGTTAGGTGAAACGGCGCTAATTCAAGCGCTGAAAAATTGTAATCCTGACATTATAAATATGGTGATGAGACATCCTTCTGTTGATGTAGACATAGCTGATAATGAGGGGCATATGCCACTATATTACGCTATTCGAATGAATGGTGTTAATGCTGTTCGTTACCTCTGTGGTAAGGTTAGTGATGTTAATGCAAGGTTTGGTACAGCAGATGACGCACATACCGCTTTGACGTTAGCGGTAAGTATGAAACATTATGCAGTGGTTAATGTGTTATTAAGCATGACAGCAGTTGATGTAAATGTTATGCGTAAGGGCTTGTCACCATTAATGGTGGCTGTTCAATCCGGTAATATAGTCATGGTTAAGGCTTTATTAGCGCGGCCTGATGTCAATGTTGACTTGACCGATCTAGTTGGTCGGAATGCATTGCATCTGGCTGTTATTGAAGGTTCTGTTGAGATTGTAAATCTTTTGCTTCCTCTATCAAGCTCTGCTGTTAATGCAAAAATGAAGTATGGTAACACCCCGCTTATGATTGCAGCCATGTTATCCCGCGTTGAAATTGCCCGGGCTTTGTTGCATCATGAGGATATTGATCTTAAGGTTAGAAACGACGAAGGTAGAACGGCTGATGATGTAGCGCGAGGTCGCATTCGAGGTAAGATTACTGAAGACATGCTTATTGACGTGGATAGGGCGCCTTCGCCTCCCTCCTGCCGTTAGTAAGCGTGCATACCAAAGCTTTTCGCACCCGTATCATGTCAGCCACGTGATACGCAGTAAGTATCTGTAATTGCATTACTTTTAGGTCGCTCGGCTACCGAGAGGTATGTGGCTATGCCTTGCTCACGGAGGGTTGGTCTCGTATTAAGTGCGATAGCATGAAAATAGTAAGCTGCGATCTTTACAGTCTGGTATAATGGCGCAATTTGACAGCAGCACCTATATCAATGATTACGTGACCTTCATAGTTACGAGGAAAATGTTAGTAATGAAGCAAGATTTACAAAGTGTAACGCCAAGCTCGCATCAACTCTGGTCATTGGTTTTAATATACATTGGACTGTGGGCGCTCATCCCCAGTTTGTTTTTGCATGGCATGTATTTGGATTCGTCAGAAAATATTGCTTGGGCGATGCATTTGGCTTGGGGTAACTATAAGCACCCGCCTTTAGGTGCTTGGTTGATGCGAGCTGCATTAACGGTGATGCCCACAGCACTGAGTGCTGTAGTTTTCTTGAGTGCCGCTTGTGTGCTAACGATGTATGTCTATTTGTATCGTTTAGGGCGTGAGTTGATGTCGCCATCGCGCACCTTATTTGCCATCTTAATGACATCGACGCTTTATTATTTTAATTCACGTAGCTTGCAGTTTAATCAGAATGTGTTGATGTTGCCGTTGTGGGCTGCGATGGGGTATTACTTTTATCAGAGTCTGCAACATAACCAAGCTAAGTATTGGGCACTATTAGGTGTTGTGACGGGCTTGGCCGTGTTGGCGAAATATGAAACGGCAGTATTGATTATTGTATGCTTAGCGTATTTGGCTTGTCACTACAAAAAAGCCTATACCAAGTACTTATTATTAACGGCGGTGATAGCGCTATTATTAGTGGCCCCGAATTTTTATTGGGTAGTAGAGCACAATTATTTACCCTTACACTATATGAATGCGCGTGGTGATACGGCTAATCCTAGTTGGTATGCGTTGCATGTAAAGGCGCCGTTACAGTATGTAGGCTCGCAGTTGCCGCTGATGATTTACCCGGTATTGTTTGCGATATTAATTGGCAAAAAGAATCAGCAGTTAAGCGCTTCTAATAAATGGTTTAGCAGGGCGTTAGGTTATGGGCCATTTATATTAGTATTAATAATTAGTGTGGTGGTTGGTATGAATATACCAACTGAGTGGTCATTTCCGTTTTACATTTTTACCACATTGGCTGCAGTGAATTTATTTAAATTGGATATTAATGATCGTCGTCTCAAGTGGGCAATTGGTGTAGCGATTGGATTGCATGTGGCGATATTTAGTTATTATGTGCTGACGATGCATACCAAGCGTACCGTGTCGGCATTAAATAAGCCGGCAGCGGCGATTGCGCAAGCCGCGAGTGACTATTGGCAGCATGCGGTGCCCAATAAGCCACTGCAGCTGGTGGTCGGTGATGATTACTTTTTAGGCTTGATTCCTGCTTTTGAGCAAGCTAAGCCACAAGCGATATTAAATTATTCATTTGAAGACAGTCCATATTTGGATCCTCAGCGGGCAGCAAAAGAAGGTGCGATTAATATCGTATTTGACTGTCCACAAGCACAACCCAGACGCCTTAAGCGTTTATTTCCACACAATAAAATCAGTACGATTAAGTGCTTTACCACCAAGACAGTGAATACCTTTCACCCTCGTGACTTCCGGTTTGGGGTTTATATTGTCTACCCCCAGCAATATGTCTAAAAACAACTGGTTAAACAGCTGTATTTTTTGATGGGTTTTGTTATAATTTGCCCACTCTGGGGGCGATCTGGCTTCGACGTGGATTACAAAACCTGAGGTGCATGTCGAGCGGTTCATCTGACTCGTTAAACTGAGGTGAAAACTTATAGTTGCAAATACTAAGCAACCTGCTGCAAACGACGAACTTTGGGCGGTAGCTGTTTAATCAGTAATCATCCAAGTTTGTTTGCCGCTTAATAACCGGCAGCAGTCTACTGCTTCTTTGTGCTTATGCAGAGAAGGTCAGTAGTCAGATTCATAAGATCGTAGTTGGGCATCGCCTATGACCTAGCTATTAAACCAACAAGGCTCGCTACTAGGTTTACCCTGACTGTCGGGTGCTTAGTAGTTAAATTAATGACAGATCTAAGCATGTAGAGCCGATGGCGGAGGATTTGCGGACGCGGGTTCGATCCCCGCCGCCTCCACCAGAATAAAAAAAGGGTCCCATAGGGACCCTTTTTTTTGCATATGCAACCTAGGAATAACTGTTATGTATTTACTGGATGGTTCATCTAAAAAAAAGCACCAGCGACCCATAAAGTTTGCATTTATTTTGCTCGAACAGTTTACCTTACTACCATTCGCGGGATTTATTGATACCTTACGTCTTGCGGCTGATGAAAATGATAACAGCCAACAAATTCATTGTAATTGGACTATTTTGGGCAAGCCTGGCAAGGCAATTACCTCAAGCTGCGGTGTAGAGGTTCAAGCTTGGCAAGATTTTGAAGCGCCTTCGTCTTTTGATTATATTGTTATTGTCGGAGGGTTGTTAAAACAGGGTCACTCTACGGCTACAAAAGAGATTCATCGTTATTTACAGCTTGCCGAAAAACAAAGGACAACGCTTATTGGTTTATGTACGGGTTCTTTTGCGTTAATAGAAGCTGGCTTGATGAATAATCGTCGTTGTTGTGTTAGCTGGATGCATTATCAAGACCTTGTTAGTAGGCATAAAGAGGTGATTGCTGTTATTAAACAGCGTTACCTTGATAGTGGTAATATCATTACATGTGCAGGTGGAATCGCAGCGATAGATGTTGCAGCGATGTTAATTGAGCGCCACCTCAATAAGTCGCTAGCGATGAAGAGTTTGCGCATTATGGTGATGGACGCTTGTCGGCAGAACACTTCGCCACAGCCGATACATGATGCAGAAATCAAAAATCCTATTGTTCGTAAAACGTTACTGTTATTAGAGCAAAATCTATCTACGCCGTTAAGCTCAGAGGAGTTAGCTGCACATGTTAATATTTCCAAACGACAACTTGAAAGAATATTTTCACAAGAACTAGGGGTAAGTTTGCAAAAATTTTATCGCAAGGCTCGTTTAGTGTATGGACGTTGGTTGTTAGATAATACTACTAAAAGTATGGCGGATGTTGCACTGGAATGTGGATTTATTGATAGCTCTCACTTCTCTCGCGCCTATAAGCAGGCTTTTAAATAATAGGCAAATGATATGTCTCTTTTTTACTGTATTTTGTCGTTTTTATCCTATCTTCATTCGCTTTCGCGTGTTGAAATGATTCGCAGCGAACAGTCATTTTACTTCATTTATAGGAAATTCGATGAAAAAGTATTCGGTATGGAGCCTGGTTAAAAATACATTATCGTTTAATGAGAATTGGCAGAAAGTTTGGCGTAGTCCTGAACCGAAAAAAGAATACGATATAGTTATCGTTGGCGGCGGTGGGCATGGTCTTGCTACTGCTTATTATTTAGCTAAAGAACATGGCATAACCAATGTCGCGGTAATTGAAAAAGGCTACCTGGGTGGTGGCAATACCGCCAGAAATACGACAGTGGTTCGGTCAAATTACTTGTGGGATGAATCATCGAGGCTATATGAGCACTCTATGAAGCTGTGGGAAGGGCTATCACAAGACTTAAACTACAATGTAATGTTTTCGCAACGCGGCGTTTTAAATTTAGGCCATTCATTGCAGGATATGCGTGATATTAATAGGCGAGTTAGTGCAAATTGTTTAAATGGCATTGATGGTGAAGTCTTAACGCCTAAACAAATAAAAAATATTGTACCATTAATTAATATTTCACCAGATATTCGATACCCAATACTGGGTGCTTCATGGCAACCACGTGGTGGTGTTGCACGGCATGATGCAGTGGCTTGGGGTTTTGCGCGAGCGGCTGATGCTTTAGGTGTCGATATTATTCAACAAAATGAAGTCTTAGAAATCGCGCATGAAAATAATAGCATTGTTGGCGTGAATACAAAAAAAGGATTTATCAAAGCAAAGCAAGTGGCTTGTACTGTTGCTGGAAATTCATCTGATGTAGCAAGAATGGCAGGTTTATCGCTACCTATTGAATCACACCCTTTACAGGCATTAGTGTCTGAACCGTTAGCGCCTATTCTAGATACAGTGGTGATGTCTAATGCTGTACATGCCTATATCAGCCAATCAGATAAAGGGGATTTGGTTATTGGCGCGGGGATAGACAGATACAATGGCTATGGTCAACGTGGTTCATTTAGCGTGATTGAACATACGTTGGCAGCTATTTGTGAAATGTTCCCATGCTTTTCTCGTGTGCGAATGAACAGACAATGGGGTGGAATAGTTGATACAACACCCGATGCTTGTCCCATTATTTCTGAAACAACTATTAAAGGGCTTTATTTTAATTGCGGCTGGGGAACGGGTGGTTTTAAGGCAACGCCAGGATCAGGTCATGTGTTTGCATCCATGCTGGCAAATAAAGATGTTCCAATTTTGGCTAAACCTTTTAGTTTGGATAGGTTTTATTCTGGCGCACTGATTGATGAGCATGGTGCTGCTGGTGTTGCGCATTAAAATATAGGATGTTTATAAATGTTAAAAATATTTTGCCCTTATTGTAAAGAGTATAGGGAAGAGGAAGAGTTTTCTTATGCAGGTGAAGCAAATATTAAGCGCCCAGACAATATAGATGACATAAGTGATGAGGAATTTGGGCGGTATTTGTATTTTAGAAAAAATACTAAAGGCGTGCATCACGAGATGTGGGTACATACCATGGCATGTCGTAAATATTTTAATGTAATCAGAGACACTGTTAGTTATGAGATTCTTGGCAGTGAAAAATTGAAGCGCAAAACATCAGATAGCCGTGTGAAGGAAGGTGAGGAAGTGTGTGTATGACACAAGTTAATCGTTTGAGACAAGGTGGTCGAATTAAGCGAGACTCTCGCATTGATTTTACTTTTAATGGAGTGCGGTATTCAGGATATGAAGGGGACACCATAGCAGCTGCACTGTTAGCGAATGGTATTAAAACAGTAGGCTTTAGTTTTAAATACAGACGCCCTAGAGGTATTGTTGGTTCAGGTGCTGAGGAGCCTAATGCCATTTTTCAGTTAGATGAGGGTGCGTTTACTATTCCAAATGTGCGAGCAACGCAAGTTGAGTTGACCGCTGGAATGGTGGTAAATAGCGTAGGACCCACCAATAGTGTGATTAAGAATTCAGTTATTGGAATGCTGCATAAATTTATGTCGCCAGGTTTTTATTACAAAACATTCATGAAGCCAAGATTCTTATGGCCGTATTTTGAAAAAGCACTGCGAGCAAATACAGGCTTAGGTCATGCGCCTAAAGAAAAAGATAAGGATGACTATGACAAGTTAACGCATTATTGTGATTTACTCATAATTGGTGCAGGCCCTGCCGGTTTAACAGCTGCATTGAATGCAGCAAATACAGCGGCACGTGTTATTGTAGTTGATGAGCAAAATGAACTGGGTGGATGTTTATTATCAGAAAATTTGATTATAAATAAAATGCCTTGTTCTGAATGGCTTCGAGAGGCAGCTCATACATTAATGGATGCATCGAATGTTATTGTATTAACTAAAAGCATAGCTTTTGGCTATTATGATCATAATTTTGTCGCTGTTAAACAGCAATGTGCTGGTTATAAAAAGCAAGGATTGAAAGTTCGCGAGAGATTGCACCGAATACGCGCACAACAAATTATATTGGCGACCGGTTCCATAGAGCGACCGCTGGTGTTTTCAAATAATGATAGACCGGGTGTGATGCTTAATTCTGCAGTTAATACTTATGTTAGGCGGTATGGTGTTTTACCGGGTAAAAATATTGTTTTATTTACAGCTAATGATACAGCGTACTTAACTGCTTTAGCTATTGTGGAAGTAGGTGGTAGTGTTGCTGCAATTGTTGATTGCCGTAGCGTAAGTAGGCATCCACTGTTGCATCAAGTAAAAAAGCATGGCGTTAAGGTATTATTTAAACATGCAGTGATTGATGTGAAGGGAAAAGATTCCGTCGCAGCTGCGGTCGTGGCACCGGTAGATGGTAGTGTAAAACAGGTGGTGGGTGATGCATTTGAAATAGAATGTGATCTTATAGCCAGCTCAGGAGGTTATAGCCCTGTTATACATTTGCACTCACATACGGGTTGTAGACCACAGTGGTCTGATGAATGTATTGGTTTTTTGCCTGGTAATACATTGGCAAATGTGCACGCCATTGGTGCGTGCAATGGCACAAAAAGCATTACGGCTTGTATGTCTGAAGGAGTTGATGCGACAGCTAAGGCATTGTCTCATTGCGGTATGGTGTTGGATAATGATGCTATTGAGTATCAGGTTGAAAATGAGCATGAGATGTCATATCAAGCGGTGTTTAGTATTCCTCATGAAAAAAGTAATGCGCGGGCACCAAAACAGTTTGTTGACTTCCAGCTGGATGTCACAAAGGCTGCGATTGAGCAAGCCGCTAGTGAAAACTTTACATCGATCGAACATGTCAAACGATATACCGCTTTAGGCTTCGGGACTGATCAAGGAAAGCTTGGAAATATAAATGGTATGGCTATATTAGCTGAAAAATTAGGCCAAAGTATTCCTGAGACTGGAACAACCATTTTCAGACCTGCTTATACACCGATTACTTTCGGCGCTATTGCTGGGCGCGATGTGAATGAGCTGTTTGACCCCGTAAGAAAAACAGCATTGCATCGTTGGCATGAAGAAAATGGTGCGAAGTTTGAAAACGTTGGGCAGTGGAAACGCCCATGGTATTATCCAAGAAATCAAGAAACTATGCACGAGGCAGTTAAGCGTGAATGTTTAGCGGTTCGTAATGGTGTCGGTATTATAGATGCCTCAACGTTGGGAAAAATTGATATACAAGGGCCTGATGCAGCAGAGTTTTTAAATCGAATTTATACTAATGCTTATTTAAAATTAGCCAGTGGAAAATGCCGTTATGGATTAATGCTAAAAGAAGATGGCATGGTGTTTGATGATGGTGTTTGTGCATGCTTAGCTGAAAATCATTATTTAATGTATACCACCTCAGGTGGTGCAGCTAGAGTGTTTGAGCATCTTGAATGCTGGCATCAAACGGAGTGGCCGGATCTAAAAGTTTATTTTACCTCAGTGACAGATCATTATATGACTGCCACAGTAACGGGCCCTGATTCAAGAAAGGTATTATCAAAAATTTGTACTGATATAGATTTGTCGAGCGAACAATTTAAGTTTATGGATCACCGTCAAGGTACCGTTGCTGGAATCAAAGCACGTGTTTTTCGTATTAGTTTTACAGGCGAATTAACGTTTGAGGTAAATGTTAATGCAAATTATGGTAGATATATATGGCAAGCGTTGATGGATGCTGGTTCTGAATTTAATATAACACCGTATGGCACAGAAGCAATGCATGTATTGCGTGCAGAAAAAGGTTTTATTATCGCCGGACAAGATACCGATGGTTCAGTAACGCCGGTTGATTTGAATATGAATTGGGTGTTGTCAAAGAAAAAAGCTTTTAGCTATATTGGTAAAAGAGGTCTTTCACGCGAAGATTTGTGCAGGAAAGATAGAAAACAACTGGTTGGTTTGGTCACAAAGCACCCGAATACAGTGATTCCCGAGGGCGCTCAAATTACGTTTGGTGGCTCATCTGATATGCAAGGACATGTGACTTCTAGTTATTACAGCCCTGTTTTAAAGCAGTCTATTGCTTTAGCGTTGATTAAATCAGGATTAAATCGTATGGGAGAAACAGTGTGTTGTTACGACCCTGCAGTTGGAAAGATTAATGCAACGATTACTGAATCAATTTTTTATGATAAGGCAGGAGAGCGCCAACATGTATAGTGCTGATATCGAATCAAGAAAAGAGTCGCCACTTTTTTATCTCAACACGGAGTTGTTAAACTGCAAGAGTAATAGCTCATCGTTGCGTATATCAGAAGTGTCAAATAATGCATATTTTGTTCTAAGGGGTGATAAGAATTCTACACACTTAGAGGCAGCATTATATAAGCATTTAAAATTGTATTTACCACAAGAACCAAAAGAAATGGCCAAAAGTGCCAGCGCAAAAATATTTTATATTTCATTTGATGAATGGCTTATTGTGGTTGATGAGGCGTTGTTTGCACGCGTTGATGTTAGTTTGCGTGCTGATCTTTCTGGTCATTTTCAGTTAGTTGATAATTCGGGGGGTATGACCCAGCTTTATTTATGTGGTGCAGATGTACAGGAGGTTATGCAGAAAGTTTGTAGTTATGATTTGCACCCTCGTCAGTTTCCTATCGGTGCGTGTGTGCAGACTAAAATTGCGAAAAGCTCCGGTCTTGTGGTAAGGGTAAGTGAGTTTGGTTTTGCTTTATATATAAGGCGTAGCTTTTCATACTACATTGCGTCATGGTGTATAGATGCTGCCAGAGAGTACGGCTAGTGCGCTAGGTATGTCTAAAATCAATAGATAGTAATAGAAATAAACCGTTTTTGATGCCTGCTTTTGTTTGTTATTGTGCCACTTAGAATAATATAAAGTGAGTGGCTATGAGTAGATCAAACTATGTTGAAATGGAAGGTAATGAGGGTTTAACACCCATGCATGCCAGCAAAAATTGCAATAAATATTTGTTAGGTTTGCCAACGGCGGTACATAAACAAGCATTTATAAGCACCGCATGGCTGTCATTAGTACCCGGTCTGATTACTTTATGCTGTGCCACGTTACCTTATCTAGAACAGTTTACCCGTATTCATTTACCGTCATCATCGGCAGGGATAAGCGAAGCGTTTCAACATCAAGCCGATCATGATATGGGTAATGTGCTTCCTGTTGTATCGAGTGTATTATTTATCGCAGTTTTTGCTGTAATGCGGTTTTGTCTGTATTTTTCGTTACTGAATAACGGTGATGATAAGCTAGGTATGCCGTGTGTCACTATTAAATGTAAGCAGGCGCCTCATCAAGGGCTGTTACGTTATGCTACACCAGTAATTGTTACAGCTCGAGTCGCAATAGCGGTCTCATTAGGTATTGTATTGCCTATCGTATACGGCAATATGGATATCGATGGTGCAGTAAAAGGGGCAAAAGACCAATGTGCGCCACTGTTTGATAATCCATCACAGGCGATGACGTGTGCGCAGAGTTTTTTTAAGCAGCATTGTCAGCCTTTTAGGCAAGTCTGGTGGACGGTATTCGCCGTATCGGCTGCCATTTTAGTATTAGACCTTGCTTTGTTATGTTGCCAAAATAAAGTTGATAAAAAGCCTGTATTAGAAACACAGCTTATTGATTTAGAAGCTAAGCGAGATGGTACACGGACAATGTACAGCAGCATATAGTTTAGATAGTTATGATTTTTTGAATCGCCGGGCGATAAAAGTCCGCATGACCTGTGTTTACACTAAGATTGGATGCTGGTTGATAAAAGGCATTACCATGTGTGTGGCCACATAGCACATCAAATGTAATGTTGGGGTATTGCTTAGCTAAGGCTAATAAAATATCACCAGTGGCTTTTGAAGCATAAAATGGCAAATGATAAATGCTGCTCATTTTTTCGCGATAAACGCTCGATTCTTTAAAGGGTGGCACATGAGTAAGCACGAGAATTCTCTTGGGCTGGTTTGATTCAATTACTTGATGGACTTGCTGTGCTAGCATTGCCGCATCATGATCTGCTAGCTCCTGCATTTTTTTCAATAAGCCTTCCTCACCATTTTGTTTGCTTTTGACGAGATCATCAATCAAGCAGTTTACTTTCTTCGATAGGCGGCTATTTTCATAATCGCCATATCTGCCATCTGCCCAGCCGTCTTGACCAACTAATGCTGTATGCTCGTTGAGTTGGTGCGTAGCAAACGGCAACCAATGCAAATGTTTCTCGGTTTGAGTGAGTTCACTGACATTTTGGCGAACGTTCTTCACACTGCCGCCATAGTAGTCATGATTACCTAATACAAAGTAGGTGGGTTTATTGATATGGTCAGACATTTCCTTTATAACGGCTGAAAAATTGGTGGCATCAACAATATCACCCGTAATCAATAAGCCATCACATTCACTTTGCACGATTGAGTTATAAAATACCTGGCGTTGATCCGGCTCAACAAAGTTGAGGTGGATGTCGGTCATCCAGGCCATTTTCATGCCTTTTTACCTTGTAGTGAAATGTGCGATATTATTAATGATTTCAATAAGATATATGTGTGTTTGCCGGTGTGCATGCTGACTATTCCCCTTACCAATACCATTAACAGTATAGATGATCATACTGCTGCTACAGTGGTGTGGTATTAGGCGGGTGTGATGCTGTTTGACGATTGTTTTTGTTCCTTGTCATGAGAGGCGCTTACCGCCTGTAGGATATGCGATTTATACTCATAGTAGCCTCGTAGACGATCCTTAAGTCGGCTGTGGCGTTGGCGTTCGGTCGACAATATTTCACCTGTTTTGTTGGATATCTTCATTTCATTTAAATGATCTCGTGTTATAGCTCTAGCATATGATTTGCTAGTTTTACTACGAATGCCAAATAAATGAAAACATGAATTAATGCGACGGTCTATCGTATATTGCTGTGCTACAGCGGTAGCAGCCTTTGCAAGTAAGGTGTTGTGGATAGAGTTAAATTGCTGAAAATATTTTTTAATAAAACTGTCGTCACCACGCATGGATTGATGGATGCCTGCTAAGTTCAAGGTATCTAATATTTCAGGATTGTTTTGCTGGCAGCTATCCAGTAGAAAAAACAGCAGATATTGATCTGCTATTGTCTCGGTTTTAATGTTTTCAATTGCTCGTTTTAAATCATTGGTACGATCGTGAACGACACGTGATTTGTCTAAATCATAGCGATGGTGTTTTGGCTGGGCGCGAAGATGGTCTTTAATTTGTTGTTGGGCGTTTCCTATATGCGTAGTATGATTTTTTTCTAAATCCTTGTCACTGATAATCAGTGCTTGTTTTATTGCGGTTAAACGATTCGTAAGTTTCGTTTTATATGTTTCAATTTCATTTTCTGGCAGTCCTGCGGTTTGACATTGCTTGACTATCATTTCTTCTATTTGAACTTGCTTATGCCACAGTTTAATAAAGCACACTTTTGTACGTTGTTGATGATGCTTGCCCTTTACAGCACAGGCTACTGAGCGATATCCGTCATTTTGCATATTCCAATTAAGGCCGGAAGGTAGTTTCGCAGGGGATTTTCTGTTGCCTGAGATTAAGTTTGGTAAGCCGGCTATATTATCAGGCGCAAACCATTCTTTACCTTTTTTTTCTTCTAGGTTAAACAGCATAGAACTATCATGATCAATGACGACCATTTGCTTGTTAGCGGTTACAAGTTGATTACCTGGTTTATGATCTGTCGCACCTACGATAAATGCTAGCAGCATACTTTCAGTAAAAAGCTCAGGTTGTTTGCGACGGCTACTGAACTGCGGAGTCTCTATTTGTTTAGTGTAGGGTATGTATTCACTGGCAACGGAGTAGCTTCCATCATCAATGATTAAATCGTGTTTAGGGTAGGGCTGGCCAAGAGCAATCGCAAAGATATTGCCAATGATAACGGACTCCAGTGCGATTTTCTTGGCTCTGTTTGATGCTGGGATGATTTCCTTTTTTACGACTACACTGCCATTGTGATAGTGTAGTGGTGGCGTTGCTTGGGATTGCATCGCATTGGTTTGGTGTGTTGTGTCGTGTGATTTCACAGTGTTTATCAACACACTAGTATCGTTAGTTTTTTCACTTGCTTCTTCTGCTTTTATTTCATTGTACTGGCTTGCTTTTTGTTCTGGCGGTGGGTTGATTAGCTGTTGCAAATCATCATCGATCAGTTGGCTTTTCCTGCCGCGCGTGCTGCCATGTTGGAATAAATCACTCTGCCCCAGGTTTTCCATGATCAATTGCATCTGTGCGATTTTCACTTGTTCAGCTTCAAAGGTATTTCCCAAGCGTTGCGCCAGTGTATTCAGTAAGCGTTGATAGGCTATTTGGGCTGCTATTTTTCGTTTATTATTACCGGTTATAGTAATGTATGTATTAAGTTTACTTAGCAATTCGGTCGCGAATGATACGGCGGATGCCATGTTTCACCTCATAGTGCTTTACTGTTCTTCGTACATGCTTCTGTTTAGATTCGACTTTAACTAATAAGTTACCATGATTGTCGAATTTCAACTAATCACATGTTTTCATTTCTATTTATCAATATTACTGATGAAGCAACTTGATAGGCTTGTTGTGTCGGATTTGCTAGACTAGCGGAAGATTTGTTGAGGAGGGGTTAAAAGCGTGAGAATACTATTTCGTCTATTGATTACTGGTTTTACGTTAATTGCTTTTGGTTGTGCATTTGCGGCTACGACTAAAGCTAAGTCGTCTTTAGAGCAACAGTTGCAGAAAATGGCAAAAAATGTGCAGCAGCATTATGATATTTCAGCACTTTCTATAGCGGTGAAATTACCCAATAAGGTGGAACCACTGTTAATTACCATGGGCACAACACAGAGTGATAATAAGCAAGCAGTCACGGCAGACAGTTTATTTCAAGTGGGCAGTTTGACCAAAACATTCACTGCGGCACTAGTGATGGGTGCGGTGGCAAAAGGGCAGTTACGCTTGGATGACACGCTTGGCAAATGGTTACCGCAATATAAAAAGTGGCGTCGAATCACTATTAATCAGTTAATTAACCAAACCAGCGGTTTACCGGATTATCATGCTTCAAAGAACTGGTGGGGTAGGTTGTATAAAAATGCTAACAAGGTATGGACTTCACAGGAATTGATGGCGGCGGCATATCCGTTGCCAGTGAATTTTAAGGCTGGTCATGCATGGGCGTATTCGAATACCAACTATGTGTTGCTGGGTATGATCGTATCGAAGGCGACAAAACAGCCGACGACAAAACTGATGCAAGCGTTGTTTACCAAGTATCAACTGAACTCTACTTATTACCTACCACAGGTTTATCCCAAAGATATTATGGCTCGAATGGTTCATGGGTACCGTTTGAAAAAAGATCAAACCAGTCTGAATGGTTCTTGGTTAAGCACGGCGGGTGGCATGGTATCGACTCCAGCAGATATTTTAAAGTGGGATCAGATGGACATAAAGAAACCGCGTTATTATGTGGGTGTTAACAATGGTCAGCGCAGTCGTTTATTAAAGAATACTGCTTATGGCTTTGGGGTGTTTCGTTTAAATACACCGCAAGGTTTGTTGTATTTTACCCCTGGTTTAACGCCGGGTTATGTGAGCTTGATGGCGTATGAGCCGTGTGCGGGTGCGTATTTTAGTTATTCCGCGTCGCGAGCGCCGTTGCCTGGTTTTCATGGCTATATGATGACTGAATTGATGAAGGTGCTAAATCAATATAGTATTAAAAAGGGTTTTAAAGCGCCGACGTATTGTAAGCGGCTAAAGCCAGCGAAACGGTTTCGGTTTCCCAAAATTTAACATTGGTGCAGGTGGAGTAAGGTAATGGAATACCGATTGGGTGTAAAAAAGCCGCATTTGTTGTGGTTGATTTTATTGATTAGCTTTCCTTCGGTGGCAACGGTATTGGTAAGCCCGGCGTTACCAGCAATTAGTAGTTTTTTTCATATTTCGAATGGTTACGTGCAGCAGATTATTACTTTAGCGATTATTGGTTACGCGTTAGGGCAGCTTATTTATTCACCGTTTGCAAATCGTTATGGCCGGAAAATTGCGGTATATATTGGTTTAGGCGTTTATTTCTTGAGCTGTATTTTATGTTTAATAGGTATTTATACACAATCAATGGCGGTTATTTTAATTGGGCGCCTATTGATGGTGTTAGGTGCCAGTGTTGGTATGGTTATTACCTTTACTGTGATTAATGATTTTTACCATCCACATCAAGCGCGACCAGTAGTGAGCTACGCAGTTTTAGCTTATGCGTTTATGCCTGCGTTAGCTATTTTGGTTGGTGGATTTATTACTAGTCACTTTTCATGGATAGATTGTTTTTACTTTTATTTGGTTTATGGGTTTGTGATTTTAATTGCGGCCTGGCGATTACCGGAAACCTTAATCAATAAAGACATGCAGGCGCTTAAGATAAAGAAATTGATTCGTGACTTTGTATCGGCATTTGTATGTTGGCGATTGATGGTGTTTTCATTGATATATGGTTTGATGACTGCGTTTATTTACGTTACGGCGAGTGGCGCGCCATTTATTGGTATAGATGAAATAGGTTTATCTCCAGCCGTATATGGTTTGGTATTATTGCTGCCTTATAGTGGTCAATTTATTGGTGCTATTGGTGGTGGTCAGCTGAATAAAAAGCTCACAGGTTATAAGGTACTAACGTTTGGTTACGCCAGCGTTATTTTTGGCAGTGTATTGATGTTTATTTGCTTTTTGCTGGGCGCCATTAATGTTTATACCTTAGTTATTCCTATCTTTTTTATTATGATGGGTTTGCCGATGACTTACAGCGTATCTACCGTGATGGCTTTAATGAATTTTGAAGATAAAGCGACGGGATCTGCTGTGATGAGTTTTGTTACTATGCTTGTTTCTTTAGTTGCGACTTATGTTTTGACTGTCTTGCCTACAAAGAATCCATTAATGATGCCGGCTGTTTATGTTGTTTTGTGCGTGTTGGGGTTGGTTGTTTTTTGTTATGCTTGGCGCCGTTATCCGGAATAACATTTCATAAAAGAGTTATGCTACACTGGGTTGAGTTGCAAAAGGAGTTGTTACTATGGCGTTAGATCCACATGCTGGTGCACGATTGTTGGTCAAGTGTTTAGAGGCGCACGGTGTTGAGTATATTTTTGGTATTCCCGGTGCCAAGATTGACGCTGTTTTCGATGCGCTTAATGATTCCCCGATACGTATTATTTTATGTCGCCATGAGCAGAATGCTGCATTTATGGCGGCGAGCTATGGGCGCCTAACGGGTAAGCCTGGCGTGGTGTTAGTGACGTCAGGGCCGGGAGTGGCTAATTTATGTACTGGCCTATTAACGGCGACGACGGAAGGCGATCCGATAGTAGCGATTGGTGGTAATGTGTCGCGAGCGATGGCGCTGAAAGCCTCGCATCAATCGATGAATAATGTGTTGTTGATGAAGGCAGTCAGTAAGTATCATGTGGAAGTTAAAACGGTCGAGTCTATTCCTGAGATCGTAGAGAATGCCTTTCGTTATGCGCTTGAGCCGCAGTCTGGTGCGGCGTTTATTAGCCTGCCACAAGATGTATCTTTAGAGCCGACAAGGCATACTCCTTTTAAAGAGTCACCACCGATATTATTTGGTAAGGCATTAAAAGCATCATTGCAAAAAGCGATGGATTTAATTGATGAGGCTAAATGCCCTGTCATTTTATTAGGGCAAGAAGCGAGTCGTGAGAAAAACAGTGAAGCGGTACGTGATTTATTATTAACTACGCCGATGGCGGTGGTGGGCACATACCAGGCAGCGGGTGTCATTTCGCATGAGCTGTTGGATTGCTTTTTTGGTCGTGTGGGTTTGTTTCAGAATCAGCCGGGTGATGTGTTATTAGAAGATGCGGATGTGGTTTTAACGATTGGATTTAATCCGGCAGAATATGACCCTGAAGTGTGGAACAGTCAGTTTAATAAAAAAATTATACATTTGGATTATACGCCTGCAGATATACGTTGCGGTTATCAGCCGACGGTTGAATTGTTGGGTGATATTGCGGTGAATGTTGAGGTGTTACGCAGTAAGTTAAAGCCGCGACATAAGATTAAGCATGTTGAAAAAATTCGTGGTTTGATAGATGAGTTACATGAAGAGATTGAAAAAGGTAAGGAGTTAACTGGTACGCCTATTCATCCTTTGCGTTTTATTTACGATTTACGTAAGACGCTAAAAGATGATGACATGGTGGTTTGTGATATTGGATCGGTATATATGTGGATGGCACGTTATTATTTAGTGTATCGGCCACGGCATTTGTTGTTTAGTAATGGTCAGCAAACATTGGGTGTGGCATTGCCATGGGCGATGGGTTGTAACTTTGCATATCCCGATCGACGCGTGGTGTCGATGTCGGGAGACGGTGGTTTTTTATTTTCTGCAATGGAGCTAGAAACGGCAGTACGCGAAGGTTGCCGCTTTGTGCATTTTGTTTGGGCGGATGGTAGCTATGACATGGTAAAAGAGCAACAGGTGATGAAGTATAAGCGCGACAGTGCAGTTCAATTTAATGATATAGACATTGTAGATTTTGCGCATGCATTTGGTGCAAAGGGTTATTCGATTGGTCATTCAGATGAATTAATCCCGACGTTGGAAGAAGCCTTGCAGCAAAAGGTGCCAGTATTAATTAATATGCCGGTGGATTATTCAGATAACCCGGCATTGTTTGAAATTATTGATCCGGAGTGTGGGCATTAGTGTGACCCACTTGTGCGTGGGTATGTTATCCCGGATTGGGTATTGTCATCCCGGACTTGATCCGGGATCCATTTTGACTGGATTCCTGCTTTCGCAGGAATGACAAGAGTTGGAGGCGCACGTGCATAAGTTGTAATAGGCGGTTTAACTGAAGGAGGCAAAAGATGTTTGCGATTGAAGGATTTTTGATTTTACGGATTTTATTATTTTGTAAATTGATCTATGCATTGAAGTCGTTGTTAGCGGATTGGGGTGAGACGGAAGATATGGTTGGTCTTATGTTTCCGCGTGCGACTGGTTTTTTTGCGGTGTTGATGGTTGTGGTATTAATTGCTAGTGCGGTATCAATTTTATTTGGTATTTACGGCCAGATTGGAGGCATATTGTTATTTTTCTTTTGTATGTTGGGTTGTCGCATGCATATGATTTTGAAAAACATTGCTGCTGATATCGAAATGGACGACTCGGCTACTGATGAAAACAAAGGAAAGTTACGTGATGCTAAGGCATTAGCGGTGATGGGGCAATCAGCATGTGCACAGAAAAACGTGGTGATTGGTGCGGTTGGTTTGTTTTTCTTTGGTGTGGGCACGGGGCCGTTTAGCTTGACAGGTTGTTTGTTTTAACACCATACTGCGCGCATATATAAAGTTTGGAGTATTTCAGATGCGTAAGTTAGTTGTTCCTATGGTTGCTTTTATGGCAATGACATTTAGTGATATCGCTTTTGCTGATCATCATAATAAATTGTACCAAGTGTCTACGATTGGTTCTTTAAGTCAGGGTGTTTATGATGGCCCATTTACTTTTAAGCAGTTAATGGCTAATGGTGATCAGGGTTTGGGAACGTTTAATAATCTTTCTGGTGAGATGGTCGCGGTTGATGGTAAGTACTATCAAATAAATGATAAAGGTGATTTGCGTTTAGTGAAGCCCAGTCAAAAAACACCATTTGCAGAAGTGACAAATTTCAAACCGACCATTTATGTCAGTGTGGGTAAGATAGATAGCTATCAAGCGCTTAATGATGAGCTATTAAAAGATTTTAAAAATAAAAATATCCCCTATGCGATTCGTGTGGATGGTGACTTTGATTTAGTTAAAGCACGTAATCTTCGTGCTCAGAAAAAACCTTATCGACCTTTGGTGCAAGCCGCGAAGGAACAGGCCGTTTTTGACTTTAAAAAAGTAAAAGGTACGATGGTTGGTTTTTGGTTTCCGCATTATTGGAATGGTATTGGTGTGGGTGGTTTTCATATGCATTTTGTTAATGATAGGCGCACGACCGGTGGTCATGTGCTGGAAATTAAAATGCGGAATGCCAAAATTAGCATTGCGCCGATGAATGATTTGCAAATTATTCTGCCGAACGATAAAGCTTTTGCTAATGCGAATTTGGATCCGGTTGATCTTAAAGAGGATCTGAAAGCTGCCGAAGGCGGCACAGACTAGAATAACCAGCATTTCTACTATGATGGCCAATTTCGTTGATTTTTTGTGTTCCGTTGCTCATTATCCTAGCGATATGCTTATTATTCTAGTCGCAGCTCTTGTTGCGACTCTGGTATGGATGGCACGGTGCGGTTATTGAATCGCAGGTGGTAATACACAAACGCTAAGGCAGCGGCGATAGCGCTAAATAATAACGGTGCGCTGATTGAGCTGGCGACTAAGAAGCCACCAAGTAAGCAGATGATGGCATCGCCGAGCATACGCAAGCCGAGTTGTGTGCCAAGGATTTCACCTTGAGTTTCTTTTGACGCGTTATCAGATAATAAAACCATTAGATTCACATTGACGACGGTAATGCTAAATCCGCTTAAGCCAAACAATACGAATACAGATCCTTTGGTGGCGAACACCACCATCAATACTAGGAACAGTGCGCTGAGTAGCATGCAGGCTTTAATAGCGGTTTGAATATTGAATCGTTTTGACAAGTAGTAGGGTAGTAGACTACCTATGGCTAAGGTGACAGATAGTACTAAGTTGTAAACCGAAATCATGGCGGCGGACATATCCCATTTACTAGTGAGGTATACAGGGCCAAATTCATAATAGATATCGATACCCAATGTAAACACGGTGCTGGTGATGAGTAAGCGTTTAATGGTGGGATTGTGGCACAGCTCTACGACGCGACCAAAGATATTGAGTTCTTTTAAACGAAAAGGTTGAGTTGTCGAGGCTTGATGACTTTCTTTTAATAGCCAGGTAGTGAGCACAATGCTGAGCAGTGTGGTTAGCATCGCTACATAAAACGGGATCGCATAATTAAAGCCATGGTAAAGGTGGTTATCAGATAGCACACCACCGATTAATGGGCCGATAACATAACCAATAGCGCTAACGGCATTGATACGGCCGAGGCTGATTTGTTTGGGGATGGTTTCAAGATCTGTAGCAATCGAGCGAGCAATAGCGATATTGCCCTCCATTACACCAGTGATGAATCGGCTAATAATCAGTAGGGTCAGGTTATGGCTGAGCAATGAGATCACGGTGACGAGGTATCCGGCACAGGCGCCGAGCATTGATAGCAGTAGTATGGGCTTGCGACCAAACTTATCTGACATAGCGCCGAGTAGCGGTGCGCCAATGAATTGACCTAAAGGGTAGGTGGCGAGGGTGACACCTAATAATATCGCGCGCCAGTTTTGGCTAAGCTGTGTTGAAATTACGCCGGCTTGTTCGGGATGCATAAAAATGACGGGTAGAATCGGGTAGGCGATGGAGGCTCCTAAGAATCCAACTAATGAGATTAAGCAAACCAGCCATAAGCAGGCGCGGTCTTGTTTGTTCTGTTGTTGGAATTGTTCGCTCATATATCAGACTATATTCCAATTCGAACTGGCTGGGAAGTGTCTGTTGTGAGAGCTGGAGAGAAAAGATGCGCCGGTTGTGTGTGTTGTGAGAGAGAGAGAAAGTGCCGGCGCAAGAGAGTCATTAGTTTTCAATAATACAGGGCTATTCTTAACAAAACATTAAGAAATCACCGCATATGATAGATGAAAATGCATATATTTATACAGATGATTTAATAAGTACTGTTGTTAGTTGATTTATTGAGTAAAAACCAACTAACAGCTACTTTTGCTTAAGCAGGATTGACTACACCAAGTTGTGTGCAGCGCTACTGGGGTTAGGAGCAGGCAAGATACCCATTAATGGTTGACCAAGGTTGCGCAGTCTATCGCTTGCTTCGATCGTCATTGATGATCTGTTTTGCTGGTTGGCTAGGTAGGCTGTGTAGCCCGCGGTGCCTGCCAGGGCAAAGATGGCAAAGTAACCGAGGTTGGTATAGATGCTGACCTTAGGCATGGTTTCTGTAACATATTTCAAAGCGCCATATTGCATCAACATGCCGCAAGCTTTAATGTTGTCGCAACAGGCTGGTGCGATGTCTTTTACAGGTTCGCAGTGGGATTGAGCGTAATCATCTGCTAGGTAATTGCCGATCATCTTGGTGCCGAAAAACATATAGGCCAAGCTGGCAGCGGCCGTGGCTGCTGTTGTCATCAGTGATATGTAATAAACCGCTGTTACGGCTGAAGGTAATTTGTATTTTTTGGCAATAATGCGTTCCGATGCGCCCAGCACAAAGCTGGCGGCAGCCAGGCAATATATGGCATTTGGCAGGAAAGGCCCGGTATTTTCTGCTATGTAATCAGTGGGTTGCAGCGATCGCATATCGTTAAATTTGATGGCTGGATAAAGCGCTATTGTGTTTAAGCTGGCACGTAATAGTCCAAATAATGCAATACTAGCCCCTGTTTTTATGCTCTTTCTCATTTCTCATTTCTCACAATTGTTTATAAAATTAGCATTGGGATCAAGCATACATGAATATTTTTTGCGCACAATAGCATGGGGCGAGGTTAGCAAAACGGATCAACTTTGACGTTGCCCGCTCTGGTGTTGACTTTGCGCTGTGGTGGTGTTATATTGATCTGGTGTTATACATGAGTATAACACCTAGCAAGTGAATAAGTTAAGATTAGTGAGGACTGAACCATGAGTAACGATGAAGTAAAAAGATTGTATCGATCACGTAATGACAAGCTGATTGGTGGTGTATGTGCCGGATTGGCTGATTATTTTAAAGTAGATCCAACCATTATGCGCTTACTGTATATATTGCTGTGCTTTGTATCGCTGGGATCAGGTGTGATTATTTATTTGATTCTCTGGGTGATCGTGCCTGAATCAAAGGTATATAAAGTGCATCATCAAGATAACAAAGATCAGGATAATCATCATTCGGATAAATGAGATCAATAAAGGTGATCACCTATGCAATGGAATAATAAGCAACCGATCTACCAACAGCTAAAGGATAAGATAGCGGTGGCAATTATGGATGGCAGCTTGCAGGAAGGCGAAGCTATTCCATCCATTCGACAAGTCAGTGCTGATTATGCTGTTAACCCCATCACTGTATCAAAAGCATTTCAGGGCTTGGTGGATGATGAGGTGATCGAGAAACGACGAGGTTTGGGTATGTATGTTAAGCAAGGTGCACAAAAAGCATTGTTGAAATTAGAGAAGCAGCGATTTATACAACAAGAATGGCCACAGATCAAGCAACGAATTAGCCAGCTTGGTTTTGATGTTGCGGAGTTATTAAAATGAAAACGATTATACAAGCAGAGCATATCAGCAAGCATTACGGCGATTTCCAAGCGTTGTCGGATGTAAATTTTGCGATTAAACCTGGCAGCATTGTTGGTTTAATTGGTCCTAACGGCGCGGGTAAGACTACTTTATTAAAGGCGATCTTTGGCCTTACACCTTATCAGGGTGAATTAATGGTGAATGGATTAAGTCCAACCAAACAGCATGTGGCCTTAATGCATCAGATGTGTTTTATTGCCGATGTGGCGACATTGCCGCGATGGATGAAAGTATCGCAAGCGATATCGTATGTTGAAGGCGTGCACCCAAAATTTCAGCGCGAAAAAGCGATGGGCTTTTTAAATAAAACGAATATTCCATTGGATCAACGTATCAAGGCGTTGTCCAAAGGCATGATGGTGCAGTTACATTTAGCGTTGGTGATGGCGATTGATGTTAATTTATTAATTTTAGATGAGCCTACTCTAGGTTTGGATATTTTATATCGTAAGAAATTTTATGACAGTTTGTTGAATGATTATTTTAATGAGCATAAAACGATTGTTATTACCACGCACCAAGTGGAAGAGGTTGAGGCTATTCTCACGGACTTAATTGTGATCGACAGAGGTTGTATAAAATTGAATGTTAGTATTGATGATTACCGGGAGCAATTTAGTGAGCTTGTGGTAACGTCAGCAGATCAGGCATCGATACAGGCCTTAAAGCCTATTTATTCAAGTAAACAGTTAAGTGGTACAAAATATATTTTTCGCAATGCAGACAAACAACAACTACAACAGTTGGGTGAAGTAACAGTGCCGAATGTCAGTGATGTTTTTTTAGCTATGGTAGATGAGGGAGTAGGGCAATGAATACAGCCATTGTAGTTGTCGTTGCAGTATGCAGTGTATTGATGATGTCATTTTTTGTGATAGATACCAGTCAGCTTTCACAATTAAGCTGCGGGTCGTATTGTGACACAAGTAATACATTTGATGCATCGATTAACCCTGGAGTACAAGAATGAAGACTGTGTGGACATTGGTAAAGCGTGAGTGCTGGGAGCAGTATCCTTTATTTTTTAAAGTGCCTTTAGCGTTAGCGGTTATATTTACGTTGGCGGCTTTTTGTGTGTTGGTGTTGTCGCTGTTTGTGCATGATTCTTCGAGTATGACGTGGCAAACTGACATGTTGTCACCGAGCTCTACGCGCAGTTATTATTTTATGAGTAGCATGCCATTTATTGTGGTGTTGTGGCTGACGATATTCTATTACTTTACCAGCACATTATATGATGATCGGCGTGATCGCAGTGTACTATTTTTCCAGTCGATGCCTGTTTCGCAGTCGCAAACAGTACTGTCTAAAGTATTGGCGGGTGTTGTTGTTGCACCGCTGTGTGCGTGGGTTGCAATGGTATTAACCCAATTAATTTTGACGATATTCGCCAGCGTGATGTTAGCATTGCACCCGGTGCAACCATGGACGGCGCTTTGGAATGTTCCAATGATGCTGCAAATGTGGTTCGGTAGCTTGGCGGTGATGATTATACAAGCGCTATGGTTATTGCCATTGTTAGCGTGGTGCATGTTATGGTCAGCGTATGCTAAGAAGATGCCTGCATTATCAGCCATTGTATCGTTAGTGGTGATTGTTGTTATTGAAGCGATATTGTTGCCGCAACACTACATTGGTACATTTATTACTGATCGCTTTAGTTATGCGATGAGAACATGGAATGTATTGCATCTGCAGGCTGGACATAACTATATATTAAGTGATTACGGCTGGAATATGTTATTAGGGCTGGTGATAGCATTAATATTGGCAACCGCGGCGGGTAAATTACGTAGCAGTTGTTACGATTTTGATAAGTAGATAATGATGAGTGCAGTGATGAAGTCAATATTTTCAACAAAAGTAGTATGGTGGCTATTGATATTTATAGCTGTATTACTGTGTATTATGTTAGCCTGATAGATAGGATATAAATGCCAAGGGATGGCCATGTTAGTACTCGTAATTGAATTTATTTTATTTATCTTCATTGGTAGCCTTTCTGGTTTTTTGTCTGGCATGTTAGGTATTGGTGGCGGTGTGATTGTTGTGCCAGGGCTGGCATTGGTTTTTAAGTATTTTTCACCCAATATTCCAGCGATCAGTGTAATGCACATGGCGGCGGGAACATCGTTAGCAGCTATGGTGATTACCGCGTCGGGCTCTACTTACACTCATCAAAAATTACAAGATGTTGATTGGTCGGTCTGGGCGAAGCTTTTGCCGGGTGGTGTGTTGGGTGCGATTGTTGGCGCTTGGGTGGCGAGTTTATTACCGACGCACGTATTAGCCATTATTTTTGGTGTCGTATTATTATTTATTGCGATTCATATTTATTGGGATGCACGCCATACTGAGTCTGATTGTCAGGTGCTATCTGTTCGTATTGTGCCTTATGTAACCTATTTATTGGCTGGCGCAACATTTGGAATATTCTCGGGTTTATTGGGTGTTGGCGGCGGTGTTTTAATTATTCCCTTTATGTTGTTTTTGCATTATCGCATGCATGATGTGGTTGGCACTTCTGCAGCGGTTATATTGCCACTATCGGTTGTTGGTGGTATCGCTTTTATTATTACCGGTATGATTAACCATGTGACAGTGCATTATGCTTCTGGCTATGTTTATTGGCCTGCGTTTGCGGGGGTTGCGATTGGTAGTGTTCTATTTGTATCTTTTGGTACGCGCACAAGCCACCGTGTGAATGTGGCGTTATTAAAGAAGATATTTTCAATATTATTGGTGTTCATTGCTATAGAATTGTTTGCTGGGTGACAACATATCTCTCGTTTGATAGGATGGAAATGAGGGAGACGTGGGATGAGAGATATACCTGAAGACCAAAAGGTACTGCATGAGCCGGATATTAAGCGCCAGCTTAATGCCATGTTTAATGATCCCATGCTTATTCAATTTAATACCTTGCCTTTTGATGAAGAGATGGATTTTTCTATTTTTGGCGATATGCTAAAGCGTTATTTTGATCAAGACACGTCTGTTGTGGTTGCTACCCCTGAAGATGATTTGCCTTTTGCCAGGAATGTTCCGTTAACTGAACTAAGCGCATCGCAAGAAGGCTTGTTGCCTACATCGATAGGCTCGTGGTGTGAAATGTTGGTGCCAAAGTTGTCAACGCCATTTGTTATCGGTTGGGATATTGCGCATAAGTATGATGATCAAATTGCAGCGATTTGGGATGTGGCGTGTCATCCATCGCCATCAGATGTTGATTTAAGTGATTTTGCTAGAAGAGAAAAGTTTTTTTTAGGTGTAATAAATTATACGGGTGAAGCAATTACGCTGGCACGAGAAAGTTTATTGACGAGACACATTGCTGCATCGCAGTGTGACGGTGATCAGGCGATGGTTAGGTATAGTAGGAGCCCCGGCGCAGACTGGGTTGATGTTAAGCCTTTGCCGCCAGCACCACAGCTTGATCCTCAGCTATTAGTGGATTTACCTTCAGACTTTGAAGCGAGTTATCGCACTGATGTGATTTCAGAAGGCGGTGCAGCAGCGTTCGTGCCTGCTGCAAGGCCATTGCCGGCTGCAAGGCCAGTGCCGGCTGCAAGGCCAGTGCCGGGGGGGTTGCATGAGGCGCCATTATTGATTTGTCGGCCTGTAGTTGATTCGCCTGTGCTAGAGACTGAGGGGGAAATAGCCGAAACTAGAGATGATGTAGATGATGAAGATGAGGAGGATTACGTTAACATTAGTATGGTAGTTGATCCACTAAGCGTTAGTGGGATGACTGCTTCAAGTCTTGCGAGTTTTCCTATGACGATAATGAGTGGTAGCAGCTCTTTTCGAATGCCTCCTTCCTGGGTGAGGGGGGACAGCAACCCATTTTTTAGTTTGATACTCACTTCTCGGCGTTCAGATGAGTTGGCTCATCGTATATTGGATCGTGTGTCAGGATTTTATTTAGCGGCAACTGGATCTTTAGATGTAGCGTTAAAGCAGGCAGATAATATAAAGAAATTCTATACGCGATGGCTTGAGGCTCATAAAATATTTATTAAAACTGGTGCGGAAGCTGGAGCCATAGGCGCCATTCGAAGTGTGGTGATGGAATGCAGTAAATTGCGGTTAGCGGCAGACCGTTGTGCGTATATTGATGAACGTAAACATTTATTTGATACTTTTGATGAAGCAAATAAACACAAGCCTCGCGAACTCTTAATACGTTATATGGAGGAGTACTATGGCCATGCTTGGGCGGTGTTATCCTCAAGAATGAAGGGTAGTATTGAGAGATTTATTAAGCAGTTAGAAATTTTAGTGAATCCTGAGGGTAAATTATTGATGGCTGATAAAAACCAAGTAATAGCATGGGCAGATCAATTTAAACGTGCTTGTAGTGAGGGTTGGTTTGATATGAAGCAACTGAACAGCCTTAGTGCTTTGGCCTCATTGCCTACTGAAGAGCCGCAATCTCAGTTACCGCGCTATTTTGGTTTGAGATAAAAAAAAGCCCTGCAGACTAGCAAGGCTTTTTAACAATGGTGGGGCTTCTAGGTATAAGGTAGAACCACCACTTTGGTTCCATGTTTTAAGAAATAACGGTGTAACCATTGTGCTGCTGGTGTCCTTACACGAATGCAACCGTGGCTACCATTTCTGCTGGAAATATGTGGTGAGCCATGTATGGCATAGCCTTTATGAAAAAACATGCAATATGGCATTTTAGCACCACCTCTTCCTAAGGGGTATTTGCTTGAGACGCATCCAGGAGTTCCTTTAGATCGTATGCGGTATGAACCACCTGGGGTACGGCATGGGCGACGTAATTCGGCACACCAATTCGAACCACCGTTAGCAACACCGTAACCGATACGTTTTCCATAAGCATTGTAGGCTGCCCATTGGCGTAATCGGGGGCTGAACACAAAAACGCGTTCACCCAAACGATGATTTACACTTGAAGGTAAGTGATAAAATAATTGTCGATGACTGACATAACGCTTCTTTTTACCATTAGCAGCAACCTGCATATGAGTATCTGAAGAAGCGTGAACTTGATTGAGTAGTTTTTCTGTAATTTGATAACAGCTTTTAACATCCGTGCACTGCTGCAGCAAGTCCATGCGATCATTAGCATTTGCTGAAAAACTCCAGGTTAATAAGCCACCGGTTAAGATAGCCGCTGCGGTCCACTTCATTACTTTCTCCTTCCTACCTGACTAGGACGACAGATAGGTCTGTTTACTTCGCCTAGTACAAAAATTTACATGGATGTAACTATAGTACAGGCCTTCTTCTATGCAAAAAATACACAATTATTCGTCATCATTATTTTGTTCGAGTTTACACGCGTCACATTGACTAATTAAATGCCTGTTGCTGCTGCTTGATCACAGCGTTATACTGAAAACTGGAGTGGGAGAAATCAATATGTCTAGACCAGGTGCATGGAGCGACCGACGTTCGCTTAGCCTTCCTAATTTGCTTGAGTGTTTTGGTTCATCGGTAGAATTTATCTCGTTATTGCAGGGCGATCAGTTGCTATTGCTGACAGATACTACTGAGGAGCTTTGTCCGACGGATCCTGATCCGCGCGCTGACTATCCTTCCGGTTGGATGATGCCAGCAACACAACGAGCCAGTGATTTTAATGCACGACATGGTACGCAAGTGCATGCAAAGTCTGTACGTTTTACGATGACAGAAGTCAGTGACCTGATTGATCGGGTATTGGTTGAGCCAAAGGCGCTTTTTTTTCTTAATGCATTATATGCAGATTTAAAATTTCATAGTCAACAGCAAGATAATTATATTGCATTGGTTCGTCGTCAAGTGGCTCAAGTGATAGGGCGCGATGTAGACAAGTGGATAGCATTACAAGATCATATTTTGACTCTGCATCCTGAGGCTGTTGTTGTTGTATTGGCGTTACTGCCTGAAATGCAATCGACACTGCCTGCTGAGCATTATACGGAATTAGTGCGTCAAACCTTTGAAAGTGGTGATGTGATGCGCCAGCTGTTGGGCTTATGGCCGCGTGTTTCACCGCTATTAGACGCGGGTGGCTGCTTTCAGGCGATGCGTTATTATTATGCCAGTGGCAATGCTGCATTGCCCACAGAAATGTTAACGCTAGCTTCTAGTCTATGGAATGATGTATCGCATATTGAATACCTTTCGACGATTCTTTTTGAGGCATGTGAGCATGGTGATGCTGCAGCCATTGAGATGATTTTAAGGTTGCCATTTAAGCATTTGGTGGCTGCTATTAATTTGCGTCAGTGTTCAAGTGATCCAGTTGATAAAAGCCCAGGTGATTTGCTGTTGCATAAAATGATTGTGGCACAATCAGCAGCGGGCCCTACATTTGATGATGAGCTGATTCGTCAAGTGTTAATCCTAACGGATAATGCTTCATTGCGTTGTGCTGAGAAATACAGTGCCGACACCTTTCAAGCTAGCCCTTTGATGTTGGCATGTGCAAACAATAGAACGAATCTTATGTCAATGCTATTAATGCGCCCTGAGGTGTTGGCTCATCTTAACGATCAAGATGATCGTGGTAATACCGCTTTGCATTATGTGGCTTTAGGCAGTAGCGTGTTAGCGCAAAGTTTATTATTTAATGCGCATATGGAGCGAGGCAATGCGCTGAAGTTACATCTGCCAAACCGTTATGGCGAAACCGCATTGCACTTGTTGTGTAAGGGTGGTGATGCTGAGATGTTGAAGTTTATGTTATTTAATTTTTCAGCGGCTGCAACTGGTGCGGCGAAAAGAGTAAAGGATAAAAGCGGTAATTTACCTATTGCTTATTTGCCGGCAGGAGCAGCGTCTCGAACGTTATTAGAAACATCTGATTTGGCTCGGTATCGTATAGATGCGGCGATGAGACGTAGTGAGGCGCCATCATCAACCGCTGAGGCCGCACCGTATTTGTCGGCACCTAAGGGTGAAAAAAGAAAAGAGATTTATCAAGCGGTAAAGATGTTATTTTCACAATGGCAGGGTGGCGATGGTGTAATCGACTGGTTGTGGTGGAGTCGTCGCACGCGTTGGACTCATGATAGCCCTGAAGTGCGTCGTTTGATTTACGCTGCCTGTGAAGATATATACCAGGCAACTTCTAAGTGGGAAATTGAAGCTATTATCGGCAGTTTGCATGATCAAACCTTATTGATGGATGATGGGGTTGAGCGTAGTGTTATACGCTCTGATACGGTAAAAGATTTACAGTTGCGTGTAGGGGTATCGCACAATATTCCTGTATCGGGTTTAGCCTGGGTGTTACAAATATTTTGGTGGCCATTGCGAGCTGATTCAGCACCCGATGCAGTATCACCCTTTGCTATCGTGGCAGTGCCAGCGGCTCGTCGTCAATTTGCGATGCGCGTGTTAATGCAAATGCCGGTTGCTCACGCGGTTGCTGTGCCGCCATTGATGGGTGATGACGGTGATCTAAATCCAAAAGAAATGGCGTTTGGTGATGATGCCGCTATCTTAGCATGGAATGCGCCGACTGCTCCGGCGTCTGCTGCAGTGCCCCCGCCGTCTCGAGCTGTGGTGGGATATCCGCGTTTAATGTCTGCGGTTCCTACTGCTCCCGCTTTTGACCGTTTGCCACAGGATCCATCTGTTCTGCTGCCGCCGCCGCCGACAGCCCCGACAGCGCCGACAATGGACCCAGCTGATACGTTAGCTAATGATCATGCTTCATTACAAGGGCACACTTCGCCTCAACTACAAGATAATGATTTGGATCCAGTGGTTTTAAAACAATAACTTTAATTGAAAGAGTACAGGCGGCTTGTCAACTGATGTTGTGTGCAAAATTAGTTGCTGTGCTGCAAGGTGATAAAGTGTTTCGCCAGTAAGGAGACACTATGCCAACAAATACCTATCAAAGAACATTCGATGAGCTGGATGAAGCTAAATATATCGGCGCTAATGCGGCGCGCCACAGTGGTCATGCGGCGATAGAATTTGCAAAGTATGCTTACCTAATATTTTTGTTTTATCACACGCATCAAATTCGCAGTGTGACGCATTACCATGCAAAAAATTGGGTATCGTTTATCGCTATTGCAAATCTGTTGCCATTAACATTGTCTCACGTGAGCGAAAAGTCATATCAATTGTATCGCAACAGTGAGCGCCATCATGAGTGGGGCTTACATCTTAGTGCCTCACTAACAAATTCAATAGCGTTAGTGGCTTATCGGTATTTATCCAAGTGGGGAATGTTGGGCCATATAGCGGCGAATGTATTTATCATTGCCAGTGCTATGTCATTTAGCAAGGTGGGTTATCAACCCTTGCATACGGAAGAAAATGTTTCCAGTGCAGATCAGGTGTCGAGCATTGCGCGCTATAAGCAGCGTCATGGTGCATTTAAATGTAATCTGAGTGTGTTGAATTTATTGTCAACTGTGTGGCCGTTAGCTATTGATTATTGTGCACATCATGCCGGCCATAATTATAAAATGAAGGTGGCGACCTATTCATTATTAGCTTCTGCGATGTGCTTTTATGCAATTAATGTGTTTAGTGGTATCAAATTGCAGGGGGACGTTAGTAAGTTTTCGAAATTACTTGAGGAGCAGGATCAAGAGGGTTACGAAGGCACGAGAGTAGTTGCCGATCAACCCAATAGTTTGCGTGCGCGTTTACTGCCGCCCTTTAGTCATTCTGCTGTTGTAGCAGGTCAAGCAGCTCAACAGGAATTGCTTGATAGGGAGTATGATGAAGCGGAGCAGGGTAAAAGGCGGGTTAGTCTTGGCTAGTTAACTTTTTAGCCGCGTTTTAGTAGGCGTCCTTTTTCACGTGCCCAATCAGCTTGTTTGGATGATTCGCGTTTATCGTGTTGTTGTTTACCTTTGGCCAAACCGATTTCAAGTTTTACGCGATTACGTGTCCAGTGCAGATTGACAGGAACCACGGTATAACCTTTACGGCTAACGGCGGCTTGTAATTTATCCAGTTCGCGTTCGTGCAGCAATAACTTGCGTGTGCGAATGGGGTCTGGGGTGATATGTGTTGAAGCTGTTTTCAATGGCGAGAAGTGTGCGCCGATTAACCAGGCTTCGCCATGCTTAAGGATCACATAGCTTTCTTTGAGCTGAGCACGACCATCGCGCAAGCTTTTGACTTCCCAGCCTTCGAGTACGAGGCCGGCTTCAAACTTTTGCTCGATAAAAAAATCGTGGCGCGCCTTGCGATTATCGGCGATAATGCGCTCAGTTTTTGCCTTCTTTGAGTTTTTCGACTGTTTGCTCATAGTGGGCGATATATTAACACGTTTTTAGGTGGATGATAGCGTGCAGCGTGTAAAAAAAATGGCAGTGGTGCCGTATACCGACAAGCAACTGTTTGATTTGGTGAATAATGTTCAGGACTATCCAGAGTTCTTGCCATTTTGTGCCAAAAGCCAGGTGGTTAGCCAAGATGATACACATTTGTGTGCTTGTTTAACTTTTGCTAAGGGTGGGATCGAGAAATCCTTTACTACACGTAATACGTTGACGCCTTACGAGCACATGGAAGTCAATTTGGTGGATGGTCCATTTAAGCATATGGAAGGTTTTTGGAAGTTTATTGCTTTAGCGGATGGTCATTGCCGAATAGAATTTGAGCTTGATTATGAATTCAATTCACGTATGTTGAGCTTGGTATTTGGTCCGCTGTTTAATCAAGTAGCTAGCACGTTGGTTGATACATTCGTTAAGCGCGCGGATGTTATTTATGCTAAAGATTAGTGTGATCTATGCCACTTCGACGGAACAAGTAGAGATTCCCTTAGAAGTTGAAGCCAATTGCAATGTAGCGATAGCTATTCGACGTTCTGGTATTTTAGAACGTTTCCCGCAATTAGAATTAGCCTCCCTGTCATTGGGTATTTTCAGTCAAGCTGCTAAGCTCGATGACAGTTTACATGATGGCGATCGTATTGAAATTTATCGGCCATTAGAAATTGACCCAAAACAGGCGCGTCTTTTACGTGCGGCGCGTGCTAAAAAAAAGCACGGCAGTTAAGTTTATTCTTAAGAAATAATTGGTCTGAACGTTGGTGGACGATAGCGGTGGGCGTGGTGGCATCAACTGTAGCGGGGGGAGACTTGGGTGGTTTGCTCTGCCTCTAACATCGTAAGCATTGTATGGATATTAGGGCAGTGTCGACAATGCGTAGCGGCTAGAATTTTGTCCATTTCCTTATGGAAATAAGCGACAAAGTGACCCCTTTTATTCTCTGGTAATGAAGCAAAATCGAAGGTGCTATCTGCTTCAGTTAATTGAGCAATTAATGATTCACTGAAGGGGTAGCCAAATTCTCCTTGCAGCTTGAGTGCGCGTAATATTAATAGTGGATCTTCTGAGAAGGTGGCGCTCGAGATGGCTTCTAAGGAAGATTCTAATGTGTCAATAACGGCACTGGGTGTGGCGCATCCTTTATAGTTAAGAATGGCGTATTTACCACCAGGTAGTTTAAATGTGTATGAGCCATTCGTTGGGAAGTCTGAATTGCTCGGTTGGCTCATCGCGTAGGCGATGCCTTCTTTATCAGCTGGCGCACGATGTAGAGTAATATCCAATGGAATGCGAGTGCCAGCGATATGAATGAATGCCTTTACTAAAATAACGCCATAACTTGAGTCACTAATGATAATAGGCTTATTAGCGTCGGGAAGTAATTTTTTTAGTTGCTCGTAAGTGCCAAAAAATTCCATATCAAAATCGCTTGGTTGAGCTAAAGGGTTTATTAGAAAGTCTCTAAGCGCGCCGCCATGCAGGCGCATTCTTGTTGAAAGTTCGGGGTTGGCAGCGTGTAAAGCTTCCATGATAGCTAAAAAATCTGGATGATCGTAAGCAATAAATTGAGTGGTGTCGTCAACGAAGCTGCTGACATCTTGTAGCCATGATCTTGAATCAAGCAGTTGAGGTGTTGGAGTGACTGGTGTTGGTGCTGTTTTTATGCTGGCGACGATTGCTTTTGCTTCAGTTGAGGCTGCTGTTTGACCATGCTTATCTTTGAGTAATGGGTGCGCTGTGGGTCCTGTAAATAAAGAGAGCGGTGCGCTTGTTTGTCTTGAGGGACGCCATGAATCAAGTTGAACTAATGCTTTTGTGGCTTTACCTGCTCCATCAACTAAGTCATGTTCCCTTGCGCTTCTAAGTGTGCGCGACGCTGGGTGCCATAAATGTTGAGGCTTTGTTTTGCCTGCTAAACCTTTAGCTTTAAGTCGTGCTTTTGCATTCTTTAATATTTTTGCGGTGTGTTGTGAATTCCTGTCAATAATACTTACCATGTCACTATGGCATTCGTTTATTTGATCGATGGCATGTTCTAATTCATCGCGGTATCGTTGAGACATGCCTTCCATGTTTTTTTTCTGTAATGACTTGATTGTTTCTAACGCGAATCTTGTGCAGTCACTGACTCTGGTTAAGTGGGCTTCTAGTTTGTGCCAGTGGTGTTTATGAGCGCGCACAAATTGTAAGTAGCAGCCGACAGTAAATAATGCTATTTGTGCTGCATGATTAGCATCAACGCTTGGAGCGCTATTAATTTTTTCTAGCATTTGATATAAATACTGATGAGTTTTTCTAAAGCCAGGTACTGCATTTTGATGAAGATCGCTTGATATTAGTCGTCTGACCTTCCGAATCATACAGCTTAAATCTAGGTGTATTTGGCAGCATAATTTTTCATATGTGCTTTCTATATAAGGGAAGTATCGTTTGGCTGGCTGTGGCGTGGCGTCAGGCTTGCTTTCTTCGTCTCCAGTTTCATCTTCTTCAAGCTCTGGCTCGGATGCGTATCTGCTGAGTGTTGCAATGTGTGCACTTAATTCCGCTTCTTGTTTTAGTCGGCGTGCGACTTCCCTATGATAGTGCCTTAATTGATCTTCTTCTACTTCAGCTTCTAATTCTTCAACGACTTCCATATTGGCGTGAAAGGTTGCTTGTCTTTGTGCGCAGTTTTTTAACCATACAGTCTGAGAAGGATGAGAAAAAATGGGTAAATCGTTAAGATCGGAAAAATAATCACACGGTGATTTGTCACTATAGGCGGGGGTCGCATGAATGAGTTTGATGAATATCATCATGGTTGATGTCAGATCGTATGTGCCATCTTTATGTATAGTGTGTTCTATGTGCAGAATAGCTGCGTTCATGCGTCTGAGTAGTTCTTCATCACTAAATCGTTCGCAGTCTTCTTCTATTTCGCTTAGTGCTGCTAAGGCGGTAGCATCATCACCATGATGTGTAATTTCTCTAGCGCTCTCTAGTATGAAGAGTAGGTTAACAAAAAATTGATGGTTAAATTCATCTGGCATTAATGGTTGGTTAATTAATGTGATATAGCTTTCCATCACGTACTGCCAAAAGGCAGCGCTGATTGCTTCTTTAGGGTTAGAAGTTAGCTCACTATTTAGTAAGTAAAACGCACGAATTTTTTCTTTGCGAGTAGGTTGCTGGCTTGAAGGCTGATGGTGAATGATTGTTGCGGTGCGATTGATTAATGCTTCTAGGGGGGTATTAGATGTTGTTATTTCGAGTTCTGAAGCTTCCATTCGATAGTTTTGTACAAGCATTAGTATTTGCAAAAATGCATGCATGGGTGATCTTGTGCTACTAGAGCAAGGTGCTTCTCCAGGCTGCTGCAGTAAGGTAAGCATTTTGTTGCAAATACTGATGAGCTCATTGTATAGGGGTTGCGTTTTTCTTGTGGTAACTTTGCGTTGGGTTACGCTTATTGATAACGCTTTTTCAGCTACGATAGCTTGAGCTATTCCTCTGGCTTGTTCACGCTGGATTTGCGCGCAGATTTGTTCATACTTCAGTTTAAATTGTTGGTGTAAGTGATCCCAGGCACTTATTGCTATTTTGGCTTTTGCTTTATGAGGATGCCTTTTTCTTCTGCGCGCTCTTCTCATGGTAATAATCCCCCAATTTATATAATGATTGTGCTATTTGTCACGGTTATGGGCTGGGGGATGATTCACTGGGTGGTGAGCTTGTTGTTTCTTCTGTCGTGTTACTGCCTGGCGTTGAGGCGCCTGTTTGAAATAATGCACAAGGTGGTAATACAAGATGAAGATTGCAAGTTAAATAGGCGCGCTTTAAATTATCAAAGCCATAGTTAGTGGCGAAAGTTAATAGCTGTTGACGTCTTGCTCCGTCTGATCTGTCAATAAAAGCTTGCACTAAGGGTTTGTAATCACTTAGCTCGTATTCGTCATCAAATTCTCTCAAGAGTTGAACTAGTATTGGGGTGCCTTGATCGCTGTTACCCTCTTCACCAAAAGTCGCGTTAAAAACATACGCCAGAGTTGTTGTGCTTGGTTTGAATGATATTTCGTATTCTACTAGTAATAAAGCAATTTCTGTGTAACCTTCAGTGAAAGCCTTAATGCTGAGTGGTACGCCTTCTGTGTTAATTGTTGTAAGTTCTTCCCTGCCTCTCAGTAAGCACATAACCACTTCAGTGTGACCCATAATTGCAGCAAGTTGCAGTGCCGCGTTTTTGTATTTTATTCCATTCCCCCAGTCATTGGGTTTATTTGCTTTCTCCAGCCATGCCGTTACTGCATACGCACTACCAATTGCAACCACATCATTGAGCGCCTCAAATGTTGTGACGGAGCTAATGCTCGCCTTTTTAATTGGGTAGGTGGAATTGAGAAATATCCGTAGTATGGTGCATTGATAAAGAAGAGGTTCATCGGCAAAGCGATCAGATTTTAAATAATTTAATGCTTGTTGTAAGGCATCCTCATTTTCGAGCAGCTTTGTAAATATGGTATGATTTTTATTCTCAGCAGCCAGTATGCTTAGTGGTTTGCCATCACTGCTCAGTGCGGTCGCCTCTGCGCCATGTTCTATCAATCTGTTTACTAATTCAAGCTTTTCAGATAGTACGGCAGTGTATAGTGATTGGTTTAATACTTGTTGTAAGTGCTTAAACCATAAATCTGTGGCTGGGACATCTCTTGCTATTAAGGCACTATATAATGCTTTTTCATCCAGCGTTTTATTAGCTGCTGCAGGATCGTCGGTTGATGTTTGTGGGCTTGGTGTTTCACTTGGCTCATCTATCTCAGCAGGTGGTGTGCCAAGCATTTCTTTATCTTCTTCTTCTTCTTCTTCTTCAGGCGGAGGGTCACGATAATCGTTATGCAGATTGTGTTGCTCTGATGCGGCCCATCGTTGCAAATTAGCTACTACGCTACCTGCTGTCATATGTTCTCTTAGTTTGACCCATTTATCATCTTTCATTGTTGTTCTCTATCTCATCGTGGCGTGTGTTTAGGATTGATTTAAAATGTGGAGGAATTGTATCAAGCAAGCTGCAGATTAAATAATTATTTATACGAGTATTTGGCAAGCATACTAGTAATATTTTCGATTACAGGGCTTGATTGAATAAATAGGGGAAATATGTCGTCCCATGGTAGTGTCGCGTTAAAGGGAGGCTTAATGCTCTATAATGTGTCTTACAGGCAAGTTGTGGAGTAAATTATGACGTTTATTAAGGATCAAGTCATTTTAATTAGTGGTGCTGCACGCGGCATTGCTAAAGGGATAGCGCTAAGTTGTCATGATCAGGGCGCCAAGGTAGGGGTGATTGATATTAACCCAGATGGGTTGGATCAATTGCCGGTGGAGATGTTGCGTTTTCATGGTGATGTATCACAATCAGCTGACGTAGAAAAATTTTATCAGCAAGCAAAAAACCAATTCGGTGCTATTCATTTTGTGTTAGCTAACGCAGTTGCTTCACAAATGAATGAAAATGAAACTCGCGAAGCATTTTTTGATCGTATGGTGGCTATTAACTTTAAAGGGATGTACCAGACCATGACATTGGCTTTGCCTTATATTGAACATGGTGGCGCTATGGTTTCTATGATAGCGGCTTCCGCATTTGATCATACTAAAGTAATGTCAGGTACTTGGTCAGAGTATACCGCGATTAAACATGCAGTAAGGTATTTAAGTCGGAGTATTGGTGCTTATAACGATAAGCAGGTACGTGTTAATTCAGTGTCTCCGGGTTTGATTGAGAGTGAACGTGTTGAAGCGCTGGCGCAACGTTTGGATTGGACAGAAGAAAGTATGGCAAATATAACTACCGCTAAGCGCATGGGTAAGCTGGATGATGTTACATCTGCGGTGATGTTTTTGTTATCACCTGACGCCAGTTACATCAATGGTGTTGACCTGTGTGTTGATGGTGGTTGGGCAATTTCTGGTGCAAGGTTTCCTGAATAATTTTTGGTTCTCGCGTATAATTCTCTATAGATTTAGTTATCAGATTTTCAGGAGATTTTATGAAAGTATTTCTATATGTTCTTGATACATTGGCTGATTGGGAGATTGGTTATATAACTGCCGAACTTAATAGCCGTAGATTTTTAAAAAAAATGAACTCTCCTATCGCACTTACTAAGATTGGTAACAGCATAAAACCTATTAAAACAATGGGTGGAATTATAATCACCCCGGATGAAAGTGTTCATGATGTTGTGTTCAGTGATGATGATGTATTGATTTTACCAGGGGCGGATAGCTGGCTTGATAATAACAATATAAAAATAATGAGCCTTATTCCTGAGCTTCTCGACCGCAATGTGACAGTCGCAGCAATTTGTGGTGCCACACTTGCTTTGGCCAAAAATGGTATTCTTGATAATAGAAAGCATACAAGTAATGAGAAATCATTTTTAAAAATGAGTTGCCCTAAATATTCGGGGGAAGCATTGTATTTAAATGAGCCGGTGGTTTCTGATGGCTGTTTGATAACAGCAACAGGGCTTGCACCGTTAGAGTTTTCATACGAATTATTCAAGAAAATAGACGTCATGAACCCAGAAACGCTAGAAGCTTGGTATAAATTAAACAAGACAAAAGATTCAAAATACTTTTTTATGCTTATGGACTCTTTGAAATAGTTAGGCGGCAGCCTCCATGGATGGCTTGCTGTGACATAACATGCGGGTTAATTTAAAAACTGACTAAAATCGATAATGTTGGTGAAGTATTGCTGCTCTACTGTGCTTTCGTTTACCCTATTAACGTGAATTAATACTGGGAGGGTTACCCATGTATAATCTCTGCTAATAAAACCTGATTGAATAAGGTCATTTAAGTGGTCTGAAATGTCGCCGCCTTTTTTTAAGTTTAATTGACTGAGTATATCTGATTGGGTGGTAGCGCCACTGGCTAGACAGTTAATGATGTCTTTGTATAGACTGGAACGACTGGAGAAGTGGCACTGATTTTTAAGAATTCCAGCTCTTTTTGCCTACCAATAAATTGATTCATTGACTTCCTCACGAAATCTGGATTTCCGTATTTTGTGAGGATAAAATTTCAAAAGTTAGTTAAATGCCTGGTTTGTTGGGGTGTCGCCATCTAAGACAGTGTAAGTTTTACGACTGGTATTAGGGCTATCCAAGGCGGCAATAAAGCACTGAGCAATAGCGTCACGTGATGTGGTGCCAAATTCGTGAGTGCCGCCAATTGTAATGCTCACGCCGTGGGTATCTGTTTCATGGGTTAATAGACCGGCGCGTAGAATGGTATAGTCCAAGGGAGATTCGGTTATGCTTTTTTCGGCGAGTGCTTTCATTTGCAGGTAGTTATAGTAGCCATCACTTTCGATGTTTTTTACTAACCCTTCAGGTGCGTGTTGTTTATTTTTTTTATAGTAATTGTGCATTTCTTGGATGTATTGTTGGCGTGGTTTATTGGTGTTGAGAGAGCCAATATATAAAAACCGTATAACATTGGCTTTAATCGCAGCAGCTACGGCATTTTTCACACCTTTATAATCTACACCCTCTACGTTTTTACCTCGTGAGCCAGCAACAAAAATAATCGCATCTTTGCCTTCTACAGCAGTATCAAGGTTTTTTTCTAGATCGCCAACAATTGGCTTTGCATTGAATGCAGTAATGTTATCGGCTTGGTCTGCTGATCGAATTAAGCCACATGCGGAATGTTTAGTATTATTTAAATGTTTTAAAACGCATTGGCCGGTATGGCCGGTGGCACCAATAACTAATACACGCATTATTTTTTAAATTGCGTTTGTCTGAAATCTGTCACGCGACCATTGTGGAATAATACGGTCAAACGTTTTTCGGTAAATGTACCGTAGCCAGGTTTCCAGGTATAAACGTATTCTAATTCGTTGCCTTCAAACAATGTGGTTAACACGGGGTCACCCAATAATGCTAATACGGCTTGACGTGACATGCCTTTGTGTAGTTTTTGCATCATCTCGGCCGTGATGACGTTGCCTTGTTGTACGTCCAGGCGATGGACGCGAAATAATGAACCACAACCTACCAACGTAAGACATGTTACTGCAATTAATGCTACAATCGTCGATCGGATCATCAGCTGGCTCCTTAATTAGGCTCTGTTTGCTAAGCATGGGATGATACTCTATTTATAGTCGGAAGCAAATGGTTGGAGACTGATCAATGCCGATGGAAGACGATAATTTACGCAAAGCGGGTCTTAAAGTTACATTACCGCGCATGAAGGTATTGCGTATCTTGGAAGAAGCGAACCCTCATCACTTAAGTGCAGAAGATGTTTATCAGCGTCTAAAGGATATGGGTGAAGAAGTGGGTTTAGCAACTGTCTACCGTGTGCTAACCCAATTTGATGAGTCTGGTTTGATTGTGCGCCATAATTTTGAAGGTGGCCATTCAGTTTTTGAAATCGATCAAGGTGAGCATCACGATCACCTGGTGTGTGTAAAGTGTAACCACGTAGAAGAGTTTGTCGATGATGTGATTGAACAGCGCCAACAACACATTGCAGATGCTGCTAACTTCCAAATGACCGATCACAATTTAACCATCTATGGGGTTTGTAAACGTTGTGTGGCCTAAGCAATTAATAAAGCTTTAGCGTTATCCAGTGCTTGTTTATTAATAGTTTCACCAGCGAGCAAGCGAGCCGTTTCATGGATACGTTGCTTTTTATCGAGTTTGATAATGGTCGTTGTGGTTGATTTACCTTTTACCTGCTTTTCTACACGGTAATGATGTTTGGCTTGTGAGGCGACTTGCGGTAAATGCGTAACGCACATGATTTGCAAGGTTTGGCTGATTTGTTTTAATAACTTGGCAACGGTGTCGGCCGTTTTGCCACTAATGCCAGTATCAATTTCATCAAAGATAAGCGTTGGTATCGCTTGTTTACCAGCGAGGCTGGCTAGAATGGCTAAACAGATTCGCGACAATTCACCACCGGAAGCAACTTTTTGTAACGGTGCTAAGGGTTGACCAGGATTGGCGCTGAGCGTGAACTGAATGCTTTCTTGACCAGTGGCGCTAATGTCACTGTCATTAGTAATGAGCTCAATCGCAAATTGACTATCGGCCATATTCAATTGGGTTAATAAAGTAGTAATGGTTTTAGCTAAGCTCTTTGCTAGTTTTTTACGGCTAGCTGTTAGTTTGGTTGCGACTTTTTTATAGTCTATCAAAATAGTTTTTTGTTGCTGTTGCAGTTCAATCAAATGTTCATCGAGATTTTTTAATTGCTCTACTTTTTGTTGTAAGCTGCTTTGTACTTCTTTTAATGCTTCTGGCTCGACATGATGTTTGCGTGCTAGGTCGGAAATAATATTTAAGCGTGTTTCGATCTGTTGTAAACGCTCAGGGCTTAAGTCTAAACCTTGGCGATAACTATTAAGCTCAGATTCGGCTTCTTGTACATGAATACAGGCTGTATTCAATAATGCTTTTGCACTATCCAATTGTTCATCACTAAAGCCAATGGTGTTCAATTGGTCCGTGGCTTGTTGCAATAAGGTCAATGCATTGACTGATTCACCTTCGGCCGTGTATTCGATCGCTTGATTTAATGCGCCAATTAAGCTTTTGGATTGGTGCAAACGCTGATGTTCCTGGTGCAAAGTTTGCCACTCACCTTCTTCAATCGCGGCTTGTTCCAGCTCGGTATGTTGGTATTCATATAACGATAACTGATCATCGCGATCGGCTGCTTTTGCGGTCAATAATTCAATTTGTTGTTGAACCTGTTGGTGTTGCTGATAAAAGCTATCAAGTTGTTGCAGCATATTTTGGTGTAAACCATATTGATCTAAAAGGTGCTGCTGGTATTTGGGTTTTAATAATAGCTGGTGTTGATGCTGGCCGTGCACTTGTAACATATGCTGGCCTAATTCTTTTAATAAATGCAGCGGGCTTGGGTGACCGTTAATAGTTGCGCGCGATTTACCGTCAGCATAAATGCTGCGGCGTAATAAGCATTCGCCATCATCATTCAGTTCATGTTGCTCAAGCCATTGCTGAATGTCGGGTTGATCACTAATATCAAAAATTAAATTAATATCACATCGTGTGCTACCGCTTTTTACATAGCGAGCTTCAGCACGTGTTCCCAATGCTAAATTAATCGCATCCAATAAAATGGATTTACCCGCACCGGTCTCACCAGTAAACGCATGAAACCCATCGGCGAGTTCTAATGATAATTCATCGACCAATACAAAGTTTTTTAAATTAATGTGCGTTAACATCAGATGTCCTCCATTAACCGCGTTCAGCGTAATGCTGCCAACCCAGCTTGTCACGTAACGTGCCGTAATAGCTGTAATCCATGGGGTGAATTAATTGTAAGGCTTCGGGTTTTTTGAATATATGTATACGACCTTCGGAAGGAATGTCTACGCGTTGCATGCCGTCACAACTGATATAGGCGGCATTATCGTTCGACGCAGTCAAGCGTAAATCAATGTCAGCATCAGCTTGAACCACGATGGGGCGGTTGCTTAACGTATGCGGAAACATGGGTACCATGACTAAGGTCTCTAAATGTGGATGCATAATCGGCCCGCCACCGGATAAAGCGTAAGCCGTAGATCCAGTAGGCGTAGCAATAATTAAACCATCGGCCAATTGGCGACAAACAAATTCATTGTTAATCGTCAGTTCAAACTCAATCATGTGCGTTGCATCCGCATGCAACAGCACTACATCATTCAATGCTTCTAACTCAGCAATTTGCTCAGTATCATCGTGTACTTGCGCGCCAACCAAAAAGCGTTCCTCCAAGACATACTTACCATCGAGTACCGCATCGACTTTTTCTAGTTGATCGGGTGGGATATCGGTTAAAAAACCTAAGCGACCACGGTTAATGCCAAAGATCGGTAAATTATTTTTTAGCGCAATGTGCGCCGCATGCAATAAGCTACCATCACCGCCGACAACAATTAATACGTCACAATGCTTGGCTAGTTCCAAGCAGTGGATAACAGGCAAGTCACCGGTTTCAATCATCTGCGCCGTTTTTTCTTCTATCACAACTGTTCGACCTGTATTCAGCAGGTGATCTTTTAACGCTTCCAATGTGGTAGGAATATTACGTACGCCAAAACGCGCAATTAGTCCAACGCGCTCAAATTGACTTTTCTGGTTCATTATTTGTCCAACGGTGTCTGCCTATGAAGTTATAAACAGTGTATCAAAATAGCATTGAATAACGAAACGGTGCTTGAATTTTCTTACAAAAGCCTTATCTTGTTAGGCAAGCCAAACGAACTACCTGTGAGCGGAATAAAAATGAGCAAAAAAGACGAAGCGTCCAATAAAAGCAAGTGGCAAGAAATTGATGAAGATGCAGCTGTGAATGAGTTGGAAGATGCTGTTACTGATGATCAAGAAGAAACAGAGCTGCAAGAAGGGTTGGAGTTCCCATCGCACCAAGCTTTGGAAGATCAGCTAACTGCCGCCGAGCAAAAGGTAGCTGAGTTCAAAGACAAAGCTATCCTAGCGCACGCTGAGTTAGAAAATGTACGCAAGCGTGCCGAGCGTGACGTGCAAAATGCACATAAATTTGGTGCCGAGAAGCTGCTGTCTGATATGTTGCCAGTTATTGATAGCCTAACGCGTGCCATCGAAGGCCCAGAACCAACCGATGAAGCTGCCAAGTCTATGCGTCAAGGTATCGAGCTCACTTTAGATATGTTTGAAAAAGCTTTAGCTAAACATGGTGTCGATGCTATCGCGCCTCAGCCCGGTGATGCCTTTAACCCTGAGCAGCATGAAGCCATGTCAGCGGTGCCAAATAGTGGTCAACCTGAAAATACGGTGGTGCAGGTGCTGCAGAAGGGGTATTCATTAAACGGCCGGGTTCTTCGAGCTGCCATGGTGATGGTAGCCCAGTAAGTTCATATTTGGTCAATTTTGAACGATTAGCCATTTTGAATGAGTCATCCAGGATCTGCTTTGTCATCCCAGCCTATGAGCCGGCATCCAATATGAATGGATTCCTGCTTTCGCAGGAATGACAAAACAATGTAGGCGGCAAGTGATGTTCGTTTGTCATCCCAGCCTATGAGCCGGCATCCAATATGAATGGATTCCTGCTTTCGCAAGAATGACAAAGCAGTGTAGGTGGCAAGTGATGTTCGTTTGTCATCCC
>JARGNX010000004.1:115542-209190 GCA_029210045.1 Coxiellaceae bacterium
TTTCGCAAGAATGACAAAGCAGTGTAGGTGGCAAGTGATGTTCGTTTGTCATCCCAGCCTATGAGCCGGGATCCAATATGAATGGATTCCTGCTTTCGCAAGAATGACAAAGCAGTGTAGGTGGCAAGTGATGTTCGTTTGTCATCCCGGGCGAAGACCCGGGATCCAGGAGGAATATTAACCAGGTGTCGGTAGGTATCGATTTAAGGTTAATTTAATCTGATCTCTCTATACTGGTAACTATGAGCTTACCAAAAGACAATGAGTTACAAATTCATCGTGGTCATGCCGAGGCCCGTAAAGCCTTGAATGAGTGGTTGGATTATGTGCGTTGTCGTTCTAATGCGGTGGTTAAAGACTGGGTAGGCTGCGAGGCGGTAGATCCACAGCGTTTAGCTATCCCAGACCGTGTTAATCATTATGGTGATAATGTGGTCAGTTTTAAGCGCGATTTGCCCTCATTAGATTCATTAGATCAACAACCTAGTAAGTCCTTTAGCTTTGATTTAGATTGTGACCACTTAAAACAGGTCATTTCGGATATTAATAAAGCGGTATATGAGTACTTTTATTCCCCCGCTAGCGTGATTAGCTACAATGATTTCTGTAATGCGCTTGAGCAAATTAAGGTCATAGCAGACAGTGAAGCCATCGAGAGTAAGGCTTCTAGTCCTTATCAGCAAGAGCGCGATTTAGTGCATTGTCACTATACCTTTATATATGCCGGATGGGGCAAGCTTGAGGGTGATGTTGATCAAGGTATTTCGATGGAAACACCTGAATCAATAGAATCTGCTGTGATGTTGCTGGCCGCCATTCATGACAAAATGGCTGGCGATAAAGTGTCAGCTTTCTTCCGTCAAAAAATTCTATCTGCTCAAACCAATGCCCAGGACATGCAGGCACGCATGGCCGGTGTGCATAACCTGCCAACCCTTAGTCGTTCGCCTGCAAAATAAATCAATTAAAATCAATAAGATGATTAGGTGTTATCGCGTATTCCGTCATTGCGAGCCACGCAGTGGCGTGGCAATCTCATGACAAGAGCTAGATTGCTTCGTCGCAAGCTCCTCACAATGACGGCTGTCTTAATGTGGGATGGTAAGGCAGTAAACTATTTTGCTTGAATTGCTTGAAATCCATTCCGAGGCCCCCATCTAGTAGCCAACATGAATTTGACACAAAGGAGAAACCAGTAATGGCCTCAAAAATTATCGGCATAGATTTAGGAACCACTAACTCTTGCGTATCTATTATGGAAGGCACTAAAGTGCGTGTGATCGAAAATGCGGAAGGTGCGCGTACTACGCCATCGATTGTTGCATACAATAAAGAGGGCGAAGTGTTGGTCGGTGCACCAGCTAAGCGTCAATCGGTTACCAATCCAGAAAATACCTTATACGCGATCAAGCGTTTGATCGGTCGTAAATTTGACGATGATGTGGTTCAAAAAGATATCAAAATGGTACCGTATAAAATCGTCAAGGCGGATAATGGCGATGCTTGGGTTGAAGTGTTGGGTGACAAGAAAATGGCACCACCACAAGTATCTGCTGAAGTCTTAATGAAGATGAAGAAAACCGCAGAAGATTATTTAGGTGAAGATATTAAAGAGGCGGTGATTACAGTGCCGGCTTACTTTAACGATTCACAACGTCAAGCCACTAAAGATGCAGGTAAGATTGCAGGCTTAGACGTTAAACGTATTATTAACGAACCCACTGCCGCTGCATTGGCTTATGGTTTAGATAAAAATAAAGGCGACGCTAAAATCGCTGTTTACGATTTGGGTGGTGGTACGTTTGACGTATCAATTATTGAAATCGCAGACGTTGATGGCGAGCATCAGTTCGAAGTGTTAGCAACCAATGGTGATACATTCCTTGGTGGTGAAGATTTCGATATGCGTTTGATCGATTACTTAGTAGATGAATTCAAGAAGGATTCTGGCGTAGATTTACGTTCGGATCCATTAGCTTTACAACGCTTAAAAGAAGCAGCAGAGAAAGCAAAAATTGAATTATCATCAACAGCGCAAACTGATGTGAACTTACCTTATGTGACTGCTGATGCTTCAGGTCCTAAGCACTTAAATATTCGTGTGACTCGAGCCAAGTTGGAAGCGTTAGTTGAAGACTTAGTAGCGCGTACTGTTGAACCTTGTAAGATTGCGATTAAAGATGCTGGTTTGAGCGTTTCTGATATCACTGATGTTATTTTGGTGGGTGGTCAAACACGTATGCCTAAAGTGCAAGAAACAGTAAAAGATTTCTTTGGTAAAGAGCCTCGCCGTGACGTTAACCCTGATGAAGCGGTAGCGATGGGTGCTGCGATTCAAGGTGCGGTGTTATCCGGTGATGTTAAAGATGTGTTGTTGTTAGACGTAACGCCATTATCATTGGGTATTGAAACCATGGGTGGTGTGATGACTAAGTTGATCGACAAAAACACTACGATCCCAACCAAAGCACAGCAAGTATTCTCAACCGCTGATGATAATCAAACAGCAGTAACGGTACACGTATTGCAAGGTGAGCGTGAAATGGCTTCTGCCAATAAATCATTGGGTCGTTTCGACTTAAGCGATATTCCACCTGCACCACGTGGTACACCACAAATTGAAGTGGGCTTTGATATTGATGCTAATGGTATCTTGCATGTATCTGCTAAAGATAAAGCTACTGGTAAAGAGCAATCGATTGTGATTAAAGCTTCCAGTGGTTTATCAGACGAAGAAGTGGAAGCAATGGTACGTGATGCTGAAGCTAACAAAGATGCGGACGAAAAGTTCCATGCGTTAGTTGAAGTGCGCAATAAAGCGGATGCTATGGTTCATGCTACTACTAAATCACTGAAAGATTTGGGTGATAAAGTTGAAGCAGCTGAAAAAGAAAGTATCGAAAAAGCTGTTGAAGAATTAAAAGAAGTGCTTAAAGGCGAAGATAAAGATGAAATCGAAGCTAAGACTAATGCATTGACTGAAGTTTCTTCTAAGCTGGCTGAGCGTGTATATGCTGAGCAAGGTGGTGATCAAGCACAGCAACAAGCTGGTGGCGAACAAGCCTCTAGCGAAGGTGCATCTGCAGACGCAGGCAAAGACGATGTTGTCGATGCTGAGTTTGAAGAAGTTAAAGATGATGAGAAGAAAGACTAGTCTTTCGTTTCAAAACGTTTTAAAAACTGCCTCGAATTGTTTCGGGGCAGATTTGTTTAGATAAGGTAACAAATATGTCACAACGCGATTATTATGAAGTTCTTGGTGTTAGCCGTAGTGCAGAAGGTGATGAAATTAAAAAAGCTTTTCGTCGCTTAGCTATGAAGCATCATCCTGATCGTAATCCGGGTGACAAAGAATCAGAAGCTTCTTTTAAAGAGGCGCGTGAAGCTTACGAAGTATTATCCGATCAACAAAAACGTCAATCCTATGATCAATTTGGTCATGCTGGTGTTAGCGGTGCAGCTGGTGGTGGTTTTGGCGGCGCAGGCTTTGGTGATATGGGCGATATCTTTGGTGATATTTTTGGTGATATCTTTGGTGGTCGCGGTGGCCAACAACGCCAAGCACGCGGTGCTGATTTAGGTTATGAATTAGAAATTGACTTAGAGCATGCATTCAAGGGCTGTAATGAGAATATTGAGGTGCCTACCTATGCTGCTTGTGAGCCCTGTAATGGTTCAGGTGCGAAGAAAGGTTCATCGCCAACGACTTGCGGAACCTGCCAAGGTCGTGGACAAGTTCAAATCCAGCATGGTTTTATTGCGGTGCAACAACCGTGTCGTGCCTGCCAGGGCAGCGGTCAAGTCATTAAAGATCCTTGCACAAGTTGTCGTGGTCAAGGCCGAGTTCAAAAACGTAAAACATTATCAGTAAAAATTCCTGCTGGTGTTGATACCGGTGATCGCATCCGTTTGTCGGGTGAAGGTGAAGCAGGGCAGCATGGTGCTCCCGCTGGTGATTTATATGTGCAGATTAAAGTTAAGCGTCACCCAATCTTTGAGCGTGATGGCAATCATTTGTACACACAAGTGCCGATTAGTTTTGTACAAGCTGCGATCGGCGGTGAAATCGAAGTGCCGACTCTGGAAGGTGCGGTTAATTTAAAAATCCCTGCTGAAACACAAACCGGTAAGTCATTCCGTTTGCGTGGCAAAGGCATTAAAGGCGTACGCGGTAGCACGACGGGTGATTTGATTTGCCGTGTCGCGGTTGAAACGCCAGTGCGTTTATCTGATGCCCATAAGGCTCATCTAAAAGCATTTGATGATATGTTAGACGCTGATGATAAAAATCACCGACCTAAATCACGCTCGTGGTTTGATACGGTTAAGGATTTCTTTAAAGAATAAGCTTCTGCTAAGTTTATAGCTTTATTTACAGTAAATTTATTAGTAGTATTAGATGGTTTTCGTGTCAGATGTGGATGTGAGCGATAAAAAATAGAACTATAATAAATGCGAGCAATTGGCCAAAAAATAATAAAGGTTTTTATTTTTCAGGTAGTGCTGCAAACAATATTATAAATACTACCCCATTACTGTATTTAAATGCGGAAAAAGAATCATTTTGGCGAGGGTTGCCGGGTGCTTATGCCTTTGTGTTTATAAGCGCTAAAACAAATCAAATAATCATGGTAAGAGATCACTTTGGTTGTCAGCCAATTTATTATTATTGTGATGCTAATGTTCTTATTTTTGGATCCAATATTCCTGATATAATAAAGAATTTACCTACCTCGATACAGTATAATAGTGGAATGTTATCCAACCTGTTTGGCTTTAACCAAGTCTATTCGGATGAGACATATTACCAAAATATTTATCGCTCTGAACCAGGGAGCATTTTACGAATTATGGCTTGTGGTTCAAGGCAGAAAAAACTATTTTGGCAATTAGATCCTAATGCGTCAGATCTTGTCTTGGGTAATAAAAAGTCTTATTTAGATAGGTTTGATGAGCTGATGAGCGAGTCTATTTTATTTAACTCCCAAACAAACGAGGATTTACTAGCGGGAGAGTTAAGTGGTGGGTTAGATTCAAGCGCTATTTTAACGGCGGCAAAAACACAGCATTTAGAATACCCATTATTTATGCATGTCGCTCCAGCAGGTTCTTTAAAGAGTGATGACCTAACATTGGCTGAAATGATATTAAAGCACTTTAATCATAGTGAAGTGTCTTTAATAGATGCGACGAATTTTGATCCGTTGCTAGAATTAGATTACTGCAGTAAAATTTTTGCGGGCTGTGCGCCTTATTTATTCTTTATGCTTTCGCAAAATATAAATCGTGCTGTTGTAAGTTCAAAGAAGAAAGTACTGCTTAGCGGAGCAGGTGGGGATGAGTGCGTTTCTGGTTATGCATCTTTTAGTAACCTGTTGGCTTCAATACGACAAAACCAAAGCTTATATGCAATGTGGAAGAGGCTAGCTGCAGAACAAAGGAATAGTGACGGGTGGTCTCATATCAGACGGCTGAAAAAATACGCGCAGTTTGTGAAGCTTTCAAACCCTTATGTGTATAAGGCAATTTCGACCTTAACAAGGCAAGCTAATTGTAAATATCCTATGACTATTAGAGCAAATGAATGGAATTTACTTCAAGGGCCAGCTAGCCAGTCTATAAGAATGCGAATAGAGTATAGCAGCGTGCTGGCTGAGTCGATGGGTTATGAGTACCGCTACCCTCTTCTCTATCCAAAGTTAGTTGAGTTTTGCTATCACTTACCATCCCATCAAAAAAATCACCGAGGGATAGGTAGATACTTAATTCGTGAATACCTAAAGCGCCATGGTATACCGAGCCCAATATACCAAAAAATCCAGAAAAATGGTGGAATTATTCCGGCAACACTAGACAAATTCGAGCAATATAGAAGGCAGGGGAAAATTGAGTTTAATGCCCAACTTTCAGATTATTTAAGGCCTGGTCAATATTTAAACCAGCATCAAAAACTAGTTGCTGCTATTCATGCGTATATGTATACTAATTACCAGAGTCAATTAGCAGGTTCTTAAACATCACACTAACAGATAGAGTTATTAAATATGGAAAAACTAATAGAGACACATCAAGACGATCATGGTGGTGAGAGTGATGTTTGGCAAAAACCCATGCTTAAATTACTAAGTTTTAGTATGTCTGAAGGTGGTTCCTCTGGATCTGTTGAGCCAGATGGGAAGCAACTATTTAGCCCCTAGTTATCATTTTTAGGTATTTACCAAGGAGGGAGTATGAAGAAATTTTTACTATTTATTTTAACCTTTTTTATTAGCACTAGTGTATTTGCCGATATGCCTTCAATATTTTCAGCTGGCAGCAGTCACGCTCCTGCTGGAACAATAACTGTTACTGAAGGAAATGTTTCTTCAATGACGATTGAAAATGTGAGTGTACAATACTATTCGGATAGTAGCTGTAGTAGCTCACTTGGCTCGATTCCCAGGCAAGCCGCGCAAGGGGGGTTTTCAATTGATACAACATGGATTAAGACTATTAATGGGGCGGCCATTTACAATATTGCAAACGAGAATGGTATCACTGTTGGATCTATTGGTTCAGTTTCGGTTGACGCAATAATACCCTTTACTGGTGATCCTGGAATTAGTGCATTTAGTAGTGCGGCTTGTTTTGTTGTGAGTTGTTTAGCTGATCCATGTACGGGTTCCAGTACGCCGCCGGCAGTTTCATTAAATTCTCTTTAAGCTGAAATGAAGAGGCTACATGGTTAGGCTTTGTTTGTGACTGTCATCCCGGACTTGATCCGGGATCCATATAATATAATTCAGGATCCCTGGTCGGGGCCAGGGATGACAAGTTCGCGTTTAAGTTCTTGGAGGAGATGCCAAGCTCTTGCTTGGTAAATCAAGCTCTTTTAATTTTCTGTAGTAGCTATTTCTTTCTGCATGGCGTAAGAAGATATCAGGCACAAAGCGTGTGTGATGACTTTTACCTTCCGCATTCAGAGCGGATTGAATATCAGTCAATGAACGTACATGTCTACTTTCATCACACATTAAATGAATGAACATAGGTGTTTGTTTGACTTTGGTTGCATTAGACAATAAAAATAGGCGATGCAATTCAGTATAAGGAGCTGGGTCACGACCCATTTTTTTCCAATCAAGTTGCATGATATCTGCACCACCAACCAACATTAAGTGCATGATTCTCTCATGGCTGTTTACCGTGCATCTTTTTAAGGTTGTTCTAGCAAATGCCCCTTTTGAGTAAGTCATTGTTGACAGGTCACAACCCGTTAAATGGGCTTGGTTAAAATTGGCATGAGTGAAATCACCGTTTAATTTGCTGCTAGTTATACGTGCCGAAACAAATGATACGCCACGAAATGAGCCATTGAGTGTGCTGCTTGTAAAAGTGCAGGCCTGTGCCGCTGGCGAAACTTCATTTTGGTAGGGGTTGCTAAAACTACTGCAATTAAAGTTTCCGTTCAGTGTTGTATTGGTAAAGCTTGAATCAATGAACTGCAATTTTGAGGCCACTTCTTCGTTCGATTCAATCGTGCTGCTGCCTGTAAATTCACACTGTTGAAACCTTAAGAATGATGAAAAGCCAGATGAAGTACGATCTTTTATGCTCTTAGGTGCAAGGTTACTGTCAGCAAAATGACATCTTTTGTAGCGTGTTTTTTCGTATTGATAGGTGACGTTTCTTAACGAGCTACGATTAAAATCGCAGTCTGTATATGTTCGTACTGCAGTAAATTGGCCATCCAAAATGCGATGATGGTAGCCGTTATTTTTGATTTTATCATGCTCTGTATCAAGTCGTGCGCGCTCTTGTTCTAATGTATAAATAACATCAGCGAAAGCATATTTCTGTGCAGTAAAAAAAGGGCTATTTATATCTATATGGGTATAGCCTTCACTGCTTGAGGAAATTGAGGGGTCGCAAAGACTAACCAGTTGTTGTAATTTATTTTCTTTGTTAGCAGGAGAGCGTCGGTAGGAAGTGCTAAAACTATCAATGGTAAAAGGGGTGTCTTGTTTGTTAAGTGCCAGGTCTCTACAGGCATTCATCACGTGGCATAATGCTTGATAATTTACTTTGTTTTGTTGCACTACTTCAGACTGAATTTCCCAGTTGATTTGGGTGATGTCTACAACACCGCGCTTAATAAATAGCAATAATTGTTCGTGGGTTACTTTTGCGTTAGTTAAGTTAAATGGTTGTATTGTTGTACGGTCCTGGCCATAGGCGCGTACTTTGCATTTAGGATCAAAGGTGACTTTTGTCAGATCTTGATTGTAGAAATTAATATTATATAAATAAGTATCCTTGCCGAATACAGTGTCGGTTAAGTCAGCGTCTGAAAAATCCACGCCATGTAATGAGCATGCTTCAAATCGGTGTTTACTTAAGTCGCTAGGCAATACATCTTCGTCGCTACCTGCTTTAAATGCAGCGTGAGTTTTTATGGCTAAATTGCAAACGGTGGTTTGCTGCGTATCGTCGTTTGTGACTTTATCGGCTGCTGCATACGTGCTTTGAATTGCGTGACGCGACATTGTATTTCTCCCTATTATATTTCCCACAGTGCAAAAATTATATAGATTGTTGGTATTTATACTAGAATGATTTTTGAATTGAATAATGCAGAGCCGTACTATTTGATATAAGGATAATGATCAATTAAAGGCCTATTTGTAAGCGTAATGCATAGATGTTTGATGTTTGGTGACTGCCTGAGAAGGTAGGGTTGCCATTAGCATGAATGTAGTTTACTGACAATTCTGCCATGCGGGTGATATACCAATTTAAACCGGCGGCGTAATCATATTCAGCGCCGCCATGCACGTTATCACTATTCAGATTAAGTGCACTGTAACGCGCTAATAATTGTACGGCTCCGTAGCGATGGCGAATTTTAGTAATGCCAATAAAGTAACCGTCAGGATATTGATAGTCGCGTGATTCACCGGTGAGAAAATAACTGGCAATAAAGTAATAACCGCTAAAGTGTAAGGTGGGTTGCGAATTCATGCGGTTCACCCAGGTATAGGTGTACTCCGATTGAAAATTGAATGGGCCTTTTAAACCCACAAATTCACCGTCAAATACTTGATAGGTTTTAACGTTAGGGATGCTACTAGTATTTACCATGGAGCGAGCAGTTGCCAAATTAATTCCAGGCAAGCTAAAAAATTGTGCTTGGTGTGGGCTGCCGACAGTATTAGTCCAGCCATTCACTGCAAAGTGCAGTACTTTGTGTTTGCTATGGATGGGCACATACAGCGTGCGCAGAGTGGCGTTCAATGTGGTGGCGGGCCCACTTGTTGTATTGGCGCTTTGGCCAAAGATTGTACCTTGTTGCACAAAGTGTGGTGAGTAAGCTTCAAAAACTAACCCTTCGGAATAATTAGGGCTAAAGGCCGCAACGTTTAAAGGCACGGCAATAAAGTTATAAGCATTGTCACCAACGTCATTGACCAAGCCAAAATAAGGTTCGATTTGGCCGGCTTGAGTATTAAAGTGTTTCCAGCCGATACCCACATTGGCTTGATCTAAATTAGTTTGCGCAAAATCATACGACATATAATAAGTTAGGCGGTGGATATTGCCGGATAAATAGGCTTTGGATAGTGGAATACCGAGACCATTGCTGGCTGTTGGATTATTGGTTAACCAAACACTGTCTATTTGAATTAAATAATTCAGTAGGGCGGATACCTCGCCATCACTGCTGCGCAGCATAGCCCCTAGGCCGGGGGTGAAATCATAAACTTGGTCTTTATCTTTTGAGGTCTTGATGCTGTTTTGGATGATTTTATAGGTGCGTTTATTCATGGGGGTGGCAAGTAGACTGCCAACGAGTAGCAGTAATAAAATACTCAAAATAGCGCGATGGAAAGTCATGAGATGATAATAACATGCCCGTTATTATCCCGCACTGCTTTGCTGTTATCAACTATGTCATTGTGAGGAGCCTGCGACGAAGCAATCTAAGCTTCAGTCATGAGATTGCTTCGCCACTGCCTGGCTCGCAATGACGATTTAGTCATCTAGGTAAAGCCCCTGCGGTTTGATTTCTGACTAATATCTGTACAATTCGCATTGGTTGTATAGATAATAAATAGCAGGAGTAACGTTTATGCGTAAGTTTTTTTCGATAGTTCAAGTGGTTGCCGGTATTGTGCTGCTTGGGATTGGATTTGTGCATTGTGTTGATGCGATGGCACCATTGATTAATTCGGCAGTTGCTCACAGTGCTCAACGGATTGTAATTACTGAACCATGGTCAAAAGGGCTTTTGATCAGTTTATTAATTTACTTAGGCATAAGTAGTTTAAGTGTGGCGGCTGGTATTGAGTTATGGAAAAACAATCCTGCAGGTTATGGTATGTCTGCCATATCATGGGCAATTCAGTTAATTAATTTTCAAACGCCACATTTTCATAATGTATTTTACTCGCTTGCTGGATTTATTATAAGTGTTGGTAAGAGTGGCTTTGGTATTAATTATGGAGTTGGTGTTAAGTATTGGATGACATTTTCTGCTCAACCAGTGAGTGGTGTGATGATTGGTATTAACTTAGTTGCTGCCGTGATGTTGTTTATTCTATATAGACTTTATCGTAAGTCTAATGTATTGAGTTCGGATTTGAGTGCGAAATCATAAGCATTTAGTGATCATTTAAGCTGTCCTTAATGATTAAGTTGCTTTATCTTTTACTATTTAATAGTTTCATAATATCGGTGTCATAACATATATCAGCACGTTGTAGAAACTATTAATTGGTTACAGTAAGGGGATTGAAGTGAGTAGAGGAGCGCCTGAAGCGATTGATGCGAGACAAAGTTTGTTTGATGAGTTACCTAAAGATCATGAAACTTTAGATAGCATGACACGTATTTTGGTACAGAGCGTCGGTCAGTTTATGATGACTCATGGTGCTGGTCCAGCATATAGTGCTTTAGCGGATGAGCGTGTGGGTTGTTTGCGTGCTAATCGAGCTTTTCGAGCGGCCGAGCGAGAAGCGTTAGACCCTAGCGTGCCATTAAAGCCGACTAAAAAAAGGCGGCGTGATGGTGACGTTGATGAGAGCACCTATTTGCAAACGTATAGCGCGTTGTATCGAGTCCTCGATTCAATGATTAGAATTGCTCCTACCACATTTAATGGGCGTGATATTACAGATCCTTTGAATGCTTTCCCTAAAGACGAAGAATTATTTGGGAAGTTTTATGCTGCCATTTGTTCTGATCATGTGCTGCGACCTGTTGATCTTACAAGGGTGTTAACCGAATTTGCAACGCCATTATTTACACGCCGTTCAGTTGTGCCGCACCCTGGTTTGTTTGCTGCACCTGCTGCTGCACCTGCTGCTGCACCTGCTGCTGCACCTGTTGCTGCACCTGTTCCTGTTCCAGTGCGACCTTAAGGTTTATTCTTCACGGAACGCGTGATTAAAACTTCTATGAATCGGCGCAATAAAGTATTGCCACGGTGTCGATTCTTGCGTGATGATCATCACCTCTACAGGCATGCCAGGATAAACACTACCACCCGGTAGTTTAGCGATTTGCTTGTCAGGTAAATCAATCTGAGCTAAGTAGTATGATTCACCCGTGCGTTCATCTTTAAAGCTATCTGCGGACACCTCTGTGACCTTACCAATTAATAATGGCACGTCGCGTTGACGGAACACACTAACGCGGACTTTGGCCACTAGGCCAGGAATGACAATATCAATATCCAATGGACTGACTTTGGCTTCTACCAACATGTGCGCGTTAGAAGGCACAATATCCATTAACACTTCACCTGGTGATACCACGCCACCAATCGTATGCACTTTGAGTCCAACGACACGGCCCGAGATCGGTGCACGAATAGTGGCGCGAGTGAGTACATCAGTTTGTGAGCGTTGTTTTTCAGTTAGTTCAGCTAACTGTTGTTGTGATTCATGTAACAGCGCCAGTAATTCTTTGCGATGTTGGTTTTTCAATGAATGAATTTCTAATTCGATTTCAGCTATTTTACGTTGGTTATTGTCTATTGCTGCTTTGCTTTCACCTAACTGGCCCTCCAATCGTGCCTCTTCACGTTGCAGTGATAATAAACGAGATTTTTTGATTAATCGTTTCTGCGCTAATATTTTAACATCTTTTAATTCAGTAGCAATTAGTTTTAATTGCTTTTGGTTGGCTTTATATTTATCTTGCAGCCCTTCTATTTGTTCATCGATCTCGGTAATGCGTTTTTTGTGTATGGATATCATGCCGTGCAAGGTTTTTTGGTTGGAGTGAAAAATCGAGCGTTGCGCATCGAGTATAGATTTTATTTTCTTATTATCACTGTTTTTTGGAATGCTATCAGGAAAAGTAAATTCATGTTTATCTTCCAGTTCTGCAAGTAAACGGGTACGAACAGCAATTTGTTCATACAAATCATAGTGAATAATTTGTAAGCTGGCTTTTGAGTGTGTTTCTTGTAATGTTAATAAAACCTGCCCCTTTTTTACTAAGCTGTTTTCTTTTACGTTTAGTGATTTTACGATGCCGCCTTCGAGATGTTGTATTGATTTATGTTTACCGGCAATGGTGATACTGCCAGGAGCAATAGCTGCACTTTCTAGTGGCGCGAAAGTGGCCCATAAGCCAAATACGCCAAAGAATAAAATAATTACACTACAACCAATAATAATTTCACGTTTGATATTGAGTTTATTCATGCTTTCCTCCTTGCGGAGGTTGCATCACATCGCTGGTTTTTGCATAACGCTGACATGTGCCATGGCTCAGCACTAATGTATGTTCACATAATTGCCCGAGTTGTGGCCGATGGGTGATAATCACAAAGCTGGTGCCTTGTTGTTTCGCTGCTTCAATTGCTCGGTTTAAGGATACCAAGCCATCATTATCCATTTGGTTTTCTGGCTCATCTAATATTATCAAACAGGGATCATTATAAAATGCACGCGCTAATGCAATGCGCTGTTTAAATCCGGCAGATAATTCATAGCCAGACATTAGGGTGTTGTAGCCGTGAGGTAGTTTTAAAATAGCCTCGTGGATATTAACGGTTTTGGCGGCTTTAATGATTGCTTGCTCGTCCGGTTGCCCATAACGCGAAATATTATTTTTAATGGAGTTATTAAAATAAGCCGGTTCTTGTGGTAGGTAACCCATATTTAAATTTAACGCGGCTTGGCCGAGTTGGTAGGTTTCGATGTTGTCTAATCGAATATTACCTAAGCTTGGTGGCCATATGCCTAATATCAGACGTGCCAGTGTAGATTTTCCTGCACCTGTTGGTCCAATAACGGCTAGGCTATGCCCTTGAGTTAATGTAAAGCCGATGCCCTGTAATATGCGAGGTGATTGTTTGGTGGCTGCAAATGCCAGATGCTCGACTTGTAAAACACCTGATAATTTTTTAACTTCTAATGCTTCGTGTTTTTCAGGGCTTGAATGAAAGAATTGTTTTAGTCTCTTGAAAGAGGTCCAGGCATTCACCATGCTTTTCCAGCCGCTAATGCCTTGCTCAATGGGCTGCATAGCACGTGCCATAATAATCGAACCAGCAATCATGCTACCAGCGCTCAGCTCACCTTGAATCACTAAATAAGCGCCGGCACCTAGCATTAATACCTGCAATATTAGACGAATGACCTTGGCTGTTGAAGAGATGGTATTTGATCGATCACTTACAGACAGCCGGCTGTCAGCAGCAGTTTTATTTAAGTGATGATATTGCTTTTCGATATCATCAACCATACCCATCGCTTGCACGACTTCAGCATTATTAAATGTGTTTTCTACTAAGGATTGCGTGGCGGATTGATCTTTTTGGCTTTGCTTCATTCTTTTACGTACAAGTGTCTCGTTTAGCACTGCTAAAATAATTAAAAGGATTGCCCCGACGGTGGCAATCACACCTAGCGAAACAGATAATAAATAAATCACCAATAAATACACCACGATCCATGGTGCGTCAAATACAACAAAGAATGTTGGGCTGGAAATAAATTGCCGCAATTGCATCACATCAACCAGGCTTTGTTTGCTGTAATGATTTCCCCACAATTGATGGGTAACGGATTGTTGTAGCGAAGCAGGACTGATTTGATTATCAAGCCAGTTACCTATACGCGCGCCAATGCGGTTTCTTACGATGTCTAAGATCGCCATAACAATCAGAGCCACAATAGCAATAATGGTTAAGAAAATTAGAGTGTCACTGCTTTGACTGGCGATCACACGATCAAACAGTTGCAGCATATACAGTGGCACCGTTAACATTAATAAGTTGATCGCTAAGCTCAGCACAACGGTGTAACCAATTGCTACTTTGCATTTTTCTAAGGTTTTCTGGATCAGGTTCTGCATGCATACCGCTCGCTCATATTCGTCGGTATATTATAGAGTAGATTGTAACGTTATGCTTTGAATGCAGTTGTATCGATTGTGCACTCTGGCGGTGGTGCTGCTGGCATGACTTCAATTTGGCAGTTTGAAAGGCCATGATAATAATCACGCACTTTCTCTGAATACTTATCAGCAACCCTTTGGATTTTTGCTGTCGCCTTTGGAAGGCGGGCACCTGGCTCATCTCCACTATGCAGTACGTATGGTAAATGCTCAGTGATTGATTGTTTGAACTTCTCCGCGTCATTGAAATGAGCAAGTGGAAATGATAAGTGGTTCCATAAGTCGACAGCCTGCGCATCGGGATATTTATCTATGATATCTACGAGGCTGCTTTCCACAATTGAGCTAGGCGCTGGTGCATTATTTTCAGCAAATATAATGGCAAAAGCATGGTTATCGGTGGCGAGAGGATGTGTTAATGTCACTATGCCTATGGGGTGTTTTCTCAGTTCAGGGTCATCTGATGACATAAATTCAGAGAGTACCCGCTCAGCTAGTTCGCCACAGTGAGTGACTTTGTGTTTTTTTGAATAACTACTGGTATGCTCAACCGTGATAACTACTTTTGCAAAGTGTTTAGCGGCCTCCATATTACATTCTTTAGGTAAGGTCAGTTTGGTTCGGTCGAGCTTTTTATGTTGCCTGTTTCTAGCACTTGTCGTCTTTGGTCTCATGAGCCCTACTTTTTGAGAGCAGCTAACAAAAGTCTTCTTTTGTGTGCTAAACCATCCGCTCTTTTTGCTACCCATGCTGTATTGCATGCTTCTTTTCGGTTTATTGCATATTGCAACATCGTCCATTTGAAATGATTGTATAAGCATATTGCTTGTAGCGACAGCCTTCATGTCAGCTGCAGTTTCCATGCCCGAGGTGCATTTGGCTAACATAAGTAAAATACAAACGAGTAGTGACTTGCGAGAAGAGATATTAAGCGTGCCATCAATGGGGTATGAGCTTTTTGGAGCGTATGTATCTTCAGTAGGTGCTGCTGGCGCTGCGGCAAAGGCTTTCCTAGCTAGCTTTTTTTGCCTACTGGCATGCTTGGCGGCATGTTTCGCTAGGTATTTAGCTTGTTTGTGTTTGGTTTTTTGGCCTGATTGTGTGTATCGCCTTGGCATCTTATACTTTACCTATCATATACTTATATGACTCTAGTATAATGGCCATAAATTAAGCTTTTATTAACGTGATAGGCTTGTTCGTGTTACGTTACAGCAATAAATTCTGCACACTCAAAATACCCGCTGCTTGTTTCAGCTGCAGTATCGCTAGCATATAAGCATAATAATCAGTGGCGTATTGCTGTTGAGATGAGAATAGCTGTGTTTGAATTTGTAATACGTCAGTCACGGTTTCAGTGCCAGCGCGGTAACCTTCTTCGGCGTGATTGAGTGCTTTTTGGTTGGTGGCCATGGCTCGGCGATTGGCGCGAATGCGTGTTATGCCTTTGGTGATATTATTAAATGATTGTTTGGTCTGTTCCACCGCGTTTAGATAATCTTCATGTAGCTTTGCATATACCTGCAAATATTCATCGGTAGTTTGACGCACTTGTGCAGGGCGTAAGCCACCCTGAAATATTGGCCAAGTCATGTTGGCACCTACGGCAAAAGTGTTTCTGTGATTGGTGCCGATAGTATTATTTTCAACGTGAGCGCGTTGATTGGTATCGTAGGTGCCGACGGCGGTTAATACAGGTAGGTAATTTGCTTTGGCTGCCGTGACTTTAGATTGCAGGCTTTGTAAGCTGTATTGATCAGCCATTAATGTCAGGTTTTTATGCATTAAAATATCAAGCCAAGCCGATAAGCGATTGGGTTTCGGGACGATTAATGGAAAACGCGGCATGGTTTGAATGCGTTTATATTGCCTATTAGTTAAGGCATATAAAGACTGTTTGGCATTATATAAATTAATTCTTGCGGTAATTAATTCACCTTTTAATAATGCTACACGACCATCTGATTGTTCAAATTCAGTAATGGTGGCTTCACCGTGTTTTAGTTTTATTTTAGATGCGCTGACTTGTTCGAGACTGAACTTGTATTGTTGAGATGTGTAACCGACTAAATCTTGTGCTTGTAAGATTTGTAAGTAGGCATTAGATACTTCAATAATCAGTTCTTGTTGCTGTGCTAATAAATTATAAGCGGCGGCGCGTGTCGCCAGTTTAGCTACATCCAATTCTTTTAGTGCATTGGCATCCCAGATGGTTTGATTTAAATCCAAGCCTAAGTTGTTTGTGGAAATCCAGCTATGGCCGTCATTACTGCGTGCTTCGCGTTCGCGAGCAAACTGAGCAATGGAATCAAGTTGTGGTAATAGTACGGACCTTCTTTGTGGCACATTTTCAGCGATGATATGAAATTCAGCGATATCTTGTTGGTAGCCAGGATTTTGGTGGATGGCATCAATTAATACGGTGCGTAAATTGGGGGCTGCTAAGCTGATTTGTGGTATCGCTAGGCAGACTGCAAAGCATGTGAGCGAGGCGTTAAAGAAAGCTCTCAAGCGGGTCCCTTTTCTTGATGATATGGCCAGTGGTTATGATAACGGTATCAAGAGGTGGGCACAACAAGATGATTATATTGAATTAAAACAAGGTGATAATATTGATATTTAAAGTGAGAAATGAGATATCTGTACTATAATACTGGCAGGCTTGGCAAATTGGTAAACAAAGTACGAATAGTACGGGAGTTAGACCAATGGCCAGTAATGATTTTTCAGCTTTTCTAGAAGCACTCGGTGCTTTCGAATCAGGCATCGATACCACTAAATCTTATGGTCCGAATGATCTCGATTGGTTGATGGTATTTGATTCGAGTAAAGGTAATGTCGATCGTTCCACCGTGGATTTTTCAAACCCTGAAGATTTATCTTCCTTGCAATACCACGTGCATAACACGTTGGGGTTTTTAGGAAAGTATCAATTCGGGGAACCTCTTTTAATTGACCTCGGTTATTATACGCCAGGACCTAACGGTTTCTATGGTTCCACTGCGACTAACGAGTGGCAGGGTACATGGACTGGTAAGAATGGTGTGAATAGCAAAGAAGATTTTATGTCTACAGCGCAAGAGCTTGCAATTCGTGAAGCGTTTGCGATGAATACAACGGTGATCGATACACGTCTTGAACAGGCGGGTAAGACCATCGATGATTATATTGGTACTTCCTATAATTACACGCGAAATGGTGTGGAAGAAACAGCCGTAGTGACGTTGTCCGGTATTTTGGCCAGCGCTCATCTGCAAGGTCCTGGCGGCGTAGCAAATTTATTACTGAATAATTCAGCCAGCACCGATGAATACGGCACCAATATCCTATTTTATATGGACAGCTTTGGTGGTTACGATAACCCATTTGGCACAGCAAGTAATGATACACTTTCTGGCAGTGACTATGATGAAACTTTCTCGGGTGGTGCAGGTGTGAATACGATTACTACCGGTGATGGTTACGATAAAGTCGAAGTCACCGCAAATGCCAATGGTGTTGATGTAATTACAGACTTTGATGTCAATAAGGATGCCATATCAATGTCTAAATTGGGCGGCGTGCAATATTCAGATTTGGATATTGCGAATAACGCCGATGGTAATGCACAAGTCAATCTCGCTAATAATCAAAAGATAATTTTAGAGGGTGTGGATGCCTCTGAGTTGTCTGGACTTAACTTTGTGCAAGGTCTTGTTACACTCGGTTGGAATTACAATAGCGGTGATACCGTGTTGGAAAATTACAATCCGCAGCATGATTTAATTGATTTAAATTATGCATTCGATCTGAGTAGCCTTGCGTTGTATGAAGAGAATGGTTCGGTGGTGATTGATGTGCTTAACAATAATCAACGTTATATATTGGAAGGCATTAGTCTCGATCAATTGGAGCCATACCATTTTATTAAAGCCCCGATTGGTTTTGCTGATTTGTTTGGGCAAAACAATGTGCCACCGGTTAATGACAATCCAGATCCAACCCCGACACCTGATCCCACTCCAGAACCTGAACCAGGTCCTGTGGTAGATCCAACACCCGCACCTGATCCTGTGCAACCAGGAGCTGATGGTGTTTACAGTTTCACTTGGAACTGGGGTGCCGATGAAGTCGTGGCGGATTTTGATGCGTCTACAGACGTTCTCAATCTGCAGGCATTCTGGACCGATTACGGTTCAATTGGGTTGGCTGATAATGCCAGTGGTGATGCTGAGATTGATTTATCCAATATCAATAACCAAACCATTACATTGGAAGGTGTATCTGTTGCTGAGTTATCAGCAAATAATATATATGGTGTTAGTGGAAACTATCCTGGTGCATCTGCACCACCGGTAGATACACAACCACCTGTGGATGATACGCCAGCTCCAGATCCTACTCCTGACCCAACACCTGATCCAGTTCCGGATGATAACGGTGCAGCTGATGTCTATAGCTACACGTGGGGTTGGGGTAGTCACGATAGCATTAGTGGTTTTGATGCGTCGCAGGATGTGGTGGATCTGTCAGCCTTCTGGACAAGTTATAGCGAGTTTTCAATCGCTAATAATGCAGGTGGTGATGCGGTTATTGATCTAACGATGATGAATAACCAAACCATTACTTTGTTAGATGTGTCTGCAGATGAGCTCAGTGCCGATAATATTCGCGGTGTGCAAGGCGATATTGGGCAAGCATTGGGTGAGTCTACAGCGCCACCTGTTGATGATGCTGTTGATCCAGTACCCACACCCGGTCCTGTAGTAGACGATGGACAAGATGTTTATAGCTTTACTTGGGCATGGGGCAGCGATGAAGTGGTGTCGAACTTTAATACCAATGAAGATGTTATTGACCTGCATTCGTTCTGGACTTCCGCGGATGATGTTCCCGTGTACAACAATGCTAATGGTGATGCTGTGATTGATTTAAGTTTACTAAACAATCAAACCATTACTATTGAAGGGGTATCTGCTGAAGAGCTAGGTGATAACAACATATTGTATTAACTCTGTCATCTCGTACCCCGGGTCTTTGCCTGGGGTGCGCCTGATGTGGGGTTCAGGGTATTAATAATTCCGGGTAAACGATGGAGTTGTTTATTTGGTTTTGTTGCCTAACGGTTGTGATTAGCTACTTTTGCAACAGTGCTTAATTTATTATATTCTACTGTTTGGAATTATCTTTGCTATGCGGGGCTTATTGTGGTTTTTAATAGATCTTTTCTTGTCTTTATTTTGGTGTCTCTTTTAGGCTTGAGTATGACTTATGCTGCTAATGTTAATGTTTCAAATATTTTAATTCCAATTGGCTCGCCAGCTCATTCAGGGAATGAAGTTCCTTTTCAAAATAAAAGTACGGCTTCACGAACGATTACGCAGGTACATGTGTCGATGTGTACAGGGTCGAATTGCACTGGTTGCGCCACCACAGAGACCACGGTAGGATCTGCTTCAAAATTGATTGCAGCGGGCGTTGATACTGTCACCGTGTTTCAGTGGAGATCAACATCAATATCTCATTTCACAGGTGCGTTAGGAGCAAATTCAATGCTGCTAAGAAATATTACTATAACGCCAGGGGCGCTAAGTCCGGCTCCACTAAATACAAGTTATGCTAATGATGAGATTTGCTACCATTTTAGTAGTGCTTGCACGGCTAGTAATTGCCCTAATCCTACTAGAGTTGGAAGCGATAATTTTACATTGGATACTAGTACGTAAGTTGTTGCAATTTAAATCAGATCTAAGGGGTTCAGTATGATCATTTCAAAAAGCATTGCGAGTGAAAATGAAATAATTGAATTAGGTAAAGTATGGGATAAGCCAGAGTTCCATATTTTGGAAGTTCTGATAACTCGCAGTGGCACATGTTTTGCAAGAGTATCGGAAACTTCGAAGGGAGCAACGGTATTGTATTGATGGTATTTAAAAATTGATTTCATTGTGATCTACCATGGTGATCGGGTAGAGGTTATTTGCAATCCGGATAAACGACGGAACCGTTTATCCGGGATGCATTTTTTTATACCGCATCAGCGATGGGTAAGTAAGTATTAGTTTCCTCTTCTGGCTCTCTAAATTTTTGCTTTGTTTGTTCAACAAAATTTTTTCCTTCTAGTGTATAGTCTGTCAGTATTCCACAGACGGCTACCGCTAAAATAAACACTAATATTCCTGAGTGATCTTTTATAAAGTCTTCCGAGTTGTTGTATGTGGTATCTTGTGGTCGAACCATTTGATGGATCCAAAAACTTAGATCAGCTAATGCTGGAATGGCTGTTAAGCCTTCAGCGCAGCTGCTAACAATCGCAATAGGAAATGCGACGCGACGCGCAAAATGGCGCGCAAAAAATCCGAGATGACGCATGATGGTCTCTCCTTTTTTAAATATATAAACTGCTGCAGATGCAATGATCCACAGTTAAAATTTTTAAATAGAATTTCGCCTAGCAAAGGCTAAGAATTAATAACCTGTAACTAGGCTATCGACTGGGTGGCATTAAAGCATTGAAGTTGTATCTCATGATGTTGCTCCTTTGGTTGGTCTGGCATCAATTGGCGGGTACTTTAACGTACTTTAAATCAAGCAGTCAATGTGTTTATGGTGTGCGAGGTGAAGGAGTGGGGGGTTCTTTATCTGTAAATAAATAATTACTCGCTAAATCAAAGACCTTAAGTAAAGCATCTTTTCTCGCTGGTTTTATCGCGTATATGTTTTCAATCTGCTTGCGGCAGCGTTCAATATCAGTTGCATTAAATGGTCTAGTAACACCAAGTGATTCAAAGTTGATGTAGAGCAAATCAATTAACTGGTTTTGCAATGCATCAGGTTCGGCACACGGATCGCTGATCATTCGCCTCATTTTATCTCGTATATGATTGCTCTCTGGGTTGTCGGGTGTGTGCTTGATTAATTGGCCGGTTGCGGCAACAACCTCGGCAGGTTTGGGTGGACGGAAATGAAATAAAAGGCTTCGCATTATTCTTTTAATTTAGGTTGCATGGAATAGTACACCGTCATTCAACTGGCAGCTGCTATGCATCGGTTTTATTTTATGCATACTCACGAGTTAGGCTGCCTTGGTTATGTGCGGTAAAATTTTGTCGATTCTCCCACACAAGTAAGCATACCTCAAGTGTATTTAGGTATGCTTTGGCGTTGCTGATGGCGCAGTATGTGTGTCAGGTGGTGGCATGGTGCCTTGTAACCAACGGAGCGCATTAAGTAACAGTGGTTTATCCGTGGTGTCTGTGCTGAGTAAATAGGCTTCACAGGCTGGTATGTCAGAAGTATTATTGGGTGTAGTGATGCCTAATGTGTCGAGTATATTAAATAATAAGTCTTTGGTTTGTTGTGTAAGGTCGGTTTTGTCTGCGCTGGGCGTGGTTGTTATTATGTGCAATTTGGCGGCATTGGTATTGTACAATGGATTTGCGTGAAGGTGGCAATATTTTAATAATTTACTGGCTGTTTGATAGGTTTTTCCTTCGGTAAAAAGTCGTGGTTTTGCTGTCGCTGTTGAAGCTGCCTTTGTATTTTTATCATGTTGCATTAAGAGTCGTATTGCGCTGATTAACAGATCTGTATTTTGGTTGCTTAGTCGGTCACTATCGATCGTACTGAGAGCTGCTGGCATATCTGATGCGTCATGAATGGTAGGTAGGTCCAGTGAATCTGTGATTAAATTGATGGTTTTCCCGCTGAGGTGTAATAGTTCGGCGTAGTCAATATCAGCTTTAGCGAGTGCGTGTTGAAGGGCGTGAGTGGCGTAGTGCAACGGCTTAGCTTCGTCGCATTCAATATGGCTGATTTTTGAAGCGGCTTGGAGAAGGGGTGCATGACTGAAATTGCGAGACATATTAGTAACCTTATATTCATATATTCTAGAAGTATATGATATAAAATTTTGTAACAAAAGTCACTGCAATGATCCTTAAGATAGGCTTATAATAGCTGCATGGCACATTATGTTTATATATTAGAGTGCAGCAATGGCACTTATTACACCGGTTACACCACTGACCTTGAGCGGCGTTATCGCGAGCATCAGCAGGGCACCCCGAAATGTAAATATACCCGCAGTTTTCCGCCGAAAGCAATGGTGGCGCAATGGCAATTAGAAACCGGCGCTGAAGCAAAACGATTAGAGGCATTGATTAAGCGATTATCACGCACAGAGAAAAAAACACTGATTAATAAACCTGATGGAGCATTTGAGTTGATTTAACGGTGTGGGTGGTAGGAAAATTGGTGATAGCAAGGTCACGCGCATTCCTTAGGGCAGTCCTGGCCTCTCCTTGGAATCTTAAAGCAACCTCCGAATTCTGTACCTTGGGGGGTGACATCACCTCTTAGGTTGTCGGCACCAATCCTTGTGCGCGAAACGAGACTTTGCTATCAGGGCTATTCTATAGATTTGTTAGCGGTCTACACAATGGTCAATCTCTCACATTGCACTGAGCCTTCTTATCTTTCTTGCTTAAACTGAAAATCACCAGCGGTGCAACTGTAAAAATAATAATCCCTATGGCTAAGCTCCACTCATAAGTGGTTGTATTGTCTATTTTCACGTCAGTGGGTGGTAAGAATCCGAGCGCAATCGCGACTAAGCAAGTGATAATGCCAACGACACAAACCACAATAATGCCTACTTTTCCTCCGGGTATTCGGTATGCCCCGGGCACAGCGTCCATTTCGCTGCGTAATTTTATTGCTGATGTGAATAATAAAATGTAATAAATAAGAGCGAGTTGCGCGGTTAGATCACTTAATACCCAATAAGAGGCGCTGACTGTTTTAAATAATAAGAATATACCGCACAGTGCTATCACAATGATTGCCTGTGCGATTAAAACGCCAATGGGCGAACCAAAGCGATTGGTTTTAGCAAAGAAGTCTGGGGCACAGCCGTCCTTAGCGGCCACCATGAGAGCCTTGGTAGGGCCAAGCACCCAAGCGGCCATACCAGCAAAGCCACCAATGATGATGGTTAATACCGCCACAGGCATCCAGGCGTGTAAGCCGAACTGTGTAAGAAATTGATCAAAGGCTTGGTTTAGACCGCTGACAATATTAATCGATGAGCGTGGCAAGATAACGGCTACAGCAAGTGATGAAAAAATCATCGATACGACAATAAATATACCGGAAATCCATAACGCACGTGGGTAATCTTTGGCTGGGTTTTTAACATCACCAGCGTGCACCGCTGACATCTCGATACCGATTAAGCTAAAAAAGATCACCACTAAAAATGCCAAGTCATTAATGTGAGTAATTTTTGGGAATAAGGTGGCGTGATTAAAATTGATCGCTGTGGGCTTACCCATGCTAACCCAACAAACACCTAACACGATAATCAAAGCCATTGGGATAATTGTACCAACCAATGCACCGAAGGTGCTGATCCAGCTAGCTAAACGCATGCCTAAGCAATTGACAAACGTAGCGAGTAAAAACATGCCGATAATCATGCTGAGCATAAATTTTTTGTTATTAACTAAGTTGGGGTCAATAAGATAGCTCACACTGGCTGCGATAAACGATAGGATGGTTGGAAACCAAACCACATTATAAATCCATTGCAGCCAGGTATTCATAAACGCAATGCGAGGGCCAAATGCTTTGCGTACCCATACATAGCTTCCCCCGGTTTGAGGTAAGTGAGTGGCCATTTCAGCGGTCACTAAAATGCATGGGATAAAGAAAAACAGTGTGCCGATGATATAAAACGCAACGATTGATAGACCATATTCTGCATTGATTGGTAGGTTGCGTAAACTGTCGATGGCAATGACATTGATCATCGCTAAACCAAATACACTTAAGATTTTTTTGCGTGGTGCGCTGCTGTGCATGTTGTTCTCCAAATGAGGTAACCCATTATAAGGTCTGATTTATTAATTGAAAGTGGGATTTAATAATGCCTTTATGACAAGGCGCATAAAACGCCTAGCACAAAGGCTGTATATGCAGATGGAGAAGGTGTAGTTGTGTTAATTTCATGTTCATAAATTGCACTATCGCATGGTTTGTAATGCATGTCAATATCGCGCATAATCCTGCCATGCTATCAACTATGTCATTTTTGAATGCAGCGTAGTTGTTTATCAGGATATTAATCAGTTAACTAAGGAGCACATCGTGTCGACATCATATAAAGCACTCATGCAAGAACGTACTCAAACTCTCGGTAAAATGCACAAATCGATGCCAGAAATTATGAAAGCATTTGGTGGTCTATCAGCAGCTGTGGGAACAGCGGGTGCATTAGATCAAAAAACTAAAGAGCTAATTGAATTGGCTTTGGCTGTTGCTAATCATTGCCAAGGTTGTATCGCGTTCCATACAGCGGCTTGTATTAAACACGGTGCTTCACGTGAAGAAGTAATGGATACTTTAGGTTTGGCGATTTATATGGGTGGTGGACCATCGCTTATGTATGCAGCAGAAGCCGTAGACGCATTCGACGAAATGTCTGCATAGTTTCTACTATATTGGCTAAAATGGATTGATTTCTTGCGATGCGTTGCTCATTTAGTTCACTATAAATTCCGCTACGCTTCTCTGAAATCAACCCATTTCATCACAATCTAGCGAAACTTATGCAGACATTCGCTTTCATTGTTTATGTAATTTAATTGGAAGTAACGCTGTCGTAGAGGCTGGAAGGTGGTCGCCCCGGTTGGACGTTTGTCATCGAATGACAAAGCTTCGCAGAATAATAAATCAGAGCTATAAAAAAGGTAAAAAAATGACGAAAACAATTCAACACTTTATTAACGGCAAAGTCGTTGCTGGTAGCGGTAAAGAAACTTTAGAGGTGCACAATCCAGCCACGGGTAAAGTGGTGGCTACTGTTGCGATGGCGAGCGAAGGTGATGTTAAGCAAGCGGTGGCAGATGCGAAGAAGGCATTTGAAACCTGGTCTGCGCAAACACCATTAAAGCGTTCGCGTGTTTTGTTTAAGTTCAAAGCGCTATTAGAAGATAATATGGATGCACTTGCATCGAAGCTTAGCGAAGAGCATGGCAAGGTGTTAGCTGATGCTAAAGGTGAAGTGATGCGTGGCATCGAAGTAGTTGAATTTATCTGTGGCGCACCTGCTTTAATGCGCGGTACGTTTTCAGAAGATGTAGCCGGCGGCATGGATTGTTATACGGTACGTCAAGCCTTAGGTGTTTGTGGTGGTGTTACTCCTTTCAATTTCCCGATTATGATTTCAATTTGGCAATCTACAGCAGCGATTGCAACGGGTAATACGTTTGTATTAAAGCCTTCTGAAAAAGACCCATCAACGCCGATGATGTTAGCTGAGTTATGGAAGCAAGCAGGATTGCCAGATGGTGTGTTTAATGTGGTGAATGGTGATAAGACCGCAGTTGACGTTTTATTAAATCATCCAGACGTTAAGACTATGGTGTGTGTGGGTTCTACACCGGTTGCTGAATATATTTATAAAACGGCTATTCAAAATGATAAGCGTGCACAAGCGTTTGGTGGTGCAAAAAACCACGCGATTTTAATGCCGGATGCGGATTTAGATTTGGCAGTGAACTGTATTTATGGTGCGGCTTTTGGTGCGGCGGGTGAACGTTGTATGGCATTACCCGTTGTTGTGGCTGTTGGTGATGAGGTTGCCGATGCCTTGGTTGAGAAACTCAAGCCCATGTTGAAAAACATGAAAGTAGGTCCTTGGGATCAGTCGGATGTTGAAATGGGGCCGTTGATTACTGAAGAGCATCGTGAGCGTGTGTTGTCTTATGTGACGTTAGGTCAAGAAGAAGGTGCGACACTGGCTTATGATGGCAGTGCATTAACAGTGCCAGGACATGAAGATGGCTATTTTATGGGGCCATGTATATTCGATAACGTGAAGTCGGATATGCGTATATATAAAGAAGAGATTTTTGGTCCGGTATTATGTGTGGTGCGTGTTGATGATTTTGAAACGGCATTACAATTGATTAACGATCATGAGTATGGCAATGGTACGGCAGTATTTACCTGTGATGGTGGAACGGCGCGTGAGTTTGCGAAGCGCGTGCAAGTGGGTATGGTGGGTATCAATGTGCCTATTCCTGTGCCGATTGCCTATCACAGTTTTGGTGGTTGGAAGCGCTCGGTATTCGGGGATTTACGTATTCACGGCGGTGAAGCGCTACAGTTTTATACCAAGGCAAAATCGGTTACGATTAAGTGGCCGGAAGGTACGATGAATGAATCAGCGATGGTTATGCCCGCGCATTAGTGCACTGTCATCCCGGATTTGGAGATTGTCATCACGGACTTGGGGATTGTCATCCCGGACTTGATCCGGGATCCATGTAATAATGGATTCCTGCTTTCGCAGGAATGACAAGGTAGTGCAGGAATGACAGCGAATCGGTGATTAAGCAGGATGGGTGCACTATGTGCCTTGATAGCCACCATTGATCAACGTAATACCATGAGCGACAAACAACAAGGATATAAAAAATGGCAGTAATAGGATTTATCGGATTAGGTCATATGGGTCAACCAATGGCGGAGAACTTAATCAAAGCTGGCCATGATTTAGTGGTGTTTGATTTGGCAGAAGCACCGGTTAAAGCATTGGTTGCACAAGGAGCGAAGTCAGCATCATCTGTGGCTGAGTTAGCTGAGCAAGTGGAAGTGGCGATTACCATGTTACAAACCGGTGATCAAGTGAAGTCTGTTTGTTTTAGTGGTGGTCTTTTTAACCACCTTAAGAAAGGTAGCATGTATTTAGACTGTTCGACGATTGATGTTGAGTCTTCACGCAAAGTGCATGTAAGAGCGAAAGATCATGATATCTCTATGTTAGATGCGCCGGTGTCGGGTGGTGTATTAGGTGCTGAAGCAGCGTCATTAACCTTTATGGTAGGTGGAGATGAACAAATATTCGAGCAGGCAAAACCGCTATTCGAAGCCATGGGTAAAAACATAATTCATGCGGGTTCGGATGGTAATGGTCAGGTGGCCAAGATATGCAATAACATGATTTTAGGTGCATCTATGATTGCGGTATCTGAAGGTTTTTTATTGGGAGAAAGTTTGGGCTTGGATGCAAAAACCTTATTTGATATCTCATCAACCGCTAGTGCGCAATGTTGGTCGATGACGACCTATTGTCCGGCGCCGGGTGTGTTACCGAATGTGCCATCGAGTAATGGTTATAAAGCGGGTTTTAGTGGCAGTATGATGTTAAAGGATATGCATCTAAGTCAGGCAGCCGCTAAGCATGCAGAAGCGGCGACACCACTATCGAAAGCTGCCACACGTATGTATGAAAAATTTGTTGAAAACGGTGGCGGTGATTTAGATTTCTCTGGCATCTATCAAATGCTGGATTCTGAATAATCAGTTTCCAGCATTTTACCGAGCATCAATTCGGTGAAACCGGACCTTGTTTTTGTTCTATAGCAGTATGGTAATTTTGTATAGAATTCACTTGGTCCTGAATGCCCTTAAGCTTTATGTCAGTGCGTACAAAGCATTTCTTATAATGCTTACCAATGGTTTCTCTGTACTGATTCACTGCATTATCAGTTTGTGTATACGCGTTTTCGAAATCAATTGCCTTAGCTTGGTAATCTTCAGCGATGGCTGTAAGTACGCTTTTTAAAGATTTGAGGCCAGTTTCTTCGTTTAAAGACAGGCAGCCGGGCCAGATTGAACAGCATCGATCTTCTATATTAGGTCTGGGCGTCATATCACACTCGCAGCATCCAATACTGCCACCAAAACTGGGTAAACAGCAAAGTATACTCCACGTAAACCCGCAGCCTCTGGCTAGTTCTTCATTCTGTATTTCATCTAGCACTAATTGAGCTGGATTTTGTTTTGCTTTCGCTAGTAGGGGTTCAGAAGGTTTGTTATCTGTTAGCACTGGGAATATGTCTGACTTACTTTGACCTGTATTTCGCATAATAATCACCCTATATTTAACTTGTATTTGGGTGATTATACAATGCGTAGTAGTCTTTAAAAAAACGCTATTTTTTTATTACTATTTATCAATAGAAGTTTTGGTGACTTAATTGTACTTTTAGGTGGTGGCAGTTAGGTTTGGCAAAGCATTATCGTCATCATCTTTATCACCACTGATTAAGCCTTTTAGTTTCGGTGTGATAATAAACGCGAGTAACCCGATGAGCACAGTAATGCTGCCATACAAAGTAAACGCGTGGATATAACTCGGATTGGTAATGAGTGGTTTAATGAGGTGACTTTTGGTTTGGGTGAACTCCGCGCACCAGTCGGATAATGCACCGGCGATACCAGCAGCAAGTTGCCAGATACCCATCATGAGCCCTTCTTGATCCGCAGGTACGAGTTCGCCAACCATCGCGTATCCGATGGGGCCAACGAACACTTCACCGAGTGTTTGGAATAAATAACTTAATACTAGCCAGATGAGGGCCACATAGCCTAGGGAGTTGGCGTATTGTGTGCCGACGCTTAGGACCAAATAGCCTATGCCCATTAACACTAAACCCCAGCCAAATTTTCCGGGCGTGCTAATGTCGATGCCTTTAGAGGTTCTCAGTTTTTGCCACAATAGGGTCATTAAAGGACCCATGGTGATGATAAAAAATGGATTGAGACAGCTTAAGCTGGCGGTAGGTATTACCCAGCCAAAGATTTCGCGATTAATATTTCTTTCGGTAAATAGTGTTAATAACGATGGCGATAATGAATATAGGGTCCAGAACATGATCGACATGGTAGTGAGTAATACGAATACCCACATTTTTTTTCTAGCATGTCCGTGATGATTAAAGCTGAGTTTTAGCGTGTAGAGTAAGGCTAACACGCCCATCACTATCATTAGCGAGTTGGCTACTTGGGCAAATTTTACGATTAGTCCTGCTGCTATAGTTGCACCAATAGTTAATACAATACCGCCTATTTGCTGTTGTGAGCTAAATGGTTCAGAGTCTTTTAAATATTTTCTGTGGTGCATTAGTACGGGTAGCATAATGGTGGTAGTAATCGCACCAAATAAAAACGCGGCCGCATAGCTGAAGTGTAATGATAAAGAACCTGAAATAGACGAAGCAATAAAGCCACCGGCATTCATGCTGACATAGGCTAAAACAAAACCAGTTTCTCTGCGCGGGTGGTCTGCTGGGTAGAGGTGGCCGAGCATAACGAAGAAACAGGGTACCATCATACCAGTGCCCATAATAAATAAGCTGAGGCCGATATACAGGCAGAGCGGGGTAGGGATGGCGACAATAAACGAGCCAAGTGCGCACATAATAATGCTGATCAACGCGGCTTTAAAATAACCTAAGAATCGTTCGGCGATATAACCCCCTGGTACGGAAGTAATAAAGACTAAGGCGTTAAATGCGCCTGAGATTGCATAGGCGCTGGTATCACTAAAGTGTAGTCGTTTGGTAACATACAGGACGAGTAAGGCGAGATACATCATAAAGGCGATCATGCCCAGCAGCTGCAATAAACAAATTGTTAGCATGCCTTTAGGCTGTTTTGTATCTGGTGTCGCTTTCATAAAGGCTTACTCCCGTCGTCAATATGAGCGGTCAGCATAACGTTAATCGACTAATATGTATATCGAATATTATGGGTTCTAGTAATTTTGTACTAATATTGGTAGGTGTTGTTGCCAGGGGTTGGCCTGTTCAAATTGATAGGCAAGTTTAAACAGTGTGGTCTCATCGAGATGTCGCGCAGCAAATTGTACACTTACAGGTGGTTGTTCGTCGTTATTAAATAACACAGGCAGTGTCATTGCAGGTTGACCTGTTTGATTAAATAAGCTGGTAAATGGTGAAAATTGCATACACTTCTTCATAAATTGATGTAGTTCATCTGTGTGGCTTAGGCTGCCAATAGTTAAAGGGGGTTGCGCTAAGGCGGGGGTGAGTAACACATCGTATTGTTGCAGTAATTGGTTGATTGGATTTACATGAGTATGAATAATATGTTTGGCTTTTAAGATATCGTTAGCGTTAATGCTATGACCGTGTTCAGCAAAATAATTAGTAATGGGTTCGATGTCTTTATCATTGTGTCGACGACCGCAGCGCATTTTTTGTTGTTTTAGTAGTTGCAGTGTATTAGCGGCAATAATGGTAAAAACAGCTTGATCTATGCTCTCAATGTCGATTGATAATTGCACGGGTTCAATGTGGTGGCCAAATTTATCAACCAATGTAGCGGCTAAATCAACGGCTCGTTGGCAGGGTTCGGCAATATCAACCTGTGGGAATACACCGGTTAGCAAAGCGATTTTTAATTGCCGTTTATCTTTTTCTAGGTTGCTTTGTGCGTAAGCGTTAGGCTTTCTTTTTTGAATGGCGTTATATGGATTTTGCATTAAATCGAGTACAGCTGCGGAGTCACGTACACTGCGTGTAACAACATGGTTGGTTAATAGTCCAGACCACATTTCTGCTTGATTAGGATTGTGTGGAGTGCTGCCCCGTGTAGGTTTTAAACCGAACAGACCACAACAAGCTGCAGGAGTGCGCAGCGATCCACCGCTATCATTACCTGCAGCGAATGGCACAATACGTGCTGCGACAGCAGAAGCGGAGCCACCCGAAGAGCCGCCTGATGTAAGTGCTAAATTCCAGGGATTATGGCAAGCACCAAATAATTTAGGTTCGCACGAAAACGATAGGCCTAACTCAGCGGTGTTGGTTTTACCAAAAATTAATGTGCCCGAAGCCATCATGCGTAATACATAGGCACAACTATGGCGTGATGTGTTGTGTGAAAAAAATTGTGAGCCATTGGTTTCACGTGTTCCTTTGATGGAAAAATATAAATCCTTAACTAGGCTAGGCACACCAAAAAGTGGCGCTTGCGGATCTGACTCTTCGAGTTGTTGATAGGCTTTCTCATAGTAAGTGGCGATAACGGCGTTGAGTTGTGGGTTGTAGGTGTCGGTGAGTTGAATGGCACAGTCAAGTGCTTCGTGTGGTTTGATTTTTTTGTGTTTAATGAGCTGTGCCAATCCTAGGGCATCATAAGTAATGTATTCCGTTACTTTCATGAGATGTTGCTCGCTTCCGTTTATCCAGCTATTTCCACTTATAATAAGCGGAAATAGCTTCCCAGTATGATACGTGCACAAAAACAAGTGATTGTGCACTTTCAAGGAGGAGCGAACGCACGCTCCCCGTTGAAAATCCCCCATGCGTAAAGTTAAGCGGGAACCGCTACCATTAATGCATAACTGCACCCTTGAATAATATAGTATGGTTTACGAAATTTACGCAAAGTGATGACTGAGAAAGTTGAGTAAAGCTCTTTGTTTTGGAGGCATATTATGACGATCGCTATATACGGCGAAGATATCGACATGGCTAGCGCAATAATCTTGTAATAGCCGCAATAGGCGGCCTTGTTTGACTTTTTTTTCAATAACGTAATTAGGCAGTAGGGTGATGCCTTGTCCGGCGAGTGCGGCAGCTTCCAAAGTGTTGGCACTGCTTGCAGAAAAGTTGCCATTAATTTTTATTGGTGTGGCGGTGTGATTTTGTTTGAAATACCATTCATTTCCAATGGTGGGATGGTGGTAACGTAAGCAGTTATGCTGCAATAAATCTTCAGGATCTTTTGGATAGCCATTTTGTTCTAAATATTCTGGGCTGGCACAGGCTACTAATTTGCTTTGCATTAAACGTTTAGCGTATAAGTTTGAATCTTTAATTGGGCCAATATGTATCGATAAGTCCATGCGCTGTTCGATGACGTTATCAAATTGTTTGCCGAGAAACATTTCGATTTTGATCTCCGGGTATTTTTCGCAGAATAATTTAATCGCCGGAGCTAATTGAATAATGCCAAAACTGATTGGGCTATGTAGGCGCAATGTGCCACGTGGTTGTTCTTGGTGTTTTGAAATTCCTGATTGGATATTATTAATTTTGGTACGCAGGTGAGAGAACTCGTTATATAAGTTAGTGCCGGCTTCAGTAGGTGTGAGCCTGCGTGTGCTGCGATGCAGTAATTGTAATTTCAGTTGAGTTTCTAATCGACGTATACGTTTGCTGACAATCGACTTGGAAATGCCAAGCTGTTCACCGGCGGCGGTAAAGCTGCTGCAGTCTAATACAGTGACAAATAGCATGGCGTCGAGCATAAAGTTCGAAGTTTCCAGCTGAACGGTCATCGTTGTTCTTACTCCCCAGTAAATACGACCACTTCATCATACAGGTGATGTTTTGCTTGTCAATAAAATGTTAATAAAACATAATACAATCAGTTTGTTATATAGCTTCTATGATTCTAGAATATATAATTATTTTTCTTGAGTGAGCACTAAATGTTGATGGTCTGAATGGTTCGTCATTAACCAAACCTGTAAAAAGTGGGTAATATTGTCATTATTTACAAATTATAATCGTGCATCAAATTCACAAAAAAAGCTGGCCTGCTCTGGCATGGTGTCAAAGTCATAACATTCTTGCAGTTTAGTATTAAACAATTGATCAAAAGTATGAGTAGAGTCATCTCTTATGCTAAATTACAACAGAGTCTTTACGAGGGAATAAGATGATAGTTCCAATTAAATTAAAAGAAACCACTCAAGCTGCAGAAACATTATTTCAAGCATTTCGCGATGATAAGTTTATGCAGTGGGTATTCATTAGTCAGGAAAATTATAATAAAAACGCCAAAGCCGCATTCGAAACTTGGGTAAGGTATGGCGTACGTTATGGAATAGCCATGAGAACGCAGAACTTTGAATCAATAGCTATAAGACGCAAGCCTGGCGATACGACCTTTAGCCTATGGAAAATGTTTCGCAGTGGTATGTTGATAACGCCTAAATTGTTAGGCAAGGAAGGCATGAAGCGTATGGATGCATTTGATAAAGCGAGTATTAAAATTAGAAATGATTATATGAGAAGTAAGCCGTTTTTGTATTGCTGGATATTGGGGACTTTGCCAATCAAGCAGGGGCAAGGTTTTGGCCGTCAGCTTATGAAAGCCACTTTTGAAATGGCGGAGCGTGATGACCTTGCTTGTTACTTAGAAACGGTATCAGATTCAAATTCATCTGAGGTACATACGCATATTGGTTATCAGTTAATCACTGCTTTTTCAGTGCCGAATTGTAAAACCCAAATGATTGCTATGATTAAATCATCAAAGTAATTTATTTATTCTGAAATGAGATTCTTACTTTTAAGTCTAAAGCACGATTGAAAATTGTGCTGATAGATGTATACTGCTATAAATTCCAAATAAGTGTTGATCGGTTCGAAGGGTAATGCAACAAATCCCAAATGATTTTCTGTTGCTATTAGAATATAAAAGGAACTCTTTATGTCGAAATTGGCCGAACAACAAGTCCCAAAATTAGCTCTTGATAAAGATTATAAAAGTTTTTTGATAGATATTAAAAGTCGTTTGCGTAAAGCAAAAATGCGAGCAGCATTAGCAGTCAATATAGAACTGGTTCGTTTTTATTGGCAGTTAGGAGCAGATATTGTAGAAAAACAAAAAGCACATCAGTGGGGTAGCAAATTCTTAATACAGTTATCGCATGATATGCGAAATGCGTTTCCTGGTATGCAGGGCTTTTCTAGGCGAAATCTTGAACATATGCGTAGATTTTATAGTTACTACCCTAAGTTGGTATTTGCGAAACAGGCTGTTTCGCAAATACCGTGGGGGCACATTGTTAGATTAATGCAACTCATTGAAACTAGAGATATAAGGGAGTGGTATGCTGAGCAAACTATCCGGAATGGCTGGTCCAGATCTGTGCTTGAAATGCAGATTCAGAGTGGCTTATATGAGAGGCAAGCCAAGGGTAATGCGAAAATCAGTAATTTTCATCAGCAGCTTCCGACTAAGCAATCTCAATTAGCGACTGAAATACTCAAGGATCCCTATAATTTTGATTTTCTGACAATAGAAGGCAGGGCTCATGAGCGAGTTATTGAAAAAGCACTGATTACCCATGTTCGTGATTTTTTGCTTGAACTTGGCAAAGGTTTTGCTTTTGTTGGATCGCAAGTGCCAATTACGATTGATGATGAAGAATTTTTTATAGATTTATTGTTTTATCATTTAGAGCTTCGGGCCTTTGTGGTGGTTGAATTAAAAGCAACAAAATTTAAGCCTGAGCATACGGGACAGCTAGGGTTTTATCTTGCGGCGGTGGATGATCTTATGCGAAAAGAGGGTGATAACCAAACGATTGGAATTTTGCTCTGCCAATCAAAAAGCAAAATTGTTGCTGAATATGCATTACGAAATATTAAAGGGCCTATTGGTATATCACAATATGATCTAGCTAAATCTCTCCCAAATGATATACAGGTAAAGTTTCCTACGGTTAAGGAAATTGAAACGAAATTGAGTGAAAAGCTATTGCAGTAGTTTTGCTGTGGTAACCTTCATTAATACTTTGGTATGGTGATGATCGGTGAACCAGTATTCCAGCTTGTGCAGCACGGTGGATATTTTCATAATTTGGTGGGCCCACTAGGACTTGAACCTAGGACCAAAGGATTATGAGTCCTCTGCTCTAACCAGCTGAGCTACGGGCCCTCGAAAGGTATCTGCATTCTACTGAATTCATCAAAACTCCACAATACTAATTAGACATACTTGGTTGATTTTAATGGTTTCTTTAGCGCAGTTTGCGCTTTTTCGAACGACTTTAAGCGAAACAAACGTGACATTTGGTCAAAAAATCACTAGAATGGCATCCTTAATATATATAGTGACCATAGAGCAAGACAAAGGGTAGACATGCAATCCATTAAACGCTTTTTAGTCCCAGTAGGGGGCAGTTTCCGTATTGATACTTTATCAGGCCTAACCGTGGCCTTGGCGCTGATTCCCGAGGCGATTGCATTTGCTCTGGTTGCGAATGTGAGCCCGTTAGTGGGTCTATATGCCGCCTTTTTTATGTGTCTGATCACTGCGGTGATTGGTGGTCGGCCGGGTATGATTTCGGGTGCGACCGGTTCGATGGCGGTGGTGATGGTGTCATTGGTCAGCCAGCATGGTGTGAATTATTTATTTGCGGCGGTGGTATTAACCGGGATTTTACAGATCGTTATCGGCTTATTAAAACTCGGTAAATTTATTCGTTTATTACCGAAGTCGGTGATGGTGGGGTTTGTTAATGGCTTGGCGATTGTGATTTTCTTGGCGCAATTGCAGCAGTTTAAAGTGGTAACGGCTCCGGGTGTATCGCATTGGCTAACGGGCAGTGCGTTATACATCATGATTGGCTTGGTGGTGTTGGCGATGGTGATTACGCACTACTTACCGAAATTAACCAAAGCTATTCCTTCTGCATTAACGGCGATTATTGTGGTGTCACTCATCGTATTGCTTGGCGGTGTGCATACACGTGTGGTGGCGGACATGATGGCGGGTGCTGCGATGTCGATTAGTTTGCCGCATTTTGCTTTGCCGCATGTACCGATGAATTTACATACGTTAATGATCATTGGTCCATATGCTGTGATTTTAGCGATTATCGGTTTGTCGGAATCCTTAATGACATTGACCTTGATTGATGAGCGTACGCAAACTACGGGTAAGGGTAATAAAGAATGTATTGGGCAAGGTATCGCTAATATTGTCTCAGGCTTTTTCAAAAGCATGGGTGGTTGCGCGATGATCGGACAGAGCATGATTAATATCACTTCCGGTGGCCGTGGTCGTTTGTCTGGCATAGTCGCTGGTGTTTTCTTGTTGCTGTTTATTGTGCTGTTGTGGCCGTTAATCAAAATGATTCCACTGGCGGCATTGGTGGGTGTGATGTTTATGGTGGTGATTGAAACGTTTGAATGGGCCACGTTTAAGTTTATTCGACAAATCCCACTGCATGATGCCTTTATTATCGTAGTGGTAACGGCAGTGACTGTGGCAACTGATTTGGCGATTGCTGTTGTGGTGGGTGTGATTTTAGCGTCATTGGTATTTGCTTGGCAGACAGCAAGAAAGATTCATACTGAACAAACGACGCATGATGATGGCTCAAAAGAATATACCTTACACGGCCCATTGTTTTTTGGTTCGAGTACAGCATTTAAAGCGTTATTTTCTCCAGCCAGTGATCCGAAAGATGTGATCATTAATTTCAAGCACTCGCGCGTGGCGGACCATTCAGCGATCGATGCGATTCGCTTTGTGGCTGAACAATACAAGCAGTACGGTAAAAAATTGCACTTGCGTCATGTCAGCCAAGAATGTAAACGCCTGTTGGGTAGGGCTGGTGATTTGGTTGAGTCGACGAGTTGGTAGACGGTTAGTTTTAGTCCTCAATTAAGTAGTGGGCAACGGATAGTTGTTCGTCAATATATAACTCTGGGCACCCACCTCTAAATATAATATCTTAATAATATTGTCGAACAAGGCCATAGATTTATAATGAAGTTTACTTTTACAGTGCAATATTAAATAAGTAATTTATTTTGCTTAGATTACTGCCTCGCCATAGTTTTGTAGAAACTCTTTTCCGATTTCAACAGGTTCAGTTAGAATCCTCTCATGAAATAAGTGAGGTGAATAACCAGGTTCTCTCTTTGAGAAGAATTTTGCTATTCGACTACTAGCTAATTGACGTGCGGCTTTGGTTTTTAGCAGCTTGCCTCCTGCAGTGAAGTGGCGTGCTAGCAATAAATTAAACGCTACCTGTATCGGCTTTTTGTCAGCAGCGCTGCTTTCATCAGAAGCATTATTCCATCTTCTATAAAAGGTAAAGAGTTCAGTCATATTTTCACGTAAGAAAGCAAAGGCAGTAATGCATGTTCCGCCTGATTTAATATGGGCATCAAGTGCATTCATAAGTAGCACGCTATCTTTAGTCATGGCAAGGAATAATTTATAGTCATGTAATTTCTCTGGATCATTGCTAAGTGATTTTGCAAATATTTGTTGTTTTACCGCATTATCCCATTGCTTTTTTTTCTTCGTATCACTGCGAGAGCCAGGTGCTACATCATTAGGACACATCTGTTCGGCATTGCCGGTATACCACCCAACTATAGATGTTTTAACAGCATCTGTAAACGCATCTCTATATAGTTTGATAACGACAGGGTCTTGTTGAGAGAAATAAGCAATTTGAAAATCCTGATAGAGTTGGTGTAGATCGGGTTCCAGCTCAAACCAATATGGATGAACGTAGATGTCAGTTAAAACATGATCAATTCGTAGCGATAAGTTATTTTTATATTTTTTATAACTAACATCTCTTTGCATGTGTTTGGTAGGTTTAACTTGTAGCCTTTTTAGTTCATTTTGTATTATTTCAAAGCCACGTTTGATAATTTTTAAGCCGATGTCTTTTTTATAGTAAATGGTAATTTGTGCGGTATCAATATAACTATATTTAAGCTGAGTATTAGCTAGATGTTTAGGGCGCGTATACTTAAATGATGCGATACCAAGATCATCAGCTTTCATAAGAGATTTTAGAAAGTCGGGTAAACCACCATCATCAGTAATAAACTGCTTTGCTTGTTCACGAGTGAGGTTAATCCTTGCCTTGACCTGATCGTGTTCATGACTCTCAAAAATGTTGCCCTTACCTCTAGTAACCAAATCAAAGGTATGAAAAAGACGCGAAGTGTTAAAGCCCGTTATATCACAATCTACAACTTTTTTCATGCCGCTATCGGGTATGTCCTTTTCCTCTGTTGTATCAGGGGAGGGGGGCTTTCTCGGTTGTTTGCGAGACATTGTGGTCTTCATACTGTTATTAAACTGTAGTTAGTATAACGGCTGCAGCTTACAGAAATATTATATATACCATTATTTTTAATCAGCTAAGCGTGTAAATCATTGCTACATAAACTAGCTAGTAGTGATAGTTTCGATAAGGTGATAAAGCTGGGTTAAATAAGGTGCTGTATAATAATTGCATTATTAGCAGGTTAGTGGGCCCAGACATACAAGAAGGGTTTGGCAGTGAGCAAATTGAGTAAAGTTCTGAAATGTAGGCGGAATGAAGCCACGATATATAGTGCTACGCAATGCACAGCCGTGTCTTTTCTGCCATAGCGATAGGCTTTGTAACAGGTTGTGTGGATGCCTTTTACCGCGATTTTACCTTTACTTGTCCATTGCCAGAGAATATATTAATCGCCTCGAATCAAACCAATGTGGGAGTGGGTTATGTCTAGGCAAGCAATAACTGAGTTAGATGATGAAGGCAGGCGCTGTAAAATAATCACCGCTTTAATTGCGCAACGTAGGGTCATTCACAGGCGGCCAGGTACGACTTTGGATGATTTAATAGCAGATTATGAAAGTGATCATCGTATCGTGCAATGCAGCATAGGTACTTGGCATGCTGTGTTCGTCAATCGGCAAGGGCAGGTTTACTTTTGTGGTCGTAATTATAATGGTGAACTGGGCTGTAGTGATAGAGAGAAGCATGCCACGGTGCCAGAGCCAGCGAGCTTTAGTGTGCCATCGGGTGTTAAGCAGGCGATAGCGGATAATGGCTTTAGTCTTTTTGTTAGTCATGAGGGCGAGGTGTATATTTGTGGTCGTGGTGCACATCATATATTAGGAAGCTTGGTCGGTGATATGTCGAAAGGTTTGGTTAAAGTGCCTGTGCCTTTTGACTATTTAATTGATTCGGTTGCTGTGGGTGAAGAGCATATATTGCTATTAACCAAAGAGGGTCGCGTGTTTGGTTATGGCTTGAATCAGGATGGTGAATTGGGGTTGGGTGGAGCAAAGCTGGGTAGCGTGTTAGAGGAGGTTTCAGTCGCTCCAGATGTGAGCATCAAAGCGATAGCGACAGGCTGTGAGCACAGTGTATTTCTAACCACGACGGGTGATGTTTATGCTTGTGGAAATCAGTATTTTGGTTCGCTTGGTCTGGGTTATCGAACTTTTAACACACGCAGGGAAACTGCCAAACCACATAAAGTGGAATTGGAAAATGGAGAAACATATAAAGCAATTACTGCCTCTGGGCGTCAAACGCAATTGGTGACAACGAATGGTAAGGTATATTGCTGTGGTACGGTTTTAACCAAACCGCATTTGCCTGTAATAGTGCCTACACCATTATTTGATGGCAGAAGAGAAGAAAGTTTGCTGATGCCGCCGATTGATCACGCGGTAGCAGGTGATGATAATACCTTATATATCGCCAATGATGGGCGTGTATTTATTTCAGGTTATGGTGGGCGTCGTGAAGAATTAAAAATAGGCTTTACATTGCCGGCCGAAATTAAGTTGCTTGAACACGTTAAAGCGGTTGATGTTTTTATTGGTGTAGGCAGGCGAATGGCTATTGTAACTGACGATGGCAGTGTGTGTTTGTCAGCAGATGCCTGTAAAAAGTTGGGAATTGCAACCGCGCCATTTCCATCGTTCAGCTTTTCGAGTATGTTTGTGATCGACCGAGGTGCTTTTGAGTTGAGTGTTGCTGCTGATACACATGCATCGATGCGGCCTATGTAGATAGTAACTGTTTAAGCGGTATGCACTCTATGTTGGATGATAATGCAAATTTTTTATCTCCGGCGTAAACAACATATAAAATATCCAGTTTTAAGTCATCGCCAGCGATTTTCATTGATTTGGTTAGCTTCGGCGCTTTGGTGTACTTGAATTCAAATCCGATGCGTTTAGTGCCTTTGAGAATGAGTAGGTCTAGTTCAGCTTGGTTGTGTGTTGCCCAAAAATAACAGTCGTGTTGATCTACACCCAAGTGTCGAATAATGGATTCCAGTGCAAAACCCTCCCATGAGGCGCCTAGTTTCGGGTTAACTAATAGTTCTTGAGGCGTGGTAATGTCTAATAATGTGTGATAGATGCCGCTATCTCGAAAGTAGACCTTGGCGGATTTTACTTGCCTTTTAGCGATATTCTCATGCCAAGGTTGTAGCTGCCGCATCATAAAGGTGCCGGTTAATATATCTAAGTATCTTTTCACTGTGTTATGTGACAAATCTAGCGAGTTGCCGAGATCACTGGCATTAAAAATTTGGCCGTGTGAATGAGCCAGCATCATCCAAAAGCGCCTTAAGTTTTGCGCGGGAATATTAATGCCAAGATTTGGGATGTCTTGTTCTAAAAATGTTTTGATGTAGTTGGCACGCCAGAAGCAGCTGTCTTCATTAGTATCTGCCAGGTAGGATAATGGAAAGCCGCCGCGCAGCCATAATTTTTCAAGTTCATGCGTTTCATCAAAAGAAAATGGCATTAATTCCATGTAGTGTATACGACCAGCTAATGATTCTGAACTTTGTGAAATGAGCTCACGTGAAGCGCTGCCAAGTATTAAAAATTTTTGCTGATTTTTTTGATCTACCAGTACGCGTAAGATGGTAAATAAGTTAGGAATGCGCTGAACTTCATCGATTACAATTAAGCCGCGAAGGCCCTCTAAAGCTAACATGGGGTCTTGTAAGCGTATTAGGTCTAATGGGTTTTCTAGGTCGAAGTAGTTGATGGCTTCGCCTTGATGCTGTTCAAAGTACTCTCTGGCAATTGTAGTTTTACCGGTTTGGCGTGGGCCTAGAATGGCCACGACCGGCGAGGTGCGAAATGCCTGGTTCAGGTGATTGAGGTAAGCCGGTCTGCGCATATTTATCCATGTAATTTGTAAGTCTGACTTACAATTTTCATGGAGAAATGCATTAAAGTCAACCACTGGTTGTTGGTTTTATTGATAACTATATGAATATATTTGGCTTTATTCTGTAACCATCTGAATAATATGAACATATAGAGCTGTAGAAGTTATAGGCATTTTTGATGTTTATCCATGAAAATTGTAAGTCAGACTTACAAATTGCATGGAGAAAGTGCCTGATATTCAACAGTTGAGACATCCCAGCCGTAATTGCCCTCAATGATGACAGGCCCATCAGGGGTGATACAGAAATCAAAACCGACGGCATAACAATCGAAAAGCTGGTCATGGGTGGTGGTGCAATAGCCAATTGCTTGCTGTATTTGCTTTATGATCACCGAAGACAGTTGTGGTCTTGGGGATTCTGCGGGAGTGTGTGGGTTGGTAGATGATAAGCAATAGCTTTGTAAGTCGATGGCATAGACTTGATAAAACTGTTGATGGTTTTTAGCTTTTTCAGCTAAGGCGATTTCAATTTTTAGGTACACGGGCATGGCCGCACCGTGCGGTGACTTGATCGTGATGAGACGAAAGGTGATAAGGTCGTCGCTTGTAAACTGCTCGCGTAATTCTGCATGATTCAATAGCAGGGGTTGAATAATAAAGCGTTGGCTTTGTGCCCAGCATTGTAATTGTTTCTTTATTTTATCGGGTTGGTTTATATGTTCGCCTTGAATTAACTGTAACGCATAGTGCTTGTTGTTGTATACCAGTGCGGCTGCGTCGGTGGAGCAGTTGGCCGTATTGGGTTTTATAAAATAGTGTTGGTTGGCTTGCAGCTCGATTATTTGATGGTGTTGTTGTGGTGAAAACACGGCGGTAGTTATGCATGGCATGCCAATGCTTTGTAAGGCTTGCGCAAAAGCCAATTTATCACCGAGTAAATGCTTGGCTTTTTTAACGTTATCAAATGCTCTGTTATTTAACTCGTGTACTATCGGGCCTTCAAAGGAATACAAGCGATCTAACACAGAGGTTGGATTATTATAGAGCTTATAGAAAAAAACATCGCGTGGCGTGAGGTTGTAACCGAGTGTAAAATACAATAAATGAAATAAGCATTGCAGACGCGTTAAGTCATGGTGTTTTTTAACAGTAAAATCACGTTTATAGCTGGTTTTTATCGATAGCTTCCAGGCTTTAAAGCCATACCAATACAGGCATTGCATTAGCAGTAAAGGTGCGTGTAAATAGAACGGAGATTGTCGCCAGGCATTTAGCAATACAGCTTGATGAGTGGCTTGTATGCCTTTACGGCGTGGCAGCAGCAAGCGCCAATGCAACATAAACGGTGGTTTGTTAAAGATTTTATGCAACAGTTTCAAGGGTTTTCTCATTTATTTCTTTTTTAGACTTGTCACCATGATAATAATTGAGCCAGTTATTGAGATTGTTGATCGTATTAAAGCTTTTATTGACTTGCATACGCTCAATGATTGATGGGTTTTTATTTTGGCCTAGCTGTTTTATAAGGTTGGTAAGTTTTTCGGTATTGATCATTGGTGCTAGTAGGGGATGAATGGCTGCATTTAATTTATATCTGTTGGCATCAAAATCAGGTCGCGTGACGCGTTCACCCATGTCTTTATTTTTTTTCCATATAATGTGTTCTGGCACTAAATGTTCTGACGCTTTGCGGTGGATATAGCGATACACGCCTTTGGGTTGTTTGTAATGCACCGGTATAGCAAGAAAACATTCGATTAGCTGCACATCCAATAATGGCCAGCTGTAATCAACACCAAAAGAGTTGGCAGTGAGCGTGCAATTTTCCATGCGTGTGGATACAAAAGGCACCCAGCGACCCTGCAAGGTAAACTCATTGAGATGATTGTAGCCATGATCGAACTTGGCCTTATCAATATGCGCTTGCTCTAACTGATATTGTTGCAGTGTGGCATCGCTGATTGTTGAATAATGCCAATATTCTTTAAACGCTTTAAGAAAACGCGGATTATAGGGGCGTTGATGTTGACGATATTTGTAAGGCATGCGCATAAAGCGTAATAGCCGTGTGAATGGGTTGCCGTATAAGTTGTTATAGAGCTGTCGGTATTTTTTTTCACGCAGTAATTGATATTGTGCTATATCCGGATGAATGCTGGTGACAAACTCATCACCACCAAAACCGGAAAATAGCGTACGCACATTAAACTTCTGTTGTATCGCATAATCCGCCATACGCCCACGGCCTTCGCCGTGCTCAATAGGGCTGCCTAAGGCTAACAGTGCGCGGTGATCATACGCATTTTTAGTGGCAGGTGATTCTAAGCCGCAACTCACAAAATTATTGGGCAGCATATAACGCTGGCACAAAGGAAAGATATACTCAGGCTCTTGGGCCAAATAGGCATGCGCGAAGGTATAAAAGTTATCCAGCGGTTGTTGGAATTCATTTGCAGCCACCGCAGTAATCGATGAAGAATCAACGCCACCACTGAGCTCACATGCGAGTGGGTAGTCGCTTGGCATACGTGATGTTACTGCAGCAATAAATTTTTCGCGATAAGCATCCACAGCATCATCAATGGTTTTATAGTTGTCAGTTTTATAGGCATCAAATTGAAAATAGGATTGCTGTTTTACTGATCTTTGATTAACTCGTATGCAATGCGCTGGCTTTAATTTGTAAATATTTTTATAGGCTGTTTTTTCGAAATCCATCGAGTTATGAATTAAATAATGTGCTACCCACGATTCATCGGGCTGCATCGGTACACAAGACATGGCATGAAAAACAGACAGCGAACTGCTAAAAGCAAAAATATTGTCGTCACAATAATAATAAAATGGTTTAACGCCCATGTGATCACGACCACAAAAGACCGATTGAGTGCGAGGGTCATAAATCACAAAACAATAGTCACCGAATAAATGTGAACAACAGTCTTCACCCCAGCGTAAATACGCCGCCATAATCAGTTCATTATCTGCGCGATTGATTGAGTCAGTTTTACTGGCATTAAGTTGCTCAATCAATGCGGCACGATAATCCAACCGCGCCCACGCAACAATCACGCAGCCGGTTTCTATGTGAATAAACGGCACTTGAGTGTTTTTTGATTGCGGTGTGTTGGCATACAAACAGTTTGCCATCACGATATGTTGGTTACTAAATCTGCCTTTGAATTCAGCGGTGTTGAATTGATTGAGGCTATTGATTAATGATTGGCCAGAGGTTGATGTGTTCTGGTGTGTATGTCGATACAATATGCCTGCGAGCATGTGGGGGCCTTTTTCAATAAAAAATATGTTCGCATTATCATATCTATTTATTTAATATTTTTCAGCTTTTTTTGGCTAGAAGAAAATTAAGCTTTAGTGAGAGAAGAGCGACGGTCTGCTTAGACATTTTTATATTTTTTAACTTGCTGGTCTTAAAAAATTGGTTTAGTAGCATAGTAAGTTATTTGACAATGTTAAAGGCTTCAAATATGCTCGAAGTCAATTGAGCCTGAAGGAGTTTATTGATGGGTGCACAATATACAAAATATACACAATGTAAGCAGTGGCTGCCACCAGAGTTAACATTTATAAATACACAAGACACTCTTAATAAACCAGGGACGTGTGGAGAAAATTGTTGTGGGGGTTGCCCAACGGGCGCTGTTTCTTAAGCTATTTACTATGGGAAAATAAATGACAGTGAAAAGTAAAATTCGTAGTAAAGCAAAGGTACTTATATTACTGTTTGTAGTATTGACGCTGTCCATGATTTCCGTTACTGGTTATTTGAGATTGCATGCTTCAGGCGGATCAACATCAGCAACCTCGGAAAAATATAACCCCTGTAGCACTTTGTATAAACCAGATGGAACTTATTCGACTTTATCATTAGGGGATTTTACAAACAATAATGGGACAACGAACTATAAAAAAATTGATCCTTCAACTACTTTGATTGGTAAATGTAAATATTCAGGAGGTACTTGTTATCAATTACCTGGTAATACTACGACAACTGGAAGAATGGTCTATAAAGTTCCTTACAGCAGTTTTCCGACTAAAGGGGGAGGTCAAGTTTACACTTTTCAAGTGTGCGTATTTACCAATAAAGGTGCATCGCAAGCTACACAGAATTTCCCCGCTGTTTTTATAGGTAACTCACAGGTTAAGTCCTCTACCGGGAATACGTACGCTAAGGGGGCGATACAAAGACAGAAAGAAATGGCTTGGTTGGCGCAAAATGGTACATGGACGCTATATAGATCTATCTTTTATGTGCCACCTACAGCAAAACAAGGAGATGTATATATTACTTTAGCAACAGCCGGTAATAAATTTAGTGATTACTCGTTGTTTATAAATCCGGGATTATTCGCAGGTGATTTGCCAACCATTGAGTCTGATGTGGTCCCGCAAAATGATGATTTACTCGGAGGAATAGGTTGGTTTGATCAATTGTCGCCGACTCAAGATAACCCCTTTGGCTATAAATGGTCGGGGTCTCCATCACCAGTAGCTTCAGCTAAAGCTATTACGTGGCCAACGTTGGTTGATGTTTCTTCTGAACCACCGCCGGGTGCGGAGGTTATACCAAGTAAAGCACCAAAACTAGCTAATCTATCCGCTACTCCGACTGATTTGAGAGCGAGAGCGATTCAGTTTAATGCGCCTGCAGATAAAGTGATTACTGTGGGTAACTATCGTAATTTATTTCATCCGATATCTGAGTATGGATCAAAATCTGCGGGTACTTATACGTTAACTTATTGGATTCGACTTGCTCCTACAACGACTGCTAATGGTAAGCCACAGTATCATGACGCACCAACGTCATTATGTGATAATACGTTGCCGTACGTAGAGATTGATGATCATAATGGTACTGCTTTGCAGCAAAGTAAGAATGTGAGCCCAGCAGCAAACCCTCCAGCATCGAAATATGGGTGGCAGCAATGTCAAGGCACATTTTGGTTTAAAGGTGGATTGCCTGATTTTCCAGAAGTCAGTGCTTTATGGTATCAACATGCACCTAATACTGGGAAGTATCAAATAACAGGCATTGAAATTCCCCAGCTGGGTAAACCAATAACACCTGCAGGCATTAAGCCCAGCCAAGTGCCTTTGATAGCGGACTTTACTAAGTTTTTTAAAGGCGCTAAGAATGGCACTTTATTGGATACAATGACAATAGATGGTCCCGATGGCACACAACCCATGTGGTTGATTCCTAAGCGGACGATTGGCTCAAGTGATCAAGTTGGTGTCCAGCCAAAGAATGTTGAAATTATTAATGATCCAGTTTCTAGTTCGGCATATGCAGGGAAGCCTGTTCTTAGATTACGCTACTTTGGTGGGGATGACAGTACAAATGCCGAAATAAAGGCAGGTATTGATACCACTGACCCATATAGCTCCGAAAGGCAAGGGGCGGCTGTAGTTTCTTCTACTTATTACGCTTCAGGTATTTATGTGCACTGTGTTCGCTTGCCTTACAATCCGTATGCAAAACCCACTATGAAGCCTGTATTTAAAAGTAGGCACTATACGGGAGCAGTTAGTGCTTTTTGGCCATATTTATATCAAGCATTACCAGCGGGTGCTCCTGGATATAATAATGAAGGTGGGTATGACCGCAACTCTGAGGTAGATTGGGAGATTCCGGGAGCCTATGAAACGGCGGTTTCTGGAAAAACAGGGGTGCCAGACTTAAGTCAGCCTGGTACAGCAGGTTATGGATTGGTTGGTTATGGTCAGGCTCGTTTAAATTCGTGGGGTGGTCAATGGGGAGGTGTCGGGAATAATGTTTCCGCGAGGCCTCCATTAGCGGATTCGTCTAGTGGGCCTAAGAGTCTTACGCAGTTGAATGATGGCAATGCTCTGGATAACGGTAAGTTTGTTCAGATTTCATATATTATTGATGGTGGTACACGAACCTTAAGTAATCCAGGTGCTCAGCACACACCCGGACAAATTGCCTGGTATTTTGCTCCTTCTTGTAAGTTGCTGAGCGTACTACACAGTAAGTATCCAGGTGGCTTGAAAAGTACCGCTGCTTCACTTAATGACATGAGTCAGCTTATTCTAGGAACTAATTATCAAGACATGCCTGCTCCTGGTGAATTAATTCCTGCAATTGAAAAACTTCGTAAAGACAGTGTGTTAGGAACCCGGGTAGCTTTAGCTCAAGTGAATAATCCAACAGAAACGCAATATGCGAATGATCCTGACAGTGGTATATATAGTGGCGCAAATTATGGTCAGGATAATATCCCTTATAAGCCGATGCGCGACTGGGTTGGTGTATGGTCGCCGGGTGGTTTAGATTATACATTTCCAACCTACGATAGTACGGGTGCAATGTATCAATATTATTGGGGCTGGGGGGGTACACCAGACTTCATGGTTGAGGGAGGTACGCCTGATTTTTATTGTGAGTCAAAGTTAGCTCAAAAAGGGGATCCTAAGTTAACAGCATGGCTTCAGACTCAGCCACATGATTGCACAGATATTATCTCTGGAGGAATTGATAGTAGAAGGAAAACTTATTTAACTGCTTTGTTGGCCGTTGGTGGAGTTAGGACTGCAGATGGTGCATGGCCTGCTTACTATCAGTATGGCTCTGTAAGTAAAAAATTCAGCGCATGTAAGCCAAGTGTTGATGATCCTAGTTGTGTGACCAATGAGCGAGATGAAGATCTTGCATCTATTATCATCATGCCTTTATATGGTCGACCTGCGCCGACTGATGAGGTCAATTATCAGGAAGCAACAAATAACTATTTGTGCTACCCAAGCGCAAGTAATCCACAATTTCCATTTGGTTGTAGTGTTTACAATAGTGACCCACATCCTGCTTATAACACAGCTGCAATACCGACTAGTTTATCTTTGAAGAAATCTACCTAGATTGTAAATAGATACGTAAGTAAAAAACAAGCGCCGTTTGGCGCTTGTTTTTTTAGTAGTTAGAATAAATTAGTTAGATATCTTCCTGATCCAAGAAACTATGCAGCTTCTCAGCACGCGATGGATGGCGTAACTTACGCAGTGCCTTGGCTTCAATCTGACGAATACGTTCACGTGTCACATCAAACTGTTTGCCCACTTCTTCCAGCGTGTGATCGGTGTTCATATCGATACCGAAACGCATGCGTAGCACTTTGGCTTCACGTGGTGTCAGGGTTGAAAGGATCTCTTGTGTGGCTTCGCCTAATCCTGATGAGGTAGCGAATTCAACCGGTGATTGAATGTTCACATCTTCGATGAAGTCACCTAAGTTAGAATCTTCGTCTTCACCAATCGGTGTTTCCATTGAAATCGGTTCTTTGGCGATTTTTAATACTTTGCGTACTTTTTCTTCAGGCATTTCCATGCGATCACCGAGTTCTTCAGGTGTTGGCTCTTGGCCAGTTTCTTGCATGATTTGACGTGAGATACGATTCAGTTTATTGATTGTTTCAATCATATGCACTGGAATACGGATGGTACGTGCTTGGTCAGCGATCGAACGCGTGATCGCTTGACGAATCCACCAGGTGGCGTAAGTTGAGAACTTATAACCGCGACGGTATTCGAATTTATCAACCGCTTTCATCAAACCGATATTACCTTCTTGGATCAGATCCAAGAATTGTAAACCACGGTTAGTGTATTTCTTCGCAATCGAGATCACCAAACGTAAGTTGGCTTCAATCATGTCTTTCTTCGCGCGGCGAGATTTGGCTTCACCAATCGATACGCGACGATTAATTTCTTTAATATCATGAATTGACAAGTTGCTGCTGGTTTCTAATGCAATCAGTTTGCGTTGTGCGCGAACTACTTCATTACGATACATCTCTAGCGGTCTGGCTTGATCTGGATTCTCATTTATAAAGGTATCGATCCAATTCAAGTCAGTTTCTTGGTTCGGGAACGAAGCAATAAAGCGTTTACGTGGAGTCTTTGATTTTTGTACGCAATAACGAATAATCACACGCTCTTGCATACGTACTTTTCTCATTAAGTCACGCACGGTATGGATTTGTCTAACAAAAGCTTTAATCGACAATTTAAAATTGGAGTAATGCTCTGATAATTTCTTTTGTGCAGCGACGGTAGACTTGTGGTCTTTACCGTTCTTTCTCAGCGCTGTAGTGAATTTCTTTTGTAGCGCTGTTAGCACTTTGATGTGCTCTGCAGTTAATTCTGGGTTAGGGCCGTTATCAACAAAGTCATCGCTATCACCATCTTTGGTGTCATCGCCTTCTTTGGTCTCGCCGTCTTTAGCGGTTTCACCATCTTTAGCTTTGGCTGCTTCAGCCTTAGCGGCTTCAGCTTCTTTAGCGGCGGCTATTTGGTTAGCATCAGGCGCTGTTTTAGCTGGCATCGCCGCATCTTCGTCATCGAAGAAGCCGTTGATGATGTCGCTCAGGCGACCTTCGCTTTCAACAATTTGGTGGTATTCGGCAATAAATTGATCGATGATTTCTGGGTAATGTACCAGTGAAGACATGACTTGTCGTGTGCCTTCTTCGATGCGTTTAGCAATGACGATTTCGCCTTCGCGGGTTAGTAGCTCAACGCTACCCATTTCACGCATATACATACGAACAGGATCGGTGGTACGTGTTTCTGTGGCTAGTACTTCAACAGCATCAGAGACTTCATCGTCATCACTGGCTGCTTCTTCGGCCATTAACAGCACGTCTTCGTCTGATGGTGGTGCCTCAAACACCTTAACGTTCATCTCGTTTAGGATGCTGATGATTTCTTCCATCTTATTGGGATCGATGCAATGATGCGGCAACATGGTCAGCAGATCTTCATGGATCAGATAACCTTTGCGCTTCGCTTCTTCGATCAGTTGCTTGAAGCCACTTTGTTGAGAGTTTGTATCGCTCATAGTGTTAATTAACCTTTACTTGAAGCCTGTTATGTCTCGGCGGGAGAATGCATCCAAAAACTGTGTATTCTAACGCTAATGGCCCCATATTCCAAATATATTTTTGTCATGGTACCTATTATAGTCGAAAGCCCCGCAACCACAGCTCTATATGGGGTTGGTTAAATGGAATTCAAGCAGTTGAGTGTTCATTCGCTTGATTAAGTAATAATTGCAGCTGTTGTTTTTCAGTTTGATCTAGCGGGCGCTGCTTGGCTAATTGAATTAGCTGATCGGCTTGTTGCTGTATATTGATTTTTAACAGTTTATTTAATATGCCGCTGAACTCAGCTGCAATGCCTTCTGCAGGGAAGCTGGGCTGCCATGCGGTAAGGGCAGCTAAGTAGTGTTGTAACTTGTTGCTTTCACATTGTTCAATCAAATTAGCAGCGGTCATTTGTGGATTTTGGCTTAACTGTTTGATTATGTATTTGAAGATTTTATACTCGGTCTGATCAGCCGGCAGTTGTTGTTGTAAGGCGTCGGGTACGTCAGATACCAGGGTAGGTTGTTGCAATAATAAGGCATTGGCTAACCGCACGGGTGACATATGTTGAGTGAGGTCTTGGCTGCTTATGACTAATTCCGGTTCAGCTGCTGGAGCTGCCGCTGGTGCATGCTTACTATGCACAAGCTCGCTGAGCTCATCGGGCTCTATATTAAGGTGTTGCGCCAGCTGTTTTTCAAGCAGGGTGTGGTATAGGCCAGCAGGCAAAGTACGAATCAGTTCGTCAGCGGCTTTGGCGTATCGCGCGATATCCGCTAGGCTTTGGCGCGGGATGGTTTGGTCGAGGTGCTCGAACATAAAGTCAGCGGCTTCTTTACCTTGGCTTAGTAGCTGCTCAAAGCCTTCTTTACCAATTGAGCGTACCAAGCTGTCAGGGTCTTCACCCTCGGGTAATAAAACAAAGCGTAAGCTGATGCCGTCGCGTAGTACAGGTAAGTTAACCTTGAGCGCGCTCCATGCGGCTTCACGGCCGGCGCGGTCGCCATCAAAGCAGAAGACCATTGATTGGGTATAGCGTAAGAGTAATTGTAAATGCTTTGGGTTGGTTGCTGTGCCGAGTGTGGCAACAGCGGTGGTGATGTCATGTTGTGCTAACGCAATTACATCCATATAGCCTTCAACAATAATCGCTTGCTCTAAGGTGCGATTGGCTTGCAGTGCTTCATAGAGACCATATAACGCACGGTTTTTATGGAATACCGGTGTTTCCGGTGAGTTTAAATATTTGGGTTGTTGATCTTTGCTTAATCCGCGTGCACCAAAGCCAATCACGCGCCCGCGTGTATCGCGAATGGGAAACATGATACGGCCGCGAAAGCGATCATAGCTGCGACCACTGTCTTTCTCAATTAGCATGCCAGCCTGTAATAATGTGTCTGCTTTGTCATTACCAATATGCTTGCTTAGTGCATCCCAGCTATCGACCGAAAAACCGATGCCATATTGTTTGGCAATGATCCCCGATAAGCCGCGCGATTTTAGGTATTCAATAGCAGTTGGCTGTTGTTTGAGCAGTTGTTGATAGTATTGGCTGCATTGTGCCAGTACTTGATAGTAAGGCTCTTTTGATTCGCGTGGTTCACCGTTATCACTATCGGATTTAGGGATTTCCAAACCCAGTTGACCAGCAAGCTGGCCCAGTGCATCAATAAAGTCCAGGTGGTCATATTGACGGACAAATTCAATCACGTCGCCATGGGCACCGCAGCCAAAACAATAAAAGAACTGGCGCTCGGCATTCACGGTGAAGGAGGGGCTTTTTTCATTATGGAAAGGGCAAAGGCCTTTATAGCGCATGCCATTTTTCTTGAGGTCGACGCGAGTTTTTACGATCTCAATGATATCGATTCGTTCAATAACGGATTGAATAAATGGTTGAGGTATAGCGCCCATTGTCTAATGTCCAAAGCTCACGTGTATTAGTGGTTTACAATCAAGGTGAACAGCGTATCCATTTTACTTCATGGCTCGCTTCACTCCGTTCCGCTGCGCTTTACTTCCGTAAAATGGACACCCTATCCACCTTAACACTAAATAGTGCAGCTTGATTCTGTCATTCCTGGCTGAACTTGTCATTCCTGGCTTGACCAGGAATCCACATATTATCTTGGATCCCGGATAATTGCTTCGCAATTTCCGGGATGACAAAGTCGAGCTTGAGCCGGGATCCAGTATTACGAAGCAAGTTTCTGCTTTACCAGTTGGCTAACAGCCGACATATCAGCTTTGCCTTGCAGCGATGATTGTAGCATGCCCATGACTTTGCCCATATCTTTAATTGAAGTGGCGCCAGTCTTGGCGATGGCCTGTTCAACGGCTTCGCTGATTTCGTTCTCATCAAGCTGTTTAGGCATATAGGTTTGCAGGGTAATGATCTCGGCTTTTTCTTTATCCGCAAGCTCTTGGCGCTCTGCCTTTTCGAACTGCTCAATAGAGTCACGACGTTGTTTAACCATTTTATTAATGATGCCAAGTACTTGATTGTCCTCAAGTTCGATTTGTTCGTCGATTTCTTTTTGTTTGATGGCAGCGATTAATAAGCGAATGGTGCCAAGGCGATCTGTTTCTTTAGCGCGCATTGCGTCTTTCATATCAGTGCGGATTTGTTCCTTAAGTGACATCGTCAGCTCCTTGTGGGCTATAGAATTGCAGGGGTTGCGTTTGACCTAAACGAGCAACGGACGCAGTCATTCAATGGTTGCGTCCGTCGTAGTAGAATGCTCGATTAATGCTTAATGGCGTGTACGTTCGCGCTCTAATGCTTCATGCTCTTTTTGCAATTTCTTAGCATAACGCTTTTTAGCAGCAGCTAGTTTTCTCTTACGTACGGCTGTTGGCTTTTCGTAGTATTCCATTTGACGTAATTTAGTCAAAATGCCGGCCTTTTCACAAGCACGTTTAAAGCGACGCATTGCAACGTCGAAGGCATTTTCGTCTGGTATTTCAACACTTGGCATTGTTTTATTTCACCTTTTTGTAATTCTTGGTTCCAAGGGCGGTAATAATAGAGGGTTTGTGGCAATATTTCAACCTTTAGACCCACTTCATATTGGAAAACTCCGTGTGTGTACATATGCCGGATTGGTGTTATAATTGAAAATACGGGTATACAGATAAAAAACAGAGGCCTAAGATGTCTGAACGTTCAGCGAGATTAGATATACGCACAACAGAGGCAGCAAAAAAAATGATTGAAGATGCAGCTAGTTATCTTGGTACGACTACTTCAGCATTTGTATTGGAAACCGCTATGGAGAAAGCGAGTATCATCCTGCAGCGATCTAAAACCATAGAGCTCAGTGCTGAGGAAGGAAAAAAGTTTGCACAATTGCTTGCTAATCCACCCAAGCCAAACAAAAAGCTTAAACAACTATTTGCGCGACACCAAAAATAAAAGTAACAGCTAAAACAAATGCAATTACAAATTGAACCCTTGGCGCGTCAACATATTCGCAACCCCTTCGATTGTGGCAATCATGATCTCAATGTGTATTTGATGAAGTTCGCCTTGCAACATCAGCGACGGCATATCAATCACACCTTTGTGGCGGTTGAACAGCGAGAGGTTGTTGGGTATTACAGTTTGGCGACGGGACAAATTAACTGTGATCAATTGCCATTAAAAATGAAGCATCCGAAATATCCTGTCTCTATTGTGCGAATATCACGATTAGCGGTAGATAAGAAGCTTCAGGGGCAGGGTGTGGGCAGTGATTTGTTATATCATGCTCTAATGCAGGTGAGAGCCATAGCTGACATTGTAGGGATTTTTGCTGTTGTGGTAGACGCTAAAGATGATCATGCCAAACAATTTTATTTGCAGTATGGTTTTGTTGAATTACAAGACTCTGCGCTCACCTTACTTCTAATGACAAAGACGATTGAGTCGTTGTAAGCGAAAAAGCCTCATTAAACATAGCGGGTTGGGTCTGCTACTTCGGCTTGTTCAAAGCCTTGCTTACGCAATACGCATGAATCACAACGACCGCAGGCTTCACCGTTTTCTGTGGCGGAATAGCAGGTCACGGTTTGGCTGTAATCGACATCCAGTGATAAACCTAACTTAATAGTGTCGGCTTTGCTGAGGTCAATGATGGGGGTGATGATTTTAATTGGGTTGCCTTCAACGCCACGTTTGGTGGCGAGATTCGCCATGGTTTGAAAGGCGGCGATATATTCAGGGCGGCAATCCGGGTAACCAGAAAAGTCGACGTGGCTAACACCTATATATATGGCGTCTGCATCTAATACTTCGGCCCAGCCGAGAGCAATCGATAAAAACATTGTGTTTCTTGCTGGCACGTAGGTTGCGGGTATTTTACCATCGCCCGAGTATTCAGGTACATCAATGCTGTCATCGGTAAGGGCTGAGTGACCCATGGTGCGTAAGTTCAGTGGTTGGATCATGTGCTGCTTGGCATTAAATTGTTTTGCCTGACGTTCCACCGCTTGCAGTTCGGCTTTATTACGTTGGCCGTAATCAAAGCTTAATGCATAAATATCATAGCCTTGGTTTTGGGCGACAGCTAAGCAGGTGGTTGAATCTAAACCACCAGAACACAGTACGACAGCTTTTTTGCTCATGGTATACTACCTGTTATTTTTTGGGTTTATTTTAAACACTTGGGAACAGATGGCAACAAAAGAATTTGATATCATCAAACAATATTTTACTAAACAAGCAGCTCAGTCTTCATTGGTGGACGTAGGCGTTGGCGATGATGCGGCATTATTTCATTTACCGCTCAATGCACAATGTGTTACCAGTGTGGATAGTTCGGTAGTGGGGGTGCATTTCCCTGAGCAGACGGTACCGTATGATATAGGTTGGAAATCACTGGCGGTGAGTTTAAGTGATATAGCTGCGATGGGCGCTGATCCATTTGCGTGTTTATTAACCTTAAATCTTCCAGAGGTTGACAATCAGTGGCTGCAACAATTTTCACAAGGGTTGTTTGCTGTTGCTGATCAATTTGGCGTTGATTTAATTGGCGGCGATACTACGCGTGGTTCATTGGCGATTACGACGACGGTATTTGGTCAGGTGCCACAGGGGCGAGCGATATTACGAACGGGCGCGCGGCCAGGTGATGATATTTATGTGACCGGTGTATTGGGTGATGCGGGTTTGGCGCTGCAATTATTGCAAGCTGGCGGTGTGGCTGCAGAAGGGTTGTTGTTGGCTTTAAATAAGCCTCAACCGTGTGTTAATGAAGGCTTGGCATTACGTGGTATTGCCAATGCAGCGATAGATGTTTCTGATGGGCTATTGGCTGATCTGGGGCATATACTGCAACAGTCGGCGGTAGGGGCGGAGTTATTTTTAGACAGACTTCCGTTGTCAGCTGAACTGGATAAATTGGAACTGCAAAAGAAGTGGTCACTAGCTTTAACGGCTGGAGATGATTATCAATTGTGCTTTTGTGCAGCGAGCGAACACCGTGACACTTTATTGAGCATGGAATTTCCTTTCACTCGTATTGGCCAGGTCACTGCAGTTCCTGGTATGCTATTACGAGATCAACAAGGGCAGGAGGTCAGCATCGATGGTTTGGGATTCGAACACTTCAGTCAATGACAAAGACAAGTTAGATGAAGTTGCCGCCAATGTGTGGAAGCACCCAATGTATTTTATTGCGTGTGGTTTTGGCACAGGTTTAATGCCTATCTTACCAGGCACTTTTGCTTCACTGGTGGGCTTGGTGTTATTCTTCATTTTGGTAAAGCTGCCTTTCTGGTGGTATATCTCTTCGATTGTAGTTGTTATTATTTTGTCGGTATTATTATCCGAATGGGTGATTCGCAGAACTGGGCTTACTGATCCCACCTGTGTTTGTGTTGATGAAGTAGCCGGTATTTTAGTCGCCACTATTGGTGTGCCGATCAATGGTTGGATTGTTGTCGCCTTTTTAATATTCCGTGTGTTAGATATTTGGAAACCATGGCCGTTTGGCTGGATGGATAGAAATATCCACGGTGGCTTTGGTATGGTGTTAGATGATGTGGCCATCGGATTAGCCACTTCAATTATTATGTATATTCTCGTCGCTATTTTTTGTTGACTCTTACGTGACGTGATAGCTCATGATGCGGGCTATTAGTTAATGAGGAAACTGAAATGTCATATACCGTCAACAAGTTAGCCAAACTATCGGGCGTAACCGTTCGAACATTGCATTACTATGATGAGATTGGTCTGCTTAAGCCGGCCTATGTGGGTGACAATAAGTACCGCTATTATGGTGAAGAACAACTCTTACTATTACAGCAAATCTTGTTTTATCGTGAACTCGGTTTTCCATTAGCTGATATCCAGCAAATTGTTGCGAAAAAAGACTTCGATATGATTGAAGCCTTGCAGTCGCATCGACAAACGCTGGCAGGGGATCTTGATCGGATTGAGGATCTGGTTAAGACCATTGATAAAACAATTGCACATTTAAGAGGTAAACAAACCATGAAATTGGAAGAGATATTTGAGGGCTTTACGGATGAAAAACAAAAGATGTATGAGGAATTTTTAATTGATAATGGCGTTGATCGCAAAGAAATTGATAATGTTAGGCATAAAGCAAAGCATTGGGGTAAAGAGAAATGGGTGGAGAATAAGCGACAAGCAGATCAAATGTATAGTGAATTAGCTGCGGCAATTACCCGTGGTGCGAGCCCTGGTGATGATGAGGTGCAGCGTTTGATGCATCAGCATTATGAATTAACTAAAGTGTTTTGGACGCCGAATCGTGAAACCTATATTGGTTTAAGTCAGTTTTACGCATCGCATCCGGACTTTGTGAAATTCTATGACGCGATACATCCAAGTATGTTGGAGTATTTACAGCAAGCTATGCGCATTTATGCGGAACAGAAATTATCTTAAATAACCGGCGGGGTCAGACTTTGATCCCGTTACATAAAGCGTCGTTTTTTGAATGCAAAGATCATCCCAACACCAAAAATAAGCAGCGCTAAACAAACAAAAAAGAAACCGTGTTTGTAGTTTAATCCGGGAATGCCGCCAACATTCATGCCAAATAAACCGGTGACAAAGCTGAGTGGTAGGAATATTACCGCAGCAACCGATAACACATACATGCGTTTGTCCATTTGCTCAGAGATACGGCTGGTTAATTCTTCTTGTGTAATGGCAGCACGATCGCGAGCTGAATCAAGGTCTTCAACATAGCGAATAATGCGATCAGTCGATTCACGTAAATGAATCATTTGGTGTTTATCAAATAAATCGATATTTTGTAATTGCAGTTGGTATAGCGCTTCGCGTTGCGGAGCAAGGTAACGTCGAATGCATACCGTTTGACGACGCACATCAGCAATTTTTGAGCGCAAGCGCACGCTCTTGGTGCTGTCAATGGCCTCGTCCATTTTTTCAACTTTACTGTCAAGATCGTTAATTACATTCCCAATGCGTGATAGTAAATGATCATTCAGTTGTAATAAAAAGTCGGCTGGGGAGGTTGGGCCTGTCTTATTATCAATCGCGCTTTTCATGTCTTTAACTGATAGTAAAATACGATTTCGGCTGGAGATGATGCGGTGTTTATCAATCCAGACGCGAATCGATACCATATCTTGTGGGTCATGGCCGGGATTAAGGTTAACGCCACGCAAGGTCATTAATATGCCACGCTTGGTGACCAGTACGCGAGGGCGCGTCTCTGGCGAGATCATAAGATGTGCAATGTGGTGCGGTAAGCCACTTTTAGTCATGAGCCAGTCTTGGCTTTCAGGTTGGTTATAATTAAGGTGGGTCCACAAAACACCTTGTGATTGATCCCAGCTATCAATACCAGGCCAGCCGATTTCTTTGCCCCCGCCTTTGCCATCCAAGAGGTAGGCGGCAATTAATGCGTCATCTTTGCTCATGAGTGTGCTCCATCACGTTTGAATTTTATCATATCACATAGTTTATTAAGGAGCGTAAAATGGACCAATGGTCACTTAGTCAGGTAAACTTTATTGAGTCGGATTAGTTGGCAATACTTGAACAAAAAATTCGGCCAAAGCGAGATTGGAACATTTATTATCAGGCTGTTTAGTGATACGATCCAGATCGCAAACACGTGTGCTGGTTTTTAATAATAAAGGCAATCATGGTGAGAATCACAATTCGACAATTGCAAGCTAGTGATCAACAAGCTTTTTTAATTGCGAGTGTTAAGAGTATTGATTTACATCGTTCTTTAATAACAGCACCTAAAACTGATAATGATTTTAAAAAGTATTTATTGAAATACAGTGAAGATCGTAATTATAGTTTTGCTGTGTTAGCAAATGATGAATTAGCTGGTGTGGTTAATTTAAATGAAGTAGTGCGAGGTGTTTTTCAAAGTGCGTATAGTGGTTACTTTGTGTTTAAAGGGTTTGAGCGTCAGGGAGTGATGACGGCAGGTCTTAAACAAGTAACGCAATATGCATTTGAGACCATGGGGTTGCATCGTATTGAGGCGAATATTCAACCTTGTAATCACTCTTCATTGGCGTTGGTGAAACGGTGTGGGTTTAAAAAGGAGGGGTATTCACCGAAATATTTATTTATTGATAACGAATGGCGTGATCACGAACGATGGGCGATTTTAGCAGATGATTAAACAAGAAAACGGTAGGGTTTTGTTACGTAGTTTTATGTTCTTTTTGGCGGCATTTTTTGTTTTCTATGACATTTTAATTCAAGTGTCTCCCGGTGTGCTAACCAAAGAAATCATGCGCGAATTAAATATTGGTGCAGCTGGTTTGGGTGCGCTGTCAGGAATATATTTTTGGACGTATTGCGGTATGCAAATACCGGCGGGATTAATCTTTGATCGTTTTAAAGTGCATAACACACTATTCTTTCCCATCATTATGACGGCTGTTGGCATTGCTTTGTTTGCGTATACCGACCAGTACTGGTTGGCAGCCGTGGCGCGTTTATTAATGGGTGCGGGTAGTGCATTTGCGTTTATTGGTGCGGCTCGAGTAGCTGCGGATGTATTTCCACCGAAAGTATTCCCGATATTGGTGGGTATCATTTATGTATTGGCAGCTTTAGGCGCTTTATTTTCACAAACGATTCTAGTATTAGTCGATTCTATGTTTGGTTGGAAGCATAGCCTGCTAGGGTTAGGTGTGGCGGGTTGTGTATTGGCTGTGTTGTGTTGGATATTTATTCGTTACGCTAAAAAACAAGGTCGTTCTCAACGAGAGCCGACATCAATGTGGACTGGGCTCATTGAGGTAATGCGAGATCGTCAGACTTGGTATATCGCTGTTGTTTCATTTGCGACATGGGGGCCGATGACAATGTTTGCTTCGTTGTGGGGTACGCCATTTTTGATGCGGGCTTATGGCTTTGATAAGCAAACAGCGGCAGGGTTAATTGCTGCTGCTTGGATAGGCCTGGCTATATCTTCGCCATTATTGGGTTGGGTGTCTAACTTGATTGGCAGGCGCAAATTACCGTTAGTTTTAAGTAGCGTGTTGGGTCTGATTGTCTCAATATTCATTGTGTATTTCGTTCACCTTTCACATTGGCAATTGGCGGTTTTATTATTGTTGTTGGGTGTTGCATGTGCAGCGCAGCCGTTGACTTATACCTTAGCTAAAGAGACGCATGATAAGCAGCATGCAGCGGTGACTATTGCCTTTAACAATATGGCTTGTATATTTTCTGGTGTGCTACTGCAGCCGCTGAGTGGCTGGTTGATAAACCTGCTGTCAGATCATCGTTTAGTGCATAGCGTTAGGGTGTATACCACAGGCGACTACCAGTTTGGTCTTAGTTTATTGCCTGCAATATTTGTTATTAGCTTATTGTTTTCGCTGTTTTGCGTAAAAGAAACCTTTTGCAAGGATTGTGATTGATAGCGCTATAAATATTCGGTTAATCGGTTTACTATAGTGCTAACTCATTGACAAGGATGTGTCTGCAGATGTTGCGAAAAAAAATCCAAGTTGTTTTTTTATTGGTCGGTTTTATTTTGCCTGGTTATTTATTAGCGGCTGAGAAGTTAAAAACACAAACACCAATGCCACCGATCCCCCCTAAGTCAGCCGCACTATTGGTGCAGCAGTCTGATATTCAAGCATTAGATGATTATGAGAAGAAAATTGTAGAAGTTCGAGAGAAGCTGCAAACGGGTAAGAGGTTCACTGATAGTGTTTTGCGTTATTATCGTCGTCAACTGGGTCATATTTATCTCGACTTAGAAGTGCGTGATGCCAAATATAAAGGGCGCATTATGTCAGCGCGATCGCTGATGAAGTCAACGGCGACAGCAGCGGAAGAGGATAAGTCAACCAGTGGTGCCGAGTTTAAAGTTGAGTATGATCCGTATTACTTAAAGAAAATGCGTGAGTTTAAACAAGAAATAGCGTTCTACGAAGGTCGGTTATTGCAAATTCGGTTATTAGAATATGAGGTTGCTGCTCTGGTGCGAAATATTACTCGCATCCGGTCTGAAGTAAACAACAGTGGTTTATGGGATGCCGCTACGCCATTCTATAAACCGGCTTCATGGTCTATAGCGGGTACGCAAATTGTTAATTTCACCAGTAAATTATTTGGTCAGCTTAGTAATATATGCCAAAAGGTATCAGCTAAAGAGCAGTGGGGGCGCTTCTGGTCGAGTGCACTGATTTGTTTGGCGGTATTTATTATTTATTTTTATTGGGCAATACGCTATTTAGAGCAGGTCAATAAAAAACCAATACAACCTGAAGATATCATGCGTCATTGTTCACTATTTGTTATTGATGTGGTTCTGCGAGGGTTTTTACCGGCATTATTTGTCATTTGTGTGTTTCGATATTTTATTAATTGGATGGGGATTGCAGAGTATCCTCTAACGCTTAACTTTGTGCGCTCTATTGGCAATTCTATTGGCTTTATCTTGGCAACGGGGGCAGTAGTGTATGGCTGCTGTCGATATTTTCATTACCGTAGCACACAGTTATTGGATAGGTTGGCAACGCCGATGCTGATTTTGATGTATCAAATCGCTGTGATTGTCTTTGTTAATAACATCAATATTTTCAATGCTAGTGCCAAAGCATACCCATTTTATCCCAGTCAGGCGACGGATTTAGTCAATCTGGTGATTGCGGTTACATTGACGATAAATTTGTATTGGTTGGCATCGCGAGTAAAGCAGATCGCAGGAGTGTTGAAAAATGGATAGATTATATAGCTGGCTGTCTAGTGAAAAAATCATGGCATTCTTTTCAGGTTGTTTGAAAGTGTTTGCCGTATTTTACGTCATTGCAATTTTTACAGGTTACACAAATTTAGCCAATGCAATTTTAATTAATGTAATTCAAACTTGTATGCTAACGACTGTATTGTGGGCGCTGCATTATGTAGTGAAGAGTAATCTTAAATTAATGATAAAAGTGGCGTATGGATATGATAATGAGCAAGTAACCGCTTCGTTATTGCTGTATTGGTTGACGGTAATTATTGATGTTGTTTTAGTATTTGCTTGGGTGCTTGCTATGTTAATGATTTGGGGCGTAGACCCCGATCGTATCATTGCTTGGGGCTATATTATTACATTTAAAGGCGTCAGAGTTGGTGAGACTTCTTTTTCTGTTACCTATTTATTAAAAGCTGTTTTTGTCTTTTTAATCGTGTATTACATTATGCGTCTCTTATTGCGCTTGATTGAAAAAAAGGTATTGCCATATACTAAATTTGATCAAGGAACTAAAGATGCTGTGACCACCGTATTCGGTTACGCAGGGTTGTTGCTGGCGATTGTGATGGGTGTGTATGCCTTAGGTATTAGCAGCACATCATTAGCGTTTATTGTTAGCGCATTTACTTTTGGTTTATCGTTTGGTTTAAAAGAAATCTTTAATAACTTTATTTCGGGTTTGATTTTATTTATTGAGCGACCGATTAAAGTTGGAGACTGGGTAGATGTTGGTGGTGAAAGCGGGGTGGTAAAAAACATTAAGCTACGTGCTACTACGGTTGAAACGTTTGCGCGCAAAACACTGCTTATCCCAAATTCACAATTTATTACTTCTGTAGTAAGTAATGACTTATACAATCCGATTGCACGTTCTGAAATTAAAATCGAGTGTGGTTACGAAGATGATCCACACAAAGTGCGTGACTTGTTGTTATCAATTGTTGCGGATCACCCTAAGGTAAAGAAAAACCCAGCACCGACAGTCTTATTTTTAAATTTCAATGAAAGTGGTCTTGAATTTGCTCTACGCTTTTTTTGCATGACTGAAGAGCGCGCATCAGTGACTAGTGAGATGCGCTACTTGATTGTTGAAGGTTTCCGCGAAGCGGGTTTTGAAATTCCGTATCCTAAGCGAGATATCTATATCAAAGAACAGCCAGCAGTATAGCTTTAGTATCTGTGTACTGTTGGTGTGCCCGGCGCAGAGAAGCTATCGTCCTGTTCACGGTCTAGACCTTCTCGATCTTTGATAAGTAGTTGCTCGCGTGCGCTTTTATTATTCAGCATCAAGATGCCCATGCGTTGTGTGACTAGGTCTTTCATGTTTCTCCAGGTGAGTTGTCCCCTGACTGAATGATAAGAGCCTTTAACGGTGGTGTTGGCAGCTGTTGAAGCCCAGTTAGTTGCTTTTTCGACGGGGTAGGTAACTAAGCGTAGGGCTTTGACTGGAAATAATATACTACCTAAAATATCAGCTGTTTTATCAGTGGCTTTAACTGCAGCCCAGGCCAATAACAGCGGAGCGCATACGGTGCCCGCTGCTGTTACTTCTGCCGTACTGGCGACTGGGAATAATTTCTCGAAATCTTTTTCCAGGATTTTTATTTCTTCTGTGTCCATTCTATGGTGGCGTTGCAAGCAGGTCATCGCGCATAATTTCAGCAATAATACATCGCTGTCATATTGGTCTTTATTATCGCTGGCCTTAAAGGTTTCGGTAGCAAGGGATGCCACTTTACGTTGACGGCTACTGTCCGGGTCGGTCCATAGAATATGTGATACGGGGTGGGAGTGTTTGCTGTCAGGGGTGGATAGATCAAAGCTTGTGCCATTCGTTAAGCGACCGGATGTCTCATAGATGATCGCTCGCAGTAAATCGGCGGTGTCATTTGAATGCGTGCCGTTGTCTTCATTCATGGCAGGATTCATTAAATCTAAAATCTTTGTTATGTGAGCGATTGCGGTGTCGGCGGTGTATACGGTGGTACGAGTAGCCATTAGTTCTCTCCCTTAGTAATATCTTACTCCATACCTTTCAGGTTACTCCGATTTCCTGGGTAAATCTAATACTAGCTGAGTAAGGTTGCTTCAGTGACTGAGTTTAGTTTGCGATGATTTTAAAGCTGAAGTGCTGCCATTTATTCACAATTTCTGTGGATAACTGTGTGGAGTAACTTAGGGTAATTTTGTTTGTTGCTATTGTAAAGGTCGGTAGTGCTTGGTGTCTGTTTTATTCAATATCATATAAAAAATATAAAATACAGCGAGATGCAGTATATACCGAATGTTTTTTATATGTTGTAAAAGTACCAATTGATAATTTGATGTTCGAAATAGTAATGTGGATAACTTTGGTTGTATCGGTGTTGAACGACTTATTCATACATTTACAAGTTCTGGCGTTGGACCTATACTGCTGCCCCATGGCTTCACTTAAAAATCACCAATTAAACAGCGTAGTGTTATCCTCGTGGGCGGCAGTCTATAGTGACTATTGCAAAAAAACGCTGGTCGATGCCGCGTTTCAAGACATTGACTTAGTGCCTGATTTAAATGTCGCCAGCATACAGGGTTGCCAAGCAATATCACCAAGAGAGAGAGCCATTATCAACCCGGTTACTTTGCCGGCAGTACAGGCAATTGAAAGGGCTTGGTCGTCCGCAGGCTTCCCGGTCTCTGCTAATTCACTGCGAGGCAAAGGGGCTCGTATAAGATTTCCTCGAGCAGCTATCGTTGCGGGCAGTTCACTGGGCCATGTGGCAGCTGTCGTTAAGGAATCGGCGAATAAAAAAACGAAGCGGGATCCTTATACCATGTCACGGATGCGCGGTAATTCAATTGCAGCACCTTTGGCTATTCGATTTGGTTTTGGCGGTGCTAGCCTAAGCGTGAGTGCGGCAAGTGCAACCGGTGGGCAAGCGATATGGTTGGCTGCAAATTTAATTCGTGTAGGGGCAGCAGATCAGGTGGTTGTTGTTTGTACAGACAGTATGGGTGCAGATTTGGTTGATGAGGCATTATCTGCTGTGGGTGCCACTGCTGCGTGTTTAACATCGCGACCTTTATCCAGTGAACGCAGCGGAATGCGTCCCGTTGAAGCCGCGGTAGCGGTTGTTTTGGAGTCAGAGGAGTGCGCAATCGATCGTCAGTGTAAACCCTTGGCGCGGTGGGTGAGTGGTTCGGTAAAAAATGAGTGTCACCATTTAATTGCTCCAGAGCCATTAGGCGCAGTGTTGAAGGAAGCTAGCGAGGAGGCTGTGGGTAATAGTAGCTATCAAATGTCTGACATTGACTGGCTGTCGATGCATGCGACAGGTACACGCGTATGGGATCAGATTGAGGCTCAGCTAGCGAATAACATGTTCGGTAACCAAATACCGCATATTAGTGCTTTCAAGAGAACTTTTGGGCACACCTTGGGTGCAGCAGGATTGCTAGAAGCTTGTATGGTGGCGGAAGGGTTGTCGCAGAAACGATTACCATTGTGGCCACAAGGGATTGATCCAGGTTTGCAGCTACCGTTGCCGTGTAAGCTTAGGGCATGTGCGCGTAATGCGATCACATGGTCGGCTGGCATGGGTGGGGACATAGCGGTTAATTTATTTGAAGCAATGGAATAATGCAGCAACACTTTGAGGCAAAACAAAACTGGTGGTATAGACAGTGCGGGGGCGACGCTAAGTTTTCTGAAGTATGGCAGCTGGTTTCTCAATGCTATGGCGATAGCGTGGCATATGTTACCGAAAGTGGTGCAACAAGTTATCAAGATATCTTGCGTATTGGCGAAACTCAGCAAAAGAAAATCGCTGCTAAAGAGAAAATAATATGTGTGGATGGTGCGGCTGAGCATTGGCTGGCTGAAGCAATAGCTGTGTGGGCATTAGATAAAGCCGTTTTGTTTTTTGATGGAAAGGTGACTGATCATCCGCAAATAAAAATGCCTCAAGCAGTCGCTAGTAAAAGTCCGCATGCTGTTTTTTACACGTCTGGATCAACAGGTACTCCTAAATGTGTGACTCGTGAGACAGCGTTTGCGTTATTTGAAGCGGCTTCATACCTTGAGGATGTGCAATCAGCTGATATCTCAGTAGCTGTTAGTCTGATTAAGCCTTGGTTTGGTGCGATGACTAAGCATACGTTGGCCATGTTATTGGCAGGTATCCCGCAGTATTTTGCTAATAATCGTTTGGCATTGAGTGGTGAAAAGCCACTGTTATATTGTACGCCATCTCAATTAGCGAATGATTGCTATGCGAATAGTCAGCAATGGAAGATGGTCAGTTTAACCGGAGAACCTATTAACGGATTTCACTTGGATGCGCTAAAAAAATGCCTATTGAAATCGAATGGGGTGGTGTTGGATTCGTTTGGTAGTACCGAGTGCGGTGTGATTGCGCGCCGGCAATTAACAGCTGATCAACTAACAAAATCTCGTTTAAAGTTTAGTGGTGATGTGTTGCCGGGTAAAACTGTAACGGCTAATGCGCAAGGTGAGCTGACGATAACACTTCCGAATGGTAAGCAGGTATCTACGGGTGATATAGGTCGTATAGACGGTCGTCGATTGCTGCTATACGGCCGATCATCAATGATAAGAAAAATCAATGGGGCTTGGGTTGATGCTTCACCATTACTTGATTTATTACGCAGTAGAAATGAGTTCTATCATGTTCAATTGAATGCAGCTCAATGTGTGAATGGGCAACTGCAAGTACTTATTTTAGCAAAACAACGAGTGATCATTGATGATATTTATATGTGGCTCAGTGAGCATTTGGAAAACCTGCAATTGTTACCACAAATAAAACTGAGTTACTCAAGCATTATATTGGGCCATACCGGCAAGGCAAAGGGGGTGGCTAATGAGTCAGCCGTTATCTATAGCCCGCCAGATTATATTCAAATGATTGCGGATATGATTGTGCCCATTAATGATGAAATAAAAACGCGACAGCGTTTTATGGATGTATCATTTTATCAGCAAGGGGTGGATTCGTTAGGCATTGCACGCTTGACGGTGCTGTTGGAGAGTCGCTTAAGTATGCCCGGATTATTGCCCGCTATTTTGGTAACCGATACGGTAAAAAGTATTCGGCATTTATTGCAAGATAGCTGCGATGCAGATGCGATTAGGCAGATAGCCACTGGTGAGAATGACAAAAACATTATGTTCTTTGGTAATTCGCTAGCAGCGATAGCAAAAGCGCATAAGCTTGATGCTAATTTATTTTATAACGGCAGCATTAGTCATCATCGGCGTGCTGAGAGTCTGTCAACAGTAGCGCATAGGTTATATCAGCACAACAAAGCGCTGTTTAAAGCCAGTAACGGGTGTTGGTTTGTTGCTTACTCTATTGATACGTTATTGGTCGCTGAATTATGTAGTGTGTGTGAAAAAAATAATATTTCAATTGCTGGGATTTTTTTGCTGGATCCTCCGAGTATAAAGCGTAAGCGATATTTGAAAAAAAAATACTGGTGGTTAAAAGTGCGTGGTCGCTTTATGAAGTATTTGCTTGATCATACGCGTTACAATAATAATGAGCGTTATTATTATGAGTGTCGCAAAATGGTGATTGCAAAACAGCCGATGAAGACCGTTCAATCCAGAGTTGTGCTGTTGAAATCAGAGGTGAATTTTGCGCAACGTAATACCTGGCCTGTGCAAGGCAGTAACTTAAAGCAGGTTGAATTGAAGAGTATGGATCATTTTGATTTAGTGAAAACCACTGCCGGTAAAGCGCAGTGGTTAAGTCATTTGCGTGATGCTATCGCTTGTCAATATTAGATACGTCACGTTCGGTATAACCCACATACACTTGGCGTGGACGAGTCAAGCGTTGTGTTGGGTCGCTCATCATTTCCATCCATTGTGATATCCAGCCTGTGGTACGTGCCAGAGCAAATACAACGGTGAACATATTTGAAGGTATGCCTAATGCGGTTTGGGTGATTCCTGAGTAGAAGTCAACGTTGGGATACAATTTCTTTTCAATGAAGTAATCGTCTTCCAGTGCAATTCGTTCTAATTCCATGGCTAATTTGAACAGTGGATCATTATGTTTGCCAGTTTCATCCAATACTTCATGGCAAATGCTTTGCATTACTTTGGCGCGCGGATCGTAGTTTTTATATACCCGATGACCAAAGCCCATTAGGCGGAATGGATCATTTTTGTCTTTAGCTTTTTTCAAATATTCTTTGATATTCTTTTCATCACCAATCTGGTGCAGCATTTTTAGACAAGCTTCGTTTGCACCGCCGTGTGAAGGGCCCCACAGTGCGCTAATACCTGCGGAGATACAAGCGAATGGGTTGGCTCCGGTTGATCCTGCCACACGCACGGTGGTAGTGGAGGCGTTTTGTTCGTGATCGGCGTGTAGTGTTAAAATTTTATCCATGGCTTTAGCGAAAACGGGATTAGGGCCTTCATTGCTAACTGGAGATGAAAACATCATATTCAAAAAATTTGCCGCATAGCCTAATTCAGGGTGGGGGTGTACAAACGGTTCGCCAATTGAGTATTTATAACACATGGCAGCGATAGCTGGCATTTTAGCAATCAGACGAACGGCTGCTAAGCGACGGTCTTCTTCATGACCAAGGTCCATGCCATCATGATAGAAAGCTGATAAGGCACCAACTACGCCAATCATAATGGCCATTGGGTGAGCATCACGACGAAATCCACTGAAAAATTTTGCGATTTGTTCATGTACTAGGCTGTGTGTGCTTAGCTCGGTAATAAATGTCTCGAGTTCAGTTGAGCTGGGTAGTTCACCATGGGTTAGTGCATAGCAGACTTCTTCAAATTGACATTGTTCAGCTAATTGGCCAATGGGGTATCCACGGTACAATAATTGACCTTTTTCACCATCGATAAACGTAATTTTAGATTGGCAGCTGGCAGTTGAATAAAAGCCAGCGTCATAGGTGTAAAACCCATGCCCACCAAGAGCGCGTACGTCAACGGCATCCTTACCTAGTGTTGGGTGTAGTACATCTAAATCGATATCTTTGCCGTCAAAATGCATGCTTGCTTTATTGGTGTCTGCCATGAGTTGCTCCTTTTATATATGTGCAGAAATTTGAGTGCTTGAAATATAGTGAATTGATTGTCCAAATGCAATGTGGATTTACATTAATTGAGGTGGATTGAGTAAATTGCTGGATTTAGCTGCATTTGCGCTATCAAGGCGATATTGTCATCCCGGATAATATATGGATCCCGCATCAAGTGCGGGATGACAGTGGCAGTACGGGAGTGCGAGAGCCATGAAGTAAAAGAGGTACGCTGTGCGCATTGGTAGCAACCATGGTGCTGCTTAATCCTAGTGAGCTACACATAAAATATGTATAAAACACAAGAGATAGCGTAACGCATCGAGAATTAGCGATATCTTAATGTTAAAAATTGTGTTTATAGAATCAGAGGTCTATAATTGCCTTCGAAACTCAATCATTTCTTAAGGCAGGCAACCGTGAAATCGAATAGACCAGTTAATCTGGACCTTACAAAATTTAAATTTCCGCTCACTGCTATTACCTCCATTATTCATCGACTCACCGGCGTCATACTCTTTATATGTATACCGTTGTTACTGGGCTATCTTAGCTGCAGTTTGAGTTCGGCGGATAGTTTTCAATCGGTAATGCAGAGCTTACAGACCACTTGGGGCAGACTGATCAGTTGGGTGATCGTCATGGCTATCCTTTACCATTTAGTGGCTGGCATACGTCACTTGTTTATGGATATCGGTTTTGGTGAGACTAAAACATCTTCTAAAGTGACCGCTTACATTATGTTAATTGTATTTGTCATCTTAGCGGTATTGTCAGGAGTATTTATATGGTAAATAGTGTTACCAATTACGGCCGTAATGGTCTGAGCGATTGGTTAGTGCAGCGCATGACAGCGCTGATTATTGGTGTGTATTTTGTTTTTTTGTTCATCTACTTTCTTTGTCATCCTGATTTAACGTATCAGCAATGGCATGGCATGTTTGATTACACCATTATGCGAATTTGTACTTTACTCGTTGTGTTAAGCATTTGTGCGCATGCATGGGTAGGGCTGTGGACGGTATTTACAGATTATGTGAAATGCGCCTGCTTACGTGTAACGCTTGAAGTTATATTGGTTTTATTGTTGTTGACCTATATCATTTGGGCCATCAGTATTTTGTGGAGATAGACGGCAATGACAGAAGAAAAAAAACAAAAAAGAAGAATACCAACCCTCGAATTCGATGCAGTGATCATCGGCGCGGGTGGTGCAGGTATGCGTGCCGCTTTGCAATTGGCTGAAGCCAATCAAAACGTAGCGGTGATTTCAAAAGTATTTCCTACGCGTTCACATACGGTGTCTGCTCAAGGTGGTGTAGCTGCTTCTTTAGGTAATCTAGAAGAAGACCGTTGGACATGGCACATGTTCGATACGGTTAATGGTTCTGATTTCTTGGGTGACCAAAATGCGATTGAGTATATGTGTCGTAATGCGCCGCAAGCGATTTATGAACTAGAGCACATGGGCATGCCGTTTTCGCGGATTGAGGATGGCCGTATTTACCAACGCTTTTTTGGTGGTCATACATCACATAACGGTGGTGATGCAGTACACAGAGCGTGTGCCGCTGAAGATCGTACTGGTCATGCGTTATTGCATGCGTTGTACCAAGCCAATTTAAAAGCCAAAACTAAATTTTATTCAGAATGGTATTCGATCGATTTGGTGAAAACCAAAGAAGGTCAAGTCGCTGGTGTGTTAGCAATGAATATTGAAGACGGTGAAATCGTTTTCTTTAAAGCGCGCGCTACCGTGTTAGCAACTGGTGGTTCGGGCCGTATATTCCAATCGACTACTAACGCATACATTAATACTGGAGATGGTATTGGTATGGCATTGCGTGCTGGTTTCCCTGTTCAGGATATGGAATTCTGGCAATTCCACCCGACCGGTATTGCTGGTGCAGGTGTGTTGGTGACAGAAGGCTGTCGTGGTGAAGGTGGTTATCTATTAAATAGTGAAGGTGAACGTTATATGGAACGTTACTCGCCTCACCTTAAAGATTTGGCTTGTCGTGATATTGTATCGCGTGCATCAACGATGGAAATTTTAGCTGGCCGTGGTTGCGGTCCAGATAAAGATTATGTGTTATTGAAGTTGGATCACTTAGGTAAAGATGTATTAGATAAGCGTTTGCCAGGTATTTGTGCGTTATCGAAAAAATTCGCTAATGCAGATCCTGTGAAAGAACCAATTCCTGTGACACCGACTTGCCATTATATGATGGGTGGTGTGCCGACTAACTTTAATGGTCAGGTAGTGACTATTGATAAAGACGGTAACGATGTGCCGGTTGATGGTTTGTATGCGGCTGGTGAGTGTGCGTGCGTATCAGTGCATGGCGCTAACCGTTTAGGTGCGAATTCACTATTAGATATTATTGTGTTTGGTCGTTCGGTGGGTATGCACTTGGCTGAGTCATTACAAAAAAATGAAATCAGCAGAAAGGATCCACGCGAAGAAGATATCGAGCATGGTATGCGTCGTTATAAGCGTTGGGAAGATCCTAAAAATACTGAGAACCCATTCAAGCTGCGTAACGCAATGAAGAAAGTGATGCAAGATAGTTTTGGTGTATTCCGTGATGCAGGCCCAATGGCTGATGGCTTGAAAGAGCTAAATGGTTTGGCTGAAAAATTAAAGCACGCCAAGTTGGGTGATCGCAGTACAGAGTTTAATACTGATCGTATTGAGATGTTTGAGCTAGATAACTTGATGTTGGTTGCGCAAGCGACAGCAACGCTTGCAGAAAAACGCACTGAAAGTCGTGGTGCACATTCGCGTTATGACTTTAAAGAGCGTAATGATGATGATTGGTTGAAGCATTCATTGTATTTTGAAGACGGTCGTCTTGGGTATCGTTCGGTGAACTTTTCACCGCGTGACGTTGAAGCTATTCCACTGCAAGAAAGAAGAGAATAATCATGAGTGAAATAAAAGTATCGATTTACCGTTTCGATCCGAATAAGGATAAAAAGCCTTATATGCAGGATTATACCATTAACACTGATGATGTTAAGGGTACGATGTTACTGAATATCTTGGAGACGTTAAAAGAAAACCAAGATCCTAGTTTATCGTTCCGTCGTTCTTGTCGTGAAGGTGTTTGCGGTTCGGATGGTATGAATATTAATGGTACTAATGGCTTGGCGTGTATTACGCAAATTCGTCAGTTGCCAAATAAAGTGGTGATTCGCCCACTGCCAGGTTTTCCTGTTATTCGTGATCTTGTGGTTGATATGTCACAGTTCTATAAGCAATACGAACGTACTCAACCGTATTTGCAGAATGATGATCCAATGCCTGCGCGTGAACGTATTCAATCGCAGGAAGATCGCGCTAAGTTAGATGGTTTATACGAATGTATTTTGTGTGCCTGTTGTTCCAGCTCGTGTCCGTCGTATTGGTGGAACCCAGACAAATTTATTGGCCCCGCGGGTTTGTTGACCGCATATCGCTTTATTGCAGATAGCAGAGATACCCATAAGGAATCTCGACTGGAAAACCTTAAAGACCCATTTAGTGTATTTCGTTGCCGTACAATCATGAATTGCGCAAATGTTTGTCCAAAAGGCTTGAATCCTACTGAAGCAATACGTAAAATCCGTCGTGATATGTTAGATGAATCCGTATAATAAATCAGTAGACTAATGCAGAAAAAAACATTACGTGACCTTGAGCAAAGCAGTTATTTGGCTGCTGGCAATTCTTCGTATTTAGAAGTTATTTACGATCAATACCTTAAAGACCCGATGTCGGTGGATCAGGAATGGCGTAGCTATTTTGATACCTTGCCTGATGTGGGTGATTTTGCTGGTAAGGATATCTCCGAGCTAGATATGGAGCAACGCTTTTTAGATTTGGCGCATGCACCTATCTCTTCTGGTGAGGTGAACTGCCAACAAGAGGCCGTTGATGCATTGATTGTTAGCTTTCGCCTTTATGGTCACCATGAAGCAAAGCTGGATCCTTTAAATCATATCGAAGTGGAATCAGAGCCGCGCTTAGAATTGGCGTATCATGGTTTATCCGATGGTGATTTATCTACGCAATTTAATACCCGTGGTGTATTGCCACAAGCAACAGCTAGTCTTTCAGATATATTCCAACGTTTAAAAGCGCTGTACAGTGGAACGGTTGGCTTTGAATTTATGCATGTATCAGATCAAGCCGAGCAGGATTGGTTGCGAGAAACCATTGAAGGTAAGTTTAGCCACGCGATTGATGATAAAGCACGGCAGATACGTGTGCTTGATAGTCTGACGGCAGCAGAAGGTTTAGAGCATTATTTGGATGTGAAATATCCAGGCCAAAAGCGTTTCTCAATTGAAGGTTTGGATACGTTAATACCTGTATTGAATGAACTGACAGTTAACGCTGCACGTGCAGATATTAATGAGTTGGTTATGAGTATGGCGCATCGCGGACGTTTAAATGTATGCGTTAATGCGGTGGGTAAGCCACCTAAGATGTTATTTGAAGAATATGCTGGTAAGCACGATTATGGAATGACTACAGGTGATGTGAAATATCACTTGGGTTATTCGGCTGATATTAAAACACATGAAGGTGTTGTGCACAGTTCACTGTTATTTAACCCTTCTCATCTAGATTATATTTGTCCGGTGCAATTGGGTTCAGTGCGTGGTCGCCAAGACCGTTATGCCAATGGCAAGCCAAAGCATCAATATGCTTTGGGTGTGATGATGCACGGTGATGCTGCGTTTTCAACTCAAGGGGTTAATGCTGAAGTATTTGCTATGTCGCAAGTGCGTGCTTATAACACTGGTGGTACCGTTCATATTGTTACAAATAATCAAATTGGTTATACCACATCGAATTTACAAGATGCACGATCATCTCGTTATTGCACCGATATGGCGAAAATCATTGAGGCGCCTGTCATTCATGTCAATGCTGACGATCCTGAAGCGGCGATCAATGTAATGGATTTAGCGTTTAATTACCGTCAAAAATTCGGTAAGGACGTAGTGATTGACCTGGTGGGTTACCGTCGTTACGGACACCAAGAAGTGGATGAGCCTCGTGCTACGCAACCGGTTATGTATCAAGTCATTCGAGCGCTTAAATCTACATGTACATTGTATTCGGAAAAGTTAGTACAACAGGGCGTTGTAACTGAAGCGGAAGTTAAAGCGAAAAGTGAAGCGTATCGTGATCGCTTAGATAAAGGCTTGGGCGTGATTGAAACTGTGCATGAAGGCATTGAAGATGTGCACAAAGCGAATTGGACACCTTATTTAAATAATGATTGGCAGTTGGCAGTCGATACAACGATAGCTAAAAAAGAAGCCACAAAATTAGCCAGTGCGATAACTGCTTACCCTGAAAATTTCACATTGTTACGTCAAGTTGACGGCCTAATGAAGGCACGTAAAAAAATGGCGGATGGCGAGCAAGAAATGGATTGGGGGTTTGCTGAAACTATGGCGTATGCCTCATTGGTGGATAATGGTGTGCCGGTACGTTTTAGTGGTGAAGATGTTCGTCGTGGCACGTTCTTTCATCGTCATGCGACGTTGTTTGATCAAAACACCGGTGAAGAATATACACCGTTAGACCATATTAGTGATGACCAAGCGCCGTTTGATATTTATGATTCGGTGTTAAGTGAATTAGGTCCGATGGGTTTTGAATATGGTTATTCAACAGCGCGACCAGGTGCGTTGGTGATTTGGGAGGCGCAATTTGGCGACTTTGCAAATACTGCGCAAGTGATGGTTGATCAATTTATTAGTTCGGCTTGGCATAAGTGGAAGCGTTTATCTGGTTTAGTGCTGTTATTACCGCACGGTTATGAAGGCATGGGTCCGGAGCATTCGTCTGCACGACTCGAGCGATATTTGCAGTTATGTGCACAAAACAATATGCAAGTGTGTGTGCCAACAACGCCATCACAAATCTTTCATTTATTACGCCGACAAGAATTACGTCCGTACCGTAAGCCGCTTGTTGTGATGACGCCGAAGAGTTTGTTACGCCATAAACTAGCGGTATCGCCGTTAGAAGACTTATCGTCGGGTCAGTTTCATTTAGTGATTCCTGAGATTGAACCAGAAGTGATTAAGCCTAAAGACGTGAAGCGTATTATACTGTGCAGTGGTAAGGTTTATTATGACTTATTAGAAAAGCGCCGCGAGAAAAAACAAACTAATGTCGCTATTATTCGTATCGAACAACTGTATCCTTTTCCTTATGATGATGTGGAAGAGATATTTGCTCAATACCCTAACGCAAAATCAATTATGTGGTGCCAAGAAGAGCCGCGTAATCAGGGTGCTTGGTATATCACAAGGCATCGTCTCGTGCGTTGCATGGGTGATCAGCACGAATTAGATTTTTCAACACGTCCAGCAATGGCGGCACCAGCAGCAGGTTACCCTGCATTAAATAAACAACAACAAGAAGAGTTAGTGGATCACGCGCTAGACATTAAATAGAGAGAGACAACGGTCATGACTATTGAACTTAAAGTACCAGGCTTACCTGAATCAGTTGCAGATGCGACTGTGGCTAAGATTTATAAAGCAGAGGGTGAGGCGATTGCACGTGATGAGAACCTGTTTGATTTAGAAACGGATAAGGTGATGATTGAAGTGCCGTCATCAGTAGCGGGTGTAATTGAAAAGCTGGCTGTAGCGGAAGGCGATACGGTGACTGCGGATCAATTGATGGCCATTATTAAAGAAGGTGCGGCACCGGCTGCATCTGCTGAAGCGGCACCTGCAAAAGAAGCAGAAACCGAAGCGCCAGCGGCAGAGGCATCAGCATCGCAAGCGAATATGGATGATCTGACTCCAGCGGTGCGTCGATTAGTGCAAGAAAAGAATGTTGATGTGAGCCAAATAACAGGCACGGGTAAGAACGGCCGTGTAACTAAGCAAGATGTTGAGAACTTTTTAGCGTCTGGTGGCTCTGCTCCGGCAGCCGCTGCAAAACCTGCAGAAACTTCAGCGCCAGTTGCTGCTGTGGGTAGTCGTATGGAAGAACGTGTGCCGATGTCTCGCTTGCGTGCACGTGTTGCAGAGCGTTTATTAGACGCGCAACATAATGCAGCGATATTGACAACGTTTAATGAAATCAATATGAAGCCTGTAATGGATTTGCGTAAACGTTACAAAGATTTATTTGAGAAACAGCACGATGTGCGTTTAGGATTTATGTCATTTTTTGTTAAGGCGGCAGTTGAAGCGTTGCGTCGTTTCCCCGCAGTGAACGCATTTATTGATGGTAATGAACTGATTTATCATAACTACCAAGATGTTGGTATAGCGGTTGGAACAGATCGCGGTTTGGTGGTGCCAATTTTACGTAATGCAGAAGCGATGTCGATGGCTGATGTTGAAAAGAATATTCGTCAATATGCTAAGCGCGCACAAAGCGGAAAGTTGAGTATCGAAGAAATGACCGGTGGTACGTTTACCATTACTAATGGTGGTACTTACGGTTCAATGATGTCGACACCGATTATTAATCCGCCACAAAGTGCGATTTTAGGTATGCATAATATTGTTGAACGTCCAGTGGTTGAAGATGGTGAGATCGTGATTCGCCCTATGATGTATGTGGCATTGTCATATAATCATTGCATTATCGATGGCGGTACATCGGTGAGCTTCTTGGTGGCGATTAAGCAATTATTAGAAGATCCTGCAAGATTAATTTTGGATGTATAGCGTTATCGCGAGACATGAAGTGTCGTGGCGATCTATGGATTAAATAGATTGCTTCGTTGCAGGCTCCTCGCAATGACGTACTTGCAATGATGAGTGAAAAAGTGGTGCGAAAAGAAAGCTTTTCGTGATTCTAAATAAAGAGAAGTTTCAATAAAGGATGGGATGTAAGGCAAAAGGCGAGCACGCAACCGGAGTTTACAGTGAGTAATTGAGGATTGCGCGTGAGACTTTTAACGCCACAGATCGCTTTTATTGGAAGTTCAGGAGAGAAGGTAAAGATGAATTTACATGAATATCAAGCCAAGCAACTATTGCGCCAGTTTGGTGTGGTTGTACCAGATAGCGAAGTAGTAAGTAATGCTGATGAAGCAGTTGCTGCAGCTAATAAATTAGGCGGTGATCGCTGGGTAGTTAAAGCGCAAGTGCATGCTGGTGGTCGCGGTAAAGCGGGTGGCGTGCGATTAGTGGCTGATAAGGATGAGTTGGCGCAAGCGGTTAAGAGTATGATTGGCACGCGTTTGGTGACATTCCAAACTGATGAGCATGGTCAGCCGATTCATAAAGTGTTGGTTGAAGAGCCTTCAAATATTGCGCGTGAATTATATTTAGGTGCGGTGATTGATCGTGCCTCACAGCGCATTGTCTTTATGGCATCGACAGAGGGCGGTGTTGAGATTGAAGAAGTTGCTGATAAAACACCTGAAAAAATTCTAAAAGTAACGATCGATCCTATGGTAGGTATGCAGCCGTTCCAATGCCGCGAATTATTCTTCAAGCTAGGCATGGATAAGAGCTTATTAAAGCAATTCACCAAAATGCTGTTGGGTTTGTATGATATGTTCGTTAGTAGTGATTGCAGCTTGCTTGAGATCAACCCTTTGGTGATTACTGAAGAAGGTAACTTGATTTGTTTAGACGCTAAAATTGGTATCGATGAAAATGCACTGTATCGTCAGCCTGATTTGCGCGCGATGCGTGATACATCACAAGAAGATGAGCGTGAAACTCGTGCGAAGCAATGGGAGTTGAATTACGTTTCATTGGAAGGTGATATCGGTTGTATGGTGAATGGTGCTGGTTTGGCCATGGCTACAATGGATTTAATTAAATTAAATGGTGGTAACCCTGCTAACTTTTTAGATGTTGGTGGTGGAGCAACTAAAGAACGTGTGACAGAAGCGTTTAAAATTATTACCTCAGATCAGAACGTAAAAGGTATTTTAGTGAATATCTTCGGTGGCATCGTGCGTTGCGATTTAATTGCCGATGGTATTATTGCTGCGGTCGCTGATGTTGGTGTTAATGTTCCTGTGGTTGTGCGTTTAGAAGGTAACAATGCTGATCTAGGTGCTAAATTATTAGCAGACAGTGGTTTAAATATCATTCCTGCGGCCGGCTTTGCTGAAGCGGCGCAAGAGATTGTAAATCAGGTGAATGACAATAAGAAAGCAGAGGTGGCATAATGAGTATTTTAATTAACAAAGAAACTAAAGTAATTACTCAGGGTTTCACTGGTAAAAATGGTACCTTCCATACGGAGCAAGGCATTGCTTATGGCACGCAATTTGTTGGTGGTGTAACACCAGGTAAGGGCGGCGAAAAGCATTTAGATTTGCCGGTATTTGATAGCGTGTGTGAAGCAGTTGAGCAAACTGGTGCTGACACATCAATGATTATGGTGCCTGCACCATTTTGTAAAGACTCAATCATTGAAGCAATTGATGCGGGTGTTAAGCTAATTATTACCATTACTGAAGGTATTCCAGAGTTGGATATGCTGCAGGTTAAAGCTTACATGGAAAATAAAGATGTACGCATGATTGGCCCTAACTGTCCGGGCGTTATAACACCAGGTGAATGTAAGATTGGTATTATGCCGGGTAGTATTCATCAACCGGGTCGTGTTGGTATTGTGTCGCGCTCAGGTACATTGACTTATGAAGCGGTTGCGCAGACTACAGCGCTTGGTTTTGGTCAAAGCACTTGTGTTGGTATTGGTGGTGATCCTATTCCGGGCACTAACTTTATCGATGTATTGGCGATGTTCCAAGAAGATCCGCAAACTGAAGCGATTGTAATGGTTGGTGAGATTGGTGGTTCTGCTGAAGAAGAAGCAGCAGAGTTTATTCACGCTAATGTAACCAAGCCTGTTGTATCTTACATTGCTGGTGTGACTGCACCAAAAGGTAAGCGCATGGGCCATGCTGGTGCGATTATTGCTGGTGGTAAAGGTACGGCAGCTGATAAGTTTGCTGCACTTGAAGCCGCTGGTGTGCATACTGTGCAATCACCTGCTGAGATAGGTAAAGGCATTGCTGAAGTATTGAAATAAACTTTTAATGCGGTAGTCATCCCGGGCTCCGACCCGGGATCCATTTCTAATATAAATCTGTACACATCAATTTCATAAATGTCATGAAAAAAATATCAACAACTTGATTGTTTTATCTTCATCAATATTAAAATAAGCTTAAAAAAAATGTGCAAGCTTGTGATATTTTGTGATAAAACGCAAATCATGCTAGTATTTAAGTGTATTTCTTTCATAGAAAACTAATAAGTATTTCGAGTGAAGATGGTGGGATAAAGGAGACATCCGTTGAGTTGTTAATGCAACGAAAGGGGTGTATATGCGTAGCAGTAGTGGGCTACTGATTAATTTTACTAATGAATTCAGAGAAAAAAAAGCAGACAGTACTACTGTTAATGCCGCTACGCCTGACGCCTTCAATAGTTCTACCAACAGTTTACTGTCTTCTTCTAAGGGTGAACGCCCATGTTCAGAAACATTTACGGCACGATGCGAGTCTGCCCAGACACCATTTAACGACCCTCATTTCTTAAATTCTCGAGCTGAACAGTGCGCGGCTTATCATCAACATAATAGGGAAGATTCATGGATACAAGCCGCTGAAGACTACACGTATCGAATGTATTTAGATGCGAAGGCTAAAAGAGCTCAGCGGCGTAAAACGGATGAGCGTGCTTTGAAGGCTTTGCGTGAAGAGATTAAGGATCTAGAAGAAAAAACCTCAGTCGAGATTAAGCAGCTAGCAGAGTTTAATAGTGACATTAATGATAAAAAGCAACATGCACTTGACTTGCAGCTACGTGTTATTGATGGTCAATATGTCGAACTGGTTTTAGAGGCTCAAGAGAAAAAAGATCACCTAACAAAAGAGCAGCGACAGCTCTTGCTTGAGTTAATGAATAAAAAAATAAATCAGCTGAAATGTCTGTTGCTTGATGTTTCAAATCGAAATTATAAAGATAAGATTGAACAACTTATTTTAAAGTTTGATCAATGGAGTAAGTCAAGTTTATTTGGTGTATCTACGCCCGGGTTGTGTCCTTTGCCTGAAGCCTCGTTAGCTGAAAAAAATTATTTTGATTCTTATTTGTTTACAGGCAAGAGAAGTAAGATCAAGCCGTGGGCTAATGGTTTTATTGTGTTTAATGTTTTTCGATTAGCCTTTGTTCGAGGATTGCAGGAAATCAATAGCTGCTCAAAGCTTCTGCCTCCAGGCATGAAGGCGGCACTACCCTATATTGGTTGGACTGTTGGTTTGATTGGTTGTGGTATCTATGGGTTTCGATTGTCTCGTAATTTATATTGTGGTTCTCGAAATTTATATAAAACGGGTTCAGCAGATTATTTTTGGCGGCATAAGCACGAGCTATTTAATGATGTTTGCTGGGTTACGGCGGGAATATTATGTTTTGGTATGTCGACTCATTTGTATTTGCAAGCGGCTACATTGGTTTTAGGGCCTGGGGGTATCCTGTTAACAGCAGCACTCTATGGTTTGGATGTTATCAATGCCAGTTGGAGCTACTACAGTAGTATAAAACAAATAGACACAACTACGAATACACTGCAAGAAGAACTAATAGAATATCGAAAAAAAAGACATGAGCTGTATTGTGCAATTGTGGATGATTTATCTTTGGGAGCCGTGCTGAAAAACATAGCAAAAGGTTTAGGGAAGACCAATCTTGAAGTGGTTAGCGAATGGATTAATGATAAGGAAGTAATGGCTGTTTTGTTTGACAGAATTGCTACGAATAATTTGACATTAACAGAAGAGCAAAAAGAGTTAATTTTCTCTTACTGCTATTTTAGACACCAAGTCATTTATAAAAAATCACGCTTGGATAGATTGCCTGCTAGAAAAGAATTTTTGCATGTGCAAGGAAAGGTTCGTGTAGCTGCCGCAGTTGGTTACTTGGCTACTATTGCTGTTATTGCTGTTGCCTTAACGGTATTCAGTGGCCCTGTTGTTCCTCTTTTGGTTGCTTCATCGGTTATGCTGATTGTTTGCGCCGTTGAATTTTATATGAAGCGTGTATATTTACCGCGTAAAGAAATTGAATTGGCCTATAATCCAGCGGACTTATTGCACGATAAATTATTGGGTCATGTGACGTATCAATTGAAGCGATTAAAAGATAATAAGCGCAGTGGTACTACTTTTGATAGGCGTAGAGCCGCAGAAAAAATTAGAGAATATGAAAATGCACGTGAAGAGCTGGCTGTGTGGCAAATTGAGGAAAAGCGCCCTTATGATAAGTTAGCTGGATTAATTGAGCAGGTTATTAAAGCTAGCATGAAAAATCGTAAAACAACGGGAGAGCCTAGCAGCGCAAAACATTTACGCCAATTGCTGGCGCCATTTTCTAAGGTGGAATGGAAATCAGAATGGAAGGGTGTTTCGAATGTGGATGTGAATACTTGCACGCGAAGTTGTATTGAAGCCATGAAGCCCTTACAGTTGAGCTGGAAAAAACGTTCCCTGCAATTAAATGGTTCTCTATTTAGTTACGGACCTGATGAAGTAAAAACCGTAAATCACGTACATTCAAGCGAGATACTGACGGCTCGATTCCATCCAACGGCTATGGCTCATTAGCCATTTTTGTATTGCGCTCTATTCACATCTTACGCCATAGTCTATAATGCACGCCACAAATAATAGGCAAGGATAAACGGATGTCATTGACGCGCACTCAAAACCAATCATTCATATATTTTATAACGATTGTTGCAGCGCTTTCTGGTCTCTTATTTGGCATGGACACGGGCGTTATTGCTGGTGCATTGCCCGGCATTGTAAAGGAGTTTCATTTAACCCTGAGCCAAAAAGGTTTCGTGGTGAGTTCATTATCAATAGGGGCTGTCATTGGTGTAATTATATGCCAACCGATTTCGCGCCTTTGGGGGCGGCGTGTTGGACTGTTGCTTAGTGCGATTATATTCACGGGCGCAAGCATTTGCCTCTTATTTGTCCCATCGGCTCCGTTATTGATTGCGATTCGTTTTGTATTAGGGCTCGCGATTGGTATTGCAACGTTTTCAACGCCACTGTATTTGGCAGAGATCTCACCTCCTCGTGTTCGCGGCGGCATGATTTCAACTTATCAGCTGATGGTTGCGGCTGGTTTTTTACTCGCCTATATCAGTGATGCGTTGCTTAGCACGTCAGGCAACTGGCACTTAATGCTTGGTATTGTCGTTATTCCAGCATCACTGATGTTGTGTTTTGTATTATTTTTACCCCGCAGCCCGCGCTGGCTTGTGTTAAACAAACATGAGGGTGAAGCGCGCCAGGTGCTGTCACGCACCATGACGCGTAGCGAAGCTGAAAAAACCATACAAGATATTAAAGACAGTGTGTCCAATAAGACTTCTTTCTTTAAGTTATTAACAGATAGGCGTTTTCTCGCTGTTGTATTCTTAGGTCTTGGTATGCAGTTTTTCCAGCAGGGTACTGGTGACAATGCGGTTAACTATTATGTACCGACAATTTTTAAACTAGCTGGCTTTGCCACACTCAAACAGCAAATGATTTGCGCGGTTTTCTTTGGCTTTGTGCATACGTTTATGACACTCGTAGCGATTAAATACGTCGACCGCTTTGGTCGCCGCCCTATCCTGATGACGGGGCTTGCGATTATGGCGTTTGGCATGTTGATGCTAGCCGCCATCGTATATGCGGGGCCTTCAAATGACTTCTTACGCTATAGTGGTGTGCTATCAACATTTATTTATACCGCTGGCTACTCGATCAGTGTTGGGCCGGTCGTTTGGGTTATTTGTTCCGAAATTTTCCCGCTGCGCGTACGCGATTTTGGTGTCATGATCACCACCATGGGGAATTGGATATTTAATGCCTTGGTTTCACAAAGCTTCCCAACACTCCTGCATCGCTTAACCGGCCCGGGTGTATTCATTGTATTTGTCGTTATGTCATTACTTGGTATTCTGTTTGTTAAATGGTTTACACCTGAAACCAAGGGTGTATCACTTGAGCATATTGAGAATAATCTCGATAATGGCGAACGATTACGTCACATAGGGCTTGCTGTCTAAAAGGGTTATACATTATGTCAAAACAAACAAATATTATTGCTCACCTAGGCATTGGTAATTTTCTCCGTGCTCATCAAGCTGTTTATACGCAACAAGCTAATGCACAAAGTGATAGTCATTGGGAAATCCACGGTGTCAGTTTACGCCAGCCCCATGTGCGCGATATATTACGACCACAAAACTATCGTTATACCGTGTTGGAAAAATCCCCAGCGGGTACACATCAACATGTGGTTTCAGTAATTAAAGATATCTTAGTGGAACCCGAAGCATCGGATGCTGTGCTTGATTTATTGGCTAACCCAGATTGTAAAATAGTTACACTCACTATCACCGAAAAAGGCTATCATACCAATGCGAATGGCGCTGTTGATTATCTGGTGCGTGCACTGAAAAAGCGTTTGCAGGAAAATATAAAGCCATTCACGGTAATTTCATGCGATAACGTAAATCATAATGGCGTGTACTTAAAATCCTTGTGCGTAGAGCTAGCTAAGTCACAAGACGCAGCACTGGCTGACTGGATAGATAATCAAGTGGGTTTTCCTAATACCATGGTCGATCGCATTGTACCTGCCACTAGTGAAGAAGACATAGCGTTCGTTGCCAAACAAAGCGCATTTATTGATAATGCCGTTGTGCCATGTGAGCCGTTTAAGCAGTGGGTTATCGAAGATCATTTTTGTAATGAGCGCCCAAGGTGGGAGCTTGCTGGTGCGCAATTCGTTGATGATGTTACACCTTATGAAACATTGAAGTTGCGTTTGCTTAATGCTAGTCATTCAGCGCTCGCTTATCTTGGTGTTGCGGCAGGTTTTGAAACGATAGCTGAAGCGGTTAAAGATCCACAACTTGAAAAATTTATCTTTGATATGATGACTGATGAAATTATTCCAGGCCTTGAAATACCTGAAAAATTTGATGTGTATGCTTATCGCGACAGTATCATTGAGCGTTTTAAAAATCCTAGCCTTAAACATAAAACTACACAAGTGGCTATGGATGGTGATAAAAAAATTCCTTTGCGCATTTTACCCAGCATTGAGGCAGCACGTTTGAGGGGGCTGCCCCATGATAAGCTTCAAAAGGTTGTGGCGGCGTACCATGACTATATAGTTCATGCGTGATAGTAACTGCTGTTAACAGGTTTTTTCTTTAAGTCGGTAAGCGGATTTCACGAGGTCAGTGGTTAAGGTGATTGCCAATTCATGTGCTTCATCGAGGCTGATTTGATGCTCTGCTACCAATTCTGCCAAGATGCCGCAATCAATGCGGCGCGCCATATCATGTCGAGCTGGAATGGATAAAAATGCGCGTGTGTCATCATTAAAGCCGGCAAGGTTATAAAATCCTGCCGTTTCAATAATCGACTTTTTATAACGTCGCATGCCTTCAACGCTGTCATAAAACCACCAGGCGGGACCAATGCGTAAGCTGGGGTAATGGCCTGCGAGTGGTGCTAGTTCGCGTGAATAGGTGGTTTCATCTAAGGTAAATAGAATGAGCGTTAAGCGCGGATCATTGCCGACGCAATCTAGTAATGGTTTTAAGCCATTTACGTAATCTGCGGGCATAGGCAAGTCGCCACCCTTGTCGCGACCAAATTGATTAAACAACTCACGATTGTGATTACGATAACAGCCAGCATGTAGTTGCATTACGAGGTTATCATCCAGGCTCATTTTTGCCATTTCAGTGAGCATTAAAGCGCGAAATTGCTCTGCTTTTTCCGCATCTCGTTGGTTTGACTTGATGGCTTGATAGAGGTGCTCGGCTTCTTGTGGGGATAGGTTAGTGGTATTAGCTGTTGGGTGTCCATGATCGGTGGCAGTAGCGCCATGTTGTTTAAACCATTGACGTCTTATGCGATGTGCTTGTAAATAGCTGGCAAAGGTGTCGAGCGATTCACCGGTGAGCTGTGCAAAGTGTTGTAGGTTACTGGTGAAGCCTTCGTATTCGGGGTCAATAACGCAATCAGGGCGGTAAGTAGTTATGATTTTTCCGGTTAATTCGGTATTGGCAATGGCTTGATGGGCGGCTAGGTCGTCCAGTGGTGATTCGGTTGTTGCCAATAACTCAATATTGAAGCGTTTAAACAGTGCGCGGGGTTTAAATTCATCGGTGGCTAGCACTTGCATTAAGTGGTCGTAGATCTTGTCGGCGTTGGTTGCATTGATGGGGAGTGGTACGCCGCAAATGTCATAGAGGCTGTGATCCAGCCAGATGCGTGATGGTGTGCCGCGAAATAAATGATAGTTCTGGCAGAATTTTAACCATATGGTTCGCTTGTCTGCTGCGGTATTTTGTATTCCCATCTGTTGTAATGCAATCCCTTGGCTATACAGCATGCGCAGTAAGTAATGATCGGGCTGTATAAATAACGACACGGGGTCTGTGAAATTTTTGTTATCGGCAAACCAGGTTGGGTCGCAGTGACCATGCGGACTGATGATGGGAAGCTGCTTTATGGATTGATACAGTTCATTTGCAAGGGTGCGCACGGCGGGTTCAGTTGGTAATAGACGTTTTGGATGGAGTAACACAGTTCCCTGCCTCGTTATTATAGAGTTGAGCGCAACCTAACAAAGCTGTGTTTTAAAATCAAGCTGCGTATTGAGTCGTCGCTTAATCACTGCATGCTACAGTTATTTTTTATTGATTTTTCATTAGCTTATAGTGTATAAAGTGTTTAAGCCTGACAGGAGTTGGGCGGTTTGTTTATTTCTTGATGGGAAGGGATGATTAATGAGCAACACAGATAAGGATTATCTGAGCCAAATCACAGCCGATGATGAGGAAGTGGTTGAAGTTAGTGATGATGTCGATGAAAAAAAATCGCCTGACAAAGCTAAGGCACGACTCGAAACGCGCCGTCGTTTAGAGGATATGCTGGAAGCCAAGCGCTTATATGCCGAGTTAGACGATTACGCATAAAGCATAAGCGAGAACTACCGGTGGCTACACAACGTAAGACAATTGGTTTGGTTGTTACCGGATCATGCAATGACCCTGAATCCACTGCAGAAGTGATTAATCATATTCAGTCAGTATGGCGTTGTGACGTGGTGGCTGATCTCGATTTTTTAACCATTCCAAGTTCACCTGAGATACGTGCACAACGTTTATTGGCGGTCATGCAAAATGAGTCTGTTGATTTTATATGGGTGATGCGTGGTGGTGAAGGTTCCGCTGATATGATTCCGTATTTGCATCAACAGGCGGAGATAATTGCAACGATTACGCCGAAACCTTTTATGGGTTTAAGTGATGCGACAGCCGTTTTAATTTATTTGCAGCAACAATTTAATTGGCCAACCACCTACGGCATTGGTGCTTTAGTGCTAGCGAGGCAGGATCAATATGATGCGGCTAGTGTGGAGTTGGTGCGACGCTTCATCCTTGAGGGTGATAGCGATATTGTTTTAGATGATTTGCAGCCGTTAAATAAGTATGCTTTGGAATCAAAAAAAATAACGGCGCAGTTATGCGTCGGAAATATGAGCTTGATGGCTATTAGTATTGCAGATCTATGGCAATTCGATGCGCGCGATAAAATACTGGTTTTAGAAGACTGGAATGAGCGTGGCTATGTTATCGATCGCACATTAAAATATTTTCAACGTATTGGTCAATTGGACGGTGTTAAGGCGCTTATACTCGGTGATTTTTTGGCGGCACCTTTTAGCGAAGACCGTGTTGAGCAGGAGCACCAGCAAGCGTATTTAACTAAAGTGCTAAAGCGCTTTGCTGATCGCTGCGAGTTTCCGGTGCTATCCACGCGCTATGTTGGGCATGGATATCACCAAACTCCGATGCCGATGGGTGATGTCATGGCATTGTCTTGTGGCTTGTCACCGCAGTTGCATACTGTCACTTAAGTGGTATCAAAACTTTTTATACTCCAACTTTCACATTGAAATAGTTTCGATTACTTTTCATTTTTACTTAATGAGTATCCTTTATACTAGGTGATTATGATGTGTAAATAATTAAGAGAGTAGAGATATGAGCAGAGATGATAGGCCTGTTGTAGTAATGAGCGATTTAGAGAAAGCAAGGAGAGAGGCTCAATGGCGTAAGGCTATGTGGGCGATACGTGCTAAGGACCATGTTGATAAGGGTAGGTTGGTGAGTTATGTGTGGGGTAAGAGTGCGAAGCTGCAGAAGGCTAGTCAGGTGAATGGTTTATCTGGTAGGCCAGTATATGTAGCGCATGCGTATCTGCAGTCTAGAGGCTTGCCGGTATTCAATGCTTATGAAGCAGCGTTTGATGAATCAAAGCTGAAGGAGCCTTTTAAAGATCCCAAGATAGAAAAGGCGTTTATTGCAGCAGCCCAGCAATATGAAAAAGCGTTTTTTGATACTGAAGGCCGTAGTTATTCGGAGGCTAAACTAGAGTATATAACGGCAGGTGATGAATTATTTAAGCGAGCTAAGGATATGCGAATTGATTATAATTTCGGTACGGTGGCTGGATTGGTGGCAACTGATTTTCAACGGCAGGTAGATGAAAGAGTACAAGCAGAAGCAGAAGCAGCGATTAGCCAAGCAGGCGCAGAAGCAGAGGCTGCTTTTAGTGCTCTTGTGGATGCAGATCCAGAATTAGCGGCTGCATTAAGCGCAATGGAAACAGGCGCTAGGCCAACACTTTTTGCCGGCGCAGCGGCGGGTGGTAGAGCTGCCGGAGATACTGATTTAAAAGGAGGGGATCGACGTCCTGATGAAGAGGGTCAAGGCGGCACGAAACGTTTGCGTCAATAATGATTGATATAGCAACTTCGACTATCTATTAATGTTATGTTAATTAAGGATATTTATACTGCATATAATTATGTGTATAAATGCGCGGAGTATGTATGAGAGGAAGTAGTGAATTAGAGGGTGGAGCACGGGGTGATGCTCACAGTGAAGCGAGCAGATCATCAACACCGCGCGCTCGAAGCGCTATGCAAACAGATTCAGATGTACTCCGTCGTTTAGATGATGTAGCTGGCTGTGGGGCTCAGGGTATTGTTGCTCGAGCTGAAGTACCTTTAGAGGATGGTTCTAACAAAGCTGTTGTAACTAAGCGTGGGAAATTTAAAGAACGCGATATCATGTACCATTTGAATTCAGGTGGGGAAGATAAGGCAACTACGCATGTGGTTAGTTTGGTGCATGCGACCGAGCCGGATCCGGAAGGGCTTTGTGAGCTAACCATTTCAGCTTGTGAATTGGGTTCTTTGGGAGAGCAACCATTGGCTGGGCTGGATAAAGATAGTCGTAACTTGTATCTATTGGGTGTTGTGCTCCCTGATGTGGTTCAAGGTTTAAAACACATGCATGAAAAACGTATCATGCACCTGGATTTAAAGCCTGAAAATATTTTTCTTTATGGGGCAGGGCGAGCCTGTATTGGTGATTTTGGGCATTCAGAGTTCAACCCATTTTATAGTTGTAGAGATCGTTCAGTTGAAATAAGCGTTAGTGGTCGACATGTGGGGGTAGGGTCGCCTTATTATATGCCACCGGAAGAGATTACAGCTGCGGACGAGGGTACCTTTATTGATTACAAGTCTGATATTTGGTCGCTTGGTGTGATGCTGGGTAAGCTTACTCAGCAAGAGGTGGGGTTAGTGGACTATCATGAATTGCATACAGGTATTATACCCGGGCTAGCAGGTCGTGGGGCGCAAACAAGAAAGTTGATTAGAGCTGCCGATGCCAGAGTTGGCTTTGGTGAAAGTGGAGCTAAGTGGAAAGCAGATTCAGCAGTTTCAAGAGTAATGATTGCCACTCTGGTTAAGGAGGCAAGGGAAGGTAAGGTGACACAGTTAAGCACGAGAGGTGAGTCTGTAGTGTCGAGTGATGTGTCTGTAGTGTTAAGCCATTTATCTCTGTGGCTAACGGCACCTAAGGAGCACAGGCCAAATATTCTCGAGTTGGCTGGCGCGCTTGAAACGATTCAGTCTTTGTTGCCAAAGGTTCAGGTGGTAGTGGAAGATCGTGATCATGATGGCAAGTCCAGTCCAACTATTGTGGCAGTAAAGCCTGTCGTGACAAGTTCACCAACTGCAGGAGGAGGCTTATTTACTCCAGCAGCAGCTGAGGGTAGCGCCGGTGGTGATGTTGTTGAGCGCGACGTGGTGGTACCAGCAACTCCGCCGCGACCTTAGAACGTTTCTTCGTCTCGCTTGGTGAGCACTTCAACGCCATCATCAGTCACTAATAGTGTATGTTCCCACTGCGCGGATAGTTTGCGATCTTTAGTAACCACAGTCCAATCATCACCGAGTAATTTCACGTGGCGTTTTCCAACGTTAATCATCGGTTCAATGGTAAAGGTCATGCCTGCAGTTAGCACTAAGCCGGTGCCAGCTTTGCCGTAATGCAATACTTGCGGGTCTTCGTGAAACACGCGGCCAATGCCGTGACCGCAGTATTCGCGTACGACTGAAAAGCGTTGGCTTTCAGCGATGTCTTGGATTAAGGCGCCGATATCACCTAAGCGACAGCCGGGTTTTACCAGTTCAATGGCTTTGTAGAGGCAGTCTTGAGTCACGCTGACAAGGCGTTTGCCTAAGATTGTCGGTTTGCCGACAAAATACATTTTACTGGTATCACCATGGTAGCCATCCTTAATGACGGTCACATCGATATTGATGATATCGCCATCTTTTAGCACTTTGTCGCTGGGGATGCCGTGGCACACTACATGATTTACCGAGGTGCAGACTGATTTGGGAAAGCCATTATAGTTCAGTGGTGCGGGAATGGCTTGTTGCTCATTAACGATATAATCGTGGCAGATTTGGTTCAGCTCGTCGGTAGTGATACCGGGTTTGACGTATTCGCCAATCATGGTAAGTACTTCGCCAGCGAGTCGCCCTGCAATACGCATCTTTTCAATTTCTTGTGCGGTTTTAATGGTAACCGTCATATTAGCCCTTTATGTTCAGTAAATCTTGTCCAGCAAGTTGGCGCTAGCGCGCTCACTTGCTTTCCTCATGGGTATTTCGCCTATGCGAAGTAAATTCGCATTGTTTAAATACGAAACGACTATTGTTGTTCTATGGTGGGTATGGTATAAAGCTTGAGCTAATTTCGCAAGAAGTTAGCAAACTTTATTAATTATCACACCTAATCGTCACATGACACGGGTGCTCATACCGAAAAAGTGAGTTGTGTCATGCGGATAGGTGGAAGGTTGCTTAGTCAACGTAAAACCCTGGAGAACTGCATGAAAGCTGTAACTATGCGTCAAATGCTAGAAGCTGGCGTACATTTTGGTCATCAGACCCGTTATTGGAATCCACAGATGGCACCTTACATATATGGTGTTCGTCATAAGATCCACATCATCAACCTAGAAGAATCATTACCACGTTTTAACGATGTGTTGAAATTGTTTGGTAAAATTGCGGCTAATCGCGGCAAGGTGCTGTTTGTAGGTACTAAATATTCAGCGCGTGATATCGTGCGTGAAGAAGCCACTCGTTGTGGTATGCCTTATGTAAACTACCGCTGGTTAGGTGGTATGTTGACTAACTACAAAACCATTCGTCAGTCAATCAAGCGTCTGCGCGAGTTAGAAAGTTTTGTTGGTAGTGATAAAGCCGCTAAAATGACTAAGAAAGAATTGTTAAATATGGCCCGTGAGCAAACCAAGTTGGAAAACTGCTTGGGTGGTATTAAAAATATGGGTGGTTTACCTGATGCGATTTTTGTTATCGATACAGGTCATGAAGACATTGCTGTTGCTGAAGCCAAGCGCTTAGGTATTCCTGTTGTTGGTATCGTTGATACAAACACAAATCCACGTGGTATTGATTATATGGTACCGGGTAACGATGATGCGATTCGTTCAATCCGTTTATACTGTAAATCAATTGCTGACGTAATCATTGAAGGCCGAGGCATTGTTGAGCTTGAGATGGCTAAAGAGCGCGAAGCTAAAGCTAAGATAGCTGCTAAAAAAGCTGAAGAAGCTAAGAAAAAAGAGCCTAAAGTGACTACAAAAGCAGCTGATAAGCCTAAGGCCGAGAAAAATGCAAAAGCAGATGATGCGGCTGAAGCTCCTAAAGCTGAGAAGAAAGCCAAAGCTGATAAACCTGAAGCGGCTGAAAAAGAAGTGAAAGCAGCTAAAGCTTCAGATGCGAAAGATGCAAAAGCTGAAGCTAAGCCAAAAAGCAAACGTGTAGTGAAAAAGAAAACTGATAATGTGGAGAAAGCTGAATGAGTCAAATAACAGCCGCAATGGTAAAAGAATTGCGTGAGCGCACTGGTGCGCCGATGATGAAATGCAAAAAGTTTTTGCAAGAAGTTGATGGCGATATGGAAGAAGCGATTAAAGCAATGCGTAAGGCAGATCCAAAAGCTGCTGATAAGCGTGCGGATAAAATCGCTGCTGAAGGTATTGTTCGTGTTGCTACCAGTGATGATGGTAAGAAAGCTTGGATTGCAGAAATTAACTGCGAAACTGACTTTGTTGCTCGTGACGAAAACTTTAAGCAATACGCACAACAATTGATGCAACGTATTGTTGCTGAAGACGTAGCCGATGTTGATGCGGCGATGGCGATGGCCTATGAAGCCGGTAGTGATAAGACGTTTGAACAAGCACGCCAAGAATTGGTAGCTAAGATTGGTGAGAACGTTAAACTGCGTCGCCTAGAAGTATTATCAGCTGAAGGTTTAGTGGGTCAGTACCTGCACGGCGATCGCATTGGTGTGATTGTTGCTACCAGTGCTGATAATGTTGATGTGGCTAAAGACGTTGCTATGCATGTTGCGGCTTCTAAGCCTAACGTGGTGAGTGGTGATGATATGCCAGCTGAAGTGTTAAAAGCTGAGCGTGATATCTACACAGCACAAGCCGCTGAAAGTGGTAAGCCTGCAGAGATCGTTGAGAAAATGGTTGAAGGTCGTGTGAAGAAGTTCTTGAAAGAGAACAGCTTGCTTGGTCAGCCGTTTGTTAAAGATCCTAACCAGTCAGTTGAAGCCATGCTAAAAGCGAATGGTGATGTGAAAGTTTCTGGTTTTGTGCGTTATGAAGTGGGTGATGGTATCGAAAAGAAAGTCGATAACTTTGCTGAAGAAGTAATGGCACAAGCTGGTAAGTAAGGCTTTGTCATCCCGGCCTTTGCTTTGTCATCCCGGCCTTTGCTTTGTCATCCCGGCCTCCGAGCCGGGATCCAGTATAAATAAAGCCTGTCATCCCGGCCTTTGCTTTGTCATCCCGGCACGTTTCGAAATGATTTCGAAATTTATGTACTATCCTTATACCTATGAAAAACACAGCAACCATATCACTGTTAACTTTATTAATAAGCACGCCTCTGGTGTGTTTAGCAGATAACCCTAACGCTGCCGCACATGTCTGTGATAATTTGAAAAATTTTACCCTAACACATCCTGGTCTAGAGTCGGAAGTCTCTATACCACTGACTATTAATTACGATGTTTTCACCCGCCACAACAACCAATTAATATTGACAAAACGTGCTAGCTTTCAATTTTTGTATCGACCATCAATCTGTCAAGCTAAAATAAGCAACAATTTTAAGTCTAATCCAGATAGTTACAGTAAGTTTAGAATAACACTAGACAACATCCCCATTGGCGAGGGCGTTATTCAGCCAGACTGACAAGCTGAGTAGTGTCGTAATTCATGCATTTACCTAGTTATCAGATTCACTAATAAATACTAATAAAAATAAACCGTTTTTGTTTATACGTACGTATAAGTATAGTGCTTTCATGTTATGAATAATTATGACCGATGGGCTTGATTTGGTATTAATACAGTCCAATATCAACTTTAAAAAACCACTTAAAGCACATGATGAATTTTTAGTTGAATCAGAGCTTTCAATGCAGGGAAGATTGAAAATAGTTTTTCATCAAAAAATACTCAGCATAAATAATGAGTCATTATATGCTGATGCCATCAATACTGTGGTGTGCCTTGACATAAAAAGGCACAGACCATGTATGCCTGCGGAATTGCTTACCGCGCTGATGTGACAGAACCCTTGATGTTACTCAGCAGCCTAGCCTGTCAGTCATCCCGGACTTTTGCCCTTGTCATTCTGCACTTTGCTTTGTCATCCCGGACTTTGCTTTGTCATCCCGGCCTCCGAGCCGGGATCCATTCTAAAAGAAGCGTAGCGTACCAAAAAATCTCCTCGATTATCTTGGGCGAGGGTCAGATTTAGTTTCATTATCTTCAGGAATGGTTTGTTGTCGTGCCCGACTGTTTCCGCGGTACCTTTGCATTAATCCACGTGCGGTTTGCCCTAAGTGGTTCATTGCAACATCTGGGCTTACCCCTTCAGTCAGGAGTTCTCGCGCAGTATCTATATCCGACGCTTGAATGGATTTAAATAATTTGATTTGCTTTTGTTTTTGAGGGCTATGGCGGATAGAGTTAACACTTTCTTTTACCTTATGGAGAACACTATCAGCAGGCTTTTGTTCACTTCCTGCTTTGGTGGGAGCGATAAAACTCAGCGTATGAGTCAGTACCTTCAGCGAGGCTTTGCTTATCGCTGTCACTTTGTGCGTTGGGTTGCGTTGTAACAAAGCCATAGACTGAGCAACATAGGCTTCATGGTCGCGTTTTTTGATGTTCGTACGTTGTGCATGATCAAACTGTTGCTGATAATTTTCTGGGTGCACGACGACTCTTACCGTCAGGCGATGCTCATTATAAATGTCAAAAATGGCATCCCAGTCGCTTCCGGTGTCTCTATCACCGCGTATATCAGTTCGTGTCAAATTTAATAGTCGAAGCGAGCTATTAGGGTTGTCGGCGATTGCCTTAAATAACTCGATTGCACTCGATTCGAGTGAGTTATCACTTAAATCAAGTTTCATCAATGTGGTATTTTGTTTTAGCATGTTACAAATAGTTTGAGTATCATTTTCTGTGATGCCACATGCATTGATAGATAACTGGCTGAGTGATAAATTCACGCTGATTGCATCCATCAACTGTGCTAGGCCATGGGTACCAAGATCAACCTTATGAAAATCAAGTAGCCTTAAGCATGCCTCCGGACTCGAAAGTATTGATGTGATTCTTGTTATGTTTTCTTGCTTTAAGCATCTATTCGATAAAGTTATGTTTTGGCCGTTTGTCCTTAATATGCTACTAGTAATGGTTTGATTGATTTCAGCGATATTAAAAGCGTCAAGCTGTTTGCGAGCTTTCTCAACTTCGCGCTCGATGAGTTGGTTGGTATAAGCTGCTAATTCTTCATCTGTATCTTGCCGCATATTTATTACCTTTGTTCAGTTTCATATATTCAACAAGGTAGCATGGCATTATTTTAGGGACTAACGCTAATTTTTAATTACCATTTATTAGATGAATTGATACCTTACTAATTGTATGAATGAATAGTTTAAAACGGTTGCTTCGGTAATCCCCCCATTATTAGGGGCTTAAGTCAGTAGAACTTTCCACTATGCTGC
>JARGNX010000015.1 GCA_029210045.1 Coxiellaceae bacterium
GAGGATGCTGTGGGTTTGCCTGTAACTAAAAAGAAGAGCAAAAAGAAAAAGAAGGCACCTAAGGGTAAAAAAACAGTAAAAAGTGGTGGAGCTGTAGGAGATGCTACTTCAGGCGGTAAGCATGTGCCAGGCTCTAAGGTGGAAGGTGATCTAGTTGTAAAATTCACTTTTAAGCTGACAAAAGCAGAAAAAATAAAGGCAAAGAATGAGTCTAAGGGTAAAAAATCCAAAGATAAAAAATCGAAGAAAAACTATTTTATCGATTTTTCAAGGATGCCGTGCTCCGATGATCTTCATGTTCTAGCTAACTTAGACGAGGTGGGAAGCAATAAACTAGAACCTCGACATATGCTGTCATTGTTGATGTTATCGACCCCAGTTAATTTATCAATAAAGGACTTGGGTACTGATTTTTTTCATGCATTTACTCGTGTGTTTCAAAAAAATGCCTCTCTGGCTCGTGGGTTTAAGACACTTGTGTTTGGTAAGGCTGATGATTTTTATGATGGAGATTTACAACAAACGCTTGCTTATCGAATGATGTGTCACGAAATGGCGTGTCATGTATTAAATATGGGAGCAGTAGCGCTAGCGGTTGAGCTTTCATTTCGAGACCCGGTGATTTGTAATAGGCTTGCAGGCAATTTGAGACTAACAATCCAAGAGTCGATTCCTATAATTCGTTGGATCGCGATAGGTAGTTTTGATGTTTTTTTTCGTATATTGGACATAGCGGTAAACAATCGTAATTTGTTACAAACAGCTATGATTGCCTTAAATGGGGGGTCGGAATATAGTTCAAGAAGTCGCGGGTATGAGTTAACCGTTCAAGGTAGGAAGTATTCTACCACTATGGCAGAGGCGATAATGCATCACAATTATAATGGCATCGGAGTAAAATTAGTGCAAATCGCAAAAAGTATTCCCGAGATTCGAGATATCGTCATAAGAGCGCTGGAGCTTGAGATTAACGGAGGTTTTTTATTTCAAATGGTATCGATTAAATCACCGGATGTTTTAGAGGCTATGATTGAATTGGCGTGTGAAGAACCCAAGATGGCGGAGTTCTTAGCGAAAATGCTTCAGAAGAAAATAAAATTCGAAGGTTGCAGGCATATACTGGATTTTTTGGCTCTACATAACGTTAAAGCTTTTCATGGCATAGTTAAGCTTGCTGTGAATAGGAAGGATGCTCGTGATCAGGTTGTAGAGGCATATTTAAGCTCACCAGATGCTTTTAAGATGCTTTTGAAGTCTAAGCATCCTACCTTCGCTTCATTGGCGAGCGTAGCAGAACAATTGCCTGAATTTGCCACACATATGGCTAAAGCAGTAGCTTATGCCTCTCAGTATAAGGAGGGTGAAAATGACTTGTATCTTTGTGATGTCATGCTGCGTTGGGGTGCATTGCCAGAAGTATTTGACGTCGAATATACTGTCTCAATGAGTCTCGCTAAGTTAAATGTAGCATTTGCTAAAGCTATGGTTCAATTGATGATTACGTTTCGCGGTACTGAAGGGACTTATCTTCATTTGTTAGCAGGTGAAGCCCCGGAGAAATTTGCTGAAGTTGTTGGAGTTGCTGCTCAAGAGCAGCCAGGTTTTGAGGGTATTCTTGAATCTGTTCGTCTTGAAGATTCAGAGGGGGAGACAGCATTGCAGGTATTGTGCAACACTGATCGCGAGGTATATGATTCCGTAATGCTCACACTTGAATCGAGTAAGGGTAAGGTTATAAGTGGCGCAACTGAAGCTGGTCTATTTGCTCGAACCACTCCTTGTGATGATGAATCTGAAGGCGAGGATAAAGAAGGTAATGATATGGCGCCTGGGATGCTGTGAGCGCACTCTCAAAGTGGTATGGCTATGAAAAATTTGCCTTTTTTGTCTTTTATGCGAGATGTGCTAAGGCTTTTTATCTGTGTTGTTGGGTAATATTTTCTTTCTTCATTTAAGCTTCTTTTAATTCTAGGTAATTATACTGCCCATTGGGCATATATAATTAATAAAGCAGATTATGAGCAGACTTGAGATACCAGCAAGATTTCGAATTTTACCGTGTAAGTTCCTTCCTTCGGAATTTGAGTACGATATAGCAGGAATGAACCACCCTTGCTATGTAGATGGAATTAAGCGAGATGGAGCTGCTTATTTGCATATACGCCAATTGAAGCGCATGGGTTTTGGTGTAATTATTAGTTTGGATAACAATAAAGATGATTTGGCAGAGGTTCAGGCGGCCTGTGCGGAAAATCAGGTTGCGCATGTAGTTTATCCAATTGCTGATTGGGCGGCGCCCACCATTGATCAGTTTATGGAGCTACAGTCCCAAATATTGTCGTTCAAGCAAAAAGTTGCGTTACACTGCAAAGCGGGTGTTGGTCGTACGGGAACGCAGCTCAGTGGTTTAGTGCTTCGAGCACTTCTGCAGCGCCTGATGGTCTCTCCTTCTGTTGGTAGGGCAGGGTTGATTGAGTCATTATTGCTCGATTCGTTTGTTGAACCAAGTTGCGACCCATCAAGCAGTAGCGGTGACTCTGAGGAATTGGTGCTGCCATATACTGTGCGTTGCACGTCTCTTGTAGCACAAAGCATTCTCTTAGTGAGAGATTTAAAGTCGCCTCTGGGTGGCGCTGTTAGTGTTGGGTCGGTTGAAACGGCAGATGAAATTAAAGCTTTATGCCGATTACAAGAAGCCATTTTGGCACCGAGCTTTATTGTTGGAGCTGATGGTGTGGGCTTATTCTCATCGGCTGTGAGTGGTGGTGGCGGTAATTTAGAGCCCGTTTCTACATTGTCGCCATCATTGTCGAGTGTGTGAAGAATGGTTGGCTGTTAAGTCGAGGTAAACTGCCTTTGCCATTGCTTTATGGATTGTAGTTGTGGGGTGTATGCGATCATAAAAGAAGTAGTTTTTTGGGTTTTTGCAGGCAGGACCTTGCGGGTTGATATAATTGCCGTGATTCACATAGCAGGCCTTATTCGTCACCTTAGCCTTCTTTAGCTGTTGTTGGTCAAATTCAAATACATTGAATATCTTAACTTGGTGTAAGTCGGAAAACTTTTTGATCAGTGCTTTATTGTAGGCGATAATCACTCGGTTAATATTATCTAAAACCTGTTGGTTAGATACATTGGAATTGTTATTAGCTAACTTTTCAGCGGCGGCTTTAGCAATTGGAGCGGCGGTTAAATCACGCATATTCACTACTAAGAAATGCTTTGCATCGAGCTGTTGCAGTGTGTTGATTAAGTTAGCTTGTGCGGCCAATGTGCGGCTGATAAATTTTGCTTGGTCAATGTTTGCCAAATGCTTTTGGTTAAATAGGTCATTAGCGCCAATGAATAAGATATAGAGTGTGTCATGCACGTTGTGTTTGGTTTGTGCTAAATATTCATCGAGCTGCTGGTGAATATCGGGTACGGTAAAGTTAAACTGTTGCTTCTTATTGTGTGTTTGAAATACAAGAGAACCATTGGCCTGGGCTTGACCATAGGCATAGTCCATAAATTGTTTGGGATCATTGGGGTTTAAGCCGAAATCTTTTGCTAAATATTCACTCCATACCGGACCATTACTAAAGCGGCCTTGCCAATAACGCTTGTCGGTGGGGTAGGTGTCTTGCGATACGCGAAAGGTATTACCATTATCTGAATAACTATCACCAAATACCACAATACGCTTGGGTGTAAAGGCGATACAAGATTGGCTTGTGAGCAAAATTATGCCACCGAGTATGAGTAAAAAGAATTTTTTCATTTTAGTATCGCCTCCGACGCCTGTTAAAGCAGACTCACACCATTTATTAAACACTCACCTTAAATGGCATCGGTATGATTGTATTGATAACGCCAAAAAATTGAAGAACATAAATAACCAGCAGTACAAAAACAATAAGATTCAGTAGTCCTTTAATTGCACCTGGCATAGGTATTAATTTGTTCACCAGCCACATGATTAAGCCAACGATGATGATAAATAGCAGCATACCTATAATAGTCATGAGAACATCCTCTGTTTGCAGTTGCCTTTAACTATACCATTTTTCATTAACCATACCACTGACTTCTCATTTATTATTATCTTCAGACATTTTATCTCGATAGCTTGCTTTCAAATGCACCAGCATTTGATAAAAAGCTGGACTGTCTTAACGGCGGTTTATCTTGCGGGTGATCGCATAAATCGATTCCCTTTGAGTGCTCCGCCTTAGGTTGAAAAATCCCGCATGCTTGCAATGTATTAGCCAGAGGAAGAAGCTCAATAGTTGGTGAAGCGGGTGGGGCGGAATAATCAGTAGATGTTCTATAGCTGCCTAGGGCACTGTATTTACCATGCTCGTTAAGAAGATCACATATTTGATCTTGTTTTCTCGCAATATGGTTGAGTAATGCATCATAATCTTCAGGCCTTACCCCTTGTATTTGAAATGCTGCGCGTATTTGTTGTGGTGTGAGCATTGAAATGGTAATGAATGCATCTTTTGCTCCATCACTAAACTGCACTTTTTGTTTTTCATCTATTGGCTGCTCTGATGTTAATGTCGTGGTTATAAAAGCTAAGGAATCTGTGACCCATTTGCCAGGAAAGTTAGCTGTAGCATTGTGTAATAGTGGAAAATTATCAAGCTGCAGGTTGGCACTACTGATTGAAAAAACGTCGTCTAAGTCTTGCTGAGGGTAGGGCACGTTTAGCTGTTGTTGTCCGCGCAGTCTTGCCCAAGCCATGCCATGATCAACGGCAGGACTAAGCACAAACCTGCCTTCTGTTGCCGACCATAAAAGCACAATGTTCTCAAGACCTTGATCATTGTCTTCGTAGAAAAATTTTATGGCTAAATCATAGCCCATTTGATAGCTGAGTGTTTCGTTTGCTTTTGGAAATACTTTGCATTGCGCTATTTGTTCGTTAGTTAATAATTCTTGATGTTTGTTCTTACGTTTGAAGGTGCCGGTTACTTCACCAACCGCTAGCTTACATTGCAGTTGTTTCCATGAAAGGGGAGACATAGATATTTTTAGCGTATCTTGTGCTTTAACATGACTCAAGCTTTTGCCATGTTCTGTCTTGCTATGCTCGACAATACGCCGGGTGATTAATTTATTTAAGTCACTTTCGGTTTCAAACCGCTCTATACTGCGGCTTTCATTGTAGGGGTCATTAAGCGAATATAAATAAGGTAATTGTGGGCTAACGAGTACAGCAATGTCTTCTGTATTTAGTAGTGTGTTTTCACAGCCGTAATGGCCACCTGCCAATCCATAAAACGCACTAGCTGCTGCTTCAAGCGATGCTCTTTTATTTGCGTGCGCTCCGGTGATTTCTTTAAAGAAATAAGTAACGTTCGGGTCTAAATTAAAGCGCGAGGTGGCCTCTTTGTTTAATTGGCCACGATAAACACGATTACCATTTTCATGTTGATCTATTTTTATAGGCGTTAATAAGTCTTCATTAACACTCTGTTGTAACCAATTTTCACGTGTATTGCGAGCCATAACCACCTCTATTTAAATTACATCTATCTGACGAATTAGAAAGTGTAAGAACTTTATATTAAAGGACTATTAAATGAACGTAATTATTGCTGTTAATGGCGCAGAACTGATTAAAAGTATTGAGAATAATTCATTAGGAGTATTATACCGGGCCGGTGTGAGCTGTTAATTTTCTGGACAATTGCGTGGCGTTTGATATCATGGCGAATCATAAAATAATAGTGACACATATAAGTGTGAGAGGTATTTAAGATGAGACCAGCCCAGCTAGTTAAGCCCATGTTTTCAGCTTTAAGGCGCGTAACAGCTCGATCAGAAACGATGCACCAGTCATTGTTTACACGTGTTCGTTACCATTCAGTCGCCAGTGGTGGCTTTGATTATTACAATGAGATTGTTGGTTCTCTACCATCGGATGAAAGAGCCCATGCACTGAATCAGATAGATTCTGATAGTGACGTGAATCGCCGATCGGATCGTTTATCTCAACAGGTTGCGGAAGGTGAATTCATTAATCCTGATAAAGAAGACGGACGAACCTTATTGCTTTCATCGTTAAAATTATTAAAAGAGGGGAGAGTATCAGTTGCTGAGTTAGCGTCAATTCACATGTTGGATTCAGCAGTGCGTACATTGATTTCACAGCTTATGATGTTCTCTCTAGAAAAAAAGATGGATAGCGGAGGTTCATATAATGAGCTAACGCTAATTGATGCAAGCCGTGAGCTTTCACGTCCAAAAAACATTTATCGATTTCCCTATAACGCAGTGGATTACCCTGCTTCGATAGGTTTTGGTCAACTACCGGGCGATATGCGGCTTCCTTTAGTTAAACGCTTTTTTCATTTTACGGATGACGAGTGGTTGATGTTTTGCGAAAAAATGCAGTCAGCATCACCCTTTGAACAATATTGCTATGCGGTGTCGGCACCAGAAAAAGGTTTTTGGTCGCTATTGATTCAGGAAATACAGGATGTGTTGGAATGTTTTCAGACATTGTATTGGTTAAGACAGACAGAGGCTGGTGGCTTAGTGCAAGAGAGTATTATGCTGGTGCCTAGTTTTACTATGTTTCAAGCGGCACTGGAAGTTAAGGCTCACACATTAAATAACAGGGTGCCTATTCATCTGGTTCCAACCTATGGTTACCTGGGCTTCAGTCGTTATAAGGAATTAAAGTCACAAGGGTTGTTGGCTATGGCGATGTATTTGCCTGAATTTAATCGGGATAGCAGATACCGAACCGATGTTGGTGAATTTAGAACGACTATTGACGGTTACCCATATGAAACAGCCTATGCTGGCGCGGTGCATGATATGTATCATGGTTTTCGTGAAATGGCCATGTCGGAAAATGTAGCTCGTGCACGTATGCGCTTAGCAGCCATTGCCCGCAGGTATCCGGATAGCACGGATGCATTTGGCCGTACTTGCGAGCAAGCCTTGGTGGACGGGGAGTTGATTTACTCCTATTCACAGGATCTCGATACGGTATTTAAACGTGGCAAGCGCTCTCATCGCGTTATGTGTTTTGGTGAACTCTTTCATATTAAATTGCTACAAATAAGGCCTGAATTACGTGAAGCATTTATAGAGGACATGGTGCATAATGCTACGTTGTGGCGTGATGAGTATGGATTGGGAAGGGATGATTTGGTCGCTGCAGATCAGTTGGTCTATGATGAAATAGTTACGAGGCAAAATAAATTAAGCAGTAAAAATTGCTTGCCTACAGCGTGGTTGTTTGGTGGTGTGCCGATGGCAAAACCTATACCAGATGATTCTGCCATGCCGGATAAGGGCTTGATCGAATCACCTGGTTACAAGCCCTAGCTTAACGACATGGTTGCAAAATAAGGCTGTAGATCACCTTGTATGCTAGTAAATGTGCCGTAGGCTGTTAAATCATTTCCGTTAAATAGCATGCCATACACATATCCATTGGGGTTGGGGTTGAAGGTGTTGTCTATCGCTCCGGTATGTTCATCTAGTCGCAATAAAGTATTTTTTCCACCGACATAAATATGACCATCATGTTCAGCTACCGATGCCCATAAAGCACGTTCAACACCGGGTTTAAAAAGTGCATCAGCTAATCCGGTGAATCGATTCAGTTTGTGGATGCCATCCCAGAAGTATCCAACAGCATATAAGTTATCACCATCAATCAATATGTTTTTTACCGTTCCCTCTGGTGTGGCTGGATTAAAGTTGAGATCCCTTTCGCCAGTAACAACATTGTATTTTTCTAAGCGGTTTTTAAATGTGCCACCTACGTAGAGTGAATCACCGGCAAAGGTCATTGCCCATACCATATGGTTAAAATGAGGGTGAAAGACGGTATCATATACCATGCCATCTAATTTATAACGGGCCAAACCTTTTGAAAGATACCTGCCCGAAATTTTTGAAAAATGGCCGCCCACATATAAATATCCATCGTGTACTTTGAGTCGATTGATATAGCCATTGGGTTGGGGTCTAAAGTTTTTATCGACCTCACCAGTAAATTTTGATAATTTTGCTAGCTTTCCTGTTTTAATATTATTCGCAGTGGTAAATGTCCCACCTACGTAAACATTATTATCATCAAATGTGACTGTTTTGACCGAACCATTAAGTGCTGGTTTAAAGAAAGGGTCAACTTTTCCTGTAGTTAAGTCAAATTTAATCAGCCCTTGCTGTCCTTGATTCATGCCGCCGACAGTGAAATATCCGCCTGTAAATAATTTACCTTCACTGAGGCTTAGCGTGAGAATATTTCTATTAACGCTTGCCACATACGTGTTATCGATGATTTGTGTTGATTTGTTAAATCGAGCGACATTCCTGTAGTAACGACTTCCTGGCCAGCCGTTGAACAAGGCTGCAATATAAATGTAGTTGGTATCAAAGGCAAATGCAGCCGGTCTACCCAGGGTCGTAATTTTAAAAGCGGTATCTTTTTCTCCGCTCACTGCGCTGTAGCGCGCAAGAAAAGGCTTGGAAAGTAAAGGCACATACAGTTCATTATCATCTATTGCTATCCAATTAGATGAGCCGAGAGGAAGTGCTAAGTTAAAGTTTGCATCAAGAGTTCCGGTCACTTGATCGATTTTCATTATGCGTTTGTCGCGGCTGTGCTCTAGGATAAATAGCTTTCCATCTGTAGAAGCTGCTATGCTAGAAACCTGCACGCTACTGCTGTAAAAATTCGTGTCGATCGAACCATTCTCCAGATTAGCCTTAGCAAAATAAGCATGATTGCGTCCATTAATCTGCGTAAATCGTCCGGCTATAAAGACCCCGTTATTTGTGGCCACCATGGAAATGCCTGTGGCTGCTGTGGTATTAGGTTGGGTGGTAATTGAAAAGCCAGGATCCACTTGGCCTGTGGTCGTATCAATCTTAAACACTTGAGAGTGCGTGGCGACATAAAGGTTATTATCAATGAGCGCCAAATGTGCAACAGGCCCTGATATACGAGGGTTAAAATCAGTGTCGATACTGCCATCCGATATAATATGCACCAAGTACTTAATGCCTGTGGCATTAATGTTTGAGAAAGAGCCGCCTACATAAAAACCACCACGGTGATCTGAAATAGAGGATCGTGGCTGCCCATTGAAATTAAGTTTGTTGATCGTATTGAGATGGCCATCACTGTGAAAAATGGCTCCGCCACCTAGTTTTTCGTATACGCCGGAGAAATGCCCCGCGACATACAGTGCATTATTTGCTGGGTCTTCGGCGACATCTAATACTTCGTTGTCCAGTGACTGATTGCTGGGTATCAAGCTTAATTGTGTTTCAGCGTATACGCTCATTGAGCCAATAAATATAAAACTACATACAATAGCTCGACATAAAAGAATCCATTTATTTCTCATACTGACTTCCTATTCGGTTTGGGTTGGCTGTGTATGGCAAGCATACTTCAGGTCAATAGCGAAATATAACATATGAGAATATATATTTGCAGTATATTTCTTTAGGTTGGCATTAGAGGTGCGAGTTCAAGTGGGGCGTATGGTGGTATTTAGGCCACTTGACGAATTTTCTCAACTCTATGTTGGATATAAAACACTGAAGCGCGATAGGCTTGATCGCTATGGAAGGCGTTGCGTGGAATGATGATGCATGGAGCGCGGGAAGGGCGAGGTATGCGTTCTGCGGCGCAGTATAAATAAATCCCGCTGTTTAGTTTTACGATGGCATGCAGTTTAGTCCAGTTCATGCATTGTCGACCATTCTCTGTTTTATAATCTATTCCATGATCGTCATATCGCAGTGTGACCTTCGATGCGCTGTGCAGCATAAGTCGACGATAATGCTTTTGAACCTTACGGAATATAAAGTAGCTAATGAGTGTGGCGCTGATAGCAAAGATCATCATATGTACAATTACGCTTATTTGGCTCATAGGTATATGTGCCAGGCTGTTTGGCAGGTGCTCTCGGCGGATGCCGTAACCAAAGTGGTATGATAGAAGAATAATTAGACTGAATGCCAGTACAGCAGCAATATTTAAGCCAAGCCGATTGCGTATATGTACAATTGCGCGCGCAAAAGCTGCTCGATCATTTTTTGTGATTTCGTAATCTAACCGCATACCTGTTCCAACATACTCTCATTTCTGCACAACAGTATATGTGATGACCCTTAAAACAATCTTAAAACGATATGAAATACTTGCTCAATGAAGCATTGATAGGGTTGATGATTGAGATCATGTATTTTCTAGCAGTCATAGATGAAATTTGCTATGTTGTTGGCACAAAAAAATAAGGAGAAGTTCGATGATTCCCACCAAGGAGAATACAACATTTGAAAATCCAGCAGGTACTGATGGATTTGAATTCCTAGAGTTTATAGCTGACACCCCTAATGAGCTGCACAAATTATTTACTGATATGGGTTTTGTTAAAACAGGGCAGCATAAATCTCAACCAGTTGAGTTGTGGCAACAAGGGGATATTAATTTTGTAATTAATAGTAATCCTAATGGTTTTGCTAAGCAGTTTTATCAACAGCACGGGCCATCAGTTCCAGGCATGGCGTTTCGTGTTAAAGATTTAGAGGTGGCTTATCAGCATTGTTTATCTAAAGGTGCGAAGCCGTATGCAGGCATGGATAGCGATTGGACAGATGATCAAGTAAGAATCATTCATGGCATTGGCGGTAATTTATTATATTTAGTGGATAAATATGCCGACGATAACATTTATAACAGTTTATTTGATATGGATGCTGATGCCGTAGCAAAAGCTAAGTCCAATGCAAAATTAACCTATGTGGATCATGTGACTCATAATGTGTTTAAGGGTGATATGGATGATTGGGCTCAATTTTACGTAGATTTGTTTAGCTTTTATCAAATTCGTTACTTTGACATTCATGGTAAGTTTACCGGTTTACACAGTCGCGCATTAACCAGTCCTTGTAAAAAAATCAGCATTCCTATTAATGAGCCAACGGATCAGCAATCACAGATCCAAGAGTATTTAGATATCTATAAAGGCGAAGGCATACAGCATATTGCTTTAGGCACTGATGATATTTATCAATCGGTTGAAGATTTGCAAAATATAGGTATGAAGTTTTTGGATACACCAATAACCTATTACCGTATGATTGATGAGCGCTTGCCTGGTCATGGTGAGCCATTAGACCGTATGAAAAAAGACCGTGTATTGATTGATGGTTCGACAAAAAATGGCGTTGAAACCTTATTGCAAATTTTTACTGAAACTGTGATCGGACCGGTGTTTTTTGAAATCATACAACGCAAGGGCGATGAAGGATTTGGTGAGGGTAACTTCCAGGCACTGTTTGATTCGATGGAATTGGATCAGATTGAGCGCGGTGTTGTAACTCCAACCCATGAAGAGCAGGAGTCAACATGAAACTTGCAACTTTAAAAACAAAATCGCGCGATGGCCAGCTGATTATTGTTAGTCATGACAATCAAATGGCTGTCAGTGCGCATGATATTGCATTGACCATGCAACAAGCTTTGGATAATTGGCAGGAGTCTGAGCCGCTATTAGTAAAAAAATATGCGGCTTTAAATAATGGTGATTGTGATGATGCATTTGCTTTTGATCAAACGCAATGCCATTCGCCATTGCCGCGTGCATATCAATGGGCTGATGGTAGTGCTTATGTGAACCACGTTGAATTGGTGCGAAAAGCTCGCGGTGCTGAGATGCCAGAAAACTTTTGGCATGATCCGTTAATGTATCAGGGCGGTAGTGATAACTTTATTGCGCCGAATGATCCGATACAAATTGCGGATACAGCCTGGGGTATCGATTTTGAAGCCGAAATTGCAGTAATTACACGTGATGTGCCAATGGGCGTGAGTGCTGAAGATGCGGATGACTATATAAGCCTGGTCATGCTAGTTAATGATGTGTCTTTGCGTGGTTTGATTCCTAATGAACTAAGTAAAGGCTTTGGCTTCTTTCAAAGTAAGCCATCGAGTGCTTTTTCGCCGCTGGCTGTTACGGCTAATGAGCTGGGTAGTGCTTGGAAAGACAGTAAGCTGCACTTACCGCTTTGCTCAACGTTGAACGGAGAGTTATTTGGGCAACCTAATGCGGGAGTTGATATGACCTTTAACTTTGCGCAATTGATTGCTCATGCGGCCAAGTCTCGACCTTTATGTGCGGGAACTATTATTGGTTCTGGTACCATATCAAATACAGACCGATCGAGTGGCTCTTCGTGCTTAGCTGAAAAGCGCACATTGGAAAAAATTGCCGATGGTGAACCGAAAACACCATTTATGCAGTTCGGTGACAGTATTCGCATTGAAATGTTTGATGCTGATGGCAAGTCAATTTTTGGTACTATTGATCAAACGGTTGAGCAATATGTTCCAGCAAAAGCGAAGGCATCTGTATGATGAAGCTATATGATTACTTTCGTTCTACGGCGAGTTATCGTGTGCGCATTGCTTTAAATATTAAGCAACAAGCTTATGAGACAGTTGAAGTGCATTTGGTTAAGGACGGTGGTGAGCAACATGGAGAAGCTTACCGCCGTTTGAATCCGCAAGGGCGCGTGCCAGCCTTGCAAGATGGTGATGTGGTATTAACGCAATCGATGGCAATCTTGGAGTATTTGGAATCTAAGTATCCTGAGCCGACTTTATTGCCGGGGGATTTAGTGCAGCAAGCTCAGTTGCGAGCCGTTGCTGATATAGTTGCTTGTGATATCCACCCATTAAATAATTTAGCTGTATTGCAATACTTGGTGAAGGATTTGCAGTGTGATGATGAACAAAAGCTTGCTTGGTATCATCACTGGTTGCGATTAGGCTTCGATGCCATAGAAAAAATGCTTACAAGCAAAGGAGCATATTGCTTTGGTGATCAAGTCAGCTTGGCTGATATTTGTTTGATTCCACAAGTGTATAATGCACAACGGTTCGATTTTGATATGCAACCGTACCCTAGAATCCGTGAGATTAACCAAGCGTGTTTGGAGTTACCGGTGTTTGCTAACGCGGCACCTCAAACAGCTGGGAAGTGAGTAGAAAAGGAGGAGGCATGCCATGATGGCATTATTGTTTTTGTTGGATACGGTGGCTATTGCTTTGGCATGGTGTGGCCAGCGACGGATTGCGTTGTGGGTGTTTTTTTTCAGTTTGATTTTTTCGTCTGTGTGGTTCGCGCATCATATTACTTCGCATTTGCAACTGAATTTATAAAGGAAAAGTTTCATGGAAGAGTCTACACGGATCGGCTTCTACAAGGCATACAATATAATTGAATTACTGCTGGTGCTGTTAGTGCTGTGCTTGGCAGTTGGTTTTCAATTTATTTTGCGTGAGCTTCCTTGTCCTTTGTGTTTGTTGCAGCGCCTGGGTTTGTTGGGTGTGGCTTTTGCATTGATTTTAAATTTACGCTATGGACCGAAGCCTATCCACTATGGCTTGTCATTATTGGCTGCATTATTCAGTGCGTTTGTCGCCTTGAGGCAAATTGCATTACATATTGTTCCTGGATCAGGCAGTTACGGGTCACAATTTTTGGGCTTTCATCTTTATACGTGGTCGTTTATTGCGTCGATGGCTGTTGTTCTTTTTAATGCCGTGGTGTTGTGTATCAATCAGCAATATTTTTTAAGCCGCCATTTATTTGAAACTAAATGGCGAGGCTTGACCCATTTATTGTTTGCGGTTGTGCTTTGCTTTAGTTTCTTTTTATGCGTAACGGTATTTTTAGAGTGCGGCATTCGTCAATGCCCAGAAAACCCAACACATTATATATATGCAAAGCAAGATCCAACTACGCGTTCATTGTGGTGATTTCAGGTTTTAGGTATACCTTTAAACCGAATGTAACTGCAATGTATAAACGCCTATTGGATATTGATAGTTGCTGATGGGTGTGATGCTGATAAATCCAGAGCCTGCGTACTTTCCATATGCACGACATGTGGATTGTTTAGCGTTCTTAATTGAAATATTTAGTGTTGAATTGGTGTGGAATTTCGACCACAAAGCTGTCGTTGGTTCAGTTTGACCGCAACTGCCAATGATTATTTGAAATGGAAAATATTTAGCTTCAGCAGGCTTGTTAAAGCTAGCAGTTAATTGAATAGGCGCACCAACAGTATTATAAAGCCAACGGTTTTGATCATACACGTAACCTTGCGCCGGAGTAGTGCCGGTTGGGTAGACTTTGACCTGACTGCCAGAGACCAGTTGATAACTAGCTATGTGGCCAGGTGTCGTGACGTTGATTCTAATTTGAGGTCCAGCTGCGTATGCAGCAACGCATAATGTTGAAAGTATGAGTGTGGATAATGATCGCATGTTGATTTCCTTTATAGTAAAGTTTATAGATGATGACTATAAAATTTTTGTTAGTTCGTGAATAAAGATTTCATTTTCTTGCATAGTACCCACAGAAATACGTAAATAGTCAGACATTTTGTAGGGGGTTAGTGGTCTAACAACCACGCCTTTCTCTTGTAACTGACGTGCGATTTCATTGGCTTTTTGCCCAAGTTTTATAGCGATAAAGTTTGCTGACTTATCGAGATATTTAATGCCTAGTTTATCAAATTGCTCGGTTAAATATTGTAATCCGGCATCATTGTTTGCCACGGTTTTCTCAATATGGGTTTGATCGTCAATCGCAGCAGTGGCAGCAACCAGGCTTAAGCTCGGCAGATTGAAAGGCTTACGTGCGCGGTTCATCTGATCAGCTAGCTTGGCAGAGCTTAAGCTGTAACCAAAACGCATGCCGGACAACCCGTAAGCTTTTGAAAACGTATGTAACACGATTAAATTAGGGTAATCATTAACGCAATGCGCCATTGATTCGTAATCAGGCATGGTCATATAGTCGACGTAAGCTTCATCAATTACCACAGCAACGTGCTGGGGTACGCGTTCAATAAAATGCTTTAATGTGTCGGCTTTAATCCATGTGCCGGTAGGGTTGTTTGGATTTGCAAGAAAGATGGCGCGAGTATCATCTGTGATCGCTGCCAATATCGCATCTAGGTCTTGATGAAAATCATTATCCTTCACAAATACTGGTGTGGCGTGATTGGCTGTGCCTAACACATAATATAATCCAAAGGCATGTTCGGTAATGATGAATTCGCCGACTGGATTAATAAAGCTATAAAATATCATTTCAATTAACTCTGAAGAGCCAACACCGAAAATGACTTGTTCGCTTGTCACATCCCATTTGTCAGCAACTTTTTGACGTAACTCGGGTGATTCATCATCAGGATAACGGTGAATGTGTTGCACAGCATCAATGATTGCTTGTTGCACTTTTGGGCTAGGACCTAGTGGATTTTCATTGCTGGCGAGCTTAGTGACTTTGTCGACTTTGTGCTCGCGCATGATTTGTTCTTCGGTTTTACCGGGAACATAAGGAGTTAAGCTGCTGATAGCAGGGTTGTGGTGTATCTTGCTCATAATGTATTCCTATGCGGTGAAGTGTGACTTAAGTTGCCGCCAACAATGTTGATAATCTTTTTCTAAACTCGGTGTGTTTAGTGCAAATTCGGTAGTTTGCCAAAATAACGAGCTTTCAAACATAATCGCTAAAGTAGCATCGTATTTATAGGCTTTTAAATCTTCATGTGTTGCCTTATCAAACGAATCACTATCGGGGCCGTGCGGAGACATGCAATTATGTAAACTGGCACCGCCAGGTGTGAATTCATTAGGTTTGGCATCGTATTCACCATGCACTAATCCCATGTACTCGCTCATGATATTGCGATGATAATACGGTGGCCGGAAGGTATCTTCGACTACCATCCAGCGTGCTGGGAAAATAACAAAATCAATATTGGCTGTCCCTGCGCGTGCTGATGGCGAAGTTAATACAGTAAAAATACTTGGGTCGCTGTGATCCCATCCAACAGACCAGACTGGGTTGAAGTTATTTAAATCGTACTTGTAAGGTAAGTAATTACCACGCCAGGCAACGACGTCAAGCGGTGAATGCTCAATGGGGCTCTGCCAGCATTTGCCCATAAACTTAACAATTTGCTGTAGCTCTCCCGATTTGTCTTCGTAGTTAGCAGTGGGGTATTCAAAATGATGCTCATCAGCCATACCATTGGCGCCTATCGGCCCGCGATCAGGCAGCTGAAACGGCATGCCATGCGTTTCGCAGATATAACCACGCGCTTCACCATCGGGTAATTGGACTTGAAAGCGAATACCGCGTGGAATAACGCAAAAATGTTGCGGGGCTACTTCTAACACACCCATCTCAGAACGAATAACCAATCGACCCAATTGCGGCACAATTAATAAGTCACCATCAGCATTGTAAAAATAACAGTCAACCATATCGGCATTGGCAACGTAATGCGCCACAGTGCCCCCTTGATGGTTGCTGGCCGATCCATTGGTGGCCATGGTATACCAACCTTGAATAAAGTTTCTTGGCTCGCTTGGCATGGGTAGAGGCTGCCAGCGCAACTGTGTTGGCGGTGTTAGTGCTGTGTTGTGCTCAGCAGTTAATAGATAGGGCTGCTGATACGGGGTAAATTCATTAAAGTTTTTTACAGCTGGTCGAATACGATACAGCCAAGTTTTATCATTGTGTCGCCGTGGTGCAGTAAATGCGGTGCCTGATAATTGTTCAGCATAAAGTCCGAGCGGTGGTTTTTGTGGTGAGTTTTGTTTTTTCGGTAGTGCGCCTTCGATGGCTTCTGATGTGAGGTGATTACCAAAACCGGTTTGATAGGCGACATCTGACATATTCATTCCTTGCTGAAAAATTTGAGTCATCATAGCCGGCGCTTTGGATTGCTGTCAAATGCTGTTACACGTACAATCGCTGTCACAATGTATAGGCACTTAATTTATTACGAAGAAACTGCCAGTATTACGATGCATTAAGGTTGTTATCAAGGTGGACGGTGTTCGCCTTGATAACGCAGTTAGTCATCGTAAGACTGGCTATGGCAGTTATTTTGACAATGAATTACTCGAACTATATATTGGAGTCAAATTTTAGTGAGGGGTAGGCAATGAAAAAATGGGCGTTAATTACTGGCGCAGGTACTGGTATAGGTCGTGCAGCGGCTGAAGCTTTAATGGCGCAAGGTGTTAACGTGTTAGCAGCAGGTCGTCGGTTGGAGCCTTTACAAAGTTTACAGACGCAATATCCAGATCAAGTTAAAATTGTTTCTGCGGATATAGCGAGCAACGAAGGTCGCGATAAAATTATTGCAGTGGTATCTGACTTGGATCAATTAAATTACCTTATTCACAATGCCGCATTGGTTGAGCCGGCGGGCGATCTATTGCAGGCGGATCCAGTGGCATTCAGTGAGATGATGCAAATTAATGTGGAAGCACCGCTGTATTTAACGCAACGTTGTGTTGACTATATGCCGAGTGGCAGCCGAATATTGCATATTGGTTCGGGTGCGGCGCACAATAGCGCGCCAGGTATTCGCCCCTACAGTGTTAGTAAGGCAGCTTTTTATAATATCTTTTTAGGTTTACGTGAAGAATTACAACCGCGTAATATTGGTGTTTTATCAATTCGCCCAGGTGTGGTTGATACGCCAATGCAAACCAGTATGCGTGCACTGCATGCAAAACATGAAGGTTTGCGCTGGGCGGTTGATATAGAGAATCAATTAGTGCCGGCCAGTTCTGTCGGTCGGTTTATCACGTGGTTATTATGTGAATTACCGCAAGCGCGAGTGAATGAAAAAGATGAGTGGGATATTTATGATGACGCTTTGCATAAAGAGTGGGTTAAAGATATCGACTGTCCGTGTAATCCTAAATCTTGAAATACTTGCATAAAAAACCTTCTCTTAGAATCCTTGGGGGAAGTATTCCATCTAAGAGAAGGTGCGTCGGTGTCACCAGGGAGGACCCTGATTTGGTTTTTAAAACGGCTTAATCTTCATCGCGATAGTAATCGATTTCTTTTTTCTCGTACGCGGTTAAAACAGGCAAACCTAATTCTTTGGGATCAAACTCACGATCTAATTGATCAAGCTGTTTTCCTGCTTCGTGATACATGTCGTGACAAGGTAGACGTAAGTCCATGCCTAATTGACAAGATTCGTTGCGAGTGTGATGCGCGAGCAATACGTAAGTAAAAGCGATCATGTAAGCACAAGCATTTTGTTCTTTTAAAATACGTGAGCGTTGTCCTGCTTTAATATAGTATTTGATTGCACGGTGATAAGAACCAGATTTTCTAAGGCGGTGTCCTCTTGACAGGTAGTCTCTCATCCTTGATCTCCAAAGTGTTGCCCAACATATATCAAGGTGTTTTACCTGTATATGCCGAGGGGGTTTGTGGCTACACGGATTTTCAATAATATACTATCCAGAGAGAAAGGAAATATGGATCTTACGCTAGGAGTCTCTAGGGATAACCCTAGAATACCCAAGAATATGTCTATAAATCCGAGAGTTAGCGCCATATTGAAAAGGTTGACAATCGTTGTTTTATTTTACACAAATTTGAGCGATGTCAATTAATTGTGGCTTCGATATTGTCGACCTGCGTGCAGTATGTTAGTTTTTGCGTTGGTGCGAATAAAGGGGTGAAGAAGTGTCAGAGTTAGCAAGCCATAACTTATTAGCGTTAGAGCAAACTGATTTATCAGCTTATGTGATTCCATGTTTTCATGCGGTGGTTGAATATATGTTATCGCATGGTGTGGTATTGCCATTGGCGGGTCAAAAGAATTTCACTTTTGAACAAACGTTAGAACGTTTGCATATTAATACTGATATACGAACCATGAGTCCCATAGCTATTTTGCAGCAACCACTTCCAAAAACGGATGGAAAAATTTTAGATTTGCATGCTGCTTTAATGCAATATTGTAATGATGAAAACACAGCGGACTTAGCTTGTGATTATGTTAAAAATATTATGGCAGTGATGACTAATGAATTAGCCGGGCGAGTTTATGAGCCGGGTGTGCCTGTAGCTGAAAATGTAACGGAACAAATGCACGGATTACAGTCAGCGAGTTTGGCGCTGCATTACGGTATGCCGTTGGATTATGTGGTGGCGGCAGGCTTGCATGATATTGCGCGCGTAACACATCCGAGTGATGTCTATGGACATAAGCATCACGCACAAGAGGGGCACCTATTATTACTGCCTTTGCAATTGCCGTCATATTGCAAAGACCATGCTTTTGCGAAATGGTTATTGAATATTGCTTGCCCTTTGTATCGTGAACGATTAATCAGCCCGGTGTCGGCGGCATCTTTGAAAATGCAAGCGGATGATCCGAATGTAAAGTTTGCCGATGCATTGCAACGTCTAAATAACATGACGCCAGCAGATCAAGCATTTATGATTCATAGCTTAATGTTAATGCGCTTACTGTTAGATGATTTTGCCAAAGTGCCATTGGCTTCTTTGGATGTAGATTTGCAAGGAGTGGTCAGCTTATCACAGTTACAACATCTCATATCGAGTCGATTGGTGCAGTGCTTTAAAGCTATGTCGATAGCTACTGATTCGAAGAAGGCATTTAAAAACTTTTGTGTTAAAGTGAAAGATACGCAGCCATTATTTGGTCGTGTGGCAGAAGGCAGCTGATGAAATATAAAGCGCTATTACTTGATTTTGATTACACCTTAGTGGATTCTTCACGGGGCATTGTCTTATGTGCACAATATGCGTTTGAACAATTAGGTTTTAAAATGCCTGTTGATAAGATTAAGCAAGCCATTGGGCATTCTTTACCTAACACTTATCAATTATTGACTGAGGATCCAGATTGGAATAATGCTTTAGCATATGAAGATCATTTTATGTCGCAACAAGATGAGCTTATGACGGATAATACGGTGCTGTTTCCTGAGGTGCCTGAATTTATTGAGCAAGCCAAACAGGCAGGGTTGCGTTTGGCAATAGTATCAACTAAAACAGAAAAACCGATCCAGGAGCTGTTGCAACGTGAACGATTGTCTCATCATTTTGAGTTTGTGATAGATTGCGAAATTGTGAGCCAATATAAGCCACACCCAGAGGGCACGCATATTGCATTGGATCGTTTAACAATAGATCCGCATCAGGCGTTATTTATTGGTGACAGTATTTTCGATGCAGGTGCTGCTCAAAATGCCGAAGTTGATTTTGCTGCGGTGCTGACGGGGCGCACGACTAAGGAAGCCTTTAAAGACTTCCAGTGTCATTATATGGTTGATCACCTGGGTGAATTGGTTACCTTACTTGATGGGAGTCTGCTTACGGAGACCGCGCAATAGTTCGGCGACAGCTTCGTGGTGATGCTGTTCAGCAATGTCCAGAGCGGTGATGCCATTTTCTGCTGTTAACGCTTCAATATTTGCTCCCGCTTGTACTAATACAGGAATTACTTGTGCAGCATTATATAAAGCAGCTAGCTGCAGTGGGGTGAAATTTTCACTGGATTCGGCGCAGTAGTTTGGATTTGCGCCCTGTGCGATCAGTGCTTGCGCTTCGTCAGCTTGATTATTTATTACAGCCTTGACGAGCGCCTCATTCATTGGCATTAAGTTACCTCCTTGCTTATTGTTCATCAATTGCCCTTGGTTACCAAACAAATGTTACACAATACTTGGTTTTCCACTCCACACAAGTCTTCGCAGCACGATAATGTAGCTGCGGTTGACAGAAATTACAAGTAGCTTAGTTTTTTTAGTGCTCGATCGAATTTTATACACCGTCTTTTGTTCGTAATATTCGCATGCTATGATGCTGTGATGCGTTTGAACTAAGGGCGAAGGGATGTCTAAAAAGGTGGTAATGATAGTCGTTGGCTTTGTGGCTATCGTTTTAATTATATTTGGTATTAAAGGCACTGAAATTTACTCTTTATTCAAAAAGTTTTCCGGCATGGTTAAGCCTGGGGAATCGGTGGCTGTAGGCAAATCCCAATCAGTTAACTGGGTTGACCGTTTAAATTCAGTTGGTACGGTAACTGCGGTAAATGGCGTTAACGTCACTTCACAAATAAATGGTTTAGTTACTGAAATTGATTTTAATTCAGGGCAAATGGTTAAAAAAGGACAAGTGCTAGTGCATTTGGATGACAGGGTAGAGCAGGCGCAGCTGGCAAACTATCAGGCGCAATTGGTATTTAGCAAAGGTAGTTTTAATCGTCAGAACAAGTTATTCGCCACTAAAGCCGCATCAAAATCAGCATTGGATCAAGCGGTATCGGAACTGGGGCAAAATCTCGCCAATGTTGATAAAGAAAAACAAATCATTGATCAAAAGACTATTGAGGCTCCGTTTACTGGTAAGTTAGGTATTCGCCAAGTGAATTTAGGTCAATATGTAAATCCAGGTGATGACATGGTGACGCTGCAATCGTTAGATCCTTTATATGTAAACTTTTCGCTGCCCGAGCAAGATTTAAGCAAATTAAAGGTCGGACAGAAGGTGGGTATTTTGGTCGATAGTTACCCAGGGCAAGAGTTTGTTGGGAAGCTTACGGCAATCAGTCCGTTAATTGCTTCGGATACGCGCAGTATTGCTTTGCAGGCCACTATACCTAATAAACAATTAAAGCTGATACCGGGTACTTACGCTGAAGTAAATGTTTATATGCCTAAACAACAAGACGTAGTGGTCGTTCCACAAACGGCAGTTGCTTATCGTTTATACGGTGATTCTGTTTATGTTGTTAAAGATAGCGGCAAAAAAGATAAGAAAGGCAAACCGATTATCAATGCGGAGACACGGTACGTTACTGTTGGTGACTCTGTGGGCAGTCGTGTGATTATTACTAAAGGCCTTAAGCCCAATATGGAAGTGGTAACAGCAGGTCAAATTAAGCTGCAGAATAAAACACGAATAGTGCCTAACCGCACGGTAGATATGAATTAAGAGTATTGAATGAGCAATCGAAAACGGAAATTTACTGATTTATTTATTGAGCGTCCAGTATTAGCAGTGGTGATTAGCTTGCTGATTTTATTAGTGGGGTTACGCTCAATGCAAAGTATGCAGCTGCGCGAATTTCCTCAGCTCACTAATACCGTAATCACGGTTACTACAGCTTATCCTGGGGCGTCAGCTGAATTAATGCAGGGGTTTATTACTCAGCGTATAGCTAAATCCATTTCAAGCTCGGAAGGCTTAGATTATATTTCGTCAACCAGTACGGATGGTCTGAGCACGGTTGAGGCTAATATTCGTTTAAATTACGATCCTGAAAAAGCGTTTACTAATGTAATGAGTAAAGTTTCGGAGGTGGAAGGCGACTTACCTACCGCGGCACAGAAACCGGTGATTACGAAAACCACTGGCTCAAAAACGGCGTTGATGTATTTGGCTTATCAAAGCAGCGTGATGTCCCCGCAGCAAGTGACGAATTATATTTCGCGTGTGGTGCAGCCCGTATTTGCTACGGTGCCGGGTGTTGCACAAGTGCAATTGTTAGGTGGTGGATATACTTATGCGATGCGGATTTGGTTGAGTACGGATCGTATGGCGGCGTTGGGTGTCACGCCAGAAGATGTCACTGTTGCTCTAAAGCGTAATAACTTTCAGTCTGCGGCTGGTAATACTAAAGGTAAATATATTACGGTATCTATTCGTGCGATGACTGACTTGCAGTCGGTAAAAGAATTTAAAAATATTGTCGTTAAATCGAAAAATAATAATTTAGTGCATTTGGGTGATATTGCTAAAGTCAAACTTGGCCAAGAAAGTTATGATGGTTACGCAACGTATAATGGTAAATTGGCTGTTTATGTCGCTATTATGCCAACGCCTACGGCAAATCCTTTGACCGTGATTAAAAACGCTAGAAAGATTTTAGGTCAATTAAAATCTGATTATCCGCCAGGCTTACAAAGCCATGTAGTATTTGATGCAACGCAATATATTCATGAGTCATTGGTTGAGGTGATTCGTACGATTATAGAGGCGACATTAATTGTTATTTTGGTGATTTATTTATTCCTGGGTTCGATTCGTTCAGTGCTGATACCCGTTGTTACCATACCGTTATCACTGATTGGTGTTATGACCATCATGCTAGCGTTGGGTTATTCGCTGAACTTGTTAACTTTATTGGCTATGGTGCTGGCGATTGGTTTGGTTGTTGATGATGCGATTGTCGTGGTTGAAAATGTTCATCGTCATATTGAGTTAGGCAAGGCGCCATTTAAGGCCGCCATTGAAGGTGCGCGTGAAATTGCAACACCGGTAATTGCCATGACGATTACTTTAGCTGCAGTGTATGCACCGATTGGTTTTATGACAGGACTAACAGGTGACTTATTTGTTCAGTTTGCCTTTACCTTGGCAGCTACGGTGATTGTTTCCGGTATCATTGCATTAACCTTATCTCCGATGATGTGTTCTAAATTGCTGCGCAATGATGCGAGCAATGGGCGATATGCGTTATGGCTTGATCGCAAAATGGATCATATGATGGCGAGCTATCAGCGTGTTTTGCGTGGCGTATTAATGCATCGCGGTGCGGTGCTGTTGATGGGTGTGATTGTGTTGATCTGTTGTTATGTGTTTTATGCGCTCACCCCAGAGCAATTAGCACCACAAGAAGATCAGGGCATGATTTGGATGATGGCGAATGGTCCACAATACGCCAATATTGATTACACCACCAAGTTTTCCAATATGTTGGGACCTGTGATCGCTAAAAATAAAAATTCAGCAATGTACTTTATTATAAATGGTGCTGATGGTGGACCAAACAGTGTGATTGGCGGTGTTCGATTAAAGACCTGGAGCCAACGAGACGACTCTGAGTCGGAAGTATTGCAGCAATTGCAAAGTAAGTTACAACAAAATCCAGGTTTGCGTGTTAATTTATTTGAGCCGCCAGCCTTGCCGATGGGGGGTAACTTTTTTCCAATTGATTTTGTGATTAAATCTACCGGCGACTTTAAACAGCTGTATAAAATCTCTGAAGAGCTATTAACTAAAGCGCGCAAGAGTGGATACTTTCTATTTTTGCAAAATTCATTGCAGTTTAATAAGCCACAGGTAGTTTTCCATATTAATCGTAATAAAGCGGCACAGATGGGTATCGATATGCAAACAATCGGTGGTTCATTGGCCAGTGCTATGAGTGAGAACTATGTTAATCGTTTTAGTATGCTCGACCAAAGTTTTAAAGTGATTCCGCAACTGGAGCGCAAGTATCGCCGCAATGCAAAGCAACTTGATAGCCTTTATTTGAAAAATACTAAAGGTGATATGGTGCCATTGTCAGCATTTTCTACCATCCAGCGTGAGGTCGAACCCAGCTCATTAATGCAGTTTCAACAGTTGAATGCAGTTGAGCTGCAAGGCATGATGTTCCCACCAAAAACAACTATGGACGGTTTGAATTATTTAAAAACTGAAGCCATGAAGATTTTGCCGTCGGGTATGAGTATTGACTACAGCGGTAAATCGCGCACCTCTATTCAAGAAGGCAATAAAATGACAATGATGTTGTTCTTCTCAATTATTGTTATTTACTTGGTTTTGGCGGCGCAGTTTGAAAGCTTTAGTGATCCCATTACGATTTTAGTCAGTGTGTTAATGGCCTTTTTTGGCGCGTTGATTCCATTGTTTTTAGGTGCGGCAACACTAAATTTATACACTAAAATAGGCTTGATTACGCTGATTGGCTTGATTAGTAAGCACGGTATCCTGATGGTTGATTTTGCAAATCATTTACAAATGCAAGAAGGTCTGTCTAAGCTTGAGGCGATTGTGAAGGCGGCAGCCATTCGTTTACGGCCTATTCTTATGACAACGGTGGCAATGATAGCGGGTGTAATACCACTGATAATTGCTAGCGGAGCAGGAGCGGTTAGCCGACAAAATATTGGTACAGTTATTGCTTGCGGCATGTTTATTGGCACGGCATTTACTTTATTTGTTGTACCAACAATGTATACGTTATTAGCGAGGGATCATAAACAGGCACGAGGCCAGGCTGAGGTGCATAGTGACTCAACTACTTGACGCGCCAGTTAAATACCAAGTGCGACACAGTCGTCGCGCTAAGCGACTTTGCCTCAAGGTGTTACCAACGGGTGTTGAAGTGGTTATACCTGCAAACGTGTCCGAACAAGAGGCACATCAATTTGTTGCGCAACACCAGGATTGGCTCAAAAAACAATTATCACAATTAAAGCCGCAGCGGCATAAAATTGATAATACCTGGCCACCCACAGTTATTCATCTAGCAGCGCTTAATGAAAAATGGCAATTACAAATTGTATATCGTCAGCCCAGTTACTATGCGCAATTGGTGTTGAATGAGAATCAAACGCAGGATATTTGTTTGGGTAAGCACAGTCATCGTGAGCATGTGCGGCAGTTGTTAATGCAATGGGTAAAATGCAAGGCACGTTATAGTTTGACGCCGTGGCTGCAACGCTTGGCTCTAGAGTATGGGTTTAAAATGCGTAATTTATCTTACCGCAATCAAAAATCACGCTGGGGCAGTTGCAATCAGGACGGTGATATTTCGCTCAACTTAAAGCTATTATTTTTGCCGCCTTCAGCGACAGAGTATGTTATGATTCATGAATTGTGTCACACGGTATTTACTGACCATTCCAGCAATTTTTGGCACTTAGTTGGTCAGATAATACCTGATTATAAACGCTGTGAAGCGGAACTGAATCAACAGCAGTATGATATACCAGGATGGTTGGATGCTTAGGGTCATGGACGGAATAAAGCTTGCATCAAAGTGCGCATTATTTGTTACTAGTGCAGTGTTATGTGGTTGTATTTGGTATACGCCAGCGATGTTACCTCGTTTAAACCAAACTGAGATCGGTAATTACCCATTGAATTGCAATGATAATGGTATTTTGTTTCGCAATTGGAAAATACATTTAACACGTAATCCATTAGCGACACATCCGCAGTTGTTATGGCTGGCCAATACCAGTCGTCAGTCAGTCATAATCGATATGGTTATTAAAAACCCATCGGCGAGTGCTGGCTGGTCATCAAAGTTAGACCCACAAAATTGGTCAGCGTTGCTGCAACAAGAACGTAGATTCACTTTGCAGTGTTTCACCGCTGATGGTAAATACCGTCATATTGATTGCGGTAATATGGTAAGTGCTTGCTGGATGCCAGTGAATGCGTCGAAAAAGGTGTTGAATGGAAATTATTGGGTATCCGAAAATCGCAGTATGCAAGGTACGTATGAAAGTATTGACCAACGTGGATTTAAATTATTATCGCCAGGAGAGTAGGTAATTGGTAAAAAAATTCAAAAAGAAAGACCCACATTACCAACGTGAAAAGAAAAAATACGCTGATCCGTTACCCAGCCGTGAATTTATTATTGAGCATTTGGAAGAGGTAAATACACCTTGTTCGTCTGCACAGTTATCCGCAGATCTTGGCTTAAAAAAAGATCAGATCGTAGCTTTGAATCGGCGTTTAAGGGCGATGGAGCGTGATGGCCAATTACGTTGTAACCGTAAAGGCTGTTATGGCCTACTCAATAAATTAGAGTTGGTGCGTGGTAAGGTGCAAGCCCATAGAGATGGTTTTGGTTTTCTATTGCCAGAAGATGATGGTCAAGATATCTTTTTACCGTCGCGTCAAATGAATGGTTTATTTAATGGTGACAGCGTTGTGGTACGTGTGATGCGTACTAATTCGCGAGGTCGTCGTGAAGGTTCTGTTGTTGAGGTACTAGAACATAACACCAAGCAATTAGTTGGAAAGCTATGTAATGAAGGTGGAATATGGTTTGTGTCGCCGGATAGCCGCCATATGCCGCAAGATGTTTTAGTAGGACCGGAAGATTTAAATGGGGCTGAATCAGGTCAGTTTGTGGTGATAGATGTTATCCATCAGCCGCAAGTGCATGCCCATACGCGCGTGCGTGGTAAGGTTGCTGAAATTTTAGGTGATCACCTAACCATGGGCATGGAAGTTGAGTTAGCATTACGGTCTCATCAAATTCCTCATGAGTGGCCGAAAGCGGTAGAAAAAGAGGCCAAAAAATACAAGGATAAAATCAGTAAGGCAGAATTATCTCGTCGTTGCGACTTGCGTGATTTACCGTTTGTTACGATTGATGGTGAAGATGCGCGTGATTTTGATGATGCGGTGTTGTGTCAACCTCTGGAGAAGGGCGGCTGGCGTGTGTATGTTGCTATTGCGGACGTTGCACATTACGTTGCTGTTGATTCGGCAATTGATCAGCAGGCCAGTGAGCGCGGTAACTCAGTTTATTTTCCGGCGCGTGTTATTCCAATGCTACCTGAAGTGTTATCAAACCAATTGTGCTCTTTAATGCCTAAGGTTGATCGCTTGGCTATGGTTTGTGAGATGACACTTGACTCAAAAGGCCATGTTAAGTCATCACAATTTTATAATGGCGTGATTCATTCTCATGCCCGTTTAACCTATGAGCAGGTTAATGAATTTCTGCATCACGATGGAAAAATGCCTGAGGATGTGCAGCAAACGGTTAAAGATTGCTATGCGGTTTTCCAGTTACTGATTAAACAGCGAAAGCTGCGCGGTGCGATTGACTTTGAAACGGTAGAGACACGAATTCAGTTTGGTGAAGATGGTAAAATAGATCAGATTGTCCCAGTGACTCGCAACGAGGCGCATCGTTTAATTGAAGAGCTTATGTTGCTGGCCAATAAAACCACAGCTGAATATTTGTTAAAACACAATGCGGTGGTTTTATACCGTAATCATGAGTGCCCTGAAGGTGATAAAATTGAAGGCTTACGTGACTTTTTAAAGATGTTTAGTTTGCGCTTAAGTGGCGGCAGTGAAACCTCGGCGATGGATTATTCTAAATTATTAAGCCAAATTCAGGGACGTAAAGACTCGCATTTGCTGCAAACCGTTTTACTGCGCTCATTAAAGCAAGCCAAGTTTGAGATTGAAAATAAGGGGCATTTTGGTCTTTCTTATGATGCTTATTGTCAATTTACTTCACCGATTCGCCGTTACCCAGATTTAATCATTCATCGAGCTATTAAGCACATCACATCGGTAGATGCAAAGAAGTCATATCCATATACAGCTGAAGCCATGGCAGGATTGGGTGAGCACTATTCGACCACCGAACGCCGTGCAGACAAGGCGACACGTGACTCAGTTGACTGGCTGAAGTGCTATTACATGAGAGATAAAGTGGGTGAAACCTATAAGGGTATCATCAGTGATGTCACCAGTTTCGGCTTATTTGTCCAGCTTGAAAATATTTATGTGGAAGGTTTGGTGCATATCGCTACACTCAAAAATGATTATTATCACTATGATTCCGGGCACCACCTATTACGCGCCAAAAAAAGTGGTAAAACATACCGCTTAGGTGATGAGATGACCGTATTAGTAGCTAAGGTCAGTGTTGATGATCGACGCATTGATTTTGATTGTGTTGACTAGGAACGCTCTTGGGAAACAGGCAACATTATAAAAATACAGTTCGATTGCTGATTGTAATGTCGGTTTGCTGCTTTACATCCCTATACGCTTATTGTGATTTACCCAGTAGCACGGCGACTTACTCTATTTATTCGCGTAAAAGCCATGTGGGTAAGGTGCTTGAAACCATTACTCACCATAAGCGGCATTACAGCATTAAAAACAGCACAAAAATAGGATTTTTTCTTTTACGAGATACGATTCAGCAAAGCAGCAAAGGTTTGTTTTTAAAAAACACTATACAACCCACTGAATATGAATTATCTGACTTAGATAAAAAAACCAATAATTTTATAAATTTTTATCCGAATCAAAACAGGGTGCGCGCTAATTTTAAGTCAAAGATCTCCAAGTCTACACAAAAGAATTGGCCTATTTATGATCCCTTGAGCTATCAACTGGCTTTGCGTTGCAAGTTGATGACCACTGAATTCTCGACATTAACATTACCTGTGTTTGATCAAGATCATTTGCATAAGTACCGATTTAAAGTGATAAGTAGAAATAAAATAATAGATACAGCGATTGGTAAGCTTAATACTATTGAGGTTAAGTTATTAGTACTGCCTGAAAATGTGATAGCCCTATTATGGTTTGCTCGCCACCGGCATATGATATTGGTGCAGAGCAGTTTGTTAACACTGAATAAAGGGTCGGTTTTTAGTGCTATTAAGTCGCTTAAATAATAAGGTAAGGTCTCTCAATGTTGTCAGGTAATCGCGGTTTTCTCGCCTTGGTATTAATCACACTGTCCGTCGCTGCTTTTTTCGCGCAGCTGTTTGTTTTCGTTAATCGCGGAACAATAGTGTTGGGTTATTTATTTATGGCCATAGTGGGTGGCAAAATAACCTTGCCGCCAACCGTAATATGGCATCTTGTAGCATTTCTTGGCGCCATTGTGTTGTTCTATGCCATCTATACACTGCTCATTTACTACTTAACGTTATTGTCCGCTAAGCAGCTAGGTTTAAAACCCCCAAATTATTTGATGCTGGGTTTTTTGTTGTGGTTATTAGTGGGGGCTGAGGCTTTATTATTCAATCAGCTTAATTTCCCCAGCTCTGTTTATGCTATTTTTATGGATTCATTTTTGCCGCGCTGGTTATCCTTAAGCTTGATTGCTTTGATAGGGGCGGTATTGTTTTTCTTTGTTTCACTGGCTGTGTGGCGCTTAGTGTCTCTTTGTTTACATGCCATCAAAATTCGAAAATGGCTAAAGGGTGTGATGGCTCTTGTGGTTGCTGTACTCACTTTTGGGGTGTTTAATATTATCCATGCAAGTCATCATTATCATGGTGCTACAGCAAAGCGACCTAACGTGATTATTGTCGGGGTTGATTCTTTACGGCCAGACTATGTAACCCCGGAAAATATGCCATTTGTTTCGAAATTTCTTAAGAAATCGGTTAATTTTTCTCAGGTCTATACGATGTTGCCAAGAACATTTGCCTCGTATACAGCGATTTTAACAGGGCTTCCTCCAGCAGAGAGTGGTGTTCGTTTTAGCTTTCAGTCCCATACAAAACTGAATGTTGCGAGTTCTTTAGCTAATATTCTTAAAAAAGCGGGGTATGCCACTTACTTTTCTATTGATGATTCACAGTACATGAACATGACGCCGCAATTTGGTTTTGACAAAATTGATACCAATGGTAGCAGCGTGATGAACCACGTGCTTTCACAATTGGATGACTTTCCTTTATTTAACCTTGTATCCAATACTGCTATTAGTTACTGGTTATTCCCTTATACGTTTAATAGTCGCGGTGCGCATACAACGTATCAGCCTCGCCGCTATGTTGATCATGTATTAAACTCAGAGTCTGGTATAGCATCACACCCCGCTTTTTTGCTGGTGCACTTTTGTTTGCCGCATTGGCCTTATGCTTGGGCGGGCTCTCATTTTAATGCTACCACTACAATAGCAACAAAATATCTTGCGGCTGTAAGACGCGTTGATACTCAGGTAAAAAATTATATGGCGGGATTGAAGCGGCAGGGTTTTTTACGCCATGCTATTGTTATTGTGCTTTCTGATCATGGTGAGGCGTTGAATAAAAATCATGGTAGAGTTGTATCGGTGTCGGGGTATCGACCTGGCGTTAACAGTCAGTCTGACATTTTCAATCAATTAAATTTTTTTAAAGGGTTTGGTAAAGAACATTTTAGTCGTTCGTATGGTCATGGCGGTGATGTTTTGTCTTTGCTGCAGGCGCACACGGTTTTGGCTTGGCATCTGTTTGGTTTTGGCGCACGCCCAACGGTATCTACTGTGGCGCAGCGTGCTAGTGTCTTAGACATTAAACCAACCGTCTTACAGCTTTTGCAATTGCCGGAAGTGGATTCAGCGCAGAGTCATTCTTTGATGCCTGCGTTTTATGGCAGAGGCATTGTTGATCACCCCTATTTACTTTTTGAGACGGGGTACAATCCTAGTGCGATGTATTCACCACCTTATTCTGACTCTAAGATAGTAAAAGAGGTTGTGGCCGACACGAAAATCAATCCTTCCAGTGGTGTGGTAATGTTTTGGCAGTCTGCTTTTCGGCGATTATTACAAACCAAGCAGCATGCCGTTTGGTATAAAAATTGGTATTTGGCACGGTTACGAGCAAATAGAAAGCAACCGACGTTTGCTTTAGTGAATTTAACCACGCAAGAATGGACGGATGATATGAGTAGTTCGTTTGCTAAGCATTCGCCCGCTGCAAATATGCTGAAAATGCTTTTGTCAGGGGAACAGAGTAAAGCCTAGGTATTTTTGTTTGTGTGCTGCTGTAAAGCCCAGCTGATATGCTCGCGAACCATTATGTTTTCGTAATCAAGGCGAGATTGTAATGCATTCACGACCTCTGTGGTTGTTTTGCTATTACCTAATGCCACTGCGACATTTCTAATCCAATTGTCATATGAGCAGCGACGCATAGCGCTACCTTGAGTGACTTTATCGTAGTGTTCAGGAGTCCACAAAAAGCATTCGATTAATGTAATGCTGTCTAACTGATGACGTGGTAAAAAATCTAATTCTTTTGTCGGTTGTGCAAAGCGATTCCATGGGCAACATAACTGGCAATCATCACAGCCATAAATGCGATTACCTATGGCTTTGCGAAACTCCATTGGAATTGGGCCGGTATTCTCAATGGTTAAATACGAAATACAGCGACGTGCATCCAGTTGGTAAGGAGCAACAATGGCTTTGGTTGGACAAATATCTAAACAAGCGGTGCAACGTCCGCAGTGTTCGGTTTCTATGGGGGGATCAATTGGTAGGGGTATATCAGTGTATAGTTCACCAAGAAAAAAATATGAACCCGCTTTACGATTAATCAAGCACGTGTTTTTGCCAATCCAACCTAGACCGGTTTTATTCGCAATAGCACGTTCCATGACGGGTGCGCTATCGACAAATGCGCGGTAACCAAACGGGCCAACCCGTTGTTGAATCCATGCGGCTAATTTATTCAGTTTTTTCTTTAGCACTTTGTGGTAGTCACGGCCTAAAGCATAACGAGATACATAGGCTTGTTGGTTATCATTGAGTATGTGTTCGCAATGCTGCTCTGGTGGCATGTAGTCTAAACGTACAGATATAATGGTTAAAGTGCCAGGGACTAGCTCATCAGGCTTGGTACGTTTTGTACCGTGTTTGAACATATAATCCATATCAGCATGGTGGCCATTTTCGATCCAATCGCAAAGGTGTTTTTCGGCTTGCTCTAAGCGCGTATCGGTAATTCCAACTTGTTGAAAACCAAGGGAAATTCCGTAGTGTTTGATCTCTTCAGCCAGGTTGGTAAAATCACTAGTTTCCATAATGAGAAAGTTCACTTATGTCAAATTCAATCGATGGGCAAGACGTCGTCTTATTGTATCAAACTGAGCAAATAAGACAGCTAGAACAGTGGGGCGTCGAGCACGGTAAGATGACTGAAACCATCATGATGCAAACGGCTGCTGAGTCAGCGTTTGAGGTTTTACGTCAACACCATGCGCATGCGCAGCGTATCGCGGTGTGTTGTGGTAAAGGCAATAATGCCGGTGATGGTTTTGTGCTGGCGGAAATAGCAGCGCGTATCGGTTTATCAGTGACGTGCTTTGTGATGTCTGCGCCAGAAGAAGTGAAAGCTGGTCCTGCAAGAGAAGCGGCAGTTCGCTGCAGTGAGTTATCCATCGATATACAACCTTTAGATAGCAACAGTGATTTTTCAGCATACGACGTGATTGTTGATGCATTACTTGGTATTGGTTTGGCGGGTGATGTTAATGAGTCCTTTCACGCAGTTATTGAGCATATGAACCTTGCTGCTAAACCTATTTTGGCGTTGGATTGTCCTTCTGGAATTAATGTTGATACGGGAGCAGCGCTGGGTGCTGCTATAAATGCCGATACTACTGTGACTTTTATTGCAGCTAAATTTGGTTTGTATACCCATCAAGGTTTAAATTGTAGCGGTAAGGTTATTGTTGCTGATTTAGGTTTTACGCAGCAAGCTAAGCAATCGGTCCAAGCGGTTGCTAAAGTGATGCAACCCCGTGAGATTCAGCCGTTATTACCACGTCGTTGTCGCGATAGTCATAAAGGCACCTATGGTCACGTGTTGGTGATTGGCGGTGACTATGGAATGGGTGGCGCTGTGCGCATGGCGGCGGAAGCTGCTCTTCGATCAGGCGCCGGGTTAGTGTCAGTAGCAACACGGCCTGAGCATGTAACCGTAGTGAATGCAACGCGTCCAGAAATAATGTGTCATGAAATAATTAATGCTGAAGACATTATACCGTTGGCTGAACGTGCGAATGTTATTGTATTGGGCCCGGGTTTAGGTCAGGCGGAATGGTCGCAGGGTTTATTTGATATTATTACTGAGACCGATGTGCCTAAAGTAATGGATGCTGATAGTTTAAATCTGTTATCAACGCATCATAAACAACGTAATGATTGGATTTTAACGCCACACCCGGGTGAAGCTTCTCGTCTGCTGGGTATTCCATGTTCTGATGTGCAGGCTGATCGTTTACACAGTGTGCATGAATTACAGCAACGTTATGGTGGTGTGGCGTTATTGAAAGGTGCGGGTACTTTAGTGCAAGCAGCAGAGGCGCTAACAGAAGTATGTAATGCCGGTAACCCAGGCATGGCTACTGCAGGTATGGGCGACATATTAAGCGGAATTTTAGGTGGATTATTAGCGCAGGGTTTGACATTGGAGCAGGCCGCTTGCGCAGGTGTTTGGGTGCATGCGCATGCAGCAGATATAGCCGCGAATATCGGTGGCGAGCGAGGTATGTTGGCTACTGATGTATTAGCACATTTACGTGAGGTAGTTAATCCGACATGAGTGCGATTTGGGTGGACGATGAAAATGAGCTAATGACGAAAGTCGCGCAACCTATTGCTGAATTATTACAGCCTGGCATGGTGGTGTATTTACAAGGTAATTTAGGTGCGGGAAAAACCACCTTATGCCGGCAAGTATTGCAGTGCTTAGGCTATGACAGCCATGTAAAAAGTCCAACATATACCTTGGTTGAGACTTATAACTTACCAACCATTGGTGAAATTCACCACTTTGATTTATACCGGTTAAATGATCCATTTGAATTAGAAAATATGGGTATCAGAGACTATATGGACTCGAATGCGGTATGTTTAGTCGAATGGCCCGAAAAAGGACGGGGTAATATTCCTGAAGCCAATGTTAGTATTCATATCGAAATCGAAGGTGATCGTCGTGTGATTCACATTAGCCAGCAATTGATACTTAAGGATGAGCGGAGTGAGATGGATTAAAACTATTGTTTTGGCAGTTATGCTGTTATGGACAACGTTTATATCGGCAACAACGATAACCAAGGTGCGGGTTAATGATTTGCCGAATCAATGGCAGTTTGTGTTAGATGCAAATCAGCCGATCAAGTACCAATTTTTTACCTTAAATAAGCCTGCTCGAGCGGTGATCGATTTAAGTGACGTGCAATGGCGCGCTGATTTAAAATCAAGTTTATGGCAAGGGTCTGGTATTAGTCATATCCGCATTGGTCAGCGCAGTCATAATAAAAAGCGTTTAGTGCTTGATATGAAGTCAGACTATGTCACTAATGCGCATACACTTACCCCCAGCGGCAAGCGGTCTTATCGTTTGGTGATTAATGTGGCGAAGTACCGCCATCAAACCACTGTCTTTAAGCGCGATAAAGCAATTGAAACGCTGAAGCAACAGCTAGAGAGCCAAGTTGTTAATGAGGTCTCTTCGTTAGTTAATAAAACGGTAACTCATGGCGCAAAAGCTAAGCCTAAAGCCAAGGTGACAGCAAAATACATTGCTCCCAAAAATATGCCGGTGATGAAAGCTACACCGATTGTTGTGCCATCGAAAAAGCCACAAAAACTGCGCCAAGTGGTCATTGTGATTGATCCAGGCCATGGTGGTAAGGATCCTGGTGCGACAGGTCGGCGTGGTACGCATGAAAAAAATGTTGTGTTGAGTATTTCTCGCCAACTGCAGCGTTTAATAAATCAGCAGCGTGGTTTTAAAGCGGTATTAACCCGCACTGGCGATTATTATCTGTCGTTACGTAAACGTTTAGCCATTGCACGTAAATATAAAGCCGATATGTTTATTGCGGTTCATGCGGATGCCTATAAGAACCGTAAGGCACACGGGGCTTCGGTATATGCTTTATCGGAACGCGGTGCCACCAGTGAGGCAGCGCGTTGGTTGGCGCAACGTGAAAATAAATCTGAATTAATGGGTGGCGTAGAATTATCGGGCAAGGGGCACTTACTGCGTTCAGTATTAATCGATTTGTCACAGACAGCCACTATAAGCGCTAGCTTGAAAATTGGTAATGATATGTTGCATTCATTACGGCGAGTGACGTCATTGCACCATAGTGTAGTTGAGCAGGCCGCTTTTGTGGTGCTGAAGTCTCCCGATATTCCCTCGTTATTGGTTGAGACTGGCTTTATTTCAAACCGACATGAAGAGAATAATTTGCGCTCGGTGCGTTATCAAAAACGCATTGCTAATGCGTTAATGTTGGGTATCAAGCGCTATTTTGTGACCTATCCACCGCGCCATACGTGGCTAGCCTATTACAAAAATAAAACACAACGTTACGTTGTGCATACTGGAGATACGCTTTCCGATATTGCGCAACGTTATTCAGTCAGTGTTGCAAGTTTGCAACGCAATAATCGCTTACGCAGTAATGGATTACGAGTAGGGCAAGTATTAACGATTCCAGTAGAGGCAGGGTGATGTCAGTTATAAAAGTTTTAGATCCACTATTAGCTAACCAAATTGCAGCCGGTGAGGTGGTCGAGCGACCAGCTTCCGTAGTGAAAGAGCTGGTTGAGAATTCCATTGATGCAGGCAGTACACAGATTAGCATTGAGCTGCAGAAAGGCGGCGTGGAATTAATCCGTTTGCGTGATAATGGTTGTGGTATCAGTAAAGAAGATTTAACTTTGGCGTGTGTGCGTCATGCCACGAGTAAAATTGCGAGCTATCAGGACTTAACGGAAGTGGTCAGCTTAGGCTTTCGTGGTGAAGCACTGGCAAGTATCGCGGCGGTTTCGCAGTTGAAGATATCATCGCGTGCAAAGCAAAGTGACGATGCTTGGCAGGTAGCAACCAGTGGCACCGAGGGTGAAGTGGCAGTGATGCCGGCAGCCCATCCACAAGGCACGACTGTTGAGATTCGCGAGTTATTTTATAATACCCCTGCGCGACGACGCTTCTTAAGAACAGACAAGACTGAATTTCATCATATAGAATCCATTGTATTGCGTCAGGCCTTGAGTCGCTTTGATATTGCATTTCGCTTGTCTCACAATGATAAGCTTATGTTTGATTTGCCGGTAGCTGATAGCCAAACGGCGCGTGAACAACGCATACAAAAATTATTGGGTGCGGATTTTGTTCAATCCGCCTTGGCGATAGAGTACGAGGCAGCTGGGCTGAAATTAACAGGGTGGATTGCGAGTGCTGAATATAATCGCGCGCAAGCTGATCAACAGTATTGTTATATCAATGGCCGTTTTGTGCGTGACAAAATGATTATGAGCGCGGTGAAGCAGGCCTACCGTGATGTGATGTTTCATGGTCGCCATCCTGCATATGTGTTGTATTTATCTTGTGACCCTACAACTGTTGATGTCAATGTGCATCCGACTAAGCATGAAGTGCGATTTAGAGATGGCCGTACTGAATACCGTTTTATAATGTCATCGATTCAGCAGGCATTAGAGTCGCTCCGTTTAGGTGGCATGGATGTTGATACAGATACCGGTGAGGTGCTGACGCCTGTGGCGCCTGTGGCGCCTGTGGTGGCAGCACCCATAAAGCCTGCGGCAAAGCCGGAGTTGTGTCACCAAGTGACGCTGCCTCTGGATCCCGGCTCGAAGGCCGGGATGACAACTCGGTCAGCCCCTATGACAGCTCGGTCAGCACCTGTAATGCAGCGAAGTACAGCACAACTCAATGAAGCTTTGGCGAAACTCCAGCAACCGGTAACTGCGGTGGTTGAAGAGGAAAGTACAACAATGCCGTTGGGTGTGGCGATTGCGCAGTTGCACAATACCTATATCTTGGCGCAAAACGAAGAGGGTTTAATTGTTGTTGATCAACATGCCGCACATGAACGCATTGTGTTTGAAACCATGAAACAACAATTAGCACAACAAGCGATGCCTTCTCAAGCCTTATTGGTGCCGGTTGATATTAGTTTAACTTCAGCGGAAATGATGCACTTAGAAGATGAGTTACCATCATTGCAGCAATTGGGTTTAGGTATTGAGGTGATGGGTGACACGACTGTTGTGGTTCGTCACATTCCAAGCTTATTACATAAGGCTGATATCGCTGCTTTAATAAAGGATATAGCTGCGGATGTGCAAGTGACTTCGGAGTCGCAACGTGCAGAAAACCATTTACACAGTTTAATGGCTAATATGGCTTGTAAGTCGGCGATTAAAGCCAACCATCCGCTCACGTTGGAAGAAATGAATCACATTTTGCGCCAAATGGAGTCCATTCCGCACGGTGGCCTGTGTAACCATGGTCGTCCAGCATGGAAGCAGTTCGATAAACGAGAAATTGACCGCTGGTTTTTACGCGGTCAATAATTCATTGAGCCTGCAGTTTAGCGATTAACAGCAAAAGAAGCCGTTAAACCGAGTGCTGTAGCTGCGGTATCGACAGCATTTTCTGGAATGGTGGTATCAAGACCGGCATAAACTCCACGTATGCCCCACTCAACGGCCATACCAATGGCGGCACCTTTCACTAATCGAAGCAATGAACAAGCAGATTTAGCTTGTTCGACGACGACCGGTGCTGGTGTTGTATGTTTTGGTGAGCCTGTATCAGCCTCTAATGCGTTGTTTGCCGCTCGTTGGCTCTGGCCATCTTCCATTCTATCCAATTCACCTACAAGCGGTTGGTTTAATGCTGTTTTAGCATCTGCGAAGAAATCAAGCTCGCGCGCGGCCTTTTTGATTGTTGAGGCACAGCAGGCGTGATAAATCTGCGAGGCAATTTGTGCAACAATAAACACACCATACTTACCTAAATCAGTGGCCAGCTCAGTGGCTGGAGTATCAGAAATTGTTTTCTGTAGCACTAAAGTTAATGTAATTGCAGCTGCAACAGGCAATAGGCCCATGTATAAGTTGCGATTGATACGACTGGATGCTTGTTGCCTTAGCGTTTTTGCGAATTCCTCATTCGCCGGGTCGTTAATGCCTTGCTGTAAGTGTCTAGTCCATAGTGTGCGTTTATTATCAGGGAAGTGGTCGCCTAATGTATTATGGAGTTGTGTTTTGTCTTTCAGTAGCTCTTGTGCTGAACTGCTTCTCAGTGCGTCTGCAGCTGTGCTGAACTGATAGCGTGGATCATCTTTTAGTATTTTAGCTGAAACTTTACCTAACACCATCTTATTAATGGCATAGACATTAAAGGCAATGGTACCGACCCAAATGCCGGCAACTAACATAGTGTTTTCTAATTGGCTTTTTACGTGATCTTTAACAATGGTTTCGAATAGTTTCATTGTTGTATTAACGGTAAAATAAGTGAGCACTGTGTTGAGCAATACAATTCCCGTAGCTGCAGCAACCCGGCCTTTGTGATGTTTAGCGTCTGTAAAAATAGGTGGTACATTGCGATAAAGCGCAAATTGACTTAAGGCGTTACTGTATTTATTAGTAAACATCATGGTTAAACCAAGATTGGCGAGGAACGTACCGATAAACGACATCAGCTTGACTGGTTTTATGCCAAAGCTGTCGGTAAAAAATGGCACTAATGCCATGATGATGCTGGCATACAGTGTAGTAAACAGAAATTTTTGTAAGCGAGATTGTGCTGTAGCGTGTGTAAGTATGTTTTTGTGATCGATTGCTAGCAGTGCGGCATTGTCATAGAAGCTGTTGTTGTGATTGAGTTTTGGTAAAGTTTTTTTTGTTCTGTTGTACTGAATTTCGCGCGCAAGCTGACTATTGGCGAGGTGCTGTTCGAAGTGTTTAGTTATGTCACGGTCTAAACTGCGCGCCAAATAGTGCTCTCGAGCCCTTTTGGATGGGCTAAGTGCGATTACCCAGTCGCTTAGCGCGTCATGCATTCCCGCTAGACTGGTATCGACAAAGTTTTGGGTGCCATAGTAATGAAAGAATAGGTTAGCAAGCATAAGCCCTGCATAACCAGCAGGTGTATCAACAAAGCTTAACCAGCTGTCCTTTAATGTTGGAGCGAGATCTGCATAAATTACGGTGGCAAATGCTGAAACAGTAGTGTAAGCCACGGTCTTGCATACGCCGCTAAAGCTGGGGAGGTTGTTTAGATCAGCTTCGCTAGGTTTTAGACCGCCGCATTTAGCAGTCGTGATTCGTGTTAAGGATGCGGTTGTGCTGCAGGCATTCTCGAGCGACTCGCGACCAATTTCAAACATTACAAAAAAGTTGATGATACAGGCGCTGATGGTATTCATATAAGCTTTTGCATCGCGCTCACTGGGTTTCACTTGGTATAAGTTAGCACCCAGGAAAATTGTAATGCCGTAAAGACCTGTTACACCTGCAATAAACATGCCGATATGTTTTGCGTTTATACCATTATCAACGGTTATGACGGTATCATTTCTTCTTGATGTTTTTGACATTTTGTTCTCTCCACTCCGTACCAATAGGTCATGCCAAGAGCAATATTTGCTCTATTCAATGATCCTAGGAATAAAATTGTTTAATTAATTACCCTTTAAGCAATCTTGCATGATAGAATTATTAAATGAGGTTTACAACAGTACAAAAAGTGATTTGCCTAATGGGGCCCACTGCAAGCGGTAAAACCGCTACTGCATTCCGTTTAGTCGATGAAAACAATGCTGAAATAGTCAGTGTGGACAGTGCAATGATTTATAAGGGTATGGATATCGGTACTGCAAAACCCGATGAAAACACATTGCAAAAATACCCGCATCATTTAGTTGATATTATTGATCCTGCTGAACGTTATTCAGTAGCGGAATTTCTAAAAGATTGCCAAACACTCATTTCAGGTATTCAAGCGCGTGGCAAGTTGCCTTTATTGGTGGGTGGCACCATGATGTATTATCGTTGTTTACAGTTCGGTCTTTCTAGCTTACCAAGCGCTGATGAAACTATACGCCAGCAGTTAGCTGAGCGGGTACAACAAAATGGGTTAGATGATTTATATCAGCAACTGCTGCAAGTGGATCCACAATCAGCGCAACAGATTAAGCCGACTGACCAACAAAGGATTCAGCGTGCGCTAGAGGTTTACTTGTCGAGCGGTGTACCGTTGTCGCAATTGCAACAGCAAGCTGAGCTTGCGATACCGCCTTATGAATTTATTAATATTGTGTTATCGCCAGATGATCGTCACGTATTGCATCAGCGTATCGAACAGCGTTTCGATGATATGTTAGCGCAAGGCTTTATTGAAGAAGTTGAAGCGCTGTATAACCGCGGTGATTTAACGCTCGATATGCCTTCGATGCGATGCGTGGGTTACCGTCAAGTATGGAAATATCTGGCCGGTGATCTCAATAAACAAGAAATGCGCGAACGTGCCATCATTGCTACACGTCAATTAGCTAAGCGCCAATTGACCTGGTTGCGTGGTAAGTGGTCTGATGCACATTGGTTTAACAGCGCTGAAAACATACGCTTAGAAAGTCTCTAGGTTATCAATTTTATAAATATATAAAACATTTTTATCTTTTAAGCATTCCATAATCTTATTGTTGTATATTTCTAGTAATATTATAAATTGTACAGGGTTGATTTATGACATTACCAGTAGTTATCCAATCGAAACGCGTGGCAGATATGCTCGAGGATCCAGCTTTTGAAGCTAAAAATCTCGCGGCCTATGAAGCTTTGCTTGAATCAATTATACATTCTGAGATTAAGCGGGGCGCGAACCTAGAACGTGTTGAAGAAGTGTTGAGTTTGCGTTTGGGTAAAAAAGCAAGACTATTAGCGGTCAAACAACAAGTGGAAGGCAAGTTGGTGTGGGTGCTGTTGGAGTTATTACCTAATCATAAATACAGAAAAGCCTACTTTTTAAAGGGCGGTAGGGCGCAGAGATACCTTGATAATCACCGTGACAAAATAATGGCGTATGCTTTAGCTGAAGATGTTGATCAAGCTGTCTTTACTTTGGCTGATGATAAACTTGTGTTTGCAGGGGTAGGCAATGACGATATTGATGATGCACCTGCCATAAATCTAAGAGAAGTTATTGTTTATAACCACCAAATCATACAACTGACTGATGAACAAAGTACCGTTTTAGAAGAGGTCGTAGACGGTCTAAAAAAAGAAGAGTTTGTTGCTTTAGTGGCGGGTACACCAGGCTCGGGTAAGACGTTATTAGCCAAAGAAATTATTCAGCAACTAGTAGAGGCTGCTGCTGATGAAACAAATATCTACTATGTAGCGGAATCGGAAAATTTACGCCGTGAAATGAGGGAGCAATGTGCAGCTATTGATGGCGATAATGTTTGCTTTTTTGACTACAATGCCATGCTTGAGCGAGCGGGGGTTCATGTTGAAAGCGATGAAGTGGGTGATAATCATTTGCGTGATTATTTTCTACGGGCACAGGCGGTGGTAACAAAACAGATTAAGGCTAAGGGTGATCATGGCTCAGATAAAAAACTAACAGGAATGAATTTTGATCAATTTCTGCAAGAATGTTTGGTGATAGCAGGAGTAAAGCAGCAAAATGAAGAGGGCTTAAAAGTGTATATGGGTTTAGGCGGTAATCATTCATTGTTTCATGGTGATGCTGAACTGCAGTTAGTGTTGTGGAACCTGTGTCAGGGATATTTGGCAAGCTTGAAGGGTGACAACAAATTTCATCCTAAATTATCGCGATTCGATGTGGAGAGAATTGAAGGTAATCCGGTTATTGTGGTTGATGAAGCGCTGGATCTGACACGTGCTCAGTTACAAAATTTAATGGCCATGGGTATTAAACTGGTATTTGTTGGTGATTATAATCAGGACCTAAAGCATACCTCGCATTCGATGGAGTATATTAAAGATTTAATTGCTGGTGCGGGTGTGAAAAATGCTTATATAGCTAAGCTTAATCAAACACACCGCTGCACAAAATCAATTGCTAGCATTGCCAGTAAGCTTTTGGGGATTAAAAAAACAATTACTTCTCACGGATCAGACTTGGTTGATATTAAGGTTGAATCTGCATTAGATGATGATGGTGTTATCTGTATTGCTACACCTAAAGACAAAGAACAATTACAGGCACTGTGTAGAAATGTCGACACGGCCGTTATTTGCAATGACGGGGAAAAAGATAATACGTCAATTTTACTGGGTACAAATTTGGTATTTAGTATCGATGAGATTAAAGGCTTAGGTTATAAGCGAATTATTCTAAAAGATCTGATTACAATAAAATTTGCCCAGCATATTTTAGCTATGCTGGGCAGGGGTAAAATATCCAGAGATGATATCACCGTTGATGATAAATTGCTTATAACTGATCTTAATAATTTATTTACAGCTGTCAGCAGGGCGCAAGTCGAGCTGATATATATCAATAGTAACAAGCATCCTGATATTACAGCGGTATTGGAATTCTTGTTAGAAGGTTTACCGCGCATTCCGATTAATAAAGTGGGTGAGGATGCCGTAGTCATATCAACGCCAGAGCAATGGCGCGACCAAGCTGAGAGATTACGTGAGGTAGGAAACCATCTGCAAGCGGAGGCCATCTTTCTGCGTTTTCAACAACAGGCAGACAGGTTGTATGATGCGGGCGATCATGATGGAGCAATGTATATAGCAACTTTATTTGATTATACGCTTGCTGCTGCGCCAGCACTAGATCCAGCAGGTAAGGATGAGTTTAAGCCAGCTGACGAACCTCCTGTTTCAGGTGCAGTAGACGCAGGAAGATGTGTATTGACGACTACATCCCCTGCTACTGCGGCTAAGCAACCTGCTAAAAAGCGTAAAAAAGGCAAGAAGAAAAAGGGTGGAAAAGTTAAAGTTGCTCCACCATCTAAGCCAGTAAGTATAACGACAAGAATTGACTTTGGTGCGCCCACGAAGGAGATGGTGCAAAGCCTTGCTAGATTGGCTAAACCGGTAAGGGGTAAAGGTGTTAAGAGCAGCCTAGAGTCTGTGGGTTGGGAGGGTAATCCCCCCGAAAATTAAGGCTATTTAGAAGTAGAATTTTCTCGTAAAAT
>JARGNX010000005.1 GCA_029210045.1 Coxiellaceae bacterium
ATCAAGGGCTGTAGCGGTTTTTGTCCTTTTTGGAGGGAAAATCCCTAGGACCCCTGAGACAAAACAGCAGCGCTGTTGGCTGCATAAGACAATGAACATTCTTAATAAGCTACCAAAATCACAGCAATCATCCGCCAAAAAGCATATTCACGATATTTGGATGGCTGCCACGCAAGATGATGCGAATCAAGCATTTGATGATTTCGTTAAGCTTTATCATGCGAAATACCCTAAAGCGGTTGAATGCTTAACAAAAGATCGTGATGTATTGCTTACCTATTATGATTTTCCTGCTGAGCACTGGCATCATTTACGAACTACCAATCCTATTGAATCAATGTTTGCTACTGTAAAGCTACGCACAGCCAAAACCAGAGGCTGCTTGTCGCAAAAAACGGGGCTGGCGATGGTTTATAAGTTAGCGATGGTTGCGCAGACAAAATGGCCCAGGCTAAGAGGGTCAAAATATGTTGCTGATATTATTCGTGGCATAAAATTTAAAGATGGGATTAAGCAAATTCAACATGAGGAATTAGAATGCGCCGCTTAGCTCAGAACACAACAATTGACAATATCTCATCACGAACCAACAAACCGCTTCGTTCAAGATAACGACCCGTACGCTCAACGGACATAGCGCCTTCCTTATTATGCTGGTCACAAATGGCGCTATTCTATCACACCTACTAACAAAGGGGTCAAGTCTTTACTTACCCCGCCATTCGCATGCGTCATAAACACTTGAGTGGGGCTTAATCTGCTCCTGGTGTAACTATGGAATGTCGAGAAATTAACTCATCATCTTGTGGTGGTGGTGGCTGCTGCACAGCCAAACCGGTAAGTAATTGCACCATGGTATTCTTAATATTATGCCCTGAGCGTAATAAGCGAGCACCCGGATCATCGGAACAAGTACTAATGGGACTTTCATTACTCTCATGAAAGAAAAACACATGTCGACCTGCGCTAGCAAGGCTAGCAACACAATCAACCTTAAAGTCACCCGGAGGTGCCAGCCCTCTTTGCTCTGCACACATGACATTCGTCAACAATAAGCCAAAGGTTTTCACCAAACACATAAATTCTGCACCTGACACCGCATCAAAAAACTCTGGAAATGGATAAGCCGGCGATAGGCTCGGGCCTTTTGCTAACACCCTATCTGCGCTTCTTCGCAGGTGTTCCGGTTGACCCTCTTTTTTAACCAAAAACACTTTAGCAATCATGTACTGAAAAGTAACAAATGTTCGCATAAATGCTGACAGTCGCCTTAACGCTATTCGCTCGTTTTTTCTGATGCTAGCTGGCACATAAACACCGATAAAAATTTGTATTGGTGCGTAATGCAACAAAGGACGCACTGTAAACAACTGACAAGCATCTGTCGCAGGACGTTGACGCAAGGTGTTCATCATATTTTTATTACCAGAAACGGGTAACTGAGTTATCACAGCATCATCCTTCGTCTCGAATTCAAGCGTATATGCCACTGGCGGAGTACCAATAGGCAAAGGTGATTGCACCTGATAATTAACGCCGCTAGGCGCTGCTGTCTCATAAAAAATTTTCTCACCTAAATGTTTATAAAGCGCGCTACCAAACAACATAGCATCCACAACATTATATGAAACGGTTGGACCACATTGTGGCAACTGAAGCTGAGCATGTAGATCAGGGCTATTTAAAACACCAGGATCCACACCAAAACTTTCATTACCCAACACAAAGCACGTACGTTTATGAAACTCCGCTGACTGGCTTCGCGCCGGACCACCAAGCATAGCGCTCACATCTTTTCCGGGGAATTCAATTGCTGTATTGAAGTAACCCAATGCGCCCAACTTACGCAACACTTGTCTTGTTTGTACCGCAGATTTAGCTAGAATTAATCCTGCACCCGTTTGAGCAGCAAACTGCTGCATGGATTGTATATTGCTATAAAATGCTGTCCGATCTAGAACATACACAACCTCTGGGGGTCTCGACGCAGGAATAATCGCCATTTCATTGATTCTATAATTATGTGCTCTATAGAGCTCCACATTATCAAATAAGGCCTGATATACAGAAACACAAAGCTCGAGTCGCGTAGGTTGCGGTAATTGCGCAAGCAAATGAAGCCCAAATCCCAACACAAACCGCTCTCGCTGATCAGTGCAGCACTGTAAAAGGTCATCAGAGTGTTCCGATAACTCGCTGAGCTCTGCAAGTGTTAATCCCATTTTCAAGGCTGCAACAACAGCCTTAGAAACCGCCTTATTCTCTATCATTCTTCTCATATCAATCTATACCATATCATAATCATTTTTCTCACTTATAAATGATTATAAATGATAACTAGACCCAATCAATACCAGGGATCCAGTTATATAGATGATTTGAGGTAGAATAAAAGGTTCCGTCATATTTCGCTACGCTCTAACCTAAATTGCTTTAGCAACCAGCTGTCTTATGCTTGGCAATTGTAAGCGGTAATTAAACACCACCTACACAAACCTATCTAGCTGATTCATACTCCTGTCTTTTACACGATCGAGGATGTCATGAACAAAATAGAAGATCTTACTAGCCCCGAAGCGCAGCGATGGCGTGCACTATCAGAAGAGTGGAAACAAAGCGGTGAAGCACAACCAGTATTTTGCAAACGTCACAATATTAAGTATGCGCAATTTGTATATTGGCGATCAAAATTTTTAAAAGCTGCTGGAAAAAGTCGCAATCAATTCGTGTCAAACGTTTATCTTTAACAAATCATGGCAAGATACGATATGCACTAAAGACGCCGTACCGAGATGGGACGACGCATGTAATCTTTGAACCGTTAGATTTTATTGCGCGTTTAGCAGCGCTAGTACCGAAGCCGCGAGTTAATTTAACCCGATTTCATGGTGTATTTGCGCCGAATAGTAAGCTGCGTTCATTGATTACCAGTCAACTTAAGAAGTCACGCCAAAAGGACTCAGCCCTATCAATCGACGACACACGCACAGAAGGCGAGGGTCGGTCAGCGATGACTTGGGCACGTCGATTAAAGCGAGTGTTTGCAATAGACATCACCACTTGTAGCCAATGCAAAGGTAATCTCAAGATCATCGCCTGTATTGAAGAAAAGGCAGTGAATATTGTCACCCCGGACTTGATCCGAGGTCCAGGTAATACTATCTAGATCCCGGCTCGGGGCCGGGATGACACGTGCGTTGATTTGTTGAAACTGCCGGAACCAAGAGCATCGCCATTGGGGTTGGTTTGAATTGAGAGAGTTAACCAGACAATTTTGTGTGGCCATTACAGTGGCGGCAGGGTGGTTGAGGGCTTGTATTTCGGTAGTGGAAGTAATTCAACTAATGATCAGGTAATTACTGCTCTTTATTGAGCATACTTTGCGTGAAATCTGATGGCGAGTCGAGTAGGACTCTATGGGGTGGAGGAGGGCAGAGTTAGTATTCAGTCTTTGAATTGCCCCTTTTATTCTACTTATAAGCTTTAACTGGATTATTTGTATTGAAAGGAGAGATAAATATGAGAGATCCGTCTCTTTTTAAATCAGAGGGTGGCGACAGTGGTGACAATTATTGTCCTTTGAAAAAAAGAGGACGTTTTTGTGTTGCTGCAGTTTATGCTTTATTAAGTTTACAAATTCGTCGTGAAAAAACGATATATGGTAAGTCTGTGGTCGTAATACTTGGGGGTATGGCTGCTCTGTTGGTTAAGTATGGTATAGATAAGAGTGAAGCGGAAGTGGTAGAAGAAAAACCAGGTGGAGGTGGCTTTCCTCGTAGGAATACGGCGAGCTCTGCTCGTTTCGTAGAAAGGACGGATGCTGAATATCGAATTTCTCAGTCCATTTAGTCTTGAAAGATAAGGAATAAAATCCACTTTACGGCTTTATTAATTGACATGAAGGTTTTAAATCACTGCTTGATTGATCTAAATAGGTGTGCGGCTTATCGTGCAGGGCACAAATTTACTCAGGCCTTTAACCCTTAATGCTTCTTGAGCGTTTTTTAACACACAGTGTTTCCTGAGGTCGGTGGCTGATCTTGCCCATTGGATAATCGGTTCAAGTAGCTCTGCCTTGCCATGAGGTGTACTTGCTAAGCTGTCATTGCTTTTATATCTGACATAATTGACAATATCATTCAATAAATTTGCATGTGCATGTTCACTCAGCCGGTATGTTAAGTCTGGGTTGTCTAATGATGTGCAAAACTCAATCGATTGTTTGCGAGAAAAATGCTTGAATTGTTTATATAATGGTTTGACCTTTTGGTAGTGTTGTTGAAATGTTTCTGCGGTAACTTCTGTATTGGATGCTGTCATGGATTTTGCTATTAGTTGAATGAGTATTGCATGCGTGACGCATGCTAAAACGCAATTACCATGATTTTGCACTGTTTTTTTAATCACTGTGATTTTTTCTAAGCCAAAATCTTGACCTAAAGAGTCAGGCTGTGATGGTTCAACCTTCTCTAAATATTGACGAGACATATCATTTTCTTGTAGACGATTGATAAAATTGCGATCGTTAAGTTTTTCAGTGCGTGTAACTTTAAAAATAGTAATGCCTGGTTCGAAGTGTGGTGACCTTTCGCCGCGATTAGCAAAAGCTAAATAAGTTTGACCATTGATTTGAAAAAAGCTCAACGTGATGACGTGACCTGTCCATCCTGAGTTTTGGGTGAATACTTTGCCATGTTGCAATTCTGTTAAAATATTGCGTTTTCTACGTATGCTTTGTTGTTGATGATCGCGTTGTAGTTCTTGCTCTATGCTACAGAGTTGTCTCCATTGTGGAAGGCTACAGTCAAGGTTCCGAATAAATTCACCAAATTGGCTGTAAAGTAATGTTCTGGAAAAGTGTGGAATATAACCATAGATGTTGACTTTCTCGGGTATGCCAACAAAGGAAAGTTCTCTTTCGCCAATGCCACAGTTGTATACGTGGAAACGCAAAAGCGCTTTGGTTGAGATTGACTTTGTCTGAGCTTCACTATTAGAAAATAAGCAACAGGTGGATAATATGTGTTCTTGTTTTGTCTTAATGATATCTTTTTTTAAAGAATCTTTTTCTTCTAATGAGGGTGAGGCAGTATTTTCATGCATATTGACTAATGTGGATGCATAGTGAGTGTTTTTCTTGAGGTAATGCTGTGCCAGTAGGCGTGCTGCTTGATGGGAGTCGATGGTTCGTTCTCGAATTTTTTGTTTACAGACTGTTCGTAAGTCTTTTCTTGGCAGGAGTTGCTCGCATAGATCGATTGGCATCATGGTAAATAGCAGTGTGTCTTTAGGACACGATGTTGCGGATGACAATAAATCTACATAAGGCAATTTGTTATCACAGGCTTTTGCGATGATATGGAGTTTGGTTAATTGCTCTTCTGTTAAAGGTTTGCTGAGTAAATGTATAATAGCGTGTTTGATGGTTTGTCGTTGGGTTGTTGCTTCACCTATCGAAAAAATAGCGCGATAACTTTCTTCTGTTAATGCTGGGCTTTGTAATATGGTTTCTAGGTGTTCAAAGCGATAGCGTGCTAGGTAGGTTTGTAATTGTGCTGCGATGTTCATCTGAGCTTGGTGTGAGGGGGTGTCATTGTGTGTTTTCCAGTCAATGTCACACAGTGCTAGTAATGTTCTGTCCATCGCTACGCTACCTGTAGGCCTAACATTCATGATGTTGATGGCACGTTTTAAGTTACTTGAAGTGACTAGGCGAACACGTGCTTTGTAGTTAGATAACACTTCTCTAATGTTTGTAAGTGTATCGGTTCGTGTACGGTTGCATGCTAATATAGCCGCTTGGGGGCGTTCAAAAAAATGCGTTAAGGCGGTAGTGTTTGTGCGTTGTGTTACAGTCGCTAATGTCACCAGCATCATATCGTTATCATTATTAAAGTCAAAATGTCTGGTAAATTGATTTTTCTCAAGATGGTTTGCTAGCTCTGGCAACAAGCCAAGGTATTTATTTGCTGATATTAACTGTCCAGCAAACGCAGCTAGGCGTTCTTGCTGTATCGGATCTAATGTGTCATCAAATATGAATTTGTATTCACTGTGGGTGATGGGGTTTTGTAATAATAAGGTTAATGCTATGTCATTGTGCTTAGCAATAGTGACTAAGTGAGGCCTAAATTCAACAAGTTGTACTTGTAATCGGATCAATGTTTGTTGAGACAGCATTTCAGGTGCGGACTTTAAATGCGTTAATGCATTTAAGCAATTGTGGTTTAAATGCATATCCAATAAGCGATCTTGAGTATCTGGTTCATCAATATAAGGGTAGACGATTTTCAATAGTTGTAAGGGTAAGGTAGGTAAGGCTCTTAGATGCTGTAAGATTTCTGGATGCATCTGTATGAGCTGTACAATCTCATCTGTATCTTTTTCGTCTACAGCACCATCTTTGAGGTACCACATGTTAAAGAGTTCGAAATCAAATAATATAGGCGATTCTTCTAGGAGTCTTTTAAGGTAAATTAAGTGAGTTACTGTACAACCTGTAGATAGCTGTATGAATCTTTGTGTGCATTCGGAGCCCGGGATTTTCTCTAACAATCTTGATAAATTTTTTTTTAGCGAAGACATGTTTTGAAAGAGTATTTTAAATGCATTTGAGCTACCCAACGTGCTAAGTTCAATCAAGATGCTATCTCTAGGGTGCTGTTGCGTACAATAACGTTTGACCTTGGTTGAAAGTTCATCGTAACCGATTGATGCGATTTCGGGTTTGAGCGCTTTTCTGACGGCGCCCAGTGCGGAAATTTGAAAGAGATTCCTGTAGTATGACATGCCAATGAATAATCGAAGTAACGTGTCCTGCATGACCTGTGGGTCTAGTGATTTAATTTCTGTTATAAGCTCATTCAACGCGGGTTGGATTTTCCCGGTCGAAGTGTCTAAACACAGCTTTGTGACTTCTTTCGCGTACTCAATTGTATCTCGATCGCTACAGCGCATTTCAATCAGCCATAAATCATTAATATATCCTTCCACAATTATCTCAATTATTGATAGTTTATATGTTTATTCAGTATAAATAATCTATCACTGTCAAATTAAAGCAATCTTATAATTTGATTGAATATTTTGATGTGTGGTTTGCTGGGTATGTGCAGAATGACATGGCTCCTAACGACCAAAGCGTCGACGCATCTGTAATATGATTTCGTGGCTGTCAAGCTCGTAGGCGCTTGTACCCAGTTTTTACAAAGCCCTTTGAAACTTATCACTTGGTAGCCTCATGTAGCTAGGGTGGATGGCAAGGTTAACAAGTCAGCCTTCAGTTTGCGACATAACCGGTAGAGAAGAGCCGAGTTAGTATTCAGTCTTTGAATTGCCAAGTAATGGTTAAAAAGTGTATAGTGTCGGTTTTGCTATTTGGAAAAAATAATGCCAGCATTAAATTGGTTCCCTGGTCACATGGCTAAGGCGCGTCGTGAGATTTCGGAAAAAATGTCAAGCATGGATTTAATCATTGAGATTTTGGATGCCCGAATTCCGTCTAGCAGTGAAAATCCCTTGGTTGATGGTTTGCGTAAAGACACACCGTGCTTAAAGGTGTTGAACAAGAGTGATTTGGCTGATCCTAAAAACATCAAGCTATGGCTTGAATTCTACAATGAACAGCCAGGTGTTACGGCGATCGCGGTGTCAAAAGCGGATCCAAAATCAGTCCGTGCCATATTAAAGCCTTATAAAAAGGTCAATGCGATGATATTAGGGATACCTAATGTCGGAAAGTCCACCATAATTAATACGCTCGCCAAGCGCGTCATTGCGAAAACTGGCAATGAGCCTGCGGTGACTAAAGGGCAGCAGCGTATTGCCTTAGACCTTGATATCGTTTTGTGGGATACGCCTGGATTTTTATGGCCTAAACTTGAGCCCGAGTCGTGTGCTTATCGGTTGGCTGTTACTGGTGCTATCAAGGCGAGCGTTATCGATTTTGAGGATGTGGCGTTTTTTTTGGTTGATACCTTGCGCCAAGCTTATCCTGAGCAATTAGCGGCATATTTTGACATTCCTGCTGATTTGCCGGATACGATAAGTGTTATGGATGCCATAGCGACACGGCGCGCTTGTTTTAAGGCGGGGAAGGCCATTGACTACCACCGAGTGTCTGAACTTTTACTTAATACATATCGTCAAGGTGGGTTGGGCCGAATCAGCTTGGAAACGCCGGAAATGATTGAGCAGGAGCGTTTAGCGTATGCCGTTGTTCTTGCTGAAAAAGAAGAGAAAAAGAAAGCGCGAAAACAAAAGAGAGGAAAATAACAAATGCAAAACAATGATTTTTTTAGACGATTGCGCTATGCCTTAAGACTTGATGACCCTACGATGCTATCTTTGTTTGAACAAGCAAATCATGCTATGTCAGAAGAGCAGCTATTGCAAATTTTTAAAGATGAAGAAGAGCCGGATTATCAAATGTTAAGTGATGCTCAGCTTAGTGACTTTTTTGATGCGTACATTGTTAAATGTCGCGGGAAAAGTGATAAGCCTCATGCGCCGTTTGACCCCAGTAATGATCGGTTAACCAATAATATTTTGCTGAAAAAACTAAGAATTTCTTTAAAATATGATGAAGAAATGATGCTGAAAACCTTTAGGAAAGGTGGTGTAGAGATCTCTCCTTCAGAGTTAGGCGCGCTGTTTAGAAAACCGGGAAGCCGGCATTATAGAGCTTGTGGAGATCAGTGGGTGCGATTTTTTTTGGCGGGGCTTAAGGGCCATAAAGAATCATAAGCTGGGAAATGTAAATTGCCAACTTAGTGGATGGGGTGGTTCATTACAGTAGAGCCGGGCAGAGTTAGTATTCAGTCTTTAAATTGCCCCTTTTGTTCTTCTTACATAATTCTTATAGTTATGCTGGTATTATCGTATTATAAATGACTAACGAGAAAAGCCATGCGACCCGATACTTTAATTCAATTGATCCAAGCAGGTGCAGTAAAGCATGATCAGCCAGCTAGAGGACTTGTGCTGTATAGTTTTAGTGTAGAGAAACTTGAAGACATAAAGTCTGATTTGCCTGGCGCAGTCACAATAGAGGATGTCGAGCAATTACAAGCACAGCATCCATTCGGTATTGAGGTGAATGTTAGTGATTCAACATTCTTGCCCGATACCGATAAGGCAGATAATCTGCTTGATTTTGGCTTACAAAGTTTGCGTTTAGTTGCTTATAATGCTCAACATTTTAAAATGTCTGAGAATATTAAGAAGGATGTTGAGCTGCTTGCTCCCGTTGAGCGCGCTTATCATCAATTTCAGAGTAACCGTTTAGCGCTACGTGAGTTGGCACTTCCAGAGCACGAAAAAGTGATAAGAGCAGAGTTGATCATTGATCGCTTTTTTGATGTGGTTGCGCGATATATTCATCAAGCGAAACCTGAAATACCTATGAAGCGTATGGCGAAATACATAGGAGAACAGCAACAAATTCATCGAAGCCAACGTGCCATACAAGATTTTGCTGCGATTCGAGTTGAGGGGGCGCCAATTGATGCGCTTGTGTCGAATGGCGTAGGGACATCTGCTCACGTGGAAATTTTACAGCGGTGGTATCAGAGGGATGGACTGGTTAGGTCAACTGCTGTTGCGCACAATGACGAAGATGAGTCGGCTAATTATGCGAGAAAAACAATATTTCAAACCACATTGCAAGCATCTGGGCCTGCGAGTGAGTGTTTATTCGAAGGGGCTAGTTATGTTAGCTTAACACCTGCTACGTGTTCTAAGGAAGAGGTTGCACTTCGTAATCCACTCAGTGAGGCAGTATTGGTTTCTAGCGGAATGCTTAACCCGTTTGATTTGGTAAAACAGGCGGCCTACGGTGTTTATCAACATGCCACTAGGATGGTTGGTCAAGTGTGGTCAGAATCGGGGGCGCCTCAGAATTTAACGGCCTGTGACATGATTGGTTTAAAAGCCGATGAGATTGTTGATTCATTCGTTTCGATTTGTGCGCATAAAGATAAGCCATCTATAGAGAAGTTAAGGGCAGTTTTACTCCATTTGGTCAGCTTAAATAATGATGTGAATGATGAAACGCCAAAGTGGGTGCAAGAGTTTATCGCGGGTTGTAATGAGGTCGTATATAGTCGATTGGATCAATTGGTTGGTGATTTTGAGGCTTTTGCAATCACTCATATTTCAGAAAAAGGTGATAAGTTGGATATGGCCTGTGCGCTTGTGGGGAATGATAGGCTTTGGTCGTTAGTCGAAAATGCTGATTTTTTTAAGGACTCAGCGCCTTCACCTTCTAGTTTTCAGCGGTTTGATGCTTTAAGGCTGGGATATTTTCCGTTCAGATCACGGGAAGGTCGATCTGCCTTTGTTGTTTTGGGTAAACTAGGTGTTGAGGAATGCAAAGCATCATGTGCACCTTGAGGTGCGCTGTGATGACGCCTCTTCTCTGATAATGGCTTGCAATATTCGCAATTGAGATAAAACGTCCCAATCAACCCCAGCTTATTGTTATTAACCGCTTGCATACCATTCCAATCCGATATATAATTCGGTGATTCTAGTATACGGATATCTTGAATGGCTGCGTGTTGTATTTACGATAAGAGGTAAGCATGCCAAAGCCATCATCAAATTTTGGAGTGATTTCAAAGGAATGTTACCGAGAAATTAGCCAATCCACTGTAAACTTAGGTCTAATTTCAAAGACAAAGGGTTCGTCAGGGCGCAATCCATTTAAAAATATAAAGAGCCAGACCAATGGCGTCCTTGCTGGTAGTGCCACACATCCGGTAGTTATGGCGGCTACATTGGCAGCGCATAGTGATTTTTTTGAAATTAATAAAAAGCCGATGATAATACCTGCATGCGGCATGTCTGTAACAAGCACGTATTATCAACAAGCAATTACCTTACTGCATCATCGAATAACACAGCTAGAAGATGCCTATCAACATTACATCAATCGATTAAAATCAACTAAGAGCAGCAAATACACTCGCTCATACTTAAACAATGTGAATAAAGCCGTTCAAATACAACAGTATTTGGCCGGTGCTGTGTTACTGAGAAGGCAATATATTTTATTGCAGCCCAACAGTAATCATCGCTTGGCTCTAACACCTGCGGCAATAAAAAAATGCATGGCCGCCTGTACTGATTTCGCTAAACTGTATCACACTGATCATCTAGGCGATGAAGCACGTCATTTGCAATTATTTACTGCTGCGAACAGTGGAGATATTGCAAGTTTGAAACTTTTATTAGCTGACCTTGCCACCAATATAAACAAACCTGACGCTGATAATAATACAGCTTTACTGGTGGCTGCGTCAGCAGATCAACTGGCAGCGGTTAAGCTGTTGGTTAAGCATGGCGCTACCGTATCTATTGATACCCCCGCCGAATACTCACCACTGACCGTATCAGTCATGAGTGGTTTTGATGATATTGCCCACTATTTAAAACAATATGCTGTTGTTAGCAGCAAAAAAATTACAAAAAAACTACCGCAAGGCCCTTCAAGCAAAAACAGAGCATTAAAAGATGTCGAGTATATATTTCATTGCTTGCTAGCACTTGATTACCCCACGACTAATGAAAAAGATAGAACCATATATGCGCCAAAATTAAGAGAAAACGGTGAGCCCTGTCAACTGAGCATTGTAAAAAATAGCAAAGATTTCTTTCTTGCTGACTGCCCTAATGGGCGTAGATATAATTTATCGCTAGCATTAAAGCACGCCAATTTTAATTATTTTATGTTAGATGAAGGCCCACATGCGCAAGCAATTATTCACCGGTGTGACGCCATACTTACGGATAGACTGCTTGGAGGCACAGTAAAAAATATATCTGTTCACCGGCATGTTGAGCAAGGTGGAATGATCTTTTATTTCTTAGAAGAACAAGCTATAAGAGACTATACAGGTGATTTGTATTATCAAAAAATGAATGCTCTTTTACGAGGGAAGCCAAATGAAATACCTGTACAAGAGGTGAATAATATATTTATACGCTGCATGTTAGCGATGAGCGGCGCGAATAAAAACATTGATACAAGGTTAACACATAAACCACCCAAGTTAGTGCGTCGTGATGAAGAACTACCAATAGCTATGCGCGCTAAGATGGCAAGCACAAACCGAACGATAAATCGCGCTGGCTTTGTCAGTTGCTCACAAGGAGTAGGTATTTTTCGCGGGCATAGAAATACGCTTACAATTACAGATCATCATTATTTACCTATAGCAGGTATTGCAATAGATCCACACGAGAATGAGACATTACTACCAGCTTCCACCATTGTCGTCACAAAGCACACATCAAATACAATCGACAGTGAGCATTATTTTGAAGTAAAGATTGTTACTGGCGTGGCAACAGAGTACGCTCAAGAATATTATCTTGAATTAGCTTTGCACTCTGCATGTATTATTTTAGCGAACCCTTTTGCTGATTTAGTGGATTCACGTTTTGGTATCAGTCGACATAACCATGCGTTAGCGCATCACGTGCGTGTTTGTATGTTAGTTGAACCAAGCATTAACTATTTCAAACAGCACGCCACATCAGAAGAATTTAGAAAATTCTGTGATCACTTAACCCCCGATGAATTAATAATCATAAAAATCATGATGATCTTTTCCAAAACAGGTCGAGAGTCTGAGGTCAGCGCTACAAGTGATCTTGAGACTTACATGAAATACCAGCGTGCGTCAGTAAAGCATTTTACGAATTTTCTTCAAAGAAAAATGCACTGTGATGATAAGCAAATTGCCTTTTATGCTGAAATCTTGATGTATATGGGTAACCCAACATTTGCAGCAAAAGCCACGGGCACACCCCATGAAATACAGCATAAGATATTTGTAAATCACATTATCACACTCGCACATAAACTTGACTTACCGCGGGTATATTCAGCTGAGCAATATAGTCGCTCCATGACACCTTACAATGGCACGATACTTGATGGAGTGATCAGACCATCTATCGAACAAAAAGTATCACTACAGATAATTGAATCACAAGCCATGCTTATGCTGAAGCATACGGGTGATCGGTTAGCATTCTCTAAGCATGAAATAACAGCTGTTGAATACAGTGAGCACTTATTCAGGTCATGCAATACAGATGCTGACTATTGCTGGCAATGCTGCGAAATAGCTTGTATCCAAATAGAAGATAAGTACAAGGATAATCTCATAAATATATTCATGCTAAATGATGCCATGGTGTCTAATCAGCAGAAAACGATCATTCACACCATCCTACATTTCAAACCAAATGACTATGACAAGTTTGAACAAAAATTTGGAACAACCGTTTTATCGGCATTGCTCAATTTAGCGCATGACTGCAGAGGTGTATTGCAAATCTGCGCACCCTATATGCCAATCGATCAACTAGATACTTTATATCAATTTCGACAAACACTTGAACAAAAGCACTATTCAGAGGCACTGAAACTATCAGATTGCTTACTAAGCTCTGATTGCATTGTTGCAGCACTTAGGTCAACTTTTGAATATTTTGATATAACAATATTTATTTCATTATTAGCAAAATTTGATGATGAGGCTTGCACACTTGCTATCAGTAAAAATACACTGCAACGAGCCATTAAAAAATCCTGCTCTTCTCTGATGATTGAAATGATGGTTAGCGCTGGCATAAAGCCCAATGCGTCTGACCTGTTGTGCGCTCTTGAGCATGGGCTGGATGTTGTTATCATCAGTTATTTATTCGATAATTTAACCGAACAGGAAATTAACGCTGAGATTCTTATCGAAGCCTGCAGTGAAACAAGTCCACCTTGGCTTGCTGGTCTAGTCAATGATCGCTTAGATTATAGACCCAGCATACAAGGCATTATTTTAGAAAATGCAGATGAAATAACCTCTATCTTATTCGCTAAATCAATCAAATATAACCCCGCCAAATCACAAGATTTAATTAATGGATTTTATCATATAATTATGGCGCGTCGCGGTTTATCGTTATCAGATTTTCTTAAGTCACACTGCGATACTGATGATGTTCGTCGCTTACTGAGCAAAGGGATGATATGCAGCGCTGCAGATCTAGACTGCGCCTACGATATATCCACGAACAGCGAAACCAAACAGTTGTTAATTGAGTCTGTGGATATGTCATCCTTGCCTCCGTCTACGGTGCTAAATATAATCAATGAGCAACCATCTGAGCATCATGAAACAATATTGTGTCATTTAGTTGAGCGTGGAATTAATGTCAACTACCCTATTAATCCATCGCTTTTATGCATGGCAATTGAAAAGCGCTATTCACTCGACATGATTCAACTGTTGCTGAATAATGGTGCGATGGTATCGAATGATGTCATGCTGATGGCTTTGCGACAGCCAGAACCTTTCGTCCTGCTAGAGGTTTTATTGGTACATATCACATCAGCCAATATATCTGCCCAACTTGTTATAGCAGTCATTTCTGCCTACCCAATTGATGATGCTGAGCGAGTACTCGATATTATTCTAAAGAAAGGGTATGTATTAAATTCTGATTCAGAGCGTGATTTGCTGGCCGTGGCTATTTTACTACTGCAACCAATTAATATGATAGAGCTATTCATCAATCACGGAGCACAAGTTAAACCCAAACACCTACTCGCTTGTTACCATGCCAACGCAGAATGTCAGGTTAGACTACTCATATTAAAGCACACTGACCTTGCACGCATTTCTCCGAGGTTCGCTATTCAAATTTTTACCCACAAAAACAGTTATTACGCGGACTGTGTAAACACAATAAATGCTATGATTGAGAACGGTTATGATATCAATAAAACAGATCAGAATAATCACAATCTTATGCGCCACATATTACTAAAGCCCTTCAATAATGATACCCTAGTTATGCGTAAAATTATTGAAAATGGCTATCAAGTAACATCAAATGATTTTATTTCATCTCTTAACTATCGATACTGTCATGATGAAACACTCAAGCTAATGCTGAAATCAATTGAACCGGATAGGATTGATGTAGAAATATTTGCTAAAGCAATCAATGGGCTACCACCCTTTAGTCGAAACGACTTGCTATATGCATTACATCAATCTGGTCTTGACTTCAATATTCAAGGTGCTGACCATCGGAGTCTGCTCTATCATGCTTTAGAGCTTAAGCTGCCTTTGTCGGCGATTAAGCAAATGATATATTTTGGGGCGATATTATCTTATGAAGAGTACTCGTTATTCGCTGAAGACCTCCCTAAAAAATTAAGTCAAGACACGTGGGAAGCCTTGCCGCCCCCGTTACGCTTAGCTTATATTAATCTTGCTGAGGCAGTGTCTGTATTAACCAGAAGCCCTATTCCAGAAATCGTATCTGATTTAGTCAATTACCACAGCTGGGCAGATGAGGGAGCGGCTCTTTTGAGAGAGCTGCTTGTTGTAAGTGGTGGACAGAAACACAGTCAAGTAGACAGCACAAAAGTATTACAGCTATTATTAGATAAATTACCAGCATCATTCCTTGAGCAACCTTTAGATGCCGCTGGAAACACGGCATTCACCCTGGCCAATGAGAATGGCTTAACAGTGGTGTCTGACTACTTGATAAGTGTTGGTAAAAGTATTAAGCATGCTATGCATGAAGAAGGTCGGCTCTGTCGCATATCTTTAAACTAGCGTAGATAGAAATATCTTGGGCGCACTTAAACAGCTAGTGCATAAAATTGTTCAAACACGGATGAATTGGCTGAATCGACATGCTGATTTTTTCTGGCTGCTCATTAAATCCAATAGCTTTCGTAAAAAAGCATTTTGCTGCTTTTTTATCGCGGTTTCTTGATAACATAAAATCAATTTGCGACAGAACCCAAGCGTCAGCCAAGTGCACGAACAAGCCCATAGATGAAGCGCTGTGTGATCTTATAGGTCGCTATGTGTTTAGGGTACTTGCTTTGTTGTTGCCAAAACAATTTCGCGTAAGTTCACTGATTGTGGTTGCTGGTAGGCAAATAACATGGTGCGCGCCACATCATCTGGAGATAAAATCACACCCATTTCTAGTTTCCACTGTTCGTAACCGTCTTTAATTTCTTGTGATGTGGTGTGGCTTAATAACGGTGTTTCAACTGCGCCAGGTGCAATCGTGATGACGCGCACATTGTAAGGTGCTGCTTCTTCACGCACGTTATCGGTCATGCCGTGTACGGCAAATTTCGTGCCAACATAGGCGGCGTGATTGGTGAAGGGTTTAATGCCCGCAATAGAACTTACGTTCATAATGGTGCCGTGTTCGCGTTGTTTCATGCCGGCTAGTACTGCTTGCATACCATTCATAACGCCGAGGATGTTAACATCAACCATGGTCTTCCATTCAGCTGGATCTTGGTCGGCAATATCGCCTAATAACATCATGCCGGCTACGTTTAATAAACAGTCCGTTTCGCCATAAACCAGCTCCGCTTGTGCGATGGCAGCTTTAAATTGATTGATATCGGTGACATCTACTGTAGCAATTTCACAGTTGGGTAATGATAGCTGCTTTAATTTCTCGGTGTTGCGTCCAAGGAGTAGCAAGGGGTGGTCGGCTTCACTAAAGTGTTTGGCGCACGCCATGCCTATGCCTGATGTGGCTCCTGTAATAACAACTAACGGTTTAGACATGCTGTTCCCTTGTGTATCTATGTATAAAGGAGGGCAGTATATAGCAAGAAGAGGCTGGCGGGAAGGAGCGTTGCCAGCCTCAGGGTCGGATTACGCTTTTGTAGTTAATACAATATGGTCACCTTGCGTCGTGCAAGTAAAGCCGTCTGAGCCATCTCCGGCTTGAGTAATGGCGCCACCCATTAAGCTAATGCTAGCAATGCATTGCCCCGGACCTTTAACGCCGATGTGCGTGGTAAAGGCGGCAGGGTAGTAAGTGCTACCGTCATCAATAATCTTTACTTGACCACCCACAGGGGCCGATGTGGGGTTAGATTGCAAATACGTGCCATGACTTGCTGTGCTAGCAATCGTTAGTGGCTGGTTGGTGTTGTTATTGACATAGGCGTGTACATAGTTTGGCGCAGGTGGTGGAAAGCCGGCGGCGTAAGCGACGCCAAAACTCGCTAATGATGTAAGCACAATGGCTGGGAAAATGCGTGTTAAAGTTTTAATGGTTTTCATGGGTGTATCCTCTATATAATAGTGTTAAAAATAATTGTTCTTATTTGGGTGGGGTTTGTATGGTGGCGCTAGCGCCAACGAACACTATTGAGGAGGGTTGTTTTGTCTAAATTTTTCATTACAAATGACCTTGCTTGTGTCTATATTATGTAATGCTACATGAGTGCATTCGGGTTGTCAAGTGTTTAGTTAAGGTTAGGTGTATAATAGTGTTATGAAACACAACAGCCGAAATTTCATTGGATATGGTCAACAGGGCGCCAACTTTAAATGGCTTCATGGGGCACGTTTGGCGATTAATTTTATTATCAACTACGAAGCGGGTGCGGAACAATCACCAGCTCATGGTGATGCCTGCAGTGAATCTTATCTTACTGACATTCCTAGCTGTGTTGCGAGTGAGGGTGAAAGGCATTTGTCGTCTGAATCAATATTTGAATATGAGAGTCGTTGTGGAATTTGGCGATTGCATGAGTTATTTGAGCAATACCAAGTACCGTTGACGATTTTTGCTTGTGGAAGAGCACTTGAGTGCAATCAACCATATTGTGATTATTTGCGTGACAGTCAACACGAAGTAGCGGGGCATGGCTATCGTTGGATTAATTATCATAATGTTCCATTAGAAATGGAGCGTGAGCATATACAAAAAACTATCGCTATTATTGAAAAACAGACAGCTAAAAAAGTCTATGGTTATTATACCGGCCGTAAAAGCAATAACACAATTTCACTCTATAAAGATTTTAATTTACTGTATCACAGTGATAGTTATGCTGATGATCTGCCTTATAGGCAAGCTGATGACAAACAAACACCATTGGTGATTCCCTATAATTTAGTGACAAATGATTGTCGTTATGCTACAACACCTGGTTTTGCGTGTGCGGAGCAATTTTATGCAGAACTTAAATCAGCATTTGATTTTCAATATCAGCAAGGAAAAACAAAACCACAGTTATTAACTATAGGTTTGCATCCACGCTTTTCTGGGAGGCCGAGTCGCGCGCAAGCGCTGAAGAAATTTGTTGATTTGATTAGCGCGCAACCAGATATTTGGATCTGTACGCGTGCTGATATTGCCCGCTATTTTATTAACGTATAAATTGATTCACTTTTAGTGATGCTATTCTAGCCACCACCCCATTATTAACGCCATATTATTGATCAAATCATTGGGTATGAAGAGCCTTGGTTGCTGCTATTAATAGCATTTGATATGCTTCCTTTAGTTCAAATGAGACGGAATGTTAGTAATGGAACGGAAAAATATAGCCAGTAGTGCTAAATGGGAAAATATCGTTGGTTACTCTCGTGCGGTTTGTATCGGTCCGAATATTTCGGTCTCAGGTACTACAGCGACCAATGAGGAAGGCGATATTGTTGGCGTCGGCGATGCCTATGAGCAAACCATGCAGGCGCTGCGTAATATTCAAGCGGCCCTAAAAGAGGCGGGGGCAACATTAGAGCATGTGATTCGAACCCGTATCTATGTTAGCAATATCGAAGACTGGGAAGCGGTAGGGCGTGCCCATGCTGAATTTTTTATGACGATCCGCCCAGCAGCTACTATGGTGGAGATCAGTCGTTTTATATCATCTGACATTTTGGTTGAAATCGAAGCGGAAGCTTATTTAGATCCATTGATGATTCGCTTGGTCAAAGAAGAAGAGATCGAATGGATAAATGAAACGTATGTGATGCAAGGTTTTAATCCGTCAGAGTTTGAACGTGATATCCTTATTTTAGCCGAGAGTGATGGTAAGACGGCTGGTTTTGGTCGCTTAATAAAAATCGATAATGACAGTGTTGAGATGGGAGGTATTTATATTTTTCCTGAATTTCGTCATCGCAATTGCGCTAATCAAATCATTACATATTTATTGGAGCGTTCTAATAAATGGAAAAATGTATATTGTGTACCGCCGCTGTCGATGTATTCGTTGTATGAAAATTTTGGTTTTAAGGCATCAGACCACTTGGATACCGTACCTGAATTCATTATTAAAAAATACGACTGGGATCGCAGTAAGCAAAGCAATGATCAATCGTATTTAATCTTTAGGCATCGAAAAAATAGAAAATCATAAGCTTTTCAAAAGTATTTATCGATTAGATAAATGCGGGTATTTCTTATTCTGAATAGTTGTTAGGCTGCGCATTGGCTTCGTAAAAGACGTGCCACTGCATGGCATACCAAAATATGGTATATTCACTATGAATCAATATTCGGTAAGTGTGACAAAAAAGGCTTATAAGCAACTGGCTAGAATGCCGGGATTTATTCAGGACTTGGTTGATTTAGCAATATATGACTTGGAAAAATTTGGACCGATGCCGGCATCTTAAGATGTTAAAAAAATTAGAAGAAACGATTATCGCCTAAGATTAAATTATAGATATCGTATGCGATATCAAATTATGGATAAACAATTAGTGATTGTTATTTATTATATAGGACACCGGAAAAATGCCTACAAAAAATAATGCGATTAAAATAAATCACGAATTAGCTGAAATTAAAGTGATACCGCATGGAGATATCAACCGTAATAAACTAAAACAATTGATATGTATGGCGCTTAATAGCTACATTGATAAAGACAATATTCCAGCAAACAAAGTACATGCAGACGCTAAAAAACGGCATGGTAAAAACTATCAAACCCCGGGCTATTATTTAAGGTTATATCGGTTGCGTGTTGATTTAACCCAGGCGCAACTAGCAGAAAATGTCTCAATATTGCAGCATCACCTATCTGAAATGGAAAACAATAAACGCCCTATTGGTAAAAAATGTGCCATGAAATTAGCTGTAATCTTAAAGATCGACTATCATCAACTGCTATAAAAACTCATAAGCCTTTCTGTAACGCTTCAATACGCTTTTCTAAGGGTGGGTGACTAGCAAATAGAGCCATAAATGATTTATGCCCGTTGATCATCATGTTTTGCACCGACTTGCCGCGATTATCTTGCGGTGCTCCTGGCTGACTTAATTGTTGTAAACGCTGTAGCGCACTAATCATGGCTTGCTTACCAACTAATTTAGCTGAGCCACGATCAGCACGAAATTCACGCCAGCGTGAGAAGGCCATAATAATCATACTGGCAAAAATACCAAATATGATTTGAAATAAAATGGCAATGCCGTAATACGCTAGCGAGCTTATGCCGCCATTATCACCTTCGCCACGTGAGATAAATTGAGCAACTAAGTAGGCGGCAATACGAGAAAAGAAAAACACGAAAGTATTTAATACACCTTGTAATAAAGCCATGGTGACCATATCGCCGTTAGTAACGTGTGTCATTTCATGGCCAAGCACACCGGTAACTTCCTCTTCAGTCATGCCGTTAATCAAGCCAGTCGAAACCGCGACTAAGGCATTATTTCGATTCCAGCCGGTCGCAAATGCATTGGGTTCAGGGCTATCGTAAATACCGACTTCTGGCATGCGCACGCCTGCTTTGGTCGCTAAATTCCTGATGGTATTGTATACAAAAGATTGTTGTGCGCCATTGGGGCTTTTTATAATTTGAATCTTGTAGGCCATTTTGGCCATCCACTTGGAAATAAGCAGTGAAATAAATGAACCGGCAAAGCCAACAATCGCAGACAATGCCATTAATGCACCATAGTCAATGCCGTGTTGCGTTAGGTAAGGCTGGATATTGAAGATCGCTAATATAATAGAGATCACCGCCATGATGGCGATGTTGGCTGCTACAAATAAAAACACACGTTTAAACATACTTCTTTTCCTCGGTTATCCATTGCATATATTATCGCTTATTGTATGTGATTTACGCAAGTGTTTGCTGGGAGCTAAGCCAGAATCAATAAGCGGAACAATGGTTTATCACAATCGTTTGTTTTTGTTCACTTATCATAGTGGGGCTCGCTGGGTGTTGATACCGTTAAGATGTTGTTTGTAGCATCATGACTATAATTTGATGAAGCTTGATATATATAGAATAGGTCCCGAGGTCAGTATGAAAACGTGTAGTGTTAGTTGTGGTGTTGCTTCAGTTATATTAATCAGCATGAGTACGGTGGCATATGCAGATGTGTCAGATTTTGCCGCTACTTTTAGGAATAATACCGGTCATAATTTGTTGTTACGCAGTGAGCATGATAAATCACTGACGTTAACTGTGCCTGTAGGTCAAACCATTGCGGTACCAAAATCAGGTTGGACGGCTGCGGGTGATAAGCATGTTTTTATTAGCGTAACGGGTAATAATAAAACGCTTTGCCATGCTGACCATAAATACGGTACTAAATTTGATGTTGGTAATGGATGGGATGTTAATGGCGATGCTTGTCCGCTCGCCAGCCTTGAACCACCGCCGCCACCTCCACCGCCAGTAGGGGCGCCTACCTTTTCTAATATGCCTAATCAAATTGAGGTCATTGTTGGTAATAGTGTGACTTATACTGGATCGGTGAGTAATTCAAACGACACTACTGAAGGTATTAATGTCAGCTTCTCGCCTACGTCGGCTGGAGGGGTTAGCGCGAACTACAGTGGAGGTACGATTACTTTTTCAGGGACCGGGAGTGCTGTGGGGAGTTATCGCATAGATACCACGGCAGTGAATAACGGCGGAACCAGTACCTTTGCTACTACCATCGTAGTATTGCCTGCCGCAGCACCAACGACTGTACCGCGTACCATTAGCGCCTGGTTATATGATGCTTCTGGTGGTAAGACGGAGCCAGGACAGTTTGTCGATAATATCAAACGATGGAATGAGTTAGCTACCAACCCAGGTGATAAATTAATTGAGTTGCATACGTATGGAACGGATATGGAAATGTACGGTGATGCACCGAACTTTTCTTTGGAGGCTTATTATACCTTGCCAACCAGTTTTAAAATGAATGGTGCTAATAATAAATCACTCTTAGTGGGACCTTATAATTTATTGTACTACCAGCAAGCGATCCCTGAATTGGCGCATATGACACCGATAGTGGATGGCAGAACAGATGGTGAATATTTGGCACACTTTAATAGTATGTCTTTGATAGGTGCTGTAGATTATGCAGATTTACTATCCAGTCAGGCATGCATGGATGAGCGATTGGATGGTTTGCAGATTGATATTGAGCCATTAGACTTTGTTACAACAAATGGCACGAGCCAAATCCCCAATCAAGTAGCCTTTTATTTGAGAATGGCTGATAATTTTTCATCCATTTCAAAAGATCCCATGGTGCCAGCTCGCATTGGCGATATAGAGCGTGAAACCTTAAAATTGTGCAATACTAAGCATCGTTTTCTATCGGTGTTTACATTCGCCAGTAAAATTCAATCAGCTATTTTAAATAACAATGCTATGGCGGCTGAGGCTACATTAGATTTATTGAAACGCGATAATTTTATGGTCGTCGATTCTTTGTATGATTTACCACCCGGTACGACATCACCCCAAATGACTGACCCATTGGTCTATTTTAATTATGTTAAGGAAGAGGTGAGAGCAATGGCTGATCTGGCTAATCAGCATAAGTTTAATTTTAAGTTTGCTATACCAGCCTCATGCTCATTTCATGAGTGTGGTACCACCAGTGGTGGTGCGCATAAGCAGGTTGAGTATGCGGTGGCGGCTATAAATGCAATTGGTGCGATTAATGCCGAAGACCCACAAAAAATTTGTAATAGTCCTTACTTTAAAGGGGTCGCTGTTTGGGCATTTGATGTGCATGATGCTAATTGGGATGGGCAACTATTCAAAATAAGACCGCCCAGTGAAGAGGTGATGCATGGGCTTCTGAAGCAAGGCACAATGTCTGTTAAAGGGCAGACGATGAAGACCGGCATAAGTCATGCGATTGGTTGTAATATTAACCAATGAGACCATTTTTTTATAGCGCATAGCTTGCTACAATAGATTTTTTGATTTAATTGAGAGCAGGCTATGCCACATACCAATATTATGTATTCTAAACACTTTGCGAATTTTGATTTTGCGCCTTTGCTGCGAGCTATATCCTATGCCTATGTGACGCATTGTAAGGCGCAAGTATCAACGGCCTTGGGTTATACGACTCCATTGACCCAGGTAGTGGTTGCTGGTGAGGTGGAAGAGGATAAGGCTATTATCTGGATTCGATTAAAAATGAAGACGGGCCGTAATCAAGTGCAAAAAAATGCGTTGATGCTTGAAGTGCGTGATCTTTGTGAGCAGCTTCTTAGGCCTTATGCGCGTGCTAATGATATATTCTGCCAGCCACGTGTTGAATTGAGTGAATTATCTGCAGATTATATGATGCTTGAATAAAATTTTTCAAAATGCGGTAAGAAATATCTATTTATATTCGTTAAGATGTGACTGCGTTGGTGGTTGACAAAGCTATCACTAAGCAATGCCATTTAGTCTTAGGGAATCCGATGGAAGTTTATAGGTACTGCAATTTAGCCCAAGAAATTAAACGCATACGGTTACGTGAAAAAGTGAGTCAGGTGATATTTGCAAAAATACTTAATACTTCACCATCTACTATACGGCAATGGGAGCAGGGTAATAAGCACCCTAGAGGCACCTCACTAAAATTACTTAATCTTGTAGCAGAGAAAGGTTTAGCGGTTTTGTTGTAATATCTAATTAACAGCACTCATGCCGCGTAGCATCATAATCGCTTCATACAGTTGATAGTCTTTTTTGGCGAGAGCGATATCAGCTTGGCGATTTTTCTTTAGCTGTTGTTCTTTTTTCTTGAAGTCATCTGCGTTTCCGTTGCCCAGATGATTTTCGTAGTCAGCCTCATCAATATCAATATACTTATCTAAGTCTTTTTGACTGACATTGAGTTGTGGTATGACTACATCAGGCTGAATGCCTTGGGCTTGGATGACACGTCCGGAAGGTGTGTAGTATAAGGCAGTTGTGAGCTTGATAGCGGTGGTTTTGCTGATAGGGATAACGGTTTGTACTGAACCCTTACCAAAGCTGCGTGTACCCATAATGATGGCGCGGCGATAATCTTGTAAGGCACCGGCGACAATTTCAGAAGCGGATGCTGAGCCACCATTAATTAATACAACCATGGGTACGCCAGGTAGCATATCGCCAGGGGTTGCCTTTAGGTAGTTGTCAGATGATGGGATGCGTCCTTTGGTATAGACGATATAGTCTTTGTATTTTTTGGTGAGTTTTTTCGAGTTTAAGAAGGCATCAGCAACATCTGCGCTGGCATCTAATAGGCCGCCAGGATTATTGCGCAGATCAAGGATAAAGCCTTTAAGCTTGCCGTTGCTTTGTTTCTTTAGCTTGGCAATGGCTTTTGTTAAGTTTTGCTTCAGTGGGCCTTGGAAGAAAATAATTCGAACATAGCCATAGTTGTTATCAAGCAATTTTGTTTTTAGGCTGGAGAAAAGAATTTTTTTACGAGTAATCTTAATTACTTTTGGTTTGTCGTTACCTTTGCGTACGATAGTTAAGGAAACGGTGGTACCTGGTTTGCCTTTAATACGGTTAATGGCTTCGAGAGTGGTTAGGTCGCGCACTAATTTTCCGTTAATTTTAACTATTAGGTCACCAGATTTAACGCCTGCTTTAAAGGCTGGAGTTTCGTCAATGGGGCTGACTACTTTTAGTAAGCCTTTATCAGTGGTTAGTTCGATGCCTATGCCGGTGTATTCACCAGATACGCTATTGTGTAATTCTTTTAATTCGTCAGTACTCAAGAATGTTGAGTGAGGGTCTAATTCAGACACCATGCCAGCAATGGCATTATTGAACAGTGTTTTGTCTTCCACAGGTTTAATATAGTAATGCTTGATAGCGGCAATGGCCGTGACAAATTGTTGGATATCCTCGAAGGGTAGAGACTCATGGCTATCATCGGCTAACGTTTGTTCGCTAGGTGCAACGGCCTTTTTTGGTGGCATTTTTTTGGGGCCGGCGGTAATGGAAAAAAATACGAAAGATAAGACGGTTACTGCGAGAAGTTTAATTATTTTCATGGTTTAATTTCCTTGTGCCCTATCACTTATGCTTTTTGACACCATTTGTTTGGATTCAATGGCCTAGCGTTGTGTCTCAGTGCGAAGTATAGACCAGATTGATTATATCCGCCCGTCTTGCCAACGCTTGCGATGAGTTCGCCAGCATGCACTTTGTCGCCTACGCGCTTGAATAAGGATTGATTTCTGCCATACAGTGTCATGTAGCCATTGCCATGGTTAATGATAAGTAGCAAGCCATAGCCAGCCAGCCACTTGGAGAAGATTACGCGACCATCAGCGATGGCGCGGACGTCTTGGCCGCTGGAGGCTTTGATCAGGACTCCGTCCCAAGTGAGCTCGCTACCATCGACGCTGCTGCCGTAACGTTTGCTAATGGTACCGGCGGTTGGCCAGTGCAGTTGCCCGCGTAGTTTGGCAAAGGCAAGGTTCGGGTTGTAGTTATTAACTTGCTTTGTTTGTGCTTGATTAACAATTTTTTCTAGACTGTGTTTGTTATTGACTAATCGCTGCAAGCGTTTTTGTTTGCTATTTATTTTTCTATTTAGTTGCGTGATGACGCGTTGGCGTTGTTTTAAGCTTTGGCTGTATTGTTGTTTTTCTGTTGCTTGCTTTTGTTGCAGTGCTTTTAGTTGTAAATTATGTTGGTTGATTTCAACTAGATTGTTATCTAATTTCGTAATGGTGTCTTTCCATTGTTTAATGGTATTGATTCGCTGCTGATTAAAGTATTTATAATACATGAACATACGCTGCATATGCTCAGGGTTTTGCTGATTAAGTACCATTTTTAATAAGGGTTGTTCACCCAGTTGATAGCTGCTGGCAATTTGTTGTGCTAATAATTTCTGCTGTTTTACAAGTTGACTTTTGTAGCCTTGATTTTGTTGTTGCAATTTTAGTAGCTGTATCTGGGTGGATTTTAATTGCGTGCGATTTTGTTGCAGTTGCTCATTTAAACTCGAAAGGTGCGATTCAATAGTGGCGAGGTTAGTTTGTTGTTGGTTGAGTTTATTGGTGTCTTGGTCGAGTTTATTTTTAATGCGTTCGATTTGTTGATTGATTCTTTTTAGTCGCTTTTGTGAATTGGCGGCTAATGAGAAACTGATGGCGGATGCCAGTGTGCAGCTGATGAAAAATATAAGAAATCGTTTAGTCGTTTTCAAAATGCAATAATATCCTTCCGGTCATTTCTTGCGGTGGCGTTATTCCTGCTAGGGCGAGTACGGTTGGTGCGACATCATATAGCGCACCGTCTTGCTCATCAAAGTGGGCATCGTCACCTATATATATTAATGGTACTTGGTTGGTGGTGTGTGCTGTATGCGGTTGTCCAGTTGACTCATCATAAATGCATTCAATATTGCCATGGTCGGCGGTAATTAACGCCACACCATCAACTGTTTGTAAGCTGGTAATCACGCGTTGTAAGCATTGATCCATGGTCTCCATGGCTTGTTGAGCGGCGCTTTCTATGCCGGTATGACCGACCATGTCGGGATTGGCGTAGTTACAAATGATTACGTCATAGTGTTGGTTATTGATAGCTTCGCACAGGTGGTCGGTGACTTGTGCTGCGCTCATTTCTGGTTGCAAATCGTATGTGGCTACTTTGGGTGAGGCTACTAATTGATGTTCTTCGCCTTCGTAAGGTGTTTCGACGCCACCATTGAAGAAATAAGTCACGTGCGCGTACTTTTCTGTTTCGGCTAAGCGTAATTGTGATAGATGATGCTTGGCGAGTGTTTCACCGAGGCCATTGGTGATTGCTGGAGTAGCAAAAACAACGTGGCTGTCTATGTCTTTACTGTATTGCGTCAAGGTAACGAAGTCCGCAAGTGATGCGGTTTTTTTGCGCTCGAACTCAGTGAAATGCTCATCAATTAAAGCATGGCTTAATTGACGTGCTCGATCGGCGCGGTAGTTCATAAAAATAACCACATCACCGTCATTTACGGTGATTGGTGCTTTGTCATCAGGCTGAATAGTTGTAGGTTGTACAAACTCATCGTTTTCCCCGCGTGCATAAGCCTGCTCTAAACCAGCAACGGCACTGTCGGCATTGTAAGTGGTAATGCCAGAGGTGAGTAAATCATATGCTTGTCCAGTACGTGGCCAACGTTTGTCTCGATCCATGGCATAGTATCTGCCACAGATCGATGCGATTTGTCCGTTGCCAACTTTTGTATACAGTTTCTGTATCAGCTCGAGAGATGAAAGAGCTGATTGGGGTGGTACGTCACGACCATCGAGAAATGCATGCAGGTAGCTGTGTTCGATACCTTGTTCCGCTAACAGCTCAATTAGCGCCATAATATGCTGTTGGTGACTGTGCACACCGCCGGGTGATAACAGGCCCAATATATGTACGGTATTGTTGCTTTGTTTGGCGGTAGCAATGGCGTCGCATAATGCTTTATTTTGAGCAAATTCACCGCTGTCGATCGCATGGTTAATCCGTGATAGATCTTGGCGCATCAAGCGCCCAGCGCCGAGATGCAAGTGACCGACTTCGGAATTTCCGATTTGACCCGCTGGTAGCCCAACGGTTTCACCACTGGCCTCAATAAGGCGGTGTGGATACGATTGAAACAAACTGTCGATAAATGGAGTTTCGGCTTGTTCGCACGGGTTGTGTTGGCTTTCAGGCCGATAGCCCCAGCCATCGAGGATCATTAAGACGATCGGTTTTGGTCGCTGTGTATTCATGCCCCAGAGTATACCGATTCATTACACAGAAGCGAAGGTTTGATTAGCATGCGGGCTGATAGCTTTTGCACTATCAAATGGAATATATACAGTTGCTGGGGTGCTTGTTATACTATGGCACCTTGTCATAGCTACTGTGCAAAAAATAAGAGAATAATCATGGATCAAGTGTTACCGTTTATTGCCAAACACTGGGCATTGTGTGCTGCTTTTGTAGTGGTGCTATTAATGATACTGCTGGAAGAAGGTAAATCACGAGGACGTGGTGGAGGGCAGGTGAACCCAGAGGGAGCGGTTAATCTTATGAACCGTGAAGAGGCTGTTGTATTGGATTTGCGCTCAAAGCAAGCATTTCAGAAGGGTCATATGGTGGGTGCGATTAATATTGCTAAGGCCGATGTAGAGATTAGCCTGAAAAAGTTGCAAAAACACCAAGATAAGCCATTAATAGTAGTATGTGATCGTGGAAATGACTCGAATCGTATTGCGTTGAGGCTGCGTCGCGAAGGTTTTAAGAAGCCGTTGGTATTGGCCGGTGGTATCGAAGCATGGAAGGCTGCCAAATTACCGTTAGCGACACAATAAGCAAAAGGGGAAATACATGGCGGAAGTTGTTATTTATAGTAAGGCAGTATGCCCTTTTTGTGATCGTGCAAAAGAGTTGTTGACGCAAAAAGGGGTGGCGTATACTGAGAAGCGTATTGACCAAAATCAAGATGATTTAAAGCAAATGCTAGCAATGAGTAATGGTCAGCGCACGGTGCCACAAATATTTATTGGTGACCACCATGTGGGTGGTTTTGATGATTTATGGGCTTTGGAACAGGCGGGTGATCTTGATCCGTTACTATCCAAGTAAATGCAATTTTAATTTTTTATTTTATTTAGGAGTAAAACACAATGGCAGAACAAGTAGCAAACGGTGAGCAAGCAGCAGCTGATGACAATGGCCAAGAATTTGGTATTCAGCGTATTTACGTTAAAGACGTTTCATATGAGTCACCGAATGCACCGAAGATTTTCTTGGAGCAATGGCAGCCAGAGTTAAGCTTAGACTTGGCGACTAAAGTGGATACGTTAGAAGATAATATTTATGACGTGACTTTAACAGTGACAGCAACAGTAAAAGTGGGCGAGCAAACAGCCTTCTTATCAGAAGTAAAATACGCCGGTATTTTTATGGTGAAAGGTTTTGCTGATGAAGAGTTGAAGCAAATGTTAGGCAGTTACTGCCCGAACGTTTTATATCCGTATGTGCGTGAAACCATTACTGGCTTAGTAGCTAATGGCGGCTTCCCACAATTGTATTTAACGCCTGTGAATTTTGATGCGTTGTATATGCAACAGCAGCAAGAAGAGCAAGCCGCAGCTCAAAAAACGGATGCCTAAATGACTACAGCGGGCCAACGGATAGCAGTGCTTGGTGCAGGTTCCTGGGGAACGGCACTGGCATTGTTGTTGGCCCGCAATGGTTACGAAGTAAATTTGTGGGGTCATCATGCTGAGCACATGGCTTTTTTGACGGCTAACCACGAAAATAAAACATACCTTCCTGATTTTCCTTTCCCTTATAATATTCATCCGACAGCTGATATAAATGAAGCGTTGCATGACGTGCAGTTTATTTTACTGGTGGTGCCGAGTTCAGCGTTTGTTGAAACGTTGGAGCGCATTAAGCCGGCAGTCTCTGCGGATGCCAAGTTGGTTTGGGGTACGAAAGGGATAGACCCAGCCTCTAATCGATTGTTGAGTGATTGCGCTGCTGAAATTTTACCTGATATGCCTTTGGCGATTTTATCCGGCTCAAGTTTTGCTAAAGAAGTAGCGCTGGATTTACCGACAGCGGTAACGATTGCCAGTGATGATGAGCAATGGTTGCAAGAATGTGTCGACTTGTTTGCCGCGCCACATTTTCGTGTGTATCCATCCAGCGATATGATTGGTTCGCAAATTTGTGGTGTGGTAAAAAATGTATTGGCTATTGCGGCGGGCATTGGTGATGGTATGGAGTTGGGCTATAACGCGCGCAGCGCATTGATTACTCGTGGATTGGCAGAAATGGCGCGATTAGTTGAGGCGATGGGCGGTAGTAAGCAAACGGTGATGGGTCTGTGTGGGTTGGGTGATTTAGTATTAACCTGTACTGGTGATTTGTCTCGTAATCGTCGCTTTGGTTTTGCCTTGGGTGAAGGTAAGAGTGCGCAAGCAGCTAAACAAGAAATTGGTCAAGCGATTGAAGGGATGGATAACGCCGAGCAGATCCATCAGTTACTTTCAGAATATAGTGTCGATATGCCTATATGTACAGCGGTATATCGTATTATTCATCACGAACTTGATCCACGTGAAGCATTGAATCAACTTCTTGAACGTAAGCCCTCCAGTTATTCGTAAAACTTTCCTTAAGGATTCCTTAAGCCGACACAAAAAGCACATTTTTTACTGTGGTTGATATAGCATCATAAGGATAAAAATATCATGATGTGAAGGCAATTGATTTGGGGGGAAGTGTCTTGCGAGGATTGTTTTGTTGTTTGAGAAAAGCTGAACCAGCTTCGGTTGAGTTGGTAGCTGTCCAACCACGTCATTTTGTTATTATCGGCGCTGAAAAATACCAAAGTAGAACGTTGAATCGAGTTCCTCAGTCGAAGTGGGATGTGGTATTGCGAGATGCCGTGTCCGGTGAGGTTGTACATGATATTGTTAGTGCGCAATCAGTAACTTCACCAGATTTAAAAAGGGATGGTCGTTATGAAGAAAGACATGGAAGTACATCAGTTGTTAAAGACTTAGAGAATCAATCAGAAGGGCGCGAAGGCCTGCCGGAATTGGTGGTGAAGTCTTTCCATCATGATGTTTGGCGAGGTGATACGCATTTTAAGGTTAGGCTGGAGGATTTGCATAAGTCGGCGCATTATTTGCGTGTTCAAGGTTTTTGTTGTTATGTTGGCGAGCATGAGCAGCTTAGTCGCCGCACACCAGGGGGTAAGAAAAAGCCATTTGTTATTATGCAAAAAATAGGTGATGGTCGTGACTTGTTTACTCTGGCTCAAGATCGAGAGGTAAAGGCGGTGATATGCAATAGCACCGAAGCATTGCAAAAATTATTGGGTGCCTTTTGTCGACTCATGGCGTTATTGGAATATTTTTATGCTCAGGAAGGTAGGCCTGTACTTGATCTTAAGTCAGAAAATATTATGCCGATTCGAGATGAGCATGGCCATATTATTCGTTTTGTGTTGATTGATTTGGATAATTCCTTTGGTACTGAAACGATGTTTACTCCTGATGCTATGCCTTTAGGCGACTATATTCGCGTGGCGCGTCATTGGAATAAATCTAAAGAATTAGGGACAGCGATAGACTTTCACTCATTAGCAAGCATGCTGGCTGAAACGATTAATGCACTGAGTTCGGGTGCTTGTTTTTCTATGCGTAATACACAGCACCCAGTTAGCCTAAGACATCGGTTGATGGTAATTGAGCCTAAAACCAGCGCGTTGGATTCTTTGCCGGTGAAGCTTTATCAGGCTTTGATGGGTGCTGTTGATGGAATGCCGGCTAGAGAGATGATTTCAGCGGCGTTTAGTGAAACAACGGGCGCGGACTATTATCTGCAGCAGTTTGATGATGAAGCGGCCAGTTTACAGCGTCGTGTAGAAGCTGTAAGGCATGCAATGGCTGCACCAGCTCGAGCTGTTGAATTTCCTGCACCGCCAGCAGGAAGTGATAGGGTAGGCAGACCCAAGGGGGCCGCCAGTCCTGCGTTATTTCAAACAGCTGATGAGCTAGCCTTGCTTGCGTTAGATGGCAGTCCATCCGTGCCATACGCCTTTTATGCTGACAAAGAGGAGTCATGTGTGAGCAGGTGCTGTGAATCTATACGTAAAGTGTTTAGATGTTAGCCTGCAAGCCTTCGTATGTTGACAAGTGTATTGTATAACCGTTATAAACCATTCGTGAATTAAAACTCATAATAAATCATGTGGGAGTGATTGATGAGAGCGAGTAGGGGAGTACGAGGCCTTGTTGCGGAATCGAAAAAGGATGAACCAGCAGAAAAGGTTTTTGGCGCTGGACTGGTTGTCGTTGATGCGGAAAAAGTTGAATCGAGAATAGATGGAAAAACGCCGCATTCGACATGGCGAGTGACATGGCGTGATTTGTCTTCAAATACCAGTGTGACGAGTGAGTATTTGGCCGAGTCTAGTAGCGTGCCTGCAGAGGATAGGCGTGATCGTTATATAGATCGTGCGGGCAGTACCGCGGTAGTAAAAGATTTAAGAACCAAGCCAAGCGAAGGCTTGCCATTGCCTGATTTGGTTCTTAAATCTTTTCATACAAGATACTGGCCGCAACAATTAACAAATGAACTTAAGTTGGAATCTCTACGCTCATCTTCTCGCTATTTGCGAGCACAAAATTTTTGTAGTTATGTGGGAGAACGCCCATCGCGTGCTGGTAATCCAGATCAGCTAAAACCCTATGTAGTGATGCAGAAAATTGGAGATGGTAGGAATCTGTTTCATTCGTCGAAAGATACGTCTGATAATGCATCTTTGCTTAACTCACCAGAGGCGCAGGTTAAGTTTATACAGGCTATTTGTCGATTATTAGCGTTTATTGAATTTTTTCATCAAAATGAACATCGCCCTATTCTTGATATTAAAGCTGAAAATCTCATCCCTATTCGAAATTTACAGGGACAACTGGAGCGTTTGGTTGTAGTGGATCTGGACAGTTCGTTTGGCGATAGTTTTGTTATGACGTCGGCATCGATGACCCGGCATGATATATACTTAGCTTCTGTGCGTGGTAGTCTGGGGGTTGGATTAAGTATAGATTTTCGTATTTTAGCTAATGTGATTGCTGAGACCTGCAGCTTTATTCGGCCTGATGACTTTTTCACTATTAGACAAACGGCATGTGACACTATTGAGGCCACCCCAAAGCCACGTGTGGCTCGTTCGCCAATAATAAGTTTATTTAAGCAATTGAGTTCAGCTCGGGGTAAGGTATCTGTAGCTGATATAATAAGGAAATCTTTTAATGCCTTTGATGCCAAAGTTTATTTGCAAGAGTTTCAACAAGAGTTGAGGGATCTTCAGCAACGATATGCGTCGGTAGATGCACTAAAGCCAGCATTTGCTGGGGTGGGAGGTGCTGCCCTTTTTAAGCCAGCACCTAAAGAAAAGGGTAAAGGTTTTGTTAGGACGTATCAAGCGGAGATAGTGGGTGGTGTCTGTTGTACTATTGTTTGATGCTCGATTACTTTAGGGTGCAGGATAGGGGAAAGGTTCACGGTCACTATACCATTGCTTATGATGTTCATTGTCATATATAAACCAAGGTTCTTTACGGCTGAATTCATTGTTGCTGGTTTGTGTTAATAGCCAGTAGATAAATGAGGCTGAAACAGGTGCGGGAATTAAATTGGTTTGGTTTTGTTTGAAAAATTTAGCGAGTGGGAAGTTAATTTCATCTTGTTCGCGTAATTCAGCTTGAATGCCCGTATCCACTTCGCCTGGAATCACGTGCCCGCAAAGGAATAGGGTGTTATCGTCTTGCTGATAAGCTTCGGTGAGTGCGAGCAAGGCATGTTTGCTCATGCAGTAGGCGCCCAAGCCGGGTGCTGTGAATTCAGCAGCGCGTGAGCTGAGGTTTAATACGCGTGTTGTATTGTTGAAGTGTTTTAATAATCCATTAGTAAGTAACAGCGGTGCGGTAACATTGATGTTCATGAGTTGCGTGTAATCGGTGGAATTGATTTTTGTTAAGCTGCCAATGGTGCCGTTTGTTCCGGCGTTATTCACTAAGTGACTAATGCTGCAGTTGTTTTGCGTGCAGTATTGCAGGGTCTCATGGATGGCGAGTTGAATGTCTTGTGTATTGCTAAGATCTGCTTTGATCATATGAAATGTGTCGCGGTGGCTATCATTTAGGTCGCAGGGGCTGCGATTAATGCCAACTACATGATGGCCTTGTTGCAAGCAGTGTTTGGCTAGCGCGTGACCTATGCCGCGCGTTGTGCCGCTAATAATAATTAAAGGTTTCATGTGTTGCTCCAGCTAAAGTCGTAGTCAAATAAACGGTTGTTATAATCCAGGTGATGGCTAATGTAATCCATTAATTGTTCGCTATTGTAGTCATCCATATGGCGCATAAAATGTAGTTCGATATAGGCACGAATAAATGAGCCTTGCATTAGCATCGGCAGTTGTTGTAATTGTGCGCTTGTCAAAGCACGTTGTTGGCGGTAGCCGCTAATGGTTGGTTGCAAAAAATCATCAATTTGTTGGTTGCTGGCGGGATATAGTCCTAAGCCTGGTAAGCAAAAATAAATTTTTAATGGCAGTAACAAATCGGCAACGTAAAAATAATAAAAGCTGTGATCAAAGTCGAATAGTTGGAAATGATTATTTTTAAGTAGCATATTATCAAATTTAAAATCGCCATGGATTAAACCATGGTTTATTTTTGTTTGCTGTAGCGTTGATGCCTTATCAAAGAATTCGTGCTTAATATTGTTGATGCTTGATGGCAAATCATTCTGTGGCACATGATTGAGCAGTTGCTGAAAGTGTGGGCGGGTAGGTGTGTTGGGTTGGTATTGTTCAGAAAAATTATGCAGTTGAGCTAATGTTTTTCCGTACAAATGTAATGTGTCTGGATTGCATAGCTTTGGGTTGTTAATGTTTACTTCGGTGCCATTAAAGCAGTTAAACACGGTTATAAAATACACACGATCGTCATTAATTTCTGTGATGTATTCGTTTGATTTGCTGGCTATGGCAGTATTAGTGGTTAAGCCCATTTGATTCAAATAAGAACAAAACTCAAGTTCGGCTATAATCCAAGATTTATCGCGTACTGTATCAGGTTGAATACGTATGATCACGGCTTGGTTTTGGTTGTCTGTCGCGGTATAGGTGCGGTTAATGCCTTGACGCAGTAGGTTTACAGAATCTTTTTGAAGATCGTAATGTTGAATTATTTCTTTGATAAAAAAAGCATCATTCATGGGTTAAAAAATAGCATATCTATAGTGGATTCTCAACGTATGCTATACTGCTCGCGCGAATTAACCTCAACACGGAGTTATTCTTATGAGAAAAAGTTTACTGATCGCTGGTTTGCTAGTGGTATCTGCTACGGCCATGGCGGCTACTAAAACAGTGCCATTAAAAAGTAATTTTAGTCAGCTATCGGCTGAAGATGGTTTTGAGATTAAGGTGAAATGTGGTGACACTAACAGTGCGACCTTGTCAGGACCGCAAGAAGGTATTAATAGTGTGTCGATTGGTGTGAGTAATGGTAATTTAAAAATCTCACGTTCAGGACGCGGCTCAGATCGTGGTGTTGAAATCGATGTGACAACGGCTGGTCCATTGAACACGGCCAATATTCGTGGTGGTGTTGAATTTGAAATGCAAGGTTGTGCGGTGAATAAAGACTCATTCACCATGAATATGCAAGGTGGCACTAAGGCTGAGCTGAAAGGTAAAACCAATACGTTAAACCTTAATATGAAGCAAGGCTCAACATTTGGTGACGATGATGGCGGTGACATAGTTGCGAATACGGTCAACGTTAATGGCAACATGGGTGTGCGTGCGTACCTTTGCGAGGCTAAGAAAATTTCAGGTGAAGTATCGATGGGTGCCATTGTTTACACGGGTAAAGATGCGGACACCGGAGGTTTGAGTACTTCGCGCGGCGCTATGAGCTCAACGTGTAAGTCATAATTTTAATTTGTTTGTTATAAAGCCCCGGTTTTTATCCGGGGATTTTTATGTCTGATATCAAAGTATGCTGTGGGTGTGGGTTGACAATAGAAAGAGATTTAAATAGCAGAGTTAAGGTTGAGGGAGGTATTGAGCAATGAAAGGCACTACATTAACTGATGTAATTAAAAACGAATTAAAAAATAAAGATTTTGCAGCGGCTTATGAGCGTGAGCTACTCATTAATGGTGTAGCTAAATTGATTATTTCTCTAAGAAAGAGCAAAAATTTAACGCAGCAACAATTGGCTGATAAGGTGGGAACTTCCCAGTCTGTAATTGCAAGACTTGAAACGGGTAGTGTTTTACGTGTGCCTTCATTGGATATGTTGAATCGCATAGCTATTGCTACCAAGACAAAAATTAATATCAGTTTTGATGATTTATGAGCTTAGTGCGCAATCACTTTATTATTCTTATGGTTTCACTTGAGTCATTGGCAGAATCAATAAATAGTTATAAAAATTCCTGAGTTTACAATCTGTATAAAAAGTGGTTAAATGCCGCCATTATTTAATTTATAGATTGAACATACTAGGAGTATATATAATATGAAGCCTTCAAGCTGCCTAAAAGTTCTTGTTGTACCTTTTGTTATTTCATTAACCGGCTGCGCATCGATTGTAAACGGTACTCACCAGACTTTAGCTGTTTCGACACCGCCGACAACTGGCGCTTCATGCACACTAACGAATAGTAAGGGTAAGTGGTATGTAAAGAGCACGCCAGCATCAGTAAAAGTGCATCGTGCCTATGGTGATTTAACAGCGATTTGTCATAAGCGCGGTTATCGATCAGCCAGCAGAACGTTTAAGTCAAAAACCAAAGGCATGGCGTTTGGTAATGCCGTATTCGGTGGCGTGATTGGTGCGGGCGTTGATGCTGGTGATGGTGCCGCTTATGATTACCCGTCTGATATCGCTGTTCCAATGCGACATGCTGGTCATAAGCATAAGTAGTTTGTTGTGATCACTTGTTTACGCTATGACAATACATTTTTTTTGTCGTATAGTGATCATATGAGACACAGTCGTTACATGTTTTATATCACTACCATATCAGCAGTAATGCTATTACTGCTGAGTGTGACCTCTATGGTTAATCTGTCTGGTTTGTCAAAGCCAGTTGCGGTAACGCCTTGTCACCAATCCCAACCATCTTCCAGTCAGACGTCGACTAGCTGCCAGCAGCATGGGTCGAAGTATCTGTCTTTATTAACAGCTAATCAGTTATTCATGGATGATAGCTTTGCCTTGTTGTGCTTTTGTGGCGCATTGGTATTGGCTAGCTTGATTTGGGCTGACCTTTTGTTTAAGCCACCGCGTAGGTGCTGATAGTTTTTTGTGCTGCTATGCACAGCCAGTTCGCGACTTAAAGTATTGCTCGAATAAGCTACAGGGCAAGTGTATCAGGCACTTGGTCTCGTGAGGCAATAAATATTCTTAAGTTGAGATTTGCATTTTTACAAAAGGTAAAAAAAATGAAACAAAAAATATTACTATTGGTGTTGGGTTTATTGGTCAGCACCACAACCGTAGCGGCCACACCCGCGTTGGTAAATCCTAATCATATGAGTTTAACGTTATTGGCATTTTTTGGTGCTGGTATTTTATTGGCCTTTACGCCATGCGTGTTGCCTATGATTCCGATTTTATCGGGCATTATTGTTGGTCAAAAAAAGCCCAGCACGATGCGTACACTGCAGCTTAGCGTGGTGTTTGTTTTGAGCATGGCGGTGACTTATGCGATAGCGGGGGTTATTGCTGGTTATTTAGGCGGGACGATTCAAGCAGCGTTGCAAGTGCCGTGGGTCATTGCCTTATTTAGTGCCATTTTTGTGGTGATGGCATTATCGATGTTTGGTTGGTTTGAGTTACGCATGCCAAGTTTTATTCAAAATAAAATTCATCATTCGAGTAACAAACAAACCAGTGGCAGTTTAATTGGTGTGGCAGCGATGGGGGTATTGTCAACCTTGATTGCCTCGCCGTGCGTGACAGCCCCGCTGGTGACCGTGTTAACCTATATTGGAGAAACCGGCAATGCATTACTCGGTGGCGGGATCCTGTTTTCATTAGCCTTAGGGATGGGGGTTCCATTGATTTTATTTGGATTAGGGGAGGGTGTTATGTTGCCGCGAGCAGGTCAGTGGATGCATCAGGTCAAGGCTTTGTTTGGTGTCATGATGTTGGGTGTGGCGTTATGGATGTTATCGCGTATTATTCCGATGTCGGTGACGCTGTTGCTAGCGGCGGTGTTAATTATCGTTAGTGCAGTGGCATTTGGTGCGTTGGATTTTAAGGGTAATATTCATCGTATACAGCGCGGTATTAGCTTTTCTGCGTTGGTGTATGGTGTGATCTTAATGGTTGGTGTGGCACACGGTGATCAGTCGTTTTGGCAGCCATTATCTGCTTCTCAAACGACAACTGCTTCACCAAAGGCCGCGGCGAAACCAACGGATCAGTTATTTACTTACGTTAAAACGCAAGCTGATTTAGATAAGGCGTTAGCGAGTGCAAAAGCGGCAGGTAAGCCAGCACTTGTTGATTTTTGGGCTAACTGGTGCTCGGACTGTGCGGCATTGGATAGAGGTGTTTTATCTAATCTTGCGATTCAACAACAAATGCAAGCTTTTGCATTGATTCGTGTGGATGTGAGTAAGTCTAATCCTGAACTAAAAGCGATTGAAAAAGCGCATAAGGTGTATGGCATTCCGACGTTTGTTTTCTATAACAAACAAGGTGATGAGTTGATAAAACAACAAATGAGTGGTGAGATTACGCAGTTGTCGTTATCGACTACATTAAAACAGCTATCATAAAAGCGCCTGTCATCCCGGCCCCCGAGCCGGGATCCAGTATTACAAACCTCGTGCTAGTGGTATCGAGCCATGAAGCAAAATGGATACGCCGTTCGCCTTGGTATATTGAAGCTACATTAGCTCCAGTAGTGCCTATTTAATATTAAAACCCAATTGCCGCCAGGCTTCATACAAGATAATACTGACGGCATTGGATAAATTAAGACTGCGGCTTTCAGGTTTCATAGGAATGCGTATGCGTTGTTCGGTGGGGGTGTTATTAATAATATCCATCGGCAAGCCGCGTGTTTCAGGACCAAACATCAACATGTCTTCATCTTGATATTGTGGGTTAGTGTGTGGGCTGCTGCCCTTGGTAGTGCAAGCAAAAATACGTCTATCATTATGTTTTTCAGCAAAGGCTTCGTAATCATCATATTGCTGCACATGAGCAAATTCATGGTAATCCAAGCCAGCGCGGCGGCATTGTTTGTCTGATAAATCAAAACCCATTGGATGAATCACATGCAATTGCGCGCCGCTATTGGCACACAGGCGAATAATATTTCCTGTGTTCGGTGGGATTTCTGGTTGATATAAAACAATATGTAAGCTCATTGAATTCCTTGCGCTGGGGTTGTAAAAAAGGGAGCGACTGCTCGCTCCCTTTAAAGTGTAAGTAGAATGCTTGTTAAGCAGTGTGGCCGGTTTTAGCTCCTGCTGCTGCAGTCGGCACATCCTTGCTGACCTTGTGACTAACTTTGGTATGACTAGCTGCAGTCGTACCACCATTACCTTTAGGTGTTGAAGTTGGCACGGGTGTAGTGCTGCTGCCATCAGCTGTTATCATGCCGCTTTCATTGGCAACAGGGTCGGTGAAAATATTACCGCCTATACCAGATTCTGTTGGATCAAAATAACTAGCTTGGCTCAATGGTAAGCTGTTACGTCGAATTTGCGAATTCCGTGCTTGCATGTAGCCATTACGAATAAACACGTAAGGATCGAATGCATCGCGCATCAGTTTATAGGCAGGCATTAAGCGCGCTTGAAGGTCGAGTTGCTTACCCCCTAATAAGGCCCAAACAGTACCGCTCTTATTAAAGTAAGGGTAAGGGCTCATATAAACATTAAACGGAATAGCAAAACCATCGCGGAAGGTAGATGGTCCCAAAATCGGTAACATAATAAATTTTGAACGTTTAGCCCCCCAAGTGGCTAGAGTCATACCGAAATCGGTTTGGTGGGGCTTAAGACCCATGTGTTTAGCGACATCAAAGATACCGCCGATACCGATTGTGCTATTAATAATCAGACGCCAGAAGTCGTTGAAGAAGTATTTAACTTTGCCTTGTAATAAATCATTAGGCAGGGTGGTGACGGTGCTGATGTTGTTATAGACATTGCTTACACCGCGCTGTACTGGGCTCCATACCCCGTTGGAATAAATATAGGCAATTGGTTCTACAAATAAACCGAGAAACACTTTATTAAATTCGAATACACCGCGATTGAATTTTTCATATGGATCTACTTGGTAGCCGTTTTGTTGCAAATTGGGGTTGTTCAAAGTTTCAGGGGAGGTGTTATCAAGCGTTTTTTGCGTATTTTCTGCGGTTGTAGCGCCGACTTCATGAAGGTTGGCCAAGCTACTGGAAAAACTTGCGCACAATGCGACAGTTAAGCCGATGCTGGTGACCTTGCTAAAAATGCTTTTATTCATACGGAGATCCTTTCACGTGTTCCTGGTTCAGCGTGTAGTGTAACAGCTATTTCCGCTTAGCTTAAGTGAGAATAGCTCCTTGGTGTAAAAATCCCCCACGCGTAGAGCTAGCGGTGTTATACTAGGCTCTGTCAGCAGACCCTAGCTCAGCTAATTTTTTTGTGAGAATTAATATGCGTAATCCTTTCCAAGCCATTGCTTCTGTTTTGTTCACGCCAGGAAGCCAGCCACAACGTTTTGCAAAAGCACATACCACTGGTGCGCATGGCATTATGTTAGACCTTGAAGATGCGGTTGGTGACAACGATAAAATTATGGCGCGTGATACCGTATGCGATTATTTAAACAATTACCAGCCGCAAGACAATTTCATGTGTGGGTTGCGAGTCAATGAGGTGTCTACGCCATTTGGTCAAGGTGATTTGGCTAAGCTTAGTGAATGCCAGTACTTACCCGATCTTATTGCATTACCTAAAGTCGAAAGCCCAGATGATGTGCGTATGGCGGCAGAGCTTGAAGTGCCTTTATTGGTAATGATCGAATCTGAACTGGGGCTGCGGCGTGCTGAAGAAATTTTAGCGGCCAGTGAGCGGGTTGAGGTGTTGTTTTTTGGTGGCTATGATTTTGCTGCTGATTTAGGGTCACAGTGCGAATGGCAGAGTATGTTAATGATACGCAGTCAGCTGGTATTGTTAGCGCGTCGATTTGATTGTGCGTTATGGGATGTGCCTTATATTGATTTGGATGACAAAGACGATGTGGCTTTACAGCAAGAATGCCAAGCTTTAAAAAGCATGGGCTTTACTGGAAAAATGGCGATCCACCCTAAGCACATTGCGGCGATTAACGATGTGTTTATGCCTAGCCAAGCTGAGGTGACTGAAGCGCAAGCGATAGTGCAGGTGATGCAACAATCGGATGGAAATGCTTGTCGGCATAACGGTAAGATGATTGATCAGCCACTGATACGCAGTGCGGAACGAATAATAGCAATGAATAAGATGAGGGAAAGCTAATGAAGAAAGAAGACCATGCGTTTTATTCGCATGTAAAAGTTAAAGACAATGTGTATCGAGAGCGCAATGGTGTTGAGTATGAAGATTTTGAGATCGGTCAGGTGTTTCAGCATCGCCCTGGTTTAACAGTAACGCAAGACATGAATACACAGCATACCTTGATGACATATAACCAAGCGATGATACATACCGATGTGCGTTACGCAGCCAAAACCGAGTGGGAACGCCCCTTGATTGTTAGCACACTAACGCTGTCATTAGTGACTGGCATGTCGACAAAAACGTTTGGTCGTGTGGTAGCAAATTTGGCCTGGAATAACGTCAATATGACTTACCCTTTATATGCTGGTGATACCCTCTATGCGGAATCCGAAGTCAAAGAAAAGCGTTTGTCGAATTCCCGTAAAGGTCAGGGTATTTTAACGATACATACTCGTGGTATGAATAATAATGGTACGGAAGTGTGCTCATTCGATCGTACGCTGTTAGTGTATTGTCGCGGTCACGGTCCCTATGAGAAAGCGGAATACTAAATGAGCGTCGAAAGCTATTATCAATCGAAATTAATGAACGCCGAACAAGCCGTTGAGAAAATTGCTGATCACAGTCGCTGTTGCATGAGCCATGGTATTTCGCAACCACCGGCTATTTTACAGGCACTGGCGCAGCGAGCCCGCGCCGGTGATCTTACGGATTTATCGGTTTACTATGTGCATTCAGAAAAAGCAGCGGCCGATACTATTTTAGCGGATGATTTGATTGATGTGTTTCACCCAAATGCCGGGTTTTATGCCGCGGCAGAGAAGCGGTTGCGTCAATTGGATAAAGCTAAGGGTCGGCGTGTCGTTAATTACATTCCCAATACGTTGAGTCAATTTCCAATAATATTACGTGACAGTATCAAACCTGACAGTTTTATTACGATGGTGAGTCCGATGGATGAGGCGGGTTACTTTTCATTAGGCACGAGCCCGGATTATGGCCGTATGGCATCGCGTATTGCACCTACTGTTATTGTGGAAGTGAATAAGCATATGCCACGTACGTTCGGTGATACAAAGATTCATGTTACCGAGGTGGCGGCAATAGTTGAAAATGATTCTGCTTTACAGCAAATGATTGCGCGCGAGCCAACAGAAGCTGAATTTGTTATTGCCAAGATCATTGCAGAGCAAATCAATGATGGTGATACTTTGCAATTGGCAGCCAGCGGTGTTTCAAAAGCGGTGTGCCAATGCTTGCATAACCATAAAGACTTGGGTTTGCATTCGGAGTTATTGTCTTCGGGTTTGATTCCATTAATGCGTTCAGGTGTGTTAAATGGTCGCCGTAAAAATATTCACACCCATAAGCATTTATTTACGTTATGTTATGGTGATGCAGCTCTGTATGAATACATGAACCAAAATCCAGCCATTGAAGGTTATGGTACGGAATATATTAATTCACCTGCGGTAATAGCGAGCAATCATAATATGTTTTCCATTAATTCAGCGGTGGAGATTGATCTGTTTGGTCAAACCAGTGCGGAGTCTATGGCATGGCGTCAATACAGCGGCGCCGGAGGGCAAAATGATTTTGTGCGTGGTGCCTATCAATCACACGGTGGACGCTCGGTATTAGCGTTTGCATCGACAGCCAAACAGGGCACTATTTCACGTATTGTGCCTAAAATTAATGGAACTATCACCAATAATCGCATGGATGTTGATTGGGTGGTTACTGAGCACGGTAAGGCGCATTTAAAGGGATTAACGACTTATGAGCGAGCGAAGGCTTTGATTGAGTTGGCCCATCCGGATTTTCGTGAATCTTTACACAATGCGGCAGTGCAACAGCATATCTTTGTTTGATATAGGAGGAGTAATGGAAAAATATTACTGCAATGCTTGTATCGATTTACGCCCCTTTGTTCTCCTGGCTATTGTGTTGTTAGCGGTGGTGGCGCTCACTTGATAAAGAAACGGGATTGCGCAAGCATTTTGTTCAATATTGAAGGCGGCTATTTCACTTTACGGTGAGACATCAGTCGAGTAAAAGGCAATAATGAAAGAATGAGCATTAATATAAAGAAGCCAATTAGTTTCAACATATTTGGCCAGAGGCTTTCAAAACCAACATTGCGTACAAAAATATCTAAGAAAGCACTTTGCGCCCAATAGAGCGGTGAAAACTCACTGATATGCTTTAAGCTTTCCGGCATTAAGTACATAGGAACAAATATTCCACTGATTGCGGCAACAATGATAATGATGAATGGTCCCAAAATCGTCGCTTGTTGATAACTGGTGGCATACATGCCAATCAATAGGCCAAACCCAATGGCTGCCAATGAAGCACAAAAACCGATGAGGTAAACAAAGCCTAGATTCCCCCCTAAATTAAGTGCTGGCAAACCAAAATGTGGCAAGAGAAATACGGCTATTAAAAGCATAAAGCTCATTTGCACAATGTTTAATACCACATAACAAATAACGCGCCCAATGATATGCACTATTTGAAAAACGGGAGCAATACGAATGCGTTGGATGACACCCATAGAGCGTTCTCGTATCATTTGTCCTGCCAGTGGAATCACAATAAAAAACATGCCAAACAATGTCCAGGCTGGAACATTTTGCTGTACTGCATTCGGGCTTACTGCGGGAGCCTCTTTGTCATTTGTTTGGGATGCGGAAGCAAAGTGCTGTTCCAGGTTGAACCACTGTGTCACTGATTTTGAGTTGGTAATTTGACGGCTTCGGATAAGCGTATTTTGTGTTGCTTCCAGCTGAATGGTTTGTAGCATGTAGTCAAGCCCGCTTTTTAGGCTTTTAACTACACTTTTGGGTATGGTAGGGTCGGTATATATCAGAACAGAATTTAAGGTTATTTTGGCTTTTGAGCGTTTAGTAGCCAGCTGACGCAGATTTTTCTTGATGTCCTTACTCAAGTTTTTATCGATAATAATAAAGGCGTCATAGTGCCCTTTCGCGACTTGTTGCTCAGCTTTTTCCTTGGTATCTATGGGGCTCAATTGATATTCAGTAATTTTAAAATCAGCTTTCTTTATCAGTTGCTTAGAAATCTTCTGGCCTGTTTTACCGGTATCTTGGTTGAGCAATAAAACACTTAGGCTTTTAGCTGGATCATCGGTATTCTGTTGGCTTAAGCTTACCATCACCAATAAAAATACTGGCAGAATAAATAAAATGAGTAAGCCGATTTTGTCGCGGATTAATAGCCGAATTTCTTTTATTATAATTGCAAAAATAACCATACAGCTAGTCCCTTAAGTGGTGCCCAGTAAGTTCTAAGAAAACATCACCCAAGTCTTTAGCGGTATCGCTGTTGGCAATTAATTCATTGGGTGAGCCTACGGTAACAATTTGTCCATCATTCATTACCGCTACGCGATTACACATCTCTTGTGCCTCTTCTAAATAGTGCGTGGTGTAGAGCATGGTAGTGCCTGAAGCATTTAGCGCTTTTAGAATTTTAAATATGACATTCCTTGACTGAGGGTCTACGTTAACGGTTGGTTCATCCAAGTAAATCACTTGTGGTCGATGGATTAACCCAATCACTAAATTAGCGCGACGCTGCATGCCACCGGAATAGTTCATGATGGGCTGTTTGGTTACGTGAGTTAAGTGGGCTATCGTCAAGCATTCATCAATACGTTCCTTGAGCAATTTGCCGTGTAAGCCATACAAGCGGCCAAAGAATTTCAAGTTATCAACAATAGAAAGGCTGTTGTACATAGCGATATCTTGTGGGATCAAACCAGTCATTGGTTTGATGTGGCGCATTTGGTTGCTGATATTGAAGCCCTTGACAGTGACAGAGCCTGAGGAGGGGGTAATCAAGCCGGTCATGATGGAGATTAAGGTTGTTTTGCCGCATCCATTAGGTCCAAGCAAACCATAAAAATCACCTTGAGAAACACATAGATCCACGCCTTTCAAAGACAGTTCTGTATTGCCTGAATATCGCTTTTTTAACTTATTGACAGCAATCATGCGCTCGCTCATTTTCTCTGCCTTATCTACTCGGATTGGGGTATTATAGTAGAAATCAGCATTTGGCACATTGAGCCCCAAAGGCTCTGGTACAAAGCCAGCGAAGAATAGCATATTCATCAACTGATCTTGTCACAACGACCAACACAACGAAAATCACCGTCATTTGTTTCTAATTTGCTACCAGAGGGGCATTTGCGATTTTCATTAGCCGGTGTGCAACTCAAGTTTTCTGCATTACTTGAAGCCAGTGGCGGATTAACCATTCCAGCCCATGGTGTTGGCGGTGACTGGATTATTAAATTACCTTCAACACGGTTTGAATCTGTTCCAGAAAATGAGTTTGCCATGATGCAATTAGCCAGTCAAACTGGAATAAATGTACCCGAAATAAAACTCATGCCTTTTGAGCAAATAAAAGGACTTGAAATGTTTGAGGAATTTTACGGAAAAAATATCTTAGCTGTAAAACGTTTTGATCGAGATAACAGTAGTCGCATTCATATTGAGGACTTATCTCAGGTTTTTTCACTATACCCCCACAGTAAATACAACAAAGTAAGCTACAACAATATTGCTACTAGTTTTCAAGCAAACTTAGGAATAGAAGCTGTTTGGCAGTTTATCGAACGGCTAGCCTTTAATATTATTATTAGCAATTATCTACCCCAACCGCATTCAGCCCCAACTTTCACCTGCCTATGATCTTGAAAATAAACCCTGATATTTGGAAGAAGCTTGCAAAAGGCCTCAACATAAAATACGAAGAAATGAAACATCGACTTGATACAATTGAAGCTAAAGTAAAAGAACAATGGCAATCATTGCCCGCCAAGCTACCAGAAAAAATATATAATCCTATAGACAAACAAATATTATCTACAAAGTTGTGATGACTAAGAGTTAATTGACTAACTGCGCTTCGATTTCATCACCGCTGTAATTTGTTGTGCGCTGAGTTGTTGATTGGGTGGTTACTGGATACGGTAAGGCGCATTTAAAGGGGTTATTGTGGGTCACTACATAATGCGGCAGTGCAGCAGCATAGCTTTGTTTAATTTTTCATTTATATCAATTCGTTAGGGTCGAATTGCCTATTAATGCCAAGATACTGGTTTATTCGTGTCATGGTGTTCTCCACACATACTTGTTATAAGCAGGTATTGGCAATGAATAGAAAATAGCTGATTTTTTGGTTGACCGAGTAAAGGTACTAGGGTGTTCATTTGCTAAGCTCACATAAGTCTTTGATACCACATCACATATGTAATGCCCCGGGTATTGCCTCAGCAAGCTCCATATTTATACTCTTACAGTTTAATTAACGAGATTAATGATGAGTTTAAGCAAAGTGTATGAGATTGTTGAGTGAGGCCGCTGAGAAGACGGTGTGGGTTGAAACTAGAGATATATCACATCCATTAATTGACGCTGTGCGTGTTTGCCGAATTACTCTATCAGAGTCAGCGGTGAATCTGCGTACAGGCATAAATTGGTTTTCTCGTAGTAAAGCGGGCAATTTTCAAAATATCAAAGCGCAGCTTGATGGTGACCTGGTTCGCGCACAGCCCGCCTTTACTGATAGGGCGCCCATTCCTCAACATGAATTGATGATGATGGCTGCTATGTTAGCGGCGCATCTTAAACAGTTTAGGATAAAAGGCAAACCCTTGATCATTCCGTGCAGTGGCGAAGTTATTACGTCGGTATATTATCGGCAAGCTAACAAGTTACTGCAAAGCAAAGTTGAACAGCTGCAACAAGCTTATCGACACTACTGTGAAAAATTACAGGAGCTATTGAGAAAAACTGACAGCAGTGACCAGAAAAAAAATGTTATGCGGTGTGCAAATAAATTAAAGCAAGTGCAGCAGATATTAGCTGGTGCATTGTTTTTGCAACAGCAATACCAAAGTATGCAGTTGTATGATAATGGCCGTCGGGTGATGACGGCACACAGTTTTGAGTTGTCCGCAGGTGCGATTCGATCTATTGCACGACAACATCGTGCTGCCGGACTTAACCCGTTTGATGATAATACTGCATTGCAACAAGCGGCGGTTGAGGGTGATATTGAGCAGATGGCAATATTACTAGTTAATCCTGCCGTTAAGGTTAATCGACGTGATAGGCTTGGCCGTTCGCCTTTAAATTTGGCGGCGCAGTATGATCGTTTAGACGCGGTAAAGTTCCTTATGTCACATGGTGCTGTGTATATGCAGGCAACAGCCGCAGAAGATTCCGCGTTTACAGTTGCCTTACTTAACGGGCATAGAGATATGGTGCGTTATCTATCGTCTTGTACACCAGTTGAATCAAATAATATTCAACACACTGCACTCCATCAAGGTCCAGTTAAGAAAAATGTTGCCTTAAGGCATGTTGAGTATGTTCTTCATTGTATGTTAGGTGCAGATTTTGTGAGTTACCCCAATGAAGGTGACTACTATGCTAAAAAAACAGATGGAGCGGGCGTTCCGTATGTGTTTCGGTTAGAAAAAAATGAAAATTCTTTTGTTATCGTGCATTGCCCCAATGGGCAAGTCTACAACTTATCATTGGCGCTTAAGTATGCCAATTTGTGTTATTTCCATCTCACTGAAAGTGAGCATGACCATAATCTTGTTAAGCTATGTGAAAAACTTCTAAAAGACGATGCAAAAGCCAGCATAGCTACAATTTTAACGTCACAGATAGGTAGCATGCCTGCATATGCAGCAGAGCAAGCGGCAATAAGAGAATATACCGGACAAAATTATAAAGATTATAATGATTTGTTGCGTGGTGAGCCAATGGTGTATTACGGCATAGAAACAATCAAGATTATATTTGTTAGAGCAGTGCTGGCTATCAGTGGCGTTAATAAAAACCTTAAAAGAGAAGATGCTATGGGACGAATCAATTTGGTTCGTACTGAACGCGCCTTGCCAGGCGGCATGCTTATGCAAATGAAAACATCCAATCAATTAGTTTGGCGTCCAGGGCTATTGAGCTTTTCAGACAATGGAAATTTTGACTCTTCAGGATTGAAGAAGCTGCAACTCGACTCCGATAAACAATGGCAAGGTGATGTGGCTGGCTTTTCGGATGTTCCGTACGAAAGAGAAGTATTATTTCCACCTTCCTGTGTTAGGTTTACTGCATTTGAACACAATCTAGAAACAGGTGAACAACTTTTCACTACCGAAATAGTGCGTGGTGTCGCAACGGCGTATCAAGATGATTATTTTATTCAGCAAGCGTTGTCTGTTGCATTTGAAATACTTAAGCGACCTTATAGGGATACTCGGAATGCACGTTTTGATATTGCTCGTCATAATCATGCATTAGCACATCATATACGTGTCAGCATGTTTATTGAGCCTGTTATAGACTATTTTAAACAGTTTGCTGCGAGCGTTGGTTTTAGGGAGTTCTGCGATAGCATACAACCGGAAGAAATCATTATTATGAAAATTATGATGATATTCTCAAAAACAGGTCGTGAGTCTGAGGTTAGCCCAATAGGTTCAGGTCAGGCGCGTTATATGGAGTATCAACAAGCGTCGGCTAATAATTTTCGGCATTTTATGCGCGAAGTAATGCACTACGATGAAGCGACTATTGAGTATTATGCTGAAATTATGGTGAATATGGGTAACCCCTACTATCCTGAGTTAGTTACAGGCGCGAATGATGAAGAAAAGCAACGTAAGTTATATATCAATAATATCACGGCTTTATCTCATAAGCTTGATTTGCCTAGGGTGTATGGTAAGAGTGGATATGTAAATACCATGTCTGGATATAATGGTTTCCCACAAAGAGATACTGGTTTATTTTTTATTGGGCCTTCTGAGCAGCAAGTAAAGGGCCTGGCTAAACTTGAAACTATCGCATTCACTTGCTTAAAAGCCACAGGCGATAATCTTTGTTTCTCTGGGCATGGCATTGACACGTTTTATTATGCGGAGGGAGAATTCAAGCGATGTAACACTGATATCGATCACTGCCTTGAGCAGTGTCAAATTGCTTATATGGCAGTTATGCAGCAATCATCTGATGGTGCTGTGCTACGTTCTGAACTCAAACAGGCAATTGACGATAACGATATCACAAAAGCTTTACGTGTAGTTGCTCGCACTCCAGTTAAGCAATTATTCAAGCGTGATGAAGAAGGTCGAACTATGTTCGATGTTGCAATTGAGTCCGAGCATAGCTGTTGTAAGGTCATTGATTCACTGTTGCTCATGAGTAAAGATAATCAAACTGTAATATTAAAAGCTTTGCATGCGGCCATACGGCAACAAAAGCATGATCGTGCTTTACTATGTATTCAGCATCTTAGCACATCAGATCTGAATAAAAGGTATGAAGGATACAGAGCCATAGTATTGCTATTAGAGGTCAGTGGTAATCTGCAAGTATTAGAGGCCTTGCTTGCCAAAAGCGTGAATGTAAATTCATATAATAACGCTGCTGTTAGGGCGGCTTGTATCAATAATAGAGCCGTTGCGCTGGAGCGTATACTTGAGCATAGTGACTTTGATCGTGCAACGTTAAATAGTCATGCTTATTCTACCAATTCTATTTTCTTTGACATGATTGCAGCGCGAGTACCTTTGCAAATCTTTACGGTTTTAGTCAGATATGGGGCGAAGATTGTTCCATCTGTTATCCTTTACGCTATAAGTATTGCGTATACACCGGTAGTTCATTTCTTGATAGGAAAGGCCGAAAAAGAAGAGATAACATGTAAAAAGCCTTTTGGTAAAACGCTGATAGCTAATATAATGAATGCGGGTTCCTATCACCTTTTTTTCTCTAATGTAGAGCTGACTGATCCAAGAACTCTTTTATTAAAATTATTAATGGAGCGTGGTTGCAATCTTTATTACTGCTGTGATGAAGGTGATTCAGTGTTGTCAAAGTTGTTGTGTGTTGAGAACCCTCCTTTTACGGCTTGTAAATATGTCATAAATAATGCACCTTTAGAGTATTTAAATTCCCCGATTGATAAGGATGGGAAGACGCCTCTGATGATAGCCGCGGATACTAGTCGGTATGAACTTGCAGAATTATTACTGCAGCGGAGGGTGGATGTAAGCGCTAGTCAACGCAACGGCATCACTGCATTAATGTATGCAGTATTTAGAGGTCGAAGTGACGTTGCTTGGCTTTTTTTGAGATGTTGTTTACCATCTGATTTTACTCAAAGAAACGAAGGGGGGCATTCAGCACTTTCTATCGCAATCGAAAATGCTGGAATGTCAAGTGTTGTTGCTCATATGGTTATGAACTGCCCGTTAGATGAGTTACATGTTGGTATAATAAGGTCGTTATTACATTTAAAATATAGTGATGATTTCAGAAGTGAATTATTCGAGCATATTATGCTAGAAGCAGACAAGCTTATTCTTATACCCCCTAAGACTCAAGAGCTTATTGACTTCGTGGCGCAAAAAAAGCAGATCCAAGATGGGCGTTTAGTGCTCGGACTGTTTCGGCCTGCTAAATCTGTGGATTCAACACCGCAAATGCTACCAAGGTTGACCTATCGGTAGGTGTCGATTACTCTCTGTTTCCAGTTTAAAACGATGGAGAGATCATTGGATTTTGTGCAAATAATAGCAAGCGAACTTAAGGTGCAGCCTAAACAGGTGCAGTCCACCATGAATCTATTAGATGAGGGTGCAACGGTGCCGTTTATTGCGCGTTACCGCAAAGAGGCGACTGGTGGCCTTTCAGATACCGATTTGCGTACGCTAGCTGAGCGTTTAACTTATTTGACTGAACTCAATGATCGGCAGACTGTGATTTTAAAATCCATTGATGAGCAAGGGAAATTAACGCCACAACTCAAGCAAGCGATTATAGCGGCTGATTCTAAAACGCGTTTGGAGGATTTGTATTTACCCTATAAGCCTAAGCGCCGCACTAAAGCACAAATCGCTAAAGAAGCAGGATTGGAGCCATTAGCTAATCATCTCTTAGCTAATGTTGATGCAGATCCTGAAAAAGCGGCTTTAGCTTATGTGAATGCGGAGAAAGGTGTCGCTGATGTAAAGGCTGCATTAGAGGGCGCGCGTCATATCATTATCGAACAAGTGGCGGAGCAGGCTGACTTACTACAACAATTGCGCCAGTTGTTTTGGCGCTCGGCAGAAATGAGCAGTAAGGTAGCTAAGGATAAAGAAAAAGAAGGGGTGAAGTTTTCAGATTATTTTGAGTTTAGCGAAGCGATAAATAAGGTGCCATCACACCGCGTATTAGCTATGTTTCGTGGCCGTAAAGAAAGTATCTTGCATTTGCATGTCGATTTTATTGATGAGGCTATTTTAGATCAAGTGTATCAAATGATATTAACCAGTATGGCTTTGGCTAAGAAGCCTGCCAAAGAGAGTTGGCTTTGGCAAACTATCGTGTGGTGTTGGAAGGTCAAAATAAAAGTGAAGCTTGAAATCGAAAGCATGCAGGAATTAAAAACCCGTGCTGATGAGGGAGCGATTAAAGTATTTCATGATAATTTAAAACACCTTTTAATGGCGGCACCTGCTGGTGATTTTGTTGTATTAGGTTTGGACCCGGGATTTCGTACCGGTGTTAAAACGGTCGTGGTTGATGGTACCGGTAAGCTATTAAGCCATTGCGTGATCTATCCGCATGCGCCACAAAAGCAATGGGATAAAGCATTAGCAACGTTAGCGCAGTTGTGCAAGCAATATAAAGTAAAACTCATTAGCATTGGTAATGGAACGGCTTCGCGTGAAACCGATCAACTGGCAGCTGAGTTATTGAAAGCCTTGCCGAAGCTGGCAATGACAAAAATTGTGGTGTCAGAGGCGGGTGCTTCGGTCTATTCGGCATCGGAGTTAGCAGCGAAAGAATTCCCTGATTTAGATGTTTCGTATCGTGGTGCAGTATCGATAGCGCGTCGCTTGCAAGATCCACTGGCCGAGTTAGTAAAGATTGAGCCTAAAGCGATTGGTGTGGGTCAGTATCAACATGATGTGAACCAGCTTAAGTTAGAACGTTCTTTGTTAGCGGTCGTTGAAGATTGTGTTAACGCCGTCGGCGCTGATATTAATACCGCTTCAGTACCTTTGCTCACTAGTATTTCTGGGTTAAATGAAACCACAGCGAATAATATTGTCAAATACCGAGAAGAGCATGGTCGTTTTACTGATCGCAAAAGCATTAAGTCGGTGCCTCGATTAGGTGATAAAACATTCGAGCAGGCGGCTGGTTTTTTGCGGATTATGGACGGTAAAAATCCATTGGACCGTTCTGCTGTGCATCCAGAAAGTTATGATGTGGTGAAACAGATTGCGGCAAATAGTGAAACGGAAGTAAAGGATTTATTAGCAAATGTATCGTTATTGAACTCGCTTAACCCAATGCATTTTGTTAGTGATGCGGCTGGCTTGCCAACAATTACGGATATTATTAATGAGCTTAAAAAGCCGGGGCGTGATCCAAGGCCTGAATTTACGATGGCGAAATTCTCCGAAGGTATTAACAAGGTCTGTGATCTGAAGCCAGGTATGCAATTAGAGGGCGTGATTACCAACGTCGCTAATTTCGGTGCGTTTGTAGATATTGGTGTGCATCAAGATGGTTTAGTGCATGTGTCACAAATTGCTGATCACTTTGTTAAAGACTTGCATAAAGAGGTCAAGGTAGGGCAGATTGTTAAGGTGCGAGTGGTTGAGGTGGATGCTCAGCGTAACCGTATTAGCTTAACGATGAAAAGCGATAAAGAGCCTAAGACTGCGAAACCTGCTCAAAAGCGAACAAAGCCAACAAAGGCTAAATCTGCAGTGCCGGCATTTGAAAATGCACTGAGTGCACAACTGAAGAATGCATTTAAACGTTAACGTTGCACTACATGCCAGCTTTTGTTTCGGTAAATCCGCATAACTCTGCGCTGGCCTGCGGCTCGGCTTTGGGTCGGCGCAGGCGGGTGAGGTCAATCGGTTTGGTCCATAGGCCGCCGGGCGCTAAGCGCCTAATAAGATGCAATTGAATCGCTTTAGACGCGATCACGGTGCTCATTGTTTTAAGTGTTTTTAGATATTGCTCGGCGTTCCATGCTCCAGCTTCAGCTAAGGTTTCCTTGGTTGTGCTAAAGGGCGAGCGGCATATCTGCTTAATGCATGGTTTAATAAACGTACCTTGTAGTAATATTTTATCAATCTCTTCTGCTGTTTTATCAGTTAAATTTGCCGATAGTACGTTGTGGGATGCATGATAATACGATGAGCGTTGATAGCAATTAATAAGAAATCTATGTTGCGGATGGTCAACGTTTAGTGCAATAGTATGTAGATCCTCTTTTATAACGCCTGATCTAAAGAGGTCCGATAAAAAACCACACGCATCCATAAAGACTGACCGTTGGTAGGAGGCATGTAATACTGGATGGTCAGTAGATAATATTGCTCTTGCTATCAATGGAGTTACATAGGAATGTCTTCCGGTAAATGCAAGGTTTGCTAATTTCCAAAGAAAGCCAATACTCAGTACTTCACGATAACCAAGGTTTGTGTGATTGACTAAGCACGCCTGAATTTGCTCCATCGACACGCGATAGGGCATTGCTGTATCGAGTAATTGATCATCACCAAACCGTGGTAAATCTTTGTCTTGTAGGTAGCACTCTAAAATTAATATCGGAAATGGTACATGTGAATCGTCGCTATCTCTTGTGCATGCAATGTCATGATGACTCGTGGCAATGTTAGTAACAGTAATGTGTGTACGGTCATCAAAATTAAGTACGCGTCGACCATTGTGCGTTGTAATACCGTGTGGTGTTTGTGCTTGAAAGTGAGCGCGCGCCACTTCTGTTGCGTAATATAAATTTAGGTGCTGCACACGACCCCATACTTTAGTATTAACGGGCGGGAAGGCTGCTGCTTTTATGCGGTGGTCTGCAAGCTTTTTTTCATTGTCAATCAAGCAGCCTGAAGAGCTACCCGCAACGGGGTCTATGCCCACGGCTCGATTAAGTGTTACACCATCATCAGCGCCATATTTTTTGGCAAATTCATTGGTAAGATGGCCAATGACAATAGCACCACGGCTGTAGCCCGCAAAATTAAGTATGACTTGGCGTGTTGGGTTAGCTCTTTTGACACGTTGAATATACTGGGATACAGCCTCGTAGGTAACGAAAGCCATTTCATCTTTGCCGTCATCTGTGGCTCCTGTGGAGGTTCCAGCTGGCATGGTGATGGGGTGGCCTTTGAACTTGCCCTTGTCTGCAGCTAAGCCGCAGTGGTAAAAAACGGCACGATCAGCGTCTAGCGGCAATACGGTTTCATGGCCGCAAGCCAATAGCTGGTAGCTTGCACCGTCTTTGTTAACTCTTTCTGTTAAAATTTTACCCACAACACTGGTGGAATGACTGTCTGATTCATCATTAACGGTTCGTGAAGTCCCATCAACCAAAATATCAATAATTAACGGACTACGTTCGGCGGCCTCTCGCATAGTACCTCCCACTCCCTTGGCACTACTTTATAAAACCACAGCCGCAAGTTTATCGTCAAGTCTTGAGTTATTTTTACACAGAGCTATGAGCCAATCGCAAATCCAATTAAGCCACCGGCTTTTGCGCCATTTTTTTCTGTATTATCGGTAAAGCGAGCTAAGCCACTTGATTCGAAAGTAAAGCTGAGCTTTTGGGTGGCGCCATCAAATTGCGTTTGGTTAGGGATTAATGTCATGCTGGCGATGCCTTTTTTGGCATCGGTTAATTGATATTTATATTGTCCTGTGAGTTTCTTACCGCTGGGTATTTCAGTGGTTACAAATGTTTTTTTACCATACGTTACTTTTAAAACTTTACCGGCTGGTTTGCCATAGGTGTATGCTGCATACAATGTTTTTCCATTCAGTGAGGCGGGGTAGCTAGGTGTGTGGTGAGCTGCAAATAGTGATATGGGTAGAAATGCTAATAATACGATGAGTAACTTATTCATGAGGTATTCCTTATCGTTTACCTTGTAGGTGTTTGTTTTGGTAGTCTTTGCGTAATTGTTTGCGCAATTCGGCATTTTTTGAGCGACGTATTTCATTGTCGTTACGTAATTCAAGTGGTTTAACTGGGCAGGGTTTATGATCGTCATCCATAGCAACCATGGTGAAGTAACTGGTGTTGGTGTGACGTTTGATGCCAGAGGATATTTCTTCTGACACAACGCGAATACCAACTTCCATTGATGTTTTTCCAACATGATTAACGCTCGCATAAAAGGAAACGAGTTCCCCGACTTTAATGGCTTGTTTAAATAGCACATAATCAACAGACAAGGTGACGGTATAAAAGCCGCTGTAGCGAGAAGCGCAAGCATAAGCCACACGATCCATTAATTGCAAAATGGCACCACCGTGTACATTACCACCAAAGTTGGCCATATCCGGCGTCATGATTTCAGTCATCATGACTTCGCGATGATCGCCAGTGTTGGGTGTGTTACAGCAGTTGTCCATGGGTTACTCCTTACAGATAAACCATGGTTATTATAGACTATTGGTTATGGCTTCCGAGGCATGTTCTGCGTCAGGCGCTGCGGCTGGTTTTACTACTGGAGTATTAGGCACTGGCGAGATGGGTGTATACATTAAGTGAAACATGTTGCTGCTATAAGTGCTCAGATCTGCTCTAAGCGATCTTAAGCTACGGGTAGGACGTGGATGGCTGCTGGGGGTGCTAGAGCTGCTAGACACGCTCGTAGAGGTGGTAGTTACGCAGGTGTAGAGGCTGTCTTCATCGTCGCCACTGGAATCGCTATCATCTGGTAAAGTTTCACCGGTCCGTGAGACTTTCCTTTTTATGCCGCTAGCGCCGCCGGCACCACTAGCCACAGCGCTAGTGTTCGTATCAACAACGCCAGGGTAAGACATGCCATGGCTGCCGCGAAAAGCAATATAGGGTTTAGCGCGTAATATTCTATCGCAGTCTGAACAGGCTAATTTGGTTATTCCAATAGGAAGTGGTTCATAGAAGTATTCGTGTGCACCGTCCGCTTCAATGAAGTGTACTAGTACTTGTTCCGCATGCAAGGAGCCGCCAACTTCTTTTTCATAGATTTCGTCGGGATAAAGGAATATGGCAGGCTTAGCTGATGACAGTATGTATTTTTCTACATCTGTAAAGCCTGCTGTAGCTTCACTCTCTTTTAGCACACTGAGAGTGACTTTTCGCAATATACTAACAAGGTTGTCTAATTGTTTGTGGGTAGGGTGCCTGCGTTTTTTTGTGTCGCTAACGGTTAAGTTGCATATGCCACCAGTAGCCTCCAAGTCACGCGCGGCTTGTTGTAATAAGCTTTCACGTATGGTGGCATCTTTGCAGTCATAATAGGCGTAAAAAAGTTCACGCAGAATATGTAATCTGTTTTCCACGAAGCTATGGATGGTGCTTTTCTTATATTCACTGGGTCTTCGCGTGCGATTACTGGAGACAATTATGCCACGGGCAGTGATGGCCACTGCTAGGCATGGTGATATCTCTTCATTCGGGGCTAATAATTTCGCGAGGTGATCCAAGCGACGTATGCGCTTATCCGAGCGATGAATAGTGCGTTCTGGTCGTTCTAGTTTATAGGGTGCTAATAATTCGGTATTTTTCTGACACCAAGAATCGCACCACAGTTTCAGTCTATTTTTATCCGGTTTTTCCGGGCTAATCATTTTAAGATGCAACTGTAATTGATCAAGAAAGCCAGTAGTGCTTAAGTCTGCATCGTTTAAGTCGTACCTTTCTCTCAGGTAAAATGATAAGCTGTGCGCTAAGCTGATATTACTTAGTAGACTGATAAATACGCCTGCTGATTTCGCTGCTCTTCTCATGGTTTATTCCAACGTTCCTATGTTCTCGGTGCCTACTTTATGGTTTGAATATTAAGACAGCCTTAATCTGATTGAAGCAATGAAAAATTAAGGTTGGCTTAAGGTGTTTTTATGGGTTTAAAATACTTATTTGCCGTTTATGTACATGCTTGTTGGTGCTAGTGGCTATGATATACTGCCAGGATGAAACTTAATATACTTTCTCACGCCTCTTTCGAGGCACTTGGTAGCATCACCGATTGGATTGATCAGCAGAATCACGTGACTGAAGTTTGTTGCCCCTATAAGGGTGACACGGTAGCGGATGTGAATAGCTTTGATGGCTTGATTATTATGGGCGGTCCGCAAAGTGCTGTGGAACTTGAAAAATACCCTTATTTGCAAGCGGAATTGGGTTTGATTTTGCAAGCCGTGGCGGCCAATAAGCCTGTGCTGGGTGTGTGTTTAGGTGCGCAATTAATCAGTGCGGCGTTTGGCGCTCCAGCAGAAAGGAGTCCTGAGCGTGAGGTGGGTTTTTTCCCAGTTGAGCTCAGTGCGGTAGGTGTGCAATCGGAGTTACTTAACGATTTGCCACCTAAGTTTATTGCTGGTCATTGGCATTATGATATGCCGGGCGTGCCGTCGAATGCGCAGGTTTTAGCGTCGAGTGTTGGTTGTCCACGACAAATCATTCAATACGGCGAGCGAGTGTTAGGCATGCAATGCCATTTGGAATTAACGCGTGCTGAAACGGAAGTGTTTATTCAAAAATGTCCACAAGACTTGGTGCCTGGTAAACATGTGCAAACCCCGGATCAAATGCGCGCTACTGACTTTGATTTAATGGCCAGTCAAATGCACATGGTGCTTAATCGCTTATTTTCTTGACAACTATGGCAGAGTAATAATGGTTCCACGTATTATCTTTTAGAGGTTTAAGAAAATGATTCAAATTTACGGTATTAAAAATTGCGATACAGTTAAAAAAGCACTTAAGTGGCTTACGGCTAATTCAATGGAATATAGCTTCCATGATTTTAAAAAGGAAGGTGTTACAAAGGCGCAATTACAGGCGTGGTGTCAACATGTTGATTGGCAGTTGCTATTGAATCGTCGCGGTACCACGTGGCGAAAATTATCGGCTGAACAGCAGGCCGATCTTAATCAGGCGAAAGCGATTACTTTAATGGTTGAACATACCAGTCTGATTAAGCGACCGGTTTGGCAGTATAAAGACACGGTTATGCTGGGTTTTAGTGAGGAAGTCAAAGCAAGTTTCTAGAAGTTTTTTTAGTTGTAAATGAGAATCATTTGCATTAGTATGCGTATCATTCTAATTATATGGATTCACCCACAACATGGAGAAGCACTTGCGCCTTGCAAACAGTCAATCAATTAATCCTTTTAGTCGTAGAAGCGCTTTAGTAACGATGGCGTTGCTATTTGCCATGCTACCCAAAGCATTTGCAAATGGAGATGGCGCTGGAAGTTCTGATGCGTTGATTACAACCGACGAAACTTCAATTGTCACACGAGAACTGTTTGAGCTTGGTATCGTCGTGTCGACTTTTATTTTAGCTATTGCCAGATTACAACGGCAAAACCAAGCGGGTGCTCAGCAGGACGGTGAACGTGAGCTGCGGCTTAGTACTGAACAAGCAAACCGGTTCAGATGGATGGTAACAGCCAGTGTAGTCGCAGGTGTTATCGCTGCAGGGGTGTTATGTGGGCCACTAGTTTATGCCTACCACGAGCATGGCAAAGAAGGGATTGGTGATACCGGTGTTAAATTAATTGAAGGAATAACAAAATTTGCAATCGGAGTCTTGGTGCATAATTTTGGTATAGAGATTCTAAAATTATTAAGCCCAGTTCGATCTTGTGATAAAGCTGAAGGGGCGATTACAAAAGCCGCATCGGCTGACTCTCGCCTATCTGAAGCTTGGGCGGTTGGCAAATATCCCTTTATGACAGCCTTAGGAGAGGTGTCTGAAGCGATTTTAGTATTGGGCTTGAATAATCAGAACGCGAAGTCGTTAGCATTATCTATTCCCGTTGGTGTTGCAATTAGTTCAATAGCCGTTTTATCATTGCATTTTTCAAGCCGATTATTGTCACGTGATAAATTTAGAAAAGCAGCTGCAGTGCTATTAGCCGCTATTTCATCTGGTATGTTTAATTATGCGGCGCATGAATTCCAAGAGTTAAAAGTATTTGGTCCCTACGGAGATGATGCCAATGTCCCTTGGTATAACGTCAAGCTATGGGAAACTTCGCTTAGCCATAAAAAGAATGAATTTGGTAAATTTTTACGAACGTTTATCGGCTATGATAGTAAACCAACTGCTTTATCTGAAGCGGCTCGGTTTTTAGCTTTAGGTTTGTTTGCAGTCTCTGCTTATAAGTTTTTACGCAAGGAAAAAAATCAAATCGCCATGGCTAGAGATGACGCGCAGGTTAAGACATCACAAGATCTAACGCATTGGCTGGGTGCTAATGGAATGTCCCCCTCAGAAACACAACGATTATTGCGTCATCAAGCAGTCACCGCGCAAGCTGGTGCATTACCTGCGGTCGCACCAGACGTGGAAGAAGGGAAAGAGGATCAACCTGTAGCGGCAACGCTGAGATCATAAAATTTGTAAGTCACTGCGTAAATATTCGTAGGGTAACTCGCGTAAGTTAGCTACACAGGCGCCGGGTGCAATAGCGGTAATGATTTCGCTGGCAATGTCAGAAAAATCCGCACGAAAGTGTACTGAGCTTTTTAATGCTAAAATATTGCGATCACTCGGTTCAATGCCGACATGGCGAAAGATTGCCTGATCGGCGGCTTGAATTTTTTTCGCGGATACGATGACCTTAACGCCTTCGACTTCTAATACGGCCATCGGTCCCAAATTAAATGGCACGTTATGATAGTACGCACCGGTGCCGGTGAACTTACCATCGGCTAATGCTTTAACAACAAACTTGCCGTGGTATGGTGCATCACCTTCAATGCCTGATTTACCGCCGAGATCAATCACCATTTCATTGTTGAGACCAATGGCGTGAGCGTGTTCAGCGATTTCAGCATCGTGCACTAAAGCCAGCACGGCATCTTCAGCGTGTGCTTTGACGAGCGCTGATAATAATCCCATGGTATCACTGCTACCGCCACCGCCTGGATTATCTTGTGTGTCATTGATCACGACAGGTAGCTCACTGCCGTTGGCTTTTTTGATGGCTTTAGCAACTGCTTCATCTGCAGGATATACGTTGAGTTTAAATTCGTGTTTGTGCGAGTTAATAAAATTTAATAGTGTTTTGCAGGCTTTATCGACTTGTTTTTGATCTTCGCCATAGCCAACAATGGCGGGGCCGCAATCAAAAATATCCGCTAATGGGAAACCCATCGCATAAGATAAGTAGCAATCGTGTTTTTTAGCGAGTTCAATAAGGTAATTATATATACCTTTGCCCGGTTCAATCAGTGAGCATTGCGATGTCAGCGGAATTAAAAACGGTAATTTGTAAAAGTTTTTGTAAAAGGGTTTAGCTAAATCCAAGCGATCATCCAGTGCATTAGCTGCTCGAACGCCGGTATCGAAAATATCAATATGCGGATAAGTGCGGTATATTTCCATTACATCAAAGAGCTCATACATTTCTTGTGTGACATTGGCGTGTAAGTCCAGTGCGCAAGCAATCGGTATGTCTTCACCGCAAATGTCACGTATGCGTTTGGCTAATTCACCTTCACCGTCTTGGCTGACTTCACAGACCATGGCGCCATGTAAGTCTAAGAAAATGGCATCGTAGTTTTTATGTTTTGCGACACCTTCGCAGATTAAGTTGCAGATATGTTCGTAAGCTTCTTCTGTAACAATACCAAACGGTGGTGCTTGGCACCATAATATTGGTGTGATGTTATGGCCGAGTCGTTGTGCTTGTTCGATAAAGCCTGATAGACCAATATTGTTATCTTTAAATACTTCCAGGCAGTCTTTGTCAAACGTTAAACCGGGATAAGCGTCGGCTTGTTCAAAATCATTTAGCGTGGTGGGCTGCGTGCAAAACGTATTGGTTTCATGCATAAAACCAGCTACCAAAATATTGGCCATCAATGTCTCCTAGATCTTGCCTTTAACTGCTTCTTCGAATAATTGTTTTAGTGCGGGCTCTGTTAGCGCAACTGGGTTTGTGGCTGTAGAGCCATCGGCTAACGCTTGTTTAGCGATTTCGTCAGTATGCTCGAGATCAACACCTATATCCGATAACTTAATTGGCAGGTCAAGTTGGTGTAAAAAGTCAATCGTCCATTGATAAACGCCATTAAAGCTTTTGTCATCAAGGTCCAAATATTCAGCCAAGCGTACCATTTTATTTTCAATCGCTGGGCGATTATAACGTAAGACATACGGCGTAAATATAGCGTTTAATAAACCATGGTGTGCACCATATATCGCGCCGACCGGATGTGATAGTGAATGAATGGCGCCGAGGCCTTTTTGAAAAGCGGTTGAGCCCATGGTCGCGGCAGTTAGCATATAACTGCGTGCTTCGAGGTTATTGCCATCTTTATAAGCGATAGGTAGCCATTTTTTAATGAGTCGTAAACCTTCGAGTGCAATGCCATCAGCCATCGGGTGAAAGCCTGGTGCGCATAGCGCTTCTAGGTTGTGAGCAAAAGCATCCATGCCGGTTGCTGCTGTGAGTTTTGGTGGTAAGCTCACGGTTAATTCTGGGTCGGAAATAACGATCGATGGTAACATCTTTGGATGAAATATAATGCGTTTACTATGCGTTTCTTCATCAACAATTAAACTGGCGCGACCGACTTCAGAGCCTGTGCCTGCTGTAGTTGGAATGGCAATGATGGGCAAAATAGCATCGGCATTAGCTTTTTTAAAATTATCGCCTTTGTCTTCGTATTGCCATAAGGCTTGATCTTGATTGGCTAAAAACGCAATGCATTTTGCGGTATCTAAAGCGCTGCCACCACCGATTGCTATTACGCTGTCGTGTTGGTTGTCGTGCAGTTCTTGGCAACCTTCGATAACATTAGTGCCGGTGGGGTTGGATTTGATGTCGCTATAAACGCTATTGTGCAATCCCGCCTCATTTAATAGCTCTTGTAAGTGCGCAATCATGGGTAATTCAGTGAGACCAGGATCGGTAACGATCATTGGTGCTTTGATGTTTAATTGTACACAGGCATCGGCAATATCACGGATACGCCCTAGGCCAAACCAAATCGTTGTGGGGTAGTTCCATTGCGTAGTAAAAGCGGCGTTATCCATTGGTTGTCCTTAAATAAAACGATTTGGCGTGAGTGAGTTGATTATAACCTAACTCAGATAAGCTGACACCCATACCGGTATCTTTAACACCAGTCCAGGCGAGTGCTGGATCCAGATAGTCGCAACGATTCATAAACCAGGTACCGGTCTGAATTTGATTGCCAATCATTTCGGCGTGGGCAATATCATTACTCCAAATGCTTGCCGTGAGCCCATAGGGGCTATCGTTCATAAGGTCGATGGCTTGTTGTTCGCTGTTGACTGCCATAATACCCACTACTGGACCAAAATTTTCTTCACGCATAAGAGCCATTGTATGGTCAACATTAATCAATGCTTGCGGTGCTAAGTAGGCGGATGATTCGCTATGTGTGTCAAAACGATTAGCATCTATTAATGCAGTAGCACCTTGTTGTACGGCGTCAGCAATTTGTTGGCGCACAGCATTGGCACTGCTATCGCGTACCATAGGACCAAGCGTGGTGTTTGTATCCAGTGGGTTGCCAAGACGATATTGATATACGCGCTCAACAAAGCCTTCAACAAAGTCATTAAATATTTTGTGGCTAACATAAATGCGCTCAATGCCGCAGCAGGATTGACCGGAGTTAAAATAGCTGCCATCGACCAAGCTGTCGAGGGTGAAAGCTATATCAGCATTGGCGGTAACAAAAGCGCAATCTTTGCCACCGAGCTCTAATCCGCAGCCGATAAAGCGTTGGCTGACTTGCTGGTAAATACTGCGACCACCGGCTACTGAGCCCGTAAAGGCAACGAAATCAATGCGAGGGTTGGTAATCACTTGCTCAGCCTGATTGCGATCAAGTTGCAGATATTGAAATACACCTTGAGGTAGGCCGGCAAGCTGAAAGGCTTCAAATAAGCGTTCAGCAACTAGTGGTGTTTGTGACGCATGTTTTAAAATAACGCAATTGCCAGCCATAATGGCTGGGATAATGCTGTTAATCGCCGTGAGGTAGGGGTAATTCCATGGTGCGATTACCATGACAGTGCCGACTGGCTCGCGTCGGATAAATCGTTTTTGATCGGCGGTGTCTTCGATGATGATATCGGCCAAGCTTTGTTCAGCGATATCAATCATATAGTGTGCGCGTTCTTTGACGCCGTTGAGTTCGCCGGGGCATTGGCTAATGGGTCTGCCCATTTGCCAGCTGAGTTCTTCACAGATTTGCGCCTCTTGGGTGAATAAATTATCGACAAATTGCCGGCACAGTCGTGCGCGTTCAGCGATATCAACTTTTTTCCAGTGGTGGTGTACCTGTTTGGCATCGGCCAAAGTGCTTTCGATTTGTTGTACGGTGGCGTATTTGCCGCTGGCGTAGACTGAATTATCTACAGGAGAAATCACGTTCCATTGCATAGGGTATTAACCTTAGTGTGTTACTAAATCTGTGTTAAGCATAACGAAAGTTGTTATTGATGAACAGGCCTAGAATGGCTTGCATGCCCATCTGCTGTAAATATCAAAAGTATTTCTATCTTAAATATCGAGTAGTAATAGTGTTGTATTATACTTGTTCTTTTAAATATAGACGATAATATACGGCTAAAAGAAGATGTATTGTAGGAGAGGTTAGGTGAATTCAGCTTTAAAAGTTGCTGTTTATGAAGTAGGTGATGTAGATGTTGTTGAGGCGATATTGGCAGATTGGCCACATGAGGATGTCAGTGCGTTAATTAGTTATGCATTAATGGCAGGTCAATATGATGTAGCCAACAGTTTATATAAATTTCAGCACAGCCATTTAGAAAAACCTGAATCGATTACTCCACTGCAAGGTCCTAGTCAAAAAAATCGTGCGCATCGTGATATTGAATACATACTGCATTGTGTGTTGGGTATAGCATTTACAACTGTGCCATCGGATCATGGGTGTTATGATGCTATGCGTGACGGTGACAACCAAGTGATCTTTAACGTAAGTCAAGCTAGGCATTTAATGGCCACTTGCAGTAATGGAATGACTTATAATGTCTCGTTGGCACTCAAATATGCCAACTTATATCATTTTATATTAGATCCAATAGAGCAACATGATCTGTTGCTGGCATTGCAAAGAAAATTACGTGAAAGTTTAGAGGAGGTAAGTGAGGCTAAATCAGATGAGCTTAGATTATCTGATATAGATAGTACAGTAGGTAATAGTAGTGTTCCGCTTCGTGTGACTCAGGTCGAAAAAGATGCCGTACGTGAATATACTCAAGATCATTTTCAGCTAATGAATGACCTATTGAGGGGTAATGAATTAGGGGAGCCTGATAGTATTAGGCTTGAAGAGTCATTATGTAAAGCGCTATTGGTTGTGAGTGCTACTAATAAAATGGTTAATTCAACTCGGGGCGAGAATACACTGGTGAGGTATGAGGGTGAAGTGTTGGGCTCTATTGACCTGGCTATGTCTAATGGGGTACCAGTAGAGCGTAGAGGTATGAATAGCTATTCATCCAATCCAGACGGTGCGCAAGGATTTCGAAAACTTCAGTCAAAAACTGTTCTGCATGGGTCTTTGTTTGGCTCAATCAGTAGCATATCGATACAGTCTGCAGAGGCAGAACATCTGTTGCCGCCATTCTGTTTACAGACTCATGATAGGCGGGAGGTCCGTGGTGTGCTGGTTTACGATGCACATGTGGTTCACGGCATGATGGCTGATAGCACAGATGAGTATATTGTTGATTTGGCATTATGTCATGCATCTGTAATCCTAAATAAAGCTTACCAGGACAATGAAGACCCTTTATTTGATGTTTGTCGCCATAACCATGCGTTGGCACATCATGTTCGTGTGGTATCTTATGTTGATTCAGTAGTGCGGTATTTTTCTCGGCATGCTACTGATCCGAGTTTTAAACAATATTGTGATACGCTGGTAACTGATGACATAAATATTATAAAAGTGTTGTTGGCTCTTTCAAAAATAGGTCGAGAGTCAGAAATAGCATTTTTTGATAATCCTGACTTATATCAACGTTATCAAGAGGCCTCTGTTACTCATCTAAAGATTTTTTTAACAGAAGTATGTAATTTCGATGATGATCAGTGTGAGTTTTATGCCGAAATTTTACGTTATATGGGGGACCCGAATTTTCCTCATAAAGCCACGGGCACTGAACAACAAAAGCAAGAAAAAATAATGATTAATCATATTATCACATTTGCACATAAGCTTGATTTAGCAAGGTGTTATGACCAGTATGATTATCAACGAAGCTTGCATGTGTATGGTGATGTGTGTGACAGTCTTAGTGATCAGCCGGTGGTCGAGTTAAATGATAGACAATCGGAGGATTTAAAACAGCTAAAGCTACAAGCCAGACTTGCGTTGGAATACACGGGTGATCGTGTGATGTTTGCTGGTTTGGGTCTGCCTGCAGTTGGCCACCTAGAAGATGAATTCAGATTATGTAATCGCAATGTGACGCATTGTAAAGAGCGGTGTAAACAAGTGGAATTGATGGTGACACGGTGCGAAGGTGGGGGCATGATAGGCGATGCAGTTTGTCTACTTATGAATGAAGGGGATGCGAGGGGCGCATTACAGCAATTGGTGTTGTTACCTAGGAAAGCACTTATTAAGTTCGTTGCAGAACGAAAATTCTGGGAGGCTTTGGTTTGGCTGGATGACCCCGCTGAATTTTTTAAGGCGGTAAGTTACTTGGTATGCAAACAACCTGACTACCCTTATGCTTTTGATCAGTTGATTGTTTATAAATGCATAGAGTGGCAAGAGTGCAACATAATTTGTTATGTTGTTTCACAAGTGGGCATAGAAAACTTGTTAGTTGAGCAAGAGTGGGAAATTGATGTGTTTCAAGGTTTATTTTTCTTGGCGGTGAGGCATGATCAGCTTGAGCTGTATGAAGAGATGTTGCAGTATCCAATAGAGATGTGTGGCATTGATGGTGATGGCAACTCAGTATTGCATATTGTTATAAATAACTCGCAACATAGAATGTTAAGGTTGTTGTTACAGAATGATAGGGTTGATGTTAATCAGGTTAATGCTCAGGGTAAAAGTCCGCTGATGTTGGCCTTTTTAAATGAGCAATGGGTGATGGCAGTTAGCATACTGGCGCACCCTGAGTTGGATGTTGACCTTCAAGATGAGGATGATCGTACCGCATTTATGTATATTGTTGAGCATGATACACGTTCCTACCTTCATGACGCTATATTTTCCCATCCTACTTTTAAGCCTAATACTCAAGATGCTCATGGTATAACCCTGTTACATGATGCGGTTTATTCTGAGAATCATGTGCTTACCAATAAACTATTGGCTTTGCCAGATATCGATGTATCTTTGGAGCAAGAAGATGGTTTTACGGTTTTAATGTATGCAGTTATTCGTGGTCTGGATAAAGTGGTTGAAAGAGTTTTAACAATCAATGACCGAAACATTAACGCACAAACAAAGTTTGGAATGACGGCACTACTGTATGCGTTGCTGTGCGATAATGATGAATCTACAGAGATAATAATGCGGTATCCTACTGTAGATTTAAATTTAGCTGATCATAATGGACATACGGCAATGTACTATGCGATACAAGAAAAGAAAATTGCTGTGGTTGAATACCTTAGTAATAAAGTTGCAAATATTAACGCCCAATTTGGTTTGGCCAGCTATGCGCATACGCCACTGACGCTGGCATTGAGTGAGGGAAATTATGTAATTGTAGCGTTGCTATTAAGAAATCCAGACGTTGATGTCAATATTTATATAGGAGGTCTGACACCACTCATGTTGGCTGCAGATCGTGGTGATTTATTTGCGGTTGAAGTTTTACTAACTCGGCAGGATATTAAGGTTGGTATGCTGGGAGCACTTGGTCAGAGTGCTTTGCATTTGGCCGTGATTAATAATAAGGTCGATATTGTTAGGCTGTTGCTGCCTTACTCCACTGCGGTAGTTAATAATAAAATGAAGTATGGAGATACGCCACTTTTGACTGCGGTTAGCATGGGGCGAGTAGATATTGTCAAGGTTCTGTTGAACGATGATGCGGTAGATATTTATGTGAAGAATGCTGACGGCAAAACGGCCTTTGATTTAGCATCTGAATCAGGCTTTAGCGAAATTCGAGACCGTCTTGTAGAAAAATTGTTGTTAACAGAGGATGGTGACGGCTGCAGTTTTTGCCCTTAAGTATGCTTCAGCAAGGTATTACTTGTCATCTAGGAGCATTGGTTGGAGCTCCTGCGCCATGACTCTGTTCGGTTGAATCACTAGCAATTCCAGGTGTCAGTGTGATGCGAAAAAATGTGCTGGAAGAAGGTTCTTGCCATAAACGTGGGCATGAAGCTGGTGCTGAATCCAGTCCAGGGTTTCTTATGACTAAGGGCTCATTCCAGCGGCATCTATATTCAATTTGTGTTCGGCCAAAGCCATGCTTTCTTTCAAAATCGGATTCAACTTCTCCGCAGCGATATACCGCGCGGTCTCCGCAACCAAATAATCGACCATCATCTGTAAGTGCAATTGATTTGTGTACCGATGTAGTTGATAAACTTTTATCACCATCAATCGTTATGAGCTTTTTAATAGCTATGCCAGGAGGAAAAATCACTTCATGTACTTTATAAGTGTTCGTACTATCAGCATCATCTCCCATCCCCAGCGCTTTTTCACCTTGTCGACCGCAAGCAAAAAGACGATCACTTGAAGTAAACAATGAATACGCTTCATTGGTGCTCGCAGATACAATTTTCGGACCATCAGGGAATTCGATCAAAGTTGGCAATAGTTTATCGTCATTGCCGCCATAACCGAGTACGCCATTAATACCACAGCCACAAGTAAATACTTGCCCATCTTCAGCAATAAAAATTGAATGACGTAAACCTACTTCAATTGCTGAAACAGAGATGCCTCTTAATGCTTCAATTTCAGTGGGTACGCTTCTATTTTCTTTGTCGCCATGGCCTAGCTGCCCGTGTTCGTTTACACCAGCACTAAAGACACTGCCATCATCCATTAAGTAAAGTGAAAATTCTTCACCCTTTTTTACGCTCTTTACTTTTTGGCCTGCTAGTTTTTCATCTTCGGTTGCTATTATGCCGGCATCTGTTTCTGATACATTAAAAATACGACCGTCGCTTGATATTAGCTGATTTATAAAGCCGCCATCCACATCAATAATCGACACTCCATCAGGTAATGCAATGCGTCTTGGTAACGGACTAGTGCTAATGTTACTGCTACCTTTTACATGACCAGATATATAGACTTGTCCGTCATTCGTAAGATATACCATGGAAGCTAAGCCTGGAAAAACACGAGATATTCTCAACTCTTTCAATGCATCAATTTGCTTGAATTCGTCTCCCCATCCGTCATAACCTAGAACACGTGCAGAAAGACCGATACTGGATCCACAGCTATATACTTTTCCTGACTTAAGTACCACAAAGGCATGGCTCTGCGTCAGTGCAATATCTTGTACACGCGTACTGTAATCGGACATTTCAACGCCCATATTTGTGGCAGCTTCGCGAGTCATCATCACCTCTACATTTATATAATATATTCTAATAATTTGGCGGTGATTATCGCATTATAAATAGACAGTTTCAATTACCGGCGCCTCGAACAAACATCATATGATTAGCAAGAATAGACTTATTCAAGCACTTAGCTACAGGCTAAAGCTTCTATACAACTTTCTATGTTCTTTTTGATGAGATAGTCTTAGTAAGCCATCGCTAAGTAAGCTCTAAATAACGTCGCAATTGCCAATCGGTGATTTGTTTGCTAGCTTCCAGTGCTTCCCATTCGCGTGTGGTGGCATAGTCCTCGATTAACATATCGCCAAATAATTCACGCGCTATTTTTGATTGGCGCAATGCTGTGGCAGCATCATGTAAATTGCTGGGTAATTGAATATTGCCATGATCTTGTTCGTAGGCGTTGCCTTCGATGGCGGCACTGGGTTCGAGTTGATGCTCGATCCCATATAGCCCCGAAGCTAATGCTACGGCAATGCTGAAGTAAGGGTTACAGTCGGCGCCAGGTACGCGGTATTCGATGCGTTGCGCTTTGGCGGATCCAGTAATGGCGCGCAATGCGCAGGTGCGGTTATCGACCCCCCAAGTAGCGGCAGTAGGAGCCCAAAAGCCGGGCACTAAGCGTGTATATGAATTAACGTTAGGTGCAATAAAGGCCATGAGTTCAGGCATGAGTTGTTGTTGACCGGCAATAAAGTGGCGCATGGTTTTGCTTATTGTGTTGGGTTGGTCTTTATCAAAAAATGCCGAGTTGCCTTCGAGATCAAATAAAGACACGTGGGTATGACCGCCTTGGCCTTGGTATTCAGTGCTCCATTTCGCCATAAAGCTAAAGCATAACCCCAGGCGTTGTGCATAGGCTTTGCTAAACGTTTTAAATAAGGTGGCTTTGTCACCGGCTTTGAGTGCGTTATCATATAGAATAGCCGCCTCTAAAAATCCAGGGCCTTCCTCGCTGTGCAGGCCATCTAAGGGAAAATCCATCATGTCGCATAAATCCATTAGTCCGGTATTCAGTTCGGATTCGGTGAGGCTACGCAATACAGAGTAGCCACAGTTTCCCTGTGTGAAGGGGGAAGGATTAATAAATGATTTATTGGCTAATGTTTGGGGTGTTTCTTCGAAAGCGGTGAATTCATATTCAATACTGGCTTTGGCATTAAAACCCATGTCTTCGGCTTTTTTAACCACCTGTTTTAAGATTTGTCGCGGGCATATGGCATCATTTGGTGCAGCCATTTCGGTTAAGAAAAATAAGGTATGTTCCTCGAAGGGGACATGGCGACAAGAGTCGGTGACAATCTCGAGTTTGCTATCGGCAAAACCGCTGTGCCAGCCGGTACACTTTAGGTTGGGGATCATATCGTCTTGTAAGCTACAACCGATAATGCCGTCATAAAACCCCATGCCATCTTTCAAGGCGGACAGGCACTTGTCGACGGAGATCATTTTGCCACGCATCAGGCCATTAAAGTCGGAGTAGCCGACGCGGATGCGTCGAATATTGTGTTGCTCAATATATTGCTGGAATTGTTCAAGATAGTCGCTGCCTGCCGCATTGGTCATTATTTGTCTCCCTGTAAATGTATATAGATTGTAGCTTACTCATGGAATTAGGTACAATGAGTTGTTAGTCAATGGAGTGATAGCCATGCGAGCCTGGGTAAAAAAATTCAATCAATTTTGGTCAATGGCACTGGGCCATAAGTCGGTGGGCAAAATTAAGCACCGCATGAATATTGTACTGTGCGTGTTGGTCATTATTAATGTCATAGCGATTGTGTTGGCCACCTCGAATGATTTATATCCTTGGGTTTATCACACCATATATATTGCTAATTTTACTATTACGGTTTTATTTGCCATTGAGTATTTTTTGCGTTGGATTTACAGTGGTATTAAACCGATACGTTATTTAATAAGCTTTGCATCGATTATCGATATTATTTCAATCTTCCCAGCTTTGATTGCTTATTTAATGGGGTGGAGCTTAACGCATCTCATGGTGTTTCGCTTATTGAGATTGTATAAATTTTTTCGTATCACCAAAACTATGCAGTTATTTAATTCGGTAATGGTTCGCAGTTATAAAAAACTCGGTTTTGCTTTTTTGATTTTGTTTGTTGTCACAATTATAGATTCAACTCTGATATATTATGCTGAGAACATGGCGCAGCCACATAAATTTTCTAGCATTATTGCCACGATGTGGTGGGTGATCTCCGCGCTTACCACGGCAGGGTATGTGCCGATTGATCCGATAACTACGTGGGGAAAAATTCTCGGTTCTTGCACAGTAATTATTGGTGTGGCGCTATTTGCCATTCCTGCCGGTATTATTTCAGCTGGCTTTATTGAGGAATATAAAATCCAACGTCGTCAGTATGCTGCTCATGCTAGTAAGTCTAAAGACCGTACCTTGCTCGATCAGATCGAAGATGAAATCGATAAAGATATTCGAAATCTATAACACAAAAAACCATCTTTTTAGATGGTATTAATAAATTATGATCGCTAAAGGCTTATGTAGTGTTACAGTTTTTAGACATTAACTTGATGAGGTTGATAGAGTGTCTTAGTATGATGGCTGTTACAAGCCGCCTATGACAGAGGTGTATTAAGTGTCTTTTCAAAATTTTGCTATCAAAAAAACATGGTCAAATCAGTCCCTGCTGGTCCGTGAATGCAGTTAGTCAAAATGCTCAAAGCACCCTCAAGCATGTGAACTTTTCGTTTCAGCGCAGGCTGCAGTTTCATTAACCTCCTGATTGATAGTCTCAATGCCCTGCTTATATTTGGCTCGAAATAATGCAATTTTATCTTTGTTTTGCGAGAAGTTTAAAAGATCCAATATTTCAGTTCGACGCTTGCTGCATTTATCAATCGTTGTCATATGGAATAAATTCGATGTTTTTTTATGCTGTGGTACTTGGGTTTGTTTTAGATCAAGGTAGGCAAAGCCATATTCCGCTAATGCCGCGTAGATTTTCCCTTTACAGTCATCGTAAATAATATTCGACTTTTCAAGAAATTTAATCGCAGCACTAAAGGCTTTATATCCAACAACATGTTCTCTGTTGGCATGTAGACGAGAAGCGTTGGTATATGCTCGTTTCATATTGTTAATCATTTCTATATGTACATCTATTGCTTGTTTCATAGAATTCTCTTAATTTTAATAATGAATGTTTAAATTTATATTTACATTGGACTACATATTACCCATCAATACAAATTGTCATTTTTAATTACCATTTATTGACTGGGTTGATATTTGATTAACCGTTTGAAGGCACCGCGTCGTGATGCAGCACGATAAAGATATTCGCAATTTATAATGCAAAAAAGCCTCCGATATTAGGAGGCTTGTTTGATTGATAGAACTTTTAGTTAATTAACTAGAAGGCTTGCCAAAAGTTGTTTTCTGCAGTGTTGCCACACCACTCCATGCACTATTGATAACGTCTTTACTCTTTTGCGTATTATAGAAGGGATCAAAAGGGTACACCGTAGTTGTTGGTTTGGGTGTTGGATCAGCTGAATTAAACTGATGTCCACCGACATACCAAGGTTCTTGAATTGACAAGTTATAGTTACCTGGTCCTGCTGCGGTGAAATAATCCTCGCTGTCATTGGGTCCAGCTTTAGTGTTTTGCAGTGCAAATAAGCTGTAACCAATCATGCGTGGATCCATTTTGCCATTATTCAAGTAAGGTTTATTGTTCGCTTGCATATAACCAGCGGGTGATGGATAGGCGAGTGTGCCTTGGCCATCGACATCACTGGGGATGCTGCGAATCAACATACATTTTGATAATGGGATTGGTTTACCGCTAGGGCTGTTACCGCAGGTGCTTAATTGAGCGACAGAGAATGATTTGCCATCTTCTTTTAATTGGTCGGAAGAGAATAAGCAGGTTGATAGCGCTTTAAACGCTGGATCTTTTAGATTATTACTGGCTAACGCTTTGCTTAATTCGCTATCATGATTGACTAACCATTGGTTGTTTAATGGTTTGCCATTGGCATCAACACAGCTATTATGCGAAGCATCGACATTGGTTAATATCAATCCGCCGCCGGCTTCTACCACATTGTGACTATGCTGGCCGACACTGGTTGCAAAGTTAGGATTAAATAACTCTTGATAAGAGAAGTCTGTTGAGGACTCAGCAAAAGGCTGAGTAATTGAATAGTGACCATTGAAATCAATAAACGCTTGTTTGGTTGTCATGTTATAGGCGTTAGGTGAATCGGCAATGGTGTTCCATGCGGCCTCATTAGCAGCCATTGAATCAGCCATTGATAAATTACACCAGCTGTAACGATGCACGGGGTCACCGTGACCAATGTCGCATGATTGGTTATTATAAAATACACCATCATACAGTGTATTTAGATTTTGTGTGCTCATACCGTCTAATAGGTAATCTTGTTGTGATGCGCGTGCCGCACTACTACCAGCGCCACCAACATCATAGGCGGATACTAACGGGACACCTAAAGGCCCCATTGAAGCAATGATGGAAGGTTGGAAAGATTTATCCGCAAACTCATAGTAGGCAAAGAATTTTCCCTGGTAAGCCAAACGATCACTGATCAGTTTAAAGAATGGTGCAAAGTTAGGCCCTGTTCCTTTTTCTAAATCAAGATTAATACCAGCGATTGAATTTGAAGCGCTGCCATTTGAATTGATATCAACGTAGTTATTGATGATAGAGTTTACCACCATTTCTCGTTGCTCAAAGTTGTAGGTGTTAAAGTCAGCACTGACTGGATTACTAAAGGTTAAATCCGGTGACACATTGATATTATCGGCTTTGGCATTGCTCAAAAGTTTCGGTAACCATTGTTTAGGATTGCCGAGGCCATTAACGATGGTATTGCTATAGATGATTTGATTTTTTACATTTTTTTTGCTGGAATTTAAAATCCAGTAATTATTGTCATCGGTGTATTGCGGTCCGGATGATTCCAGTGCAAGCACATTAACAGGTGCGTCACCTTTTAGTGCGTTATTATTGGCGTAATTGATATCACCAATATAGCTTTTATAAGTGTTATAGAAAGCATCTGGATTTTTTAGTAGGTTTGCATTGGTATAACTATACATCAGTGTTAATGGTTGATTGCCATTGACGGTTTCTAATAACGGTTTACCTTTGTTCGCATTAATATAAAAGGTAAAATAAGCTTTTTCGGTAGCATCACCATTTTTGGCGGTTGCTACTAGATTGATCTGGTATATATGTCCAGCTACCAACTTACCACTTGATGTTAACTTGCCTGTTGAGTCAATCGATAAACCATAACTTGCCAAAGTACCATGCGCGACTGTGTTTAATGCGCTGATATCTGTCACCGCTCCTTGTGCATATGTTGATGTTGATGTTGGTGAAGGAGTAATGTCTTTGGATGCTTGACCAATAACACGTGCATCATCACCAAAAAATGTAATGCCTTTATTGGCGGTTGCGGGGTCACTAACATAATTATGTAAATCGATGCCTTGCTCTACTTGTGTAGGTGTTAATTGAAAATAGTTAGTGCCAGTGACAACGCCTTGGTGGCTAATGTGTTTATTCACTAACTCAGGTGCTGATAATGCACGTAAGCCGTTATTAATCAAAACAGGAATGCTTCTTGAGTTACCATGGGTATCGGCAACTGTAATAGTGCAGTGTTTGATATTGCTATCTGTTTTACCGGCAGTATTTTTATAGTTAGTGCAGCCGTCTTTGCTGAGGTTGTTAAATTGGCTAGCAGTAATAGGCGCATTGATAGAAACCAAGCTGCCATTGAGACCGAAATTTTGTTTAATGCTGCTGGGTGCGCTGGTAATGCTTAATGAGAGTTTTGTATGCGGTGGTGGCGGTGGATAGTAACCACTGACATCAATCAAATCATTGATTTGTAAGTCGGGGTAATTCTCGCCAACATTGATTTGTCGATAGGGCGTATTGCTTACATTGCCACCAGTCACTTTAACTGGAGTTTCAATCGTCAGCGCTTTTTTTACATCGCCCGCCGAAGCAGCGATTTGAATCGATTCGGTATCACTGATAACACCTGCAAAACCACTTAGGGTCGCGGTGCCTTTGCCATCTGTAACGCTTAACTTGCTGAGCTTGCCGCGACCATTGATCACAGCGGCACTGTAAGTAATGGTGTCGCCAGAGCTGTCTTTCGCATTGGCAGCAAAAGTGACGGTACCGTTACCGCTGACACCATTGACGGATGCAGAAGCGTCGGGATTAGGCCAGGTGATTTTGGCGTTGGGGTTAGAGGCTGAATAAGTACAAGTCGGAGCTGATGCTGTGCCGGCAATCGTAAACACACCGGTATCAGGGATAATGGATTCGCCCCATTTGGTCACACAAATGGCGCTTGAGCCTCCGGCAGGAGTGATTTGTACATATAAATTCTTACCACCGGTTTGCACCCACTGTGATGCAGGTAGATTGCTTGATCCATTTGATGAAATACTGGCGGCATTGGGTGCAGGTTTTAAGTCGGGATTATTGTTGGCTACCGTGATTTGATTTGATAGCTTATTTATTATGGTGAGTGAGTTACCCGCCCAGGTGGTTTGTGTAATAGCAATTAATGCAGCAGCCGTGATTAGGCTGTATCCAGTGATTTTCATTCTTACCTCGCAGTTTTACTTCGGCAACCCTAGGTTTTACGTGCTTGGTTATGTGCTGGAGCCTTCCCTTTTCTACTAGAAATAACCAATAATGATAACTATATTATCGGATTAATATTATCGAAGCCTTAAGCATTTATAGGCGTTGGTGATGTATATCGAGAGAGATATTTATGCCGCTGATGGCTCGACATCCAATGACTTAGCCTGTGAGATCTGTTCATTGTCCGAATCTATTAGACGGCGTAATAGTGGAGATACGCAGAACAAAGCAATGCCGACAGCAATGGCAAACCAGGCTAATTGAGTGAATGTGTCACTGTAAGTCGGGTTAGTCACTAAGGGAGAGGTTACCGTGTGGTGGCCCAACATACGTTTGGATAATAAGCTAGATAAGGTGGCGCTGATACCGGTTAACATCAGCCAGGTACCCATCATAATGCCGCGCAATTTGGTCGGAGCTAGTTGGCCGACCATGGCATAACCAATCGGTGAAATAAACAGTTCGCCTAAGGTTAATAACGAATAACAAGCCACTGGCCAGTATATCGGTACGTAACCTTTGGGGTCGGCAAACTTGATGCCGAATTTCAGCATAAACATGGCGAAACCGATTAACACCAGAGCGGCTGAAAATTGAATAGGGATATTAACGTTAACACCGCGGCGACGTAAGCGTTGGAATGTATGTGCTAGTAGCGGGCCGCCAATAATGATAATGATACCGTTTATATTTTCGAACCATTGCGGCGGAATTAAAAAGCCATGCAAAGTACGGTCAACATTGCGCGCAATAAACAGCGTTAAACCCATCGGGATTAATTGGTATATAGCCCAGAACACTAATGAAGAAACCGCGAGAATCATATAGGCCCACATTTTGCGTCGCGCCGTTGCCGAAGGTTGTTTGAGCGCCAAATACACTAAAATACCCGCCATAATAACGCCGGCGCTCATCACTACTTGGCCGCTAAAGCCTGAATGGGCAAACATCCAGCGCAAGCCAAAAATCAGTAACACGATAATGGCCGCCGCTTTTAGCATTTGCGCGGTGGTTTTTTTGCAGTGAGTTAAGTGGGTGTTAATGTCACGTAAGTTATACCAGTTTAAAGCGACAATCAGTAAGGCCAGTACATTACCAATAGCACTTAAGGCGAATAATTCACGATAAGCGTGGTGGATTTGAAAGCTGCCGGCCATGGAGAAGCCAATAAAAAAACCGACATTCATGCCGCTGTAGTTCCATAAAAAAGCGGTTTCACGGCGGGTGTCGTTGGGTTCAAATAGCTGCGTCAGCATACAGTTAATGCAGGTGACATTCACGCCGGCGCCGGTTAAGAAAAATGCCAAGCCCCAATACAGCATATTAATGGAGTTGCCAGCGATTAGTCCGCAACCAACAACAATCAGTACCATGCCGGTACAAAACAATGAGCGATAGCTCAGATAGCGCCCACCGGCATAACCACCGAGTAGGTGTAATGCATAGTTAAAGGCGACAAAGGTGGCAATGATGCTAGTGGAGATGTCATCGCTCAAATGCAGGGATTTGGTGGCATATAAAACCAAGGTGGAATACAACACGCTGAAGCTGAGAGTGGAAAATAGCTGGGTTAACAAAAGAGCAAGCGTACCTTTCGGCATTTTACCTGTCGATAGTACCTGCTTATTCACACGCTCTCCCCCCGGTTGCTAAGTCAATTCAGTGTAATCACTGAGCCGACCATTATTAGCATGTTTTATTTGGTGATACAAATCCGTATTTTTGTCTATGGTGTTAGAGCAATCGCCTTCGTCTTATATGGCGTGGTAGTTCCTGTGGGGTTGACGACCTTCGCCATCCTGTATCAGCTTGCGGGACTGAGAATAAGGTGACAGGCGAGGCTATATGGTCTAACCAGGCACGGCGCTGTGGTCTGGATCTATCTTCAGTGGCTGAATAGAGTGTCTCTGCTTCATTGACAACTTTATCGATTAATAGTTGCTGGTGCTCTGTAAAATCGAAATGAGTTGCTGCTTGCAGCTCAGCTAGTTTGGTTTTAAAGTCAGCATCGAGGTCGGTGTAATTATGGCCAATGAGGTCACGTAATTGATCGATTATGATACATAGATTGGGCAAGGTTCTTTGAGATTGGCTGAAATTTGCATCGAGTTCATGGACGGCTTCACGTAAATCGTACTTATTTGGCATGATGCTAACCTCCCTGTTTAGCAGCTACTCCTTACTGTTACATGAAAATGATACAGATGGAAAGTTTTTGAGCCATAGGGGTGTGCATTATATGCCCATTCTCATTAATGGCGGTGCAATAGGCGAAGGCTCGGTAGGTCTTGTGTCGACTGGATCTGCGAATAAACCAGCTAGGACTGCTGTGCTTGGTTTATACGTTTTAAGCGCTTGGTAGCACCATTTTAAATGGTCGGTTTGTTCAGCATTTAAGCTGTATGTCGTGCCAGCTGTATCGCTAAATATTGCTGATAGCTGTGTGAAAATATTAGCATTCAGTGTGACCGTATCTGGGTTGCTAGCGAGTGTCTGCTTAAGGTTTTCAACCATGGTGTTAAAGGTCGCATCTGCTGCCGCAGTGGCTCCAGCAGCGTTGTTTTGTACCGTTTGAATCATGTCTATGGCATATTGGATTCGTGTTATGTCGATTGCTTGCATGTTTTTTTCCTGGTAGGGCGGGTTATTGACGTCTAAGCATGGGTGCAACGGGTGGCGCGGCAGGGATTCCATCTTCTTCAACATGTTCTGATGGGTCTAGATCAGTCTCATAAGTCAGTGTTTGTAGAGCCTCGGTTAACGTGCGCTTTTGAGCTGGGGTGACCGCTGCTTCAGGTGCTGTAGACTGTGGCGACACAAGGTTTCTTAATTTATTAAATACGTTGGCGGCCGCCTCGGGGGTTGCTTCACTTCTGTTAATCATTGTATTAAGTGAGCTAATAAGTTGGTTGACAATAAACAGCAGGCGGGTGTTTTCATTTGCAATGGTTGAGCGCATGGTTGTTATATTGGCGAGCGTTTCTGTTAGGGCTTCAAGGTTATTTCTCATCACGTACCTTTGATTTGGGTTGCTAGTGTTAATATTAGAGTTATTATAATTGGTCAATATTAACACTATATTAATTGCTGCATTAATGACTGCCAGCGCCATATCACCGCGTTTATTTCTAAGCTAAAAAACCGCTTTTCATTGTGGGACTTATCGATTATCCTTAGCAGGTTTATCTAATGGCTAATGAGGAATAAGTGAATACTGAAATCGATGACCTGTTAAATCCCCAGCCAGCAAAGCTATTTCTGGCCGGCGGTGAAGTGTTTAATGGTGTGAGTTTGGGGGTATCAGGTTATACGGTTGGCGAGGTGGTATTTAATACCGCGATGTCTGGCTATCAAGAAATCCTGACTGATCCCTCTTACGCTGAACAATTAATTACCTTAACCTATCCACATATTGGCAATGTAGGTGTCAATGAAGCCGATGCAGAGTCGAATCGCATTTGGGCTAGTGGGTTGATTATTAGAGAAGAATCACCTTTGGTAAGTAGCTGGCGTGCCGAAAGCTCCCTGCGTGCGATGTTGCAGCAGCAAGGCATAGTGGCGATCGCTGGAGTGGATACGCGACGGTTAACACGCCTTATTCGTGATCAAGGGGCGATGCCTGGCTGTATTGCTGCCGGTGATATCAATGAGGCCAAGGCGCTACAAATGGCACAGCAATTTGCTGGTCTTAAAGGGGTTGATCTCGCCAGCCAAGTGACGACTGAAGAGGTCTATCGCTGGGGTAAGGGCACTTATGTATTCCCAGGTGAAGCTGAAAAAGTGAATTCAGCGCAACATCATGTGGTGGTTTACGATTTTGGTGTTAAGCGCCAAATGTTACGTTTGCTGGTTGATCGCGGTTGCCAAGTGACGGTGGTGCCGGCTGGCACATCCGCTGAAGAAGTCATGGCTTATGCACCTGACGGAGTTTTATTGTCCAATGGTCCGGGTGATCCGGCAGCCTGCGGATACGCTGTTGATACTATTAAAGAATTACTTCAACAACAAGTGCCACTGTTCGGTATTTGTTTGGGTTATCAGTTACTGTCATTGGCGCTAGGTGCCAGCACAATAAAAATGAAATTTGGTCACCATGGTGCAAACCATCCGGTACGAAAAGAATCGACCGGCCAAGTAATGATCACCAGTCAGAATCATGGTTTTGCTGTGGATGAAAAAACGCTGCCGACTGATCTACAAGTGACACATCGTTCGTTATTCGATGGCACACTACAAGGCATTGCTCATCAAAAATTACCGGTGTTCGGTTTTCAAGGCCACCCGGAAGCGAGTCCTGGACCGCAAGATGTCGAGCAACTTTTTGATCAATTTGTGAGTTTGATGGGTAACTGCCATCAAGCCGCTGCCGCGGTGGAGAGCACGCATGCCTAAACGTTCAGACTTAAAAACGATTTTGATCTTGGGCGCTGGCCCAATTGTGATTGGTCAAGCCTGTGAATTTGATTACTCAGGGACTCAAGCCTGTCAGGCATTGCGTCAAGATGGCTTTCGTGTGGTGTTGGTGAATTCTAATCCAGCAACCATTATGACTGATCCGGATATGGCGGATGTGACTTATATTGAACCGATTCATTGGCAGTCGGTCGCTAAGATCATCGAAAAAGAAAAGCCCGATGCTTTATTGCCCACCATGGGTGGTCAAACGGCATTGAATTGTGCGCTGGATTTGGCGCGCCATGGCGTACTAGCCGAACACAATGTTGAAATGATTGGTGCCTCACGTGATGCCATTGATATGGCGGAAGATCGACAATTATTTGGTCAGGCAATGAAGCGCATTGGTTTGGAAGTACCGACCTGTGGTTTAGCACATAATATGGAAGAAGCCTGGGCGGTATTAGATCAGGTAGGTTTCCCCGCGATTATTCGCCCCTCATTTACCATGGGTGGTAGTGGTGGTGGTATCGCTTATAACCGTGAAGAATTTGCTGAAATATGTTTACGTGGTTTGGATTTATCACCCACCAGCGAACTGTTGATCGATGAGTCGATTATCGGTTGGAAAGAATATGAAATGGAAGTGGTGCGCGACAAAAACGATAATTGCATTATTGTGTGTACTATCGAAAACTTTGATCCGATGGGGGTGCATACCGGTGATTCTATTACTGTTGCGCCGGCACAAACTTTAACCGATAAAGAATACCAGCGTTTGCGTAATTATTCGATTGCAGTGTTGCGTGAGATTGGTATCGAAACCGGTGGTTCCAACGTGCAATTTGCCGTGAATCCGCACGATGGCCGTGTCAGTGTGATTGAAATGAATCCGCGGGTATCGCGTTCATCAGCGTTAGCATCGAAAGCCACGGGTTTTCCAATTGCAAAAGTAGCTGCAAAATTAGCGGTAGGTTATACGTTAGATGAATTGCAAAACGAAATTACCGGTGATCAAATCCCGGCATCGTTTGAGCCAACAATCGATTATGTGGTGACAAAGATCCCACGTTTTAACTTTGAAAAATTCCCACAAACCGATGCGAAGCTCACTACGCAAATGAAGTCAGTGGGTGAGGTGATGGCTGTTGGGCGTTGCTTCCAAGAGTCATTGCAAAAAGCATTGCGCGGTTTAGAAACGGACTTGACTGGTTTGAATCCGATTATTGATACCGAAGAAGAAAGTGCGGGATCTACGATTAAGTGTGAGTTGCGTTTTCCGGGTGCTGATCGTCTGCGTTATATTGCTGATGCTTTTCGATTTGGTTTCAGCTTAGAGAAAGTATATGAGCTGTCACAAATCGATAAATGGTACTTGGTTCAAATTGAAGAACTGATCCGCTTAGAGCAGCGCGTATCTGACATGGGCATGGCCGATCTTAATGGTAAATGGCTGCGACTATTAAAGCGTAAAGGCTTTAGTGATGCGCGCTTGGCTGAATTGGTGCATGTGCCTGAAGATGATATGCGTCAACACCGTCATAGCTTGAATATTCGCCCGGTATATAAACGTGTTGATACGTGTGCTGCAGAGTTTTCCACTAGCACCGCGTATATGTATTCGTGTTACGAAGAAGAAAACGAAGCGAATCCCACCGAGCGTGAAAAAATTATGGTGTTGGGTGGTGGTCCTAATCGCATAGGACAAGGCATCGAATTTGACTATTGTTGTGTGCATGCGGCATTAGCTATGCGTGAACTGGGTTATGAAACCATTATGGTGAACTGTAACCCTGAAACGGTTTCTACTGATTTTGATGTGTCAGATCGTTTGTACTTTGAGCCACTGACACTGGAAGATGTATTAGAGATTGTAAATGTTGAAAAACCAAAAGGGGTGATTGTTCAGTATGGTGGGCAAACGCCATTAAAATTAGCACGAAAACTCAGTGAAGCGGGTGTGCCAATTGTTGGTACGACGCCTGAAGCGATTGATCGTGCTGAAGACCGTGAGCAATTTCAACAGTTGATACATAAGTTGCATTTGCAACAACCACCGAATGGCACGGTACGCTCGGTAGATGAAGGTTTGCGTTTGGCAAAAGTGTTTGCTTACCCCATGGTTGTACGCCCATCATTTGTATTAGGTGGTCGCGCGATGGAAGTTATTTATAATGAAAAAGAATTACGACGTTACATGAATGGCGATGTCGAAATTTCGAGTGACTCTCCTTTGTTATTGGATCACTTTGTCGATGATGCGATTGAGGTCGATGTTGATGCGGTATGTGATGGTGAAGATGTATTAATTGGCGGTATTTTAGAGCATATCGAGCAAGCGGGTGTTCACTCGGGTGATTCGTCATGTACTTTGCCTCCACACAGTTTGTCTGAAGATGTTAAGCAACAGTTACGTGATCAATTAATTCAGATGTCAAAAGAATTAGGTGTGGTGGGTTTGGTTAATGCACAGTTTGCGTTGAAGGACGATCAAATTTATGTGCTGGAAGTGAATCCGCGCGCATCGCGCACGGTACCGTTTATTGCGAAAGCCACAGGCATTTCATTAGCAAAAATAGCGGCTAAATGCATGCTGGGTGAGAGTTTGAAGAAGCAAGGTTTCACTGAAGAAGTGATACCTGAAGGTTTCTTTACGGTAAAACAAGCCATTTTCCCATTTGCTAAGTTTCCTGGTGTGGATCCGATCTTGGGCCCAGAAATGCGTTCGACCGGTGAGGTCATGGGTATTGCAGATAGCTTTGGTGAGGCTTTTGCTAAGGGTCAGCTAAGTGGCGGTAATGTATTGCCGAAAAGTGGCCAGGTATTTGTCAGTGTGCGTGATGCAGATAAAGGTCGTATCACCGATGTGGCACGTGAACTAGAAACGCAAGGTTTTGATATTGTATCGACACGCGGCACGGCATTGGTGTTAGACAAGGCGGGTGTTAATTGCACGGTGGTGAATAAAGTCAATGAAGGACGGCCACACATTGTTGATATGATTAAGAACGATGAAGTGGTTTTTATTATTAATACCACTGAAGGTGAGCAGGCGATTGCCGATTCATATAGTATTCGACGCAGTGCGATTTCGCATAAGGTGTGTTATACGACAACCTTGGCGGGAGCGCAGGCTGCATGTGAGGCGATGAAGCACGAGATAATGGATAGTTCTGTGCGTAGTTTGCAGGAATTGCATGCCTAAGTTGTTGGCCTGTTATTCCGGTGCAATGTAGAGGCACCTGCCGGGACTTATCTGATTATTTAAGCCTGCTTTATGGATGGTATACGATGACATAGTGTGAGATACATAAACTGTAAAAGGAATAGCAGTGTACCTAATCACATTTATTGCCGCCGTAGGTGGTCTTCTTTTTGGTTTCGATACCGGGATAATTTCCGGTGCTTTGGTTTTTCTACAAGACTCGTTTGTATTGACCACTTTCACAAAAGAAATCGTGGTGGGTAGTGTAGTGCTCGGTGCCTTATTCGGTGCGTTAGTCAGTGGCTATGTGGCTGATCGATACGGGCGTCGCACGATGTTAATTGCAGCCAGTGTTTTGTTTTTAATGGGCACAGGGTTATCAACTTTTGCCAGTAATTTACCGGTGTTAATAGGTGGTCGTTTGTTGTTGGGTGTGGCTATTGGCATTGCCTCGTACACAGTACCCTTATATATATCTGAAATGGCACCGGCACATCGGCGTGGTCAATTGGTGTTGATGTCTTCGATCGCGATTACGGGCGGCGAGGCAATGGCGTTTATGTGTGATTATTTATTGGCACCGACGGCCAGTTGGCGTTGGATGTTTGCGTTGGGTTTTTTGCCGGCGTTATTACTCTTACTTGGTATGCTTTTTTTACCGTCGACACCACGTTGGTTATTGTTACAAGGTTTAACCAGTGAAGCGCGTGATGTATTACGTCGAATCCGCCAGGGTTCGCAGGTGGCTGAAGAAATGCGTGAAATTCAGCAGCAATTGGGTCAAACTAAAACGCGTATGCGTGACTTGTTTGCGCCAAAAATGCGCGGTGTGTTAATCATTGGCTTGAGTTTAGGTGTATTGCAGCAATTTACCGGTATTAATACAGTGATGTATTATGGCCCTTTTATTTTTAAGGCGGCAGGATTTCAAGGCGCTGAAACACAAATATTAGCGACGTTTGCGATGGGATTAGTGAATACTTTTATGAGTATTGTCGCTGTCTGTACTGTTGATCGTTTCGGTCGGCGACAATTGTTGATGGGTGGTATGGCTGTTGCGGCGATTAGTTTGGCGATAGTGGGGGTGTTATTTCACAGTCAACAAGCATGGGCACGTTGGTTGATGGTTTCCAGTTTGATCACTTATATAGCAGGTTATTCGATTAGTTTAGGATCGATGTTTTGGTTAATGATTTCTGAAATATACCCGTTGCATCTGCGTACACGTGCAATGAGCTTTGTTACAGCGGTGCAGTGGGCAGCAAACTTTTTGGTGGCACTGACATTTCTCAGTGTTTTGCAATTTGTCGGCCCCAGTGTCACTTTTTGGTTGTATGGATTGATGTGCTTGATTACTATTGGGTTTACTTATCATTGGGTGCCAGAAACTAAGCATGTTTCATTGGAGCAAATTGAAACTAATTTATTAGCTGGTAAACGATTACGAGATATTGGACAGGCATTGCGTTTAGGAGAGGCATGATGCAGCGTATTCAGGTGGGTATTATTGGGCTTGGTCGTATTGGTCGATTACATGCTCAGCATATTCAGCAACAGCTACCCGGTTTGCAATTGGTAGCCGTGGCAGATCAACACGTTTCAACTGATTGGCAACAAGCGAATCCCAACGTTACAGTGTATTACCAAGCACAAACTTTAATCGACGACCCACAAATTGAGGCGGTACTGATTTGTACGCCTGTAGAAATGCATACAGAACAAGCGGCGTCGTGTTTACAGGCTGGTAAGCATGTATTTTGTGAGAAGCCGCTGGGTTTAGAGCAAAGTGATATTACTGCATTAATTGCGTTAGCAGAGCAGCAGCAATGTATTTTGCAAGTGGGATTTAATCGCCGCTTTGATCCAAATTTTTCCAAATGTCAGCAGGCAGTAGCCGATGGCAAGTTGGGCCAGCCGTATTTTATACGCATTACTTCCTATGACCCTGAGCCGCCCCCGATTGAATATGTTAAACAATCGGGGGGGTTGTTTATGGATATGACGATACATGATTTTGATATGGCGCGCTTTATTATGGGTTGTGAAGTGGTTGAAGTGTTTGCACGTGGTAATTGTTTGGTTGATCCAGCAATCGGTGCTTGCGGTGATATTGACACGGCGATGCTGTCTTTACGCTTTGAAAACGGCGCATTGGGCTTTATTGAAAACAGTAGGCAAGCGGTTTACGGTTATGATCAGCGTGTTGAAGTATTTGGCAGTGGCGGCAATATGTGTGCCAATAACCTATCGCCCACTGCGATTCAAAGCAGTGATGCAGATGGAGTGCATACTGATTGTCCTTATTACTTTTTTGATCAACGTTATGCGCAAGCATATAGAAACGAGCTGCAAGCTTTTTATGATTGTCTAATTCAAGGTACGAAAAGCCCTGTGTCTGGCCACGATGGATTAATGCCTTTACTATTGGCCCAGGCGGCGCAACAGTCTTTAACTTTAAACCAAGCAGTGATGCTGGCGTAATGATAGAAGGAAAAAAAATGAATGATCGTTATGATGAGAGTCGCCCTATTGATGTGATATGCATGGGACGTGTTGCCGTAGATTTATATGCGGAGCAGGTGGGTGCTGCACTGGATGAAGTATCAACGTTTCGAAAATATTTAGGGGGCTGTGCCGGTAATATCGCTGTGGGTTGTGCGCGCCAAGGGCTGCGCAGTTCCTTGTTGTCATGCACTGGTGAAGATGACATGGGGCTATTTCTGCGCAAGCAACTTCATAAAGAAGGGGTTGATCAGCGATTGATGACGACAACATCAGACCACCTTACTGCATTAGCTATGTTGGGCATTAATCCGCCAGATCGTTTTCCATTAATGTTTTACCGTGAAAATTGTGCTGATATGCAAGTGCAGCCTGAACAATGCGATGCCGATGTGTTTTTACAAGCAAAAGCATTTTTAATTACGGGGACATGTTTAACTACGTCACCTATGCGTGCTTGTAGTGAGCATGCGCTCACAGTTGCTCAGCAGCAGAAAACGGCAATCATTTTAGATATAGATTACCGACCGGTGCTGTGGGGATTAACTGCTAAGGGCGATGGTGAAACGCGTTTCCAAACCAATCCGTCAGTGACGAGTTATTACCAGCATATTTTACCGTACTGTAATTTAATAGTAGGGACGGAAGAAGAATTTTGTATTGCGGGAGGCAGTGAAAATATTGATGAGTCATTGCAAGCAATTCGTGAATTGACTAATGCAACCTTGGTATTAAAAACAGGTGAGGCAGGTTGCCGTGTTTATGCGCATGCATTAGATCAATCAGTAGTTGTGCATGGTTACCCGGTTAGCGTAATGAATGTACTGGGCGCTGGCGATGCCTTTATGAGTGGTTTTTTACGCGGCTGGTTACGCGGTCAATCATTGTCGACTTGTGGTTATTATGCTAATGCTTGTGGCGCCATTACTGTTAGTCGCCATGCATGCGCCCCGGCAATTCCTAGCTATCAAGAAATGCGTTATTTTATTTCTCACTATCAAACAGATATGTCACTTGCACAATGGTCGGCGATTAATCATATGCATCAATCAGTTGATTTGGGTTATGCATCGGACCAACCGATGTATACGTTGGCATTTGATCATCGTGTTCAATTTGAATCGAGCTGTAACGTAAAAGAATTGTGTCATGATCGCATTGTTGAATTTAAGCAATGTATTTATCGTGCATTTGTTCAGGTTGCGCAAGTTCAAGAAAATTGTGCGATTTTATTAGATCCGATCTACGGGCAAGAAAGCTTGTTGGATGCCAACAGCAAAGGTTTAACAATAGGTGTGCCAGTAGAATGTGCAGGAACTATGCCATTGCAATGGTTGGGTGGTCGTTCGTTATACCATACGTTATTGCAGCAACCTAACCATTGGTACGTTAAGGTGTTATGGCACTATAGCCCGTCGATGGGTCATGAATTAAAACAGCAGCAACTGCAGCAGCTTTTGCAATTAAGTGAGGTTTGCCAGCAATTAGGTAGGCGTTGGATGCTGGAGCTAGTCATTCCTGAAGACTTTCCATTTAATGGTAAAGAAGTGGCGGCTATTATGCGTCATGTGTATGCGCAAGGAATGCAACCGTATTGGTGGAAGTTAGCGGCGTTGCCTTCAGAGCATGATTGGCAATTGGTTGAGCAGACGCTGATTGAAAGAGACCCTAATGCACGTATTATTTTGTTGGGTGGCTCGTGTCGAGAGATATCTGATTATGAAGCGAGGTTTGCATTGGCAAAGCAGTCACCGGTGGTTAATGGTTTCGCTATTGGTCGCAGCATATTTTGGCAGGCATGGGTTGATTGGAGTGAAGGGCGTATAACTTCTGCAGAAGTGGAGGCTTGTATTGCTAAAAATTACCAAGCATTTATTGCTATGTGGCAACAAAATAATACTGTTTTGAAAAAGGATGCTTCCTATGCAGACGCCTAATTTATTGCTTCGAGGTAACAGCGATTACCCATTTGGATATACATCGATCACCACCAATGGTGAAGCAGAAAATGATACTGGGATTAATTTTGGTATTTTAAAATTAAAAGCCGGTGAACAATGGCAAGCTGATGAAAGCTTGGAGTCTGCGTATTTATTAATGCACGGCGAGGTATGTTTTCAATATCAGTCGCGCTATCGTACGGTCAAGCGTGAGTCGTTGTTTGATCAGGCGCCAACCGCACTGCATTTGCCGGCTAAATGTCCTGCAACGATCATAGCAATTAGTGATGTTGAATTGTCTGTGCAATCCGTAGTGAATGATGCATGGTTTGAGCCGCTTGTATTTGATGAGCATAATCTTTTGGAAAACGAACATCGAGGGCAAGGGGTATTGAGTGATACGGCTTATCGTATAGTGCGCACAATTTTTGATATTCGTAATCGACCGGATGCAAAATTAGTGTTGGGTGAGGTGATTACTTTCCCAGGCCGTTGGTCGAGTTATCCGCCGCATCATCATGCGCAACCGGAAATTTATCATTATCGCTTTACGGAACCGCAAGGTTATGGTCATGGGGAATGTGGTGATGATGTGGTAAAGATTCGACATAATGATACGTTGAAGATTTTATATGACAACGACCATGGGCAATGTGCAGCGCCGGGCTATGGCATGTATTACATTTGGGTGATCAGGCATTTGGAGGGTAACCCCTATACCGTGCCTGAATTTACCGAGCAGCATGCGTGGACGAAAAATGCTGAAGCGAATCAGCGTGTGTGGGGAGGGTCTGTTGTCATCCCGGAAATTGCGGAGCAATTATCCGGGATCCAGGAATAATATATGGATCCCGGATCAAGTCCGGGATTACGAGGTGAGCTGCGGTTAAGATGAGCATGGTATCAAGGTGGATAGGGTGCCTCTTTTACGGAAGTAAAGCGCAGGATCTTCGATCCGAGCCATGAAGTAAAAGAGGTACGCTGTGCGCCTTGATACAACAATGCTTCAGCGTAAATTAATTACATAACAAGTGGCAATTTGAGGGGAGTATAAAAAATGACAACCACTCGACTATCAATGGCGCAAGCACTATTGCGTTTTTTAAGTCAGCAATACATTGCAATAGATGATCAAGAACACAACTTTGTCAAAGGAGTGTTTGGAATATTTGGCCATGGCAACGTAACAGGTCTAGGTGAGGCGTTACAATACGCCAATCATAACTTGCCTTTTATTCGTGCCAACAATGAACAAGGCATGGTGCATGCAGCAATGGCGTTTGCCAAACAGTCACGCCGATTGAGTATCTATGCTTGCACGTCATCAATTGGTCCGGGAGCCACCAATATGATTACTGGTGCTGCCACAGCCACGGCGAATCGTATCCCGGTGTTGTTATTGCCAGGTGATGTCTTTGCTTGTCGTCAACCGGATCCGGTATTGCAGCAAATTGAAAACCCCTCTGATTATACAGAGACGGTGAATGATGCTTTCAAACCGGTTAGTCGCTATTGGGATCGCATTAATCGCCCTGAGCAATTGATGACGGCTTGTTTGAATGCTATGCGCGTATTGACAGATCCTGTGGATACCGGTGCTGTAACGTTATGCTTGCCACAAGATGTACAAACGGAGGTATTTAATTACCCAGAATCATTTTTTGCAAAACGTGTTTGGCGTATTGAGAGACGTAAGCCAGATCAAGCAGCGTTAGAAGCAGCGTTAGGCTTATTACGCCAAGCTAAAAAGCCTTTAATTATTGCCGGTGGCGGTGTGCGTTATTCATTAGCCGAACAGCAATTACAAGCATTCGCACTAAGACATAAAATCCCTGTGGCTGAAACGCAAGCAGGTAAAAGCAGCATGCCTTGGGATCACAGTATGAGTGTCGGTGGAGTTGGTGTGACGGGTACATTGGCGGCGAACACTTGTTGCCAACAAGCGGATGTGATTATAGCGATCGGCACACGTCTACAAGATTTTACTACGCAATCGAAGTGGCAGTTTGGCGAGCAGGCTGCCATTATTGCGATCAATGTGAGTCGTCAAGACGGTTTAAAATCGGATGCATTATGTATTACAGCAGATGCTAAACAAGCTATGACCAAGCTGTCACAGCAACTTGCTGATTACACTACGCCACCCGCTTATCAAAGTGAAGTAGGGGCGTTGAAAAAATACTGGGATGATGAAGTGGATCGTCTGTATACCATTCGTCCGTCGCAAGGTAATAGTCAATTAAATATATTAGGCGTGCTTAATCAACACATGCAAAAAGATGATGTGGTTGTTTGTGCCGCTGGTAGTTTGCCAGGAGATTTGCACCGCTTGTGGCGCTGTCAGCAACCGGGTGACTATCATTTGGAGTATGCTTATTCCTGTATGGGCTATGAAGTGTCGGGAGGCCTGGGTGTGAAATTAGCGCAAGCCAATGGCGAAGTGTTTGTGGTAGTCGGTGATGGCAGTTTTTTAATGCTGCACTCAGAGCTGTTAACCAGCATACAAGAAAAGATAAAGATAAATATTATTGTATTGGATAACAGTGGTTTTCAATGCATTAAAAACCTGCAAATATCACAGGGCGCAGAAAGTTTTGGTAATGAAAGGCATGTGCCGGTTGACTTCGAACAATATGCCAGTGCATTGGGTGTTAATGCGTGGCAGGCTAATGATTGTGATGAGTTGCAGGAATTATTACAGCATGTACGCAGCAGTGATAAATCTACACTGATAGCGATGGATGTATTGCCGGATTCAATGTCGAATGGTTACGAATCCTGGTGGCGGGTTGATGTGAGTGAAGTCTCAAATCAACCTGGTGTCGTTGCAGCGCATCAAACGCAAAAACAAAAATTAGCTGAAATAAAAATGTATTAGTGGGAGCAGCTATGCGACAAAATGTTAAGTTAGGCATTGCGCCTTATTGTTGGATTAATGATGATATGCCCGAGTTGGGTGCTGATATATCTATAGAGCAATGTGTTAAGGAAATTGCTTTGGCTGGGTATGATGGTTGTGAATTGGCTAATCGTTTCCCTGATAAGGCAGATGATATCTTGTCATTGGTTAAACCGCATCAATTGCACATTGCTAATCAATGGTTCAGTGCTTTTTTAACTGCGCCAAATCAATTTGAATCAACATTAGAAGCTTTTGCTCAGCATTGCATGAAGTTAGCGCAATGCGGTGCTACTGTTGTTGGTGTTAGCGAGCAAACGGACAGCATACAAGGTATGTCACTGCCATTATTTGATAATCATCGACCTCAACTGAATGAATCTGAATGGGCTTTGTTAATAGATGGCTTACACCATATGGGCGGTATGGCACAACAATTTGGTATAACGTTGACCTACCATCATCATATGGGCACAAGTATTCAATCCCAAGCAGAATTGAGTCATTTAATGGATTACACGGATCCGAAGTTGGTGCATTTGTTATATGACTCTGGCCACTTTGTTTATGCTGGTATCGATCCTTTGTGGGTCATACAACAATATGGCAGTCGTATTGCTCATGTGCATTTAAAGGATTGCCGTTTTAACAAGCTGGAGCAGGTGAAGCAGCAACGTTTAAGTTTCTTGGACGGGGTTAAGTTGGGTACGTTTACTGTTCCGGGTGATGGTGATATTGATTTTTTGCCGATTTTTCAATTATTGCAGCAAGCTAAATATAATGGCTGGTTAATTATCGAAGCCGAACAAGATCCTGCACTGGCTCACCCGCTCACTTATGCGACTAAGGGTTATCAGCATCTTAACCAATTATTGGACCAAATTAATGTAATTGAGGAAGCTTCATGCGTGACATAAATATTGCAGTTGTAGGGTGTGGGCGCATAGGTAAAATGCATGTTGATATCATTCAACAACAGTTTAACAACGTTACTATTGTTGCTGTGGTTGATGACCAGTTGGATCCGGAATGGGCGCAGGCGCGAAATATAAAGCACTATATCAAATCACACTTTGATAACATGCTAGCTACTGAATCCATAGATGCCTTTATTATTGCGGCTTCATCAGCTGAACATGTCAATATCATTATGCGATTAGCACCTTTAGGCAAGCCGATTTTTTGCGAAAAACCAATATCGTTTGAGCTGCCATTGCTAAAAGAGTTAGATCAGGTGGCATCAGCCTATAATGTGCCACTTCAAGTAGGCTTAAATCGTCGTTTCGATCCGGATTTTGCTGCATTAAAACAGCGTGTGCAGCAAGGACGGGTAGGAGAGGTTCATTTAATTAAAATAACGAATCGTGATCCAAAGCGTCCAGACTTAGGTTTTATTCCGCGCTCTGGCGGCTTATTTTTGGATTTTAATGTGCATGATTTTGATATGTTGCGTTTTATTACCGATAGCGAAATTGAATCGGTGTATGCCATGGGTGCAAACTTAATTGATCCGGCTATTGGTGAGTTAGGTGATATCGATAGTGCGATGATTAATATAAAAATGACTAATGGTGCATTAGCGATGATTGATAGCAGTCGTGAAACCCATTATGGTTATGATCAACGTGTTGAGGTGTTCGGCAGCAAAGGTAATTTGTTGGCGGGTAACCGCAGTGAAACGTCAACACAATTAACCACCGTTGATGGTGTGTTATCCGAACAACCCTATTACAGCTTTGTTGAGCGTTATGCTGAATCGTATCGTCTGCAATTTGTTGCATTTTTTGATCTGGTGCGGCAGGGAGGCGAGGTATCTGTTGGTTTAAAGGATGTTAGTCGAGCTGTACAAGCTGCGCTGGTCGCACAGGAGTCACACGAGAGCAATGCGCCGGTTGATTATAAAAACATATCACAAGAATCCCACAAAAAGATGGGTGCTTACTAATTTACAAATAATCCGGATGTATAGCTATACCTGCTGGCACCACCCTCGGCTGGATTAACAGTGGCTGCGCTGCTCAATGAGCCTGGTGTGAATAGTGCGGTCAAGTTCCCCGAAGTGCCATAGTTTAGCATAGCAACTTTCGAGCCATCAGGTGAGTAAGCAATGTAATTAAAATTACTTTGGAAAGGAATGAGGTTGTAGGGATAGGTTTCCCCAGCTCCCGCTGTCATACCAGCAGTGGTAATGTAGTAGAGATAAAGCTCCGCGCCATTGCTTGCAACGGCATAGATTTTACTATTGTCGGGTGAAAGTGCTGCGCTAATAATATCGCCATTATTGGCAGGCGTGGGTATAAATGTATTTTCGATGCTATATCCCCCCGGTATATTATATTGCTCAATAGTGGCAGGGAGGTCTCCTGTTGGTGACTCTCCTCCAGCATAAAGATATTTACCGTCAGAAGATATTAGCAAGTTAGCTATTGTCGCAAGATCTGTTTGTAGAGCTACAGTGCTAATGCTTGTAGTCGTCGCAGCATTAGCAAAACTAAAAATACCACATTGGGGGTTACTTCCTAGAGTCGAATTCGCCACATAAACAGTCGTGCCATCTGGCGATATGACAATCCCATTTAATTCTTGTGCAAGGTCGCCAGTTGTGGTGTCGCTGAGAGCGCCTACCGTGGCGCTATTTAAGTCAACACGATAAACCGGATAACCTGAACCACTATAACCTCTATCAGTCACATACAATGCATCACCACTGGGTGTAATAGCAATTTCCCCTGGCAATAATAAATTTGATCCTTGATACGACAGGCTATAGGACGTGCTGTCTTGCACGAGGCCGGTTGCCGTGACTGAAAAAACTAAAACACTGTAGGTGCTATCTGAATTTTGATGGGTCATATAGACCTTTGAGCCATCCGGCGAGATAGCTAACGGACCGTCTCTGCTAGGATCCGATATGGAAGCGCGAATAATATCGCTGGTATTGGCGACGTTAATGCCAACCAGTTGTTCGCTGCTGCCATCTAATGCGAAAATGACTTGAAAAACACGGATTGGCAGTGTGTGTTGAATGAAAGTGACAGAGGCGGTGGTTCCACTTTGAGAACATAAATGGCCAGAGAACCCACATACCGTAGGTCGAATGGTAAAGTTACTGATTTGACTGCTGCCTGGAATAGTCACGTCAACGGTGCACGATTGACTGGGCGGTAAAGTTACTCCAGAACAATTGTCATTACTTAACGATAAGTTAGCACCACTTGATTGTAAGTTAGGCACACTAATACTGGGAATATTGCTGTTGGCGTTGTTAGTGACGGTGTATTGTATCGCCGCTTCTCCAACTGATGTCACTGTAGTGTTTGTTGTTAGTGGGGTAATTGTAAAAGCAGTGATGCCTGCTAGTGAGGCTGAAAAAATAAGGCACAATAGACCTGTTGATAACAGGGCTGACATTCTTTTCTTGATGTTCAACTTCATCGATACCCTTCTTTACAGTTGATAACTGAAACCAACATCAATAATATTGGTCGATATATCGTTGCTCGCTAAGCGTTGGTTATTGGTTTGTCCAACAGCTGCACCTAACTGCGCATCGCCTAAATTTAAATAACGGTATTCCAGGCGGAGTGATAATTTTTTATTCTGTTGCAGTTGATATTGCAGCCCTACCGCAAATTCATATGCAAAGCTATTTTCTGTATGGTCTGCATAAGAGCTTGATGGTGCTGCAAGGCTGCCTGGTGGTGTAGTTTGTGTAAACGCGCTTAAGGTATTCCAGTCTGTCCCTACGCCAGCTAATGCATAGGGTTGTAGTGCGTATTTTGTGTAAGTGATTTTTGGTTCAACCATCAAAGCAATACTGCTTGCTTTGATATTGTAATTAAGGGTATCAGTAAGGCCAATATTCGAACCAGGAGTTTCTGTTCCAGCAATATTTCCCAACCCAATAAAATAAGTGGATAGACCTAAACCCAAAGTAAAAGGTTTTGTGGTTAAATGATCAAAGACATATTCAGGGCCGAATCCCAGAAATTCACCGGATTGTAAGCTTTCGGTCGCAATATAGGTATTTGTAAGCCCGCTGGTTGGCGATACGCTAGCAGTGTTTGATAGCGTTGATAATGCAACGCCACCAAAAAGATTAAGATTGAATGTATTGGCCAAGAGATTGCCTGTTAATAACAAACTGCAAAGAACACTAAATCTTACTATTGTTTTCAATTTAGCTTCCCTGGACCGACTGCATTTAATCCTTTATATAATTTTGACGCGAATAACCACTTAGACAATTGGTTTTGTGATAATCCACTGTGTTGTTTTCAGTTTATGTGATCCTTAAGGTTGCATCAACTATTTTTGATTATGTTGTGCCTGCACATTGCGTAGATTTAGCGCGGATAAGAATATAATAAGGCGATTATTTGTGATGCACCAGTTTAATGTACGTTATAAGCACTCTATATATTCTGTACAAAAATTGACACACCTGCGGTTATTATGTATATTCTAGAAAATTATAAAAGACACTGTGGGAGTGAGAAATGCGTCGAACCAGAGATGATCTGCAACAGCAAGTGGCAGCTGCCTATACTGTGATGAACCAAGCTATGCCTATTCAGGCGAATGGTGTCAGGCATTTAGAAGAAAAAGATATTGCTTTTGTTGAGACCCTGCCGGAAGATCCGTATTCATTAAACGTGAAGTTATTGGATACCCGTTTACGGACTATTTTAGGTCTTGGCGCTCAAGGCTTGCGTGACTTACCCGTTGAAATGCAAAAGCTGCAATCAAACCAAGCATTGCGCGCCGTGTTACAAGACGTGCCCAATCACCACGTGACGGCTGTATTAAAAGCCGCCGTGATGCTCGCTGCTAACCCTGCTAATGCAGAAAATTACCGTTTAAGTAATGAAATGGGGCAAGCGTTGTATAACGCTGAGAATAGGTTTGATGATATGGAAGCGGGTAATGTACTTTCAAAAGGCTTATGCTGTTGTTGTCAAGACGGTTCATGCAGTGATTGTTGTGATAATACGACAACCACATCAACCAGCTATTATCAAATGCGCGATGGTCGTGGAACTGTTCATCATCACCATTACCATAACAACGCTTCTAATTCTTGCTTAACTGATATCGCTATGGCGGATTTGATGTGTCATGTCAATGAATGTTGTGATGGCGGTGGCGGTGGCGGTGGCGGCCGTGGGCGTAATGATGATGCTGGTGAAGCTTGCCTTGTTATTGCGGCTGTTGTAGCTGTGCTTGCTACGATTTGGGTAACAACTGTCAGTTTAGTGGCGTGTACTGTGGGAGGATGTAAAGCTATGGAAAGTGCAGAGGATAGCCAAGGTCGTCCGGACAGTAGATACGGCCGTAAAATGAAATACGCTTTAGTCGCTGGTACCTTAGCGGGTGTTGCCTACTTATTGTATGGTACGGGTGCCTTATCTGGCGCGGCGAATGGCATCAGTAATTGGTGGTTTGATAAACCCTTTAAGGAATTAGATGGCGATCAAAAAGCCGGTGTTGGTTTTGCGAGTTATGGCTATTTAGGTATTGTGGGTATGGTCACTTCGGGTGTGTTAGCTTGTTGTATTCTAGGCGCCTGCGCTTTTCGTTGCAGTGCTCCTGATCCAAGTCGCTTGTTAAATAGACAAGGCGGAACACTGGCTACGGCATTGAACTTATCACCAGCTCAGCAAGCCTTGTTAAAGCAAAGTGGTGTTGGTGAACAATTACTGGCGGTGTATAAGACGTATGGTAAAAAAGGTTTGGATTATTCGGTGGCCGTGGTTGAAGCATTAAAACTAGCGTTTTATCCGTCAGCACCTCCAGCTAATGCTTATCGTCCGCCGGCGCATGCGCCACAATACAATGAGCATCCAGCGGAAACTATTCATGGTAGACCACCAGCGAGGGCGCCTCATGCAGCAGTGGCACCATCATATGGCAAAGAAGGAACAGCGCCATATTTTGCTGTTTGATTAAGCTGAACAGCCAGGCGATCCATGGTATAGCTTAGTGATAATAAACTGCGCTCAATGCTGGCAATACGAATCATTGTTGTATCATTGAGCGCATAGGTTAGACGCTTGGCTCTAACACGTCTGATTAGTTTTTGAAGATTTTCCGTGATGCTGTTAAATTCATGTTGTTTTGTCTGATTGCTAAATTGACTGTAAAAAAATTGAAAGTTGTATTCTGCTTGAATGAGTAAAGGCGACAGCAGCTTAACCAGGCGACTATTCACTCTGGGGTTTAGTGTATCAATCGCTTTAAATAATAAATAAGCATCGCGTGCATAATCGTTTAAGAGGTCTACAATAGCCAGGTGGTGTTGCCGATGCTTTTCACTGTAATTAATTAAAAATTGTGAGTCAACCATAATCGCGCGATCATTCTGCTCGATATTTTTTATGTTACTAATCATATCGTCGGGTTTGTGTAGTCGCCAAGCATGTAACATAGATCCACTGTCTTTTAAGGCATTTTTTAGTGAGTTGATCAGCATGCGTTTAGGATCAACCGGCCAGATAAAATAAAGTATTAAGGCGGCAATGATAGCGCCAAGTGTTGCGCCAACTAAGCGATCTATAGGTAGTGTCATGTCGGTGGTTGGGCCACTACCCATCAACAAAATAAGTGGAATCATTAGGCCCATCTGCACGCCAAAGTAACTGAGGCGTTCATCGCCCAGCGCAATATAAGCGGCAATTCCCATGATGAAGTACACCAGTGTGATAACAAATAAGAAGCTTTGATAATGGCTTAGTAGTAGCAACCCAAATAAACCAATGATGCCGCCGACTATTACACCAAATACACGTAAAAAGAATTTCCAATGCGCTCGCCCAAGATTGGGTGTGCCGGTTAATACGGTGACAGCAATAATGCCTTGTACGCCACTGGGCCAGCCGAAAAGCTGTTCCAGCAATAGCATTGTTATTATACCCAGCGTCATTTTGCTGCTTTGTTTTAATGCTTCTGTGTTGAGTTGAAATTTTTTGGTTTCAGTTTGTTGAATAGCACTGTTAGCACCTTGTTGTTCGGTAGTAATCCAATTATTAAGTGCATCAGCCATATTATCGAGTGCCCAGCTAGCTTTTTCTAGGCGATCAATGGAGGATAATACGGTGGGGTAGTCTTTTGGCTGTTTGATTGTATGCGCGTGTAATTGCTTGCGAAATTTATGTAAACGGTATCGCAACACCTCACAGTGGCGATCACTGCGATAATTAAGTAAATGAGTAGGTGTTTTATTTACTATGCACTGCGATAGTAAATCCATATTGTATTTTACCATGGGTTGAATGGTTTGTTGGTTGCTGTAATTAGCCACAAAAATAAAATACCGTTTTAATAAGATGACTAAGCGAATGGCATAAGACTCGCCATTAATGTGAGCAGCTTCAATTAAACTAATGACTCGTTGATATTCCGCAGGGTCTTGTTGCTGTTGTTGAATAAGCGCAACAATTTCTTGTTCTAATGTTTTTTTACTATAGAGTGGCCAAAATAAATTAAATAACCATACGGTAAAAACGCCGATGCCAACGCATATTGACCAATGAAAGGCTGTTTGAATGGCGTTGTGCGGATCGCTAATGCCGACAGTCATCAATAAACCGATAGTGATGCCACCAATAAGCATCGCATATGACTGAATATTGCATTGAAATAAGTAAAATACGATCGATAGCCACAATACCATGGAGCAAAAATATAAAAACGGTAAATTGCTAAACCAAGCGATCATAATAACACTGATAACGCTGCAGACCACGGCACCAGCAAAGCGTTGTATGCCTTTGGCGATGGTTTGTTTGTAATAGACAGTGTTGAGTATGAGAACGGTGATGACTGCAATGCCACCAAAGGGAACATGAACCCACTCGACAATGAGTGCTACCAATACACATTCTAATGCGACTTTAATCGCATTCTCTAAACGGGTAAGCCGGTCGAACATGTGTTCACTTCCTGTGCAGAATCAAATAAAAAGCATATGTTATAATAACCTAGGTGAAAGACTAGTGCTAATCAGGAGGTGTCAATGCGTCGTTTGTCTACAAAAGCCATTTTTGGACTTTGTATCGGCGTATTACTGATTTTATTTATTATCTATTATATTTGGGCTGACCGCGTTACCCCCAGTACAAACGATGCTTATGTTGAAGCGCATGTTATTCAAATAGCGCCACGCGTTGCTGGTCGTGTTTCGCTGGTAGCCGTGCGAAATAATCAACAGGTCAAACAAGGGCAGTTGCTGTTTAAGTTGGATAATGAAGTCTTTGTGCATACCGTTAATGATCGTAAAGCGAAATTAAAGCAAGCTCAAGAATTGGTTCAGCAATATGAAGCACAACTAAAAGCTGCTCAAGCGACATTAAAAAAAGCACAAGCGAATAGAATTTTTGAGAAAAAAGAATATGACGCGTATAAAGCATTAGCAGGTGAGGGTGCTGTTTCCGTGCTTAAAGGGCAGCAAATATTAACGCGCTACCGCGATAGTCAACAAGCGGAACGAAATGCAAATCAGCAAATGCTTAATATTAAGCGTGTATTAGAACAGCAAAACGGCCAATATGCGCAAGTGGCTGCAGCCAAGGCTTTGTTGAACCAAGCAGTGCAGAATTATAATGATACCGAAGTATATGCGCCATTTAATGGTCGCGTGGTTTTTTTGCGGGTCAGCCCAGGTATGTATGCAAAAGCGGCTACACCCGTGATGGCACTGATAGACGAGCGCCGATTTTGGGTGATTGCACGCATTAAAGAGAATAACCTCAGCCGTGTTAAGCCTGGGCAGGCAGTAGATGTGTCACCTGAGCTGTATCCAGATTATATTATGAAGGGAACAGTTAAGAGCATTGGCTATGGTGTTAATTTATATAATACCGTGCCACCGGTATGGATGCCGCATATTCCGCCAACACGTAATTGGGTGCGACTAGCGCAACGTTTTCCTGTAGAGATTGATATCAAACAACAGCCAGGTTATCCATTGCGAGTAGGTGGTACTGTGCTAGTGACGATCTACACAGAGCAATCTGGATTCTTACGCTGGGCATCATCCGTGCGCCAGCGTCTTGAATCATGGATGCAGTATTTCTACTGATCTAAACTAAATGGTGGGTACTTGTCGGTGACCAGCATAAAGGCATAGGCATAGACCCGTAAAAACCAACGCTGATATCCTACTATGTAATTAAACATGGAGCGGGGGTAGTAGCCGACGAATAAGACGGAGAACCAACCGATGATCATTACGATCACTGCAAAAATGCCAAGGAATGCAAGCACGACGTAGTGTGGTATGGCTAAAAACCATTTTACCAATGGCATGCCGCGTGACAGTGTGTCAGGTTCAGGGTATTTAATATCTAAATGTACTTGTTGTTGTTCCTCGACGCTGGGGTATTCGTCTGTCAGGCACCAATAGTAAATGGTGATGCGTTGTAAGAAGCGTGTGAGTTCAAGGTTCCAGTTAAACCACCAGCGAGGGTAGCGCTTACGAAATAGAATCATTAATAATGGACCCAGAAATAACAAGCCACCTGCACCTACGACAACACTTGAGCCACTAACGGAAACACCGCCAGCAATGGTCATGTATAACGCGATGATTGGAATAACTAAAATGATTCGAAAGAAAGTGCTCCAACGCCCGAGCTTTTCTTTGTAATCGACGCTGTATTGTAGCGGGTAGTCGCAATCTTTGATTTCGACTGCAATTCCAGGGCTACTGGATTGTTGGCTTGGATTGTTTTGTTCACCCGTTTGATTATTGTCGTCCATCTCGCTCTCCCCATCTAATATATATCACAATACATCAGTAAGATTAGCAGTAAATAACCATTATTCCATGTGTTAACACCGTTTCAATACTTGACCCCCGCGCTCGTTATGTGATGGCTGGATGTCTGCTTGATTTTCTGGCTACCACGGTTTCAAAGGTTAACCAGGCGGCGGCAGCGCAACCGATAAAAATCAATGCCAGCGGAGTTTGACTGGTACTTGGCAAGTGGGCTACTAATAAACCGAGTGCTCCACCACCGGCGATTTGCATAAAGCCGTAGACGCTGCCCGCAAAGCCAGCAATATGACCAAAGGGTTTAGTCGCTATCGCAAACGCATTGGGCCAAATAAAGAAGCAACCAAAATAGAATAACATCGTTGGTAATAATACTGAGTACATCGTCATGCTTGTGGTGAATGATAATACCAGCATCAAGGCGCCAGCGAATGTGGCAATTGACCAGCCAAAACGTAACATGTTGTTTGAGCCAAAGCGCTCAACGAGGCGGCCATTCAATGTCCCGGCACTGAAAGTAACGATTAAGCCACCAATTAAATTAATTAAACCAAAAGTAGCAGGTGTCATGCCGAGATGATGCACCAATAAAGCAGAGCCTATACTAAACCAACTAAAAAATGCGCCATAGGTTAAAAACTGGCAGACAATAATTCCGCTGAATTGGCGGTGTCCTAGTAACTCTTTGGTGGACTGTTTAATAAACGCTAAGCTGAGTCGGTCACGATTGACGTGTTGATTAACGTCATCAATTTTGGTCCACACAATCCAGGCGACTAACATGGCGTAGGCGAGGAGTAAAATAAAGATGCTGCGCCATCCTAAATATTCAGCAAAAAAGCCACCGACAGCAGGCGCGGCAGGAATGATAAAGCTAATGACTACAGTGAGGTAGGAGCCATATTTCGCCATTTCATCGCCACTAAAGCGATCGCGAAAAATACCTCGCCATAAGCTTGTTCCGGCACCGGTGCCGCAGCCGGTAATAAAGCGACCTAGAATGAGCATATCCATATTGGTGCTAAATATGCAGACAAGACTGCCAATAATGGCTAATGCCATACCGACCATTAATGGACCCCGTCTGCCAAAGGCTTCGGAAAAGATGCCATATATGATCATGGTGGCAGCCATGCCGAGCATATAGACCGCCATACTGGTTTGTGCTAATGAAATAGAGCTGTGTAAGTCTTTGCTTATGATGCTTAATGCAGGCGCATAAATGTCTGAGGCTAATTGGCCAATAATACCTATTAGTAAAATAAGAATTAAAATCAATATGTTAGATTTTTCTGTTCGGTTCATTTCGCTGTATTCCTGATTGATTGATTAGTCAATTAGGAATAGTGTACAATTTATTGACTGGTTAGTCAAGTAGGAATGCAGATGGCAGTAGAAAATCAAGCGAGCAACAAGCCACAACGCCAACGAGCGGATGTGACGCGTCAAAAAATACTGGATGCGGCACGTCGCTTGTTTGTAGAACATGGCTTCGCCGGCACCTCAATGGGCAAGATTGCTAGCCTAGCAGAGGTGAATCACAGTTTGCTGTTCCATCATTTCGGCAATAAACAAAAGCTGTGGTATGCGGTGAAGGTCGATATTGTTGATACGTTTACGGGCAGTCACACGCGCTTGCCATCAATAGATCAACCCTTACGGCCATTCCTAGAGCAGTTGTTAAAAAATAACGATAAGTTTTATCGTCATGAAGACTTAGCCCGTATGCTGGGTTGGCAACGACTTGAGCATAGCGAAGAGGTAACGTTAGGTGCGGTGAAATCCGAAGAGATGGACCGTTGGATTCATGCCTTCACGCAGTATCAACAACGCGGTGAAATTAATCCGGACTTAAAAGTGGGTTTTATTATCACGATGATATTAGGTATCTCGAGCAGCGCAGCCATGGACCCGATTATTTTTACTCGAAAAGCTGCCGATCGAAAAACTTATTATGCTTTTTGTGTTGACCGCTTAATGCAGGCGCTATCGCCTTAGTTAAAGATTAAGAAGCCACCCATAATGAGTAGAACTGCAGTGAATATGCCGCGTAACAATCCTTTAGGGATGTGGTTAAAGCAGCGAGACCCCAGGCGTACACCAACATACATAATAGGTAGCATAATAACCACCACGTGCCATTCGATCAGATGAAAAAAGCTCATCGATGAATCGCCTTTATATAACGTGATAACCAGTGTGGTGAGAAGGGCGGCCAATGTGGTAATACAAGTAAAGATGGCTGTGGTACCAACAATTTTTTTCATATCAACGCCCATATGATGCAGCACAGGGATCATCATGCTACCACCGCCAATGCCTAGCAAAGATGAAGGGGCGCCAACCACGATGCCACCTAATATCATTTTTAAGCGACTGACGGGTTGTGCACCAACAGCTCTGCCGCGGCGTTGATAGAGTAGGCTGAGGGATAATGTTATTAAAAATGCACCAGCAATAATAGATATATAGGCGGGGTTGATTGATAGGCCTAATGCGGCGCCAAATAATATACCGACTAACACGCCGGGTAATAGGTAATAGGATAGTTGCCAGTTAACACGTTGGTTACGGCATTGCTCCCATACATTACCAATTGAGTTTAAAAACACAATGGTAAGAGAAGTATTAATGGCTAAGTGTATTAGGTCGTTGCTGGGGGCATAGCCGCCATGCGTAAATGCTAATAATAAAGTGGGTAGTAAAATGATGCTGCCCCCCAGGCCGAGCATGCCGGATAAAAAACTGGCAGCAAAGCCAGCGACTATCAATAAAATTATAAAAATATCCATTATCGTTCCTTGTGGTGACGATTAACACGAGGGATTCACAAGGGTCTGGGGGGTGTGACGATTGCGAGAAACCTTTTACCTGATGTATCCATTGTATAAAAAAATATCTATAAAGTAAATTTGAAATAATTTATGTTATACTTAAGTAAAACTTAATTAGGATATTTCGATGCGAATTACGTTGCGTCAGCTTGAAGTGTTTGTTAATACCGCCAAAAATAGTTCGTTAAAACAGGGGGCTGAGGCTAGTCACATGACGCCAGCAGCGGCCAGCATGTCATTAGTAGAATTGGAGCGCCATCTGGGCGTGAAGCTATTTGACCGTATTGGTAAGCGAATAAAGTTAAATGAACTAGGAAAAGCGTTATTACCAAAGGCAGTATCGACCTTGGATCATGCGCTAGAACTGCAGGATTTTGCGATTACGCACCAGCAGGAGATGGTCGGCACGGTGATGATTGGTGCCAGTACATCGATTGGTAATTATGTGCTGCCAAAGTATATAGCGCTGTTCAAAATGATGTATCCGTCCGTGCATTGTAAGGTGTTTATCTCAAATACGGAGGAAGTGGTGAATGGTATCGAATCATTAACACTCGATATCGGTCTGATTGAAGGTATTTGCCATTCCGATGCAATTATTGAAAAGCGCTGGTTAAAGGATGAGTTGAAAATCATTTGTCGTGGCCGACACCCCTTAACTAAGCGTGAGACCGTGCGCTTATCTGATTTATCTGAATACCCCTGGATCATGCGCGAAGGCGGCTCAGGTGCGCGTGAAATTTTTACTGAAGCATTGGCACATAAAATTGATATGAAAAAAGAAGTCACATTAAACAGTTTTGAGGCGATAAAAAACTATGTGATACACAGTAATTGCTTAGCTTACGTATCGCATGCGGTGATTAGTAATGAGGAGCAAGCACGTTCTATTAAAGTGTTAAAGGTGAAGGGTGTAAATATTGTTCGTGATTTTCACTTGATTACGCATCGTGATAAATATCAAACGGCAGTAACACAAAAGTTTATCGAGTTTTTAAATCAGCAGGCTAAGTCCTGAGTCGCGCTGGCCTCTTGAGTCGTCGTGGTTCAAATAAATCAGGGCCACCCGCGGGAGGGACGCTTGCGGTAAACATTCTATGGCGAACCGGTGCTGCAGATGCAGATGCTGATTGAGATCCTGCTCCTACTGCATGTGCTACCTCTTTGCAAGGGCTTAGTCCTTTATATAAAGCCTCTGCTAAATTATATTTTGCAGCAGTGATGGTTTTATACTGTTGGAGTTGGTCGCTAAGTAGCGAAACGCAGGGTTCACTGAAGCAGTCGGCAAGCGAGTCATAGATTGCTATTTTTTCAGATTCGTCAGCGGTTAGTAATGCTTGCTGTAGCTCAATAAACCTTATTAAAGTAGAGAAGTCGTAGCTTCCCACTTTACGTTCGCGTTGCAGTATGGTGAGCATGATTTCTTTACGGCGCAGCAAAAAATTATCGATCATTAATGCCGGGCGACCAATTTGTAGTAATTCATCAAAACAACCACTGGTGTTTACTGCAGCTATTTGAGCTGCAGCCATAAATTCAATAAAGTCTGTATTTGATTTGTTGGAAAATGTACGAATAGTTACAGTCACAGTGCCTGTGTCTCTGGTTACTTTTCGCATTACGATTTCGCCATCATCTTTACGGTAGGTGAATTTAATGGTTTTTATCTCGGGGTGACGAGTAATATATTTGTGGAGAAGTGGAGTGAAACTTTGGTATTTGTCAGCCTCAATATCATTATGCAGTATTAGTATGTCTGCGCCTGGGTTGCATTTTAAGTTGTGTGCGATAAAAACTGCAAAGGCATCTTCATAACTGATGCTGCATTTGCTTGCATCAACAAGGGTAGGATTACTGTATAACTCATAATATGTATCCTCTGATTTTTTCGCTTCTGGTGGTGCAGTGGCCTTAGTTGAGGCTGGTGGTTGATACAGTGTTAATGAGGCCTGATCTACGCCTGGAACAATGATACTAGGAAAGTCTGAGACGGCTCCGAAGCTACCGTGAGTAATAAAATTTGCCATGCCTGCGCTGTGAAAAAGCTGGCGTTTCATAATTAAATCGGAAAAGAATGCCATGCATAGTTCGTATATATGTTTGTTAATGTCATCACTGAAATTAGGTAGTGGGTAAATAAGACCTGCATGGAGGGGGATTGATTCTTTTTTTGCAATAGCGTAACGGTCATCCGTTAAGTCTATTTTATTGGCACAGATGATGGTGCTTATGCCGCTGGTTTGTAACGCGCGTAATCTTTTATCAAAGGCATGTATTTGTGTGTCAACGGCTACTTTTGATTCGCCAGCTGAGAAAATTTGAAGTTTGAAGTTGTGCCTTCCTGACATGACCCATGCTTCCGCTAATGAGATCAGCATGCTGATTTCCCCTCTTACTTTGGGGGGTGAAAAGCACATTAAAACAATGTTATCGGTGGCTCTCATTCTTAGCTGCTCTGAAATCTTTGTGAACTTATTATATTGTTATTATATGGCTGTGATTATAAAGTACTGGTGTTAACGTCATATTAAGAGCTTGGTGAGATAGTTATGTTATTGTTTTTTGTGACAATGGCATTAAATACAAGGGTTTCTAAAGCCCAGTTTTGGCGTTATAATGATTGCCCTTGGGTGTTGAATTGAACAAAAAGAGAGCGAATATGGCATCATTACCGATAACCGTGCGTGGTGAACAGTTACTACGAAAAGAACTTGAGCAGCTAAAAATGGTCGAACGGCCAGCCGTGATTCAGGCGATTTCTGAGGCGCGCGCTCATGGCGATTTAAAAGAAAACGCAGAATATCATGCGGCACGTGAACAACAGGGTTTTATTGAAGGCAGGCTTCAAGACATTGAGTCTAAGCTCGGCGGTGTTCAAGTAATTGATGTCACCAAGATGGAGAATAATGGCAAGGTGATTTTTGGTGCTACTGTGACGATTGTTAATGTTGATACTGATGAAGAAAGCACTTACCAAATTGTTGGTGAAGATGAAGCAGATATTAAGCAAAACAAGATTTCATATAGCGCCCCGATTGCACGTGCGATGATGGGTAAACAAGTTGATGACACCTTTGACTTTAATACTCCGCAAGGTGAAATTGCTTCTTACGATATTATTCAGGTGGAATATATTTAATCGACCATCTTTTCCATTTTGACTCGTGTGGCGACAAACAGTCCGATCAATAATAATACGGCGTTAATCCACATTAGCTGCATAAAAGTATGCATAAAGCTTTGGTTGGCAATATGGATCATTTCAGTGAATTGATTGCTGGGTATATGGCCTTGTAACCATTTGCTGTTGTGAGCACCACTGGCAATAGTTTGTAGGCGCTTTAAAGTATTTGTACTAATGGTAAGGTGCTGAGCGACGAGATGTTGCAAGGTTAATACGCTGCTTTTAGCGCTCATAAACGAACCTGATATGGCAATGCCCATAATCGAACCGATAAATGCAATGGTAAAAAATAACCCCATGCCGGTACTGCGATGTTCTTCAGCACTGCTGCGTAGTATGCCATTGATGGTAGCGGGGATATGCATGCCCGTGCCGAGACCAAAAATTAATAATGCAATGACTAATAACGGCATTTGTGGTTGGGCATTAAGCTGACTTAGTAATAAGCAGGCAATGGCGCAAAGCAACAATGAAAAAATATTAGGTCTTTTAAATTCAACTTTATCAATTAGGCGCCCGGTGAGTGGTGATGTGATGGCTATCATGGCTGTCATAATTAAAATCAACAAGCCGGTTTTCAGTGGTGTATAGCCGACGACATTTTGTAGGTACAGTGGAATGAAAAGCATGGCCGACATCCAGGCATACATAAATACAATGCGGGTGAATGCGACTTTTAAATATTCCTTATGGGTGAGTAATACGGCTGCTATTAAAGGGTTTTTTGAATGTAGCGATCGATAGCAAAATATTCCCAATAAAACAACACCAATGGCAAGGAACAGAATGATGTTGCCTACTTCTAAGTTTGCTGTTTGGTTTAACGTGGTAGCTATGGTGCCTAAGCCAATAACAAATAGCAGGATAGCCAGTGGATCGAGTTTTCCTTTGTTTGGATTGGCGGTATCGTACGGTGCAAAATAACATGTCATAAAAAAGCACACGATTCCAATTGGCACATTAACAAAAAAGATCCAATGCCAGGTGGTGAAACTTAAAATAATACCGCCGATGGTAGGTCCAAGGACTTGGCCGAGACCTGTTAATGTTACAGCAGCACCTGTAGCTAAGCCGCGTTGCTCATCAGGGAAGGCTTTGTTAATGATAACCATGGCTATGCCTAAGGTCGCTGCAAAGCCGACACCTTGAATAAAACGTGCGGATATCAAAAGGCCGGCATTGGGTGATAGGCCACATAAAAAAGAGGCAATAGTAAAAATGGCTGTACCGATTAAAAATATCCGCTTATTGCCGTACATATCTGCTAAGCGACCAAATAAGGTGAAAAAGACAGCTGTAGAGAGTAAGTAACTCGAGACGACCCATTGGATAATATTTAAATTCGCATTTAATGAAATAGAAATTCTGGCAAGGGCGACATTGACGATAGTGCTGTCTATATTGATCAGCAAGACCATTAAACCGACAGAGATGAGTACCCACCATTTGTTTTTATGATTGTTCATTTTGCGCCCTTTAGGTGCCTGGATGCCGGATCAAGTCCGGCATGACAAAAATTGTGCTATCCCGGCCAGTGTCTGTCATCCTGGTTCGGATTCTGTCATCCCTGGCTACGACCAGGGATCCACATAATATATAGATTCCTGTTTTCGCAGGAATAACAAGCGTAAAGTCTATCATTGTTTTTTCTAAGATGCTTGTCACCTGCATAGTGGCCACTTATAATGGCCCATCATTACTTAAGGAGCTAAATATGCAGGTAGATAAAGCCGCGTTATTGCACATTGAAGATGCAATTGAATTAACAGAATTAGACAATGGCATAGGCTTGCTGCGTTTTTTAAGCAAGGCCAACTGCGCCAGTTTAAAAGTGCTGCAAAGTATTCAGCAGGCATTAGTGCTAGCAGAAAAGCAATTGAAAGCGTTAGTGATTTGGCAGCCGAGTGAAAAGTTTTTTTGTGTCGGTGCTGACCTGCCGCATATATGTAAACTGGCAGAAGCGGATGATGTCGATGGTATGCGTGAATACCTCAATTGTTTTCAACAAACTTCGGTAGCCATTCGTTATGCACAATTGCCAGTGGTTGCAGCAGTGCGTGGCTTTGCATTGGGGGGTGGTTGTGAAATCGCGATGCACTGTGATGCGATTGTTGGTCATGAAGGGCTGAAAATGGGTTTGGTTGAAAGTCTTATTGGTTTATTGCCAGCCGGTGGTGGTTGTAAGGAAATGGTCTATCGTGCCTCGCAGTCAGAAGATTATTTAGAAACGTTAAAGCAATATTTTTATCAAGTCGCAGAAGGGTTACGTGCCAACAGTGCCGAGCAAGCGAAGCAATACAATTATATGCATGCTAATGACCCTGTGGTGGCGGATAGTGATGAAGTATTAGAACAGGCTAAGGCCTTTGCGTTGGCGCTTACCGATAATTATCAAGCTCCAGCGTTGGTTGAAATCCCAGTGATGGGTGAAGAGCACATGGCTGACCTATTAGATTACTACCATAACCATACTGAAAAACAATTAACGGCACATGATGAGCTTGTTATTGAGCAAATCGCAAAAGTGTTTTGTGGTATGGGTGCTAGCGGTACAATTACCGAACAAGATTTCTTGGCGATTGAGCTGGATGCCTTTATGCATTTAGCGTTAACTGAGAAGTCACGTGAGCGTATCTTTCATACCTTAGAAACCGGAAAACCGCTGCAAAATTAGTTTATTTGCTCTGCTATACTAACGGTGTTGTGTTGATATAGTGGAGCAGAAAATGAAATATTTTATCAGTATAATCATTGGTTTATTCTTAAGTGGTACAGTAATGGCTGCAGGTCTTGAGCCGAGTAGTCCTGTTACCAAACAAGGCAGTGCTAGCTTAGAACCAATTTCACCAAAAGCCAAAGCTTCAACTTCTAGCCAACAAAAAATGGATGCAGCTGGTAAGAAAGTACAAGGGATGAAAACGAACTTTGATAAAGCGTCTAATTCAGTGTGTGGTAAAGGAAAGTTGGTTGGCTACAATGGCTCGAAGCCAATATGTGGTGTAGCGACGCCAGTCCAAACTAATTAATATGAACGGTGAGACTGAAATGAAAATCATGACAAAAATATTTACAACAGTAGCATTCGGTATGACTTTATTGATGAGCTCTATTGCTTTTGCCAGTAACCCCCCTGATGGTGATAAGACTGCTTATAAGGTGAAGTGGTTCAGCTCTGATAAAAAGCCATCTGCAAATAAAGTGATCAAATGCGGCAAAGGTCAGGCGCAAGAGCTTGATGCTAATGGACATCCACATTGTGTGTCTAAGCCAGCACCTCAAAAAAAGAAGTCGTCTTCTTGGTGGTAGGCTTGTTATCCATTATGGGCAGTACAAAATTTTCGACGACAGCTGCCCAAAATTCTTTATATAAGTGTTGATGTAAAATATGTTGGTCTGTGGTGGGGAAGCACGGGCCATGATTGACCTCTAGTAACCATGCGCGTAGTTGTTCATCTAACATAAAATCAAAACCAAAAATCGAAAATTTCTTGCGTGTGTCCTGCTTTAATAGTTGAGATGTTTCTTGTTCAAGTCCTGTTATTACCTTACTAATGATTATTTTTAGCGCATTAAAAATGGATTCAAAATGTGGTGCTTTGTTGCTGGGGATTTGTATGCTATCGGGCTCATCACCATGGCTTAAATGTTCATTGGTTAAATGGCACGCAATTTGATTAAAGTCATCGGCACGGTAAGGCTGTTTGGCAACATTAAAGTAGCCTTGTGGGTAAAGGTATGCGCCATTGTAGTTAGTGAGAATGACAAACAAACGAATGCTGTATTTATGACCTTGCAGCAAGTGGGGTGGGTTAATGTATTGTTGCAGTATGTGTGGACCGTCAAAACGTTTGTTGGATAAAAAATAATCGGACACATCTGAGAGCTTAGAGCATAAGCGCAATCCTTCACCATTATTTAATAGTGATGGTTTTAAGATCCACTGTTGATCGCCAGGTGCTTGCTGGCAAACACGGTCAAAGTTGGATTGATCTATATAATAAGTGAGTGGTAAAACTTCAGGGCAATGTGTCGCGGTGAGTTGTGCTAATAGATGCTTAAATTCTAATTGTTCAGTGCACTTTTCATTGAGTAATAAATTGCTGTCATTAAAGCGGGCGAGTTGAGCTGTTTTTTCACAGTGATAACCGCGTTGTTCAAGTGCTTGTTGGATATTGTATGCCGTAGGCATCATAGGTTGTTTAAAATAAAAACTCATACGGCATTGTATCACATGATATAGATCAATTTATTAGTAAAAAAATAAACGACCCTACCAATAAGCATTTGATTCTGATAGCATTGGGTGGTGTAAAATCTCTAGGCATAAGGATATTGCAGTGATACCTGATATAGTTGTTGATCTCTCTCGTTTTCAATTCGCTTTTACCGCTTTGTTCCACTTTCTATTTGTACCATTAACGCTAGGTTTAACCTGGATATTGGTGATTATGGAAGCGGCATATCTAAAGACTGGTAAAGAAGTTTATAAAGACATGACGATGTTTTGGGGAAAGTTATTAGCGATTAACTTTGCCTTGGGTGTCGTTACCGGTATTACGATGGAATTTGAGTTCGGTCAAAACTGGGCTTATTTCTCTCGTATGATTGGTGGTAGCTTTGGTCCGATTTTAGCCATCGAAGGTATTACCGCCTTTATGCTAGAAGCCACCATGTTTGGTTTATTTTTCTTTGGTTGGAAGAAATTAACTAAAACAGGTCACTTTTGTGTCACGCTAATGATGGCATTTGGTGCCAGCTTATCGATTGTTAATATTTTGGCGGCGAACAGTTGGATGCAGCAACCGGAAGCAACGACGTTTATATACCAAAATATGAGTTTAGAGATGCACAGTATTGCTATGTTGTATCTCAATATGCTAGCGCAAGTGCGGATTGGCCATGTGGCGTTTGCTGGCTTCTTTGTTGCTTCGATGTTTGTGATGGGGATTAGCTCATTTTATATTTTATATAAAAGAGATGTAGGTTTTGCTAAACGTTCTTTTGCTGTTGGTGCAGGGTTTGGTTTGATTTGCGCATTAAGTGTTGCTTTCTTTGGTGATGCCAATGGATTGCAGGTATCAGCGCATGAACCTGAAAAAATGGCAGCGATTGAGGCGCAGTGGACGACGCAAAAAGCGCCGGCTTCTTGGGATCTGATTGCCTTCCCTGATCAGAAAGAGCGAAAGAATATTGGCTTTAGCATTAAGATTCCTTATGCATTAAGTCTTATTGCTACGCACTCACTCACCGGAACGGTTGAAGGTATTAAGCCGATTGTTGAGCATTATAAGCTACGCGTTCAAAATGGTATGAAGGCTTATGGTGCCATGCAGCAATTGTTGAAAAAAACCGGTGGAGCCTCAGCGCAAGCCACTTATGATAAATACAAGCGTGATTTAGGTTTTGGTTTATTGTTAAAACAATACGCACCGAATGTAGTGGATGCTACACCTGAGCAAATTAATAAAGCCGCTTATGCGGGTATTCCTCAAGTGAGTACGGCCTTTTGGATGTTCCGTTTTATGTTGGGCTTCTGGGGCATTGGCACTTTGTTATTATTGTTTGGTTTCTTTTGGGTATTACGCGATCGCTTAGAGCACCACCGTTGGTTCCTGCGTTTTTGTGTGTATGCAATTCCTGTTCCTTATATGGCAGCAGAGTGCGGCTGGATTTTGGCAGAAACCGGTCGTCAGCCATGGGTAGTGCATGAGATCTTACCTACATTCCTGGGCACGTCTTCAATTAACTTTGCTACGATTGTTACCAGTTTGGCGGGCTTTATTATCTTGTATGCGTGTTTATTCTGTGTCGAAATGTTTTTGATGTTCAAGTACGCTCGACTAGGGCCGAGTAGCTTAGCGAAAGGACGTTATCACTTTGAGCGTAATCCATAAGGAGGGGATGTCATGCTAGATTATATGTTTTTAAAGGTTATCTGGTGGATGATCGTTGGTTTGATGCTGATCGTGTATGCATCAACGGCTGGTTACGATTCAGGTGTGACGATGATCCTGCCTTTTTTGCGCAGTGAAATGGATAAGCGTGTATTGCTGAATACCAGTGCGCCGACGTGGGATGGTAACCAAACCTGGATTGTGTTTGCGGGTGGTGCATTGTTCGTTATTTGGCCGGTGCTGTATTCGACGGCATTTTCAGGTTTGTATGCAGTGATGTTATGTGTTTTGTGGTCGTTGTTTATGCGGCCGCCGGGTTATGACTATCGCAGTAAAATCGACAAAGCAGGATGGCGTAAGTTTTGGGATTTCGGGCTGTTCATTAGTGCCGTGATTCCAACGTTTATGTTTGGTGTTGGTTTTGGTAATTGCTTTTTAGGTTTCCCATTCCATTTTGATCCAATGACCTACCGTGAATTTTATACCGGTAATATTTTTGATTTATTAACCCCGTTTGGCATTTTGGCTGGTGTTTGTTCTGTGCTGATGGTGTTAATGCACGGAGCAGCTTATGGTGCACGTCGCACTGAAGATCATATTCGCCAAACCTGTCGTAAAGTGCATGTATGGGCGGCGGTGTTATTGTTGATTGGTTTTAGTATTACTGGACTGATGGTGATCTTTACAGTTAAAGGTTATGTATTAGTTTCACAAGCTAGTGTGCCAACATTGCAACCATTAGCTAATGTGGTGACTCAGCATGTGGGTGCCTGGATTGATAGCTACAAAATGTATCCGTGGAAAGGGTTCTTCCCGATTTTGGCGTATTTTAGTATTGGCGCTACATTATGGGCGAATCATTTAAAATGGTTTAAGTGGTGTTTCTGGTCAAGTGTGCTTTCGATTGCTGGTGTGATTGGTACTGCGGGTGCTTCGCTATTCCCCTTTATTATGCCGTCTTCGACTAATCCTAATCAAAGTATTACTGTCTGGAACGCGACGTCATCACAATACGCGTTAAATATAATGTTGTATGTTGGTGTCGTATTACTGCTGGTTATTTTGGGTTACAAGATTTTCACTTTCCATACTGTATGGGGTGACAAATCTACTGTGACTGCTGAAGACATTGAAAAAGACAGCCATACTTATTATTAGAGGTTTTTTATTATGATGTATATTGTGATTATTGTGTTGATAGCGATTGCTGTTTCATTTGGGCTTTGGTCAACTATTCATGTTGATAAAAAACTGTCTGATTAACTCTTGGTAGGCTTATTGCAGATGCTGCAGTAAGTTACTAGGGCAAACAGCGTACTACTCGTCATCCCGGCCTGCGAGCCGGGATCCATATAATAAAGACTATTTCCCATAGCATAACAGTTGAGCAAGGCAAGCACAGTCTACCTTGGAGTGCGCATTGAAAACTCTTGTGCTCCTAGGGCTTGCGAGTGAAGGTGTGTGAATTCTTATGCTTGCGTTTATTTTTTGCAGCGTTGTGCTAACACCAGCGAGATATAAGCCAGCACTAAAATTACCATTAGTGAGATAAACGCATAGCGGTAGTCTGTGGCATTGAATTGCACGCCGCTGTGAGGATTGATGTGATGGCGGGTAAAGTCCATCAATTTTCCGACCAGTGGTTGTGTGACCGCACCAAAGAAGGCGTCGCCGGTATTGATCAACGCAATGACTGACGCAGCCATATGCAGTGGATTGGTGTCTTTACCTTCAGCAAAGCCGAGCATAAATGCACCGATACCTAAGCCAAATAAAAATAGCATAATGGCTAAAACGATATAGTTTGAAGTTAAGTAAATCACTATACCCAATGTGATAAAGCATAAAATTAAACCGAATTTCATAACAGCATAGCGTTTATTGAACTTACCCGCGAGATAACCAAATAATGGTCCACCGATGCCGAGACCTATATAGCTGAGGGACATCAATGCGGAAGTGTCTGTGCGCGGCAAATGATAAGCCGATAGCATAAAAGGGATGCCCCATAAACCACCGAATACAGCCATGGGCGCAAAGGCTAGACCGCTGTAAGCGGTGAGGTACCAGTTTTTACGGCTATGCATAACAGCTTTGAAATCAGACCATGTCATGCTGTCGAGAGATTTTACATGGGTGTTTTTATGAAAAAATACAGTACAGGCAAACACGATACAAATAACAAAGCCAATAACACCAATGACTAAAATGGCAGTGCGCCAACTGTATGTGTTGATGAGTAATGCTAATGGTGCTTGACCAAATACGGCACCAAGACAAACGCCGGTGGTGAGTAAGCCGCCTACCACGCCGAATTGTTCTGGTTTAAAAAATAGTGTGGCAATTTTCATGTAGCCAACTGTGGCAAAAGCGGCGCCGATACCCATTAAGATCCGCGCAAAGGCGGCAGCTTCAAATGTATGGGCATAGCTAAATAAAATGCTTCCAACTGCTGCGATAGCGGTGCAGGTAATCAATATCCATTTGGTATTATATTTATCCAGGATGACACCGGAAAAAATTTGCACAACCAAATACGAATAAAAGAAACACGCTGCTAATACGCCAAGGCTGGTACCATCTAAATGGAAGGTCACCAATAGTTCATGAGTAATTACCGATGGGAATACCTGCGTGAGGTATTTATAAAATAAAAAGAAGCTCGAAAGAGCGAGTACGTACCAAGTGTAGGCACTGGTTTTTGTGTTGTATTTGTTGCTTATCATCAGGCAATTGTAGAGGACTCAGCCGGTAAAGTCACGCCCGTAAATTTGGTTGTGTTGACTAAGAGGTTGTTGCTGCAGTTCAACCAACTTAATAGTGTTGAAGCACTAGCGGCAGAGGCGAGTATGTATTCAGTGACACCTGATTTTGTTAAAGAGCATGGTGGCCGATTGCGTAATCAATAAGTGCCTTAGTATCATTTAAATCAATGCATCGAAATAAAAAATATGCATTGGTGTAAATTCAGTGAATGAATTAGAGTCTGCTCTGTTTTAATTAGTAGAAAAAATAAGGATATTCATGAGTAGATCGCGTCGTCAACAAATTGATTCAGCTCCGGTTCAGCAGGTTATGCAACGATTAAAAACACGACCTGAGCTGGCTAATATGATCATTAAAAAATTTGTTAGCCAATATAAAGGTTATAAGCAGCATTTGAGTTTATTGCATGCATTTTTTAAAGCAGACATGCTGCCGCAATATAAAGCTCAAGTTTTAATGATGATGCATAGAAGGTTCAGCAATATTGCTGTGTTACATGCCTTATTGGATCCTAATCGTCAACGCCCTCAGCGTGACGAGATTGTCTTAGCTATCTTGGAATCTGGTGATAAACAAGAATTTCTTATGGCAATTGATGTTAAACGAACCGAAAACTGCCCGGTTAAATATAAAAATACATCACCTTATCAACTTACGAATAGCGCAATAATAATCAGCGAAATTTATCGTGCTAACCATGCTGCTTCTTCTGAGTCTAAGCAGGGTGGTGAAGGAGTGTCGGTGAGTCGATTAACGGCGCTTGTTGATTCACTGCAGGCGAAACTAATTGAAAAAGATGATCTAATTTTAGTGTTGAAAAAGCAAATAGGCGAACATGAAATATTAAACGCTAATCTCAGTTGTGCTTATGACGCGTTATCGACCGAATATGATACATACAAAGAGGATGCAGAACAAAAACTCAGCACAATAGAGCGAGAGCATAACTCTGCTAAGTCATCCATTGGTACGCCGCTTGCTTGTCAGGAGGAGTTACCGTCTTTATCGGGAAACAGCGGTATACAGAATAGCTATCGTTTATTTCAGGCTGGGGGTGAGGTTGAATCTGGCAGTGGCTGGCAAATTGTAGCGCCAGTTCCTTTGCGGCCAAAGGAGCTAGAGAGGCATGTTTGTCTATCACCACAGCAACTGGAAACAGGTTCTAGCCCGATGTCGCACAAATAGCTGGATAGCAGTATGTCTGATTGGTAACTTATTTTTTTTGCTGAGAGCGCAATTGATCGAGCTGTTGCGCTTTTTCAGTAGAGAGCATGTCACGGCGGTGAGCATACATGGCTTCGGGTGTACCTTGCAGGCAATCACCGGTTAGGAGATCGGTAATTAACACACCTTGCAGGTGATCGGTTTCATGTTGTAATGCGCGTGCTAAAAATCCTTCCGCGATAAATGATACTGCATTGCCATCACTGTCTTGGGCATCAAATTGAATCGCATGATGGCGCGGCACCCAACCAGCTGTATCACGTACTGAAAAGCACGCTTCGATATCTTGTTCTGTCGGTGTGCCTTCGATTGCTGTGTACTTGGGATTAAAAAAAACGGTGCGCGGAAATGCTGTGCCATGCTCACGTAATGAAGCTTGCTCTTCAGTGATTTCAACCACAAAAAACTGCATACTGATACCGATTTGCGGTGCTGCTAAACCGACACCGTTGGTTTCAATATGAGCACTTAAAAGCTCATCAACCAGTGATTGTACTTTTTTGCTTAAAGGAAAAGTAGCGCGCTCGGCAATGGCCGTTAGTACCGCTTGGTCTGGTTCGTTTTCAATTTGTTGTATTTTTTTATTCATAAACACAGTTAACATAACTGATTCAGCTGGTTTGTCAATGGACAGCGTTACAAGGCTTTGATACATTTGCTGTGTGGGCATGAATCTTTTTAAGAGCGGCATGTGTGTGAAGAGATACTAGGTTATTCTGGGGGCAAGAGTGAGATCACCTGATCCAAATAAGGTTGGACCAACACCAAGACGTGCGCGCAGTGCTGATAATTTATCTGATTTATTGGATTCGACGGATTTCACAGCAGTGCTTGTTAAAGACGATCGAGGAGGTTTAGAAGATAAAGAAGCCTCATTGCTACGTAATGGTGTTATCTCTATCGGCGTCTTTGAGTCACATGTAGATGCTTATAAACCCATTGATAGAATTTCTCGTGCATTAAGTGCGTCATTACTGTTTTTGCTTTATGGAGCAGCGGGCTTATTTGCGATTTTTGTTGAGCAACATATAGCTCAAAAGTACGATACCGAAGATCCTGTTGATGGCTTATACAAAAATGGTTTGGATACGTTGGTCTCAGTTTTTTTGGCTGGGCTAATTGTGCTGAGCGACGATAAAATAACAAGTAGCATTGCGCGTGGCTTGGGCTGTTGTTTTAGTCCTTGTTCAAAAAGCGCCCGATCAGTTAAGCCTATGCACCGAGCGCGTGAGCAAGTACGGATTTTCACATTAGCCAGAGATACTGCGGATAATTATCAAGATGGGCAGGCAGTTAATTATGTTTTATCGCGTCGTGTTACTGGCCGAGATACTGAGAAGGATGCGCGATTATTAGCGGCAGTGAGAAGTAAACGCTCGGTTCAAGAGGGGCAAACTAAATTAGCAGACGCTGTTGTGGTAGGGTTTGCAGACTATTTTTCTCAGGCAGTGGCTACTTTATTAATTCTTGGCTTTGGTAATCCTGACGAAGATAAAGTGGTTAAGTGGAATGAGGTAGATGCCTTGCTCACCGCTGCTATTTTTGGTGTCACCATGTCATTATTGCATCATTTTAATTTTAGTAAGCCTTTTGCTAACTTGTATGGCTGGACTGTTGGTAAGTGTACAAAGGCTGAATCGCGAGTACGGCGAAAGCTATCGCGTCGTGGGGGGCGAGCTAAAGATCCAGCAGTTGATGCCGAGGTTGAAATGATGGAAAAAGGCCGGCCACGACGGCCTGAAGGCATGACACCTTTAGAGTCTAAAGCATACTGTGATGCTAGGGGCATACCGCCATACCCTGGGACTGATGGTGCTCCGTTAGATCAACCGGATGATGATGGGATGGAATATATAAGGTATGAGACAGATACTGAAGAAGGGGAACCGCATCACGCGAATCCATTAGCCTCGCCTACTGGCGATCGGTACCCCGGCATGATGTAACCTCTTTAAAGACAAGCTGATCAAATTCACGTAAACTGTTAAGCGGATTAGTAAACCGGATTAACAAGGACAGTATGCGTATCGATTGGAAATCCCGTCGTGGTTTATATTTGGCCGCTGCCATTCTGGCGGTGGTAATTCTACTCTTTATATTAATGGTGACATTTAAACCAACTCCTGATTATAAGCAAGCGGCGAATAAGCCTCGTCCAGTTTATGCGCAGAAAATAATTGTTGGTGAGAATAAGCCTCAAGTGAAATTGTATGGTGTGGTTGAGTCCACCCGTTTAGCAAAGCAACGAGCAAAATTCGCGGGAAATGTAGCTGAAGTGTTGGTCAAAGAGGGGCAGATGGTCAAAAAAGGCCAGGTGCTGTTGCGATTGTCTGTGACTAAAAAGAAACTGATCGTTGATCAACGTAAAGCGGAAGTATTAAAAATTGAGGGTGAGATTAAAGTCGAGAGACAGCAAAATTTGACTGATCAATTAGCTTTAGGTCATGAAAGGAAAATGGCAGCGGTTTCAGAACGTGAATTTGAACGCATGAAAAAATTGGTTAAGAATAATTATGTTTCACGTACGCAATTGGATAAAACCGATGCGGAGCATGCCAAGATGATGCTCAATATTACTAAGCGTAAGCACAGCCTGGAAAACCATGCGCATCGCTTATTGCAATTAGAGGCGCAATTAAAACAGGCAAGAGCAATGGAAGGCTTAGCGCAGGTAGACTTAAATGATACTAAATTTATTGCGCCGTTTGATGGTAAAGTGAATGAGGTATATGTGTCTGAAGGCGGCCGTGTCGAGCCGGGTAATCCTGTGGTAGAGGTGCTGTCGTTAACGGGGTATCGTATTCGTGCCACGCTGCCAAATAAATATGTATCCCAAGTCAATGAGGCTTTAGCGCATGATAGTTCAATTGAAGCCAGAGCGGAATGGCAGAATCGATGGGTAACAGTGGCTTTGCGCGCATTAAGTAGTCAAGTGGATGAAGGGCAAGTGACGAAAGATGCGCTGTTTACTATTCCTGGTAAAAAAGGCTATGTGGCACTGGGTCAAACTGTTGTGGTGTATTTGCCGTTATTGTCGATTAAGGATACAGCGTCATTGCCATTGTCCGCGCTGCATGGAAATAATCGTATTTATGAAATTATTGATGGTCATTTGGTTGCAACAAAAGTTAAGCCGGTCGGTGATATTTTTAAGCGCGACGGAACGCATATGATCTTAGTGCAAAGTAAAGATCTGAAATCCGGTGACTTAGTGTTAACGTCTGAACTACCTGAAGCCATTACAGGTTTAGCCGTGAGTGTGCGTCAATGATTGCTTTATTTGCGCGTCATAAGGTCGCAGCAAATTTGTTGATGATGATCGTTTTTTTGGCTGGTTTATGGGGGCTGTCAAAACTTAACACACAATTTTTACCAACGTTTAATATTCAAATCATTACTGTAACTGTCAACTGGCCGGGAGCAAGTGCTGAAGATGTGGAAAGCTCAATTACCAGGCCTATTGAGGATCGTTTACGCTCTGTTGATCATGTTAAAAAATTAACCGCGGTGTCTGGTAAAGGGCGATCATTTATAGTCATTGAATTTAAAGCAAATACGCATATGTCAGATGCTTTGCAGCAAGTGACAAACTTAGTATCAGCTGTGCCGAACTTACCGCAAAATAGCAAAAAGCCAATTATTACTAAATTTGAAGAATATGAAGCGATGGCTAAGGTGTTGCTATATACCGATGATGATGTGAGTGCATTGCATCATTGGGCGTATAAATTTGAAAGGCAATTACTTGATCGTGGTATTGCGAAGGTGAGCATACAAGGTATTGCCAAAAAGGAAATTCGTATTGGTGTGGCGCCAGAGCAATTGAATGCTTTGGGCATGAGCTTAAATAAATTGTCGGACATGATTGGCGAACAAAGTGAGGATATCAGTGCTGGCACGGTCGGTGTTTCAGGCAGTGGTCGTTCAGTACGTGCTACTGGGCAAAAGCGCACTGATCGAGGCTATCGAGATTTACCTATTATTAGTGGGGATATGGGGCAGTTAACTCAGCTGTTGAATGTGGCAAAAGTCAGTGAGCAGACGCAAGACTATCCAAAACTGATTTATTATAAAGGTCACCCAGCCATCAATTTGACGTTGTTTCGTACACCGAGCTCTGATGCCTTACAAAGTGCTGAAATATTGCACGACTGGTCTGATCAAGTGTTACCTACTTTACCAAAAGGCGTGCATGTTCATATTTATAATGAATCATGGCAGTTAATTAAAGAACGTATCATGTTATTAGTGAAGAATGGTCTTGGTGGTTTGATACTGATCTTTGTGTTGTTGTTTGTTTTTCTAAATTACCGCGTTGCCTGGTGGACTGCACTCGGAATTCCGATTTCAATTGCCGCCACATTGTTCTTTATGGAAATTACAGGCGGCTCTATTAATATGGTGTCGTTGTTCGCGTTGATTTTGTCGTTTGGTATTATTGTGGACGACACCATTGTGGTGGCGGAAGAGGGTGTTACTCAATTCGAAAGGCATGGTAAATCGCCATTAGATGCCGCGATTATTGGTGCTAAGCGTATGAAGATTGCTGTATTTGCAGCATCATTGAGTACGGTGGCAGCTTTTGCGCCGTTATTATTTTTGGGTGGGATTTATGGTCAAATCATGATTGCAATTCCGCAAGTCGTGATATGTGTGATTTTAGCCTCATTGGTGGAAGCATTTTTAATATTGCCCAATCATACGAAAAAAAGCTTTGGTCATATTCGTCAAGCCCGTGCGTTAAAATACCGTCAAGCGATAGATGAATGGTTTAATCGCGTACGTGACGTGCATTTTAGAAAATTTGTGACGCTAGCTATGCACTATGGATGGGTAACATTAGCTATTGCATTAAGTTTAATGATATTGGCTGCGGGAATTATTATGAGTGGTCGATTAAACTTTTCATTTTTTCCAACGCCGGATGGCAAAACATTAATGGCGGATGTGTCCTTTGTTGGTGGTACATCAACTAAAAATATTGTTACTTTTTTACGTCATGCAGAAGACGCTGCTTGGAAGGTCAGCAAGGAAATGGGTAAGCCTGGCAAGCCGCTAGTTAAGACAATTGTATTATTGCAACATGATTCTACTGACCATCATGAGACACGATCTCAGCAGCGCTTAGGTGCATTATGGGTAGAGTTACGTTCACCAGCTTTGCGTGATGTGACTAATGCTGAGTTTATTGAGGCGTGGCGTAATGCTATTCAGTTAACACCGGATGTTGATAAAATTAAAATACGTTCACCACGTGCGGATGATTCCGGTGCAGACATTGATATTGCGCTAAGTGGAAAGTCGCTCGGTGAGCTAAAGCAAGCGGCGTTGGCATTGGCTAATAAGATAAAGGGCTATTCCGGTACTTATAATATCGAAGATAATTTACCCTATGCCCCAGATGAGTTTGTGTTTAGCTTAAAGCCTGAGGCGTTAGTGTTGGGTATGAATTTAACGGATATAGGTAAGCAAGTACGAGCAGCTTATGCAGGTGACTTGGTTGAAATATTTAACCGTGGTAAGCAAGAAATTGATGTGCGCGTGCGTTTGGAAAAAGATGCTAGCCGATCATTAAGCAGTTTGCAGACTTTGCCGATAGTGACGAAAAAAGGCAAAGTATTGCCATTGAATGCGTTGGCAAATATCACGACACAAAGAAACTTTGATTCCATTTCTCGCACGGACTTCACTACCGCTGTGCATGTAAAAGCGGAAGTTAATCCAGCTATGGGTAACACTAATAAAATTGTTGCGGCGTTAAAGAAAGATGTGCTGCCGCAATTAGGTCAACAGTTTGGTGTTCAATTTGCATTTAAAGGCCGCCTGCTTGATCGTGAACAAACGTTAAATGAAATGAAAGTGGCGATATTATTTACGGTAGCCTTAATTTATATCATTTTGGCATGGGTATCTGGTTCATACTTGTGGCCAGTGTTTGTCATGGTGGCTATACCGCTAGGTTTGGTGGGTGCGATTGTTGGGCATATTGTGCTGGGCTTGAACTTAACGTTGATGTCTTTGTTTGGGTTTTTTGGTTTAACCGGTATTGTGATAAATGATTCGATTATTTTATTATTGCGCTATAAGGAATTAAAAGAAAATGGCTTCCATGGTAATGAAGCCATTGTTGAAGCCTGTTGCCAACGTTTTCGTGCCGTGATTCTCACTTCGTTAACCACAATTGCGGGTTTGTCACCATTGCTGTTTGAGCGATCATTGCAGGCGCAATTCCTGATTCCAATGGCGGCGTCAATCTGCTTTGGTTTGGCGTTTGCTACCTTATTGATTCTAGTTGTCATTCCTACCCTGTTATCGATGACTGATAAACCTTACGCTTCGCACACTATGAGCCCTTAGTCTGTATAGCATTACAGCTACTGCTTTTTGATTTTTTAACTCGTTATTTACTTTTATTGTGTCTGAGCATACTATGTTCGCGGGAGAAAGGGGTGGACATATGAGATTAGATACGTGGCAGCTTTTTGCCCCGCAAGCAATTGAACGATTAAATAAGTTTTTGCATAATTTAAGAGCACTAAAGGTGCGCTGCAGTGTGTCTGATGAAGCCAAAGCGGATACTTCAGCTACAGCAGCAAGCGGTTCAATGGCTTTACTTGATGGTGTGATTAATGTATTCGAGCGTTTAACTGCCGAAAACTCAGGTAGTGCTTTTTTGTCTGGCGAAACTGATGCTGATGGGCTTTTGATTATCAGTGAAACGGCTCAACGTTTACTGTCGGTTTTAGATGGGGGCTTATACCTAGGCGTCCTTATACCGCGTGATGACTTAACGCGCGAAATGGCTGAATGTGCTGTACGCGCATTAGTTGACTACACTGATGGTATAACGGCAGTTCAAGCGGTCGCTGTTTATCGTGAAGCTGTAAAGCCTGGTAGTAAACTGCTGACTCAACTAGAGTGGTTCCTTCCAGTTAATGTGAGTCGTGAGTTAACCACTGTATTAAGCACAGGAGTAACTACATGGCTACGAGCATCCACTAAGCTCGGTACAGTAACCGATGTAATTAAAGGATATATGGTTGTCACAGCTACCAACATGGAGGCATATGATGCTAAATGTGAAAACTATCAACGTGCACAGGCAGCAGAAAACAGCGATGCTGCTAATGCTCTCGCCAAAACACGCTCATTGTTTATCAATTTTTTGAACTATCGACAAAGAAAAGTACTAACGGGTTACACTGATTCTGCTCAATTTATAGCAGACTTTTGCGTTTGTTTTTCTTTACCAGCAACCACGGATTTGTACAATTTACCCTTGGCTACCATGACAGAACAATTTGTCGTCTTGATGAAAGCACACTATGCAGCACTGGACTCATACGCAGCTCCGCATGTTGAAATTGAGGCTTTTCGTAAAGAAATGGCAACGAAACAAGTTCACGTTGTTGGAGCTGTTGATGAGATGACGCTGCAATATGCAAAACCGCCACTCGATTCAGTACGCGTTGACCGTGTGCATGAATTTGTTAAAGCAGCCTGCCAGAGTGACGCAAGCATATCTGCACAACTAACGGAATTAACCGGAGAGCCCACTGCTGTAACCGTGACTCAAGATCATTGTTTATCACGCTACAGCGAGGCAAGCTATGATGAAACAGTTACGGCTAATTTAGCAAGCATCGCTACACTAAAATACCATTTGGACACCTGTTATAAATCGCGACCTAGAGGGGTAGTGCGTGGGATCTTTGCGCCGATTGATGAATTAAAACTTAATATGATTAATGAAATTTTACAGTGTTTAACCGCGCTTGAGAGATCACCATTAGATAAGTCGCTTATTCACCAAGTTGTGACGACGTTTCATAATGTCCGCTTTAAGCATATGAGCTGTGTAAGTTACGGCAAGCTATCGATGGGTGATATGGCTTGCGCGCTGCTTTTGGCGCAACCAGCCATTCATGCCTTAATGAATTCGGTTAATCCTAGTAATGACCGTCAGCTGCATAGGGAAGTTGTGGCTAACTTTACGGAAGTCGTTGAAGACACAGGGCTTAGTGATGCAGTAGATGATGAAGATGGCTGGACGTTCGTGACAGGTTTATAATCGTTAACAATTATTTACTCAAAAGGCGCAGCATAAAAATTAAGAACAAAAAGCATCCGTTGCTCTTAACTTTTTAATGAGATCAGACTTGGATTCAACGTGTAACTTTTCTTTAATATGCACCAGATGTGTTTCTACCGTTCTTGGCGAGATGCTGCATTGCTTCGCTATTTCTCGCATACTGAGTCCTGAAATAATAAGTGGTACTAAGCCTGCTTCGCGTTTCGTTAGCTTAGTTAAGTGATCTCCTGAATCTACAATCGTACCTTTGGATCTTAGTTCAGACATAAATTTCTGACGGTCAATTTTATTCTGATAAAAACATAAATCATCTAGCTGAACAATGTTAGAGTTAAATTTGTTGGCAATACATACTGGCTGCTTTGCTAGCTCCGTAATCATATCCGCGGCATAGTAATTAAAGTGGTTAATAAAGCCTTCAATCAAATCAAGGTTGTTTAAGCAGTTTTTTTCAAAATGAATATTTTGTTGGTTCGCGCCGAAATAATAAAAATCGCAATATCCCTCTAGGTGATTCGGTTTGATAACAACAAAGCGATAAAACAAGCCTGCCTGTTGGTTTCCCATCTCTACCCATCGGTTATTTCTAGTTAATTGTGACCAGGCGACATAGCTATCACTGTAATTTTCGATTTCTTTTTCAAGGGGGTTTTCGCAATACAGCTGGTTCGTATAATAATATTCCAGCCAGCCTGGGTGTGTCGTTAGGTTGATGTCGCTGCCATCACGAAATATACGCGCAAATTCCATGTAGTCGATTTGGAAATACTTCGCCATTGGCTGAAATATCGCTTTTACATCTTCGACGTTAAATAAGCTTAAGTGTTGTTGAACTTGTTTTCTTATGTCGGCACGCATGCATCTCTTTCCATTTTACTAGTTGCGTGTTACTTATGACCATATTACAGCAACTTGCTTAACACTATATTAAAACCACTAGAAATATAATGCAACAAAATCGTCTTTGGTAACGCATTGATTTATTGTTAGTGATTAGGTGGTAAGAATATGGGTGGATCTCAATTTTAGGATCAAATCGTATTTAGAGCTGGCGGATGTCTTTTCTTTGATGTGTGCTAGGTGTGTCTCAACGGTTCGAGGTGAAATATGGCATCGACGTGCTATTTCTTTCGTGCTCAGCCCGGTCATTATATAGGGTGTCATCTCAGCTTCACGCTTAGTCAGCTTAATCAGCTCATCGCCTAATTTAATAATCGAGCCACTTTTGCTTAAATCACATATGAATTGTTGGCGATCAATGACTGCGTCATGGTAATGTTCATAATCAGAAAGTTGGGCTCTATTATCCTCAAACTTACCTGAAATGTTTATACGCTGCTGATCGAGCGTCTCGATCATATCGGCAGCGCAATTATTAAAGTGATTAATAAAATTATCAATGAGATCGATATTGCTTAGGCATTTTTTTTCAAAATGCTGTTCGCGACATTTTGTGCCGAAGTAATAGAATTCACAATAGTCAGCCAGTTCATTAGGCCTTACTATGATGAATGCTCTTTCAATCTGTAGTTGCTGCCAGAACATTTGGCTCAGTACACTATTATCCAAGGATCTTTGCCACAAAAAATAGCTATTAGAAAAATTGTCGATCGACTTTTCAAGCGGGTTATCACAATACAGTTGTTGAGACATGTAGGTCTCTACCCATTGCGGATGGGTCGTTAATGTAGCTTCACTGCCATCACGATATACACGCGAATAAGCCATGTAGTCTACATCAAAAAAATTATGCATTGGTTTGCAAATAGCTATAACGTCATTTTTGTCAAAAAGACTCATCTGGCGTTTAATTAGTCGAAGTGTGTTCTCTTTCAATGTTTTATTAGCCGGTTATTTATTCACAAAGCAACGTTACAGTATATATACTATATAACCAATATTATCAGAACATTAAATATATCACGAGGACCATTGGGCAAAAATTGATATTATCAGGCTAAGTGTGATCTATAGTAGCACTTATCATTCAATATTCCGGTTAAATGTTACTATGATAACACTTATTGGTATTCAAGATGTGCTTGAAAAAGCAAGCAAAAGTTTCCGTGAGCGAAGGGTAGCGCTGGGTTTTACGCAAATTTGAACGCAGTGGAAAAATATGCTTTGAGTCCTTGTTAAAGTTATCCGTTGTACTGGATTACTTAGAACCCGTTGCTAATGCACTTAACCCCATTCAGGCACCTTTTCGAACGATTGATAACGTATTGAAAAAAGACAACAAAAAGCGTCAACGAGGCAGAAAATCATGAGATATTCAAATACAGAATTGATCCGTGTGTCTTTGCACCTTCCAGATAAACCGTTAATAGTTGGTCGATTGGCATATCGCAACAGTCAGGTTTTTTTGAATATGATAGTGCTTTCATTGACTCAAAATATGATATATCACCGTTTATGTTGCCCAAAAAATTCGGTGTACAAACCTGTGATATGCGTTTATTCGACGGTTTACCGGGTGTGTTTAATGATAGCTTGCCGGGCGGTTGGGGGCGATTATTATTGGATCGAGTGGTAAGGGGGTATGGCATATTGCCCGGCGAATTAACGCCGTTAGATCGATTAACGTATGCTGGCGATCATGGTATGGGGGCTTTATGCTACGAACCTGATCAGTCAGAGTTGATACAAAATCATAGTGAACTCGATCTTAATGCATTGGCAAAAGAAGCACGGCAAATCCTTGAAGGCGAATCAAGTACGGTGATTGGGGAGTTGCTGGAATTAAATGGTTCATCAGCTGGTGCTAGGCCTAAGGCAATGATTGGCATTGATAAAAATAAGCATCATATACTACAGGGTGTTGATGTCTTACCTGAAAACCATGAGCAGTGGTTAGTGAAATTTCCTAATGCCATAGAGCCCATTGATAGTGGAGCAATGGAATTGGCATACGCCGAAATGGCAAAAGCGGCAGGTATTGAGATGATGGCGTCTTGCCTTTTACCAGCTACACATGGCCCGGGTTATTTTGCTACAAAGCGTTTTGATAGGAATAAAAATAAAAGGCTACATACCAGGTTAAACAAGCATTAAGCCAGTGGGTTAGTTATGCAAAGGATGCTGGGGTTTCAGCAGAAAACCAACAATTGATCGCAAAACAAATATATACTTAAAAATTATTGTCGCACTACATGCGTGAGGGTCTGGCTTTTGTATGTCGTTCATCGTTTTTCATATCTACCGGTTTAGGTTGCGTCATATGAAATAATCGCACACCATCAGTATTTACCTGACTGTGAGGTTCGGAATGCCGATGTTCTTGTGCTGTTTCGGGTGGGATAGTGTCATCAAATAATGCTTCAGCAAACTTTGCACCATCGTAAAAGCTGGCCAAACTGATTAAACCAATACAAATAGGCGCTTCTGCAGCGCACAAGGGTACAGCAATAAATCGTGTTCCTAATTTAGCTACCCAATGCCCAGCTAACAATGACACACCGAATTTTTCGAGTGTGCGTACGGGGTCCGGGCTTTTATGTATTTGATAAGCTAGATCGGCAGCAATGCCGACAGCAATGGCGCGATTAACTAATTTTAAATCATTCAAATGGTAGCCAAAATCAGTGTGTTCGATGACGGCATCTTCTAAGCGAGATCTAAAGGCGTGCATATTATTTTTGAGAAAAGCTTCGCGTAATTCTTCGTCATAAATAACTTTTTCTGGTTGGTACAATAAGTCATGCTGCATTTCTTTATATTCAGGTGATGAGCGAAACTCAGTGCTAAATAAATTCCGATCAAATAATCTATTGTCTAATGTGATGGCCTTTTCTAGAGGTTCAGAGAGTGTAGCAGTATCTCGGACCATTAAATCATATTCATGGATATAGTCTGTGGTGAATTTGGACGAAAGGTTTTTTTCCAGCCCTGGTTGATTGGCAAAGTGTTTATATGTTTTTTCAGAAATATCACCTATTGGTGTGTTTTGGTGAAACTTATTAGACTCCATTTTTATTATTTCTGCATCTTGCATAGCCTGCATATATTGTTCATATGCTTTACCAAGCCCTCTGTTAAAATTCATGTAGTTTTTGCGCCGTAAGGCTATAAAACCTACCGAACGAGATCCGAACTCTGTCATGAGTGCAGGCGCAGTAGGAAATAAAGGCGATTCAGTATTACTATGAGCCGCTTGTTGTTGTAGTGCTTGATGCAATACATCTGTACTGGGCGTTAAGAATTTCTGTAAATAGTCCATTGAGCTGTTGTAGGCTTTTTTTACCCAAGTATCAGTTGGATTAACGATAATCGGTTCAGGTTGTTGTCCATTGAAAGGTATTGATTCTGCATGTGCAGCTGTTATTAAAGCATTTCCTTGAATGGCTGGAAGTTGCCAATGTAACATAGCATCTACATGCTGCTTTGCTACATGATGTCCTACCACTGCTAAGCCAATGGATGCGGCGAATTCGGGAAGCAATGCACAAATGGGTGCGGCAGGTCCGCAAATTAAGGGTGCAAAATAAATACCTATCATAGCACCAGCTGTACCAGCAGTTAATGTGGATGCCATTACCGTTTCTTTTTTAATGTGTTGTTGCGCGGTAAGTATCTCATAGCTTCCTATCACAGCGGCTGCAACCCATAAAAACCTACTCACAGTATGTGCTAAGCGTATAGTTGCAGGCACTAAGCGGGTAATGGGGTGATCTACTTGAGGTAAAGCCTTATGAATAAAATCAGGAGTAAACTTTTGTATGTAGGCATACAATTGTGGGTGTTTACTAATCCAATAGTCTTCAATAATAGATTGTATAATGGCAGGGCGCTGTGATTCCAGGCTATCAATTGCACTCTGTGCTAGCGTTCTTTTGTATGTGGTTTCAGCTAGATCAAATTGCAGATGCGCATTTCTAATATTAGTATCAAGTGCTAACATTTCATTCATATGGGTATCGAGATTGGGAATGTTTTCTCTTAATACGCTGGCTATTTCTGCTGATTCGGGATTGACGTTATATTTCATCCAATGATCAGCAGGAGTTTCTTCATTGAAGATTTGTTTAATACCTTCGTCAACATCTCGTAAGGCATTCTTATATTCGAGGTGAAGCTTTTGTTGTTCAACAGTGGCATAAGCACCCGTAGCTAAATAATCAGCTATCTCGTGAGTGTGCGAGTGAATGGTAGCTGCTAACGAATGAGAGATTTGAGCAGTCGCTTCTTTTAACCAGAGTCCATAAGCTGCATAAGAGATACCACTTTCGTTAAGGTGGTTAGCTTCTGGTGCGGTAAATACTTTATATGCGTAATGGGCCACCTCAGCGCCGCCGAGTAAACCGGTAAATTCTCCAATAGCTATGGGTAACGTAGCTGGGATCATGCTGGCAATTAACCCAGTTGTAATAGTGCTGATAACTTCAGCACCAAGCATCGAAGCTGTAATATCGCTTGCGGTGTCTATTTTGTGTTTGCTATGGATAATTTCAACTGCAGATAATGCTAAACCGCCCGCGGCTAATAAACCACCGCTATGGAATAGCACGCGATTTAAGTCAGGGCTTAAATCAGTACGGAGGATTTGTTCTTCTATAGCATTGCTCAAGCCTAAATAATCATTGTTATCAAGGTAGGGTTTGAATTCAGGTGATTGTTGCAGTAATTGATAGTGCTCGGGAGATAAGTTGAGTATCTGTCGACGCAGACCATCTCTCCATGACTCTTCAGCCTCAGGTGAAGCGTAAAATCTAAATTCTTCACTGATGGCCTGGTCTGCGGGTGTGCCGTGCTGTTGTACGTAATCAACGGCGTCATCATATTCTTTGAGTTGTGTAGTTACATGCTGCTTATAAAAGCCATTTTCTTTTTCTTCTAGTAACTGAAGTTCACTTTTAGCGCCAGGGTGTTTTTCGATGTATTGATCTATCTCTTTTGATTCTTCAGCATGCTGTTGCCAGAATTGTTCGTTAGTGTCATTTGCGTATCTATTGTAAGCATGTGTGCGTAGTGTGCTGGATTGCATAATATCTTCAGCTGCCGCTAAATAGATAGCAGGCAGGGTAGCGCTTTGCTTTGTTGGTGTATTATCGGTTGCAGCATAAGCCGATGAAATGATATCGCTACCAATGACATGTTCACTTTGAAGTTGTTCAATAGAAGCGATTGGCATTAATGGTATGTGATTTTCATCGTTATTACTGTCAGCTTTGGGTGGTAAAGGATCTTCTATTTCACGTTCTTTAATCTCTGTTTCTTTAGTTTCGCGGCTACGTTCACGTATGGTTTTTATATCTTGTTTTAATTGTTCATAGCCAGGTGCACCGACTGGAATTTTACCAATAGCGCCATGGTCATCGTTTTCGTATTGAAAATCAACAGTATTAAAAATGGTATCTTGTCGATTTGATTTGCCCAGTTGTGGGCCCTTAGTAAAATAATTAATATTTGTAGATAGACTGAAGCTGTGCGAACGATTTTTATTTTGCATCTCACTGTGTTGTTGCTGTTGTGGGTGTATGCCGTTGATATTTGCACCAACACTGTTGCTGGTATTAACTGTTAACCCTTTATCATCATCTACGGTAAAGTTTGATCGATGTTTTAAGTCGTGTGATGAACTATGATGATTGTCATAACTGATATCACCTGAGGTGTTAAAGCTACCTGAGCTGCTGTGAGATTCTTGTGAATCAAGTTTAGACTTGACATTAACATGATTGATATGGCCTGTTGCTTTTTTAATGTGTATTTTTGCATTGTCTAAATTGAAATAGTCAAGATTTTTAAACTGAGCTTTATCAATATTCCACTGCAAGGGCACTTGAGTGACGATGGTGCTATCTGAGTTACTAAAATCCACACCTGCGCTGAGTAAGTATGGTTTTTTAAAGCCGAAAGTACCGCTTATTCCGCGATTCTTTTGATGGATATGGGTTTCCAGTGTTGCGCCACGCGTATGGACTGTATCGACATCAAAAACAGCATGTTTAACATTTAACCCATAGGCGTTATCCATGTCTAAATGACCACCATGGAATTCCGCTGATTGCGCGGTGATGCCGCCTGGACCCAGCACATCCTGCTGCACAGTAGTGCTGGAGTAGCCTAAGCGAACTTCAGCAATCGGCAAGTCTTTTACTGATTTTACATCATGACCAAATATCACATGCTCTGCTAGTTTGTAAGGCAGGTTTTGTTGTGCAATACCAGCTGTAATTAAAGCCATGGTCTGTACAGTATCTAAGCCAATTGTGACAGCTGTAATCATGCGCTCAGTAAGGCTTTTGGCATTTTGCCATTGGTTGAGTGAACGTGCTAGGGGGGCATTTTTCAAAGGATCTTGGTGACCTTTTATTGGTATACCTAACACACGTGTTAGTTCAGCATTAATTTTGCTGCCACTTTGCTGAACCTTAGCTATTTTTCGTGCAAAGTGTATCCTTTCACCTTTGGGAACTACGGTAACAAATTTGCCATGAGGTGCATACACTAATGTGTCAGACCCATTAATACCTTTGGTATCTGATTTCACCTGAACGTTTTTTTGGCCACTCAATAATTTGCTGGGATGGAAATTTTTTGATACGTTGGGATCATCGCTATTTTTAAAACCCACACGATTATGTTTAATTTGTCGGGTGTTTTCGCCTATTTCATCATACAGATTCACTGCTTTATGCCCATGTACAGTGACATTTTTTTTGGCTATGGCATTAATGCTGGTACCATTCACGGCACCTTCTTTTGACTCAATCAACGTTTCTCCATCACGTGACGCCATGGTGTTTTCTGTTACTACCTTGTGGTGCTCTTTTACGGTTTGGTGGTCGAATGGACCGTGCCAGCGCTTTCTTGGTTTGTCATCCCACTGATGGACATGTGGTTTAATAGTTACGCCTTTATCACCTGAAGTGACATTATCTCCATTTGAAATAACATGTGTGTTTTTTACATTAAGATAATCCTTGGCGTGATTGTAATATCGTCCATCGACATCACCTTTGACATTTTTCCCATCAACATTGCCCAAAGATTGAGTTATAATGCTAGCGCCATTCGTCGTTTTATAAGTAACATTATTTTCTTGAAGATGCTTTCTGGCAACGATCTGTACGGTAACATTAGAATCAAAAGAGCCATGAATATTTACTTTCGGTGCCGTTAGTGCGATTGGCATAAGGCCACGATAGTGCTTATTCCACATGTCTGTATTCTTATCCGAATACAATATGACAGTATCATTAACGTAACCAACTTTGGTTTCTTGACCGGCTGTATAATGCTGATCGTCATGAACGGCTTTGCCTTTACCGTTGAAGTATGTGCGATGCAAGCCATCTTTATCTTCGCTGAAAAAACTAGCGCCTTTTTCTCCCGTGATATGTTCTACTTTTTTATGTTCTGCATAACGTATATCAAGCGCTGCCCCCTTACCCAGATGAATTTTATGCACAGCATCATCACCACCCCGTAACGCTAGCGTGGCTTTATTCTTTAAATCCACATCATCAAATTCAGTTTTGCAATTAACCGCTTCAACACCAGCCGTTTTACCTTCAGCTGTTAATGTATGTATTTTAGCCTTACCATTGATGAGAACAACTTGACTGTCTTTAAGCTGAGCATCATCTAGTGTGTTTATGCAATTCTTAGATACTAGTATTCGATTTTTATTGTCACTGTGTAAGTGTTCAACATGTGTTTTACCGTTGGCAGTGATCAATTGACCACGACCGTGTAGGTTTTTTACCGAGACATCAGAGGCATTAAATTGATAACGTGTGCTTTTAGCGGTATTTAAATCAGCAGCATGGAATACCGAGTGGCTCCCATTAACTGTGCCACTGCCATCAATTTGGCCCTGCACAAGCATCATCGATTGCAGCATGTTTATCTGTGCATTACTATGCAGGTTATTTGTAACAAATTGGCTGTGTGTTGGCGTAAATTTATCGGCTTTGATCGTTAAATTGTTGGTATGAATACTGCTGTGGTCAAATGGCATGCCATGTTGAATAGTCACATCGGATGCTGACACGGTAGTGTTATAGGCAGTGGGCTGAACCATATATACTTTTACGCCGCGTATGAAATTACCATTGGCAGATAGGTTGGTATCACCATAAACGCCCACAAGACTATATTGCGCGCGTGTTAAATCACCGTTAGCGCCGTAGCCTACATTTACCAGCGCACTTTGGAATGCCGTTAATCCCGCATGAAGTGACAGCTTAGCTCTTACCAAGTTGAACTCACTTGTGTTACCGAAGGTTAAATCCACTCCAGCTGATACAGCTGAAGAATCATTTAAACCTGACAGTAAGGTGAGCGGTATGGGTGCAATGCCTTTGACGCACATCTGCCATGATGGTGTTGACGTTACCGAAGCCGAATAGTTGTTCACCCCGGTCACAATCGAAAACGCAGTAGTAGCGATCCCTTTAAGAATTTGTGATGTCAATAGGGCGATACGCAATTGTAACAAAGTGTTATCTTTATAGTCTTGTTGGAAAGTATTGTAGGCCGCCTTTGCTTGAACGTAGCTTGACTTTGCTTTTAATAGTGTATTAACCGCGATGCTTAATGGAACACCAACAGGCGGGTACGCAATGCTTACAGCAGTGGTTGCTGCTGTGACTCCTGCAATCACAATGTGTTTTGGTTTTATGTGATGTACGCCGGTTTGAATATAAACCATAGCGCTAAGGCTTACGATGGTATTTACATTAAATTCTGCGGCACGAATAACGCCTAGCCCTAAAAATAGACCGCCCTCAACGGAGATTGTGCCTTTTACTTTTGTGTTTGCGCCAACAATCATGGTGGCCAGTGAATTAAAATAAGCATCATTTCGAACGTTTAGTGGGCCGCGTATATATTGATACCGCGTAGCGAGTGACATCAAGTCTTCGGTGTGTAATGACCCGCGATGACGAAAGCGTTTAACGTTGACATTGGTTTTTTCTTCAACATCAGTTTCGCTGTTTTCTTTGGTATCGAAATCTCTGCCCTTTACAATAAGATTCTTGGCGCTAACTTTAGCAGTGCGTTGAAATGTGGTTTGTTTTGACTCCATTTGCACTGTCGACGTACTATGAACTTCTCCTTCGATATCTGCTCGATGATTGCTATTGATAATGATAGGGCTTCGACTGGCGATATATCCAGGTACTTTTAAATAGGGTGCGTCGATATTTAGTCTGAAAAGAGGGTCTGTAGAAAATTGACGAACATCACCATGAATGATCATCAACTTTTCAGCTTCTAAGACCAAGCGTCCAGAGGTTACCTGTATATCACCATTGATATCCATGCGTTTACTGTTAAATTGCAGCAACTTGCTGGGATCACTGTGATGTTGTTGGAACTTCACATCGTAACCCACTGGCATAGCACGATGTTGATCAGCTGCTAAACCTCGATTATATTCACTGAGGCGATCATAATATGCTTGTTTAAAGGGCGAGGGTAGTGAAGGGTCAGCAACGTGATGCCCATTAAAACGCAGCGATTGATTATAATAAACTGAACAATTTAATTCCGTATGCATTTCACTCTTCTGCACAAATGTTCCATTTACAATCAAATTGGCACTTTCAGAGTAAGCAATGCCATCATCTGCATGAATTTGTGTGACACCATTGCAGTAGTGTAAGTGAGATTGATTAATGCTAGAAGCTGTAATAGTGGCATCTTTATGTTTAAGGATACCATCCCACTGGTGATCTATCGCTGTTAATCGGCAGTGTTTTTTACTGTATAATACAGCCTCCGACCCAAGCAGTATTTCACCTGTTAATATCTCCATGGCATCATCAGCTGTGACCATCTGTCGCTGGGCATATTGTTGAGTTTGGATCTCTAGCTTGCTACTATCAATGCGATTATTACTGTCAACACGTCCTGCAATGATGCTTAAGTCGTTAGTATCTATCGCGTTGTTGAGTTGACATTGTTGAGCACAATATAATTTTATTTTATTTTGTTTTTTTTTTCTGGTGTCGTCATAGCTGATTTCATGCGCATCAATTGTAATGTGATCTGACGTTTTAGGTAATTGGCGGCATTCAACTTTACCTTCTGATAAAACCTGTATTGACTGATAAGGAGTAATACCTTCAATAATAATATTGTATCGACTAGTAATCACAGCGTTGAAATTATTGATTGACACTGTAGCAATGATTTTATCATCCCAAAAAATGGGCTGACATGATTTATTCTTAGCAAAACAATCATCAAGATTAATTTTGAAATAAGCTTTACCACATTGGGGTACACCTTCAGCATTTATTTGATTGAAAGACGGATGATACGCATTGGCTTTTGCGGCATGATGGTGTTGATTGATCACACCTTGTATTTCAGCCCAGCGCGATTTCATCTGCAATTCAAGGCGAAATAGAAGCGCATTTACAATATATCGCGTATAGCCATTAACTAGAGCTAATTGATTTATTAGGTCATCACGATTATCTATGTACTCTTCAGTAGGGATTACATCCTTGTTTACCCTAAGCTTATTTACGAAATAATCACGCTGACCAAACCTATAGGGCCTATGTCGCATAAGGAGTCTCTCGTTTAATATTTAGCTGATCTTCTGGTCTCTATTTCTTCATTATTTGCGGCTTCAGCTGGAGGCGCGCTTGGAATAACAGCTGATTTATTAAAAGTACTAGCATGACAATGAACAAGTTGAGACTCATGCTGCAGGTCAGCAGATTTAGTTTCTTCAATCACACAACCCTCACTCGGTTCTAATGCTATTACTTTTTCTTGATTTTCTATTGAGCGCAACAAAAGGCAACGTTCTCTTTGAGCTCGTGTATCAGATATATTTTGTTCATTCGAATTGTGTGCATTCATCACCATATCTGCCGCCTTAATTAATGAAGTTAACATGTTCGGGTGAGCGTAAGATTGAGAATGATGATTTTTTTTGTAATCTTCTAATTGGTGTATCAATGTTGGAATGGTTTTTAAATAAGCTTCACGATTTTTTACTAATGCATTATGTTCAATTTCAAGGCTTGTATAGGCTAAGCCTAAATGCGCAAGCTTAGCGTTTAGCACTTCAAGCTCATGTGTTTTATTTTTATTAGCAGATCTTAAGTCTTTTATTTCTGACTGATCTTGAGTAACGAGTGATTCATAATCATACACTTTTATAGCTACCTCAGATATTTTTGCTTGAACCTCCAAGGCTGCGAGGGTTGCTCGTGCTGGAGTGCCATTAGCACGAAACATACTGTTCATTGACATGCCTTTGATTAAATCAATTACCTTAATGGCTAATGCTTTTTTATAATCTGGTGTATATACGTTACCCATTGCTTTTACATTAGATTGCGCTTTATGTTCATGTCCACAACTGTGTTTTTCGGTTGTAGGCTCTACTATGTGCAATTCCTCAGCTAACTCTCTTACTTGACGTGCGATAGCCTTGGCTACGTCTGTATCACGGCAGAACCACCAATCACCAAAGTGACCATTTTTAAATTCCTCGTGAACGGTTTGAATGAATTTTTTTGATTGTTGTAATGTCAATGGCATTTTACTTGCTCCTAAGGTTTATGTTTTATATTTAAGTTGAATTCGATGCCGTCTTCAGTATTAACGGCAGTATGACCAGCGCAAACTTCAGCAATTCGTACAGCCTGGTTTATATTTATTTCTCTTATCTCTTCACCACCAGCGCTGCCTAAACTGTAAAGATCGTCAACTCCGGTTATTACACATAGTTTTGTATATAGAGTTTTATCATCAGGTGACAGGTGTATTACTGGCGTTTTAAGGCTGGTGTCTACCCACGAGGTTAATTGCAACAGCATTTTATGATTATTAGTTATTGTGATACTGAATTTAAATGTTTGTAGCTCTAGCCGAGAAGCTGAATAAGTAATAATTTTAGTGTGAAGATTGCTAATAAACGCTTGCATTGTGTGTTTATTTGATTGTGTGTCGATTACATTGTGTTGCTGCCAGAAGGTAAACGCTCGACGCATATGTTTATTTCTAAATTGATCGCCTATCTTCTGTAACACTCTGTGTTGTTTTTTTTCTTCATTATTATTATCTTGTTTTTCTCTGCCAAGTATTCCGCAAAATGCCTCTTTTGCATCCAAAAACAGGCTTGTATCACCTGGTGGGGTGGGAGCAATAGGGCGTTCTCTTCTCACCTCATCTGCTAATGGTAGTCGAAATATTCTAATGCTATATTCTAACAGCTGTTCCAGCTGTGGTACGATTGATAAGTATGGAAACATACAATCGGCTATTCGATTACCGCTTATTTTTTCAGCTAATTGGTGACGATATTCCCTCATTGGCATTAAGGCATTCGCAATACTGTTTATTGTTGCGCCTACTATAGTTTCAGATTTATTATCGATGTGATAGGCACTGTGACATTCAATATGATTACGCAAGTAATTAAAGGTGTTGCGATTCTTTAAAAACCCAGCCAGTTCTGTTGCTGTGACTGTGTGGTCTACGGCACCTGATTGCTTGTTAACAACTCGTAAATGTGCTTGGGCGTTAAATACACCATGCTTCTGCAACTTTATGAAGTGGTCACAATAGTGCGTCTTATTAAATATCGCAGATACATGAAGTAAAGTATATTCAACACAGTAAGATTTGTTTTTTGTTAACGCATGTAAAAAGGACTCTGTATCATTGCTAGAAAGATAGTTGTCAATATCATTGAACTGCTGTACTTCATCACAATAATAGTAATGCAGGCTGCTTTGTTTTGATTCTGCAGTGGTTTTAGGCCATTGAACAAACGCAGTTTGCTGTTTATCATTTTGAATAACGCGTTCAAGCTTATAAAGATTGGTTGCTGCCTTTTCTTCTGGATCCAATGGTGTAGCAACTGAAATTGTACCATTGTCATTTTGCATTACTCGTGGCAATTCTATTTCTTTGAGCTGACTTATGCTTGGTCTCTTTTTCTCTTTATGCCTCACTCTTCTTTCCTACCGTTTCTTAATTACATATTCCCCAAATTGTACTCATGCTGTAGGTTGATCAATAGGGTAATAAATACGGTATTGGGTATTAAAAAATTCTATTTCGATAAATTAATTATATAAATTTATACTGTTGGAAAGTTTTTTTTGAGTATTTATATGGGAATATTAGCTGCAAAAGTAATATCTAACTATTGCCTCACTAAATACCCTATTTTATATTGAACCCGCCAACCACGGCCAATTCGTCACCTTTTGCTTCTTCGTTATTCTCATCCACTGCCGTATTACCAAAGTGTTGACCAGCTAACTGCACGGCTGTATCTGCGTTGAGTACAAATTTATACACAATTTGGGGAGGGATGAGGTCAACAACAGCGAATCGATCTGTAGATACCGGTATAACAGTATGCGCTATCTTATTGCGAGTTTTATGTAAACAAGTAAAGTTATCTTGATTAAAGCTATTATTACAGATCTTAATCAAGCGATGGTAATCATTAGCTGCAACTGAATCCGCAGGTATATCGCGTAACTGGTTGAGTGACTCACCGATAATAAACAAAAATCCTCTTGCCGACATTATCGCTGATGGATCTACTTCTACGGCTTGCATAACGCCCATCTTCACTAGCCTAGGTAATAAAGCGCTTAAGTCTGCGAGAGCATGTTTAATATGATTGATGTGCAGTGCAATAAATGCCTGGGGCTCTTTATTGCGATACTCGGATCGAAATGCAACACGTTGTTGCAATACAAATTGATCGGATAATTGGTTGGCATAGGACTGTAATTTTCTCAAGCCCACTAACTGTTTTCGATTACAGCAGTCAACATGTAACTGCTGTAAGCGGTCAATATCGTTGGGTTTAATATCATGCACCAAAAAATGGCGTAGTGCAGATACTTTATCATTGCGCCTTATCTTTAATGCTATTTCACATAGGCGAATAAAGCCATAACGCATGGCTGCACCGAATTGCTGTTGTTGGCTAGCAGTAGCTTGCTCATGTAATCGATACCACTTCATCACGTTTTCTATGCGCAACGCCATGTCATCAAAGGTTTGTTTCAGTGCTGGTGATCCTTGATGTCCTGACTTATTAGCTGATGGTGTGCGCGCCTGTTGTTTACCACCAAAAGCCGTCAGGGCTGGATTATATATACGTCCTTCACGATGATAGTCAGTTGTTGTTTGCTTAGATTTTGTATACGGTATCAAACGTATCGCTTCGAGTTGTTGTATAGTTTTTTTCGCTGGGCCTGGCTTGCTACTTGCTGTTGGCCGGGTAACTTGCGTAGCTGCCGATTTGGGCACATGCATCGTTGGAGTTTTAATACCGGTGGGTTTTTTACTTTTTCTACGCCTTAGCTTTGATGGAGCCCTAGAAATTGCTGCAGGCTCAAGCACATGCTTATATTTAGCAACTCTGTTTGCTGTGGCAATTTCTTCCTGTATTTTAGCCTCACGTGCTGCAGCTTCCGCTTTTGCCTTCTGGTCAGCTAGCACTTTCGCTTTACGTTTCTCTTCTCTTGCTATTTGCAATGCTTTCAGCCGCTCCATATTTTTTTCTTGCTGCTGTTGTCGTGCTAATAACTTTGCTTCTCGCCTTGCTTGCTGTTGTGCCAGCTCCTCTGGTTTAATTTCTGGAACCTCTTGCTCCTGTTTGTGTTCTGTTGCCAACTGAACCACGGGCGGCTTATGCCAGCCTAGCAGTCTATGAAGCACCGTAATGGTTGCAAAAAAGAGGGTTAAGCTGCCCAGAATCTTGGTAATAAGGGATATCGATTGATTTTTGATGGGTGCTCTGCTGTTCACCTCTTGCAATATCAGCAATGCATCGTGACGCTTGGGTTCAAGTGAATCCCAATCTATTTGTTCTGGAGTGCCCTGCAATATATATTTTTCATTTACGCTAAAATGAACACTGTTACGCCAATCATGGCCATAATGTTCGAGTAAATACTCATACGTCCACTCGCTATATGTTCTTCTTAATTCATAAGTGGCCATTTGATAAAGATTGATTCTAGCTTTGTCAGCTTTTTTTCGAAGATCTAACTGATCCACCAGGCTTAGCGCCTTAGCAAAAAGCGCTTGGATTTGAGTTTCATCCCATTTATCGGTAACAACATAAAATGCTGGTAAGAAAAATGGATTGGGCACCGCAAGCGACTGTTGTAGAATAGCCATAACAGCATCACTACTGACACGCTCTGGTGTAAAGTTCAACAGTGCGCCTAGCTCTTTAAAATGCAGCACTTGGTTTTTCAATATCACTTGAGTACCATAAGTGGTTTTTCCATCGACATCACGCAATGAACTATTGGCTTTTTTCATCGACTTCAGGTACAAATGCAACTTTTGTAACGTTGTTTTATTTTGATAAGCAGTGCTCTGCAGTACAACCGACAATAGCCGCTTGGTAAGTTCATTGGGCTTGTAATGTGACGTTTTATCAATAATACGCAACGGTAATGCAGTCATTTTTATCGCATCTTCACGGTAGTATTTAGCATATAACTCAACATACCTTACAACCCTATTGGTTAACGCAAACGCTTCATTGGCCAATGTTGTTTTAACAATTCTTTCACCCAGGCTTCGATTAAGTGTATCTTGTATAGCAAATACATCAATCGTATCTAGTGTCGGCATAATGCGACTCTCGAGCAACGCATCATCGATTCTTTTAATTGCAAACCTTATGTACTGCGCTATGATCTCCTGCATATGCTCAACATGCTGGTAGCCATTAAATGCTCTAAATATCATTGCTGTTGATTCATCATCAATATCAGTTGTTTGCATTTTCTCTAGTATGTAAGTAAGCACACCAACATCTTCAGGTGTTTTGCTCACTACCTCAACCCATAATGGCAACCCAAAGCGCAACAACTTATTGTAGTGTTTACTTTTATTTTGGTTTAATGCGTCATCCATAAAATTAAAAAATTGCTGGTGATTTTTTAAATCATCAATGGGCTGCATGTATTTTTCGGAATAGTCGAATAGCCTTAACCAGCGACTTGAATCGTCTTGTTTAAGAGTAGCCTGACCGGTCATTGCAAAAGCATTTAGCACTACACGGATTGTCGCCTCTTCCAATGGAAAGGCATCCATGCTTTCATAATTTGGATATTGCAGTTGATGACACTGCAACACCAGGGCTGCTAACGGTGTATCGATGAAATTTCTGCCAGGCACTGATACCGCTAAAGACAATCCCATCTCCGATGCTAAGTAATCAATCACGTGGTAAAACATAAATAAATCCACCAGCCCATTATGTCCTGTCTGCGCAATCGCTTTTACGGCAAATTGGGTGAGTGTGGCTTTATCAAATTGAACGCCTCGTTTATGACAGTGCTGCAATAGTGACAACATGCGGCCAAACACTTGATGGCTATCATAATCATATTCAGTGGATAACTGATTAATGATTTTTATGGTTTCAGTTTTCAGCGCGTCGATACCGAATTCTTGGGGCAGGTCAATATCGAATTCGAAAGTATACAGCGGGCGTTCTTGTTGTTGCTGAGCCAAGACATTATGCTGTAGCAAATTAAGATGAGCTTGAGGTTGCTGATTAACCTCAAAAGATAGGCCACGCTGAAGAAGTAATACACACGATGCCCACAATCCAAATACTTGTTTAATACCTATTTTCATAATAGTCAGATTCTACAGGGAGTCATCACGCTCAAGAAACGCTTATTTTTAATTTCGATCTATTGATTGTGTTGATGCTGAACGATTGTAATATAAGCTTCCCCATGCTAACCTAAGTAATAATTATGAACACTCTAAATTAATAACGTTTTGGTATTTATATATGCGCAGGCCCATTCATCGCTTGGCCACCTCAGGCCCTTTATTTACAATTCGAAAAGTTGAGCGCCGCAGCCAAAACCGCAGCCTCAACCACTCTACTTATGCCGTCACTAACACTAAGACCGGTGAAGTAAACCATTATCGAGCACAGCATGCTACATCTGCCACCATTTACGAAAGAACATTTTTAGCAAAACCATGCACAATGTCAGACAGAAAATGGCGCCGAAGTCGCTACAATGGCGGTAGCTATAGCACCGTAAAGAAACTAACAAAGCTAACATTAGGTGAAGAAGCGAAAGGTGGTTCAGGCACCACTATGCCTGACACCATTGCATTGAAGTGCTACACAAAAACCGACTATACCCAAGTCATAGGAAGCGAGCAGGTAACACGTGTATATAACGCCGAGGGAGAATTTGCCGCCTCCTTTACCCACAATAAAAAATTCTTTTTCGCCAGTAAATGGATTGACGGACTAAACCTTGCTGAAGTATTTAATTATTTTGGTACTCAGATGCTAGACGACAAGGAGTTTTTGCGCCTGTTTATACGTTTGACCATGAAGATTGATAAACTGCACCGATTACTCGGAAGACCCATCGGCGACATAAAGCCAGAGAATATGATGGTAACAATGACAAACGGTAAAATAACGGATATCACTCCGATTGATCTCGATAACAACAATGAAACAGTGTCTACATCCGTATATATGTCAGCAGATGACTACGCTAAGAAAGTGGCCAAAAAATACAAACGCAGCATCTCGTCAGACTTCTACGGCATCGCCGTCACTATGGCAATATGCTGCGAGAGATTAACAGTAACACCACGCCTGGACTGCAAGATAACACGCATGCCAAGTACTGGCCTAGAGCGTTATGAATGCGGCATAAAATCGATTCCGCTCTCTGACAAGTGGGCTGCAGCAGACATCGTCGTGACCGCAAAAGCCATTCAAGAAGCATTCGCATCATTAAAGGCAGGAGAAAACCCCTTTACACACCCAACAATATCCATCTCCCACCTGCAACTAGATCATGACATTGACCTCGCCTTAACCCACTTAAAGCGAGAGATCGGCGCCCCGGCAGCGAGTGGTGGAGCCACTATCTTTCCAGGCCAACAAGGCAAACGCTTACGTGTGCAACGATACTATACCACCTTGAACCAGTTACAAGACTGGATGAAATCAAAATTAATAAGATGCAAAAAATCAACTCGAAGAGCGCATGCTGTATTACAAATTGCTCAAGAAACGTTTTTTACAATACTACCTGACGTTGCCGCTATTTTTCCCGAGCTCCTCCATCAAACATTCGTTGAGCAAACCCTTTATGCCGAAGCAAGTCACCCTGGTGATGTAACGACCGCTATCGAACTCGATGACCTTTCTGAGCAGTTAGATCGAAAATTACGCGCGCTGATGCCGTCCACCTGTTGCGTAATGCCACGCTGCACCATTAGCTAAAGTTAGCGTTCAATTATTAGTGTGCGAGAGACGTTATTTAACGACTTGATCACGTTGCAGTGTTTCAATTAACTCCACTCGACTGTTACAGTGGTTTTTTTGTTTTATTTTTTCAAAATAGTGCTCAATAGTTCTTGGTGAAAGATTGAGTGCTTCTGCTGTTTTCCTTGCGGTATATCCTTTGAGTATGAGCGATATGCACTGCTTTTCACGAGCAGTATAGTGAATGGCATTGTCTATTCCTTTAAAATTTGCGCGCATAGCTTTGGGTAGAGTGATAGCGGGCTTATATTGGATAAGTTTTTGAATGGGCATGCGAATGCTATCAATTGCTTGGTTTAATGCCGCCATGTGGTTGAGATAATAATTATTCATATCCAAGCTTTCCTGGTGAGTAGCAAAACAGTACATATCAAAATAACCAGGGTATCGTTCAATAATATCGATGGGATGGTGCATATTAATAATGCTTTTAAAGTCATGCATTGCTTTGTGGTAGGGGCCATCCTCTGGGATAAGATAAGCAAAGCGTTTTTTAAGAATTTCATCGGGGATATCTGCGGTAATTCTGTAGTGATTATCAAATAGGTTGTTATATATTTTAGTGCTTGTACTGATGATTTGACACGTTCCATTATCATAGGCGCGTACAAAGGCAAAAAAATCTATTGGTGTTGTTTCGAATAGTGTGTGGCATAAATTATTGGCTATTTGCTCTGATACATCGATATCTTTTCGCATTCGTATTATCACTATTTATCACTAAAATTATACGCTTAATTAAAGCATGCTTGAGTTTATTGGCAATACTATTCGTACATTTGCTAGCGTCGCATCAATTAGGTTGATATGTCTACTTTTGTAGGCTATCTATGTTGCCAGTAAAGTGTGTACATTAGTGATGTGATTTTTATCGGTCATGTACGAATGCCCTTGGTTGTTAATGCTGGCAAAATACGCGCAATAAAATAAGCTACTGTTAATTATTCTTAAGTCTACTTGGTTGTATCGTTCCGATACAATGTGCACCTATTGTGTGATGAGAGTGACTTATATATGCGACCAGTAACAACAACGCCAAGATACTCGACTACTAGCAGTGCATCTATGACTCCCACCACATCTGTTGGCGATGCCACTGACACTGACAGCTTAAAGGCTCAACCACCCGGGGTGTATAACGCCTACCTGCAGAGCCTAACGAAACATTTCTTCGATTTATTACGCGTATTAATCAATGATGGTGGTAGCAGAACACAAGAGCTTCCTGATGAGTTCGCCGAGAATGTAGCTCGTGCTCTTCTAGCCCCAACAACGCCCACCTTAGCACAAAAGGTAAATGCGATTGTCGCTGACTGTATTGCAAGATTGAATACAATAGCAGAAGCAAAACACGATGAAAAAACCAGGCTTCCAAGAGATGCAGACTTAAACGCTAGAATATCTGAACTAATAAAAGAAACGATTGATTATGTAAATATTGTGAACTTCATCACTAGCACTAAGAAACTCAAACAAGATAGAGACAGCCCTTATCAACCTCAAACTGTATCCATAGACATACTCGATAGCATTATAGGTAACATCGCTATAACCCTTGTTCCTGCAGAAAATATTAATACCTATAACGCATTACGCAAACAAACCACAGTTGATGCGGGTGACTATGAACTGTTACTCGGCACAGGAAATGTAGAAGCGACAATAGAAGTGCGCTTGCTTCAAGGCTATTGCAATAAACACGGCGTAGCGTCATGCGATGATTTAGCAAAACAGAAGCATAAAGCTAAAGCAAGCGCACTGAAAGTAATACAAGCAGAAATGAGCAAGCTGCAATCAAAGGCCACCGCTCAAATGCAGGCAAATCTAACAGACCTAAATATGGCAGCATTAGCAAATACAAGGGATGGCCTAAAGCAGGAAAACGCACGATTGAGGCAAGAGTTAGCTGCATCGGCTGCTATCGCCTCCACTGCAGCAAGAAGACGAGCGCTGCCAGCCCTCCCTGTTGACCGTGTTATTGCTGCAGCAGCAACGACGCCGCGTGCTAAACCATTGATGCCAACCATCGTTAGCGACTTACAAGCGCAAGTGGCAAGGCTTGAAGAACAGTTAGCCGAAAAACAAGCGGCGATTGATGCAGCTACAGTTTCTGATTCCGCTTTTATGGCTGAAATAGAAGCCTTACAAAGACAGTTAGATGTCGATCGTAGGGAAAAGGCACAAGCATTGTGTCGGGTAGACTCAGCCAAACTTGCCACAAGACAAGCAAAGATTGACGCCCAACAAACTATCGAACCTTTAGAGCGCCAAGTCGCTGCTTTGCAAGCACAAGTCGCTACATTGCAAGCACAAGTAGATAAAGCAGCAGAACAAAAAACATCGTCACAATCGACTGTTACAGCAAACCATCGTCATACATCACGCTTATTTATGCCCGTAACTGATCACCATGGCTTTCATGCTACCCCGCCAACCACCCCAAATGCTAGTGTAACGGCAGGTATGAACAGTCCTTTGCTCGTCGCTCGCTCCCCAGCGCCTGTAGCTGCGACAGATTGGATAGCCGCGCTCAAACAAGATTTAGTAGACTATCGAACAGAAAGAAGCAGTAAAAAATACACCTCAGGAAAAAGGGCAGGGCAACTAAGAGAGCACACGGGCCTGTTTGGTTGCGGGGGCTATAGAGGTAGCATTAAACTCGACGCTGCCCAAGCTTTGATAGATGTTATTGATCGCAAAGATTCAATGTTAACTGAAGAGCCAAGACTTAAAAGTAGAAAGCGCTTAAAAGCGACTTACATCAGCGCCTTATCGCAGTCAGGCATAAGAAAGTCAAAGGTGTTAAAAGCGATTCGAAAGCATTTACCTGAGCACTATATCGACGGAGCACGCAATAACCAGTGCTTAGTTAAAACCGTTATTCAAGCGATATACGATGCGAACAATGCTTCGAGTGCAGCCCCTCTTCGTAGATAGAATTTACTATTGGTTTTTAGCAGGTTTTTTGCGAATCAAATGCAGAATATCCATTAAGCCCGTAAAGTGTGTGCTGAGAGATGCAAACAGCACTGGATTATGGAAAGCTTCGGATGGTTGATGTGATAAGGCTTGATAAGCTTGGCGTCCGGCGCCGATATAATAACTAAGTGATACATTACGCTTCAGTGCGCGTTCAGGGAATAAACCGGATAACAATAAACATTCATCGCCGACTTCACGCAAGCGATCGCCTTGAGCGAAGCTCTCGTCGGTTAAGCCTTCGAGTAATTTAATGGCGACGGCTTCGCTAGCAAATTCATTATCGGTGAGGAATTTTTCGAGGGTAATGACCAGGTAATTTTCGACTTCTTCGTTGTATTGGTAGCCACTTTGTTGGTGGGCGTCTTTGACGACATGGTACCAAATGGCTTGGCTGGTAGGCTGGATTATGAATTGTTTGTTATCCATCGAGCTCTCCTGAATCATTGCCTTAGGGGGCATTCCTCAAGTATAGACCATTATTTAACCCATTGATAATTTGTATAAATAATGGAATATATGCCTGGGGTTCTTTTATTAAGGAGTGGGGGTATCAGATTCCATGCCATTTATGTATGTATTATAATGCTCGATGGCTTCTTTTAAGCAGGTTCTTTGATTGTCAGTTAACCCAGGTTTGGCGTCAATAATGGCAGGTAATTCATTGGTGTCATATTCATCGTCTATTTCCATGCCCAGTGTCGCCTCATATATCTCGATAATTGCATCATCGAGTTGTCCTTCGCGTTCTTGATGATCGGGATCAATAGCGGCTAAATCGACTTTGATATCATGTGGTGGATCTCCATATATAACTTCGCCAGGGTATTCAAGCAGTTTGTCTTTGCAATTGATAAGATCTTGATCTGACATATGAAGTCTCCTAAAACATACATTTTCATTGTCGCAACAGTATAGCACTAGCCTTGCTATGCTAGACTTATATAGTCAAAAAAATGAGTGATACATTATGTTTTATGACCTGAAAAATTTTCCATTTACACAAAATCTTGCAGCAAGTTGGAAGGAAATTCTTGCGGAATACAAGGCCTTAGATCCACAACGACTGCAAGAAGCACCTTGGGAAGATCTCTATAATAAAGAGTGGGAAATTTTTACGCTCTATGTGAGTGGTCGCAAAAACAAAAAACATTTTGAACCATTGCCACGTACAGCTGCTTTGCTTGAGAACATTCCTAACATTTACAATGCGGGTTTTTCGGTGACAGGCCCCGGCACGGAAATTTTTCCGCATGTGGGTTATACAAATGATGTGTTGCGCTGTCATCTTGGATTAATTGTGCCTGAGCCAGACGCTTGTGGTATTAAGGTGGGTGATGAGACTTACCATTGGCATGAGGGTGAGTGTGTGGTGTTTGATGATATGGTTGAACATGAGGCTTGGAACAGAGGTAGCAAGCCGCGCGTAGTGTTAATTATCGATATTTTGAAATAGTTTGCCGTCCATATTCATATAGCAATTAAAATTCTACGGTTTCTAATGCTGGCGATTGATCTGGTGATAGTCGCATAATACTGCCTTCGTGGTGCCATGATCCCAGAACTACGCGTGGAATATTGCAGTTATCAGTTTGGTGTTGGTGTATTGCCGGGCGGTGTGTGTGACCGTGAATCATTAAATCCGGTTGGAATTCGCGCATCACTCGGATGACTTCTTGTTCGGTGACATCCATTATGTCATCGGGTAAAGTCATGCCGCGATGGTAGCTGATATGACGCACGCGATTGGCAATGCGGCGGCGTAGCCATAAGGGTAGCCAGCCGAATAATTTAATATAGAGTGGGTTGTGCGTTTTGCGTCTAAACGCTTGGTGTTTGGTATCTAGTGTACATAAACTGTCACCGTGCAATAGCAGTACTTTTTGACCGTAACAGTCGATGAGTGTGGGGTCTTTTATTAGGGTCGCCCCTGTTTGTTTGGCAAAATCTTTTCCCAATAAAAAATCGCGGTTGCCGCGCATGATATAGACAGGTACGTTTTGTTCTTTTAATTGCCATAGGGCGCTGATAATTTGTTGGTTGAAGGCGGAATTATCATCATCGCCGACCCAGAACTCAAAAAAATCACCCAAAATGTACACGGCGTCGGCATCGCTTGATTGCCGTAAGAGCTTTAGTACGCATTTGTTGGCCTGCGGTGTGCTGGGCTGTAAATGGGTATCTGATAGAAAAAGTGTATATGTCATGCGGGTTATCATAGGGGAAATTGAAAAGAAAAACCACGGTAGCTAGTTAGAAATGAATTCGGTATCATACTCATCAACAGAATAATGGTGAGAGATAGCATGATCCAGATATATGACAGTATTAGTCAGTCCAAGCGTGAGTTTATTCCAGTGGAGCCGGGTAAGGTAAAAATGTATGTGTGTGGCATGACGGTTTATGATGATTGCCACGTGGGTCATTCGCGCGCTTGGGTGTTATTCGATGTGATTGCACGCTATTTTCGTGCGTGTGATTTTGAAGTGGTCTATGTGCGAAATATCACTGATGTTGATGATAAGATTATTAAGCGTGCGGCTGAAAACAATGCCACGTCGCATGATTGGGCTGAAAAAAATATTGTTTCAATGCATGAGGATATGCAGGCGCTGGATATCCTCGATGTAAATTTTGAACCACAAGCTACGCAATATATTCCGCAGATGATCAACTTAATTGAAACCTTGATTGGCGATGATCATGCTTACGTGGCTGAGAATGGTGACGTATGTTTTCGTGTACGCAGTTTTGATCAATACGGCAAATTATCTAAACGCGATTTAGATAAATTACGTTCCGGTGCGCGCGTGGATGTGGCTGATGGTAAAGAAGATCCTTTGGATTTTGTGTTATGGAAATTAGCCAAGCCTGGTGAGCCACATTGGTCATCACCGTGGGGTGAGGGACGCCCCGGTTGGCATATTGAATGTTCAGCCATGGCGGCTGAATTATTAGGTCAGCCATTTGATATTCATGGTGGAGGAATGGATTTGAAGTTTCCACATCATGAAAACGAGATTGCACAATCGGAGGCCGGTTGTGATCATGCTTTTGCTAATACATGGATGCATGTTGGCTTGTTGCAGATTAATTCAGAAAAAATGTCAAAGTCACTTGGTAACTTTTCGACGGTCAAAGATGAATTAAAAAAATATCCGCATGAAGTGATTCGTTATTTTATGATGTCGGCACATTATCGTAGTCCAGTGAACTACTCAGATGAAATTATGCTCACTAATTGGCAAAGCTTGAAACGATTGTATATAGCGTTACGTGGCTTACCATTGGATGATGAGGCTATTGATGAGAGTTCTGACTATTGGCAGAAATTTCAAGCAGCGATGGATGATGATTTCAATACACCGGAAGCATTAGCGGCTTTATTTGAGATGAGTCATGCGATTAATCGTGCACGCGAGCAAAAAAATGATAAGCATGCGGTTGGTTTGGCTAACCAACTAAAAGCAATGGCTAAACTACTTGGCCTGGTTCAGCAGCCTATCGAAGCCTTTTTGCAAGGTGATGTTGATGCGGATGAGGCAGCGTTAATTGAAAAATTAATAGCGGAGCGCCAGCAAGCGCGAGCAGATAAAGATTGGGCGCGTGCAGATAAGGTGCGTGATCAATTGACTGAGATGTCAGTTGTTATTGAGGATGGAGCTTCTGGAACCATATGGCGCAAGGATACAATTTAACAAAGTGTTCAGCCTTTAGTTTATTGGAGGTGTTGTTAGCGACCACATTATTTTCTGTGGTGCTGTTAGCATTAATGGCTTGGCAGTTAGATTTGCTGCGCAGCAATTACAGGGACTATTTTCGTAGTGTGGCCATTGTGCAAACACAATCGATGTTAGAGCGGTTACGCGCTAATCACAGTGATAGTGCTAGGCAACGTGAATATGTGTTATGGAATGATATTAATGGACAAGTCCTGCTGCAAGGGCATGGCAGTTACAGTTGCCGTTCATTTGATCATCATTGCTTGGTTACATTGCATTGGTGGGCGGCGGGCCCGCAAGCTTATTCACTGGCAGCACGTATAGCATAAGGAGATACCATGCGGTCTGGATTACAAACAAGTAAAGCGTTTAGTTTTATTGAGATGATCATTTCAATTGCGCTACTGGGTTTTATACTCTTTGGTATGGTGAAAATCTACTTAAGTATTACTCACAGTCGTCACATACAAAGCGCAGTAACCAATATGCAGCACACGGGTCACTTAGCATTAGGTATATTGGATAAGTATATTCGAGCGGCAGGCGATACGAGCTGTTTACCTGCGGGTAAAACTATTACACCTGAGCAGGCGTTGATTGGCTACCATGGTCAAAGTTTACCTGCTGGTTGGAAAATTAAACCCTTATTGGACACCGATGTCATTGTGGTGGGCGAGTGCACTTCAATTAAAGGCGTTAAAAAATTTCGAAGATTTGCTTTTTATGTTGCTTATACGGGTAGGAAAGTGGGTATGGGTGAGCCTGTTTCCGCACTCTATAAAAAGCCGATCGATTCAAAGGCTGTTGAAGTGGTTCCTGGGCTTAATGGTTTGCGATTTAGTTATGGAGAATCAGAGCCGACAGCGAAAGATGTTAATCAGTATGTGGGTGCGCCTGCTGTAAGGGATTGGTCAACAGTAAAAAGTGTTCAAGTGGGTCTTAACTTGGTTACCTATGATCCAGAATTGCAGCGGGTGACTGGTTCACGATTATATAAAACGTGGCATAGCTATATTGCTTTACAAAACCGGATAAAATAATGCGGTCAAATCAACGTGCGTTTGTGTTGGTTGTGGCTATGGTTTTGTGTAGCTTGGCCTCAGCATTAATGATTGCAGGGTTGCAGTCTCAGTGGTTGGCGCATAAGTCACTGCAGTATTTTGATAGTCATGCACAAGCATTTGAAATGGCACAGTCACGCCTAGCTTTATTGCGAACCCTGCAACCAACCAGTAAAAATTTACAAGTGAATGGTGAAGTGCATCATGTAAAAGTTAGCCTGATGATTAATCGGGGCTATTGGCAATACGCCGATCACGCTTAGTCGTCCAGTACGCTGCGGTAGCGCTGATGAGAAAAACAACTATAGCGCCTAATACGTCAACGAGGAAGTGCATTCCTAAAACAATTGTTGATAAGATAAGCGCGAGGTTGAGAACGACCATCGGCCAAAATACCCATTTAACGTGACGAAACGCATAGGTGTTGAGTAACCCCCAAATCACATGGCACGATGGGAATACTATTAAACCGCAGGATAAATAATTAAATGGTTTATAGGCGTGAATTAAGTAATAGCGATCGATACAGGTATAGCAGCCTGAATCGAAATGGTAACTTGAAAACACGGCGGCGGGAGGGAGGCTTGGATAAAAATAATAAATCATGGCAGTGATAAATATCGCTAAAAGACCAGCAAGCGTCCATTGGCGCATTTCTTTATAACGTTTAAACAAAGCCAGTACTGGGCATATAAAGGCGAGTTGAACTGTCCAAGAAGCGTAGGCAAAAGTTAAAAACTTATGAATAAATACGTGTTTGTCAGCCCACATAATGACAGGTAATTGACTAAAGCCGAGAGCGGCGTCCCAATCGCGTAACTGGTAGCTGAGTAAGTGAGTGGATGGTGTGAGTAGTGCGGCGCCGCAAATTAAGAACATCGTATAGATAAATAAAATGGTATACAGGATCGAAATAAAAAATGAGCTAATAGCGTGATATTTTTTTCGTAGGTTTAAAAAGCTGATATAGAGTAGCAGGAATCCTGCGGCACCCGCAGGGGGGAATAGCAACATGTTTGATATTGCGGTGTATTTTATAAACAAATAATTAACGGTTATTATAATAGCGGCAGTAATGTAGCTGATTAAAAAAATCAGCCATATCATTTTGTCTGAAAAATCCAATTGATTGTAGGCTGATCGAATACTGCCGTTGATGTCGGGTACGTCACAGAAAAAATGGTACAATCGGCGACCAGCTGTTTTCAGTATTTTTGTCATTTTGTTCACAAAATTCGCTATAAATAGATCGCTATATTAGCCGCATTTGAAGTCAATAGCTATAGATCTTAGGTTTAAGCTAAGGCAGCCACATGTGGTGCAGCAGGTTCAGGTATCAGGGTGGGTAATAGCCTTTCAACGTGCGAATTAAGATGCATGTGCTTTTGTAGCTGTTGCTGTATTGTGGTTCTATAGCAAAATATCCTTGGATCCCAAGACTGTAATTGTGTATTGCAAGCCGTGATGGCTTGTTGAAGAGAGTTATGGGTGTCTTGTAAACTTTGCAATAAGCTTGCAACAGGATCTGCACTGCCGATAGTGGCATCAAGGCATGGTTTAGGAATGCTTGCTAAGAGCGACCAGTTAATGCCTTTGGCATTACAATATTCTAATATGCGATAGGTATTAAACACACTGTATTCATCAACTAGCGATCCGATATATTCTATGGTCTGTTCTGTCATTGTGACTGGATTAAATAAATTCAGTAATTGCACTGAATCATTTAGAAAGCACTGTTTAGGTAGGTTGGCGAGTTTACCTAAGTGGTTCGCATTGCGTAATTCAGGTTTTATTTGTGCACATAAATCAGGTCGATTTTTTAATCGCTGTAAGTTGAGTAAACGGTTTATTTCAAAGCAGTCAACTTCGCAGTCTGCAATTGTACTGTACTCTAAAGGGGTTCTTAATAGCGGGTCCTTTGCCGTTTGCCTTGCCCGATGTGCCGCATCTTCAAGAGATAGCAGCCCTCTTTTGCTGTATAAGGCACCATTGGCGGGAGTTATTCTAAAATATTTATTTAATAGTTTTGTGGTAACGTTGCGTTCATCATCATGTTTATAAATAGCGCCTTCGCTACTCGAATCTAGTTTTAGGAATGCATCTAGTGAAAGTATATCATTTTCAAACACTAAGTATTGTGCGCGCGCAGTGGCGGTATCAAAGCCATTCGTGGCTTTAGCGGAAGCTAACGCAGTATCAATACAAGCGATAACAGTAGTAATATGTGCTTGTTGAGTTTGGAAGTGTTCCAGTTCTTTGGATAGCTCATCCGAAGCGGGCAAGTCGGATGCTTTATAGCCTTGTAAAAAACGCATAGTGTATTTATGTTGCATAGCCAGTGCTTGGTTTGGAATGATCAATTGATTCAGTTTTTCACAGGCTTGTTGTAATGTGCTGCATAGTGCTGTCTGCGAGCGTGGCGTGAGCGCGTATTGTGTTGGATTTGTTGTCAATGATTGTAGCGCGCGGTATAAACGGTAGTGGATGGCCATCAGTTGTTGTTGGGGATTTAACCCAGGAGACTGATGAATTGCCCATAATTCATGCTGCAAACCATCAATGATATGTAATTCTAAATCAGACGGTAATCGTCTTTGAGTGCAAAAGTTTATTTTTATTTGGCTAATGTGTGAGGAAATGCAAAATTCAAGTTTTTTTTGAGCGAGGTGATTTACCATGTCTCGTAAACCCGTTTGTACTGCTTTAAGCCGTATATCGTTAACGGGGTCTGCTAGCCGTGAAAAGATATTTCCAGGATTTTGTTCCATATGAATGACTAAGCTGCCTGCTTGTCTGTTGAAATGGAATGGGTCATCAACGGTGATGTTGTGTAATATTTGCTGTAAGACGATAACGGCTTTACACTGTAAGTCATTTAGTGCAACGCCTGCCAGCCGTATTTTTTCTAGCAGCTCTTCGATAGCAGCTGTTTTATTTTGGTGAATAATGTGCAGTAATAAAAGGGTCTGCATTTCCGGGTTATCAATGCTTTCAAGTGCTTGCAGCATATTGTGCATAATGCCACTGTCTTTATTAAAAAAATAGCTTGCTTCTTCTAATCCATGAAAAGGACTGTGCATAAGCACTTGCTTGCATTGATCAAAGCCACCTGCCATGTTTTCTAGAAAGGCGAATTGACCTGGTGCTAGTATGGCTAGTTCTTCCGCTGTGATGGACATAACACTCCCTGTTTTTGTTTGCTCACAGTTCGCATCATAACAGCTGGATATGTTTCACAATATATGTTTTAGTTTTGTTTGTTGTGTTTATTTAATTAAGGTATACAAATACAAGAGTTATATACACCTTGGTTAAAATTTTAAAGGCAGGTCATCGGCAGAGAAGCCCGCTTGGTTGCATGAGTCTTCCGCTGCTTTTGCAGTTGTTTCCAGTTCTTGCTTTTCTGCTTGCCGTAATGCATCTCCGGCTTTTTCTGAAATGATACCGAAAGAGATTAATTCTTCTGCATTCACACTGCTACCTCTTGTTGGCCTTCTCGGTGAATTACTGCTTTCGCTTTGGTTGCTGCTAGTAATGTTTAACGGTGTTGTTTTTGATTCACGCGTATCTTCTGCGATGACTCTTTGTATCTCTTGTTCTGAGGGTGTTAGCTTATGAAATTCAATGTGTTGAAAGCGTTGCTCCAGCTGGGCAGTATCTAATTGGTTCAGCGTAAACCAAATAGCTAGCAAATAGGCCAGGTCACCATCTTTACTGATCGCCATATCTTGTCCTTGTTCATCTTTTGCAAGGTGTGTATTGATCAAATTAATGCATTGTTCAGTATTGGGTGTGTGTATTGAGCCTTGTTGAATTAAACTGCTGAGGAGGCTGCTAAGTGCTCGACAGGACTTGTCATGATGACGATTACTGAACCAGCCGGCTTGGTTGTACTTGTTTAATAAAGTGACTAAGTCTTCTGCTGCACTGGGGATGTGCATTTCATCTTCGTAGTAACTTAGGTAAGAGACATATTTATTATAAGTTGATCGGTTCATTTTTCGCTCCACAAAATTCAAGTAATCAGTCGCTGATTAACGTCGTAAGGCTACCAAAAAGTCATTACATCAACTAATTGATATTTCTTATTTCGAGATATTAATTTTATTGAAGGTTGGTGTTACTTATTTTATGGTGTACGTTGGCTTGCTATGGTAAATGCTAAGTCATCTAGCTTTGCCTTTGTGTCTTTATAGAAATTAAAGGTTTTTTCAGAGCGAGTTTTGCGACAAATGCGTCGTTGGAAAACACTTTGATAGTCATTATCGCTACCGTCTTCTGCGATGTTGATGTCATTAAAAATCTCATCACAAACACGCAATATTAAGTTAAGTTCAGTATCTGATGCTAATGCAATGCGTTCTTTCATTTTTTCAGGCGTGAGGGACAGTTTTGAGTCTTCAGGTTGTGCTAATTGCTCTCGTAGCAACTGTTGTAATTTCTTTACATGTTTTGGTGTTTTATTGGCGCAACAAAACAATCCACTGCCTAGGTATTGAGCTTGCTGTCGCCATTGCTGTTGGTCAGAGAAGAGCTGCTCAGCAAGGTCAGTTAAAAACTTCACCGATGGGTCTGGATGAGTGAGGCCTTCCTCTGTGCGGGTGTCAGTTTTTATTTCATGACCTGCTTCAGTGCTTGAACTGGATGAGACGGTTCTTTCACTTAGTGGGGAGTTTGAGCGAGTGTATCGCCGGCGTTTTTTATATGAGGGTGCACGCTTTGTTTCTTTTTTATGGCATTTGTTATAAATTGCCTTTCTTAGGGCTGGTAAGCTGGTATTTAATCTCTCAACATTTTCCAAGTTCTGCATAAGGCTAGGAAGCTTATTGAGAATCAGCCCCATCTTACTCATAAGGCCTGTCGTTCTGTTTTTGATTTTTTCTATCCTGTTTAGTTCTAGAACTATACGTATGTCAATTCCCTTCCTCGATGTATAGGTTTGGCCTCTTTTGTAGTGATGTGCTGGAAAATATTTCTTTGCGTAGTCGGTGTCAACTTGTTTAGTAGGCTCTGCTTTCATGCTGTTTTTGCCAAATATATCGCACATGTCTTGATAGAGAGAGTTTATATCATTAGATGAATGTTTAGCGGTATTTCTGCTTGTTTTCGAAATTAACTTTTTATTTATAATAGCGATAGCATCGTTTAGGGTATTTATATCATTATGTATGCTTATCTCGATATTGTGTATTTGTAATTTTTTTCGTAAGTTTATAACCAGTGTTCTTAAGCTTGTGCATTCTGCTTCATAAAAAGTGTTTAAGTCCTTTCGGTTTAATTCAATTTCGTTTAGTGCTGCCTCATACAACGATATGAATTCATTATATGATGTATTTAATCTGTGCTGTGCATTTGCATGTTGGTTTCTGAGTTCGTTTAATTTTTTGTGGTCTAATTCGGATATTGTCCCTAGTTCTTGAAAGCTAAATCCTTTGGTTTTTGTTTTTTCAGTAACTCTTGTTATTTTTCTCTCTAATGCGCCTATGAACGGTTCGAAGTTCGGGTGAAATGACTGAACAAATTGAGTGCACGATTCCGTGCTGATGAAGCGGGTGGTGTCATTTTTACTTTCTATTCTACTCATAGCCTTCTTCGCATCTTTATATACTTTATGTGTCTTATGGGACGTATTATAAGCTTGGGTGTAAGATAAAGCATCATTATTGATCAGGCCTATAGTTCGAATGAAATAGAATAAATAACTGGATTGTTATCAACTATGTCATCCCGGGTTTTACTGTGTCATCCCGGGCTCTACTGTGTCATCCCGGGCGACGACCCGGGATCCATATATTATCCTGGATTCCCGCTTTCGCGGGAATGACAAGGCAGTGCGGGAATGACAAGGCAGAGCGGGAATGACAAGGCAGTGCATGAATCACAAGGGATACGCTGTGCGCCTTGATAAATCATTGTTCAGCAGCGAGTGGGTGACAGGGTTATTCCCCAGTAAACTCCGGGCTACGCTTTTCATTAAACGCACTAATACCCTCTTCAAGATCGTGGGTATTTAATAACCGATTATACGCTTCGATTTCAGCATGATAGCCGTCGATGGGGCCTTGCTCGAGGCTTGCTAATATAGCTTTTTTGCAATAGCGTACAGCAGTTGGTGCATTAGCGGCGATGAGATTGGCGGTTTCAAGTGCTGTTTCTACTAACGCTTTTGCTGTGGTCACCTGATTGATGAGTCCCCATTCGCAAGCTTCTTTGGCGGTGAAGGTTTCACCTGTGAAAGTTAATTGTTTAGCGCGGCGTAAGCCCACAGCGCGTTGCAGTAGTTGCGTACCCATCATGCCAGGCATCAGACCGAGCTTGGTTTCGCTTTGGCCGAATGTGGCGCTGCGGCAAGCATAAGCAAAATCACTGAGTAATACCAGCTCCAAGCCGCCACCAAATGCCACGCCATTAACGGCACTAATGATTGGGATAGGGCACTTCAACATGGTAATGGCAGCTTTTTCTAAAAAACTGTGTTGTTCACGCCATACATCGCGACTTAAATTATTGCGTTCTTTTAAGTCAGCGCCAGCACAAAATGCTTTGTTACCGTTACCAGTTAAGACCACGCAGCGTATGCCATCGTTATCATCGGATAATTCATGCCACAGCTCGTAGAGGTCATGCATCATGACACTGTTGATAGCGTTATATACTTCGGGGCGATTCAGTGTGACCTGTAATACATGTTCACACGGCTTATGCAGTTCTAGTGTTTCTGGTGTCAAGGTTCGTTCTCGTTAATGAGGTAGTATGCGATTATACCAGCGCTAAAGCCTGCTTGGCCAATTGTGTAATTGCCGACCAGTTTTTGCTTTGAATCAGGTCGCGCGGTGTTAACCAGCTGCCGCCGATACTCATTACATTTGGCATCTCTAAGTAAGACTGACAGTTGTCAGCGTTAATGCCTCCAGTTGGGCAGAAATGCATTTTGTTAAATAGCGCTTGATAGTTCTTCAGTGCAGCATGGCCACCAGCCAGGTTGGCTGGAAATAACTTTGCACAAGCTAAGCCGTGTTCAGCAACCTTCATGACTTCAGATGGTGTCATAACGCCAGGTAAATAAGGCATTTGCAGGTGCTCAGTGGCCGCCATTAACTCAGCGGTATTGCCTGGACTGACAACAAAGTCGACATCTAAAGCCTGTAGTGCCAATACTTGGTCAACGGTTACTACGGTTCCAGCAGCAATGCATAAATCTGGGAATTGTTGTTTCGCTAAAGCGATGGCTGCCATAGCCGCATCAGTGCGCAGTGTGATTTCTAAGCAGTGAATACCGCCTTCCATAAGCGCTTGTGCTAGCGGCACAATATCGTCTGCTTGATCAATCGCAATGACAGGAATAATTCGGTGTTGTTGTAACAGTTCAATAATGGCAGGCATTTTTTGCTCTCTGATGTGAAGTGAGCTTATGATAACAGAATAAAATGAAGAGGTTAATTAGGGTGTTATTTTAGCTGAGGCTTGGGCTGAAGGAATGATGGCTGGAGGGGGAGACATGGTCAAACAAAAACAAACGCTGCTACTTGGTTTGTCTTTTCTAGCGTGATGAGCATGACGCCCATTGCCTGATTTTTGTTTGGTTTTACCATTTTGTAACATGGCTATATGTTCCTCTTGTGTTATTACCAACAATTATAAATAAGCTTACTTAAGATATTATTAAAGAATAGGCAATAGCGATAGTATCTAGTGATTGTAATGATATTACTGCTAATGGTGATTTCATGGCTTGAGTATCATCGATCAAGCTGCTACATTGTGCCGCTAAAATTCCCTTGGAATCATATGATTCCAGTTAACGCAGAAGGAACCAGCGTGCACCATATTGAAGATCAACAAACTTTACATAAAGCGCCAATGAACGCGTTTGTTATTTTAATTTCGGCCGTAGCGGCTTTAGGCGGGATATTATTTGGTTTTGACACCGGGGTAATATCAGGCGCGATCTTATTTATAGCGCCTCAATTCAAGTTAACCGCATTACAAAACGGTATGGTGGTATCTGCTGTACTGATGGGTGCCTTGATTGGGTCAGCATTTAGTGGTCGATTTTCAGACTGGTTTGGACGGCGAAATGTCTTGTTAGTAACAGCGCTGATTTTTATCGTCGGCACGTTAGGCTCCAGTTGGGCGCCAGGAATTGCGATGTTGATTATTAGCCGGGTGGTTATTGGTGTAGCGATTGGTGTGGCATCGTTTGTTTCACCCTTATATATATCTGAAGTGGCTCCGCCGCGTTTTCGTGGTGCGCTGGTGTCGTTGAATCAATTGGCGATTACCATGGGCATTGTGATGTCATATGCGATTGATCATTTGTTTGCAGCTACTCATGCTTGGCGTTGGATGTTAGGCATGGGCGTCTTTCCTGCTGTTATTTTATTAGTTGGTTTGCTGTTTTTGCCCAAAAGTCCGCGATGGATGGTATTGGCTGGTTATCCGGATAAGGCGCGTGATACGTTGAGTAAATTGCGTGGCACAAAAGCGGTAGATGCAGAGCTGTATTCGATTCAAGAAAGTTTGCAAAATAGTGCGAGTGGTAATTGGCGTGACTTATTAGCGCGCTGGGTACGTCCAGCAATGATGATTGCGATTACATTGGCTTTTTTACAGCAATGCACTGGCATAAACACCATTATCTATTATGCGCCAACGATTTTTAAATTGGCAGGTTTCAAAAGCAATAGTGTAGCGATCTTAGCGACGGTGGGTGTTGGTATCGCTAATGTTTTATTTACAGTGATTGGTTTGCCGTTAGTGGATCGATGGGGCCGACGACCATTATTGTTTATTGGTTTGACTGGTATGGCGGCGAGCTTATTGATGTTGAGTGCCGGTTTTCATTGGCAGCACTCGGCGGGTGCATGGTTGCCTTATTTGTGCTTAGGCGCAATGGTCGCTTACATTGCTTCCTTTGCGATTAGCCTGGGAATGATTATGTGGGTGGTGATTGCTGAAGTGTTCCCACTGCATATACGCGGCTTGGGTACTAGCGTTGGTGTGTCAATTTCTTGGGGCTTTAATATGGTTGTAGCGCTAACGTTTTTAACCTTGATCAATAAACTGGGTGCTAGCGGTACATTTTTGATTTACGCCATAGCGGCGATTATTGGTGTGTTTTTTGTTTACTATAAAATTCCCGAAACAAAAGGTTGCACTTTGGAAGAAATCGAAGATAATTTGCGTCACGGTTTACCTGCGCGACAACTGGGCCAACCGTTGGCAATAAACAGAGGGTGATTGATGTTATTACAAGATAAAGTCGTATTAATTACAGGTTCTACCACAGGAATTGGTGCGGCAATTGCACGTGAGGCCATTGCGCAAGGTGCTTGGGTGATGGTGCATGGGCGTCATGCGGATCGTGCGCAAACATTGGTAGCGGAATTGGGGGAGCGATCTGCATTTCATTTGGCGGATTTGAGTGATGTGAAAGTGGCATCGCATTTGGTGGATGCTACGGTAGAAAAATTTGGTCGTATTGATGTGTTAATTAATAATGCGGGTATTTACCCTCGTAATGATATTGATGATTTGGATGAGACATTTTTTGATTGGGTAGTTGATGTTAATTTAAAGTCGCCAATGTTTTTATGTCAATCGGCAGTGAAATATTTTAGAAAAAACCATACCGGCGGCAGCATTGTCAATATTGGTTCGATCAATGCGCACTGTGGTCAGACAAATTTATTGGTGTATTCTGCAACTAAAGGTGGCTTGATGACCATGACGCGTAACTTAGGTGATGCGTTGGGTAATGAAGGCATTCGTGTGAATCAATTGAATGTGGGTTGGACGAAAACTGAAACTGAAGATGCCACACGTAAAGAACGTGGCTTTCCTGATGGTTGGGATAGTAAAGTGCCAACAACGTATGCGCCGACAGGCAAGCTACTATATCCCGATGATATTGCACGCCATGCGGTATTTTGGGCGTCGGATTACTCGGCACCGGCGAATGGTCAGGTGTATGAGTTGGAGCAATACCCATTGATTGGGCGCAATTTATTGAACCATGTTGAGTTAAACGAAACAGTATGATTGTCATTCCGCACGATGATATTGTCATCCCGCACTTGATGCGGGATCCAGGAAATAATACATGGATACCGGCTCGGGGGCCGGTATGACAAAGGTTCGATTTTTGAGATTTAGTTGTAAAAAATATTGAAGTAGAAGGACGTAAAAGAAATGAAGATAACTGATGTAAAAGTATTTGTTTGTTCACCAGGTCGTAACTTTGTTACGTTAAAGATAGAAACCGATGAGGGTATCTATGGCGTAGGTGATGCCACACTGAATGGTCGTGAATTGGCGGTGTTTACGTATCTAGAAGAATACGTGAAGCCCTGTTTGATCGGGCGTGATCCATCACAAATCGAAGACATTTGGCAGTATTTATATAAAGGCGTTTACTGGCGTCGTGGTCCAGTGAATATGACGGCGATTGGTGCAGTTGATATGGCATTGTGGGATATCAAAGGTAAAGCGCTAAATACACCGGTATATAACTTGCTGGGTGGTCGTTGCCGTAACGGTGTGATGGTTTATGGTCATGCAAACGGAACTGACGTTGAAGATACCGTCGATCAAGTCGGAAAATATATTGATCAAGGTTACTTGGCGATTCGCGCACAGTGTGGTGTGCCAGGTTTGAATAGCACTTATGGTGTATCAACAGATAAAATGTATTACGAGCCTGCCTCTAAAGGTTTGCCGGTTGAAAACGAATGGTCAACTGAAAAATATTTAAATCATATCCCAAAATTATTTGAGCGCTTACGCGACACCTATGGTGATGATCCGCATTTGTTGCATGATTGTCATCATCGCTTAACGCCTATTGAGGCAGGGCGTCTAGGTAAAACACTAGAGCCGCATCATTTGTTTTGGTTGGAGGATACGGTGCCTTGTGAAAATCAAGAGTCGTTTCGATTGATTCGTCAACATACCACGACGCCTCTCGCGGTGGGTGAAGTGTTTAATACCATTTATGATACGCAAACTTTAATTACGGAACAGTTGATCGATTATGTGCGTATGTGTGTTGTGCACAGTGGTGGTTTGTCGCACATGAAAAAAGTGGCAGCGCTAGCAGAAATGTATCACATCAAAATGGGTTGTCATGGCCCAACTGATGTGTCACCGATTAATATGGCTGCGGCTATTCATTTTAATTTATCGATTAATAATTTCGGTATTCAAGAATATATGCGCCACACACCTGAAACCGATGCGGTGTTCCCACACGAATACAGCTTTAGTAAGGGGTATTTGGATGTTACAGACAAGCCAGGTTTGGGTGTTGATTTTGATGAAAAGCTCGCGGCGAAGTTTGAATACGAACGTGCATTTTTGCCCATCAATCGCAAGCTCGATGCTACCATGTTCTCCTGGTAGTTTTGCATCCTTTATCTCATCTGCTTATTAAAGCCAGGGTGGCAAGAGTTGAAGGCCTGTCATCCCGGACTCGATCCGGGATCCATGTCTTTTCTGCTTATTAAGGCCAGGGTGGCAAGAGTTGAAGGCCTGTCATCCCGGACTCGATCCGGGATCCATGTCTTTTCCTTAAGAGCGGATTAATGAACGTACATCTAGTTGTTTATGTATGGGTATGGAGGGTATTATTCAGTCTATTAATAATTATTTTGTAGATTGAATGTATGACCGCCATGCCTGATTGCTCAGCCGTATCTGATGATGCCTTATCGAATTATGTATTAGGTCTATGGCAATTCCCGCAAGCGATTAAGTACAGTTTTTTTGGTGATCTTACAGGCGAGCAAGCTGCACATCTGTTGACCGATTCTGGTTTCCAGCCACCCTTTAATTCATCGGTTGTTTTCCGTGAAAAAATTGATCATGCAATGCAATATTGGCAATACATATCCGATGGTGTCATGCGGCTTGAAAAAGTCGATTATTTATCAGCAGATCAACCAGGTATTTTGTTTGCTAATTGTGGGAGCTTACAGCAATTCGAAGCCATTCAGCGTCATGGTTTTGCTCAAACATGGTATGATTCAGCCGCAAAATTTTTTCATCGTGTGTTGGTGTGTTTGCCTGAAGGCATGATTGAAACGGATGATCCGCACTGGGAATATGTAAAAAATCATGAAATTGGTCATGCATTAGGTGGTGATCACATGCATATGGGTGATGTGGGTGAGTTGCTTAAACAAATACCGCAAGGTGCAGGTTGCTCAGTAATGGCATACCCTGAAGTAGTCACTACAGCCACCTCCCTTTGCTTGCCCGAGAACTGCCCTGCTGGTTACGCTACTACGCCAGGGCAACTCGATAGGCGTTTTTTTAAAGCGGCTTATGATCCAGAAAATGGCTGGCTTCCTAAACAGGTTGAGCAGCAAGTGTCAGCAGAAATACATTATGCTGGAACCAGTGTGCTTTCAATATGTGTGTTGATGTTTGCAAGCAGTGTGATGAAAAAAGGGCTTGAACGCTTTGTTGTGAATCGCGAGTATGACCCTAAGGATGAGTTAACGCAACAAGATCGACGAAAAATTTTAGCAATGAGTGACCTAGTTGTGGATTTGTCGTTGGGTATAGCTGCTAGGCTTTTAAATGTAGCTAATGTTAGAGATCATCATTACCTGGATGGCTTTTTATTCGTGCGTTGTGCTGCAACTGTGTTGCAACTCTCAAAGCGCAAGTCGCTGCAAAAAATTGGTAATGCCCTTAAAGGCGAACACCTTTGGCATGGTTTCTTCGGTTTGCTCGTTATGCAACAGCATTTAGTGGCAGGTGGTGTAGCAGAGTTGGCCAATGGACTGTTTCATGGTGTTGCTGGCGTCGTAGGTACAAGTGCGATTGATTCAATGGCGACGCTTTTTCATAAGAGCCCCCGGCAGCCGGTACTGCCGGTAACTGCCCATGCTAAGTCTCCTCGGGCTAGGCTTTAATTCTACTTAATCTCATTCTAACTTGTTGTTAATAGGCATTTGGTGAAATGTTGTAATGCCTAGCATTGTAAAATATTGATCATTATGTTATCAATCCCCATGAGAAATGGGGGGGTGTAAAGTGAGACCAAGGCAGCATTATCATTTTGAGTTTGAGCAAAAACATTCGGTAGCAAAAATTTGTCGTTTTTTTAGAAAGCTGCCTTCTGAGGTGGCTGATGTGCAGGTGGATGTTGATAAATTGTTTCAGGGGCGAACATCTATCGAGTGCGTACAAATTCAAATGGCATTTTTTGCCACCAATCTGACGCGCACGATGAATCATGACAGTGACTTTGTTGTGAGTACTTCAACGCATAAAGATGTCGGGAACCAAGTCTACCTAGATCAATTAACCGCTAAGCAACGAGCATTGGGTTCACATACAAATCGACAGGTGAAGGCGCATGTGAATCATTTGTATAGAAGAGGGGGGGTTAGTGTAGAAGGGGTGTGCTTTGCTTTGGCTTATTTGTCGGGCCGTGCTTATGTGTTAGGTCAATTGCCGGTGTTTATCGATCGTACACATGCCTTTACTTGTATTGGTTCATATCAGTTAGAAGCATTTTTGTTGTCGTTAAAAAAAATGATTGTGCGTTTGGGTGCTGAAATTCGCGCCTATATGGAAGGCGGTCGAGTCGTCGATATTCGATTAAGCATCTTACAGCATCGTCTCGAAGCATTTCGCCAGTTTGATGCGGATTGTCTTGCATTTTTAGACAGTGTTGTTTTGTTGCAAACTCCTAAGTCGTTTCGTCATGTGTTGAATATACATCCTAGTGTAAGTGCTGAAGCACGGCAGGCTTCTGTGCCAGCAAGGGCGCTGACTAAGGTGGCTGATCATACGACGGAGGTTGAGTCGATTGTGATGATGTCGGACACTTACAGAGCGTGTGATTTTGCGACACATTTGCAGTATTTGGCTGAGTCATTGGTTGTTTTGGGTGGCGGTCGATTTACGATTGATTGCGGGGTTTTTGAGCATGCTATTCAGTTGCATTATGAGCCTGGATCTGGCGTGTGTCGTTGGATTTTGCAAGACCCTAACGATATGCCCGGAAAAATTTTTGATGATACCGATGAGGGTCGCTTGCAGTGTGCGCAGCGTTTTTTTCGATTGGTGGGTGCGACAAGTGGCATGCTGGTGATCGAGACGACACTAAAATGTGATGCTGCGTTGCGAGATGATATGCGTTCAAGGTTATGGTTGTATCATCGTCGAATTGAACAGGATGAAGCTTATAATGAGGATATTGCATCACGAAGAAAACAAACGGATAGTTTGGGTAGTTCGTTATTAAGGTTGGCAGCGTATGGTGATGAAGATGCGTGTGTTAAAGTGATTGAAGCGGGTGTTGATCTTGATGTGGGTGTTGATAAATATGGTAATACACCGCTTTATTTGGTGTGTTATTTTGGGTATGAAAATATAGTGAGGCAATTGATATTGGCGGGTGCAGATCTACGACTTGGAGATGTTAAGACCAATACAGAGACACCTTTACGTGTAGCGCGCCGTAGGAAATTTCCTGCGATTGCGCGTTTGATTCTGAATGCGATGCATGCGATGGCTAGGCCTCCGCAACGACCGGCGCCAAGTCCACCATTGCCGAGCCTTTTTAAGGCGGATTTGTCTGAAGCATTGCAGCAAGCATGCCGTCGCGGTGATGCGAAAGCGGTGGAGCGATTGATTGACGCAGGTGCGAAGGCTCATCGACTGGGTGAAGATGCTGGTTTGCCATTAGTCATTGCTTGTGAGCAGAAACATTCTGATGTGGTACGTGTGTTACTGGAGGCGGGTGCTGATCCTGATAGGGCGCGCTCACGTGATCGATATACACCTTTGCATATTGCTTGTCAGCAACGTGATGCGGCGTGTGTGGAGTTGTTATTAATGCATGGCGCTAATCGAAGCATTAAGGTGGGCGCCAAGTCGCCGGCCTCGATTGCTCGTCATCATGCGGCGATCGCTAAGCTATTGAAGGACTGTTGGCCGAGGCCTCGTGCTAGAGCCTGTGCTCGTTTAGGTTGATGGTATTGCAGCGGCGGCCCGCCGATTGCTGTAAAGTTTGCTTGTGCTGAGTCGGAATGTATCCCCGACGGTAGTAGTGAAGAATGATTGTTTAAAAATGTACTCGACTAATTAAGATGGATGCCGTTATAATGCACTCCTAACAACTAGGAGGGTGTTATGCGCAAGGTTCAGCAAGTTTTTTTATTAACACTGGGTTTATTGGTGTGTATTGCAGCCACTGCAGATAAGACACCAGCCTTCAATAATCCTGATAAAGCCGTTATGGTAAAGCCAGGAGCAAAAAACATTACTTTGGTTTTGCAATCGAATCCAACCACGGGTTACAGCTGGTTCTATCAATCCAGTAAGCCAAAGTGGTTAAAAGTGTTGAGTCACCAATACATCGCATCAAAAACTAAAATGATGGGTGCCCCCGGTGTCGAGAAATGGACATTCAATGTACCAAACTTATCCAATAGCGTGCCACGTGTAGCGATGATTAACATGCGTTATGCCAGGCCGTGGGATATAAAGGCCAGTAAGGTCACTACTTTTTATGTGGTGTTTACTGGAAGGTAATTGCCGAGAGACCGGCAACTAAAAAACTGTGGGAGTTTTATATGAGATCAGGAAAATCTGTAGTTGATCACTTGCGTGATCCAAGGGTATATGTACCTGGCGGCGCACTGCTTGCATTAGGTTTAGTAAAAGCATTATCGGCTGCAACTAAAAGTGTAAAGTATGGGTGGTTTGCTACGGGGTTAATTGCGGTGGTTGGAGCGTTGGCTGCTAGAAAAGCTGTACAAGGTATTGGTACATCGCCAGGAACAACACCAGGTGCAGATGCAACGCTGGATTCATCCGATGCTTCGATGGCGAGGGCGGCAGCAGCGTTAGCAGCTTGGCGCGCTAAGGTGGCAGAGCGCTCAACTGATCCAGTTGAGGAGGTTGCTCGCGTTGCTTCACCGGCATCACCAGCGCAAAGCCCTTCCGATTCTGCATTAGCAAGAAGTGGTTTGTTAGGCTCTCGTCCGGCTTCACCGAGCGGTGATCGCGCTGATGATACCGAGGTCTACCATACACCTAGAGCATGCTCACCTGGTTAGTCATTCCTGCCCCGGGCCTTTTCCCGGGGCGATTCAAGTAGTATATGTGAATTACATTAGTGGAAGTTGCTTTTATTGACAGGCGGGTGTTACGCATAGACCTTGAGATTTCATAATACATCAGCTACCCTTAGCGCTTATCAATTTTCACCAGGGAACCACTCCACATGTGTGCTGAAAAAACCACCACCGCTAAAGATGTCATACAAACCATTCGTGATCGCGATATTGAGTTCGTCGATCTTCGTTTTACTGATTTTAGAGGCAAAGAGCAGCATATTTCAGTGCCGAGTCATATTGCGGATGAAGATTTTTTTAAAGAAGGCAAATTGTTTGATGGTTCATCATTAGCTGGCTGGAAAGACATTAGTAGCTCAGATATGATTTTGCGCCCTGATATGTCAACCGTTAAGCTCGATCCATTTTATGATCACCCGACCTTGTTTATTACTTGTGATATTGTCGATCCAGCAACGATGCATGGCTATAGCCGTGACCCACGTACGGTTGGTAAGCGCGCAGAGAGATATTTGATCGAAACAGGCATTGGTGATACGGCTTTATTTGGACCGGAACCTGAGTTCTTTTTGTTTGATAATGTACGTTTTGCGGTTGGAATGGATCATGTGTTTTTCCAGGTGGACTCAAAAGAAGCCGCGTGGAACTCTGAAACTATTTACCCTGAAGGCAATATGGGGCATCGCCCAACGGTTAAGGGCGGTTATTTCCCTGTACCACCAGTGGATTCATCGCAAGATATTCGTTCAGAAATGTGTCAAATCCTTAAGCAACTTGGTATGTATGTAGAAACACATCACCACGAAGTGGCGACAGGTAATCAAAATGAAATTGGTACCGGTTGTGATACGTTGGTGCGCAAAGCGGATCAAGTGTTGCTATTGAAGTATGTGGTGGCGAATGTGGCGGCTGCTTATGGTAAAACGGCCACCTTTATGCCGAAGCCCTTAGTCGGTGATAACGGCAGTGGTATGCATTGCCATCAATCAATTTCCAAAGATGGTAAAAATATATTTGCTGGTGATGTGTATGCCGGTTTATCAGAAACCGCCTTGCATTATGTCGGCGGAATTATTAAACATGCTCGCGCATTGAATGCATTTACTAATTCATCAACAAACAGTTATAAACGACTGGTGCCTGGTTTTGAAGCACCGGTGATGTTGGCTTATGCGGCGCGTAATAGGTCAGCAGCGATTCGTATTCCGCATGTGCCGGAAGAAAAAGGTCGTCGTATTGAGGTACGCTTCCCAGATGCTTGTGGTAATCCATATCTTGCTTTTGCAGCGATGATGATGGCGGGTATTGATGGCATTAAGAATAAAATTCATCCCGGTGACCCAATGGATGCTAACTTATATAACTTGCATCCGGATGAAGCTAAAAAAATACCGAGAGTTTGTGGTAACTTAATTGAAGCGATAGACGCTTTGCAAAAAGACCATGCATTCTTATTAGAGGGTGGTGTGTTTACCGAAGATTTAATTCAAGGGTGGGTCGAACTTAAGAATGAAGAAGTGTATCGCCTATTGGCAACAACGCATCCGATCGAGTTCGATTTGTATTACAGCTTATAAAAGTGTTCTGCCATGACTATGCACACGGTATTATTGATAGGTGCTCAAGATTTCTCAGGCTTTGAGTGTTGGTATCGATTGCCCGAGGTTGATTTGTCACATACGGCGTGTTGGTCGACGGTGTCGCAAGCTGATCGCGCCGCATTTGATGTGGTGATGGTTGAATACCTCTGGTTAGTTCAGCTTAGTACCAAAGATAATATTGCTTTTTTTAGTGCATTTAATCGCCAGCCAATCATTGTAATTTTTGATACAACAGAATCAATTGACCGTGAGTCATTGATTGCAATTGGTGTGCAAGCGGTATGGTCTGTTGAAGAGTTGCAGCATATTGAGCTGCTCTCATTTTTAGATTGTGCGATAGAACGCCAACGACGATTGCAAGCATTGGAGGATGAGAGTCGCCAAGTTTCTGCCTTGATTTCCAAGCTTAAAACAATGGACGTACGGACTACAGACTACGTGTCAGGCGTCACTAAAATTTTAGATTCTGAGTGGGTGGAGCAAAGCGCTTTAATGCTTAAAAAAGTGCGTGAACAGAATAGCTACTTGCAACAAATTGTGCATCATGATGGCCTGACGGGTTTAATGACGCGTGATTTATTCAATGAAATTTTTAGCACAACTTTGTCGCGTGTGCAGCGCCATGAAAAACAAATCGCTTTATTGTATATGGATGTGGATAATTTTAAACACGTCAATGATACGTTTGGTCATCCAGTGGGCGACCAGTTGTTACAGCAAGTGGCGCAACGTTTAATGAATGCGCTTCGTGATGAGGACTTAGTTGCTCGCCTTGGTGGTGATGAATTTGCCGTTTTGTTGATGGAAGTGAATAATGCGACGGCAGCTGGGTTGGTGGCGCGTAAATTGATGACGGAGTTAAGCCAGAAGCCTTATCAAATTGATGAATTTGAAATGAATGTTACCGTTAGTATCGGTATAGCATGTTATCCATTTGCAGGAAGCTCAGTAGAAGAATTATCTAAACATGCTGATATGGCGTTGTATCGTTCGAAGCGTGCCGGTCGAAATCGCTATCAATTTTTTACCCAGAAAATTAATCGTCAAATGGTTAGACGAATGACGCTTGAGCGTGAATTAGAGGGTGCCATTGAACATGATGAGCTTAGTATCGTGTTGCAACCGATATTCAATGTTTCAGATTCGCAGTGCCATATGCTGAAGTCTTGTATTGATTGGGATAACCGCAAATACGGCCAGGTATCATCCAAAGAATTTTTGCCGATTGCGCAACAAAGTCATGTGATGCTTGATTTAGGTTATTGGTTGATGGGGCAGTTGATTGAGAAAATTGCGGTATGGCAACAACAATCTGACTTGTCTTCGCCGGTGAAATACAGTCTTCCATTATCTGTTTTGCAGCTAAGTGATCGTCATTTTTTATCAACCTTTGAGTCGATGTTGACGAATCATCAGGTGAATCCGAGTCGGATAGTCTTTGAGATTAAGCAAGAACAATGGTTGCATGAGCAGGGTGTTAGTATTGAGTTATTACAACCATTGGTTGATATGGGGTGTGAGTTATCAATGGTGCAATTTGGTGTTGGCACGCTTGATTTAGATCGATTAATAGAGGTGCCTTTACGGCACGTATTTGTTGATGCGCATTATATAAATTGTTCCGCAGATAGGGCCCATTCAAAAATGTCGTTACTGACAGCAATTGCTCATTCGATGCAATGCCAGGTGGTAGTCGATGGGGTACAAAACCTTGAGGAGTTAAAAAGTTTGCAGCAACAGCAAGTGTCAGGCTTTGCATTGCATCCTCAAAGTTTATTATTACCCCCTGACAGTGTTGCTCAATTTCTTTCTCGGCCAGATGATCCGCGCGAAATGCTTCAACGGTTGTCTAAGGTCCCTTAAATCCGTAGTGTGCTAAGTAACCGGTGCTAATTTTTTTTCAACACATGTGTTTTTTAATTCCACGTACTGCGGTAGTCCTTGATGGTAAGGCGGGTATGATTCACCTTCAATCAATGGCTGTATATAGTCACGGCAAGCTTGAGTGATATGGAAACCATTGTCACTGATGAAATCGCGAGGCACTGTCTTTTCTATATTCGCGACATCAGCTAGCGCCGCTTTGCCGACATTCCATTGGTAAGGTGAGGTGCTGACGCGATCAATCGTTACCATGATATTGTTTTCGCCTGCAATAGCTAATTCAATCGCTGCTTTACCCATCGCATAAGCTTGTTCAACATCTGTTTTAGATGCGATATGCGCTGCGGCACGTTGCAGATAATCTGACACGGCCCAGTGATACTTAAAGCCAAGGTTTTGTTGAATCATTTCTGCTAATAATGGAGCGGCACCGCCCAATTGCTTATGCCCAAAGGCATCTGTGGCACCACTGGCTGTTAAAAATTCACCATTTTCATAGCGTACGCCTTCAGAGGCTACCACTACGCAGTAACCATATTGATCAACGCAGCGTTGCACCTCAGCTAAAAACGTTTCTTGGTTAAACGCAATCTCAGGAAACAAAATAATATGTGGCGCATTGTCTTCACGGGTTTTACCTAAACCTGCTGCTGCAGCGATCCAGCCGGTATGACGTCCCATGACTTCTAATACAAATACTTTCGTTGAGGTGGCCGCCATACCTTTGACATCGAGTGCGGCTTCTTGGGTTGATATCGCCACGTATTTGGCTACCGAACCAAAGCCTGGACAGCAGTCAGTAATCGGTAAATCATTATCGATGGTTTTTGGTATGCCGATACAGGTCATTGGGTAGCCCAATTGATCACCGATTTGTGAGACTTTGTAGGCTGTGTCTTGTGAGTCACCGCCGCCGTTGTAAAAGAACGTGCCAATGTCGTGTGCTTTAAATACTTCGATTAAACGTTCATATTGTGAACGGTCTTGTTCAATGCTTTTGAGTTTAAAACGGCAAGTGCCAAACGCGCTAGCGGGGGTGTGTTTTAATGCCGCAATGGCTTCAGCTGATTCAAGGCTCGTGTCAATGAGGTTTTCATTTAACGCACCCAAAATACCATTTTGCCCTGCATACACTTTTCCGATTTTATCGCTGTGGCGACGCGCGGTTTCGATCACACCGCAAGCGCTGGCATTGATGACGGCTGTTGGTCCACCGGATTGTGCATAAAAGATATTGTTTGCTGACATGTTGTTTTACCCTTCGTTTTCCCTCTGAAGGCGGCATTATAGCATGCTGCTGAGTGCTGTCATTAGGCGGCTTGCCTGTTAATCATTTAATTATAAAATGTAATAATATAATGAAAATACTTAATAGTTCTTTAATCTAGGTTGTATAGAATACAAGCATTAATTAGTGTATAGCCAGCAAAGAAAAGGTATTTTATGCGTACTGAAGCAAAAACTGAAACGCCACAAAAGCACGTTGTGAATATAGGTGATGGCCCAGCGGCGCTAGCAATGGCAATCATGTTCATCAAGCGCGGTTGGAAGGTCACTTTGGTGGGTGAACGTCAAGGCGAGTATACACGAACACAAGTATTGCGCTTCAGTGCAACAGACTTTAGAAATTATGCCGAACTCTTATTTGGTGTTGAGCTAGGGGATGCGAGTGAGCCAGCAGAAGTAGCACGTTTGACTAGCCAACATATTGCGGCACTAAAAGCAAAGTCATTTGTGCGAACTGCTGACGCCATGCCTGCGGAGGCAGGCGAGCGTCATTATGCCAATTATAATTTTCGTTCGCGTGCTGGTTTTTTTATAGGTGATGGTGGATTTATTACCATGAAACTAAAGCACATTGAACAAGCGCTGTTCGCGCAATTGAAAAAGCTGAGCGCGGCTCACGGTGACAGTTGCGAATTTGTTTACAAAAAAAGACATCAAGTTACCAATCCTGATGGCACAACACAAAAAGATTTAGGGGCTGTTCAATCGATCAGTGCAGATGGGGAAATTACTTTACAAGATGAGCATGGCGTTGAGCAAACTATTCGACCTGACTTAATTGTTCCTGCGGATGGCGGGCAAAGCATTAAGACGGGTGTATTGGCAGAAATAAATAAGCATATAGTAAAGCCAGAAGAAAGATTTAATTTAGTTGACTCAAATTATACCAGTACGCTCAATCCGCAGCATTCCGTTGGCATATATAATGCGAGTGCTACGGTAAGGTCGGGTGTTAACGCGTTATTGAGTCACCCTTTTTCTGATGAAGCAATAGAATTAAGGGACGAATTGAATGTGCCTACTCAGGCGGAACTGCAAGCGATGGGCTGGATGCATTATGCTATTCCTGAAAGTCGATTACTTAGAGGTAAAGATGATACTGTATATATGGCGACTGAAACGCCGGAGGCATTATTAGTTATTGCTGATCCGTTTGAACGTAAAGCAAAGTTGCAAGAGTGGCATCGATTGGTGATGCGTTATGAATTGCCTGAAAGAATGATTACACCTGAGCTTTTATATATAAAGGGTGCAGAATACCTTAAGCCCGATGAGGAAAGATTGGAGGAAGTCGAACAAGCATTGATAAAGCAAAAAAGGGCTAAGCGACAATCACTCAATCTCGCCGGTTTTAAGGTTGAGGTTGATAAAGATCAACATCTGGATAAACCGTTTAGCACTCTAGGATCTACCGCAGTTATTCCTGTAGGCGATGCATTAGAAAGAGTCACGCACTACCAAACAGCGACAGGATTGGACTCAGCTTTTAAGGTGATTTTGGGCTTGCATGAAGCTTTACTGACAGGTGTCGGGTCAATGCAGGAGCGTTTGATGCGTTACAGCGCAGGGCATGGGTTGGTTCATAGTGAAAAGGATAGTATTACTAGGCGCTTGCTACGTCTTCGCTCGAATGCAGAAAGAGATGCAAAGCAACAAGTCGCAAGAGAGTTGATAGTAGGCATTGTTGGCATAGGCTTAGGCGTTGACTTTGATTCAGAAGCAAGCCGAATTGAGGAATTACGGCGAATTATTGATATCATTCATGCTGACCCTAGTATATGTTTGGTTAGCATTCGACCGGACCGCAGTCACACTGTTCTGGATGAGGCAATAGAGCGTGGGCTGAATAGTGTTGTAAATGCCGCGTTAGATCATGGGCAATTTATCGAACAGCTGCGTGACAATGGGCCTGCAGCGAATAATCGTCGGTTCCGGCGAGCAATCCAGTATGATCGTTTGTCACTTGATATTATTAAGCGATTAAACATGACAGACGATGCGGTAAATGCAACACAAATCAGCGATGGTATAACACCATTAATGTATGCAGCAGCGAATGGGAATGAAGAAGTAGTTGAGTACTTATTAAGCCAAGATGCGAACATAAATGCAGTAGATCGTTTTGGTAAGACAGCCTTTAGTTATGCAATTATGAATGATCGCGCCGGGTTGGCGCTGATAAAAAAACTATTACCGCCTCCTGAACACATCGATCGTTCGGATAGTCAAGGTGTTACCCCATTTATGCATGCTGCCGCTAATGGCAATGAAGAAGTTATGTGGTATTTACTGCAAGCCAATGCGGATCCTTTAGTTGAATCAGACAATGGTGAATCAGCTGCAAGTTTTGCTGAATCTGTAGGTCATCAAGCGGCATACGAGAGTGTCTGTAAAGCATATATTCAAGACATGTTTAGTCAAGCGGCAGCTAAATTTAAGGGGGTACACTCCAGCTCACTATTTGGAATGCCAGCCAAACCATTAGCGCATACTGCGGCGTTAGTTTTAGAAGGCAGCGCGAATGATAAAGAACTTGACCTTACGCAACTCATTGAGGTACTCGATCTTTGCGTTCATTCGTTAGCGGCTTCATTTGATGGTATTGAGCTGTTTGGGTTAAGTTTTAAATTTCCTTTTTTTGGGGATCATACGCAAAGCTTTGGTGATCTAGCCAGTAAGTATACTGGTATGACCACTGAAGCCGTGTCTGCTGGTACGGCAGCTGGCACTGAGATGACGCTCTAATATAAAAAACCAAACAAATACAATGGAATTTGCTGTCCATGCCCAACAAGTATGCCATCAGAGACAATAAAGCCATTTTTTTCATGCTTGATTTGTTCAGCTGTTTTGCTTCGTCCACCAATTTCAAATACGGTTTCGTCAATCTGAAAATCGCAAGTGGGGTGGGTGTTAACTATCAATCCTGCATTCTGTGTCTGATTTAAAAAAAATGTTTCTCGCTCTTTGCCGAGTATATCGCTGGTAAAGTGAGGCAGCATATAGGTGAAAATAAAGTTCGTGTTATCTGGGTACAATTTAGTGGGGTGCTTAAATAAAGATTTGCCAAATTTTATTGGAGCACTTGAGCGAATGAGCCCGCTGGTTTGTAATATAGTCAAGTATTCTACTGTATGATCAAAGCTTTTCGAAATAAGACTGGATAGCTTATTAACATTGAGCTCGCCCGGCAAAGAATTGACAACATACTTAAACAACTTTTCTATTATCATTAATGTTGGCGTTTTTAATGATTTAAGTGTCGCAATATCTTCATAAATGACTTTTTGAATAATGTTTTCAAAGGCTTGCTTAATTTCAGTTTCTTGACTTAATTGCTTGGTAAAGGGGTAGTAGCCAATTCGGCAGTACTTTTTGAATTTTTTAATGATGCCATCAATGGATACGGCATTAGCAATCTTAGTATGCTTATTTAGTAAGTCTTTCAATTCAATGGTAGGTAAAGTGCATTCTTCTGTATACTCAAGGTACTCTCTAAACGAAAATCCATTCAGATGATGCAAGGTAACACGGCGTGATAAATCATACTTAGCACTAACGATGTCAATCATTGAGCTACCTGAGAAAAGAATACGGAAGTCTTGGTAAGTATCCGTAATATTTTTCAGTTCCTGAGCCCAGTTAGCATATTTATGGATTTCGTCAACACACAATAGTCGTATATCTGTTTCTTTATGCAGCTGCTCAACTAGCCCAAGCAGTGTGGATTCTAAAAAATATATACTATCGGCAGATACATAAAGTGCTTGTTGGTCTCTGTTAATGTGTTGATCAACAATATGTAATAAAAATGTTGTTTTGCCTGCACCACGGCCACCGACAATGCCTGTTGCAAAGTTATCAAGCGTTAACTTGCTGAAACGCTGCCTAAAATAGAACGGTTGGTTATGAAACTGGCTAAGTAGCTGTTTTTGTAGTTCAAATAAGGCTTGCATATCAACCCCAATAATTCATTTGTAAGTGAATTATAGCATAGATAAATTCATTTACAAGTGAATAAGCTCAAGAGAAACACCTAGATCATAGGGGAGGTGAAAAGGGCGTCTTGTATTATTTCCTGCTCAATAACCGCCCTTAGAGATCTAATACCACCAGTTAGTTGTGAGTCAAATACAGTATTAAATTTTTTCAACAGTGGTATAGATTTTTTAGGCTGGCATTTCCTAATTAAGAACAAGGTATAGGCAAGCAAATTTTTCTCTGCATTTAACTGCTTAGAAACTGGCTTTCTAAAAATGCTTATTGTTGTTCCTCTATTGACAAGATAGGAACGAATCGTCTCATTATTAATCTCTGGTTTTCTGGTAAGAAAAGCGGCACCGCTTTCTTCAGCTGGGTCATTACAACCATATATTAGTTAAAGTGATCATTGAATAATGAGGTGAGTCACTAAATCCACATCTATTACCACCCTTTGGGGATGCTGCTGCGGCTACCACTTACCGGTCTTAATAAACCGTAAAATCTCATCACGGTTTTCATCGAGTGTGGGAGCAGGGCCGAATTCATTGACGTCATCTAAACAGGACATTTTAATTGGTGTACCTGGGAACTTGATGCCTGGTAAATAACCGTCTTTAAATTGCGCCACCATATTGCGATGAAGTAGTTGCGGAAGTTCGAGCGTTTCGTGTATGTCGTAAATACGTCCAGCAGGTACGCCAGCAGCAACGCAACGTGCTAACCATTCTTTGGCTGTTTTGTGCTGTAAAATATCAATTAAAATTTCATCTAATGCATTACGATTTTCAGCGCGTGCACTAAGATTTTTAAAGCGTTGATCTTGTGCTAGTTCGGGGTGCTCTAATGCATCACATAACTTTACAAACAATGAATCATTTGCAACGGCAATATTAAACGGCCGATCTTTAGTTGGGTAGGTGTTAAAGGGTACTGCCATGGGGTGGCGGTTACCCATGGCGGTAGGAATATCACCACTGGCGGTGTAACGATTAACAGCACTATATAAAAGAGACAAAGTGGAATCTAACATCGCCACATCTACCAAGCTGCCTTCGCCAGTCATTGCGCGATGATACAAAGCGGTGTTTATGCCATAGGAAGCAAAAATACCGGTGACAATATCAGATATTTCCGTGCCGACCTTGGTTGGTTTTTCTTCGGGGTGCCCCGTTAATGACATCAGGCCTGATAAGCCTTGAGCAATTAAGTCATAACACGCATGATCTGCAATCGGTCCGGTTAGGCCGTAGCCAGATATGGCGGCGTAAATTAATTGTGGGTATTTTTCGTGAACACTCTTCCAGTCGTAGCCCAGTTTATCCATCACGCCAGGTCGAAAATTTTCAACCAGTACATCGGCTTTAGATAATAAATCATCTAATATTTTTTTATCGTCAGGATCTTTTAAGTCTAATGCGATACTTTTTTTATCGTGATTGAATATAGCGTTGTAGGTAGAGATGTCGCCCTGAAACGGTGCGGATCGGCGTGTATCATCACCACGGCCTGGTCGCTCAACTTTAATAATGGTGGCGCCTAAATTGTTGAGTAGCATCGTGCAGTAGGGGCCTGATACGACTCGGGTAAGATCTAAAACCGTGATACCTTTCAGTGGCGCCTTGCTCATTTCGTGCCCTTTATAAAGACTCAATACCTAGGTAAGTATAATGGATGCTGTGCAATTAATATGCTATCAATTAAATCATTGAAAATAATAAATAAAATGCGGTTACTAAGCATTTATCCACAGCCTCGTTCAGTTTTTCTGTGCATTACTATGCGGGTGATGATCAAGTTGTATAAGGAATAATTAAGTACCCTGATTTAATGTACGGTTAATAATTAATCTCTAGAATAAGCGAATCAATGATTCGGATGAGGTATATAATGCGAGGCAATCGAGAGATACCATTTGACTACGATAGTAGCTATGAAGATAAGACGGCGCGGTCACGATTAATGGATGGTTATCAACAAGTTGAGGTTGTGGCCAAGGCTGCTGAACCTGGAAAACCCTTTATGGCGGGACTTGTTGATGCGATGCGTCGTGCGAATCGGCCCTATGCAGAACGTGAAGGACAGTCAGGGCTGTATTATCATGATGATTTTGCAAAGCAATTTCATATTCCGCCTGAAGAGGCAGTATGTTGCATCGGTTTAAGCAACTCTCGTCACTGGGATGTGAGGTATGGTAGAAATTTATTCGTTGCAGAACATTTACAAAAACCCAGTGTTGCGCTTGAAGCTTGGTTTCAAGGGCCAACCATAGCGGAGTGTGGTAGTGTGTTGCAGGCCTGTATGTTCAGTGCGATACATGATCAGCTGGGTAGTGAGCAGTTTGATTGGCTATTTGGGTCAGCAGTTACTTCGTTTGTGATATCACCTATTTTATATCAAGAGATTACTTCAATGCTTGATAATCCTGGTCGTAGTAAAAAAGAATTGATGCGTGCAGGCAATCCAATTGCCTTTTTATTTGATATTAAAGGTCGTCAGGCCGCAGGCGATACGTTTGTATTTGATGAGTCAGAGATACAGCCTGGAGATATTGTTTACATCAAAGGTGTTGCTCAGTATGCGGAGAAGCACGTAGGTGGCGGTGCAGCTTTGGGTTGGAATGTAATTTGTGTCGGTATTAATAGTGCAACCGGTGAAAAGCTCTATTTAGGTTTTGGTCCTGGTGGTTTTCAGTCGCCATTGACGTTAGCTGAATTAAGAAAAATTTTAGTGCAGCTATATAATCAACCGCAGTCAATTACTCAACGCTATTTAATAGAAAAAGCTTTAGACGGGACAGCGGGTGATTATAATCATGCAGTGGCAGCGCTGGCGGACAGCTTGCGTGATGATACGATAGAACCTGATAGCCCCATTGTCGGTATTATCGGTCGTGCACGTTTTAATCCTGAAAAACTAGCGCAGTTTATCAGGGTAAAGCAAGCCGCAAGTCGTGAGTTGACAGCAGGGGACATTGCGGGATTGTTGGCTCATTTTAGGCGAAATTGCTTGTCTCGACTGTTTCGTTGTGTGAGTAAGCTTGCGTTGACGCGCGTAACCCAAGTGCCGCTGGAGCGTATAAGACGCTCTGGGTTTACAAATTATCGCCGTGAATTGCCGGCGCAGCAACAATTGTATCAAACGGCAATGAAAGCATTACTGAAAATTGATCGTGGTGAGGCTGGTATCGTTATTATGACGGGTCATGCGGGATTAGGTAAAACGCATTTGTGTTTTGCTGTGGCGAATAGAGTGATGCAAAAAGGCAAGCGTGTATTTTTCGCTGATGAGGATGGGATGGGGAGGCTCTACCAACAGTTAGCAGAAAGGGATTCATCAAAGGTGGATGAGCGTGTACAGGCATTTGTTAGAGAGGCTATCAGCCAAGCTGATTTAATTATTATGGATGATGTCAATGAGGGATATTGCGCTGCGGCTCGTATGTTGCAAGTAGCATTAGATGAAGTGTGTTTGAACAACAAAGTGATCATGGTTTCAGCCAATCATCGATTGCATACGTTAGAAGATAGAATGTCTGATTATTGTGGTTATGATCACCCTTTATCAACGGGTTTAGTCATCTCTGATCAAGTAGAGGGTGTGTCTTATCGTCAAGCGTGGTGGCAATCAGTGTCAGCGCCGGTAGTCAATCCATTGGCTGCTTTAAGTCAATTTAAGCGGGCAGAAGCTGCATCGATATTATTTGAAGGCGGGCAAGATAGGTTAAGGGAAGTATTAGCGCGCAGTGACACGGCAGGGTTAGGTGACATTAAATGGGTAGGCGCTATTTATGGTGCGGATGGCAAGATCACGGCGGATTATTATATTCATGATTATGATAGATTTGATACGTTTGTTGTTACTGTTAATAGCTATAGCACTGCCGCACACTGCATGAAATTGTTGGAAACGATACATACTACGGGTAAACGGATTGTTATTTGTGCGGACTCAGAAGCGGATTTTACCCGCTTAATGGACGAACAACTGAGTGTATCAGGTAAGCGTGCAATCAAAATGAGGGATCGATTACGTACGATGGTGATGAAACCTTCGGATTTCCCCGCAAGCTCAGTCGGTTTGTCTGTAACTTAATAACAAGTTCGGTTATACTGCTTACCATGCAAGCTTCAATGGAAAAATTGTTAAAAGGTTATCGTACTTTCAGGCAACAATATGCTGATGGCGCGACATCATTAATGCAGCAATTGGCTGAACACGGCCAACAACCTGAGACCATGATTATCGCGTGCAGTGATTCACGTGTTGATCCCGCTTTAATCTTGCAAGCCCAGCCGGGTGATTTATTTACCGTGCGTAATGTGGCCAATATTGTGCCGCCGTATGAAACCGACGCGGGATATCATGGCACCAGCGCTGCATTGGAATTCGGTATTCGTTATTTGCAAGTCAAACACCTTATCATTTGGGGGCATAGTCAATGCGGTGGTATACAAGCACTATTGCAAGGCGCTGATCCTGAGCGTGATGACTTTATTAGTCATTGGGTATCTGTGATTGGTGAACATGGTCATGAAACCGATGTTGATCATTGCTCACGTCATGCGTTGACTCACTCTTATAATAACTGCTTGACCTTTCCTTGGATTGCTTCACGTGTTGAACAAAAGCAACTCGCTATTCACCGTTGGTTTTTTGATATCCAATCCGGAGAAGTTTCGGTATATGATGCCGAGGCAGATCAGTACACTCCGCTTATTTGATCGTATATACCATCCTTTTTTGTTAGCCGGAAATCGACGTAGTCGATTATCCGACCTTATTTGTCATCCCGGAAATCGACGTAGTCGATTATCCGGGATCCATATATTATCCTGGATCCCGGCTCGTTGGCCGGGATGACATGGTAGTTGGTCGGGATGACATGATAGTTGGCCGGGATGACATGATAGTTGGCCGGGATGACATAGTAGTTGGTTGAGTTGATAACATATAATGCTGTTTGTTGAAATCGTGCTATATGTTAGCATGTCGACAATGATGACTAACGAGTGCACAACATGACAAAACGTATTCATATCCTCGGTATTTGCGGTACTTTTATGGGCGGTTTGGCTCAACTAGCCGTTCAGGCAGGTTTTGAAGTGACTGGTTCTGATGAAAATGTTTATCCGCCGATGTCAGATCGACTGCGTGAGTTAGGTATCACCTTATATGAAGGGTATGACGTTAAACATCTACAACCGGCGCCAGACTGTGTGATTATTGGTAATGTCATGCAGCGTGGCAACCCCTGCGTAGAATACGTTTTAGATGAGCAGATCTCTTATGCTTCCGGACCGCGTTGGTTATATGAAAATATCTTAGCTAAGCGCCAAGTGATTGCCATCGCAGGCACACACGGAAAAACCACAACAACAGCGTTATTGGTATGGTTGTTAAAGCAATCCGGTATTGATTGTGGCTATCTAATTGGTGGCGTTGCACAAGGTTTAGAGCATTCGGCACATCTGGGTAATGATAAACCCTTTGTTATTGAAGCCGATGAATACGACAGTGCATTTTTTGATAAGCGATCGAAGTTTTTGCATTATCATCCGAATGTGTTGTTATTTAATAATCTCGAATTTGATCATGCTGATATTTTTGCTAATTTGGATGCGATTAAATGGCAGTTTCATATTTTGTTGCGGACCATTCCGCAAAATGGTTTGGTGATTCATCCTGAAGAAGATGAAGAGGTGCAGTCGGTATTGGATAGTGGTTGTTGGACGCCAACCGTTGGCTGGGGACAGCAGCAGGGTGATGTGCGTTGGCAATTATTGACCGATGATGGTTCGTCATTTAGTGTAACTGAAGGGGATCATCGTATTGATATCGAATGGTCAATGATCGGTGAGCATAATGTTAAAAATGCTACCGCTGCTTTGATTGCCGCGCGTCACTTAGGGGTTAGCGATCAGCAATTGCAGTCGGCATTTAAGCAGTTCCCAGGTATTAAGCGCCGTTTAGAACAAATTGCCTGCGTACACGATATTCGCATCTACGATGATTTTGCCCACCACCCAACAGCAGTGGCTTATACCTTAGCGGCGATGCGTGCTAAAGCGAAAAAAGACGAGCGTGTGATTGCCGTTATTGAGTTTGCTTCGCATACCATGCGCTCGGGTCATCACCAAGATAAACTGCAAGGCTTATTCGATGATGCCGATGCTGTATTTATGTTGACGCCAAAGGAAGCTGGTTGGGATACGCAGTCGTGGACGAAGTCTTATCGCGGTAAAGCCTGCGTTGAAGCCGATATTGATCAATTGATTGCCGGCATTGTTGATACCGTGCAACCTGGTGATCATGTGGTGATAATGAGTAATCGTTCTTTTGCTGGTATCTATCAAACCCTGCAAGAAGAATTATTGTCTGCTCGTGCTTGATTAACCTTCAGTCAATTACTGTATTAACTTTACGCTGTACTAGTGTTGTTGCTATCATGTGCGTTGTTTTTGCATGGAGAGAGGGCAATGCCAATGTTACGATACGTGTTATGGGGTGTTTTATTACTAATCAGCAGTGTCGGCTTGGCGCAACGCTCATTTTTAGTTGCACCAACACATGTCAATATCGATTTAGCGCATCGAAAAATTCAAACTTTTATTGTGTCAAATACGGGCGATGATCGAGTACATATAAAGATCAAACCAATATTTATGCCTGTGGCTTCACATAGTCTGCAGTTAGGGCAAGCCTTGTTCCCGAAAAAAGAAAAATCATATGATTTATCATCGTATATTATGGTGAGTCCGCGAGCGCTATCGTTATCACCGGGTGAAGAGCGAGAGGTGAGAATGTCAATCAACCCTCCGCATGATTTAGCGTCGGGTGCTTATCGTTCGCATTTGTTATTTCATATGATTCATGCGAACCAACAGCCTGTGAACGCCAAAGGTTCTGCTAATAAAAAAGCCATTAAATTTAATTTAAATATGATGATGGAAATGGCGATTAGTATTTATGGTACTAAGGGCAGTGGTGTTACTAAGCTTGCTTTTCAGTGTCATCGTTTAAAAGATGGTCATTTGGCTATTGCTGCTACCAATGAGAGTCCTTGGCGTTTCGAAGGCACGTTAAAGGTGACTCCGCTAGCAGAGCATAAGGCGAATACGCCGGTTGACTTGGTGTTATTACGTGATAGTAAGCGACAGCTGCAAACTAAAATACAAGCGCATGCCAAGCAATATATTTTAAATTGGCAGGCTGATCCGCCTTACCAAGGCCAAGGCAAGGCAGTATGTAACCTCAGTTGACTGCTATGAGGCAGTGGTTAGTGAGCGCAGTTACGTTGTTGCTAACGTCGTATGCATTTGCTGCCACGACTCAATTAGAAAATGAAGACATTGCTTTATTTATTGCGCAGGATCTGCAAAGTCAGTTCTACGCGGTTAAAATGAATGAGCATGAGCAACCTTATCTCAACGTGGAAAATATTTTACAGCAATGGTTTGGTTTGCGTTCACATTGCGATGTAGCTGCTTTACGATGCACCGCATTAATTCCACCTGATGGTATACCTGCGATACTTGATGGCAAAAATAAACAATTGATTTATGGCAAAACCATACAGCAGTTACCGCCTGATGCGTTAGTGCAGCAAGAAGGTAAGTTGTGGTTAAGTTATACGGCAATGGTGCGTTGGTTGCCTTTGAATGCACAGTGGTCTTTGCAGCAGTATCGTTTGCAATTAATTCCACAGTTTGTATTACCGAAAGAAATTCAACGTCGTCATGATTTAGCCATTAAGCGTGAAAAATCATTAAAACGGCGGCAGTCAGAACTGGATCATGCGGATATTGATAAACCAAAGGATAGGTGGAGTATTGAAAGTCGATACCGTTTCGATGCGGCTTTTGATGAAAACCTGCATTCTCAATATGGTTTAAGCACAGAAACAAATCTCGATATATTTAAAGGTACGTTATATGTTAATGGTAATGCGGGTTATGACTTGCCGCGTTCTCAAACTGATAGAATATATTGGAATTACAGTGTAACTAAACCGGGTCAGGTGCATTTGTTGCGAGTAGGGCATACCGAAACCGAAAACACTTTATTGTTGCCGTATTTAAATTTAAAACGCACCATTGAATTTCAACGCTTGCAACCGGCGCAAGGCGGGGGTGGTGGCTTTCAGTACGTAGGTCGTACTATGCCGGCTTCAGAAGTGGATGTGTACCGTAATGGGGTTTTGCTTACAACCCAAATTGCCGGCAGCAGTGGTAGTTATATTATTAATACACCATCTGCTATTCAGGGTGATATTTTCGTCATTAAAATATACCATCGAGATGGTACGCATACACAAAAAGAAATCGTTATTGCTAATGACTACGGTTTGATTTTGGCGCATAAAAACTTCGATGTGCAAGGTGTGGTTGGTCAGATTGATCAGGGTGATACGCCACGTTATTCACATTTGGCTTGGCGATATGGTTTTTTTAATGATGCTACTTTGGGCTTTCATTTCTTGGAGTTGCCAAATGGCGTTGATACCAGTGCCGGTGCAGGTATGATTGATTTAGCGTGGCGGCCAAAAACTTGGGTTGATGTTATTGCTGAAACTCTGCGTTATAACGTAGATACGGATTACTCTGCACAGAGTAATATTACCTATTTTAAAAATCACAATATTCGGCTACAAGTTAATCATATTAATGACGACAGCCCATTAGTATTTATGCGTACGTTAACACCGACAGTTTCATTGGCTGATAATATTATTAATTCAGATCAGAGCTGGTCGATTGAAGATATATACAATAGAAACACCTGGCGATTTGCGAGTAAATACACATACGACATTGCAGGTAATACAATTAGTGAAAATATTACCGGTAATTTTAATCAGCAATGGTCATCGACAGCTGATGCGGGTTATAGCTGGAATCGTGATGATGACGTGAATAATACGTTTGCTTTATTAACCTTAGATTATCGTATGACGTCGAGCCAATTGATTGAAATTAGTCATGCGTGGCAAACCGATAACGTGGGTCAAAGTTTTGTGATGTATCGATTACAAGGTAACGGTGATACTTTATGGGATACCAATGTTGGTTTATTAATCCCTAATCATGGACAGATTACTTTTTCAGGAACCCTTTCATATCGTGCGCATCGTCATTGGATGGTATCAGCAACCTTCGATAATAGCAGCATAAACGCGGTGTTATCATTTCAAGGTTTATTTGGCACTGGCTATCGGTATCGCAATTACAATGATTTTGGTACTGGAAGTATTGAGGGTTATGTGCGAGCGCCGAGTCAAGACGGTAAAAACAAACAAGGTGTGCCACTAGAAGGCGTGCGAGTGTCTGTTGGTGATGCGTATGGAACAACCGATAAAGAAGGGCATTACTTTATCGCCGGTGTACCGATTGATCGCAAAGTGCGGGTTAAGGTGGATACGAAAACATTAACAGCTGATTATATGTTGCCAAATCATGTGGAAGTGGCTGAGCTAAGACCAGGCACGATAATTCATTATAATCCGAGGATTGAATGGGCTGGTGGTATAGACGGACAGATATTGTCAGATGTGGCAATACCTAAAGATGCTCGAGTCATTGCTGTTGATAAACATACCGGTGAACAAGTCGCAGAGACTACGGTAGAACCCGATGGTTTTTTTGTGCTGGATAAATTAGCGGTTGGTGAATATGATTTGGTTTTGCAGGATGAAAATACACAGCCGCAAAAAATAATTAAACATGTAAAAATACCTACATCATCTGATTGGTTATCAGATGTGCGGATGGTGGCTAATAAAGCAAAAACGGAGGTGCACCATGGTCTGGCGTAAATGGGTAGTGATGGTGATAGGGTTATTGTTGATTGATCATTCGGTATATTGCACTGAAACCTTGGTGTTGAGTTTGAAAAAACCGCAGATAACGCAATTACGAAGTTTGCGATTTGGTAGCTTTGTTGCAGGCGGCGCTTTGCAACTAGTTATTCGCCCACAGGATGAAGGGGCGGCACTATTTGAGCTTAAAGGTGAACCGAATGCGCGTTTTCAATTACACATTGTTGGTAATCAACTGCAGGTCAATAATCAGGCAACTCATAATCAAATAAAAATCAGTAATTTTCATTTTGGTGGTAACGTTTCGATCGATGGTAAGGGGCGATTTGATTCTCGTGGTCAATTAAACAATGTGCGTTTAGGTGCTGTTGCTCAACTGACTCGTCAAGCAAAATCAGGCCAATATAATGGCAAAAGTATTGTTCGTATTACTTATTTTTAAATGCTGTTATTTTGCACTGCTATGAGTTGTTATAGAATGCCTGCCAAACCCGCTGTGGCTAAGGGGGTTTGGAATTGGCGTGTTGCGTATTGATCGTTATTTTCGTAAAGAGCATACTCATGTTTTCATTTTGCTCAAGGAGGAACTAACGATGAAAAACTTCAAGAAACTGATTATAGGCGGCTGTGTAATAACATCACTTGCAATGACGACGGCATTTGCAGCAAAGCCAGGGAGCTTTGGTGAAACCAATTTCAATGTCTCTATGGTCCTTTACTCTTCAATTAAAGTGCAAAAAGTAGCTGACCTGAGCTTTGGTGATGTATTGATGGGTGGCGCTAAGAATGTAGTGGTGAATTCCAGCAGTGCGGGCGTAGCAAAGTTTAATGCTAGCGGCGATCGTAATGCACACGTTATAGCAAATGTGGTTGAAAAATCGATTAAGATTAGCAATGGTGGTAAAGGCGCTAAGAACGAGATTGTCGTCGATGATTGGAATTATGGTGGTAACGTTGATGGGGCTGGAAAAGGGCAGTTTAATGTCAACGGAACGCTTAGTGATATTCGAGTTGGCGGTGTCGCGCATGTTAAGGCTGATTCAGAATATGGTAGTTACAGTGGAACAGCTACGTTACGTGTGACCTATGTTTAATGGGGTCAAAAAAAAGGAGCGTCTAGCGCTCCTTTTTCTTAATTTATGGCATTATCTTTTTTCTTGTTGTTTTCCTTTTTTTTCTTTGCGTTGTTGATAAACACCAGATTCTTGTAATTTATTCGCTAGGTCAGTCATCACGCCATACATTTGTAAAAAGCCCTGCGGTGTTATGATCATTTCCTGCACTATTTCAGTGAGTGGTTCTTTGGGGTTGTCCTTATTATGCTCTAATCGTACTAAGTCAGCGCGAATTAACCCGCCGAGAAAAGAGGCTGCTCCCATGCCATCGATCAGCAATTCTGTTTTTTTGATACCATTTGTTTTACTTGTCATGTGTGTAACCCTCAGTTAACTTAAGTATGGGGTTAATATAGTACAATAAATGATCAATAACCGTCGTGTTAGTTTGGTTCCTTAGCAGTTGTTTCCTCTGAAAGAGTTTTCATTGCAAAACAGAGTGTTAAAACTTTGTATTTTCAACATCAAGAGCCTAAACTATTTCTGTAACCATTTGATTTTACATTAAACGGGGTAAGCTTAATGAGTGATAATGCTCCAAACAACGAGAGTGTTCATGACCTGAAAAGTTCTCCATTACTTGATTGCCTTATCGATCTTACTTTTTTTTATGAACGGCGAAAAACTAAATCAGCATTGACGTCTGGTTTGCCATTAAAAGATGACATTCTACCACCTGATTTATTTGAAAAAGCTGCACAGCGCGCAGATTTTATGACTAAGATTGTGCCGTTAAAATTTGAAGATATTAATGTGAATTTACTACCCTGCATCATTTTTCTTAAAGAGCAGGATGAGTATGTGTTGCTATCAAAAATTAAAGAGAATGGTGCGGTACTTATAAGGGATCAAGAAGAGGAAGTAGTACCGCTAAGCTTAATTAAAAAAAATTATGGAAAACATATTATTCTTATCAGGCCAAAAATATTTACTGAATCATCAGAAGGGCCGAGTAAAATAAATTTCTTTGATATTCGTTGGTTATGGCCTGCATTAAAAGGGTCGTGGTCAATATATGCTGAAGTGCTAGTTGCTACCTTTTTTATTAATTTATTAGTGCTGGCTATGCCGCTCTTTGTTATGAATGTTTATGATCGAGTGGTGCCAAATACAGCAATTGCTACACTTTGGGTGCTTGCTTTGGGTGTGGTTTTTGTTCTGTTATTTGATTTTATATTAAAAACACTGCGAACACGATTTATTGATAGTGCAGCTCATGGCGTTGATATGAAATTATCTGGAAAAATATTTGAGCATGTGTTGGGTATTAAAATGAAAGATAGACCCAATTCAACGGGTTATCTTGTTAATACCGTACAAGGTTATGAGACTTTTCGTGAATTTATGGCTTCGTTTTCAGTGACCATATTAATTGATTTTCCTTTCACGTTGCTATTTGTGCTTTTCATTGGCCTGATAGGCGGCAGTTTATTTTTAGTTCCTCTACTGTTAATGCCCGCAATATTATTAGTGAGTTATTTGATTCAGAAGCCACTGGTCAATGCCGTTAATAAGAATTTCGAAATATCAGGAGCAAAGCAACAAACATTGGTAGAAACAATGTCTGGAATTAGTACTGTCAAAGCTCAAAATGCTGAAGCCAGTACACAAAGGAAATGGGATCAAATGGTTGCATTTGCTTCATTTTTAAATATGCGCGTTAAATTTTTAAATTCTTTAGCAATTAACTTTTCTACCTTTGCACAGTTTTTAGGTAGTGTATTAATTGTTATTTTTGGTGTCTATAAGATTGCTGACAATGAATTAAGCATGGGTGCATTAATTGCTTGTACCATTTTGGCTGGACGAGCGCTTGCTCCTATTGCGCAAGTGGTTGGTTATGTTATGCGTTATTATCAAGCGTTAACGAGTCTGCAATCAGTAGATAGAATGATGAACTTGCCGATTGAAAGACCCACTGAGAAAAAGTTCCTTTACCCGGACGAAATTGATACAACTATTAAATGCCGTCATGTAACGTTGCGTTATGCAGGCGCTAAAATTGATTCTCTTATTGATGTTAATTTAGAAATTAAGCCGGGTGAGAAGGTTGGCCTTGTAGGTCGAGTAGGCTCAGGGAAAAGTTCCTTGTTAAAGGCATTGATTGGCTTTTATGAACCTAATGAAGGTAAGGTCTATTGGGGTGGGAATGATATTCAGCAATTGGATCCCATGGAGGTTCGATCAAAAATAGGTTATGTCACACAAGAGCCAGAGCTGTTTAGTGGCTCTATTAAAGATAATGTGGTTTTAGGTAATCCAAATGCGAGTGATGATGAAATATTACATGCCATTAAGTTAGCTGGTGTTAAAGAAATGATTGATCGTCATGCGGACGGTATTGAAATGCAAGTGGGTGAGCGTGGTAAAAATCTTTCAGGCGGCCAGCGTCAATCCGTGATTGTTGCTCAGGCGCTTTTGCAAGATCCTCAAATTTTGGTGTTTGATGAGCCGACAGCTTCAATGGATGAGCTCAGTGAAAAGTGGTTCTGTGAAAAAATTCGAGGTTTTATGAGTGATAGGACTTTGCTTATATCAACCCATAAAGCCAGTATGCTAAGTATTGTTGATCGTTTAATTGTGATGGATCATGGCAGAGTTGCAGCGGATGGTCCCAAGGATGAAGTGTTAAAAGCTTTGCATGAGCGTTCTGTTAAGGTGCAAAAAAATACTGAATAATGATAAAAAAAGACAAAAATTATGATGTGGAAAAAATGGACTAAATTAATAAAGTGGAAAAAGCGAACTCTTGCTGATGAATTTATGGAAGGGTTTTCATCGCATACGGGCGATGTTGGCCGTTCACGTCATTATTTACTTATTGGTTGTTTATTGCTTATTTGTATATTGCTTTTATGGGCCTCGCTAGCTGAAATTGATGTGGTCACGAGTGGTCAGGGTAAAATTATACCCTCAGGTAAGATTCAAGTTGTTCAGCATCTCGAAGGCGGTATTGTTAGCAAAATGTTGGTTCGAGAAGGCGATAAAGTTAACAAAGGTCAGACATTAGCGGTTATTGATGATATTAATTATACGTCTCTTTATAAAAATGGTTTATTAAAAACGGCGGCATTGAAAGCACGTGTAGCGCGTTTAACAGCCGAGGCTAATGGAACAGCATTTGATCCAAAGCATCAGTTTTCAAAGGAATTTGAGCGCTTTTTAGTGAGCGAGAAAAGGGCGTATGGCGCGAATCAGCATTTATTAAATAATCGTATTCAATCCTTTAAGCACCAAATCAAGCAGCGTGTAGAGGAGCTGGAAGGCTTAGGGGCGCGCAAAAGGAAATTACAAGCGAGCTTAAAACTTGTTGATGAAGAATATGGTATGACGAAACGCTTGTTTGAACAAGGTGCTGCAGCACGAGTAGAGGTCTTGCGTTTACAGCGTCAGCAGCACGAGTTAAATGGAGATTTAGATGAGCTAGAACAAAACGTGGATCGTACTGAATCCTCGATACTAGAAGCAAAAAATAGGGTTAAAGAATCACGATCAGAGTTTCGCAGTCATGCTATTAGAGATTTGGTGCTGACTAAGGCTGAATTGGCATCACAAGAAGAAACCAATATCACTTTGCGAGATCGAGCATCAAGAACAGCATTAAAATCACCGGTAAATGGTATTGTGCATGTGATTTATATCAATACGATTGGTGGTATTGTGAGGCCAGGTGAAAAGATCATGGAAATTGTACCCTCTGATGATACCTTACTGGTTGAAGCTAAAATAAATCCCAGAGATATAGCTTTTATTCATCCCGGCCAGAAAGCAACGATTAGCTTAACCGCTTATGATTTTATTACCTATGGCGGATTACATGGTATTGTTAAACATATAAGTGCTGATACAATCACTGACCCAGAAGACAATCAAACATACTATATGATCAGATTGGAAACGGATAAAGACCATCTTGGTACTAAAGAGAAGCCATTGCCGATTATTACTGGTATGACTGCTGAGGTAGATATTTTAACTGGCAAAAAAACCATTTTAAATTATATATTAAAGCCGTTGCAGCGTGGGTCTAAGAAAGCATTGCGAGAACGTTAAGGTTTTATTATAGAAATCCCTCTAACCATTTGATCTTAAGAATAGATTGCCGTATTCATACTATAATTACATCGTCAAAGAAATATATATAAATAGTGTATTAAACGAGTATGGTAATTTAGATATGGGTATTGGCGCAAATTCAATGGGTAGTGCAAATGACATCACAAGTCCTGTGAGTCGTGCCATCATGGGTTTTCATGATGAGAATACGATTGCAATTGAAGCAGCCCCAGAATTTTCAAAACAAAGTGCAACGAGTGTTGTTGCTAAGCAAGTCTATGAGCCAGGTCAACCTGCAATTGCGGTAAATACAGAGGTATTTAAAAGTGCTGTTCCGGACTCGTTCTACATTGGGGTTCGAGGCCTAACTATTGCAACTGTGACAGATACCATGAATGCTGCTTTCGGTCAAAACTTGCGTGGCAGCACATTAAGCCTTGGTTCAAAAGGCGGACTTGCTGCAGCATTCAATTCATCATTATTTGCAATGAGCGCTACCTATCAAACATCAGCATTTAGTAAATCAACAGAGCAGCTTGCCATTGAGTCTGCAAATTTCACAGCAAAAGCCCAAGCTGTTTTTAACTCAGGAATGGTTGAAACAACAGACTTTATGAAAGAAGCGGTTGTTAATACACCTAATGAAACTATTTCCTTAGCTTCCGAAGCACTGCCTTTAGCGGATTTATTGACACCGGCAGAGGTGGCTGAATCGGTAGAGTTTGTAAGTGAGCCTGTGAATGAGATAGTTGCTGAGCCCGTCGTTACTGTTGAGGTGGAGCCTATCCATGAATCCATAGTAGAATCAGGTTTGCTGGTTTCAATTCGCGCAGCGGTTATTGTTGCAGAAGTAAATGATGCTCCAACCATTAGTACTTCAACTAACTTTACCAGTATCACAGAAGCTCAGACCAGTAATGTTGGTAATCAAGTATCCGATATCGTTTTAGTCAGTGATGTTGATAGTGGTGCTTCATCTGGTATCGCGGTGCACACGATTGTTAGTGGTAATGGTACATGGCAATACTCAATAGATAGCGGTAGTTCGTGGAATGTAGTACCGGGCGTCAGTACTAGCAATGCTCTGTTATTAGCGTCAACAGATAGACTGCGTTTTGTTCCAGATGGTGACAATTCGGACTCGGGGAATGTGCAATTCTACGGGTGGGATCAAACCAGTGGTGCAGCGGGTACGACAGTAGATGCCAGTACGCGTGGTGGTAGTACAGCGTTTAGTTCAGGTAGCGACACATCAAGCATTACTGTGACAGCGGTAAATGATGCACCAACGATTTCAAGTAGCAGTAACTTTACTGGCATCACTGAAGATCAAACCAATAATGTCGGTAATGATGTATCAGACCTTGCCAGTATTGCTGATGTTGATAGCGGCGCTTCAAGTGGTATTGCAGTGCACACGATTGATAGCAGTAATGGTACATGGCAATACTCTACAGATTCAGGTTCTAGCTGGACCGCGGTGGGACAAGTTAGTGCCAGTAATGCTTTGTTATTAGCATCAACGGATAAAATACGCTTTGTGCCAGATGGTAATAATACCGACTCTGCTGATATCGACTTTTATGGCTGGGATCAATCCAGCGGAAGCGCTGGTGGTTATGCCGATGCTAGTACGCGTGGTGGCAGCACAGCGTTTAGCAGCGGTACCGATAGTTCATCGATTACGGTATCGGCGGTAAATGATGCACCAACGATTTCAAGTAGCAGTAACTTTACTGGCATCACTGAAGATCAAACTAATAATGTGGGTAATGATGTATCAGACCTTGCCAGTATCGCTGATGTTGATAGCGGCGCTTCAAGTGGTATTGCAGTGCACACGATTGATAGCAGTAATGGTACATGGCAATACTCTACAGATTCAGGTTCTAGCTGGACCGCGGTGGGACAAGTTAGTGCCAGTAATGCTTTGTTATTAGCATCAACGGATAAAATACGCTTTGTGCCAGATGGTAATAATGCCGATGCGGCCGATCTCGACTTTTATGGCTGGGATCAATCCAGCGGAAGCGCTGGCGGTTATGCCGATGCCAGCACTCGCGGTGGCAGCACAGCGTTTAGCAGCGGTACCGATAGTTCATCGATTACGGTATCGGCGGTAAATGATGCACCAACGATTTCAAGTAGCAGTAACTTTACTGGCATCACTGAAGATCAAACTAATAATGTGGGTAATGATGTATCAGACCTTGCCAGTATCGCTGATGTTGATAGCGGCGCTTCAAGTGGTATTGCAGTGCACACGATTGATAGCAGTAATGGTACATGGCAATACTCTACAGATTCAGGTTCTAGCTGGACCGCGGTGGGACAAGTTAGTGCCAGTAATGCTTTGCTATTAGGTTCAACTGATAAGATTCGCTTTGTGCCAGATGGTAATAATACCGACTCTGCTGATATCGACTTTTATGGCTGGGATCAATCCAGCGGAAGCGCTGGCGGTTATGCCGATGCCAGCACTCGCGGTGGCAGCACAGCGTTTAGCAGCGGTACCGATAGTTCATCGATTACGGTATCGGCGGTAAATGATGCACCAACGATTTCAAGTAGCAGTAACTTTACTGGCATCACTGAAGATCAAACTAATAATGTGGGTAATGATGTATCAGACCTTGCCAGTATCGCTGATGTTGATAGCGGCGCTTCAAGTGGTATTGCAGTGCACACGATTGATAGCAGTAATGGTACATGGCAATACTCTACAGATTCAGGTTCTAGCTGGACCGCGGTGGGACAAGTTAGTGCCAGTAATGCTTTGTTATTAGCATCAACGGATAAAATACGCTTTGTGCCAGATGGTAATAATGCCGATGCGGCCGATCTCGACTTTTATGGCTGGGATCAATCCAGCGGCAGCGCTGGCGGTTATGCCGATGCCAGCACGCGTGGTGGCAGCACAGCGTTTAGCAGCGGTACCGATAGTTCATCGATTACGGTATCGGCGGTAAATGATGCACCAACGATTTCAAGTAGCAGTAACTTTACTGGCATCACTGAAGATCAAACCAATAATGTCGGTAATGATGTATCAGACCTTGCCAGTATTGCTGATGTTGATAGCGGCGCTGCCTCAGGTATCGCGGTGCACACCATCGATAGCAGTAATGGTACATGGCAATATTCCACTGACAGTGGATCTAGCTGGACCGCGGTGGGACAAGTTAGTGCCAGTAATGCTTTGTTATTAGCATCAACGGATAAAATACGCTTTGTGCCAGATGGTAATAATACCGACTCTGCTGATATCGACTTTTATGGCTGGGATCAATCCAGCGGAAGCGCTGGCGGTTATGCCGATGCCAGCACTCGCGGTGGCAGCACAGCGTTTAGCAGCGGTACCGATAGTTCATCGATTACGGTATCGGCGGTAAATGATGCACCAACGATTTCAAGTAGCAGTAACTTTACTGGCATCACTGAAGATCAAACCAATAATGTCGGTAATGATGTATCAGACCTTGCCAGTATCGCAGATGTTGATAGCGGCGCTGCCTCAGGTATCGCAGTGCACACCATCGATAGCAGTAATGGGACATGGCAATATTCCACTGACAGTGGATCTAGCTGGACCGCGGTGGGACAAGTTAGTGCCAGTAATGCTTTGTTATTAGCATCAACGGATAAAATACGCTTTGTGCCAGATGGTAATAATGCCGATGCGGCCGATCTCGACTTTTATGGCTGGGATCAATCCAGCGGAAGCGCTGGCGGTTATGCCGATGC
>JARGNX010000016.1 GCA_029210045.1 Coxiellaceae bacterium
GCAGCATAGTGGAAAGTTCTACTGACTTAAGCCCCTAATAATGGGGGGATTACCGGTGCAGGCGGCGATTAAAGCTGTTTTGTGGTGAAGTCCTAACAGTTTGATTTTTAGGTGTAATAATCTTGTTCAATACTATATTTCCTTAATTTAACCTTAATTTCAATTGGTTATAGTTATAACATACTTGTTATTGATGGTTACTGCTGTGTCGAGATTATTTGCTTCAAAAATTAAAACTATAAAAATTACTGATCATTGGATCCATTATCGATTGAATCCTGGTGCAGAAAAGCTTGATTCTAAACTGCGTATTAATGTACCGCCTGAAGTGTATTCAACTCATCGAGAAAAGATACGTGACTATCTTGCTCGTAATGCTTATGTTGTGAAATCATTTAAAGAGCCGACAGAGCGTGGCCGTGATTTTTTTCGTACTAATGCTGTAGGGCGGTTTGTAGATGATGGTCAGGTTACTATTTATCCCTTGCAGAGTGTGTCACTAGAAGCCCTCGAAGATTTTGTTCGTTCTACGCAAGAATTTCTTCAAGACGAATGTGGTGTGACTATTGGTGGTTCACTAATGGCGTCAGATATTGCTGTAAAAGGTTGCCCTAACGTCAGTATGCGTCAGGGTGTGGTGTATGGTAAGTATCGCAATGCTGACTTACAAGAGGTTTATTTACCAACCAATATTGCCATGCAAGCACTACAAGTGGATAGCAATATCTACCATGCATTAGCTGAAGATGGTAACCCGGCTTTTGTGCGTGATGTTGAGGATGATGATATTCATCGATTATTTCATGCATCTGCCGATTCTGTTTGTCTGGTAGCTCTGCATATTAAGCGTGGTCGCTTAAAAGAAACGGATGAAAATTGCATTGCAGTAACTCGCTACAGTGAAGCCTGCGGAGCATTGGCCACCATTGCCAGACAGCTGGAATTGGAGCGAATCGGCCCAGGTGACTTAAAGGAAAATATCGAGCAAGTAAAGCTTGCGATTAAGTATATTCAACAAGCCAGTAGCGCGGGAGATGATGATGCCACTAGTCTATTGGAAATGATTAATACAGGAACACAGATACAGTCACTGCTTGCTAAAACAGAGCTGCGGATTTTCCTCGCTTCATATGAAGGTTCTCCTCAAGAGCAGGAATTAGCTGCAAAGATGTTAGATAGGGTGCAAAGAAAAGCTCCTTTATCTGATGTTAATTTATTTGAACTTGATTCTGTTGATTCAAGCGAGCTGAATCGTATCATTGAAAAATATAATATGCTTGATGAAACTTCACCTTGTTACTGCCATGGTGACGATAGTGCTGGTTATGACGGTGATGATGAGTATGAAACTGATGACGATGACACGGTCAGTTTACGGCTTTAATCTACCAAAAAACAACTGATCAATGAATTAATAAACTGCTTACCCTTAAGCGTGGTTTCGAATTCATTTGAGCTTAATTTTAATAGATCATCACAAGCTAGCTTTTCTAATGTGTGCTGTATTTTATCTCGCTTTAAACCGGTGCGTCGCTCGAATAGCGCGAAGGAAATAGGTGAGCACAGCCGTAATGCGTTTAACATAAACTCAAATATCTTATCACTGTCAGTGAGTGTGCTTTGTTGTTGAGTAAAGTTGTCATCTACCCCAAGGTAAGCCTTAGGGTGTTTTATATTACTGCGCCGTTGTATTGAACCATCAGACAAGCTGAGTTTGCTGTGCGCGCCAGCACCAATACCCAGGTAATCGCCAAACTGCCAATAATTGATATTATGCTGACATTGATGGTTTATCTGACCATAAGCTGATACTTCATATTGTAAGTAACCGTGCTGCGCGAGTAGGGGACGCCCAGCTTGTTCGATCGATATAATATGATCTTCATCGGGAACTGCTGGCGGCTGATGATAAAATAAAGTGTTAGGTTCTAGTGTTAATTGATACCACGAAATATGTTCAGGTGTTAATGAAATAGCTTTTTCTAAATCAGCTAAAGCATGTTCTACTGATTGGTTGGGCAGCGCATACATGATGTCGAGATTAATATTATTAAATCCGGCATCGCGCGCTAAATTAAAAGCCTTAACAGCTTGATCACTATCATGTATACGACCAAGGGTTTTAAGTTGTTGATTATCAAAACTCTGCACGCCAATCGATAAACGATTAATACCCGCACGGCGATAACCTGCAAAACGCTGTGCCTCAATAGCGCCTGGATTTGCCTCTAAAGTCACCTCAATATCAGCTAACCACGGATTCAATAAGCGTAATTGAGAAAACAAATAATCATAGCCCTCAGCCGAAATTAAACTCGGTGTACCACCACCTATAAAGATTGATTGAATAGGGCGACCTACGATTTTTTCGTGCTGAATTGTGTAGTCTTTAATTAACTGATCAATATACTGTTTTTCAGGGATGTCGCCACGTAATGCATGCGAGTTAAAATCACAATACGGACACTTTTGTACACACCACGGCATGTGAATATATAAACTCAGCGGGGTATTTTGTATCGTATCGCTCATTACACCTTTCTTAATCTTGCCTTAATGGTCCAGTAGTATCATAACTGTATGGAGAGAAGTTAGAGTGTGGTCAATATAAATCGTTCCCCGCTAAACATCAATCCATCTGGGGCACAAAAAATAATTGCCGATTTGCCTAAGCCTATACCCCAGTTTATTGTTAAGTAGTCAAAAGAAAGCCCAGCATTCCTTCCCCGCTGGGCTTTTTTACGTCCTTTTGCTCACCTGCCTGTTAATGCCTGGGCTCAAGAATCGAACACATAAATTTACTGACTACTCACCCGAAATTATTACCGTCATGCTATGTATGCTATGATACGTTTGTCTAATCAATCGTGATGGAAGCTACTGCAATGAGTGCAGATAATAAACAAAAGCCAGAAGTACTCAGCACCAAAACCATGAAAGACAGTCCCTTGTTTGAAATTGAACAGCTGGAGCTTCGTTTCTCTAATGGTGCGGAGCGCACATTCTACCGTGTGCATAGCTTAATGCCATCCGCCGTGATGATAGTACCACTACTGGATGACGAAACGTTTTTACTGATTCGCGAATACGGTGCCGGTATCGATGAATACACGCTAGGTTTCCCCAAAGGCGCATTAGGTAAAGAGGAAGATGTTTTAGCGGGAGCAGACCGTGAATTGATGGAGGAGGTTGGTTACGGATCACATGATCTAACGCTGCTTAAAACTTTTAGCACGTCACCAGGTTATATGTCATCACGCATGCATTTAGTGGTTGCGCGTGACCTTTATGAAAAGCGCTTACCGGGCGATGAGCCAGAACCTATCGAAGTGGTGCCTTGGAAAATTAAAGATATTGATCAGTTACTGCAACGTGATGACTTTAATGAAGCACGGAGTGTCGCCGCCTTATTAATGGTGGCGCAAGGAGTTATCGCATGACCGATCTCCAGCAATGGCTTCCAACTATTGGTGAAATAGCACGTCAAGCTGGTATCGCGATCATGGATTACTACCAACAAGATAAGCAGACACTAAATCCCCAGAAAAAAAGTGACCAGTCACCCGTTACCGAAGCGGATATAGCGGCGCATCAGGTGATCGCAGACGGCCTGCAGCAATTGGCTCCCGAGATGCCGATATTGTCCGAAGAAGGGGACTTGTCGAGATCTTACGCTATCCGCCAGCAATGGCAGCGCTATTGGTTGATTGATCCGCTCGATGGTACGCGTGGCTTTATAGCGGGACTCCCTGAGTTTTCAGTCAATATTGCTTTGATTGAGAATCATCAGCCGGTTATGGGTGTGATCTATTCGCCGGTAGATCAAGAATTATACAGCGGAATTAAGGGGTGCGATGCCTTTAAGCAAGTACATGGTGAAGATCAACAGCTGATCAAAACACGACCAATGTCTTGGCAGGAAGTGATTATCGCTACAGGGCATTACCACAACCCTAAACGTTTAGCGGCTTTATTAGCTAATCAAATTAAATATCAGCGCTTAGCGCTTAATAGTTCACTGAAGTTTTGTAAGCTAGCTGAAGGTGCGGCAGATGTTTATCCGCGCTTTGGGCCTACGAGTGAGTGGGATACAGCGGCGGGGCAATGCATTTTAGAAGCGGCAGGTGGTTGTGTGGTTGATTTATCTGGTGAATCCATGCTATATAACGCCAAAGCTTCACTGGAGAATAGCGCGTTTGTTGCCATAGCGGATCCGACCGCTCAACAACGCATACTTACATTATTAAAAAGGAGTCTGACATGACTAATCGGGTAAAAATTGCGGTTACTGGCGCAGCTGGACAAATTGGCTATGCATTATTGTTTCGCGTAGCTTCTGGCCAAGTGTTTGGTAAAGACACAATTGTCGATTTGAACCTTCTCGAAATCGAACCCGCCTTACCGGCTCTTGAGGGCGTAGTAATGGAATTGCAGGATTGTGCATTTTCAACACTAGGTAGTATCACTATCACTTCCGACCCTAATGTAGCATTTGATGGTGTGCATTACGCGACGCTTGTTGGTTCTATTCCGCGTAAAAAAGGCATGGAACGTGGTGATTTGCTTGAGATCAATGGCGGCATCTTTACTGGCCAAGGCAAAGCGATTAATGATCGTGCCGATGATGATGTGAAAGTGTTGGTGGTTGGTAATCCGTGTAACACAAACTGTTTAATTGCCATGCATTCCGCACCGGATGTGCCGAAAGATCGTTTCTTTGCTATGACAACACTCGATCAAAATCGTGCTATTACACAGTTAGCGCTCAAATCCAATCAGCCTGTAACTGCCGTTAGCGATATGATTATCTGGGGTAACCACTCAGCTACACAGTTTCCTGATTTTTATAACGCTAAGATTAACGGTGAAGAAGCCACTAGTGTTATTAATGATGAAGCATGGTTTGAAAACGACTTTATTCCTGTCGTACAAAAACGTGGTGCAGCTATCATTGAAGCACGCGGTGCATCATCAGCCGCTTCAGCAGCGAATGGCATTATTGATAGCTGGGTGAATTTAACTACTGACACCCCTGTCGGTGAAAGCTATTCCATGTGCGTTTGCTCACGCGGTCAATACGATGTGGATGAAGGCTTAATCTTCTCATTCCCATGCCGTACTGAAAACGATGAAGTGATTGTGGTGAATGGTGTTGAGCATAACGATGCGGCTCAAGCTAAATTGCAAGCCACACTTGACGAACTACGCCAGGAGCGTGATACCGTTAAGTCGCTAGGCTTACTTGGCTAATAGGATCCTGCTCCGGCTTCTGCTCTAGCCTCTGGTTTAGGTTCTGCCTGATCAGAGGTTGGAGATAGGTAGTCTTCAGCATAGAAGCAGTTCTGTTTAATTAGTGATTCAATATCAGGGAATCGTGTGGCTACTTCCCTTGAGGTGGCTACTTTTCTTGATAGCTCAACTAGCTCTGCTTTAACTGAACAAAGGTCGTCTTCTCTATTGAGTGACGTGCTTATTCTATCGGCCAGCGCCATATATTTTGCAAAGGTTGCGTGAAAAAACTCAAGGCATTTTGTTAACGGAGTGGATACTTTTGGTTTGGGCGGGAAGCGATCCAATGTTGCTTGCAAATACCCTTTAATCATGTCGAGATCATTTTGTAATTGAACTTTCAATAGGTCATCACCCGGCGCTTTAAAGGGGTTTTCTCCTTCTGCTAAGGTTGTAAATATCCCTTGTACTGCTAGCTGAAACTCATCCTTTGGCCCCCAGCGGCCACCAACTTTATTTGTATATGTTCCTTTGTAGTGACTAATTCCCCTGGTTCGTACCTGATCAAACCCCAAGTACTTTCCTGGCATTAGTTTTGAAACGCTCGCAGCAAATACAATAGATAAACTACGGAAATCTGAAGCAAAGCTTGGTTTATATTTTTTCATAGGGTGGGATTGGATGGCGTCAATATCAGTTGTAGATAGGTAGCTCCTTGTAAATGCACTTCCTGGTTTTCTACAAGCGTAATCTATAGGGTGAAGCCCGCGTATTTCATTATGTGCCATTTTAGCTAAGATGTTAGCAGGCTTTAAATCAACTAATGGAAGACCAGTAATCTCATGAATGTCGGTGACTTCTTTTATGTAACGTTGAAAAAGCAATAGGAGTTGCGGTGCGGTGGGTGTGGGGCGTACCCCTGTTGGGCTGACTAGAACATCAAAGAGCTCTTTGCCATCAATCCACTCGCTAGCATAAAAAGGTTTGTCATTATTCATAAGGGCAACTGCAAAGTTACCACGCTGTTGTTCAATGGATGCGGCGTATTTTGCATCATCAAAATTTACTAATTTACTGGTGTCTCCAGGCGCTGTATAGCATTTCAATGCGATTGCATTAGGCAGGGTGGAGTTTTCTTCAGTAAGTTCTAGCGACTCTGCAAATATTGCCGCTATTGATCCGTCAGGGTGTGGTATGGATAATTTGGTAAGCGGTTTTACAATAGACGTGACACCAGAAGCATAGCGCTGCTTTCGCCAGTTTATCTGTGACATGCTCCCAGGCTTTTCTTTATACCTGACTTCTCCTATATTATCGGGCTTGCTTTGTGTGTTGTGTAAAGCGGAGTAGAGTGCGCGCTCACCAGTGAGTTCGTTTGTTGCTAAATACAGTGACTCAACTTCTGTGCCGCTTTTTTTCCTTTCATGAATTTTTACAAGGCTATAGGGTGCTGGAGTGTCTTCACGTGAAGTTGCTGTTTTCGATTTGCTCGGTTCTTCTTGTCTCATCAGCTTTATACTCCCACAGTATCTATGTAAATCAGTAGACATACTAACAAGTCAGTAACTATTTGGTCAATACAAGCGCAGATGATATACTGCGCGCATGAATATTTTAGGTATAGAAAGCTCCTGTGATGAAACTGCCGTTGCGATTTACTCATCCAACCAAGGACTTATAGCAGAGCAATTGCATAGCCAAGTTAAGCTGCATGCTGAATATGGTGGCGTGGTGCCAGAGTTGGCATCGCGTGATCATGTACGTATCTGCCTGCCATTAGTGGATAAAGCCCTAAATGAAGCGAAGTTATCCGCAAGCGAGTTAGATGCAGTAGCTTACACGCGTGGTCCAGGATTAATTGGTGCTTTGATGGTGGGTGCCAGTGTTGCTAAATCTTTAGCCTTAGGTTGGCAATTGCCGTGTGTTGGCGTTCATCATATGGAAGCACATTTGATGGCGGCTATGTTACAACAGCCACAACCTACATTTCCCTTTGTTGCCTTGTTAGTGTCGGGTGGGCACACCATGCTAGTAGCAGTTGAATCATTTGGGCATTACCAGATCCTGGGTGAGAGTCTTGATGATGCAGTGGGTGAGGCATTTGATAAAACTGCCAAGCTATTGGGGTTGCCTTATCCAGGTGGACCAGTATTGGCTAAGCTGGCTGAGCAGGGTGATGCTTCGCGTTTTGATTTTCCTCGCCCTATGGTGAGACATCCTGGCTGTGAATTTAGCTTTAGCGGCTTAAAAACATTTGCTTTGAATTGCATTGAGCAGCATCAACCGCTGTCTGAACAAACGGCAGCTGATATAGCCTGCGCATTTGAAGATGCTGTGGTAGAAACCTTGCTGATTAAATGCCGTCGTGCTTTACAGCAAACCGGTTATAACTCGTTAGTTATCGCGGGCGGTGTTAGCGCTAACATAAAATTACGTCGTTTCCTTGCTGAACAGTTAGCTACAAAAAACATCGACGTGTTTTATCCGGATTTAAAATATTGCACAGATAACGCCGCGATGGTTGCTTATACTGGCTATGAAAGATTTAAGCGTGGAGAGCAGGATGAGAGTTATGCGATCGATGTTAAAGCGCGTTGGCCGTTGTCCTAGTTTTTTGCCTAATCGCTATCAAGGCGCATAGTGCACCTTGATAGGCATGCAGTATTATTTAAGCTCGATTTTACTTTCTTTACCGTTTCGCAAGCGCTCAATATTATCCAAGTGTTTCCAGATAATTAATACGGTAATAAATAACACGGGAATAAAGAAATGACTATCACCAAAGAATAAGGTGAATATTGGCGCGGCAACTGCAGCAACCATTGATGCTAATGAAGCGTAACGACTGGCAGCCGCAACGATCAACCAAACTATGATTGTGCCAATACCAACCGCTAATGATAATGCCAGAACGCCACCGACCATTGTTGCAACGCCTTTGCCGCCTTTGAATTTAAAATACAGCGGGAAGACATGCCCAACTACAGCGGCAAATGCTACCAATCCTAAGCCAACACCCGTGTCGCCAATGATGCGGCCAATAATAACGGCAATAACGCCTTTGATTAAATCACCAAGCAATACCCAGATAGCGGCTTGTTTGCCACCAAGGCGTAGTACGTTAGTGGCGCCTGCATTGCCAGAACCTTGCTTGCGTGGGTCTGGTAGTTTCATGATTTTTGCGACGATGATCGCACAAGAAATAGAACCAATTAGGTATGCAATGATGATGCCAATAATTGTACTCATGGTAGTCCCTTAAGCGTGAATTCCTGCAAATTATATCATTAGTGTAAGCCGTAGCCTAGCTCATGAAACATCATTAATGTTTCAAAACCAAGCTCTGTAGTAATACTGTCCATATTTCGATTGGATTCAGCCGTTACATACTCACAGCCCAATTGTTTAGCGTAGTTCAAGGCGGATACAACGGAAGCAGTGCCAATGCCGCGTCGCCGTATTTCTGGTAGTGTGCAGCCGTTAAATAACCCGGCGACTTTATCATCAATAAATAAAGTACCTGAAGCGACAGGTTTGCCATCAAGGTAACCCACCAAGAAGTGATAGTGTTCTTTGCTGTTAAGTAAGCAATCTTGCCTAATTTTTAAATATTGCTTAGCTGAGTCCTCATCTAATCCTTTGGCGGCAATTTGCGGGATTAACCAGTCTTCTAACTCATGCGTGCTATCAACCCAGCGAAATTTTGCTGGTGAAATCACCGGTTGCTCTTGGTATTCGCTTAGTGATAATAATTTACAATTAAACTTTCCAACTGATTCAAAACCAGATTGAAACAAGGTTGATTTTAAATTACTCGGCGATTGTTCTTCATCTACTAGCCAGGTGAATGCTTGGTCGCGTAATTCAAATTGAGACTGTATTGCTAGTACTTTTTCCACGGTGTTCGCTTCTTTAAAAGAGCTGCGCAAAACTGTGTTGAGAATTTCATGGTGCGATAGTGGCAGCTTAGCTTGGCAAAGCATATAGTCGTTTTCTTCAATCACATCAATAACAGGGCTGCGGCCTATTAAACGCCAATAACTATCAATGTTATGATGGATTATTTTTATTTTTTCATTCTGACTAAGCATATTATTCGCTCCAAGTTGCTGATAAGCATAGTAGCGGATTAAGTCTTAATCTAATGGATAAGGTATTATAGTTATCACTTTGATATTTAGATTAAAATTATTTTACTTATGGGAATGGTATTAACATTTTTTTATTTTTAAGTAATCACCCGGTAAATCAGTTAATTATCATGCGATTTTTGTATCTTATACCGTTTTTCGATGACCGTTTGGTTTCCATGCGGGTGCGATAACATTTGGTGTTTTAGAGCGATTTAATAATGTTGCGGGCATGCATTTAAGCTCGCCATAGCGTTGATTAATTTCATCTACCGCTTGATTGACTTGTTGACGCTCTGGTGATGCTTGATCGAATAAATCACTTTGTTGCAATGCTGGTTGTGGATCCAGCGCTGTGATTTGTACTTGCCGAATAGTGTAATGTGATAAGCAGTGTTGTTCCACAGCTAGTTTAGCTAATTGATAAATAAGAGCACCGTCATCGGTCGGATAGCGTGTAGTATAGCGATCACCAACCCAACCGCAAGACAACGACCGCAGGCTAATATTAAAATGCTGCGCACTGAATTGATGGCGACGTAATCGCGCCCCGAGCTTTTCACTCATGTGTTGCAAATAAGTTAAAATAACGGTTTTATCGTTAGTGTGTGGTGGTAATACCTTTCCATGTCCCATGCTTTTCGGTGCCGCAACGGTTAATTGTAAAGGCTCTGGGTCTTCACCTTGACACATAAACCAAATGCGTCGACCGAGATTACCAAACCGCTTAGCCAACACACTAATGGGTAATGTCTCCATATCACCACAAAAATGCACGTTATATTGTGCTAAAAAACCAGCGATGCCTTTGTTGATACCGCATAAATCAGTAACGGGTACATCACGTAATCGCGCTTTAGTTTCGTTGGGGCGTATAACGGTAAAGCCTTGCGGCTTATTTACTTTAGCTGCATATTTCGCACAAGTTTTATTGCTGCTTAAGCCAACCGAGCAGGGTAGGTGAGATGCTTGCCAGACCGCTTGTTGTACGCAGCGCGCAATATACTCAGGGTCGCCATGCAGTTTCTGACAATGCGTCACATCCAAAAATGCCTCGTCTACTGAATACACTTCAATGTCGGGCGTTATGTCATTTAGGCTATGCATGATGCGCGTTGATATTTCCGCATAACGTTGTGGTCGTGTCGACATTTGGATAATCGAGGGACATAGCTTTTTAGCTTCGTAAATTGACATGCCAGTGTGCACGCCAAACGCACGTGCTTCATATGAGCACGTAATCACGCAACTGCCTTGTAGGCCATTAGTAACCGCCAGCGGACAGCCTTGTAGCTGCGGGTTGTCGAGCTGTTCTATGGATGCAAAAAAAGCATCCATATCGATTAAGATAATGGCACGTTGCCATGTATCCATTGTCTATGTCTCCCATTCGAACCGAGCATATACATGCTTGCATGAGCTACCAAACAGAAGAGAAAACTAAAATGCAACATCGACTTTGCAAAAAAGGTAGTGTGTAGTAGCTCAGGCTTCGCAAAAATAATGACTATGGTGTGCTTAAGGCGGAATACGTAGCAGGCCGATATACAAGCCTTGAACAGTGACGCGATCAGCTGGGTAACTCATCGGTTTGAGTTTTTCGTTAGCAGGGACCAGTGTTATATTGCTGCCTTTGTCGTGATATATACGTTTAAGGGTGGCGCGCTCATTATCGATAAGCGCTACAACAATTTGACCATTGTTAGCCGTATTGCTGTGCTCACAGACAACGATATCACCATCACAAATACCTTCATCTATCATCGAGTCCCCTTTGACGCGTAGGGCGTAGCGATGCTCGCCAAGAAAAATATCAGCAAGGTTTATTGGGTCATGGTCAATAATTGCTTCAATGGGCTGACCCGCAGCAATCGCACCAATAAGGGGTAACTGGTTTGGTTGTTGCGGCATTGTCAGCTGTTTCGCCGTCAACTCAATGTTGCGGTGACGTTTAGGAGACAGGTTGAGAAGCCCGGCATCTTGCAATGCCTTAACGTATCGATGTACCACGCCGCGTGATTTAATGCCGATGCCCTCCGTAATTTCAGCGATGGTGGGTGCATGGCCTTTGGCTTCGATATAGCTTTTAATGTATTGGTACGTTTTACGTTGGCTTAAAGTAATCATGGTATTCCCCCGGTGGTTCTTATTTATTCAATGCATGTCTTGCGGCATCGGTGAACAATTTTACCTTGGTTGTTATCTTTGATCGTGCCGTAAGTGCTGGTGCAGCTACTTTCTATTTGATTAAGCAAGCTGGTCATGAGCTGAATGTAGTTGTCGCTGGATTTACGATCAAGGGCTTGATCATTGTAATAAACCGTAGCAGTATATTTCCGTTGTAACATGGCTTTATCCTTCCGTTCTCTTTAATGTTACGTATAGAGTACATTGAGAGAACGTAAATGTAAAGTGCTTTATGACAAGATATACTGGATATAATTTCAAGCCACGTAAGGACAGCCTAATGAAAGCAAAAAACCTGTTTATGGACGGCATAAGCATGACTCCAACAATTAAAGCTTATGACTTATATATTAACGGTCAGTGGCAAAGCCCCGAATCAGGCGAGTGGATAGCCTCAGAGAATCCTTACAATAATCAGGTCTGGTGTACCATCCCACGTGGTAATGCAGCTGACGTAGATAAGGCCTGCCAAGCGGCACATGAGGCCTTTCCGGCTTGGTCACAAATGCCTGCTCACCAACGTCGCGAATACCTTAACCGGCTCGCGGACTTGATAGCAGAAAATGCTGAACACTTGGCTGAAGTTGAGGTTAAAGACAATGGAAAGTTGTATGGCGAAATGCATGGCCAATGCCAATATGTACCCGAGTTTTTTCGTTACTATGCATCGCTAGCAGAACAATATGGCGGTAAAACTGTCACATTAGATAAACCTGAAACATATGGTTCGATTTACCATGAGCCATTAGGTGTGGTTGCTGCAATCACGGCTTGGAACTCGCCGCTATTAATAGCCACATGGAAATGCGCGCCCGCACTGGCGGCAGGTAATACAGTTGTGTTGAAACCCTCTGAATTTACCTCAGCTTCCGCATTGGAGTTGGCCGTGCTCATTGAGCAAGCAGGATTTCCACCCGGCGTATTTAATGTGGTAACGGGCTATGGGGCTGAAGTAGGCTCGGCATTGGTGGCGCATCCAAACGTTGCTAAGGTGGCCTTTACTGGCGGAACAGAAACAGGAAAAAACATATACCAGTCTGCAGCAAAAGATTTAAAACACGTAACGCTAGAATTAGGCGGCAAATCAGCCAATATCGTTTTTACTGACGCTAATATAGATAATGCTGTAAAAGGGGTTGTGAGTGGTATTTTTGCAGCCAACGGTCAAACGTGTATTGCAGGCTCACGCGTATTGGTTGAAGCAATGATTTATGATGAGTTTATTGAGCGACTGATTGAGTTTGTTAAAAAGGCGAAATTTGGTGATCCAATGGACCCCCAAACAAATTTTGGGCCTATCGCTAACCCTCCTCAATACGAAAAAATTAAAGAATATATTGCTATTGGTAAGCAAGATGGTGCGCGTTGTGTTTATGGTGGTAACCCCGTGCCACACCCGGAAGGTATAGAGCCAAGTTGGTTTATACAGCCCACCATTTTTGCGGACGTTACTAATAATATGCGCATTGCACAAGAAGAGGTGTTTGGCTCTATATTATCTGTGATAAAGTTTGATGGCGAAGACGAAGCGATTCAAATCGCCAATGATAGCCCGTATGGTTTAGCGGCGGGCATATGGACATCAGATGCTGCTCGCATTGAACGTATGCCACATCAATTACAGGCCGGCACGGTGTGGGTAAATACCTATCGATGCATTTCTTATTTGATGCCTTTTGGTGGTTACAAAGCTTCAGGTATTGGCCGTGAAGGCGGTGAAGAAGCGTTCTTATGTTATCTGCAGTCAAAGAGTGTCATGATAAATACCGCAAAAGAAATAGATAATCCATTTGTAATGAAATAAAGGCAAAAAAAAGCCGTAGCGTTAATGCTACGGCTTGGCTTTCTTTAAAAGAAATTAACCGATGCTAATAACACCACTGCCATTGTCAGCAGGAGGTACTACAACAGGGGTTCCACCACTGCCACCGCCTGAAGTATCATCACTACCACAGCGGGAGTCTGCTATAACGCGTGCAGGACTATTTGCTGTTGCTTCAAAGTAGCGAATTGCACAGTTAGCTATGCCATTGTTTCGCGTAAACTGCCAAGTACTACCACCAGCACTATGACTAACAAAGTGAGTGGTTGGCACCGTTTGTAGCGCTTCAGGAATACCACTAGCTGAAGCAGCAGGGTAGCCATATACTGTATCAATAGTTGTACCGTCACCCATGTTAACGACTGCGGTTGGTTGCTTATTAACACCTTCAACTACGGCACGAGCGTATACGAGATTTGCTGCAGATTGCAGCGCGCCAGAAACACCATCAACGATTGCACTGTTAGCGTCTCTTGTTAAATCAATATATTTTGGAATCGCAAACGCTGATAAAATACCAAGAATTACGATCACGACGATTAGCTCTACTAATGTAAAGCCGGCTTGCTTTATAGATGTGAATTGTTGTTTTACATTTTTCATATTATATACCTTCATCACTTTCCCCTAACTATTCACTACCATCCCTATAGTCCCAACTCTTATTTCCGTAGAGCTAATTATACCTAATTCTAGTATTCTTTTGTTAATTAAATTCAAAATAATCAAAATATGGTAATTTACTTAATTTTGCCTTAAGTTATTGAGAAACTTGTTGATTTTAACCTGTAAATATTCATTAAAATAACCCTTGTTAATACTAGCTTAATGTAGTGTTGCAAGTTTAAATGTTAACGTCGAAATATCGGTGCCGATTAATGAAGCGCTTCGCTTTTTATGGTAACTTGTCGGTTATATAAAACGGGGTAGTAAATGAAGCACTTAGCGATATTCTGTGTATTGATCAGTTTATTTAGCACATCAATAGCGACACCAGTAGCTAACAAAAATAATGCTGTTGAGGTTGTTCTGCAGAAATACATGCATAAACATGCGAAAAAAGAGCATTTGTCAGCACTGCAGGTAAGCTATCGTTATAACGATAAGGTTATTCACGACTTAGCTATTGGCAGTGTTGCCTACAATAATTCCAACCGATTAACCTCCATGGATTTATTTGAATGGGGTAGCCTCACTAAGGTTGTAACAGCGGCTATCCTATTAGAATTACAAGCGAACCCCAAGTATCACTTAAATTTACATCAAACTTTGCAGCATTGGTTTCCGGAAAAGTTTTCACATAAAAACATCAATAACAATTCTGAATGGCCGCAAGCTTGGCGCACGGTTACGATTTTAGATTTATTGCATATGACGAGCGGCATCCCGCCATATATTAATACAGGATTAGATGTGCTGACAAAAAAACAGCTTAACAACATCATGAAACCTGAGCAGTTGGTGGCAATCGCGGCTCAGTTTCAACGTAACCATAAGCGGACCTGCACAAACTCAGGAGGTTGCTTTAAACCTGCATCACGGTATTTTTACTCAAATACCAATTACATCATTGCAGGGATGATTGCTAACCAAGCCGCTTCTAGAGCATCCGGTAAGCCAGTTAGTTTTGCGAGCTTAATGCGGCGTTTTTTAAATCGATATACGGATAAAAATGCAATCGCTTTATACTATTCTGATTTGACTCAATCGACACGCAAAAGCATGGTCCATACCTATCGTAATTCGCCCAGACCTAAAATATTTACTGCGGGTGAGGATGTAACTCAATATAATTTATCTTGGCTTGGTGCTGCTGGTGGGATTGTTGGGAATGCACGGGGAATAATAAAAATAATGACGGCATTAACGCGCCTGCCTAAACAGCTAAACCCTTATCAACAATCGGACAGCTACGTTAATATGAATCCGAAAAAAGCGCTGCTGATTTCAAATCGACATCAACAATGCACATCAGCAAAAAAAAGCCCGTGTTATGGTTTGGGTGTAACTTATATCAATGCTAACCAGCGTCAGCAAGCAGGGGAAGCGTATTTTTATGAGGGTGAGTACTGGGGCACTCGCGCTTTATATTATTGGCTTCCGCTACGCCATGTTATGTTGGCTGTGGCGGTGAATAGCGCTGTACCCCCAGCAAAAGATCATCTGTTTCAAATATTCGCACAGCTATTTACAACTGTATTTGATAAATAGCTTGAAGCTCAATTACACCTTGGTTTTGACTTTTGACCATGGCTTTAATTGCCATGTGGTATGCGCAGTAGCAACATGGTTATTATCATCATCGTAGAGGTTTGATTCCATTTTTTTGAGTATGGCTTCGCCACTGTCTAGCTTGCCTAATAATTCCTGTTGCTCAGGTTGCTTCATTTCGGCAATTGAGCGAGTAGGCATTTTAGCTTGGTAATGATAATCAATTTCGAGGTGTGACATAATCACGCGGTATTTTGTAGGATCAAAAATCGACAGTAATAGCATGCCTGCAGATAGCTCACCGATTGTCGCCAAACCACAAGCATGTATGCCTTTTAAATGATTAAAATTACGGCGTTGGTAGGGCGCATAGGTTTCAAGCGATTCATCGGTGATCTTTTTGATTATAAATCCGTGCTGGTTATTAAAGGGGATCATGCGTAATGCAACACGATTTAATAACCACAGCTTGAATTTCGACGTTTGCGCTTGCTTTAGTAACCGCATAAATTTTTGCATAATCATTTATTCCTTTATAGATGGAATGCTAACGTCGGTATCAACGTCTTGCTGATAATCAACACCATCAATTTCAAAGCCAAACATGCGCATAAATTCATGTCGATAACCGTCTATGTCAGCATAATCACGAAGATTATCTGTCGTGACATTATCCCAAGCTTGTTGTACGGATTGTTGTATGTTGTCTTTCATTTCCCAGTCATCCATACGCACCATTCCATTGCTATCGGTTGCTACGCTGTCGCTGCCTTTAGCATATAAACAATCATGGAATAAACGGTTCATCTGCTCAATGCAGCCTTCATGGCTACCATCGGCTTTCATTGTTTTATATAAAATCGAAGAATATAACGGCACAACAGGGATGGCAGCAGCGGCCTGTGTTACTAATGCTTTATTAACGGAAATATAGGCGTGGCCATTGATGGAGGACAATTGCTGATCTATTTGTTTCGCGCAATTTTCTAAGTCTTTTTTTGCGCCGCCAATAGTGCCTTCGCGGTAAATGGCATGTGTTAATTCAGGTCCTATATATGAGTAGGCAATTGTCATAGCATTTTTAGCTAATAGCTTATTCTGTTGCAAAAGATCCATCCACATTTTCCAGTCTTCGCCACCCATAACCATTTTTGTATGGAATGCTTCCTCTTCAGTAGCCGGTTCAATCGTCACGTCTTCAACTTCATAGCTAGTAAGGTTAATGGATTTATTAGTAAATGGTTGCCCTAAGGTTTTTAATGTAGAGCTATATACTTCGCCAGTTTTAGGATGTGTGCGGCGCGGAGAGGCAAGACTGTAAATGACTAAATCTACTTCACCATCCCAGTCTTGCTGAATCAGGTCTACTACCTGCTGTTTGATCTCATCAGAAAACGCATCGCCATTGATGCTTTTAGCATAGATGCCCGCTTCATTGGCATACTCTTCAAATGCCGCTGAGTTATACCAGCCCGCTGAGGCTGTACGCTTACCTTTAGCTGGCTTTTCAAAAAACACACCAATCGTTGCCGCACCCGCGCCAAAAGCGGCACTAATGCGTGATGCTAAACCATAGCCAGTAGATGCGCCAATGACTAATACCTTTTTGGGCTTTGGCTCTTGATTGAGGGCACAATGTTGTTTGGTGTGCTCAATTTGCTGTTTAACATTAGCCTTACAGCCAACAGGATGAGATGTTGTACAAATAAAACCACGTGCTTTAGGTTCAACGATCATTTTAATTCTCTTGTTAGTTAGATTTGGCGCTATGATACCGTAAAACCAAACAACGCCCAAGTATTGAGCGTTGCTGGGTTATATACCTCAGCCTATATTACTGCTGGCTATTGTTGTTACTCGTGTTTTTTTGGTTGGCTTCCTGACGGCGGCGCATCGCACCAATCACAATAAATACGATAAACAATGGTATTAACAGCGGAAACATAATTGGGAAGAAAATCAGTCCAAGTATTGTCAAGATAAATGCAAGAATACAAATAACTAAAACCCCAATACCTGAAAATACGAAAAACAGTAAAACACCCACAGAGAATATAATCACAGTAGCCAGTAGAATGCCCCACAAGGCTGATGAAGCAATAACGGCAGCTCCTAATACAGGCAGTAAAAAGTGACCGCCAATGGCAATTAGAAGGATTAAAATGATCAATAAAAGAAAAGGCATGACAAGAGTTCCTTTAGATAAATGGATTCCAGGTAATAATACCTAAGCCTATGATAGTTTGCAAAATGTTGCTGTAATTAAGTGCAATTAAAGAACTGCTTGCGATAATGACGCAATTCTTCAATCGAATCACGAATATCATTTAATGCTTGATGCGTCGACACCTTGTGAAAGGCATCAGCAACACGCGGCGCCCAAAATTGCGCAAGTACTTTGATAGTAGACACATCCAAATTACGGTAATGAAAAAAGGCCTCTAATTGCGGCATATATTCATAAAGAAAGCGTCGGTCCTGGCAAATGGAATTACCGCATATCGGTGATTTTCCAGGTTTAATGTGCTTTAACAAAAAATCAACAGTGGCTTGAGAGGCTTCCGCTTCAGTAATTTTACTTTTTTGTACGCGCTCAGTCAGGCCAGAGCGACCATGGTGTTCAACGTTCCATTGGTCCATTTTATCGAGCTCAGACTGCGGTTGAGAAATTGCAAAAACAGGTCCTTCAGCAATCACCTCTAAATCAGGGGTGGTTACAATAGTAGCAATCTCAATAATACGATGAGCTTCTGGTCGTAACCCGGTCATTTCTAAGTCAATCCACGCCAGATTGGTTTCATTGTTCGGCATAACACTCTCTACACTGTTGAATTTAGCGCGCAGTATATCATGATCATACAATTGCCGGTGTGAGATATATCTTACAATACAAAAGGAGTCCGTACGATACTTATACAGCCTTAAACTGTGTATTATTTGAACTATTGTAAATGACGGTCGTAGCGGAGAATTAAAATGATTTCAGACTTACCATTCAGTTTAAAACAAGAAGCCCTAAGAAGATTACATGCCGGAGATTTTAAAGCAGCAAAAGCATTACACGATCAATGGATCGTGAATAAAGCTCCCCACAAATTTGACCCCAACAAATACATCGACATCTATTGCCTATTAGGTGATTGTTAACCGAGTACTCACTGTGCCCCAAGTAAACCGGAAGTGGTGGTTGTTTTTCTAACAACCACCACTTTTTCGTATAAAGCTTATATTTGATGTATCTTGAACAAAAAAAATCTGCATCACGTGCTTGATAGAATTTGGCAAGCAATTGCCGCACCAATGGGTAGGCAGTCTTCATCGATATCAAACTCAGATGAATGCAAACCGTGAGTTATGCCTTTGCTTTTATTTCCACTACCTAACATAAAAAAAGCGCCGGGCTTATGCTGCAAGTAATAACAAAAGTCCTCACCAAAACCAACAGGCTCGGCATTTGTATCAATTATCCCTTCATCAACTATTTGAGCGGCGCTACTAGCAATGCGTTCAACACCAACGGCATGATTAACTAGCGCATCATAACCTTCAACGTAATCAAGCTTGAAATGATAACCTTGCTTTTCAAAAGGTATAAATGAATCATTTATACAACTTACGATAAGCTCTCTATCAGCTTTATCATAAGTACGCACGGTGCCAGCAAGCATCGCGTGGTCAGCAATAACATTGTATGTATCACCAGCAATGCATTGGGTAACGCTTAAAATAGCACTGTGCGCCGGATTTATTTTTCGGCTAATGATGGATTGCCATCCAGTAATCAGTTGAGCGGCGACATATAATGGATCAAGATTCTCATGTGGACGAGCGGCATGGCCACCTCTTCCGGTGATTTTTAATGAAAAGGTATCAGCGGCTGCCCAATAGCTACCTGAGCGGGTGACAACAGAGCCGCATTCATATTCGGGGTTATTATGCAGTCCATATACTTCAGTGACATTTTCTAGGCAACCATTTTCTATCATACCGAGCGCACCACCTGGTGGTAGCTCTTCTGCCGGTTGAAAGATAAAGCGAACATTGCTGCCTGTCCATTGCTGTTTTATTTTGCTTATGGTTTCTGCTGCGGTCAGAGCAATGGTCATGTGTGAGTCATGACCACACATATGAGCAACACCTTTATTTTTTGAAACAAAGTCATGGGTGTTTTTTTCTTGGATAGGCAGAGCATCCATATCGGCACGCCATGCTGTAAATGGCTTGTCTTTATCAAAGACCAAGTCGGCAACAAAACCGTGTTGCCAGCAGGGTCGCACATCATAACCTAAATCCTGCATTACCTGTTGGCAGTAGCTCGAGGTGTCTGCTTCTTTTAGGCTCAGCTCTGGGTGTTGATGTAAATGACGCCTATGCTGCTGGCTTTGTTTAAATATTGACTTGGTTTTAGATAAGAAATCCATATTGTATCACTCAGTGCGTGTTGATTTTAAATAATGTATTGTATAGGGAGTTGGTGAGAGTTGGAACTATGCTTAGAGGATTAGTAGGTGACCAAGCTTCAGATGCAAAACTTTACACAGGGTGTTAAGAATAGAGAGCATAGAACTATGCTTAGAGGATTAGTAGGTGACCAAGCTTCAGATGCAAAACTTTACACAGGGTGTTAAGAATAGAGAGCATAGAACTATGCTTAGAGGGTTTGTAAAGTGACCAAGCTTCAGATGCAAAAGAAATGGAAATTTTGGATTGATCGAGGGGGTACCTTTACTGATGTGATTGGCATTGCGCCGGATGGTGAGCTAAAAACCCACAAATTATTGTCATCCAATAGTCAACATTATGACGATGCCACCATTGAGGGTATTCGTCAGGTACTGCACCTACGTGAAGATCAGGCCATACCAACAGAACAAATTGATAGTGTTCGTATAGGCACGACTTTAGCAACCAATGCACTATTGGAGCGTAAAGGTGCTGCTACTGCTTTAGTCACTTCATATGGATTCAAAGATGCGTTAAGCATTGGCTTTCAGCAGCGTCCTGACTTATTTGCTTTGAAGATTGAAAAGCCAGAAGCATTGTATGAGCGAGTAATTGAAACTACGCAGCGTCAAGATATAAAGGGACAAACTATACAGGCGCTAGATGAAGAGCGTTTGCGCGAGCAATTATTGGTTGCCAAGCAAAAAGGCATTACATCGATAGCGATTGTATTTATGCATGCTTTTCGATATTCAGCTGATGAACGACACGCTAAAACAATAGCGATAGCAGTTGGATTTGATGAGGTAATCTGTTCACATGAAATAGCTAGCGTTATGGGTTTTATAATGCGTGGCAATACAAGTATTGTGGATGCCTATTTAACCCCTGTGTTTGCTGGTTATTTAAACCACTTGCAACAACAATTGTCTGGTGTAAAGGTTTTAATGATGCAGTCAAACGGCGGCTTGATGTCAACAGCGCTATACCGTGCCAAAGACAGTTTATTATCTGGTCCAGCTGGTGGTGTTATTGCCGGCGCTAAAATGTCAGAACAAATAATGTGTTCAAAATTGATCACGTTTGATATGGGCGGCACATCAACGGATATTGCTTATTATGAAGGTAGCTTAAGTCGAAGTTATGAATCCGTAATAGCAGGAATTCCACTGCAACTTCCGATGCTCGATATCGAAACCATTGCAGCTGGAGGCGGTTCAATTATTAGTTTTCATCAAGGTCGCTTTTGTGTTGGTCCTGAGTCTGCTGGTGCGAATCCAGGTCCAGCGTGTTATGGCAAAGGCGGCCCTTTAACAATTACTGACTGCCATGTGATGTTAGGGCACATCAATGCTGATTATTTTCCGCAGTGTTTTGGTAAGGATGGTGAACAGAAAATTGATAAGGCAACCGTTGTAAAAGCATTCAATCAATTAACGAATGAAATCAATCAATCTACTAATAAAGAATATACAGCATATGAGGTTGCGCAAGGTTTTATTCGAGTTGCAGTAACACAAATGTCGGGAGCGATAAAGAAAATCACACTGCAAAAAGGTTATGACTTAACTGATGCAGTATTATGCAGTTTTGGTGGTGCGGCTGCACAGCATGCGTGCGCAGTGGCTGATGAGCTGGGCTTGACGCGGGTAGTTATCAGCCCCTATGCGAGTCTGTTTTCTGCTCTCGGAATTGGTCAGGCAGATATTCGTCGTATTAGGCAGCAAACCATTGAGCGTCCGATTCATGAAGCATTTCCTAAGCTTGAAACGATGTATGATCAGATGATTCAAGGTTTTGATGACATTGATATTGATAGCGACAAAACAGATTACCTTTGCCGTATGCACTTAAAATATCAGGGTACGGATGTTTCAATTAATGTGCCTTATCAGCATGATTATGAAAATCTATTTAATCAACGTCATTTAACGTTGTATGGTTTTACGATGCCAGAACGGAAGATTATCTGTCAGGATATTAGCGTTGAACAAGTGTTACGTTCGGATGAGTTATTTAAGCCGGCTTTATCAAAAAGATCCCAAAAGATAAAATCGTCACCTGACGTGGTTAACCGATATCAATTAGCTAAAGATAAAACCATATCTGGTCCTGTTACGATCGCAGAAAAACATACGGTCACTGTATTGCCAGTGGCGTGGAGTGCCGGAGTTGATGATCATGAAAATCTTTGGTTATCGCGTGATAAGCCATTGCAACCAGCATCTGTAGATACTCAACAATCAGACCCCATTTTATTGGAGGTGTTTAATTATTTATTTATGTCAATAGCTGAAGAAATGGGTGAGGCATTAGCTAATACGGCTTATTCTGTGAATATAAAAGAGCGCCGTGATTTTTCATGTGCGGTTTTTGATGCGACTGGAGGCTTGGTGGCAAATGCACCGCATATGCCGGTGCATCTGGGCTCGATGAGTGTGAGCGTAAAAGCGATTAGCCAGCATTTTGATAGTAAAATGCAGCCGGGTGATGTGTATATGCTTAACGATCCCTATGCTGGTGGGACACATTTACCTGATGTTACTGTTGTGACGCCGGTTTTCTTAGAGCAGAAAAAACCTGTTTTTTATGTTGCATCACGCGGCCACCATGCGGATATCGGTGGATGTCAGCCAGGTTCAATGCCTGCACACTCAGAAAATATTGAACAAGAGGGTATCTTATTTACTTATGCGCACATTGTTAAGCAGGGCGCATTTGACAGTGGATACGTAGAATCCTGTTTACTACAGGAGCCTTACCCTGCGCGCAACATCAAACAAAATATCGCCGACTTAAAAGCACAGATTGCTGCTAATCAGCGTGGCATTAATCAAATTGTCAAAATGGTCGAGCAATATAGCTTACCTGTAGTTAATGCCTATATGCGATTTGTACAGACAAATGCGGAACTGGCGGTGAGAGAGGTCATTGCTTGTTTAACTGACGGTGAGTTTGTTCAACGCATGGATTGTGGTGCTGAGATTCATGTGGCCATTCGAGTTGACCAAAATAATCGTGAATGTGAGATTGATTTTACGGGTACGCATGGTGCAGAAAACACCAACTTCAATGCTCCTAAAGCGGTTACCACAGCAGCTGTGTTATATGTTTTTCGATGCTTAGTGCAACGAGATATTCCGTTGAATGGGGGCTGCCTTATACCCATCAAAATAATTATACCTAAAGGTTCGTTATTAGATCCTGTATCGCCCAGAGCGGTAGTAGCTGGCAATGTGGAAACCTCACAAAATATTGTTGAGGCTTTATTTTCAGCTATGGGAATAGTGGCGCAGTCTCAGGCTACGATGAATAACCTGACATTCGGAAATTCAGAATATCAATATTATGAAACCATTGCTGGCGGAAGTGGTGCGGGGGATGGATTTAATGGCGCTGATGCTGTGCAGGTTCATATGACTAACACGCGTTTGACTGACCCCGAAGTTCTTGAGTTCCGTTTTCCTGTTCGTGTTAATCGTTTTGAGTTACGTCAAGGTAGTGGTGGAGAGGGCAAGTACAAGGGTGGTGAAGGTCTTATTCGTGAAATATATTTTAATGAAGCAATGACGGTTAATTTGCTATCAGAGCATCGTCAATTTCCGCCGTTAGGGATGGGTCAAGGGGCTGATGGTGCATGTGGTGAAAACACCCTGATTAGGTCTAATAATAAAAAACAAAAATTAGCAGCCAGTGTGTTATGTGAGGTTGATTGTGGTGATATTTTGCAAATAAAAACGCCTGGCGGTGGTGGCTATAATAAGCCTTAAACACCTTTTTTATCAGAACCCTCTTTAGGTAGCTTATTTGCTTCTTCAGAGATTAGGTGTCGTAACCACACTTGCATTGGGTCGTTGTGTGAAATGGGGTGCCAGCAAATGCTGGTTTTAAACGCACTGCTATTCATTGGGATTGGTGTTGGGAAGAGTGTTAAGTTGTATATGTCGGCACAATCAACCAGTATTCGCTTAGCTGTCGTAACAACATAATCAGTTTTTTGTGCTATGCGCATAGCGGAGGTAATATGAGATACCGTCACCATTACGCTGGTACTGTAATGGTTTTGCTTAAGCCATAGCGACATTAAATTTAGTTTATGGTTGTTTTTGAAGTTAATGCCAACATGTTTCATTTGTAAAAATTCATCAATTGTTTTAGGTGGACTTTTTAAGATAGCATTACCTTTACCGGCTGCTGACATCAATGTGTCGGTAAATATGACCTCTTTTTTTAGATGCTTTGGGGCGTACGGAAAATGACCGATGCCCAATTGTATTCCTTGCTGGGTAAATACACTTTCATCCGTGATATCATTTAAATGCTCTACAAATAAACGCAGTTTAGGTGCCTTTTTTTCTAAAGCGATAACAATGTTGGGTAATAATACCTGGGCCACATAATCGGACATGCCAATGACCACTTCGGTATCAATTGTTTTAGGGTCAAAATGAGTAGAGTGTGAGAACAACTCATCAAGATCGTGTAGTATTCGTTGTGTCGGAGCAATTAAACATTGCGCTGTTTTTGTGAGCTCCATTTTTCCGTTTTGACCGCGAATTAATAAATCATCATCGTATATTTCTCTTAGGCGTTGCAATACACGGCTCATGGCTGGCTGACTTAAGCCCACACTCTCGCCTGCTTTTGTCACATGCTTAGTCGTTAAGAGGGCGTATAGCGCATTTAATAACTTATAATCTTGTTTTGTATAATTCATTTTTTAAGTATATACAAGGTTTCAGCATTATGAGAGGTGATATCTTTTCATATTCAGTAATATTTGGATTAAACCGACATGGATTCAGTGTGTTATTACCATCAATTTTATCAATATTAGTATGCAAAATTTGCATGTATCACATAAAAACATTGCATTGGCTTTCTAAATTCAGTCGAGTTACCATGAACCATATCGAAATTACATTGCTTTTATATAAATAAAACTGATGTGATGGTTGTTGTAACGTTGAGTGTTGTGAGGATACTGTAATGAACATTTTAATTATTCGCCGAGATAAACTACGAATTCATCAAGACTATTTATATGTAAAGCTGTACGCAAAAAAGCATGGTGTGGATGCTAAAATTAAAACCTTTAATGAATCACCTAATCCATCATTGATTGTTAATCACTTAAGACATCATGGTGCTGATTATGACATCATATTATTGGATGGCGACTTAGGTTGCGGCTGTGATCAAGCATTTAATTCAGATTTTCAAAAGTTTTTTACTGAAACTGAATCTGCTTTTATAAGATCAAAGATTATAATACGCTCAAGCTCACCTTATTGTATCGATTGCGCTAAGAAGTTACACCTGTATGCAATCCCTGATCAAGAGTCATGGCAGTTGGGTGAGTATGTATACGAAAAATCAATGCCAACAGCATTGCAGTATGTGGATCGTACGAATTTTGGCTTAATGTATAGCCATATATAAAAAAGAATCAACCTCTAAAAAACCTTTACTCACTATAAGCGCCTCGAATTCTCGGGGCGTTTCTTTTACGCCCTATCTATATGTTAAGATAACTCCTACTATTTATGCGGAGATGGCCATGAAGGTAAACATTAACGATATTGAGCATCAAAGCCAGCAGCATGGCGATTTTAGCTGTCAACGGCAGTCATTAACCCAGGCAGCCGGTGGTAAAGCCTTGGGCGCAAGTGTATTCACGCTTCAGCCGGGTAAAAAAGCTTTTCCTTATCACTATCACTACGCCAATGAAGAGGCAATCTTAGTGCTAGAAGGTGAAGGCACGCTTCGTTGTAACGATGAAATGATTCCAGTGGCTAAGGACGATTATATTGCTTTACCAGCCGGTGGAGATCATGCGCATCAAATGATCAACACGTCAGATGCTGAGCTCAAGTACTTATGCTTTTCAACGATGATAGATACTGAAGTATGCGTCTATCCTGATTCAGATAAAATATGTGCAATTGCAGGCAGCGCACCCGGTGGTACTAAATCTCAGCGAAAATTAATGCAGTGTTTTAAGCAGTCAGATAATGTTGATTATTTTTATGATGAGTCTTGACTTGTTTGGCAGTTCCAACAAATATTGAAATTACTATCGACTTTTTCATGACACTTAGGGCATAACCAATAGCCCGTTGGTTCACTTTGTTGTGGAGGAATTGCTGCAATAATCTCATTGGCTTTTGCTTCATCTTCATCATGCATGATCCAGATTTCAGGCCAAGCGACGATTGGGGTTATTTCACCAGCGGCGGGTGGGTATTCATTTTTGATAAGACAAGCAACGCCGCTGGATTCTAATGTATCCTTAAGCAAATTCAAGGCGACCCGATTATCGGTTTGGTAGATTTTTTTCATATGTTCACATTACCATATTGTGTTATTTGGTGATACCCTTAAAAAAAGACTGTTTAAGGGATTAAAAAAATGACATGGCTTGCTTTATTTGTCGCTGGTTTATTCGAAACTGGTTGGGCGGTGGGTTTAAAATATACTGAAGGTTGGACCCGTTTGTGGCCAAGTATATATACCTTAATCGCTATGGCGATTAGTTTCTTTTTATTATCCTACGCACTTAAGACCTTACCGATTGGTACTGCATATGCCATTTGGACCGGTATCGGCGCGGTAGGGGCGGTTTTATTTGGAATATTTTTTTTACACGAACCAGCGGGTGCTTTACGTATCTTTTGTATCGCCGTCATTATCGCTGGCATGATTGGGTTGAAATTAACTAGCGGTCATTAAGCCTATATGAGAGCTTCAACTATTTTCTATATTTAACTGAAATACAAAGCATTCCTATTTGAATTTGACAACTTATGTCGTGTGCGGCAACATGGCGATGCCTCAAGTTGGGTGGGGGAGATTATGGGAGTAATAAATGAGAAAATTAGTTATAGCTGTATTAACCACAAGTCTATTTATGTGTTCTTTTGCGCAAGCTAGTGTTGTTTGTAGTTCAACACAGCAGGTTAATAAGCCATTTTCAATTGATTTAAAACAGTGTTTTAAAAAGTTTGTGTTTCCTTTTAATGATTGGTCATACTTTATATTCCCTGGTGACTTTGTACCGCCGCAGCATATTGCAATTAACGGTGATTTTTTAGTCGGAAGTGTTAACAGCGTTAAAGATATTAAGGTGCAAATACTCAAACGTAATTATACGTTGGCACTGCAAGGTGAGGTGGATATTCATGTTGTTGACAGAGCTTAACGCCTTACTTAGTATGTTGCTGCTAGTGTGGTTATGTAATCAATAATTGAAGAGGAACGTTTATGCGTAAACCCTTACGTTATAGCGCGTTAACATTAGCTATGGCAGCTTGGGCTGCTTTCATGGGATTTCAAAGTGGGTCTTTTTCTCTTGGTTTGCGTCTATCAATGTGTATGGCTAACATTGGTGATGACAGCTGTTTCACACCCGACAATATTGATCAACAACTAAAAGATTCGTCGTTATTTGTGGGTATGGTGGTGTGCGGCGCTTTAGCAGGCTTATACCCCGCTTATAAACTAGTTAATGCATACCTTCCAGCCGAACCCGCAAAAAAAGCATCTTATTTGCAGCAGGGCTTACATAAAATTAACCAATTTGAGGTTAAAGAGCATAGTGTAGGAAGACATGCATTTAAAGCTTCCATGGCATTAATTACCGCATTAGGTGGGGTTAGTTTTGGTTGGGGCTTAGGCGTTACATCTGAAACTTCGTGGTGCGAAACCTTTGTAAAGTTTTGCTATGAAACCGACAATCAATACAAGCCCCTATTGATGAAATCATGGCTGTTTTTATCGCCGCAGATCTTCTTGGGTTTAAATGGCTTACTGGCTGGCTATAAGATTGGTGAGTATGCATTAGATTCTGCAAGTGCTGCTGTTAATCACACCAACCCTAATCATCACCCTCATGGCACGTCAACATTCTTACGTTATAGCGCGTTAACATTAGCTATGGCAGCTTGGGCTGCTTTCATGGGATTTCAAAGTGGGTCTTTTTCTCTTGGTTTGCGTCTATCAATGTGTATGGCTAACATTGGTGATGACAGCTGTTTCACACCCGACAATATTGATCAACAACTAAAAGATTCGTCGTTATTTGTGGGTATGGTGGTGTGCGGCGCTTTAGCAGGCTTATACCCCGCTTATAAACTAGTTAATGCATACCTTCCAGCCGAACCCGCAAAAAAAGCATCTTATTTGCAGCAGGGCTTACATAAAATTAACCAATTTGAGGTTAAAGAGCATAGTGTAGGAAGACATGCATTTAAAGCTTCCATGGCATTAATTACCGCATTAGCTGGGGTTGGTTTTGGTTGGGGCTTAGGCGTTACATCTGAAACTTCGTGGTGTGAAACCTTTGTAAAGTTTTGCTATGAAACCGACAATCAATACAAACCCCTATTGATGAAATCATGGCTGTTTTTATCACCACAAATTTTCTTGGGGTTATCAGGCTTGCTAGCCGGCTTTAAGATTGGGGAGCATGTATTGGATTCTGCAAGTGCTGCTGTTAACCGCTTTAATCCTAGTCCTGCAGCAGCACTTCTTTTAGGTTCAGACGGTGCCGCAGCACGTGACCCCACGACCCCTACAGCAGCAGGACTCATGGTATAAGCAACGCAAAGATCCAACAGCTAAAAACACTTAATAATAGCGTAATAAACACACGTTATAATATCGGCATATCAATTATCTATTCTTAAGGGGTATACGCTGTGAGCCGAATAACTACTGATTGTGCTACTGATATCAACACATCTAACGATGCCGTTATTGAGGTAAAACCTAAACCCATTACGGCATTATATTGGGTATTTGCCAAAGTGCTTCGTTTGCTTATCTACATTGGTATTTTAATAGCTATGTTTAATTTCAATATGTCAACAACGAACCAGAGCTTACCCGCTGGTCTCACCAAGATAATACAACCGGTTATGAATACGAATGCAGTTTATATTTTATTGGCTGTGGCGGTGCTTGCTTATTTCTGGTTTCGAAGTGTAGTTAAAGCGTATGATTATAAAGTAACAGATAGCAGCGTGGTCATGCGATACGGTCTTTTGTCCATGAATACGCGCACTATTCCTATTTCACAAATTACTGATATAAATATTAGATGCAGCATCCTTGAGCGGTTGTTTGGTATAGCTTCAGTACGCGTTAACTGCATTGGTACAGCCTTACAAGTTGGACGCAGTAACCGGGCGGGTAATAACACAACCAGAATGGAAGGCTTAACCATGGCTGAATGTGAAAAAGTTTCAGATTACCTTACTAAAAAAATGAGTAAGTAGTGGTATAACCTAGCTTTTGATAGGCTTATTTACCCCCGAGGCATGTCGCTCCTTGAGTTCAATATCGATGTATTTGTCAGTAATCGCGCTAGAGCTATGACCGGCATCATCACGCACATGTTCTCGCGGGCGGTGTTTAACATCTTCCGAAATACCCGTATGACGCAACCAATGCACCGTGGCCTCAATGAGGTTATCGGCTTCTAATGCAAAACCATCACTGCGCAGTTTATCGCTAGCGGTATCAAAACAAAATTGCACGATTTCGCGCACATAGGTTGTGCTTGTTACAGGACCTTTGCCGCGCACTTTAGGGATCAGTGGAGAATGATCGGCAGGTGAGGGTAAGTCAGATAAGTCTAAGTGATGTCGCCAGCGTTTCAAGGCATTTAACATTTGGTGGCTCACTGTGATTTGGCGTTGCTTATTACCTTTACCAACAGTAGTAAACCACCAATGACCGTCATGGTCTTGGCAAAAATCATTCATGGTAGGTGACCAACGTTCGCTGGAAACCAATTCAGAAATGCGTAAGTACATAGCAAATAAAGCACTCATAATAAACAATGTGCGTTCATGCATCTCAGGTTCGGCGGCGGCCAAATGCTCGGCTGTTTGCAAAACGGTGTTCCATTGCTTTTCTGTTAAGCGTCTAATGCGTTTAGTGTTAGCATGGCGGCGTAGAAATTTACTTTTTTGTCGAATACTGGCAACCGGATTAATGTCGGTGATTTCTTCCTGAACTAAATAGTTATAAAAGCTACTTAATATCGAGAAGATATCTCGCAAGGCACTCTCTGATAATTCATAATCCTGTTTATTCGGTGTTTCACCTTTGCGATGTGCTGATTTTGACACGGTGACCACGAATGGTCGCCAATTTGGATTGGCCTGGCGCCGAGTGTCTTTGGTAATAAAGCGCGGTGATTTTTTGGTGCCTATCCAATGCGCTGGCGGCTGCTGACAAAAATGCAAGTAGTCTTCAATCTCTTGTCGCCTCAGCTCGAGTATGGATTTTTTAGCTTGGTGGTATGACCACTGCAGTAAACGCTCAACTTCACGGCGATAGGCGTTAAACGTTGCTTTGCTGCCATCATAAGCCTTTAAAAATCCAAATGCTGAGTGATAGTCACTGCTGTTGCAGTCGTGATGTGGTGCGTCATCAGATAAGTTATCTAAGGCATCAAATAATGGCAATGGTGATTTGCTTTTTTCGCTCACAAATAAATTCCTTGTTAGTGTTCTTTACTGCTATCCGGCTTTCTTCTACTGGCTTTAAGTTTAGATTGATGAGCCTTATTATCAAGTATTTTTTGCTTGGCACGCTTTGATCGTTTTTTCTTTTGACGTCGTATTTTCTCTGCGGCTTGTTTGGCGCGACTTTTTTCGCCCAGCTGAATGGTTTCTATTTTTTCGCAAAGGCGTCGGCGTGCATTAAAACGGTTGTATTCGCGTGAGCGTGATTCAGCACATTTGATCATTATTTCGGAAGGGGTGTGGTAGAGCTGAACACATGATGATGTTTTTTGGAGCTTCTGACCACCGCGACCTGAGCCTAAAATAAAGGATTCCTCTAGATCATCTTCGTTGATGCCCAGTTTGGCCATTTGTTGGCGCAATTGCTGCCATTTTTCTGAAGTGATCAAGATTGAATTCCTCACATTAATTCATGGGGTTATTAAACCATAAAAACCTAATAAAGCGTATGTTTGGTTATATCTTGAACAATGCTTGAGTGTGCGTATAATGCTGTGTCTATTTGAATAGTGATAATTATCCAGTGAGTTGCGCATGATCAAAGTTGAAAACATTGAAAAGCGAGGTTGGCGAAAATTTTATTTTGAAAGTCAGATGCAGCGTCAATTCAAGTACCCCAAAGGATATATGCATAAGGTTCGCATTAATCTCTTAGAGGGTGACTACGAGGCATTAAGAGACAAGCTGATCGATTACTTGGTTCCTGACGACCCAACGGCTAATGAGGCATATTTTGAACATCGAGGCCTGCATGTAGTAAGGCAATTTAAAATTGCAAAAGACGCTTATAAGAAAAAATGGGCTAAGGAAGATGGGTATCTATTAAACAATAAGCAATTTACAATATATTTGCAGAACGATGTCAGCAATGAAGACTTGAGAAGCTTTATTGATAAGCTACAAGCTTTTTTAACCTCAGAAAATGCCAAACCAGCTACGCCTTCAATGAATGACTATGCCGTTGCTGGATGTGCAAACATCAGTATGCGATTAGACATTATCAATGGAAAAGGAGTTAAGTCAGATAAGCTAACAACCCGGCGAGATTATCGAGAGGCTTATCATCGACTTCAACGTGACTCATCTGCGCATGACTATTTTAATAAAGGCATTGCAGTGCGAGCTAGTGAGTTTGATGCGATTCATGAGCTCATGGCTCATGGTTTTAGATTGGTGGAATCGCAGATCACGAATATTGGTGCTTTATGCCAAGCTATTGCGAGTGATTTTCGACAAATGCAGTGCTGTATATTAGATAAAAATGTAGAGCAAGTGCGCTCCCACTTGGTTGCCGTTAAACAATCGATGAAACAATTACTCCAGCATGCGAAAGGGCAAAGCTTACGCTCGGGTATGGTTGAATTGTATCTATATAAAGCGGCTGAACAGGTAATGGGGGCGGTGGGTAAAAAATACATTGGCTCAATTAAAGAAGAATATACACTTCAAACACAATCCAGTTGCTGTTATGCATTTTCAACACTTTTTAGTCGTCCAAGTCAACGGCCAGCTGTAAGGTTAAGGAAAAATCGAGAGGCAGAGGAGGCATTGCTACAAACCTACCTGGATTCTATAGGTGGCGCTGCTGAAGAACTCAGCTATTAATTAATGTATAGTCGATAATATCCTAATTTGATTGTATAAAGCCGGGGCTAACTCATGCACTACTTCATATTCAGCTGATTTTTTTTGTTTACCGTGATATTTCATGCCCACATTAACACTGGCGACAAAGATAATATTGGTCTTTGGGTTCCATTGATACCAGGTGGAATAGCCCCAGGCGCCGCCTAAGTATCCCCAATTGGCACCATCACGCGCTGGGTAGTACGAACGAAATACACCTAAACCGTATGCATCTTGCTTGGGGTTATCGGTGATTTGACCGGTGGTTTTGGAGTAGGGAGTGAGCATTTGCTGGAGTGATTCTTTTGACAGTATTTTACCGTTGAATAAAGCATGTAACCATTCAACGAGCCGGGATGGTTGCGCGATCATAGCGCCAGCTGCGCCTGCTTGTGACATATTGACATTGGTGCGGTTTATTAAGTTTTTACCGTAGCCTTTGGCCATGCGTTGAGAGAGGTTTTTGCTGTATTGATGTGGTACGTACGCAATATCTTCAATACCTAGAGGGCGTAATAACCACCAATTAATTTGTCGGCCTAGCGGTCTTTTATTAACGCGCTCTAGTAACATACCTAACAAATAATAATTCGTATCTGAATAGTGCCAACCTTTACCGGGTTTAAAATATGACGGTTGTGATAAAGCGATATCAATGATTTGTTTTGCTTTCCAGGCTTTAGTTGACTGTGATCGCCATTGTTTATTAAAGTTAGCATTGTCTGTGTAGTTATAAATACCGCTAGTCATATTCATCAATTGGCGAAGTGTTACATTTCCCCAGGCTTTTGCGGCTTTTTTTGGCAACCACTGACCGTATTTTTCAACGGTTTGTGCAATGGTTTCATCTAACTTTAATTTGTGTTGACCTATCATTAGCAGGGTTAGGGCCGCAACAAAGGTTTTAGTGACGCTAGCAATTTCGTATAAATCTTCAGTATTCGCCAGTGTTTTTTTGTCTATATTACTAATCCCTTCTGCGCAACTGACTTGAATGCCACTTGGTAAAATTGTAGAAAATGAAACCGCTGGAATGCCGATGCGTTTAATATTTTTTTGTAGAATTTTACTATAGGGTTCACAGGGGTTAGAAGGCTTGGCGGTCATCATGGTTGGTAAAATAAACACCACCACACTTAATGAGATATATCGCATAAGTCTGCTTTTAATCATAATAAACCCCGGAGCATTGATCAGTTCGTGTGCTTCGCGATTATGATAGCAAGCTTATTTCGTGTTGGGTAGCGAATAGTCAATCACGGTGTTGACGCCACTCAGTAATTCACCCATGATGTGTTGGTAGGGAGACAACACATCATCATGGAGGTGGATTTTTGACCGCTGGACAACCAAAACAAACCAGTTTATTTACCGCAATAGGTATTGGTGTCGGCTCGATGATCGGCAGTGGTTGGTTATTTGCTGCTTACTATAGCTCCAAATATGCAGGTCCCATTTCTATATTGTCATGGTTGATCGGTGCTTTTATTGCGCTTTGCTTGGCTTTTTTGCTGTCTGAAATTGTCGGCTTATATCAAGAGCGCGGCCTGATGGCTCGTTTATTAACCATTAGTCACAACCGCGATGTAGGATTCGTTGTCGCCATATCCAATTGGCTTGGCATGGTGATTGTTATTCCATCTGAAGCGGAAGCTACCACCCAATATTTAAGTACGATCTACCCTTCCTGGTCACATTTTATATTTAATAACCACCAATTAACGGTGTATGGCATATTGATTGTTTGCGCTTTAATGTTAATTTATGGATTTATCAATTATTGGGGTATACACGGTTTAGCAAAAGCGAATAACGCCATTACCTTTATCAAGCTCGCCATACCGCTCATTACTGGTATTACCATTATGGTGGCTGCTTTTCACCCGGGTAACTTTACAGCTTATCACAACACAATTGCTCCTTATGGCGTGGGTAAGGCATTTGGTGCGGTGATTAATAGCGGTATCTTTTATGCTTTCTATGGCTTTTCAATGATTAGTATTTTTGCGTCTGAAATTAAAAAACCTCGCAGAAATGTGCCAATTGCACTGATTGTTTCGGTGGTTTTATGCTTATTAATTTACTTAGTGCTGCAAGTTGCATTTATTGGCGCGCAACCTACGGCCACTGTGTTAAAGGGTTGGCATACACTATCATTCACATCACCATTAGCTCAGTTAACGTTGATGTTAAATTTAAATTTATTGGCGATTGTTTTGTATATTGATTCAGCGGTGAGCCCATCAGGCACAGGTATTGTTTATACTGGGACCGCATCACGTAATTTAACTGCTATGGCACAAGACAAGCAAATGCCCAGCTTTTTTGATTCACTGCATCCGATACATAATTTTTCACGTCGATCATTATTTTTTAGTTTATTATTCTGCTTTGTAATGGTGATATTCTTTGATAACTGGCAGAAAATCATGGTAATCGTCAGTGTCTTCCAGCTCATTACTTGTATTGCGCTGCCAGTTGCTTTTACTAAGCTGCGGCAGGCCGAGAAGGATAGAGAGCGAATATTCAGAGTGCCATTTGGCAACACCATTAGTTTTTTAATTTACCTTCTGTTGTCGTATCTATTGATACAGGCGCCACCGATAGCGCTGTTTACTTCACTTGGATTGCATAGCGTATTTTTTCTGGCTTACAGCATTAGTTTTTATCGTCATGATGCTATTAAAATCTTCCATGCATTTCAATCATCACTAGGAATTTTTATCTATTTAGCCTTTACTGCTTTATACGGTTATGTAAGACAAGAGCATTTGCTCAGTCAGCCGCTATTATTTATTAGCTTCTTTGCCATTGCTATCGGTGTGTATTTTATCATGTTAAAGCAAAGAGATTACCAAACTGCACCTTAGCTCAAATGACTCGTAAATCCGTATGGATATCTTGGCTAAGGACTCGCTCTAGGCTGTTCTGGATCCTCATAAACCGTGCTGTCCTTATCGGTGCCGTCTTCAAGTAAAGGTGCTTGAAATACATCAGAACCGCATTGTAAGTGTCTAAGCGTAACCTTATTTAGCTGTGTGCTAAGGAATGAGGTGGCACATACAATGATCGCAACTACCATTACACTGATAGTAATCCATTGAGGAGAGTTTCCGACATATGCACCTTTGCTTCCACCGGCCGGAACAATAGCATCTGCAAGCCTTTGGAATAATTTACTCGATATAATCGCAGTGGTAGATAACGTAGTGTCCTTACAGCTGCTATAAGGGAAGCTACCAAATGTATTGAGATACCCTATAACATTGCGTTCAGTTGTTGGCGTGATGCTAAGGCCGGGGAGTTGTGCTAGTAGCTGAGACAACTGCGTAACACTAAGTTGATTGCTCGCTGCTAGCTGAGCAAGAGGATGCTCTTTAGAAATATTATAATCAAAAATATTGTAGTAAGTGTTGTCGATGTGGTCACATTCTATTAACGAATAAATAATTCCACCTAGTAATACGAGCGTGCTTGCTGCGCCAATAGCTGTGCCGTATGCTATTTTTTTGTTCGTCGCAACAATTGCTTTTTCATTTGTCGGGTCGGTATTGCGCATTTTTGTCTCCCAGTGATTGCAATAAGCTGCATAGTTTAAAACAATTGAGAGTCAATAAGTTAGAAAATATCTATATTTAACAGTATGTTAAGTTATATAAAATCTAACTACTTGCCATTTGATGTAGTTAAATAAGTAGCAAGTTACGAGGGTGTGTGTCGTGTAATGTTATGGTGCGGGTGACGCGCCGACTAGAGGCATTTAAAAAACTGAGATTACGTAGCAATTGACTGCGACGGTATGCGGGAATGACGGTGCGCTCTTGCCACGTCTTGATTTGTTTAACCAATGATAGAATGTCACTATCTATTCTTACACAAAACCTTAAATGGTACTTATCGATGGGTATGGCAATGATGCCAGCTTCTGATTTAAGTTGCTTAGCGTAAGCATCAGCAGAATCACAGCGAGTTAGTAGCATAGCGCGCCTTACGCTTACCAAGACATAGTTACCACCATCTGGTTTTTTGTTCACTACAGCCCAGCCGTGAATATCTTTAAACAGTTTGATTAATAGATCACGCTTTTTGAACAAGCGTGTGAGCTTTTTTGTTGGAACAGGGGTGGTTAATGCTTTTTTTAACCCAACAAGTCTGTCTTTGGGTAATGGCGTGCCAAAGACTAGGCGTAAATAGTCGTCCATGGATTTTGCGGTAGATTTCGGCGCAATCGCGTAACCTGCGCGTAAACTGTGTGACTTTGTTATACCCGCTATATAAATACAACGGCTATGAAGCTCTGGGTATTGAGCTAAAAAAGGAGGTAAAGCAGTGGAACATAATTCTTGATAAATATCATCAATAATTATCTCCACATGCGAGTGTATCTTTAATAAATAAACAATAGCTGCTGTTTCTTCTGCGTTAAATTGAATACCTACCGGATTATTATAAGGCGTGAATACAAAAACGTCTGCGTGCAGAAGCAAGTCATTAAGTTGTTTTAAATATCGGGTGAAGTGGTACTTCCTGTTGTTTGCAAGCGGTATGAGATCAATGGGTAAGCAGTGAGCTCCCACGTGCTTAAGTAATGGCTGATAAGCTAGCCAATTTGGCATAGGTAAAACAAAACGTGACTTGCCTTGGTTGGCCAAGTGTTGCAATGCCGCTGTGATAAGTGGCCTAACACCAGCGCCATAAGTCACGCCAAGTGATTTATGCAATGATTTTGCAACCCCTGCTTTACTGAATACGGCTGCAGTTAAGTCTGCGGATATGACAGGGTAGGGTGTTTTTATGGTTGCTAATGTGCTCGCCATGCATGCGGTAATAGCATGATTAATTTTAATGTGTGTTGACCCAATGCCAAAGTCATGAGATTTTCGAATCTTCCTTGATTCTTTCATAGGCATATTAAAAGTTTCTCACGGTTCGACGCTAGGAGAATAACTGAATGCTCAAAAAATACACCATCCCAGCACTTATTAAAATTCCCGAAGATTATATAACTAGCCATCCTACAAGTCCACGATAGGCCACATATAAATATTCTCCACTTGTAGTGGCGCGCCTTCCCACTAATGTGGCTAGATATACAATGCCGCAGCTTAGGATTAAAAGCAGCTAACCGAGCTGGGTCATTTAGTGTGCCAATTAAGCCCACCTTAAGTACCACCACAAGCTATATACGATACAATGCCCACCAAGAAATCAAACCATATCGCGAGGTAGCCATGCCCACACACAACCCAACAGCTGCATCCTGTGCTTTATTTTCGATGTTGAGCGCACCACTGCTCGCCAAAGAAAGAGAGCTTGCCGATTACAGCAGCTCAAGTGAGAGCTTAAAGGAGTGCGTATCGGAGTTATCTAACTCTATTAGTCCTGACAGCATATCTGAAGATGTCCGACATGTTAAAACAAAAAATGACATTGCATTCCAAGAGTATTGTAGGGCAATTGAATCGCTCATGTACGATGAGATAAAAGTGAGTGCGTCAGAACCAGCCGCGTGCATACTGCCCACATTAGCAAAGCTATATGACACCGCTTATCAATTAAAAATAGAAGCCGAGCACACCATTGCTAATAATCTTAAGCTACCAGCAACAAGCCGGCGACAGCTTAAATTTTATGAAGAGAAACAGTTGCTAAATCCAGGCTCTAGTGCCGCATTTTATGATGACCAACTCGATATTTTTGCCAGAACCCTTCCTGACGATGTGAAAGTGGTTTTAGCCAATCACTATGACTGCTTTGTCCTACCCAAACCACCCAGTATGTGTTACTGAGAAGGGCCCACCGCAGATGGCTTGTCTGGTAAGGGGTAATGATTCTAGCTAATTGAGTTTCTCATCCGTTAGTCATCCACATATGCCCGGGTGTTATATTAAATGCATCACTTATAAAGTCAAGGCAGACCAATGCCTTCTCGTGCAGAAGATGATTTCGGTGGGTCCGTATAAAACCCTTATGATATTGGTGATATTAATTAATAAAAATTCTGATAGAAAGGATTTTGTATGGTGATTCACTTTTTATATTAATTGCTTTATAAAGTTTGTAATTTTAAGTAAATAGCATCGGTATAGTATGAGACAAACAATTCTAAAAGTATCGCAACATCTTAGGTTCAAGTCTACAGTCGCTAGTAGTAAATTAAGACAACAGATTTGCGGCAGCTCAACTACAGCTGTTGATTTCTCTAAAACCTTGGTAGCACGTATTGAAGCCCGAGGCGCACTGACGCCAATGCCTGAATTTGAACCTGCAGTTATAGCGATGCTAGAAACACTGGAGTCTGATAAGACACAAGAGCAAGTCGACAAGCAGGGCGAGCTTGCTAAAGAGATGGTATGTCATGCGCAACGCCAACTGCTGCATTTAACGTTGCAGTTTCGGGGCTTTGATTTAGATTATAATTACAAGCCAACCTACGGTGGTCAATTCCCCTATATTCCAAGCATGATGACGATAGCTAACGTGCTGGCATTGCTTGATGCGTTAACACGCCAACGCTATGATGGCTTGCCGATGCATTACCATGTTGAACGTTACTTGTATCGCATGCATGAAATGCATCATTTGCCATCATGCGCCAACAGTAAGCCAGTTTTTTTGCCGGTATTGTTTGATCTTAGCCTGGTTGAGCTCATTCAAGTGAGACCATTGCAGCTTGGTCTGGTCGGCGTATTAACTGATGAAGCTGTGTTTGCTGATGGGCATTTTAATCCGCCGTCTGATTTTTTCTTTCACGACTTTAGTCATTTGGTGCGTATGGTGACTTTTAACGAACAAGCGCGCGCAGGAGAATCCGTTAGCGCATGCATCAATAAAGAAGCCGCTTTCTTGCATGAAAAATTACTTCCCGCCATTAAAGTGACAGCGGATGACAGTTATCATGACCGTAATATCAAACAACTCATGACCGTGTTGCTGTTTGAAATCTTTCATGAATCAGCTTTTGCTGTCAATCGTGAGCAAATAGCTAAGGCATTTGCTTTTGAGTCTGGTGATGCAGCTCCGTTTGAATATATGTCCACATCAGATTTTCCTCATGAAAGACTTGAAATATTGCGGTGTAAAACCGCTAACTTAGTGAGCGGATCCGGCCTTTTTAGTTCGAAAGACAGGGTTGAGGTGCGCCGCTTTATGGATACGTCGCCTAACTTTCTTGCTAATGCTTATCATCGCTTGCATACCGGATTTTATGATCGTAAAGAAGCTCGCGCTGATGACTTACCAGCCATGGAGCAACGGTCGGCCTATAACATCGCTGAAGCGGCGTTACGTGTAGCGGATATTTGCCTACCAGGGCATAGTTATACATTGGATCAATTAAAAGCAAAAGCTGTCGATCGGCGCTCGTTAGAGGGTTACCCTGGCGATGACACCCGCGCTCCCTCAATAAAGCCAGGCTAGTTACGTGGTAAGTTATCCATGTTATATCTATCTGCATGCAAAAGTAACCTCAACATTAGCGCTCTATGATTTATATATATTCACATAAGTTATTAACATCGCTAATCACTAAGTTTTTTTCATTATTTAAGTAAACCCTAAGAATTCAGCATTACAATCCACTTGTGTGTTACATAAGTCGAGAGTTATATATGTCAAAGCCTAT
>JARGNX010000006.1 GCA_029210045.1 Coxiellaceae bacterium
CGCCGATTGCGATGGAAGACGGTTTACGTTTTGCGATTCGTGAAGGTGGCCGTACAGTGGGTGCGGGCGTTGTTGCTAAAATCATTGAATAGAAGAGGTACATCATGGCAGTGGTAAAAAAGAATCAGCGCATTCGGATCCGTCTTAAGGCGTTTGATCATAAGCTTATCGACCGCTCTACAAAAGAGATTGTTGAAACGGCCAAACGTACAGGTGCCCAAGTGATTGGCCCTATACCAATGCCAACTCGAATTGAGCGTTATACGGTATTGATTTCACCTCACGTGGATAAAGATGCACGTGATCAATATGAAATTCGTACTCATAAGCGTTTAGTTGATATCGCTAACCCAACTGACAAGACTGTTGATGCTTTGATGAAGCTAGACTTGGCAGCTGGTGTGGACGTGCAAATCAGCGTCGAATAGTAGCTTCCATCCGGAAGAAATATGTCACCCCGGACTTGATCCGGGGTCCAGAAGCCCGCAACAGCGGGCTTTTTTATTACACTTAATTTCCAAACTTACCTCACATCTGAAAGTTACTCTGAACTGCCTTTAAGATTGAAAAAATCCACCTTACCGGTTTTAATATTATGCATAGCGCCGACGAGCAGGATTTTGTGTTGATCTACCATGTTGGCTAGTGCCTTACTATTTTTTAGTAATGCCTGCATTTGATTGAGAACATTTTGTTTGGCGATTTGATCTATCTCCGTCATGTTCTTACAATCTAATGCGCCCTTTTTTGCTTTCGCTATTTGCTGAACCGCAGGGTCAATTTTTTTCAGCAGCATATTGAGTTGTTGTGGTTTATCGACGCCGCTGCAAGCGCCAGCAACAGCACCACATTGGGTGTGTCCCATGATAACGACCAATTTGCTGCCCGCGTATTTTGTAGCAAACTCCATGCTACCCAATACGTCAGGACTAACCACATTACCGGCTATGCGTGAAACAAACATGGCACCCACGGGTTGGTCAAAAATTACTTCAGGTACGCTGCGCGAATCGACACAATTAAATATAAAAGCATAAGGTGCCTGACCTTTCTGGCTAGCCAACTGGCTTAGTTGTCGTTGATTATATTTAACGGTTGTGCCGCTAGCGTAGCGCTGATTACCTTTTTTCAATCGGTTTAGCGCATCTGTTGCAGGCAGTGTTTTTTGTATGTCAGCAGTAACTAAATGTTGGTTAGATGGTTTGGCTTGCTCTGTGGCAAACAGGCTGGCAGCTGCACATGATAATACGGCAGCGCTGAGTATTGTGGTTAATTTACGCATGGATTCATTCCTTTGAATAGTGCTTCGAGTTAATGATCATATCATATGAAGAGTTAAGAAGTGAGAGCGGCTAAAGTCAACTCAGCGTACGTTTCAGAATGTAATGCTTTAGTTGCCCAGCCACCTGGTGTCCCATTGATTGAATAGCGTTGTTGCTGGGCAGTACTAGCAATATGGTATAAGATATTGTTTTCTGACAGCCGGGGAGTGATATATGCCACATGATGCAAGGTTGGATAAGCCGACGTTTAAAAAAGGCGCTGGAAATACAGCCACTTACACGCATAACCACTTAGGACGACTGAATCAGTTTAGTCTTTTTTCCACGACTGATGTGGACACGGCTAGCTCAGAAGTAAGACGTTGCCGCTTAACTGCACAGTTTTAAGTGAGGCGAGATGGGTTGTCCGCTGAGCAGCAGAAAAAGATTGATGGCGCCATAAAAGACGATGATGCGTTGCTTGAATCATTGAGAAAAGCGCGTGAGAAGCTCCCATCCAGTCGACCGAGTCGCTGTACCCTCTCATAATGAAAAATAATCAAAAAAACAGTTGGAACTTGTTTGATTTTCATGTATCTTTAGCTCCCTGGGTGAATATGGTTAGGATTTAACCGACTCAGCAGATTTAAAAGCAGAAAATGGTCCCACAGCTAGGGGCCATTTTTATTAAGTGATTAAGCAGATTACGTTTCCTTAAGCGTTATTTAAGGAAGGTTGTCAGCCTCTAATGTGGAGAAAGCTAATATGTCAATGGGACTCATTGGCCGTAAGTGCGGTATGACCCGTGTTTTCTTAGAAAGCGGAGAGTCAGTACCAGTAACGGTGGTTGAGGTACATCCTCACCGAGTAACACAGGTAAAATCAGATAAGCGTGATGGATATCGTGCGGTCCAGGTGACCACAGGTACCATTAAAGCCTCTAAGGTTAATAAACCTCGTGCAGGTGTATTCAAACGAGCTAAAGTAGAAGCCGGTAACGTATTAATGGAATTTCGTCTTCAAGAAGACGAGCATAAAGACGTTAAGCGTGGCGATGAGCTCGGTCTCGAATTATTCAAAGAAGGCCAAATGGTCGACGTAACAGGCGTATCACGCGGTAAAGGTTTTGCCGGTTGTGTTAAGCGTCATAATTTTTCAATGCAAGATGCTACTCACGGTAACTCGATTTCTCACCGTGCTCCTGGTTCGATTGGTCAATGCCAAACACCAGGCCGCGTATTTAAAGGTAAGAAAATGGCAGGTCAAATGGGTAACGTACGTACAACCGTACAAAACCAACGTGTCGTTAGAGTTGATGCCGATCGTAAAATCATTCTTATCCGTGGTGCGGTACCGGGTGCTCCTGGTGGCCAAGTCATCATCAAGAATGCTGTTAAGAAAGGGGAAGGCTAATGGAACTTCAGGTAGTTAATGCAGGTAAACTCGAATTAGCCGACAATGCTTTTGCGATAGAGTTCAATGAAGGCCTAGTACACCAAGTGGTTACCAGTTATATGGCAACAGGTCGTGCAGGTACTAAAGCGCAAAAGAATCGCAGTGATGTAAGTGGTGGTGGTGCTAAACCTTGGCGTCAAAAAGGTACTGGCCGTGCACGTGCTGGTACATCGCGTAGCCCAATCTGGCGTTCAGGTGGTGTGACATTTGCTGCACGTCCACGTGATTACAGCCAAAAAATTAATAAGAAGATGTATCGTAAAGCCATGGCTTCGATTGTGTCTGAACTTATTCGTCAAGAGCGATTAATATTGGTTAACGATATTACCATTGCAGAGCCTAAAACTAAGCAAGTGGTTTCTTTAATTGATGGCTTAAAGCTTGAAGCAAGAAGTGTATTACTGGTAACGGCTGCACAAGATGACAATCTTATATTAGCAGCACGTAATATCCCGTATGTTGATGCTTACTCTGTAAATCAATTGGATCCAGTGGCTTTGATTGGTTTCGATAAAGTGGTGATGACTGTTGATAGTGTCAAACTGCTAGAGGAGAAATTAGCATGAGTACACAACAAGAAAGATTATTGAAAGTGGTGATGTCACCGCATATTTCTGAGAAAAGTTCTTCAGGAAGTATGGGTAACCGTCAATACACATTTAAGGTAGCGATCGACGCAACTAAGCCTGAAGTAAGGGCAGCACTAGAGCAATTGTTCAGTGTGAAGGTTGATTCGGTTCGTATGATTAAAATGAAGGGTAAGTCGACTCGTTTTGGCCGAATTCAAGGTAAGCGCAAAGATTGGAAAAAAGCGATGGTTACTTTGGGTGAAGGTTCTGAGATCGATATTGCGGTACAAGCGTAGGAGTTGAATTAATGCCTTTAGTAAAAGCAAAACCAACCTCACCGGGACGTCGCTTTGTCGTAAGCGTTAAGAGCCCTGAGTTGTATAAAGGAAAGCCTTACGGTCCTTTATTAGAAAAGAAAAATCGTACCAACGGCCGTAACAATGCTGGTCGTATTACAGTGCGCCATCGTGGTGGCGGACATAAACAAGCTTACCGTATCGTTGACTTCAAACGTAATAAAGACGGTATTGTGGGTAAAGTAGAGCGTATCGAATACGATCCTAACCGTAGCGCGCATTTAGCTTTAGTGTTATATGCGGATGGTGAGCGTCGTTATATTATTGCTCCTAAGAATGTGTTGAAAGATACTTTAGTTCAATCTGGTGAAGATGCACCGATTAAACCGGGTAACTGCTTACCATTGGATAACATTCCATTAGGTACAACAATTCACTGTGTTGAATTGAAGCCAGGTAAAGGCGCACAAATGATGCGTAGTGCTGGAACATCAGCTCAGTTGGTTGCTAAAGAAGGTATTTACGCGATTCTACGTATGCGTTCAGGTGAAATGCGTAAGGTATTGTTAACTTGCCGTGCAACGGTAGGTGAAGTATCTAACTCAGAACACAGCTTACGCTCATTAGGTAAAGCGGGTGCTAACCGCTGGCGTGGTCGTCGTCCAACCGTTCGTGGTGTTGCGATGAACCCTGTTGATCACCCACACGGTGGTGGTGAAGGTAAAACGTCAGGTGGTCGTCATCCAGTGAGTCCAACGGGTGTACCAGCTAAGGGTAAGAAAACCCGTAGCAATAAGCGTACTAATAAAATGATCATACGTGATCGACGTAAGAAATAGAGGGGATAGACTGTGTCAACAAGATCAGCATACAAAGGACCTTACTGCGCAGACCATCTAATTAAGAAGGTTGAAGCAGCAGGTGATTCGAATCGCCCAATTAAGACTTGGTCGCGTGCATCAATGATTCTACCGATGATGGTTGGTAAAACGATTGCAGTACATAATGGTCGTGACCATGTGCCGGTTTATATTACAGAGAACATGGTTGGTCATAAGCTCGGCGAATTCGCGATTACTCGTAAGGGTAGTCATGGCGATAAAAAGTCGAAGAAGAAATAGAGGATTAAGAGATGGAAGTAGCAGCTAAACATAGACATGCACGAATTTCAGCTCAGAAAGTCAGATGGGTTGCTGATCAAGTGCGCGGCTTACCAGTTGAAAAGGCAGTAGACTTGCTAGCATTCAGCAAGAAAAAAGCCGCTGTCTTGGTTAAAAAGGTTTTGGAATCTGCGATTGCCAATGCTGAGCACAATAACGGTGCTGATATTGATGAATTGAAGGTATCTACAATTTTTGTAGACGAGGGTCCTACGATGAAACGCTTTAGTGCGCGTGCTCGTGGTCGTGCTAACCGTATTTTAAAACGTAGCTGTCACATCACTGTGATGGTTGCGGATAGTTAAGGAGATCGATTCATGGGTCAAAAAGTTAATCCTACCGGTATTAGATTAGGTATATCTAAAGACTGGACGGCTAAATGGTATGCTAACTCGCGTGATTATTCAGACTTCCTGAATGCTGATCTGAAGATTCGTGATTACCTGCGTGATAAATTGAAACGTGCTTCAGTTAGCCGTATTCAAATTGATCGTCCAGCACGTAATGCACGAATCGCTATTCACTCAGCACGTCCAGGCGTCATCATTGGTAAGAAAGGTGGTGAAGTTGATGTGTTACGTGATCATATTTCTAAAATGATTAATATGCCTGTGCATATTACGATTGAAGAAATTCGCAAACCTGAAATGGATGCTTACTTAGTTGCACAAAACATCGCTCAACAATTGGAGCGACGTGTTATGTTTCGTCGTGCAATGAAGCGTGCAGTGCAAACTTCTATGAAATGCGGAGCACTAGGTGTTCGTGTTAACGTAGCTGGTCGTTTGGGTGGTGCTGAAATCGCACGTACTGAATGGTACCGTGAAGGTCGCGTTCCACTACACACATTCCGTGCTGATATTGATTATGGTACAGCTCGAGCTAACACCACATATGGTGTTATCGGAATTAAAGTGTGGATCTTTAAAGGTGAAGTACAAAGCCTTAATGCTGACAGTGCTGCTGATGAAACTAACAAGGCAGGTGAGGAATAAACGATGCGCCAACCAAGAAAAAGAAAGTTTCGTAAAGATTTTAAAGGTGATAACAGCGGGTTAGCTCAACGCGGTAATAAGATCAGCTTTGGTGAGTTTGGAATGAAAGCTACTCAGCGTGGCCGTATTACTGCTCGTCAATTAGAAGCTGCTCGTCGTGCTATTGCTCGTCACGTAAAACGTGGTGGTAAAACAGTGATTCGTATCTTCCCTGACAAGCCGATCTCAAAGAAGCCTTTAGAGGTGAGACAAGGTAAAGGTAAGGGTAATGTAGAATATTGGGTAGCACTTGTTCAACCAGGCCGTGTGTTATTTGAAATCGAAGGTGTACCGGAAGAGTTAGCACGTGAAGCATTTGCTCGTGCAGCTGCGAAATTACCGGTATCGGTCATATTTGTAAAAAGAACGGTGATGTAATGAAAGCACAAGAACTAAAGCAAAAAACTGCAGCCGAACTACAAACAGAATTGTTGGCACTATTGCAAGAGCAGTTTAACTTACGTATGCAGCGTGGCATGGGTCAAACACCTAAGCCGCACTTATTTAAAAATGTACGTCGTCAAATTGCACGTGTAAAAACTATCTTGAACCAGAAGGAGCGTGATAATGGCTAATGCGGAAGAGAAATCATTGCCACGTACCCTCATGGGTAAAGTTGTGAGCAATAAAATGGACAAAGGCATAACTGTTTATGTCGAACGTCGAGTGAAGCACCCGATTTACGGTAAATTCATTAAGCGTTCAACTAAGGTACATGCACATGATGAAGAAAACACATGCCAAATGGGGGATGTTGTTGTTGTTCAAGAGTGCAAGCCAATTTCAAAGACTAAGAGTTGGAGATTGGTAGAAGTTAAAGAGCGCGCAGCGTAGCTGATGCGTATAAGTGGAGATAAGGCATGATACAAACACAATCGTTAGTGAATGTCGCAGATAATAGCGGTGCTAGACGAGTAATGTGCATTAAAGTTTTAGGTGGCTCGAAAAGACGCTACGCTAATATTGGTGACATTATTAAAGTAACTGTGAAAGAAGCGATACCTCGCGGTAAAGTGAAGAAAGGTGAAGTGATGAACGCTGTTGTAGTGCGTACCCGTAAAGGTGTGCGTCGTCCAGATGGTTCATTGATTCGTTTCGACACCAACGCAGTGGTTTTATTAAATGCGCAGAACCAACCGATTGGTACGCGTATCTTTGGGCCGGTTACTCGTGAATTACGTACAGGTAACTTTATGAAGATTATCTCCTTAGCATTGGAGGTGTTGTAATCATGAGTATTGCAAAAATAAGAATTGGTGATGAAGTAGTAGTAATTGCTGGTAAAGATAAAGGTAAAACCGGTCGTGTAACGCGCCTGGTGCAAAAAGAAAAGAAAGATACCCGCTTGTTTGTCGAAGGCGTTAATATGGTGAAGAAACACACCAAACCTAACCCTAATAAACAAGAACAGGGCGGGATTGTTGAGAAGGAAGCAGCACTGAACATTTCTAATGTTGCATTGTTGAATCCAACAACTAATAAAGCAGACCGCGTAGGTATTCGTGTGTTAGAAGATGGTAAGAAAGTACGTTACTTCAAGTCTAACGACGAAGTAGTGGATGTTTAAAGGATACGATGATGAGTTTAAAAACGTATTATAAAGAAACGATTGTTAAGCAGCTTAAAGAGCAGTTTAATTTTAAATCGGTGATGCAAGTGCCTAAAATCACTAAAATCACATTGAACATAGGTTTGAGTGAAGCAGTTGGTGATAAGAAAGTTGTTGCTAATGCTTTAGCTGACTTAGCTGCGATCACTGGTCAAAAAGCAGTGGCAACTAAAGCACGTAAATCAAACGCTGGTTTCAAAATTCGTGATGGTTGGCCAATCGGCGCTAAAGTGACACTGCGTGGTGAACGTATGTATGACTTTTTTGAGCGCTTGGTTGATATTTCGATTCCACGTATACGAGATTTCCGTGGCTTTAAAGCGAATGCATTTGACGGACGTGGAAATTACAGTTTGGGTATTCAGGAACAAATCGTTTTTCCAGAAATCAATTACGATAAGATTGATGCGATTCGCGGAATGGATATTTGTATCACAACCAGTGCTAAAAATGATGAGGAAGGCCGTGCGTTATTAAAAGCATTTAACTTTCCTTTGAAAAAAGCCAATAAAGAGGTTGAATAATGGCTAAAACAAGTTCAATTATGCGTAACAAAAAGCGTATGAAATTATCAAGTCTTGCTCGTGCAGCTCGTCAAGCTTTGAAGAATATTATCAAAAAAGACGAAGAGAACAGAGACGAAGCTATCTTGAAACTGCAACGTAAACGTCGTGACGAAAGTCCATGCCGTGTACGTAACCGTTGCCGTGCTTGTGGTCGTCCAAATGGAAACTTGAGAAAGTTTGGTTTGTGCCGTATTCACTTGCGTGAAGCAGCTATGCGTGGCGATGTGCCTGGTTTAAAGAAAGCGAGTTGGTAGGAGAATATTATGTCATTACAAGATCCCATATCAGATATGTTAACTCGCATGCGTAATGCGCAAGCAGTGAGCAAAAAAGCAGTAGAAATGCCAATGTCTAAAATTAAAATGGCTATTGCTGCAGTATTTAAAGATGAAGGTTACATAACTGATTTCGGTGAAGTAGAAGGTTCTGCTTTGCCAACAATGAGAATTGAGCTGAAATATTTTGATGGCAAGCCAGTAATTGAAAAATTACAACGCGAAAGCAAGCCTAGTTATCGTAAATATAAAGGCAAAGATGAGTTGCCCAAAGTCAATAATGGCTTGGGTGTGGCAGTTATTTCTACCTCTGCAGGTGTGATGAGCGATAAAGCAGCGCGTCGTGCCGGTAAAGGTGGTGAAGTATTATTGTATGTGAGCTAGTAGGAGAACAGCCATGACGAGTAGAGTTGCAAATAATCCGGTGGTAGTGCCATCAGGAGTCGATGTAACTATCGAGGGACAGCTATTAAAAGTAAAAGGTCCTAAAGGCGAGTTGGAGAGAGTTAATCATGACTTGGTTACATTTGAGCTAACCGATAATGTATTATCATTTGCTCCAGCGAACGATAAAAAAACCGCTAATGCATTAGCTGGTACCAGCCGCGCGCTGGCTGCCAACATGGTGCAAGGTGTTAGTGAAGGTTTCGAAAGAAAGCTGACAATGGTTGGTGTTGGTTACCGTGCAAAAGCACAAGGTAAAAACATCGAAATCAACGTTGGTTATTCACACCCTGTGAATTTAGAAATGCCTGAAGGTTTGACAGTGGAAACACCGACTCAAACTGAGATTGTAATTAAAGGTATTGATAAACAGCGTGTATGCCAAATGGCAGCTAATATCCGCAAAATTCGTGCACCTGAGCCTTATAAAGGTAAGGGTATTCGTTACAGCGATGAAGTGGTTGTAAAGAAAGAGGCTAAGAAAAAATGATAAATAAGAAGAAAGCAAGATTAAGACGCTCTCGTTTGACGCGATCAAAGATCGCCGACCAAGCAAGAAAGGGCTCTCCTAAGCATCGCTTAGTGGTATTGCGTACTCCGCGTCATACATACGCGCAATTGATTACTCCATGCGGTAGTAAAGTGGTATGTTCAGCTTCAACTCTGGATAAAGATCTGCGTTCTGCTGTTAAATTTGGTGGTAACAAAGATGCAGCGGTTGTAGTGGGTAAAGCAATTGCAGAAAAAATTAAAAAGGCGGGTGTTGAAAGCATTGCTTTCGATCGCTCAGGTTTCAAATATCACGGTCGTGTGCAAGCGTTAGCTGATGCGGTTCGTGAAGGTGACGTACAGTTTTAATAGGGGATTGTTTATATGGGTGCTAATACAGCAGCAGTTGAAGACACATACCAGGACAAACTGGTTACCATGCGACGTACTTCTAAAGTAGTTAAGGGTGGTCGTGTATTTGGATTTGACGCATTGATTGTTACCGGTGACGGCAACGGTCGTATAGGTTTTGGTCGTGGTAAAGCAAAAGAAGTGCCAGTGGCTATTCAAAAAGCGACTGAAAACGCACGTCGTAATGTTGTATACATTGATCTTAAAGATGGCACATTACATCACGCGATTAATGCTAATCACGGTGCGAGTAAAGTATTTATGAAGCCAGCTTCTGAAGGTACTGGTGTCATTGCAGGTAGTGCAATGCGCGCAGTCTTCGAAGTGGTTGGTATTAAAAACGTGTTATCGAAAAGCATTGGTTCAACTAACCCAATTAACGTGGTTCGCGCTACTGTTAATGGTTTGGTTCAGATGTCGACACCTGAATCGGTGGCTGAGAAACGTGGTAAACGCGTAGAAGAGATCTTGGAGGACTAACCGATGGCTAAAGATAAACGTGTCAAAGTGACATTAAAGAAAAGTTTGCATGGCCGCACTAAGGGTCATAAAGAAAATGTTCTGGGTCTAGGCCTTCGTCGCATTAATCATAGCGTTGAAGTGTTAGATACCCCTGAAAATCGTGGCATGATTAACAAAGTAAGTTATTTGCTACAGGTTGAGGAGTCAGCATAATGCATTTGAATACAATAAAACCAGCTGATGGTTCGAAGAAAAATAGAAAGCGTGTTGGACGTGGTATCGGTTGTGGTCTGGGTAAGACTGCTGGTCGTGGTCACAAAGGTCAACATTCACGATCAGGTGGTTATCATAAGAGTGGTTTCGAAGGTGGTCAAATGCCTTTGCAACGCCGTGTACCTAAATTTGGTTTCACATCACGTAAGTCATTAACACGTGCTGAAGTGCGTTTGCATGAATTAGCACAAGTAACGGCTGATGTGATTGATCTTGCTGCTTTGAAAGCATCGGGTGTGATTAATCAAAATATTAAAACGGTTAAAGTGATTGCTAGTGGTGAGATTACTAAAGCAGTAACTTTACGTGATATTCCAGTGACTAAGGGTGCTAAAGCAGCTATTGAAGCAGCTGGCGGCAAAGTGGAAACAACGGAAGCATAAGTAGCGGGATGGAATCATGGCAACACCTAAATTAGGATCATCATTAGCAGGCGGCGGCTTACATGAGCTAAAAATGCGCTTGCTTGTTGTATTTATTGGTATCCTGGTGTATCGCCTTGGTTCTTATATTCCTGTGCCTGGGTTAGACCCTGCGCGTTTAGCTGATTTATTCAATCAGCATCAAAGCGGATTGCTCGGTCTATTCAATATGTTTTCTGGTGGTGCACTTTCGCGAATGACAATATTCGCGCTCGGTGTTATGCCTTACATCTCGGCTTCTATTATTATCCAGATGTTTGGCTCAATTATCCCCTCACTACAGCAGTTGAAGAAAGAGGGTGAAGCTGGTCGTCGTAAAATTAATCAATATACGCGTTACGGTACTTTAGTATTATCTGCATTCCAGGCCTTAGGTATAGCCAAGTGGTTGGTTAGCAGTAACGTTGTTTTAAGTCCGGGTCCAATTTTCTACTTTACAGCCATGGTAACCCTCATTACTGGCACCATGTTCTTGATGTGGATGGGTGAACAAATGACAGAACGCGGTATCGGTAACGGTATTTCACTGATCATTTTCGCTAGTATTGTGTCACGATTCCCATCGGCTATTGGCCAAGTATTTGAGCAGGTGCATCAAGGTCAGATGCAAGCTATCTCTTTGATTATATTAGTAGTTGTTGTATTGGCGATTACTGGTGTTGTAGTGTTTGTTGAAAGAGCGCAGCGTCGCATTACCATAAATTACGCTAAAAGGCAGCAAGGGCGTAAATTGTATCAAGCTCAATCAAGCCATTTACCGTTAAAAATCAATATGTCAGGTGTTATCCCACCGATTTTTGCCTCGAGTATCATTATGTTCCCGGGTGCGATCGCTAAGTTCTTTTCCAGTGTGAAAGGCTTTGGTTGGTTGAATGATCTGGCTTTGGCATTATCACCGGGACAGCCGCTATATATTATAGTGTTCGCCGTTGCTGTGATCTTCTTTGCCTTCTTTTATACCGCTTTGGTGTTTAACCCTAAGGAAACGGCAGATAATTTGAAGAAATCAGGTGCTTTTATTCCAGGTATACGTCCAGGTGAGAAAACAGCCGAGTATATTGACTCAGTTATGACCCGTTTGACCGTTGTAGGTGCCATTTACTTAACATTAGTGGCATTATTACCACAATTTTTGATCATCGTATGGAATGTACCGTTTTACTTTGGTGGTACCTCTTTACTGATCATCGTGGTTGTTCTGATGGACTTTATCGCTCAAGTGCAAGCGCACCTGATGAGCCATCAGTATCAGTCGATTATGAAAAATAAGGGCAGTGGCTCGAAAATGAGCTTAATTTAGTTGTCAGGAGAAAAAACGTGAAAGTTAGAGCGTCAGTAAAAAAGATATGTAGAAATTGTAAAGTCATTCGTCGTAAGGGTGTCGTGCGCGTAATTTGCAAAGAAAAACGTCATAAACAAAGACAAGGTTAATATTTGCATTTTACAGCGTAGGAAGGTATCCTAAGCGGCTTTTGGTAAAGTTAAATTTAGAAAAATCGGAGTAAAGTCATATGTCTGCACGAATTGCAGGAGTTAATATACCAATGCATAAGCATACGCGTATTGCATTACGTAGTGTTTATGGTGTTGGACCAACTCAAGCGCTTAAGATCTGCGAACAAGCTAGCGTACAACCAGATCAAAAAGTACAGGATTTAAGCGAAGCAGAATTAGAAGCACTGCGTACAGAGGTTGCAAAACTAACTGTAGAAGGTGACCTAAGACGTGAAATCTCTATGAATATTAAGAGAAAAATGGATCTAGGTTGTTATGCCGGTATCCGTCATAGAAAAGGCTTGCCAGTAAATGGTCAGAATACTAAAAATAATGCTAGAACGCGCAAAGGTAAGCGCAAACTAGTCGTTAAAGCTAAATAAAAGGGTAATAGAGAATGAGACAGAATGCTCCTGCTCGTAAAAAGCGCAAACATAAGATTACCGAAGGTATTGCTCATATTAAAGCAACCTTTAATAACACATTGATTGTTATCACAGACATGTCAGGCGATAAAATCGCTCAAGCATCTGCTGGTAGTGAAGGTTTTAAGGGGGCTCGTAAGAGTACACCATTTGCTGCTCAAACAGCGGCTGAAGAATTGGCTAAACGTTTAAAAGCTGAGTGTGGTTTGACCAAATTAGCAGTAAACGTACGTGGTCCTGGTGCTGGTCGTGAACCTGCGATTCGTGGTTTAAAAAGTGCCGGTGTAATGATTCACCGTGTTACTGATAAAACTCGTTTGCCGCATAACGGTTGTCGTCCACGTAAGAAGCGTAGAGTATAGGAGAAGATTAAATGGCAAGATACATAGGGCCAAAGTGCCGCTTATCACGTCGTGAAAAAACAGATTTAGGTCATAAGAGTGGTGTGCGTAGCACAGATTCTAAATGTAATATGGAGCGTACTCCAGGTGTACACTGGCAACGTCGTGGTCGTACCACTGACTTTGGTGTGCAATTGCGTATGAAGCAAATGATTCGTCGCTATTATGAAGTAATGGAAAAGCAGTTTAGAAAATATTATAAAACTGCCGATGGTCAAAAAGGTTCTACCGGTGATAACTTATTGAAGTTATTGGAAGCGCGCTTAGATAACGTTGTTTACCGTATGGGTTTTGCAGCGACTCGCGCAGAAGCACGTCAATTAGTTAGCCATAAAGCAGTTAAAGTGAATGGCACTATCGTAAATGTGGCTTCTTATCATGTGCAAGCTGGTGATGTTGTTGAAATCCGTGATCGTGCTAAAAAGCAATTACGTATTAAAGCGGCGATGGAAATTGCAGCACAGCGTCAACAATGCTCATGGGTAGATGTTGATAGCAAGAAAGTTGAAGGTACTTACAAAGCTGAGGCAGATATTGATGAATTGCCTACCGAGTTTAAAGTGAACCTTGTTGTTGAATTGTACTCTAAGTAGAGGTGAAATAATGCAAGATATCTATAAAGATTTTCTGACACCAAAGAACATTCAAGTGCAGGCGTTATCGCCGTTTGTTTCACGCATCGTGCTTGAACCATTGGAACGTGGCTTTGGTTACACCTTAGGTAATGCACTGCGCCGTATTTTATTGTCTTCAATGACTGGTGCTGCTATCACCGATATCAGTATCGATAACGTATTGCATGAGTACAGCTCAATCAATGGTGTGCGTGAAGACGTTGTTGATATTTTACTTAACTTAAAAGACGTTGCGATTAAAATGAATAATCGCGAAGTAGCTGAGTTAACTTTGCATAAAACGGGTGTAGGTCCTGTGACTGCTGGTGATATCCAGTTAGATCACGACATTGAAATCATTAACCCAGAACACGTGATTGCTCACTTAACAGATGAAGGCGATTTAAAAATGCGTCTTACTGTTAAGACAGGTCGTGGTTACCAACCATCGAATCGTGTGTTAACTGATGAGCTTGAAGAAGGTAAGACTCTAGGTGAATTAAACTTAGATGCTTCATACAGCCCAGTGCGTCGTGTGACTTATCAAGTAGAAAATGCTCGTGTTGAGAATCGTACTGACTTGGATAAGCTTATCCTAGAAGTAGAAACTAACGGAACATTGGATCCTGAAGAAGCAATTCGTCGTTGTGCGACTATTCTACAACATCAGTTAATGGCGTTTGTTGAATTGAAGCATGAAGACTTTGTTGAGTCTAAAGACAGCTCAAGCAGTGTTGATCCGGTTTTATTGCGTCCAGTAGACGATTTAGAATTAACTGTACGTGCAGCTAATTGCTTAAAAGCAGAAAACATTTGCTACATTGGTGATTTGGTTATGCGTTCAGAGAATGATTTACTAAAAACACCTAACTTAGGTAAGAAATCATTAATGGAAATTAAAGGCGTACTAGCACAGCGTGGTTTAACGTTAGGTATGGTGGTTGAACAATGGCCGCCAGTTGAGTACGGCGTAGAATAAAATAGAAGGTTAAGAACATGAATCATCGTAAGAGTGGAAGAAAATTAGGTCGTAACAGCTCGCACCGTAAAGCAATGTACCGCAACATGGCTGCTTCTATGTTACAACATGAAACTATCAAGACCACATTAGCGAAAGCTAAAGAGTTGCGTGGTGTTGTTGAACCAATGATTACGCTGGGTAAAGAAGATAGCGTTGCTAACCGTCGTCTAGCTTTCTCACGTTTGCGTGATAAAGCGATGGTTAACAAGTTGTTTACTGTGCTTGGTCCACGTTTTGCTGATCGTCCAGGTGGGTATATGCGTGTATTAAAATGCGGTTACCGTCCTGGTGATAAAGCACCGATGGCTATCGTTGAGTTGGTAGGCAACGAACAAGAGTAATTGCCTGTCACTACAAAATCATAAGCCGGACTTGTTCCGGCTTTTTTACGTCCTTCAGTTGATCGTGCGCTAATGTATGTAATGCGTATGAATAACATTAACTCACGATTAATTTTATCCTTTAGATTGATCTCAAATAGTTATAATATAATTATTTTTCATAATTAAGCTCAGTGCCTGCATTTCTAGAATCATGATAATCAAGATAAAAAATAAAAATCAATAATTACTGTGGACTATTTTAGCGCTATTAATGCCGTACAGGAAACAGTGTGTTAAATGAAGCCGTCTTGATAAAAATATTACATTACATACAATACCGGTTATATCGAAATTAATATTTTGCGTGGGGTGGAGTATTTATGCGAAGAAGTATAGCGGAGCAAAGAGCATCAGCTTTAGCAGCATGCAGTGCGGCAGAATACGAATATAACAATGCGCTGGGAAAGTTTGGTAGATTATTTTCTAGCGATTCCTATAAGGATTTAGCCAAGCAGTTGGCGACTGCCACTAATGTCATAGTTACTTGCATCGATTGGTTGAAAGGTGCCAGGACTGAGTGGAATTCCTATGCTAGCAAAACTTTTGAAAGTTTTTTTCTGCGTGAGTTAGAAAAGCATGAAGCTTATGTGTATAAAGCTGTTATCGGACAAACCTATGAAATCGTTTTTCTTGATAATAAAGATGATACACCCTATGTCGAACTATACCGTGGTGATAGTCGGTCAGGGCCAGATAATATTTTTACAGTCGGATTTGCGTCGTCTGTTTCACTGGAAAGGTCTCGTGATAGAAACTATTATTTTTGCTCTGATGGTACCAGTAACAATGGTGTGTCAACCAGTAAATACAGGGATCAAGCGGCAGGGTTTCCTAGGGATTATTATGGCATACGATATGTATATACTCTGAGATTCAATGGTCATGCTATTTCAGACCCGCGTGCGTTGGCTGTTGATATTGTTGCTACTCGCAAAAAGCAGGGTGGCTCCTATCGACAACAACTTGCAGAAGTTAATTTTATGACGGGTGTGCCGTTTCAGTTTATTTATTCAGTTTCTACCAGCAGTGGTGTAATACAAAATCCAAGTTTTACCGGTGAATTTGAAGCGCCAACGGTTCCTTTATATAGGGTAGTCGCTCCATTGCCCCATGAGGTTCTTGACCGTGCTTCTTCTGGTGGCTCTGCAGGCTCAGAACCTAAAGCGGAAGCGCCAACAACAGATGCCAGCGTACCAGGAGCGGCGGCGGCCCCTCCGGTAGCACCAGCACCTGTAACAGCTCCACCTGCAGTGGCCTCTAGCTACGTGCCTCCCGGTAGCGTAACCATAGGGCGATATGCATGCACGATAAATGTATATAAAGGCCAAAAGGGCTATATGCATTTGGTGTTTGATGATGCGACAACGGCAAATGCTTTTATACAAACGGAAGATTTACGTGCCGAACGTGACCCAACTGGCGCGACGTATAAAAAACCAGATACCAGACGCTATAGCGGCAAGGCGATGGTGCGTTTGAGTCAATCACGCTACGCCTTATTAGCCAGTGCGGTGACAGAATTACCCGGTGATGTCAGCAATGTACCAACAGCACCTGCTTATAGAGTATAAATAACTTTAAAAAATGAGGAAGAAGTAATGAGACGTAGACCAGCAAGACCAGAAGCGTTAGCAAGCAATGATGGCGGTGATCATGCGAATACCTTTGAGATGGTGGATTTGAGTTCCGGTGGTGCGGCAGCATCTGCCGAAGATGGTCAGGAAGAAGTGGTGCCAACGGCCCCAGCGCTGACGGCTGCAGATTTAGCCGCCGCCGCTTTAGGTAACTTAGGTGCTGTTGGTTTACAAAAAGGTCAATACGGTTGGGTTCACTTTCAGTTTACTTTGATGCGTGCTGCTACCGATTTTGTTAGCAACAATAAACTGCATTCAGAGCGTCCGGGTTATGAAATTCAACCTAAAAAAATTGATGAATCTCGAGGCACTGGTGTATTAACTGTTCGTACGTCGCCTGCACTGTATGTATTACTGCAAACGCGATTGGCTACTGATACAGCCAGCTTGCCCGATTATGCGGATGTGGATGAGGCGCCGGCTTACCGTAGATAAGTAGCTTTGATGTGGGGGAGAGAGCATGAGTCGAGTACAGTTTGATCAATTAGCCCTGCGTGTGCCAGCAACAGTCGTGCCGTTTGAACGTGCGCGAGATGATTATGCAGCGCACCAAACATTGATTAAAATCATTTGGTCAGGACATGGTGGTCAGCGTCATGCGAATGCTTGCACATCGGATGGTCGTTGGGATATGAGTGATTGGGACTATTTAGTTGAACAGTTCAAGCGACCTGAGATTTATCGACCAATATATGGTGCCAGTGACCACGGTCATGGCTATCACCAGTCAGTGGTAGGTGATGGTCCACGCGATCGCCGTCAGTGGTATAGTCATCATGCGCAACGCTGGCAGAGTCGACCTATTGCTGGTCTGGACCGTGGACGAGCCAAGCCTGGTTACCGTACCATTAAAGCGGGGCACTACTCTTTGTTGCCACCGCATGGTCAAATGCATTACTGCCGTGGTCTTGATCCACAAACAGGGCGGTTGGCTAAAACTGATTCCCCTCACTTTGATCGCGGCACATACAGTTATCCTGGCCGACAAATTGGTTGGTTGTTTAGTGCGGATCCCGCTAATGGAAGTAAGGTGGGTCACTGTTCCCCAGAGGATATGTATGGCCGCCGTGCACCGTGGTTGGGTGGTGCTGCCGCGGTGAGTGCTGCGATGCATCATACCAAGCATGCGGCTACGGGTGGGCCGCATTTAATGACGCTCGATAAGCTTCAGGCGTTACAAGCGCCACGGCCTGCTGATGACAAGCCCCTATTACACAGTGATTGCCGATTTAAACCGACGTTAGAATCGGCGACAGCTATTGTGGTGCCTGGTGTAGCGAATGAAGGAACGTTAGGTTTATTCAATGCGATACAGAAAAAATTGTATGTGTTAAAAGAGTTAAAAATTAACGTATCGATTATTGATAAGGGCCCCATGGATGCTGCTTTACGACAAGTAGAATTAGCGGAACAATGGCGAGCTTTGTTGAAGGCAAGCCATGACTATCCAGAATTGTTAGCGAACACACTAACGAACGTTATGCAGATAGATATAACGGTGTTACCTGCACTCATGGAACTTGTCGTGGGTACGCCGCAAGAAAAACAAAAGCAAGCGCTAGAGTTTGTTTTGTCTCAGTACGGTTTGCATGCAGAGGTGAATTACGCCTTGGATGATCCGGCATTAATGAAGGACATGTTGCGTTACAGTGATAATCGCGATGCGATGTATGCCTTATTGCAGTCAGGTGCGTCGTTCACTGATCCTGAAGTATTAACCCATTTAATGGCGCATTGGCGTGATTATCGTCAAGTGCTTGATACGCCTACTTGTGATGCTATTACCCAATACATTATTCGCGAACGTTTGACTGATGACTTGATACTGTCAACTGACACCGATTTTATCAAACAGTTGCATGGCGTAGTAGATTTACCTGAATGGCCAGATGTATTACGTGATGCGGTTAATTTTGAACGCGCGGGTGACTCGCTGTCATTGTTACAATTGCTATCGGATCAAGCTAATAGAGCAACGGGTGTTCCTGCATCTGTTATTGGTTTTAGTGATGCTGCCCGACAACAGGTGATTGTGCAAGCTTTCGCAATGGCGGTGACGACGTTAAATGCTGATTGGCAGCAATCACTGCTTGTTGCAAAACAGTCACGAGATGGTGGTGAGGTGGATGCCGCATTTTTGGCTCTAACTCGAGAAGCGTTGAGTTATGTAAGACAGTTGCGTATGAACGCGACAACACAATTATTATTTTTAACTGAGTTGCAATCGTTGTTTACTCAAAAAGCAACGCCAGCGCAAGACTTACAATTTATATTGTATATGCCGGCTATCTATCGCCGATTACATACTGATTTGCGAAACAGTATTATGGATTCACTGTTTGTAGGAGAGTTTGGTTCGCAGCCAGTGGATAGATTAACGGCAGAGCAACGCGAGAGTCTGTTGTTATCACTGTTACCTGGGGGGGATCCAGAGTATGTGACTCGTGTTTTACTGCACCCTGATTTTCCTTTGCTTGTAGCTAATGATGAGACGCGTAAACGAGTCACTAATTTTTTATTGTCAGATAAATTTATACATCTAGCACAGCCGGTTCGTGCACACTTGCTTGCACATTTTTCGCAAGCATTTGAACTGTATGCGCCCACTGAAAATAAATATGTATTTATGGCGTTTTGCCAGCGCGTGGTGGATTGCAATGTGACGGCATTGGACTTATTCCCATGGGGGCGTTTGGCGATGCAAGATGAGCAGGTGTTTGCTGTGGCGCGTGCATTGGATGGACCGACAATGCAGCAATACCACTTGGTGATAGCTCATTTTCAACGTAAAGTCAGTGAGCTTAATCACTTTTTGCACCCTCGACAAACAAAAGCCATCGCGCCCTTGGCTGAACTGCGTGATGTATTGCAGTCTTTACCTAGGCGTAGCATATTCGCGGGTCAGTACCCGATGTCGTTGCCGACTGAGCAATATAAACAATTAGTCATAGCGATACGGCGTTGTCGCGAGTGTCATTTATCAGATGCATTAGATGCCGTATTAAATCGTTTAGTGCGTATATTAAAAACTACGACTCAAGAGAATGCAGTGATTCAGCACGGTAGTGAAGAGAGTGCCATGGTAGCACAGCTACCTACGGAGGCTTTTGATGTCAGTATGGTTGATCGCCATCAACACATTGCTTGGCGACGACGTGGTCACGAGTATTTTCAAGCCGCTTATGCAACTACAGATGGCCACCCAGAGCAAACGACGGTTAAGGTTTATAGCTCAGATGAGGTAACCAGCGGTGCGTTATTAATGGGTCTTGATCGTGCCAGTGGTTACAGAATGAATGACAGGCAACGCGCTTATACTAAAAAACGTGTGATTTGTTCTTCGGCACAATTATACCAGGATGACGCGACTATATTACCGATCTCAGTCGTGACGGTAGCGGCGCCGAATTTACGTAAAAGCGCTGGTGGCCAAGGCTTGTTTGCATTACTGTCTGCGTATGATAGCCCCTATGATGGTGCCGACTTTGTGAAAGATGACGCTCTGAATGAGCCGGCTTATTTTCGTGCGATGCTATCCGCGTGGGCGTTAAGCTTTCATGCGCTGAATCAACAAGCGATGGCCAATGGTAAACGCAGTATTGTTGTCGCTCCTTTATTGGGTGGCGGTGCGTTTTTAGCGGGACAACCCGCTGAAGTAAGACAAGCCGCAATCAAGCAAAACATACTAGCGATGATTACGGCATACAATGCACAGCCGCAACCACAATTACCCGAGTTGCATTTGTGTTTACCTAAAATGAATGCCGGTGATCGAGATAGTGCTTTTGCCTATATTCAATCCATATTGCCTGAACTACCAAAACTCAATGGTCGCTTAGTGATTAGTCAATCGGATCTATTTGATTTAACTTATCGCACGTATGCCAGTCCGGATTTTGATAGCGAGCTGATGGATATTGCATTAGTCAACCCAGCATCTGATCATGTGCCAGGCGGTGGTTGTTATAGCGAACGTCGCGCTGACTTCTTGGGTAGGTCAGGTTATGCGGCGTATAATGGCGTGGATCGTAACCACCCGGGAGAATTTAACCCTGGCCCCAGAGCGTTGGAGGAGCAGTTGGCTCATGTCACGACGTTAATGTATAGCCAATGTGCCAGCATGAACCCAGATCATTTACGTTTTAGTTCGGTAGCCGCTGTTACCGTGAATGATGATGGGTCAACTGTGCAAGTCGACGGTGATACGTTAGCACGACAATCCAAAGCGAAAGGTATTGATAAAGATTATTCGATCGCTGAATACTTAGCCAGTAAATTACCGACATTGTATCCTTTTGCTAGCGTGACGCTACCACAGCAACAAGAACCAGAACCTAGCCCGCCTCATTTAGGTGCTAGGCCTCCAGCAGTATCGCGGCCTACACCGCCACCTCCACCGCCAAGGGCGCCGTCTGTGACTTCATGCCGTGCTGCGGCTGTGCCTCCGGTACCCGTGAGTAGGCACCATAGTGAGCACGCAGCTATTTTGCCAAAGCAATATCATGCTGAGTTTTTACGTTTAGTGATGTTATTGAGTGATACGCAACCATGGATTACAAGAAAGCTCCGTGGTGATAAATTTAAACAGGTAAGCGCTAAACTTGAAGCTGAAAGTCGCGGTGTGCCTTACTCTGCCGTATCACGTTACTTAGCTTTGGTGTTATTAACGGCTGTTAGCTCGCGTGATAAGAAATTAGAGGTGGGGCATACCGATAGTGGTGAGGCAGCAGTGAAAGCTTTAAATACATCATTCTCTGTGTTTGCCAACGTAGTGCGTGACCAAATTGGTATCTGTAATGAAAAACAGCCACTGACTTATGGTGATATACAGCACTACGCGATGTCTACCGAGACGTTTGGTCAATACAGTCGACGGCGATAGTCGATTGTCATGATATTGCTATGTGGGGCTCGGTGCTCCAAATGGATTGTCTTTATAGGCTTCATTAAAATATGTTTCATTCACTTCTACACCTGCAACAGTACATGCTCTCGGTTCTGGCATTAAGCGCGGACTTGCAGTAACTGCAGCGGCAGGTTTTGCCTCCCTCTGCGGTGGATTGCTTTGTGGCTGTAGTGATCCTGCTGGGCTTGGTTCTGGCATCGGTTCCGGTGTTTTAACAGCGGGTGGGTGACCAGTGATGTCCGCGATTAATTGCCATTGCTCACGGGCATCACCCGGCATTGCCGGTCCAACACGGAGCCTTCTTGCGGTGTGATGGTGGTGCTGTTGTGGTGGAGCGGCAACATAGCGTGGTTTATGAGCTGATGGTCCAGCGGCAATAGTGGGGTCATCGTTTAGTATGCGTAATAAGTTTTGTGCTTTTAATGCGCCTTTGTCCAATAGATCTAGCACTTCTTTTGAACCTAACAATGCCAATATGAGTTCACCTACCGTACGAGAACCACCATAAGCATTGCCAACCAATTGATGTCTCCATGACTTAGGCAGTGGGGTTGTTTTTACTAACTTGAGTTTCCAGCCTTCTTTGTTTTTTTTCACTTCAGCAGCAAAGTCGATACCATGCTGTAATATTTCACTGACATAATTTTTGAGCACTGAATCTTGTAAAGCATCCTGTAAGCTACGTAAAAATTTGGGTATAACATACGGTTTTATTTTTTGAACATAGGGGTGACTGAGGGCTGACGATACGGCGGCTATTTTTTTTTCAAGTTCCAATGGCTTATTACGCTGTTGACGTAATAATTGCTTGGTTTGTTTTTTTACACCATCGGCTGTTAAATCTACGGCAAAAGCAACGCCAGCACGTAGCCAGCTGAGTGGGCTGAGCCAGCGATCGCTTTGCTTAATGGGTGCTGGTAAAGGCATATGGTAGGTAAGACCAAGAAAAAACAGGCTGAATAAGGATTTGATACCAAAGTCCAACGTGTCCTGTTGAATACCGATTTGACTCTCAATGGCGGAGGTCACTGCCCAGCAGGCAAGAGCCAGCATGGCGCCTAAAGAAATGCTCAGTTCAGGATTTTGGCGAAAGTATTTATCACGATGTCGATCACAGACGCCCTCATCCGCTAGGCGGTATTCTAAAAATAACTCGCCATACAGTTGGCAACTTAATAAGAATGCTAAAGGTTTACCCATCATACGTGGCAATACACTGCTAACGATACCAATAACGCCCAACATAAAAAAGTAAGCAATATAAGAACGTACTTCACCTTTTATAAAGCGCATCGATGAGCATTCACGACATACCGGATGTGTCCTTTGAGCCCTTTGCTCAGCAGAAGGGCGAGGATGGGAGGCGTTATGGAATGCCTTTTTATGATCCAAAACTAGAATAGCTGATTTAATCGTGACGGCTAGCATATGATGATAATGAAAACATGTCATCGCGATACTGATAAGCGTCATCGGTATACCGACAACCGTATTTAACCAATCCGAATCATTAATCAAACTACTGGCGCCGACTTGACGTTGTAAAAATTGATGCGTTGCATGAGCTACTACTAAAGGCAGTAAATGTTGCAGGGTGATGCGAGAACCGTGAGCAAATATTTTACGTGTGTGTGGTGAGATTTTTATTGTATGAACGAGATGTGGAATCGCCCCGACTTGTTGTAGTGCGTATAATAAACACTCAGAACCTGAATTTACACTCCATAAAGCCGTTTGTTGCACAACAGCGCGTGCTTGCCGCATAAGCATCTCCCTTTTATATTTTCCCACGGTTTCATTCTATAGTTGAGATTTTTATTTAGCTAGCGATTTTTCCGCATTTGTCATACCGGACTCCGATCCTGTATCCAATCAAAAATTGACAAATTGCAGTCGTCAATTGAATGTGCTTTAATTATTCTTTATCCGCTCGACCACACGAGGTGCTTGATGTTCAAAGGAAAGTTGCTGCTGGGAATCACTTTGGGTTTAACCGTTGCTTCAGCCGTTGTCATGGCAGGTGGTGAAGACGAAGATGCTGATGGTTATGACAGCATGGGCTACTACGTGTATTCAACCGATGATCCCAATCAAATGCAGCAAAATGATTTTGATGGTATGTATGTTGGTCTACAAGCGGGTGCGAATATTGCGCAAGCGGGATTTTCTTCCAGTGATACTGATAATAATACAACCACGGATTTATTGTCGAGTAAGGGTGGTGAAACGTATGCCATTGCTGGCGGCATTATTGGCTGGGGGCACGCGTGGGATGAGTTTTATTTAGGCGTTGAAGGCAATGGCCGTTATAATTTTGGTGGTGGTAGCAATAATGTATTTACGCTGTCTAATCAATCGGGCTCGAATACTGGTTCGATAGATGAAATATATGAAACCTGGTCGGCAGGTCTTGGTTTTAAATTGGGTGGGATTGTTTATAATACGGCCTTGATTTATTTCTACGGCGGTGGTGCCTATGCTGGCTTTAAGGTAGATAATGCTATTTATAATTCAGCAAGTAACGGTGGCTCGTTTACGCAAAGTAAATTTGGTTACTCATTGGGTGTAGGTGTTGATGTACAAATGAACAAAGCGTTTAATATTGATTTACGTTATCTGTATCGTCGTTTTTCAAATATTACCTGGACTGGTGTAGGTGACGGAATACTTATTCCCACTAGTGCATCTGTTAACACAAAAGTAACCCCAACTGATAACTTGGTCATGTTAGCTGGCGAATACCACTTCGCTGTGTAGGTAGTCCCGTATCTTGTCATTCCTGCGAAAGCAGGAATCCATTTCATTATGGATCCCGGATAACCGACTGCGTCGATTTCCGGGATGACATAGCTGATGACAGGGTTGTTGTCGTTTCATGACTCGGTTCGCTTCTTATGTCTCAGTTCGTTTCCCGGTATGGCTCATTGCTTTCAAGGTGTATAGGGTGTCTCTTTTACGTAAGTAAAGCGCAGGTGAGCGGAGCGAGCCGAGCCATGAAGTAAAAGAGATACGCTGTGCGCCTTGATAGCAAGTATGCTGAGGAGGTCACGAAATGACCGACCGCCCTTCGAGATGGCTGCTTCGCAGTCTCCTCAGGGCGATCGGTAGTAGTTAAGTTAAGCTTTGTTTAGTGTGTTTGATCCCAAGCCACCAATACCCCAAGTGTCATTTGAATCAATAGTCGTAGCGCATTTATTTAACCATGTGGTTAATGGTTTACCGTTAAACGCATGATCCCAGAAGCAAGCACTGGCGGGTTCAGACGTTCCTATGCCTAATGTGCTAATACCACCGGCGTATTTTTGCGGATCAGAACCATTCAACACGGCAGATTTTAATGGGTCATTAAATACTTCACAGGAATTTAAGACCACTACCGCACGTTCATGCAATTCTTTATGCATTTGGCTGAATTGATGACTGCCTAACATGCCGTCTGATAATAAAATACCACTAGAAGCACCATGACCGATGTTATAAAAACCTTTTAAGTTGGGGCAGGCTAAATAATTTTCATATCCTTCGACCGATGCCTCATCGCCTTCGAGCTTGACGCTTTTATAACCATGACTAACGGCATTGTCGAAAACTTTTTCAACGTATTGTTTAGCGGTGGGGTATTGAGGCACAGAGGTGGCAGCGACAAACTCAACGGATTTGTCAGGGCATACGCCTAAACTTTTGGTGCGTGGTTGTTGTTGCCAATCGGCTTGAGTTAAGTGGTAGTTATTGACTACACCGCCGGCGGTATATTGACTGCCTTTAGTGGCATTCAGGTTGATGCGGGTGACTGTAAATGAATAGTTGGTTTTTGATGGTAAATAAACCAGCAAATAATCTATTTTGCTGCCAGCAGTATAAATGGGTTGTACTTTAATGGCAGCGTAAGGAGAGTTTGCAGAGGTGTCGATGTTTTTCTTCACCAGTTGTGTAATATTGCTTAGGGGTATTGAGTAAGTGCCTTTGGCATTTCCCATTAAGGTAATGCTGGGGTTAGCTAGTGCAGTAGTTATGCCAAGCGCTAAGCTGGCGCCAACGATCAGTTGTTTTTGCATAGAGTTGTCTCCTCATGAATGTGTAGATAAGCACAAAGTGCTCATTATTGAGTGTTTCATAGACAACGTGTGTTAGCAATCTTAATTTAGGTGTGGGTTTGACGCAATGAGTTCAGCGGCAGTTTCGAGGATTAAATTACGTAACCATAAATGACCGGGGTCATTATCAAAGCGGTTATGCCAAGCGATTAATAAAGCCGCATCTGGAATTTTAACCGGACAGGGTTGAATGCTTAATTTGTCTGGGTTTTTAAATGCGGTGAGTAACAACTCAGGAATGGTGGCTAAGTAATCAGTTTTAGGCAAGATGCGTGAAGCAATAGTGGCATAAGGAATGCGTAAAGGAATTTTTCGAAATTTGTCCATTTCCTGTAAGGCTATATCAGCAAAGCTACTAAAGCTGTAACCCGTGACATTGATCACCATGTGTTCAGCTTCTAAATATTTATCTAATGACAGTTTGCCTGTCATTAAAGGGTGGTTAGGTTTGCCGACTACAACGGCTGATGCGGTGAGTAATGGTTTGCTGCAAACAGTGGTGGGCAGTTTGCCTGAGGTGCCAATACATAACTCAATATTACGTTGATCCAATATGCTTTGATCATAATTGAGTGGGTCGCAGTCTTTGATTACTAGGTCAACTCTGGGCGCGATTTTGCGTATTTTTTCCACTAGTTTGGGTAAGATAACGCAGTTCATGATGTCCGTGGAGCCAATGGTAAACTTGCGTGTTGATTCTGGCGCATTAAAAGTTTCAACTGAATTAATGACTTCATCAATTTGTTCCAGAATCGGTTGTAGCTTAGCAAAAATATCATTTGCTTTCGGTGTTGGGCGCATGCCGTATCGTTCACGAATAAATAAGGTGTCATCAAAGTATTTACGTAATTGTGTGAGCGCATTACTCATTGCTGATTGTGTAATGCATAAGCGTTTACCGGCGCGTGTCACATTTTGCTCTTCATATAAGGCTTGAAAGGCTTTGAGCAAATTTAAATTTAAAGCATCGCTCATGTTTTTGGCCTATGCGTTGGTTCGACGGTTGTCGTCGCTACTAATTTTAATGTATCGCGTAACCATTGATGGGCAGGGTCTTGATCAAAACGCTGGTGCCATATTTGTGATAAAAAGCCGATAGGGAAATTAAAGGGCATCATTTGATAGTCAACCGGTGCATTTTTACCAAAAGCGGCTAAGGCTTGTTCGGGCATGGTGGCTAATAAATTAGTGTGCGGCAAAATATCAATGGCTACTAAGGTGTGTGGCACCGATAAGCGAATATTACGTTGTTCGCCCATGATTTGTAGGTAGGCATTGGTGTTGCTAAAGCCGCTATGTCCAGCAAAGGTGATTTCTAAGTGCTCGGCTTCAAGGTATTCTTTCATACTGATTTTTTTCTTCATCAGCGGGTGGCCTTTTTTAGCCACTACAATGCAATCGATTTCAAAGATATTCTCTTGCATAAAGTTTTTTGGTACAGAGCCTGAGAAACCCAGAAATAATTCAACTGATGGATCGCCCAGCTTATTGGCTTGGTCGATTGAGTTGTCGATGGGTCTTACATCAATCTCGATATGCGGTGCTTCTTTTTTAACGAAGTCTAACCAGCGATCTAATAATATGGAGCACGCAAAGTCAGTCATGCCAATGCAAAAGCTGCGCGTAGATTGTTTGGGGTTAAAGTGAGTCGCACCTTGAGTCAATGCATTGATTTGCTGCATTATTGGTTTGATTTGTTTGGATAATTCCTGAGCCCGGGGAGTTAGGATCATGCCGTGTTGGCAGCGAACCAGCAGTTCATCTTCAAATACATCGCGTATTTGGTTTAATGAGCTACTCATGGCAGATTGCGTGATATTGAGCAATTTGCTGGCTCTGGTAACGTTCTGTTCTGATATCAGAGCATCTAATGCCCGTAACAGATTAAAATTAAACTGGCTAATATTCATAGTCTCAATTATAAGCCATTATTGAAATAAATCTCAAAATTCAAATCAAATATTGATATTTATTGTATCTCCTGTCCCCACGACAAAGCTCAAATTTTTAATTACTTACGTGTTGACGGCTAAAATGGGATGTCGTCATCATTGATGCTGGCATCTACAGGAGCACTGGATTGCTGATTATTATTCGAGCTAGACGCTGCTTTATCATGATGGTTATTGCTATTCCCAGAAGCTTCACTGTGCTGTCTGCTATCAAGCATATGCATTTCGTTAGCAATGATCTCGGTTGTGTAACGATCGATTCCGCTTTTATCTTGCCATTTACGGGTTCTTAGGCTGCCTTCAATATATACTTTTGAGCCTTTATGCAGGTATTCACCAACGATTTCAGCTAAGCGATTGAAAAATACGATACGGTGCCACTCTGTGCGATCTTGTAATTCACCGCTTTGTTTGTCGCGCCAGGTTGTGCTGGTTGCTAGTGTAGCGTTTGCAATGGCATTGCCACTTGGGGTGTAACGAACTTCTGGATCCCCGCCTAAATTACCTATTAAAATTACCTTGTTAACACCTCTAGCCATTTGTTTTTTTCTCCTAATCTAAAGTCTTCGCACCCGCCCATAGCGGCTAGTCGTCTAGGCTACCTTGTTCTGTCAGTTTACGCAACCGGGGAGTATCGATTTTTTGTTTATCCACTTTAACATAGAGTAAATTCTCGCGGTCGAACCAGGTAACTTCATTAACTCCCTTCATTTGTTGGATTTGTAGCATGGTATTAGCCGCTGGTTTGGGGCTAGAGAATATCATCGTTGATAAGTAAGGGGGGTTATCGAGGCAGCAGCTTACAACTAACCATATTAAAGAAAGCAAAGCCGCTAGAACAAAAACACCACATACGCCGAAATGACCATATGCAACACCTCCAAGTGTGCCACCAATAAAAATACCAAAAAATTGTGAGCTGGAGTAAATGCCCATTGCGCTACCTTTTTGGCGTATTGGCGCTACTTTAGATACCCATGACGGCAGGCAAGATTCGAGGAAGGTAAATGCGGTAAAAAATAGAAATAAACTGATGCTAACGGCAATGGCACTGCTGACAAAGAATAGCATGACTAATTGACAGATAAAGATGATCAGTACAGCGGCGATAAACAAGGGGCGCATGACGCGTTTTTTCTCGGCAATGATGACAAACGGTAACATGCAGAAGAATGCCAGAACTAAAACCACGACATATAGCCATATTTGGTGGTCGCTACTGAGTTTTAGGTCATGGGTTAATAGTATGGGGATCGCGATAAAGATGCAGGTAAAGATGGCATGTTGCAGCCCAATACTGGCGTCGAGTTTGAGTAGCTGAGTATTCTTGAGCACAGCGCCAAGGCGGCGAGGGGTGGGTTCAACATTTTCATCGACAACTAATTCGGGGGGGTGAGGCACCAAGGTAAATAGCATTAAAATACCCAAAACGGACATTATAGCGGTTAGCCAAAAGATACCGCTGAGGTGGTATACGTGATTTACCAGAGGACCAAGGATCATGGCGAGCATAAACGACATGCCGATCGTCAGGCCAATGAATGCCATGGCTTTATTGCGATGCTCATCGCGTGTGAGGTCAGCTGCTAAAGCTAAGACGGTGCTACCAACAGCACCGGCACCTTGAATGGCGCGGCCAATGATAATGCCGTGAATGCTATGACTTAAGGCAGCAACGATACTACCGATCGTAAATAGTACTAAGCCAAATGCAATCACCGGTTTACGACCAATCTTATCCGATAACGTACCAAATGGTATTTGCAGGCATGCTTGAGTTAAGCCATAAACCCCTAATGCGAAACCAATGAGGGTTGGTGTGGCACCAGGTAATGTATGCACATACGATGAAAATACCGGCAAAATCATAAACAAACCGAGCATACGGAATGCCATGATGGAGCCTAAGGATAAAACAGCGCGACTTTCTTTTGCTTTCATGCGCGCATCATAACGTAAAATAGTGAGAAGATCGATGTTGATTTAGCAAATGCAGACCATTGTAAGGTCTGCATTTATTGCTTTTAGGATTATGGTCGCTTAATTGGTGATGTTGTAGGCATTGTAGTTTTAATTTGAGTCTTAACTGCTGGATTGCTGCCTGCGATTGGCGGTCCAATTTGGGTCTTAAGGGTTGGTTTTTCACCTACAACTGGTGGTCCAATTTGTGTCTTAACGGTTGGTTTTCCATCTGCTAATGGCGGTCCAATTTGGCTGTTTGGTACGGCATGTCCGGTAAATGCAAGAAAGGTAAGTAGTAGTGCAGTAACTAAAGCGATGGTAACTTTATGCTTTAGATGGTTTTTTGCCAAAATCTTCATAGCAGTTATCCTTTTGTAATTTTTATTTAACCTAAGTATAAACCAAGATATAATGCCCGGTTAGATATACACCATATTATATAGGTAGAGGGAAGGTTCATGGCGACGAAGGCAGAAACAGCGACAGAGGTGATTTCATTGCGCGGTGGGCGCACTCACAATTTAAAAGACATATCGCTCGATATTCCGCGTGATGAACTGGTAGTGATTACCGGCTTGTCGGGGTCGGGTAAATCGTCATTGGCGTTTGATACGTTGTATGCCGAAGGTCAGCGTCGCTATGTGGAATCGTTATCGGCCTATGCGCGTCAGTTTTTATCGATGATGGAGAAGCCGGATGTTGATGTGATTGAAGGGCTATCGCCAGCTATTTCGATTGAACAAAAATCCACGTCACATAATCCGCGATCAACGGTGGGAACGATTACAGAGATTTATGATTACTTGCGTTTACTGTTTGCGCGCGTGGGTCAACCGAAATGCCCGACTCACAGTCAAGTATTAGAAGCGCAAACCATTACGCAAATGGTTGATGCGGTGATGGCGATGCCAGAAGGCATGAAGGTGATGTTGCTAGCTCCGGTGGTACGCAATCGAAAAGGTGAGCATGTTAAATTGATGGCTTCATTACAAGCGCAAGGGTTCTTACGGGCGCGTATTGATGGTGAAGTGATGGAGTTAACGGATGTCCCTAAACTAAACTTACGTAAAAAGCATACCATTGAGGTGGTGGTTGATCGTATTAAAGTGAAGCCGGGTATAGAGCAACGTTTAGCAGAATCATTTGAAACCACGATTCGTCTAGCTGATGGTTTGGCGGCAATTATGGACATGGATGATGAGGCAGCGGAACCACGTACGTTTTCAGCCAAGATGGCCTGTAATGAATGCGGATACAGCTTGCCTGAATTAGAGCCACGTTTGTTTTCATTTAATAATCCTATTGGCGCTTGCTCGGAATGCGATGGCTTAGGTGTGCAGCAGTATTTTGATGAAGATAAGGTGGTGCGTCAGCCTGATTTAAGTATTGCGGAAGGCGCAATACGTGGGTGGGACCGTCGTACCTTGTATTATTTCCAATTGTTACAATCGGTAGCTGATCATTATGGTTTTAGTGTGGAAGTGCCATTTGAAAAACTAACTAAAAAGCAACGCGATCTTATTTTACATGGTACAGGCGATGAAGAAATTTTATTGCAGTATGTGGGACATACTGGCCGGTCGATGGAGCGCACTAAACCCTTTGAAGGGGTGATTCCGAATATGCAGCGGCGCTACCGTGATAGTGATTCAATAGCTGTGCGTGAAGAGTTGACGAAATATTTAACCACCAGTGATTGTGAAGAATGTGGTGGTATGCGTTTAAATGAAAGCGCACGTCATGTATTTATTAAGAAGCACAACTTACCATCGATTACGGCTATGTCGATTGCTAAAGCATGTGAATTTTTTTCTACGGTTACATTCACAGGGCAACGTGAAAAAATTGCAGAAAAGATTTTAAAAGAAGTACGCGCACGTTTAGGCTTCTTGTTGAATGTTGGTTTGGATTATTTGACCTTATCGCGCAGTGCTGAAACTTTATCGGGGGGTGAGGCGCAGCGTATTCGATTAGCCAGTCAAATCGGTTCAGGTTTAGTGGGTGTGATGTATATATTGGATGAACCTTCGATTGGTTTGCATCAGCGTGATAATGAGCGCCTATTAAAAACCTTAGTTCACTTGCGTGACTTGGGTAATACCGTCATTGTGGTAGAGCACGATGAAGATGCGATTCGTCATGCGGACCATGTGATTGATATGGGGCCTGGTGCTGGCGTTCACGGTGGTGAAGTGGTGGCGCAGGGTAGAGTTGAAGATATTATTAAAGCGAAGCGTTCGATTACCGGGCAATATCTGTCGGGTAAGAAGCTAATTGAGATTCCTCAGCAGCGTGTGCAAAACGTGTCACGCCCGCAATTGGTATTGAAGGGAGCAAGTTGTAATAATTTACAAAATGTTGACGTGAGTATTCCGTTAGGTTTAATGACCTGTGTTACGGGTGTGTCGGGTTCGGGTAAGTCGAGTTTGATTAATGACACGTTGTATCCTATTGCGGCAACTGCATTAAATCGTGCAACACAATTAACGGCAGGACCGTATCAGTCGATTACTGGTTTAGATGACCTCGATAAGGTGGTGGATATTAACCAATCACCGATTGGTCGTACACCGCGATCTAACCCTGCGACATATACCGGACTATTTACACCGATACGTGAATTGTTTTCTGGCACGGAAGAGTCGCGTACGCGTGGTTATAAACCAGGTCGCTTTAGCTTTAATGTTAAAGGTGGGCGTTGTGAAGCTTGTGAAGGCGATGGTGTATTAAAAGTAGAAATGCATTTCTTAGCGGATGTGTATGTGACATGCGATGTGTGTCAAGGCAAGCGTTATAACCGTGAAACTTTGCAAGTAAAATACAAAGGCAAAAATATTTTTGAAGTATTAGCGATGACAGTTGAGGATGCATTAGCGTTTTTCGCGCCGGTGCCGGTGATCGCACGTAAATTACAAACGCTAATGGATGTGGGGCTTTCTTATATTACGCTAGGCCAGAGTGCGACGACACTATCAGGCGGAGAGGCGCAGCGTGTTAAGTTGTCACGTGAGTTGTCGAAGCGTGATACTGGTAAGACCTTATATATATTGGATGAACCGACAACAGGTTTACATTTTTATGATATTGCGCAGTTGCTCGCGGTATTGCATCGTTTGCGTGATCATGGCAACACAGTCGTTGTTATTGAGCATAACTTAGATGTGATTAAAACAGCAGATTGGATTATTGATATGGGCCCCGAAGGTGGAGATGGTGGCGGTCAAGTGGTGGTTGCAGGCTCACCAGAGTTAGTTGCAAAACATAAGACATCACATACAGCACGTTTTTTAAAGGAGATGTTGAAGTAACTGACGTGCCGTTACACTGTTACTACTCTTGATATTGTGGGGAATATTTAATGAGAACGTCGATGCCTAGTTACGCCTTTGACGTAAAACCTTCAGAAACGGTGGCGCAGATATGCAAGCGTTTGCGTGCACTACCAGCTGAGGTTGATGATATATCCGTTGATGTTGACGCGCTATTAGCAGGCCGTACGTCGATTGAAGCTGTGCAAATTCAAATGGTGTTATGTGAAAGACATTTAGCCCGTACGCTGAATGGCTCGCCGGATGTTATTATTACTGAGTCGAGTGTCGATGACATATGGCAAAGCGATTATTTGATGTCGCTAACAGTGAAAGGGCCTAAAGAGTGTGGTGCAAATGCGCGTATAACCGATCATGTTAATTTGTTGTACCGCAAAACAGGTATAAGGTCGGAAGGCAGTTGTTTTGCTTTGACCGATTTAGCGGTTAAGGCTGCAGTGGCGAATCAATTGCATCGTTTTACTGACCGTGTGCATGCACTGACTTGTATTTTACCTTACCAATTGATGGTTTTTTTGCAGGATTTAAAACAACTGATAAAAAAATTATCGGCATTAGCGACTGAGTTGCGTCACTGGGGATCAAACAAAAAGCAGTATTTGATCGTATTGGCCCGGTTGCAACAATTTCGTGAATTTCATACTGATATTTTAGGCTTTTTAGATAGCGTGGCATTAACGCACTCACCTGATCATTTTTATGGGGTTATAACAGGGAGAGATTCGCAGGAGAAAGTTGATGTGTTAGATCAGTGCAATTTTCCTGCAGCAGAATTGGTTAGGTCAACTGACATAAAGCATGTGGATAGGGAGTTAGCGTTTGCTTCTACTATTGACATGTATCGTCCTCACGATATGGTTGAGCATTTGCGTTGTTTGGCTAGTGCATTGGTTGTTGATGGCAGTGAGCGTTTTTCAATTAATTTGCGCCTTCGAGGGCATCGTATTGCGTTGCATTACAATGCGCTAAAGCCATGTTGGTTATTGCAAGATTCGAATGGCATGCCTGGCCAAGTTTTTTTTGATACATCACATGGCCGAGAGTTGTTAGTGGCACGTATGTTTCGTCAAGTTGGGGTACTAGACTGGAATGACTTTGTTTGTTTTAAAAGTCACTTATATTGCAGTGCGAAGCAATTTGATAGCATGAAATCAAGGATGTGGTTATATCATAGCTTTTATAGGGAAAGTAAACAAACCAGTGGGGATCTTGCGGTGATGCGAGCTAGTGCAGGTGCTAAGGGCGAAACGCTATTGGGTTATGGTTGTATCTATTCAGACCTGGAGGCATGTGAGAAAGCTTTGGGGGCAGGTGTTGATGTTAATGCAGCGATTAATGATAAAGGTGATACGCCGCTATTTATCGCTTGTGCTATGGGGGATGAAGCTGTCGTTTTCCGTTTACTAAAAGAGGATGTGCTGATCCATAAGAGTAATATAAAAGAGTGTAAGCAAACACCATTAACAGTGGCGCGGCGCCTGGGTTATAACCATATTGCACGTTTGTTAATGAGCGCTATACATGCAAAATCCAGCGTGACTCAGGCTGGTTTGTATGCTCATTTAGGTGCTCGTTCTAGTGGTGAAGAAGCAACACCAATTATGGCCGCTGAAGCGACGTTAGCGTCGCAGAATTTGAGTTTTTTGCCTTGATTTTGTTGTAACTAGTTGATTTTTTATCTAAGGCCGTGTTTAGCGGTTAAATATTAATAAAGCATTAATTCTAATCAGTTATTCTAGCATTATGAGTAGACAACGTAGTGCTGGGCCTCCTGGAGATGAGCCTAAAGAATGCATATTTGAGGTGACCATTGGCGAGCCAGTGGCGTCTATTTGTGAGCGCATGAAAGCACTCCCCCCATCGGTTAGTGATGTTAAAATTGATGAAGGTTCACTAACGACTTTATTTGCTCAAAATACAACGATTGAGTGCATACAAATTCAAATGGCATTGTGCGATAACAACCTAGCTCGCAGCATTAATGGTAATGGTGCAGTCGTGGTGCCACAGTCAGAAACTTACGACGCAGATAGTCTTAAATTGCTAACAGACAAACAATTCAGTGATGGCCGCTGTACGAATGGTCGTTTAGGTGATGCGATGACCCAGTCGGGGTATGTAGATGCAGCAAAAGAAGGCATCTGTTTTGGTCTGGCTACTATGGCGATTAAAGCTTTTTTGTCCGGTCAGATGACACGTTATATTGATCGTGTGCATGCATTAAGTAGTATGAATCCTACAGAGATACCTGAATTTATTTCGCAGTTACAGGCGCTTATTTTACGCTTGCAGGCGCGTGAAAAAGTGCTTGCTGTAGCGTCGGCCTCAGAAGAACTGGCGATAGTGCAGCAACGCTTAGAAGGGTTACGTGTATTTCATACAGATATTCTGGCATTTTTGGATGGCGTGATATTAACTCAAGCACCAATAGAGCATAGGGAAATGTTTACTGATAAAGATGCGACGGTGCCTTCATTACATCAAGCGGATTACCCGGTGCGTGATATGCTCGCACCTACTGAGATTGATGCTATAGATCGTGAATGTATGGTTGGAAAAACAACAGATGCTTTTCACCAACAAGATCTAGTTAAGCAGCTTGAAATACTTGCACGCTCATTGGGTGAGGGGGTAGGTGTTGATAATAAATTTTCTATTGGTCTTGCAGACGAAGGGCATGAAATGGCATTGCATTTTGATGCCTTTCGTCAAATGTGGATATTTCAAGATCCTAACTATCTTCCAGGTACAGTATTTGAAAATACAGAGACGGGTCGTGAAGCATTGGTGGCTGAAATATATCGAGTGAGACGTTTGGAGTCGACTGATATTACATTTCTTGAAGGCACAGTGTTTTGTGCAGCAGGTAGAGAATCAGTAATGAGTTCACGATTTGAGTCAGCTAAAGCTGATTTGGCTGCTTACAGAAGACAGCACCCAGACAGCGTAGTCATCAGAACTCAGGCTGGTAAAAACAGTGAAGACTTTTTAGCGTTTGTTCTAGGACATGCTAGCCGTGCTGATAACTTTGAAAAAATACTCGCCGTGGATCGTGATGCGCATATTAAAATATTGGGAAAAGGAGATACATTATTAACGTTGGCTAGTTTGTATGGTTATGCCGATGTTGTTGATCAGTTATTAGCTGTAGGTGCTGATGTTGATCATGTGAATGAAAATGGAGACAATGCTATAGATTGCGCATACCAGAACGGTCAAAAGGAAATTGTCAGGAAATTATTAACTCGAGGCAGTGATCTTAATAAGTCGGCATTTGCTAATGGTATGACGCGTTTAATGTACGCTTGTGAAATGAAATATGAGGAAGAAATTGATGCCCTGCTAGTCGCGGGGGTAGCTATTGATGCAAAGAATGCTAAAAGCTTTACAGCGATCGATTATGCTATGAAATTTAATACGGATGATGTAGTAAAAAAAATGTTGTTAGCACCAGCTGCATTTAATAAAGTCATCACTAAAAATGGCCATACTGCTATAATGATTGCTTGTGAACGAGGCTATGATGATGTGGTTGATGAGCTTATTGCGAAAAGGGTGGATGTAAATCTTACAGGCCTACCAGGGCGTACCGCATTAAGTATTGCATTGCACGATAAACGGGAACTATTTGCCGAAAAGCTAATTATTGCAGGAGCTAACCCAAATACGGTTGTCTCTAGTAATGGTTGCACGGCATTAATGAGTGCCTGCTACAAAGGTTTTCCTGGTGTTGTGGAATTATTAGTAGAGCGAAGCGTTGACGTTACTGCAACTTTAGATGATGGTCGTTCGGTTCTAGATATTGCTTTGGCTAAACACGAAGTCTTGGGTGATGCAGTATTAAAGCAATTGTTACTGTCATCAACTGCATTAAACAAGCCGTTGATTAGTGATGGTAGTACAGCATTAATGATTGCTTGTGATAAAGGTTATGACGACGTTGTGGATACGCTACTGGGCAGGGGTGTTGATGTTGATATGCCGCGAACAGATGGTAGTACTGCATTATATAGAGCGTGTAAATATGGTCGCACTGATCAAGTTAGAAAATTATTAGCCGCTGATGCGGATATGGATAAAGCCAAGGTGGGTGGAGACCCTTATCCAACGGCTCGTCTTATTGCTGAACGTAGTAGTCGAGCGGAAATTGTTACACTTTTAGATGCTGAGAAACAAAAAAGAAATAGATTGTATGATGCTTGTGAAAAGGGTGATCATGCAAAAGTATGTGCGTTTCTTTTAGAAGGTGATGATATTCATAAAGTTCAGCCAAACGGTAAAACGGCGTTTGATATTGCTTGTGATCTAGGTATCCCTACAGTGGTAAGGGAGTTTTTAAAGCCAGGTGTGGTTATCGATGTCAACCGTGTTAGGGCTGATGGCTCAACGGCTTTGATGGTTGCAAGCGCTCAAGGTAACGTGGCAGTAGCTGAGATGCTGATTATTGCTGGGGCGAATATTGAGGCACAGAGGCATCCTGATCGCTTTAGACCTTTGCACATTGCCTGTCAACGAGGTGACCCTGGTATGGTTGATATGTTATTAGGTAACGGTGCAGATCGTACAGTAAAAATAGCGGCTAAGTCTTGTCAGTCATTAGCAAGGTATAAACCACGCGGTAGTGAAATAGCAGGACTATTACGAACCCGTCTTGCTGATGCTGAACTACGAGCTGTGCGACCTGCAGCGGCTAAAACGCTTAACAGGTCTCCACGTGTTAAGGCTTTGGTGGATCGTGTAAGCCTAGGTCGAGGTATGTATAGCGGTGTTACTCGCGATCAGGGTCCTCCTGAACATCGCGGTGGGCGTATCTATGGTGGTGGTAGGAGGCGTCGTTAGTTTTGACGCATCCCCCCCCCTTATAATCTATATTTTTTCCTGCATATTTACTTCTTTTAATAAATTATTATTTGCTGCAAACAAAAAGGCATCGTCAAAACTTCCGCTGTGTGTTTGGCTTTGATAGTCTATCCATTGAAATCTGAAATTTGCACTAAGTTCGTTAGGCCGAGATGGGTTGACGTAGATACCATCTAAGGCAACCATGCTTTGTTTTATTTTGCCAAAGAAGTTAGGGAAGAATACTGTCGGAGATTGATACCCATTGCTGTCCGTATAGAGTTTGGCATCTGGTGCGAATAGCGGAAGCATCTCTCTCACGTTGGCGTGCGCTAAGGCACCCAGGTAATCTTTGACGACTTGAATACGTTGCTGTTGATCAATCGCCGATACAGCATAGGCGGAGTGTAAGGTCAGTGCGACTAATGGTAGGCAGATCAGTTGTTTGATTTTAAACATGTGTGTTTCCTTTGTTGGTGTGTAGAAATGTAGATAAGATTTGATTGAAAATTGTAGGCGACTCAATATGCGAGATGTGCCCCACGTTCATGTTTTCGTGCACTTTTACATTAGGGATTTGCTTGGCAGCTTTATTGACCCAGTGTTTCATGTCTCCAAGTTTTTGTTGTGCTAATGGAGGGGCAAATGCTTTACCGGGGACGACGTGATCCTCTGATCCGTATAAAATAAAGGTGGGTGCTTTGATTTTAGATAGTTCATAGGCGACTGGTTGTTCATAGATCATTTCATAAATTAACGCATGGGCACGTGCCAATTTTTTATAGTTTGGGTTTAATGACTGTCGATAGTCCAGTAGTGCATATTGTCTATAGCGGGGTTCCCAGTGTGCATAAAGTTCTTTATGTTGATTCTCAATAGACTGCCAAGTATTTTTTACAAATATTGCGACCATTTGGTCTGGCGTTTTATAGGGGATGCTTAAACGATAATCTTCAAGCCCCAGAGGATCTTCTAAAAACAATTTATTCACACTGTTGGGGTACATTAATGAGAACCGAATGGCTAGCATCCCGCCCATCGAGTGCCCTACTATAAACATATGCTTGATCTTAAGATGGTCGAGCAGTTGCTTGGTATTGGTCGATAATTGAAAAAAGCTGTAATAAGTGTTCGTTTTTGTAGATTTTCCAAAACCAATTTGATCAGGTGCAATCACACGATAACCCTGCTGACTTAAAAATTCGATGGTATTTTGCCAATAAGCCCCCATGGCTAAACCGCCATGTAATAAGACAACTACGCCTTTGGTATTATGGCGTGCTGGACGAATGTCCATATAAGCCATGCGAGCTGGTTTTCCTTCCAGGTCGAAATCAAAGTAATGAACGGGGTAGGGATAGTGATAGCCCTCTAAATTAAGCCCAAGCGGCGTTTTAGGTAAGCCGGCACTGGCTGAGATATAAAAAACAGCTAGAAACAGTGTAAACGCAATCTTTTTAAAACTTAACATTCAATCACCTCATCTAAAATTTACAACAGAGTTTACAAGCATTCTTGGTATGTGTAAAATATATACCATCTATATTTACCATAGGTTATAACTATGCTTCCATCATCAGTGGATTTGGTTTACTTTCTTGAAGTGGCGAAAATGGCTAATCTCACACGGGCCGCTAATCGTCTAGGTATCAGTCAGCCATCACTCAGTTTGGCGATGCAGCGACTGGAAAAAAGCATTGGAACAGAATTATTAATTCGCCATCAGCATGGTGTTAAGCTTACTCAGGGAGGCAAGCAGTTATTAATTTATGCGCGTGGTTTGCTACAAAATTGGGCCAATTGTAAGTCGCAAGCACTGGCATCACAGCACAGCGTGCAAGGGTATTATACCTTGGGCTGTCATGCGACGATTGCGATTCATACTGTTTCTGAGTTTTTGCCTCAATTACTGGCTGAGCATTCACAATTGGAAATTCAACTGAAGCATGATAATTCGCAAAAAATCATTGAAGAAGTAATCTCGCATTCGATAGACTTTGGAATTGTGACCAATCCTGTAAAGCATGCGAATTTAGTCATCTACCCTTTGTGTACTGATGAGTTTACCTTCTGGCAGTGTCATCCAGCGAGTAAAACAAATAAGGACGTTATACTGGCTGATTTAAGCTTGCCGCAAACCCGTGCATTGCTAAAATCTGCAAGGAATAAAATTCCATACCAGCGTGTTATTAATATGAATAGTCTTGAGGCAATTAGTGTGCTTGCTGCAAAAGGCGGTGGTATAGGTTTATTGCCTGCACGCTTTGCGGCGTCGATTTTTTCGAAAAAATTAAAAAAAGTACCGCAAGCACCAAGCTACCAAGATAAAATTTGTTTAATTTATCGTGATGAAAACAGTCGGCTGTTTGCGTTTAAATATATCATTGATAGGATTAAATCGGTTTTTAATTAATGGCAAAAAACATGGGTAAAGCAGCATCTTGTCGACGATACCATATTCTCATTACGTATCAGAGGTCCTGGCTTACAGGTGTGTAAGATAATGCTTGCAAATTAAATCCACTTCCGCTAGTGTGGTTCATTCTTTGTTCAGTCCGGTTCCGGCGCGTATACAGTAAAAATAATTTTATGCCTTTTATATGAAGGAGCTCTGCTATGTCCAGATATCGTTCCGGTGCGTCTATGTTCGAGCAAAAATGTATTGTTGACAATGCTATCCGTCACCCGTTATCGGATGGAGTTACTAAGGTATCGATTGCTAGTTATCTTTCCGCAATACCAGATTGTAATATTCGTGGTGATTACCATTTTGAAACGGCTGCATTGCGTCAAGCACCGGTATTTGACAAAGACGATTTTGACATGGTTATGCAACGAAGCAAGGCGTTAAGTAACATACATCAGATTTTAAAAAGTTCGCCTTCTCCGGGTTTTGTGCCGCGGTTTAAATTAACAGAATTGCAGGGTTCATTGCCTCCGTATTTGCAACAACAAAAGCAAATGTGGTTGGCGCAAGGCAAGTTTCAAGACAGTGAGGTATTAGCTAAAGAGTTTGACGACTCTGCTTATGCAGTGCAATCCGTATCGGGCAGAAGATTAGCAGACATCTATCAGGTATCTTTACCGCCCATACGTGGGGAGTTACCGCAGCGAATTCAGCTGAATAAGCAGTTTGATGAGTTATGGCATGACTTGGTGTCAACCATATACTATTTACAACATTTGGACTTGCATGGTGTAGTGCATGTTGATATTGGGTTGGATACCATTATTCGTACGTCAAATAATCAAATCAAAATAACGGGATTACATGATACTTTTCGTCATTTACAAATGGGTGAGTCACCCATCGATGAACTTAATCCTAGAATGTATTTTAATGAGGTTTCCCCGCCTGAAATATTATTAAGGCAAGAGAAGTCTTATATCTCATTAACGCCACCATGGTTGGTTGGGATGTTGGCGTATGCAATGGCTACGCGTGGTAATCGTAATCCTTTTGGTATCAGTCAGGCGGTGTGGGGAAATTACCATAATCGTTTAGAGGCCTTACGCGGTTTTTATAAAAAAAATCGTCTAGCAAAAAAATTAGCGATCAATTTTAATTACCCTATTTTTTATTCGTTACGAGGCCAGCGGTTACAAAGTTTCATTGAAACCTGCTTAAGCCCAGATCCGATGACGCGTGTTCAGATGACAGTGCGTAAGATGTTTCGTCATGCGTTATTTGTGATGGATGAAAATAATTTAAATGAGACGCTTAAAGCGTGTGATATTGATAAAGACTTAGCAGCGGCTGTTAACGGTCAGTTATTTAATCCTAACAATGTACGCTTTATGACGTTTAATGCAGCAAAGCGCTATGTTAAAACACGTACTGACACGGGGCGACGCAATGCCAAAATGGCAGCAAACCCAACATACAAGCAAGCGATTCGTTCAACGTCGACGGCGTACCGTGTTGCTGTGGCGGCTGTTATCTTGGTGGCTATTGGCGCTGCAGTAACTGTGGCGGTGCTAGCTCCTCCATTAGTGGTGATGGTTGCTGTTAGCGCAGCTGCTGGTGTGCTGGTTGCTGGTTCAATGACTGCAACTGGTGTGGTTGTGCGACAACGAGTGAAAAAAGCTAAAAAGCATCTCAGTGATTTATATAAAGCACCAGGACATGATGATCGTAAAAGGAAGCCACAGCAGGGCCCTGAATATGAACCATTATTGTCAACCATTGATAGTGCGGCCGAGTCTAAAGAAGCTGAAAAAATGGCAGGGGGGGCGCAAAATAATAAAAGACTATCGACGAAGCTGAGCATGACCTTTGCGATGCCAGTCGATGGTTATGATACGGTTGACCTGGATGATGAAGATGAAGGACTTGTGCAGTTTGAGCATAAGTCCTGTGCGATATAGATTCGCAGTATGTGAGACAATGCTTGCAAAATATTGTTTCATGATTTAATTTAAGAGCTCTTTTGTAAATGGATTTCCCGTGTGGTCGCCAGTTCGCGTTGTCACTGTTAAGGGGAGGTCCGTTATGTCACGTTCAAAAACTCAAGTCGGTATTAGTCGTCATGAAGCGTTAGTAATTCTTGATTTAGCTGCAAAACATATTGCTAAAAATGTATCGCTCAATGATAAAGAGCAAGTGCGTCAATTGTCAGTCAATAATGGTTCATTTAAAGACTTAATAGCTACCGGTACAGGTTTTTATTTACGCTTAGATCGCCAGATACCTTTTAACAATGAGCAAGCTATTCAATTAGCCCAGCAAACAGATTGGATTCAGCAACGACACCAGGCAATTAACCGCTACCCACATAGCACTATTCCTTTGCAAATACGCGTTATGGATTTTACTGAACCCGGTCATTGGGATTGTTTATCTACGGATCCAATTATTGATGCTATTCGTGTGTTGTACGAAAGTGAAGGAGCTAAGCATAAACCAACGGCGCGTGGGTATAAAAAATATATTCGTCAAATTATTTGGAATGGCTTATATGCTGTTGAGGCTATTGAGGGTGAGCCATTAAGTGATCTCTATGCGGCAGAAAGGACTGATGGCATTGTGCAAACACGGTCGTTACATTCAATGCACGATTTTAAGCGAGATCTGTATGCCATGACGCAAGGTCTTGCACATTTACATTCGCTGGGTTTTTCACACGGTGACTTTACACCCAATAATATTTTAAAAACGTCACAAGGGCAGTTGTATTTAATTGATCCGGATGATACCAAGCCATTAGATTATCGTGGTCCACGCTTGTGGGATAACTTTAGTCGGTTTTCTCCACCTGAGATACTGTTTTCTAGGCGTCGTGACACGCCGGGATTGTTGACAGATATTAATGGTTGTTTGAAGGGTTATCCGCAGGCAATCGATACCTATCAGTTAGCCATGACAGCTTATTTTATGGTGACTGGTCATGCCAATATTTTTAAATTACCAACAGAAGATTGGCAATCGTCATTTTGGCAGGATAAATTATGTAAACGCTTATCACGATTTACCACTATTCGGTTATTGGATGAGTGGGGCTATATGGATTTTAGTCATATTTATTTTTCTACGCCAGCTGGTCAACTGTTAAAGCAGTGGATTATGCAAGCAATGACCTTTGATCCCAGTGAGCGTCTCAATTATTCTCCACAGCAATTGTTGCAGCATGATTTTTTTATAGGTGACGTAGCTGAGATTGAAGTGATAAAAAAATTCACCTCAGTGAATCGAGATATTGCTGCTATTGTTGGCGTCGATTCTAACACGGTGCCGCGAGAAGAAAAGCTTGCGCCACTGGAAGAGCAAGCTGAGGTGCAGCGATTAGCAGGGCAGCGAGGACGTTTAACCCGTGCGGCTGCTATTTTATACCGTGGTGCAAGACAACATGGTCATTCAAAAGTAATGGCACGCTCGCGAGCTTATCCTAGCTATAGGTGTGCGTTTAAATCGTTATCGACAAAACAAAAAGTGGTAGCAGCTACGGCGATTGTTATGGCTGTTGCAGCTATTGTGGCAGTGAATGTTGTGACGGTTGGAATACCGATTTTGGTAGCCACTTGTGTGGTTGGTGCAGCGGTGATCGTAGGTGGAGTGGGAGTTCCGTTAATGAAAGTGCGCAAACAGGTTGGGCAAGCCAATAAAAGTTTGCGCACTGCACACCGAGGAGTTTATGTGAAGTTTATCGATAATAAATTACAACTAAAAAAGCTAAGCCGTGAACAACAAGATGACCGGTTGGGTATACCTCGTTGTAAATTATTACGCTTGGGTCGGCCCAAGCCTGTGGCGGGTATTTTTGCAGTCAGCCAAGACTCATCAGATTGTGATAGCGATGGTGTAACTCAGCCTTTACTTAAGCGTCATTCGTGCCCGGATATTACTGCGCGTTTTATGACAAGGAGAGATCGCCGTTCGTTCGATGATGTTGACAGTGTAGAGATTCCTGTGGGGGATGGCGATGAGGGTTTGGAGCATAAAGCAGAAGAATCGATTTTGATTAAAAGCTAAAAATCACATACAATCGCACCATTAATTTACTGGTTCTATATTAAGGTGTTTGATGTCTGTTGAAAATGATCGTTTTATTCGTGCGCTATTGCGTCAGCCTGTAGATCGTACACCGGTGTGGATGATGCGCCAAGCAGGGCGCTATTTGCCTGAGTACCGAGCGCTACGTAAAAAGCTACCAAACTTTATGCAATTCTGTCGTAACGTTGATGCTGTTACCGAGGTCACATTGCAGCCACTTGAGCGTTTTGCGCTTGATGCGGCGATTATCTTTAGTGATATCTTAACGGTGCCACAAGCCATGGGAATTGATTTGGCTATCGAGCCACAGCGTGGTCCGGTGATTCATAACCCGGTGAGCAATGCTGCGGATGTTGAAAAGCTGCACAACAATACAGTGGCTGAGTTACAATATGTAGCTGATGCGATAGTGTCTGTAAAAAAAGCATTAAATAATCGTGTGCCACTCATTGGATTTGCTGGTAGCCCTTGGACGATTGCCACTTATATGGTGGAGGGCGGTAGCAGTAAACTATTCCATTGCATTAAGCGCATGATGTATGCCGAGCCAAAGCTCTTGCATGCGCTATTACAAAAAATTACTGACCTCACGATTGATTATCTTAATATGCAGATTGATGCCGGTGTTGATGCGGTGCAAATATTTGACAGTTGGGGTGGTGTGCTATCTGGGTCAGCTTATAAAGAATTTTCATTGAGCTATATGCAGCGCATCGTAGAAGCTTTGAAACTGAAGGATGTAAAAGTACCGGTTATTTTATTCACCAAAGGTGGCGGTCAATGGTTAGAGTTGATGGCAGCCACAGGCTGTGAGGCTTTGGGTTTAGATTGGACAACGGATTTAACGGTGGCGCGTCAGCGTGTTGGTGATCAAGTGGCATTGCAAGGGAATTTAGATCCAGCAGTGTTATTAAGCACACCGGAAGCGGCAGCAGCTGAGACAAAAAAAGTATTGGATGCTTATGGTGAAGGCAGCGGTCACGTATTTAATTTAGGCCACGGTATTAATAAAGACACGCCGATTGAAAATGTGGAAGCGATGTTTGAAGTATTTAAGGAAACGGTATGAGTGATCTGCCCGTAGTCATTATTGGTTCGGGATTGGCCGGATACATGACGGCTAAAGAATTTCGTAAGCGTGATCAACAAACAAAGTTAATTATCATTACCGAGCAAGATGGACGATTTTATTCCAAGCCGCAATTATCGACAGCTTTAGCCCATAAAAAAACCGCTGATGAAGTGGCGATGGGTTCAGCAGAAAAAATGGCTGAGCAATTGAATGCTTATGTGTTGAATGATGCTGTGGTGGAGTCTATTGATACGGAACAACAGCAGGTAGTGTTGGCATCAAAAGAAGTGATTCCTTATCGTGATTTAGTATTAGCGACTGGCGCCGATGTTTTACACGCTCCCATAGCTGGTGATGCGATTGATCAGGTATTGTCGATTAATAATTTGCAAGATTACGCTCGCTTTCGTGAAGCGATTACCGATGCAAAGCACATTGCGATTATGGGTGCAGGTTTAGTGGGTTGTGAATATGCCCATGATTTATTGCAGGCAGGATATCAAGTTAGTTTGATTGCCCCTGATAAGTGGCCGTTACAGCGTTTTGTTCCGCAGGCGATTGGTGAGCTGATGCGCGATAAATTAACTGAAGGCGGCGCGCAATGGTATTTAGAACAATTTGCGACTGATATAAATCAATGTGATGATCGTCAATTACGTTTAACCTTATGCGATCAGCGTGGTGAAGTGGATGCCGATGTGGTGTTATCGGCGATTGGTTTTAGACCAAGTGAAACGGTGGCGCGTACGGCTGGTGTTAAGTGTGATCACGGTATATTGGTTGATAAGCAATTTCGCACGTCGCAAGCGCATATTTATGCGTTAGGTGATTGTTCACGTGTTGATGGCTTGTGGCAACCGTTTGTCGCACCGATATCACATGGTTGCAAAGTGTTAGCTGAAAATTTATGTGGTGGTCAGGCAGAAATTGTCTATCCAGTGATGCCTGTCGTCACTAAAACACCATTGTGTCCGTTGGTGATGGTGCTACCACCGACGGATGTTGAAGGAGAGTGGCAGGTAACGGGTGATCGACCGAATCTGACAGCACGCTTTATTGATCAACAGAGTAACTTGCGGGGATTTGCTTTAACGGGAGACACCATTAAGCAACGCATGGAATGGGTGAAGCAACTGCAGGCACAATAGAACAATAAAATAGCTTATTTCATCCGTGTGGGAATGGAATCGAGTACAAGCTTGAGGGGATGAGCAATGTTAGCAGAGCGTTTATATCGATCAGGTGTTGCCGGTAAATATGGTATGCGCGTTAAGAAAAATTCATCGCGCTATCCGTTATTGGACTTAGTGCAGGATGATAGTGATTTTGTTTATGATCACAATCCAGCAACGCCCTATTATTCCGTCTTTAATCTTACTTTACTAAAATCGGCCGCTGTAATGGGTGGCATGGCGTTTATTATTAGCTTGTCGATTTGGATACGTGCTCGTGGGCCGAATATTTTTGATAATTGGGTTAATGCTGGCATTAAGGCGCATGCTGATCCAATGGATGGTATGTGTACGAATTTAGCGGGCTCATTAATGCCGGGTTCGAGCCAAAGCTATGCGACTTCTACGTGGGATAATTGTGCGGCAGGGGACTGTGGTATTAGTTGCCCGGTATCACCGTTGGTGGTAATGGAGGTGCTGGGTTTTGCTATGTCGAATACCGAGTTTGGTAATATGTATTGGTATGCATCGACATTGACGGCGCCTGTAGCTGTTATGTCGGCGACGGTGGCACTCATTGCTGCCAAATTATATGTAGGTCGTGCAACAGAGCAGAATAAAAAAAATCATCAAACAAAATTAAAAGCATTTAACGGGGTAATTGAAACAGCTGCTAATTCCAGTTTGCAAGCGATGGCAATGGGTGTATTTACCACACGCATCGTATGGTCAATGGCAGCGTTTGCTACTGTAAATAGAATATTATTGCGTGAAGCTAATAGCATGTCACAAGCATTGAATTTGTATATTCCCGATGGTGCTGGTGGGTTAGTGGCTTACCCACAGTTAAGGTCGGTGATAAATCTATTTAATAAAATAGCTAACCTTAGCAGCTTTCCAGCTGATTCTCAGTTATCGGTTATTCCACGATGGGTTGATGGTTCGGTACAGTATTTTAGTTCGGCTATTTTCACTGGTATGGCCACATTAACGGCAGGCGCTGCATCCAGTTGGATGTATATTCTGACCAATGGTTTGTGGATGTTTCATGTGGGCTTGGCGTTAGGTGCGTTGGCATTAACGCGTAAGGTGATGAAGCATTACATTAATAAAGCGCAACAACCTGAAACTATTCTGCCTATGCACGCGATGCCTGTTACACCTGCTAAGGATTCATTGGGCTTAGCATCGCTAAAATGGATGGGCAATCTATTGTTACCGTTTAGTTTTAGTGCTGATACCTTAAATGCGTTGAGTGAACCGAAAAAAGATTTGGATCGTCGTTTTGCTTTTATTTATCAGCTGAATAACTTAGGTACGATGATCGGTTTAGTTTTTACTGTATTGATACGTATGGGTCGACCGGGTAATTTGTTATCAAAAGAATTTTTCCAGGATTCTGCAAAGAATTTTTATGGTTTATTGTTTGATAATTTTTTTGGTGAGAAAGGAGTTAATAATCAATATCAGCAATGGGCGAGGGAGAGCACATCAACTATCATTAGTTACACCTTATCATTAGAAACCATGTTGGGTTATTTTATTTATGGTGTTGGTGCAATGGTGGCCGCAACGACGTTTTCTTGTTTTACGGCGGCACGCATTTGGGATAATTATAAATGCGCTTCGACAAAGCAGTCACCGCAAGCCACTGGGCCTGCGCCAGTAAGGCCAAAGCAATCGAAATGTCTTAGTGGTGCTGTGAAGGTGGCCAAATATGGTTATTTAAAAACTGAACATGCGGTTTTGGATGAAGGGCACGATGCTTGGAAATACGGTAAAGCATTTGTGTCAACCAGCCTAGTCGTGTTGACCCTGATCAGTTTTAGTATGTCTATTCACACCGCATTGGATGGGGTTTGTCCGGTCAATAGTTTGCCGGGTTTTTGGCGCACGATTACGGAGAATGCTGATGTGGTGTTTGATGGTTTTCCACAGTGTGGCTACAAAAAGCGTGGCCTTGCTATGGGTGAGGCGGTGTCAACGGCTTGGCCATTAATGGCATTAGGTATCAGTGTAGTTGTCACCAAGCTGGATGTGTTAGCGACCATGATGAATTTTGTATTGCACTGTTGTAATTTAAAGAAACCACAAACAGTATTAAACCCATCTGCGCCTGCAACACCCACCTTGGCGGGTTATAAAGAACTATTAGGTGATGATGCCGGCAACGACACAGAGCTACCGAGCAGTTCTGATGAAGCCAGCGAGCACCGTGATTCAATAACGCCATCACCTGATAATGGTGCTGAGCACGAAGCAAAGCCTGCGTCGAATCGGCTTTAGGCAAATATGTAAGGGTAATCAATGACATTTTATAGCGCGACAATGACTTTGTTTTTAGTAATGGACCCGTTGGGTAATATTCCGGTATTTTTATCGGTATTAAAACCTTATGATATGGCACAACAACGCCGCATTATCTTGCGTGAAATGGTGATTGCGTTTGCGATTTTGTTAGTGTTTTTATTTTTCGGGCAATTCATTATGCGCGGCTTGGGGATTAGTGAGCCCGCACTCAGTATGTCGGGCGGACTGATATTGTTTCTAATTGCGATCAATATGATTTTCCCTGGCTTTGGTCATTTGAATTCGAATGACACCATTAACGAGCCGTTTATTGTGCCATTAGCCGTGCCCCTAACAGCTGGACCGTCGGCTATTGCGGTGGTGATGTTGTTTGTTAGTCAGTCAACGACGACACTTACGCTATGTTTGTCAGCAGTTACTGTGGCTTGGGTAGTGTTTACTCTGGTTATGTTAGCGGCGCCATGGCTAATGAAACTGTTTAAAGAGCGCGGTTTGATTGCCATCGAGCGGTTAATGGGTATGTTATTAACCGTGATGTCAGTGCAAATGTTTTTGCAGGGTTTAGCACATTTTATTAAGGCATTGAAGTAATGTTTAGTTAGCCGCAGCCTGTCAACATTAAAGGTGTGGCGCTTTCTTCGGCGTGGCGCTGTTCAAGCTCAGCTGATTGGCGTCGGCTTGGGCGTCGTGCGAGTGGTGATGACTGGAAGAATCTTGAGTAGTTTCTTGTATGTCCGGCACGGCGTCCATGTGTCACTGTACCTTTTGGAGACGGTGTCATGCTCATGGCAGCTGGGCTTAGCAGTGTTGAGACTGATCGGCCGACAGAATCAATGCTCATTGCGCTGGCTGGTGGTGTACTGCTAGGTGGTGCACCAGCGGGAGTGCGAGGCACAAGTGGTGCGCTTGTTGGATCAACTCTTGGGATTGCTACGCGGCGCCTGGTTGCCTCAGCGTCAGGGCTTAATATGCTTGGTATGTAACTGGTCTCCATGTCCACAGTGGATTTTTTGTCATACCACTCACGGCTTTGTTGGCCTAATGACTTGCCTGTGCGCTTTTCTGTTTGGTGTTTTGAGCGCAATAACGTTGCCATGGATCGTTTGATTACCTTAGTGGCTTGCTTTTTAGCACGAACACGTTTGGCAAAATCAGGATTGGCTTCGTACCATTTTTGGCGCTGTTCTTTCAGTGATATACCCGTTTGATCTCTTTTTTCGACCATGTAATGTAAAACGTGTTGCGCATGCAAGGTTCTAATTAGTTTCTCTTCTCTAATATGAGGTGTTTGTAGGCCTCTCATTGAGTTCGCGCGACCGATTTTATAGAGTGCAGGCATTTTTACTGGTGTTCCCATGGCGCTAAATACCGATAGTTCAGCGCCGTCAGTAAAGCTGCCGTGATCTAATACACCCTTGCCATTTTTTTTTGTGCCGGGATGAAAAGTAGGGCTTGAGCCTGGCTTAGAGGCTGAAGCAAAAGCACTGGAAAGTGGACCGAATGCGCGTTGGTCATAGTCATATTCCCAGCGTTCTTTATTAATGACTAACGCTTCCGAGTCATAAAAACGAGCAATACACAAGAGCGCTTCGTCGTCTGCCATGGTGGCGTGATCGTCGTGTTTGGCTGCTGCTTCGATTGCTTTTAACTGACCTGTTTCTCTGCCGCTCCACACATGGCAGACCACGTTGTCTAACAGCTTGATATCGTATTTGTGAAGTAAGTCGATAAATTTAAACAGTGTTAATTCGTTGCTGAGTGCCATGCCTTCGGCGAACTCACTGTCCCAGCGAGCTTCTAGGTCATCGTGCAGTGCGGCCATTGCTGTGAGTTGCTCTGCTTGCTCAGTTGTGATGTGACCGTGTAGGCTTCTGGTATTGATAGCGCTTTGCGTTGGCACTAATGTGTCAGGTGTTGCTTCGCCTGGCGTTGCATCATTATATGCGGTTAGCGCGGCTTGGAATTTAGGTACTTGAGTGATTGAGCGCCACATCGCACCAAATCCTTTTGCCTTCATGGCATCAATGCGACTGGCATCTTTAGATTTTTCGTCATCTGACATTAGGGCGCGATGGTGTGCATAAGTTTTGTGTAAGCGTTCGTAGTTAGACAATATCCTACCCCAGCGCTCCGCATAGGGGCTGATTGTATAGTCATATGTCTCTTGTGTACCGCTCATACTGTTCACACCAAATGGTTATCTACTTAATTATTAATATAAATATTGTATGTTTATAGTTATAACAGTTAAAGATTAAGGAATTCTTATCAAATAGGAAGCATTAAGAAAAATTAAGGGTTGAAACGCAAAAAACCCTATTATTTAAGGCTCTTTTAAGGTTTGGTGATCGAAAGTTAACACTGAGATCTTTCCGTTAAATCATGCCTTTTAATGTTAACGTACACCAAGATGAGAGGGTTGGGTTATGATGGGTTTTCAATAAACCAACCCCAAGCGTTATTATCACTTAAACGACCAATTCAGCCGCCTCGTTAGCTGCCATAGACTTTTTTGCTAGGGGCGCTCCGAATAGCGTTTGAATCAAATCAGCTATCAATTTTTCAGTGAGTTGGTCCTTATCTAATTTTGGGCTGAATTCAGCGATTTCAGCACCGATCAGTTTGTCTTTGGGTAATTCTGCTAGCGCTGCAATGAATTCTTGTGGATTTATGCCACTTGGTACGGTGGTATGCACGGCTGGAGCAAATGTGGGATCAAAGCCATCGATATCTATGCTTATACCGTATGCGGCGGTATTTTTGCTGATGTGTTCGTGAGCCTCTTTGAGCACAACATCAATGCCACGTTGAAGTACTTCTTCAATATAATAAACGCGTACGCCTAAACGTTCGACCAGTTCACGCTCTGGTGGTTCGAAACTGCGGATGCCAATTAAGGCAATATGTTCAGGTTTGATTTTATTTTGGTTATCAAGCAGGTGGCATAAGCGTTCTTCACCTTGTCCTAGCAAATGGGCTACTGGCATACCATGGATATTACCGGTATCGCTGGTGCAAGGAGTGTGAGCATCAATATGTGCATCAATCCATAGTAATCCGAGATCACCTTTGGCGCGTAATTGATGAGCGGCACCACTCCACGTGCCAATGGCGCAACTGTGATCGCCGCCAATGGTAAGAAAGCGCTCTTCGCGTACAATAGCCTTAGCTGTGCGTTTGGCTATATGCGTGCTGTATCTTACTACGCTGTCCATCGCGTCAAGCTGGCGTTGTTGCCCGCGTGAAAAAATAATATGGTCCCAGGCTAAGTTAATATCAAGTGCATTCACTAATGATGACTGCTGTATAAAGTTAGGGGCTTGTTCACTGCCCTGGTCAGTACTAGCGATCGAACAGGCGGCTCCAATAACAGCTATTTCTTTCATCAATAAACTCCTCATATAATTTCTCAAGATGCTGGCGCTCCCTAGGGGACTCGAACCCCTGTTCCCGCCGTGAGAGGGCGGTGTCCTAGGCCACTAGACGAAGGGAGCGCGAATGTTATAATGGGCCTGGATCAACACTGCATGTACATGTTGATTCAAGGTTCCAATAAGCACCGATTATAGTGAGCACTGGTTTGAGTGCAACCACTTTTTAAGTGAATGATATTAAAATAAACAGCAGAGGTTTCGTTGATAAGTAAAGTATGGGGTCGCATGAAGCGTCGTTTAAGCTCAGATGATCAGGTAAGTGGCGGTTCTCCGCAGGTCATTCCCGCCAAACAACATAAAATTAAGCGTCAAAACGTTAGCCCAAATGCGCTAAAGACTGTGCAGCGCTTGCAAAAAGCAGGGTTTGAAGCCTACTTGGTGGGTGGTAGCGTGCGTGATTTGTTGTTGGATCGTAAGCCAAAAGATTATGATGTGGCTACAGATGCGAGGCCTGGTCAGGTGCGCGCATTGTTCAAGCGCAGTCGAGTTATTGGTCGTCGCTTTAAGTTAGTGCATGTCTATTTCAAAGGCGAAACCATGGAAGTAGCCACGTTTCGTGCCAATGCGGATAAAGAAGCGCAAAGTCGTCAGCACACTGAAGAAGGTATGATTGTGCGTGATAATGTGTTTGGTTCGTTAGATGAAGATGCTTGGCGGCGCGATTTTACCGTTAATGCATTTTATTATGATCCTACAGCCGATACGGTACTGGATTATGTGGGTGGTATGCCAGATTTACGGTCGAAAAAAGTGGCTGTGATTGGTAATCCTCAAGAGCGTTTTCAAGAGGATCCGATTCGCTTGTTGCGCGCTATTCGTTTTGCTGCGAAATTAGATTTTGAATTAGAAGAACAGTTAAAAGCTGAGTTGTTAAAGTCACATGATTTATTGAGTCAGGTGCCTGGTTCACGTCTCTATGATGCCTTTATACAAGTGTTTTTTGCAGGTTACGCTGACGCGATGTATCGCTGGATGTTAGATACGGGTTACTTTGAAATCCTGTTTAAGCAGACCTGTGATTTATTACCCGATAAGGCGCATAAGAATTCAGCTAAGTTGATTGAAAACGCTATGCGCTCAACAGATAAGCGTTATCATCAAGGCAAGTCACTTAATCCTGGCTTTTTACTGTCAGTGATTTTATGGCCGGCACTGATGCATGCTTTGCAGCATCATAAAAAGAAAGGGCAGCGCCTGCACCGTGCGCTGCATGGTGCGATTGATGAGGTGTTAGTGAATCATCAGGCGTCGTTGTTGGTATTGCCGATGCGTATGATTTCTATGATCCGTCAGATTTGGTTATTGCAATTTGCGCTAAAACAGCGCAGGCCGTCGCGTGTGCGCGGTATTGCTAATCAGCGCTATTTTCGCGCGGCGTTTGATTTATTAGAAATGCGTGCTGCTTTTGAGCCAGCTTTGGTAAAAGTGGTACAATGGTGGCAGAAATTTCAGCAAGCGGAGAAGCCGCAGCGTGATAAGATGGTGGAAGCATTGCAGGAAGAGTCGCAGCGAGGGAGATAATGGAGCGCGTATATATAGGGATAGGCAGTAACCTTGAGAAGCCGATCGAGCAAGTGTACGAAGCGGTCGTTACCATGATGGAGTTGGCCAGTACAGAGTGGCGTGGTGTGTCCAGCTTATATGTGTCTAAGCCGCAAGGTCCACAAGATCAGCCTGATTTTGTTAATGCCGTGGTAGCGATAGATACTGAGTTATCCCCACGAGAATTATTGGAAATCTTGCAAGCGGCTGAGCAGCAACAAGGCCGTATTCGAACGCGACATTGGGGTGAACGTATTATAGATTTAGATATTCTTTTATACGGTAATGAAGTGGTGAATGAGTCAGATTTAAAGATTCCGCACCCGCGTATGGAAGAGCGACCATTTGTCATGGTGCCATTACTAGAGGTAGCGCTGTCCTTAAGCGATTTGACAGCACAGCCAGATGTGGTAAAAGACTACATAGCAACCAATCCGCAGCATATTGAGGGCGATAGTGAAGATAGCGATTTATCCCGGTAGTTTTGATCCGATTACTAACGGTCACGTTGATATTATTCAGCGTGCAGTTGGTCTATTTGATCGTGTGATTGTGGCAGTTGCAGCCAGTGACCGTAAGCAACCGTGTATTCCAGCACAGCAACGTTTAGCCATAACAACAGAAGTGTTGGCGCCGTTAGCCACCGTTGCGGTGGTGCCTTTACGTGGCTTATTGGTTGATATTGCGCAGCAATATGAAGCGCGATATGTGGTGAAAGGTTTGCGTAATGGAGCTGACTTTGAATACGAACAACAGCAGGCATGGATGAATGACACCATGGCTGAAGGCACTTTGGAAACCGTTTGCTTTTTTGCGGCCGGCGCCCAAGGTAAGATCTCATCGACTATGGTGAGAGAAATTGCATCGCTGGATGGTGATGTTAGTTCCTTTGTACCACGGCAGGTCAGTGAGCATTTAGCGAAAGGTGGTTAACCCATGGCGCTATTAATCACTGATGAATGCATAAACTGCGATGTGTGTGAGCCTGAATGCCCGAATGAGGCGATTTATCAAGGCGAAGAAATCTACGAAATTGATCCCGCTAAATGCACGGAATGTGTTGGCCACTTTGATGAGCCGCAATGCCGTGAAGTCTGCCCGGTCGATTGCATCCCGCTTAATCCTGAATTTCCTGAGACGCAACAGCAGTTGATGGAGAAATATCAACGGCTTACTGCAGCAAAGACCGAATCATAAAAATACTTAACGTCTGATTAATTACCATGCCCGGGGGTGTTTGCATCAAGGGATTCTAGTACTATGAGTTATAAAAATAGAAGCTAGAGAGTTGGTGCAGAGAGATGAGTAGAGACGGTTATTCCTGGCATATTGAAAAGTTAATGTCGCGCAAGCATGGCCATAAAAGCTTATTACGTGTAATAGAAATGAAAGGCGCTAGCCAAACCGGTCGCTATGGTGTGTATGAATACGATCAACGAGAGAAGCCAAATTATACAGGTTTCCCTAGGCATCGTATCTTCACTATGCAAGCAAATGATAGATTCCGATTAAGGCAGCTCAAGTTAATAGAAGGCGATAAGATGCCTGATACCTTGACGCTGCAGCAATGCTCACCTGGATGCCTTGATGGTATTGAGCCAGCAGGTTTTGCTGAGGCGGTAGATCACATGTCGAAGCTTGAGGCACTAGCCTGCAGAGTAGCGGGTGGCTTTATCAATAACGGTAAGTTTTTTATGGTAAGGCAAGCGGATCCAATGACAGAGAGTTCAGCGACTAAGGTTTTTACGGCTGAGTTACTTGTCGCAATGACCCAGTGTTTTTATACTGTTGCAGCCTATAAAAAAACGGTGAGTCCTGATTTATCTCAAGTGCCGTATTTGAAGTTGTTGCCGTATTACAATGCTAAGGGACAGCTCGTCAGCTTTAGTTTTGATATTGATTTTGAGGCATTAAAAAGCCGGGAGTGTATTCCACAAAAAATGACGTTAGTGGTGGCATATGCACGCTTAGCGCAACAGCTGGTTAACTGCTCGAAAGAGATGACGCTTGAGGGTTATTTGTCGGATGATAAAGCTACCAAACCAGATGACACGATAGAACGTTATGCTATCCAAGCCATGGCCGGCACATTGAGGGCTGGTCGTAATCCAGTTCAAAGCAGCACGCCACCCGAGTTAAATATGTTTTATCGCCATCAGAGATTCAAGCAGTTTGTGTTGTTTAGTTGTCAGCACTTGTTGGAATATTTTTCTGATTTCCATTTTGGTTTGCAGCAATTAAGCGTGCCCGGACAATCCATGAAAGCCTTTTATGGCTTTTTTAATCTTGTACTGCCGAAAGAGGTCATGCAGCAGGCTTACGCAAAAAAAATGCAAGAGTTATCACCCTCAATGTGCAGGCTCATTGCAAGAAGAGATAGTATTACTGATGATGCCCAGTTGAGAGCAGAGTCTGCTGATTTGCTGTCGCCGGATTTAGCTGAAATAGTGGCGGTAAAAGAGCAGCTGGTAGCGTTGCAATTTAGCATCAATCAAATCCAAATTGAAATTAAATCCAGAGGCCCATTTCAACCCACGGCAGTGACAGATTATTTTTATTGTGAGAAGAGAATGCAGTTGATGGCTCTGGTTGAGTCATGGCAAATGATGGATCCTGAATTAACGTCTTATATTAGCACGCATAATGTATTTGCAGATCCATTTGATCCGGCTTCGGGTAGAGTCGTTGCACCTGTTGTATCGCGAGAAGAAGGGGTAATGCTGCCACCTTCTGGGGTGTCAGAGTCGCCTGCCGTCTCGTTTGAGGAAGGGGTTGATCTGTCTGCGTTGTCGGTGTCGCCGTTAAGCGCTTCGGCTGGGGTTGTTGGGGATGAAGAGGGTTCCTCGATGGCAGCAACCATTGGGAGTAAATAGTATGACTCAGTTGACTTATGCAGTAGAAAAGATGGCGCGTAATCATGCTGACCCAGATGATGTTAGTCGTTATCGTGTGATAGAGCTGCAGTATGATGGTATAGCAACAGGTCGGCAGGCTACTTATCTTTCAGAGCATAAGCCTGTGTTGAACGAAGAGGGTAGAGAAAGATTAAAGGGTAGGCTAGTTGGCATGCATGAACTTGCCATTGGTGCTGAGCCATCGAAAACACAAATGCGTAGACCACGTTATGCTCCGCGATATGGCGCAACTGCGATTATTAAAAAGCTAACGCACGTATCCGGTGATGAAACGTTTCCTCATCATTTAGCGTTGAAATGTTTTGTGTCTGAACCAGGTGAAGAAGCCCTTTCGGGTGATTTAGTACGGGCGGCTCAAGATTCAGCTGCGATGTATAATGCTGATGGTGAGGTGGCGGCGCATTTTACTTCAGGAGCGGGTGATGCGGCAAAGCACTTTATGCTGATGCCTTGGGGGGGTGATAAGGATTTGATGGTTGTTTTAGGTGATATTGTAGAAGGGACGTCACCCAAAATTCCCATTGTGCAAATGCTTAATGCTTTTGCAAAATTATTACAGCGTGTAGAGCGCTTTCATCAGCGCACGGGTTCTTGTGTTGGTGATATCAAGCCTAAAAATTTAATGCCGATTTTTAATGACGGTGGTGAGTTGGTCGACTTTATGTTGATCGATCGTGATGGCGCGCTCATCGGTGATAAATTCTTTACACCTGAATACCTTACCGAGCAAGATTTTAAAGATATGTTGCGTGCTGAGCGGACAAAGCCGGAGTCTTCTTTTGTAACGGATTTTCATAATTTAGCAGCAACATTAGCTCAGGCAGTTTCGATTGCAACCCCGGAAGGCTATCTTGACTTTCAATATAAATCGATCAAGCCGGTTGCGGTGTTAGCGGATGGAAGGCCCGCTGTGCTTGGTCGAACAGTAAGCATGATAGCATGCAATCCATTTGGTTCGACGTTAGCCGCTCAAACGACTGATAATGTCGAGTCGCGTGCCGTGCGCTGGATGTGGCAAAAGTTATCGGATGGCGTTAACCCATTGGCTGTCGCACCGACGGCGGGTTTAAGTCATACACCTTTGCAGTATTTCTTGTGTCACGAGCAGTTTAAGCGTTTGATTGTCACAGATATTAAAAAATTAATAGCGCATTTTGACAAAGAAGTTGTGTTGGTGCGTGATGGTGGTGTGGTTGCGCCGGATAGTCCATTGAATGAGGCTGCAAGAAAGGCAAGAATCGCCAGAATTACGAGAGCATTTAATCGAGATAAAACGGTAGTGCAGCAGTCTGAGGATGCATTGGCTTTGATTGTTACACTAGTGGAAATACATGCAACAGTGCCTGACTATCTCAATGAGGTAACCGCGTTAGATGTAACGCATTTTAAGTTAGTGCGTGCAGCTGTGATGAAATTGATTGAGCCATGGCAGCGAGATGATCCTGACTTGGTGCGTTTTATTGCTGAAAATGGTTTATTTGCTAATCCGTTTGCGATTACCGAAGTGACTGCAGTACCTGCCGTTGCAGGTCGTGAGGATGATGCTGATGATCAAGAAGAAAAACGGTTCACTCAAGGGGTTTGATTGTTCGCGAGCTTAACGGTTAGTCGGAATGCCCTGTTCGAATAAACGATTTATCTGACTGATCATATACAGCGGTATGGATAGAACATTTGATGGTGATGTAGTCGACTTCGGCACGTGCGCTACCATCGCGCCCCCCTAATAATCAATGGGTTGCGTTGTTCTAATTTGGTCTGTGCTGGAGGGGTTAGCTAGTGTGGAGCGGCTGACATTGTGTGCAGATAAAGCTGGAGCGCTGTTGTTGTGTGAGGCGCTCAATGGGGGTTTTGCAGTGGTGGCATGTCTCGCCGGCACGGCCATAGATCCAGAGCTTTTGTTGGAAATAGCCCGGTTTGCCTTCGGCATTGCTGAAATCCTTGAGTGTAGTGCCGCCGGCTGCAATGGCTTTTTTGAGGGTCTTTTTGATTTGTTGGCATAGCCCTCGGCACTGTTCGCTGCTCAGTTGCTTGGCTGGTGTGAGGGGGTGAATGCCGCAATGGAATAGGGCTTCATTGGCATAGATATTGCCGACGCCCACTACGATATTGGCATTCATAATGACGGACTTAATTGCGGCAGATTTTGACTGGCATGCCTTATAGAGGTGTTGCGTGTTAAATGAGCGGCTGAGTGGTTCAGGTCCTAACGAAAGCAGTCGTGGGTGGCTATTTGGCTCGTTTGTCCACAGTATGGCACCGAACCGCCGTGGATCATGGTAGCGCAAGATGGTGTTGTTTTCGGTGATGATGTCTACATGATCATGCTTTTTAAGCGACGTTTGTTGGTTTGCGATGCTGAGGCTACCTGACATGCCAAGGTGTATTAATAAGGTGCCATTACTGGTATTTATCAGCAGGTATTTGCTGCGTCGGGTGACAGAGTGCACGGTTTGCTGGCGCATTATTTCATTGATATCGCTAGGTATCGGCCAGCGTAACTGCGGTTGGCGTACGATGACTTGCTTGATGCGTTGATCGATTAGGTGAGGCTCTATGCCGCGGCGAGTGGTTTCAACTTCAGGTAATTCAGGCATTTCAGGAGTGACACTGTCACCCCGGACTTGATCCGGGGCCCAGCTTACTTAAACTTATTGTTTTCTTTAAACTCAACGTGCATACCTGTTTTTCCAGTAGCTGGATCATGGGCACGTGGGTCATATTTTTTAATCTTCATTTTATCAGGTGAGTTACGCTTGTTTTTCACTGTGGTGTAGTAGTAACCAGTTGGTTTACCTGACTTATTTTTGGCAGTTGATACCAATTTAATCTTTTCTCTTACGCTACTTTTAGCCATGATTTAATTCCTTACGATTTCTTGTCGCGAGCAAGTTTTTTGATACGTTCTAGCACTACATCGATACCGAGTTTATCGATGATACGCAAACCCTTAGCCGATACAGTTAAACTAACGTAACGTGCTTGGCTAGCGACCCAGATACGGCGCTTTTGCAGATTAGGTAAGAAACGGCGACGCGTCTTGTTTTGCGCGTGTGATACGTTATTACCTGCTTGTGGTCTTTTTCCGGTGACCTGACATACTTTCGACATGGTTTTTACCCTTGATTCGACAAATTGCTTGCAAGTCGGACTTTATACCAAAATCTACCCAGCACATCAAGCGTTTGCGAACAAACGATTGGCTTTTGTATGTTATTGGTGGAGATCGCTTCTAACTCATTGAATATTAGTATGCTTAGTGGGGTGTGGGCATTTAGCTTCTTAGCTGTCATCCCGGCCCCCGAGCCGGGATCCAGTATGATCAAAAGGTGTTTAATTGCAGCCCATATTTTAAACTATCTGTGCTCTTGCATAAGTGAAGTCACTCTCTGTATCATATGGCGCTTACATAAGACGGCAGCAAGGAGATTCCATGTCAGCAACGATTGAACAAGCAGCGCCAGTGCAAGCAGTAGGGCTAGCTAATGTACAGGTCAAAATTCTTGATAAAAGAATGGGCACCGAATTTGAATTACCACAATATGCTACTGAAGGATCCGCAGGTTTGGATTTGCGTGCCTGTATTGATGCACCGGTAGTGTTAGAACCGCGTCAACCGCAATTGATTAGCACGGGACTGGCTATCTATTTAGAGTCCCCTCAATTGGCAGCGATGATTTTGCCGCGCTCGGGCTTAGGTCATAAGCACGGTGTGGTGTTGGGTAATTCAGTAGGATTGATTGATTCTGATTATCAAGGGCCGTTAATGGTGTCGTGTTGGAACCGTAGCAGTGAGCCTTATACGGTTAACCCAGGTGACCGTATTGCGCAATTGGTTGTAGTGCCAGTATTGCAAGCACAATTTAATGTGGTTGAAGAATTTGAACAGACAGAACGAGGTGAAGGTGGTTTTGGACACTCAGGAAAGAACTAGTACGTTACGCGAAATTTTTCGTGCCTACGATATTCGTGGTTTAGTTGATACGCAGTTAACAGCTGATGTGGTTTATTCAGTCGGCCGCGCGTTTGCCAGTGAAGCAGTAGCTAAGGGTCAGACTCAGGTAATTGTTGGTTATGATGCCAGACCATCTAGTCCGTCATTTAAGCAAGCGATGTGCGATGGTTTAATGCAGGGTGGTGTTGATGTAATTGATATTGGTTTAGTGCCAACGCCGGTGTTGTATTATGCGACGCATCAGTTGTCGACACAGTCTGGAATCATGATTACCGGTAGCCATAATCCAAGTAATTATAATGGTATCAAAATGGTGTTGGCGGGTAAGACGTTAAATACCGATGCTATTGATGGTTTGTATCAGCGTGTGGTTGATGAGAATTACAGTGTGGGTCAAGGCAGCTACAGCGAAACTGAAATTTTAGAGCAATACATTGATGATGTGGCTTCGCGTTTAACGTTGAAGCGGCCATTAAAAGTGGTGATTGATTGCGGTAATGGTATGGCTTGTGTCACAGCGCCGAAGCTATTTAAAAAGCTGGGTTGTGAAGTAATTGAGTTATATTGCGATGTGGATGGTACATTCCCCAATCACCATCCGGATCCTACGGTAACTGAAAACATGCAAGACTTAATCGCGGCAGTGGAACAAAACAATGCTGATATAGGTTTAGGTTTTGATGGTGATGCTGATCGCATGGGTGTGGTATCGAATCAAGGTGACATCATTTGGCCTGACCGTTTGATGATGCTATTTGCCGATGACTTACTGCAACACAAGCCGGGTGCAACGGTGGTATTTGATGTGAAGTGTTCTAGCAATTTAGCGCGGGTGATTGAAGACAAAGGCGGTAAGCCGTTGATGTGGAAAACCGGTCACTCAATATTAAAAGGTAAGATGTTAGAAATCGATGCAGCTTTAGCAGGCGAATTAAGCGGACATATTTTTTATCGCGAAGGTTGGTTTGGTTTTGATGATGGTGTGTATGTGGCAGCGCGTTTGCTGCAGATACTATCTGAGCGTCAAGACAGCATGCACCAATTGTTTGCACAATATCCTGACGGTGTTAATACGCCTGAAATTAAAGTGATGGTGCCTGAAGAGCATAAGTTTGCTGTGGTTGATGCGTTAGTTAAAGCGATGGTGGATACGCCGAATGCAAAAGTGACTACGTTAGACGGCATTCGTATCGATTATGATGATACCGCTTGGGTGTTGGTGCGAGCATCGAATACAACGCCGTGTTTGACGGTAAGGTTTGAAGCTAAAGATTTAGCACGCTTGCAGCAATTACAACAGGAAATTCGTCAGCAATTGTTGCTTATTGAGCCTAATATGGATATTCCCTTTTGATTCAGCCGCAGTTAGTAAAGGGTGGATTAATTGATAATGTTGCCTTGTTGCGTTTGTCGGCGCTGGGCGACATTGTCTTAATGGTGCCGATGATTCGCACGTTGCAACACACGTTTCCTAAGCTCAAAATTACTTGGATTATTAGCCGACCGATGCACAGTTTAGTGGAAGGCATGGACGGTGTTGATTTTATCGTAATTGATAAACCTAAAAACATTTCGGATTATCTTAAGCTGCGCAAAAAATTTAAAGCCTATACGTTTGATGTGTTATTAGCAGCGCAAGCGAATTTACGGGTGAATTTAATTTACCCATGGGTTAAGGCGACGTGTAAGTTAGGTTTTGATAATGAACGCTCGCGTGAGGGGCATCATTTTTTTGTTGATCATCAGATTCGTTTTGAACCAAACCATTTGCTTGATAGCTTTATGCAGTTTGCTTTTGCCTTGGGCGCCACTGAGCCACAGATTCGTTGGGATTTACCGATTGGTGAGCAAGATTGGGCGTGGGCTAAGCAACAGTTAGGCGATCGAAAATATATAGCGATAAATCCATTAGCGAGTAAAGCGGACCGTAATTGGTCGATAGAAAGGCATGTGGCATTGATTAAAGCCATACGCGAAAAGTGGCCAAGCAAATCGATCGTGTTAACGGGTGGCCCTAGTGACGAAGAAAAAAAAGCAGCGGCCGCGATTGAACAGCAGGCTGGAGATTGTTTGAATTTGGTGGGTCAATCATCGTTAAAACAGTTAGCGGCATTGTTGGGCAGTGTTGAATGTGTAGTTTCACCAGATACGGGGCCGGCACATTTGGCTAGCGCAATGGGTACGCCAGTGGTGGGTTTATATGCGGATATTACCTCGAAACTATCGGGGCCTTATATGTCACAGGATTTAGTGGTTGATCGCTATGAGCAAGCATTGGAAAAATATTGTAATAAAAATGCGAAAGATGTGCCATGGATAACACGCGTGCACAATGTGGAAGCGATGAATTTAATAACGGTTGATGATGTGATTGGCAAGCTATCTACGTTATTCGAGGAGTAAAAAAATGAAAGTTATTTCGGCAAATGTGAACGGTATTCGTGCGGCAGGGCGTAAAGGTTTTTTTGATTGGTTAGAGAAGCAGCAAGCTGATTTTGTTTGCTTGCAGGAGACCAAAGCACAAATGCAGCATTTGCTGGATGATTTGTATCGACCTCAGGGTTATCACTGTTATTTTCATGACGCAGAAAAAAAGGGCTATAGCGGCGTTGGTATTTATTGTCGTAATGAGCCGGACCGCGTAACTTATGGATTGGGTTGGGATGAAGCTGATACCGAAGGCCGTTATGTGCAAGTGGACTATAAAGGTTTGAGCGTGGTTTCGATTTATTTACCTTCAGGCTCCAGCGGTGATATTCGTCAAGACGTTAAATACGATTTTATGGATCGCTACATGGACGTGTTAAAGAAGCAGCGTCGACAAAAGCGTGAGTTTATTATTTGTGGCGATTGGAATATCGTGCATAAAGAAATTGATATTAAGAACTGGAAAAGCAATCAAAAGAATTCCGGTTGTCTGCCTGAAGAGCGTGAATGGTTAGATGAGGTGTTTGATAAGGTAGGTTTTGTTGATGCCTTCCGTCAAGTTAACCAAGAGCCACACCAATATACTTGGTGGTCGAACCGCGGGCAGGCGCGAGCTAATAATGTCGGTTGGCGTATTGATTATCAAGTGATCTCACCCGGCCTTAAGGATAAAGTGTTAAGCGCCGATGTTTATAAGGACAGCTGGTTCTCGGATCATGCGCCACTAATAATGACATACAACCTAGCTTGATCTACATGCCGTAAGTAGCCTTTCTGGACTATTTTTTCTAAAAGATCAATGCACTATAAAAACATCTATTTTTTGATAAAACTATAATGTTGATTTCATATAATACGCAAAAAATTTCGATTAATGAGAGTTAGTTGTAGGGGGTGTGTGTATGAGAGTGGGTCCAGTAGATGCAAGACAGCAGTTGTTTGATAGGTTATCTAAAGATAAGAAAACTCTTGGCGTCATGAAGGTGGTTATGACGCAGTGTGTTAGCCATTTTCTAGTACTATACGGGGGAGAGCGTCCTTATGTGGCCTTGGGTGATGAAGGTGGCAGTCAGGAAGATCTAAGTATGTTTACTGAAGTGGTTAAGGCTATTCGGGCTGATCATGCAATGCGACCTACTGACCCAACAAAATGGTTAACTGAATTTCCAAACTGGATGTTTAGTCGGCCGACTGCTGCTCCAGCACCACCTACGGTTAAGCCTCGTTGATTGCTGTGGTGTAATGTTTCCTTAACCTAGTATTAAATCAGTGGCTTGTGCTTGCTATTCAGGCTGACAATATTACTATAGTGTTTGAATATTATACAAAGACATGAATGAAGTATTGGGGGGGGTGGTATGCGTGCGGGCGGTAGCGATGGTGATTTCGATTTTGTACCACTTGATGGGAGCCCTACCTCTGAGGTGACTATTGAATTTACGGAAACGGGGGCGTCACGCCCACCTTCCTCGGATAATTTAGTACAAAACCAATTAGCGGCCATTCGAGCAGCGGCTAAATTACATGGTGAAATTAGTGGAACTAACTGGAAGGCGAGAGCTCGACAGCGATGTTATGATTTTTGGTATGCGGAAAAAGGTCGTCAATTTGCATTGGCTGAAGCGTTAAAAATTACGTTGTCAGTTGTTAGTTATTACGGGGTGGTGTCATACGGAATGTGGGATAACTGTGACATGCCAGCGACGTCAAACCAGGCCAAGTGTGATTTTAATTATGATAACTTACGTCTATATGAAATTGGTGCATTAACTGCATTGTTTGTTATTACCGGTTTGTTGCGCCAGCAAAGACGTAAACTTGAGTTAACACCAGCTTTAAATCTGCATAGCCAGTTTGCTAGGCGTTGGCGTGATATGTCACAACAAAGTGATTGTGATTTGACTGCAAATATTGATGAATTGTATCAATTGCATAGTACAACACCTTTGCAGGATAAGCTCCGTAATTTAGAGGTGGCACTGACGGAGGTTGAGCCTAAGCTTGAAAGTTTGAACCAAGGAGTGCATAGCTATCGTCAAATTTCACTGAATAAATCATGCTATTCAACACTTGATAGAGGGATTCGCGTAGGGGTATCAGGATTCCTGGGTTTTAATTTAGGTATGCAATTTTTGTTAATGCTATCGACGCTGAGTAAGCGTGATGATTTTGAATGGCACGGCTCTGATTTATCTGAGTTAGGTTTTATTGGTTGGTGTACAGTGTTATTTTCTGTTGCGGTTGTGTTTCATGTGATACCGGATGATCTGTCTACGCAAACTAATGATATTAACCATAAAACGGTTCGTCAATATGAGCTGATTGCTAATAGTTGTTTAGATAAGAAAAATACGATAGGTCGGCAGTTGTTGCAGTGTTGGAATGTTTTGTGTTCAATAGAGAAAGATTGTGTCACCGAACGATGTCAGTCGCCTGGGCCTGAGTTAGAAAAAATACAAGAAATTAAGTCGCGCATTGCTGGATTGAATGCTAAAGCTAATGCGATTGCAATTCCTGAGAGCTTGCTCGCTGAAAAGACACGAATTGTTAAGGTGGGTGCTGTTAGAAGATTAACACCACCAGCGGTTCAGTATCCTAGCGTATAGTTCTCTTGAGTAGCTGCAGTTAATCGTGTACTCTTTTTAGTCTTTATAATTAGACATAGTGTAAATAATATCATGATTCGGCTTATTCCATTTTTAATATTTATTGCCATATTATCAGTGCTGTATTTGATGCAGCGTTGTCAGGTAAGTTTTAATAAGCGTGTATTAACCGCTTTAGTTGTGGGGGCGGCTTGTGGTTTTTGTTTTCAAGGCGTTTGGGGCAAAACTGCTTCAGTGATGCACCTGACTGAGCAGGCCTTTGATTTGGTCGGAAACAGTTATCTTGATTTGTTGAAAATGCTGGTGATACCGTTAGTGCTTACGTCAATTATGGATGCCATGTTAAACCTCGGTGAATTAAGTGGTAACGTAGTTCGGCAAGTGGCGGTAAGATCGGTGGGAATGCTGCTAATCATGACGGCAATTGCATCAGGTATTGGTATGTTGGTGGGTCAGTGGTTTAGTGTTGGTCAGGGCTTGGCATTACCAGGTAAGGTCATACAGCCAACGCATCAATACCTCGGCATAGTCGATACGTTATTACATATGTTGCCGAGTAACCCAGTCACGGTGATGGTTAATGGCAATACAGTGGCATTGGTCATCTTTGCTGTGTTGTTTGGTCTTGCCGCTTTGATGGTGTTACGCACTGAAAAGGATAAGGCTTATAGTTTTCGGCAAGTGATTGCATCGACTTTTCATATCACTAAAAAATTAGCGAATATCGTTATTGCTTTAACACCTTATGGTGTGGTGGCGTTAGTCGCACAAGTTACATCGACACAAGGTTTATCGGCATTAATAGCGATTGCTAATTATATGTTAGCGATGGTGGTCGCTATGCTATTGGTGTTTGTAATGCATGCTATCGTTGTTCTGTCGCGTGGTGTAAAACCATGGACGTTTTGGGCCAAAGCCTATCCGGCTTTGTTAGTAGCATTCACGACGCGTTCTAGCTTTGGTACGTTGCCGGTGTCTGAAGAGACATTAAGAGACCGATTTAACACATCGCAAATTACCGCAAGTTTTGTGCCAAGTATGGGTGCAACCATGGGCATGAATGCTTGTGCGGGTGTGTTTCCTGCGATGTTGGTGGTGATGTCGATGACTATTTTGCATATGCCAATAACGGCGTTAGTCATTTTTAAAGTCATGTTGATTAATGCCATTGCTTCCCTTGGTATTTCAGGGATTCCTGGCACGGCGTCAGTTGCTGCTGCAGTGACTTTAAGCACGCTAGGTCTACCGTATTCTGTGATTGGTTTGGTGCAAGGTGTCGATCCAATTATTGATATGGCACGTACTGCAACAAACGTTGATGGTGTGATGGCAACTGGTGTTGTGATTGATCAGGTAGCATTTGATACAAAGCAGAGTATTGCGTAATGGAGTGGGGTCAAGTCTTGACTCGGCAGACTAACTTATTGTTTTTAAATAATATAATGTAGCCATCGTACTATTTGTGTCAATTATTGATCTATATTTTGACTTTGGCTTATTTTATATCATAAAATCAGTTAGTTAGATTGTTGAGTCAAGACTTGACCCCATTTTTTTTTGACCCCATTTTTTTCTTTATGTTTAAGATAATAGCAACTCGCGGCAGCAATAATTAATCCCACAGTAGTCAATGTGCCGCCTACCCAGTTAGGTGAAGTAAAGCCGAAGCCCATATGTATTGCTAAGCCACCGAGCATAACGCCTATGGTCACGCCAGTGTTAAACGCAGCAATATTCGCAGCAGAAGCCAATGTGTGAGCGCCTTCAGCTTTTTGCATAACAAGCATTTGCAGTGCTGGAATGGTTCCAAAACCAACGGCGCCTAAAATAAATAATGTAATGGTGGCGAGTATTTTATAGTGAGCAGTAAAGACAAAAGCAAATAAGGTGATGGCTAGTAAAGTGAGCATGCTAAGAATGGTTGGCATTAATGCACGGTCCGCTAATTTACCACCTATGATATTACCAATAACCAAGCCAATACCGTATATCATGAGTAACCACACCACAGCATGAGAAGTAAAGCCAGTGACATGTGTCATCATGGGTTCAACGTAGGCGAATGATGTGAGTAGCCCACTAAAACCAATAATGGTAATGATTAATGCCAACCATAATTGAGGGCGTTTGAATGCAGCCAGTTCTTTTTTAAGGTGAGTGGCGGCAATATTTAATTGAGTTGGAATGAATTTCAAAATACCGATGAGACCGGCTAACCCTAAGCCGCTAATTACCCAAAAAGCTGAGCGCCAACCAAAGTGTTGACCGAGTAGGGTGCCCATGGGCACACCAATGACATTAGCAAGCGTTAAACCACTAAACATTAATGCAATGGCACTGGCTTTTTTTTCCGCTGGCACCAAGCTAGTAACCACAACGGCACCGACACCGAAAAATGCTCCGTGACTAAATGCTGATAGCATTCGTCCGAGAAGTAATATATCGAATGTCGGTGCAATCGCGGAGACCACGCTACCAATAATAAATAAAAACATTAAACCGATTAGTACGAGCTTGCGTTGTAAGTGCATAGTCAATGCGGTGAGTAACGGACCGCCAATTACCACACCCAAGGCATAACCTGAAGTAACAAATCCTGCTGTTGGAATGGTGACATGAAAAGCGTTAGCTACGTTAGATAATAAGCCGGTGGTAACAAATTCGGTGGTGCCAATAGCAAATGAGCTCAGTGCTATAGCTAGTATGGCTAATTTACATGACTTGTCTGATATTTTGTTCATCTCGCTTATCTCCACGCTGTGTTCAATATAAGAGCATTGTATCGCTTTTAATGCTTATGAACTATACTCACATAAGGCATATTACCTATGAATAATATTCACTATGAAAAAAGCAGAAATTAACCGATTCATTGAAATGGATGCCTTTGTTAAGGTAGTTGAATTAGCAGGTTTTTCAGCCGCCGCACGTTTCTTGCAAAAGACACCGTCGGCTATTAGTAAGTTAATCACTCGGCTTGAACAGCGATTGCAGGTGCAGTTATTTAATCGTTCGACTCGTCAGCTGCAACTCACCACGGAAGGTGAATGTTTTTATCAGCAATGCTTGCTGGTATTAACCGGTGTCGAACAAGCTGAACAGTCTGTGTTATCACAACAGCAGCCTTCAGGCTCATTGCGGGTTTCATGTAATCGACCGGTAGGCCGTCATTTGCTGTTACCGCTCATCCCTGGGTTTATCGATGCCTATCCAGATATACGGTTAGATGTAGATTTAACTGACCGTGTGATCGACCTTATTGATGAATATACTGACGTAGCGATTCGATCGGGGCCGATGAAAAGCTCCAATCTACATGCGCGTTATTTGGGTGAAACCAGCATGGTGATTGTTGCATCTCCAGATTATTTATCACAGAATGGCACCCCGAAGAAGCCGGCTGATTTAAAGCAGCACCGTTGTGTTGGGTTTAATTATGTACGTGCTGAAAAAGGGTGGCCGTTTATAATGAATGGCAACCGTAAAAGTTTGCCGATTATACCTGCAATGACATGCAGTGATGGTGAAGCTTTGCATCAATGTGCGCTAGAAGGAGTGGGTATTGCTCGATTGGCACATTTTCAGGTGGCAGATGATATCGCTGCCGGTAGGTTGGTGCTATTACTAAAAAAATTCACTCCAAAAGATAAAGAACAACTGCATGCGGTATTCCTGGGGCAGGGTAATCATATGCCTGCTCGTATTCGCGTTTTCTTGGATTACTTGCTAGATAATATCGTGGGGGTCAAGTCTTGACTTAAAAACAAAAGCTTAGATTTTTAAGTCAAGACTTGACCCCCTTTTTGCTTTACTATATCGGCAGTGGGAAAAAATAGTCTAGGGAGACAACTATGCGTGCATCTGCCGGTCGAGCAGTTTCGTCAATTATTCAATTATTCAGTACAGCAATAGATAGAGCCAATCAGCGTTTATCGGGGCATCAACCCGTTACCTTGCTTGCTGCTGGTTTTATGGCGGCAGTGGCATGTAATCACTTGTTTAAGGGCAGTAAAGCCGCTGTCAAAGAGGCGGGCGAGCGTATTGAAGATGCTAAAGAGCGCGGGTTTTCTACGGCAGCTAAGCAATTGTTGGCAGATAAAGCTTATGTCCTTGCGCGTAAGGTGCCGTCGGCAAAATTACAGCAAACAATTGATGCTGAATTGGATAAAGAACGTAAAAAAATGTTCGAAAAATTGAGGGCTGAACAAAAAGCATTTGAACAAACGCTTGGCTTTCCTTTGCATGATGCATTGCCTGATACGCCTGTTGCCCGAGTAGAGTTGATGAAGGTGCCGGAGAGTGTTGATAAGCATTTTCGTACGGCGCGAACTTCCGGTGCGCGTTATACCGTATTGAGTGACGAGAGCAAACAAGATTTAGCGGCCTATCATAAAGCTTTTGCTTATACCAACCCGTTACATCCAGGTTCATGGCCAATAGTGCAGGCTTTGCATAATCGTGTGACAAAAATGACAGCGCGTTTATTGCATGATGAAAATGCTTATGGTGCGCTGACAGCGGGTGGCTCATTAAGTATTTTTGATGCTTGTTTTGCGTATGTGCAATATGCCAAAAAGGAATTGGGTATTGCAAGGCCGCGTATTATCGCTCCTGAAACAGTGCATGCTGCTTTTAGGAAGTCGGCTGAAGCGCTAGGCTTTGAGCTTAAGCTGATTAAAGTTGACCCGCTCACTAAAAAAGTTGATTTAAAGGCGATGCGAAGCGCGATCAATGGCAATACAGTGGCTTTAGTAGGGTCGGCACCGAACTATCCGTATGGTGTTGCTGATGATATTGAAGCAATAGCGGCAATGGCAGAGGAAAATAAAATCGCTTGTCATGTCGACAGTTGTTTGGGAGGCTTTATCACAGCCTTTGCTGAAGAGGCAGGTTATGCTGATATCCCTGTATGTGACTTTAGGCACGCCGGTGTCACCAGTATATCGATTGATGACCATAAATACGGAGGTGTCGAAAAAGGCGCTTCAAAAATCATGATGCGACGCAATCATCCTGCCACGCAGTATATGACGCACGGTCATTTTGATTGGTCGGGTGGATTGTATGTTACGCCAGGTATGCCGGGTTCTCGTCCTGGCTTACCTATTGCTTCGGCCTATTATATGGCTTGTCGCACAGCAAAAACTGGTTATGTTAAGCAAGCGAAGGAAGTGATGGCATGTACGCGTGAATTAGCTGCAGCTTGTGCTGGTGTTGATGGGGTGCGTGTGTGTGGCACGCCACTCACTTGTGTGGTCGCACTGGAAGCGAGTGATTTACCAAATGATAACTCTATTTATGCTGTGATGGAGCATATGAATAAAAATGGTTGGGAATTAAATGCACTTAAAGGCGGTTTTCATTTATGTATCACCACAGAGCATGCACAAGATACAAGATTGGTGACTCGCTTTCGAGAAGCCTTAGTTAATGCGGTTGCCTATGTAAAGGCTCATCCAGAAATTAAACCCTCGGGTACTGCAAAAGCTTATGGGCAACTGGATACAGGCTTAGTCCCAGTAGATGCTTTGCAGCGTATTGCGCATGGGTATCAAGAAGTCATGAACTCTGGCCCTAGCACCAAGATACGTTGGATGGGTGAAGAGGAGCCAGAGACTGCTGCATTATCGACCGCTATTCCTCCGCCAAGGTAGGAATTAAAAACGCCTTTGCTACATTAGCAGCAAATGAGTTATTATGTACGCATGACTCCGATTTCTACCAAGCGCCGAATCCCTGCTTTCTTAGCGTGTGTAAGTATTGTTGCGGGTTTGGCCAATTTATTCGTAGGCGTGGTGCCTATTTTCTCAATTCATAGTCCCATGGCGATTTCGCACTATGCTGCCATGACAGAGCTCGTCAAGGTTCAGCAAAGTAGCGATTTTTTATCCATTATTTTTGGTATTATTTTGATTGTTTTGGGTAATGGTCTTTATAAACAAAAACACATTGCTTGGGTTTGGACCGTAATTTTTTCATTATTAGCTTTCGTAAATGCCACTTTGCCTGCGCCATCCTGGTTTGGTATGGCTTTTTCGATGTTGTTTTTTGTATTATTGGTTCTTAATCGCCGCCAATTTTTTCGTCGTTCAAACGGTGCGGCTCGCTTTCAAATGTTGATAGCCAGTTGCTCGGTTATTTTTGCTTTAGTCTATGGCAGTGTGGGTAGTTACCTTTTGCGGGCTCAATTCCATGGGCTTGCTAATTGGATAGACGCTGTTTACTTTACCATTGTGACCTATAGCACGGTCGGCTATGGTGGCATTACACCCATTACAGAAAATGCCAGAATATTTACGATTACCATGATTCTTATAGGGGTGGGTTCTTTTGTAACTGCCTTGAGTGTTTTATTGGGACCTGTGATTCAAAAAAATGTGAAGGGGGTTTATAAAATGGTTTCGCATCTCAGTCATTTAAAAGATCATATCGTATTGTGCGGGGACAATGTATTAACGCATGAATGCGCAAAAGCCTATGCTGATCACACCCAGAAATGTTTTTTCCTAGAGCCGGACAAGGTTATAGCAGAGCGCTTGGAGGATGCGGGTTACAATGTAATAGCTGTCAATCCGATGAATGAAAAAGAGCTTGCAACCTGTAACCTCGGTGCAGCGTCATGTTTTATTGCTGCCTATGAAGAAGATGCAGAAAATATTTTGGCTATTATGTCGGCGGCTACTGTGTGTGGAGAAGATCGTAAAACACGCTTAATCGCTCGTATTGAAAAATCATATAATGTGCAGAATGCTAAGCAAGCTGGTGCCGATGAAGTCATTTCACCATTGCGGGTTAGCGCGCATAAAATTTTAGCCAAACTTTAAAAAGTCATGGGGGTCAAGTCTTGACCCCTGTTTATTAAACTAGTTGTGGGCTTTCTAATGCTTCCGCTGTGTTCGGTGGTAAATAAGGTGCGGCAGCACCCGTGAGCTGTTCACTGACTGGGTCAATCGCATGCCTAATCTGTGCGGCTAATTCCGTTAAAGAGTTGGCTATAAAGCTATCGGTGTGCCGCCCCGGTTGTTGGTGCAAAATATGGATTAAGCCACGTATATAAGTATCAACAGGTGAGTGCGATTTGTTATTATTGATGTAGCGTAAAACACTAGCACCGGTTTTCCCTGACATTTGTGTATAGGCTAAGCACAATAGTAAAGCGCTGGTAACCAAAGCACCAGCACCACTAAATGCGTCACTTCCTCTGGCATTGATAGTAAAAAACATCGGTGGGATAGCGGAAATAACAGCGGTTAAACTGGCCTTGATTAATACGCGGCGGGGTATTTCATCGGCGATGGGTGGAGTAGCTATTGCTGGGTGAGTTGTGTGTATTTGTGCTGTTGTGCGTGGCATTTGTTTGTATGTTTTGTATTGAGTAATAAATTTTGAGCCCAAATACAGTTGCATTGAGTAAACGGCAAACGTAGACAATAGTGCAAAGCTGACAACTGAGCGGAAGTTAGGTAGGTCTATTACGTCCTTAGCAATATTTTTTCCGCTGTTAAAAAAGAAAAACATGCCGAATAGTATAATTGTTGAATGTATAGCATACGGCGCTTTGGGTAAAGTGTATTCATGTGGAACAGAATAATAACTTTTTTGATGGGTATCATCAGCGGCAAATATGCGTTGACGTAAATCTGTAATCGCATCTTCTATAGTGAGATAGCTTAAGCGTTGTTCGGCATTAGGGCTTGAGATATAGGCATCAAATAACACCTCTAGTTCTTTTTGTTGCCATGGACGCTGACGATGCTGATTTTTGATTTCGACGAACTGACTGACATTTTGTTGAATCGATTTTATAAAAGAAGGGGTATACACAAAGACCGTGCAAGCAATAATAAAATTGCGTAGTGCAATCATGCCGGGTGATAAGTTATCACTAATAATAATTTCATGTAATCGGTGGGTAGCAATTTTAGCTTGGTCGCCAAGAATTGCTGAGGTTAAACCAGAAAACAGAAAGTATAAGCAGATTTTTCCTGCGTTATGTGTTTTTTTAATGCTTAATAAGCTGCTGAGGATAAAAGTAACAGCACCCGTGCCTATGCCGTAATGATTGTCTTGTGTTAAATGTTTTGCGCCGATGCCACTAGCAGCAGTCAATGCGCAGGTGATCAAAAATTTTAACCATGGCTTTAATGTGGTTTGCTTAACCTGCAAGGTGGTAATTTCAAGGGTGTGCTTTTTTTTGTTGAGCAGTTGTTTGGCTATTTCAGTGTTGTTGGGATGCAAATAATCGAATAGTGGTTTAGCGGATAAAACACCGATAGCACTGCCAGGCACTAAAGCGGCGAGCTTCCAACCGAGTGACCAGTCTTCAGCGGCACCAAAGGCATAACCAGCAACCGTATAGACAAACATGACGCCACCGCCATAATTTCTAAACAGTGCGCATACGGTAAAAAAATAACTGTGCAGTTTCAGATAATAACCGACGCATGATGCCGGATTGATTGCTGCTGGTGTGTGATAACGTTGTTTGAAATAGGGTGCTTCTATTTGATTACGCATGCTGGCTCGCGAATTGAAAAAACGAAATATACCAGTTGCTTTCTTGACTGTAAAATAAATCAGTCAATGAGGGTTTACTAAATAATATTCAAGCCAGGGTTTGTTGGTAATGATTCATCTGCGGCAGCATCGACGTGAGGAGCGGCGGCACCAGGTGCGGGTTGTGTGGCCGGGTCAATAGCATGACGTATATTAGCGGCAAGCTCAACGCTGGTTATTCCATTGAAGGGTGTGTCACGCTTGCCACCTTGTTGGTGATAAATATCCAATAAGCCTTCGATATAAATATCTTTGGCTGTGCGTACATGGCTATTATGCAGTTGAGGTAAAATATTTGAACTGACTTTGCCGCTGATTTGTGCCCACAGCAAGCATACTAATAAACTGCCAATGACGATGGGGCTTGTTTTGTTACCCATAGCATTTAGTAAAAAGAACACCGGAGGTGCGGTTGAAATACTAGCCATGGTCAGTGCTTTGCGGAGCATCGCGCCTGGAATATCATTCGGTATTTCTGTTGGCAGGGGGGCTGTTCCTTCTGGTTGTATATTCGCAACGGTTCGTGGCATGTGTTTTCGTGTTACATATTGACTGATGATTTCAGAGCTTAGATACGAGGCCATGGAGAATAAAGCTAAGCAAGAGAATCCAGCAAAGGTAATGATCGATCGTTCATTTGGCAGACCAATAAAGTCACGGCCAATATTCTGACCACTCTTGAAGAATAAAAACATAGCAGCAGCCACTACGCCAGCATTAAGTACATAAACGGCCATGGGTAAAGTGTATTGATGAGCGACAGAATATTGTTGTGCTTGCGTACTGCCATTATCAGTTAATACACGTTGGCGTAGATCAATAATGGCTGCCTCAATGGTTGGGTGGCTGAGTGCACGGTCAGCACCGGGTTGTGACGTGTATGCTCTAAACAATAAGTCTAATTCTTTTTGCTGCCAGGGCCGTTGTTTATTTTGATTTTTAACTTCTGTAAATTTGCCCATGTTTTGTTTGATCGATTTCATTAATGCCAATGTGAATGAGAAAAATGTGCCGATCATTATGATGGTTCGTATTGCTTTGATTTCGGCAGGCATTGGCTGGTCGCTAAATACTTCATGCAAACTATTGACGGCAATTTTTGATAGATCAGCTATAACAGCAGCTGTCATGCTAGCAAATAAAAAAGTGATACTAAGTTTGCCTGTATTACGTGTCTTTGTATGACTAAGCATTCCCGCTACAATTAGCGAAGTCGCCATTGTGCCTAAGGCGGTTGGGCTGCTCTCTGTCAGTAAGCCGGCGGATGCGCCGTAAAATAAAGCACTGAATAGACTGATGGCCAACTTTGCTGTTGTTGTGAGCTCTGTCTGTGTTACTTGCTGGTTGCGAATGGTTAGTGTGTGTTGGTGGCTTTGTAATAGTTGTGCTGCGCTGAGTGTATGGTTATGGTTTAAATAATCAAATACTGGCTTTGAAGCGATGAGCCCCCATAACGATGATAAACCTAATGTGATTAATTTAGCTTGAATACTCCATTGCTTCGTGTCTGATGTGAGAATGCCACCGATGGTGTATACAAACATGATTGAGCCACCAAAGTTTCTAAACAGTGCTGATGGTGTTAATAGGTATTTTTGTATGTTAAGTAATCGGTTGGTGCATGACTTTGCCGCTAATGGCTTCGTATGTGTGGCTGTTAAAGTGAGTGGGGTGCTGTATTGTTCGCGCATGTGCATGCCTATAACTTCTAGTTTTATAGAATATATCACACATAACAAATATTGTACAAAAAAAGTGAGCGACGCGAGGTTGATAAGCCTGTCTTAAGGGTTGTGCTGCAGGTTCTAGCGATTCGCAGTAGCCAATGTTATCCTTGGCGCAATCTTATGTTGAATCAAGGAAATAACTGTTATGAAATTAACCACACAATTGAAGCAGCGCTTTCAAAGTGATGATATTACGATAGCCCCAGGCGTGTTTGATGGTATGTCTGCTCGTTTAGTAGAGCAAGCCGGATTTGATGCCATTTATGCCAGTGGGGGTGCTATTGCGCGCAGTTCGGGCTTTCCTGATATCGGTTTGGTGAGTTTTACTGAGGTGTGCCTTCGCTTGCAAAATATGGTTGAGGTGACTAATAAGCCGATCATTGCTGATGCCGATACCGGTTTTGGTAATGCCGTGAATGTTAGCCGTACCATGCGTGAGTATGAGCGCATTGGTGTTGCTGCTTGTCATTTAGAAGATCAAGTATTTCCTAAGCGTTGTGGGCACTTGAATAATAAAGAGTTGATCTGCAAAGAAGATATGGTGCAAAAAATTAAAGTCGCTAAGCAAACCTTACAAGATCCTGACTTCACATTGATTGCGCGTACCGATGCGATTGCTGTTGAAGGCTTTGATGCCGCGATTGATCGTGCACAAGCGTATGTGGAAGCGGGTGCTGATATGATCTTTGTTGAAGCACCGCAAACGGAAGAGCAAATTGAAGCAATTGCTGAAAAAATTAAAGCACCAAAATTAATTAATATGTTTTATGGTGGTAAAACACCACTGGTTCACGTAGACAAATTAAAAGCGTGGGGTTACCGTTTAGTGATTATTCCATCTGATTTGCAGCGTGCCGCGATACGTGCGATGCAAAATACACTGGAAGTGATTAAGCAACATGGCGATAGTGGTGAGATTGCAGATCAATTGGCAACGTTTAATGAGCGTGAAACGATTGTTGATACCAAAGCTTATTTGGCGCTTGATGAACTGTAATTGCCTTTCTGTGTGAGAGAGTGTTATCCCGGCCCCCGAGCCGGGATCCAGTCACTATCAGCATTCAAGTCGCATAGCGTACCTCTTTTACTTCCGTAAAAGAGATCCCCTATACACCTTGATGCTGATGGTGTGATCCGAGGCTTGGTTCGGTATGGCAGAAGCTGTTACACTGATGTTTATGATAAGTAAAAAGGAGTTTACAATGTCAGAAAACCAAACCAATGACAATGAAGAGCAGGTTGAATGTTCTGCCTGTCATAAGCACTTAGACAAATCCATGGCGATGCATGCCGAAAGCGCTGACTACGTGCATTATTTCTGCGGAGAAAGTTGCTTAAAGCATTGGCGAGAGCATCACTAAGTTGTATATGTATTGCTAAAGCAGTAATGATGGGCGCTTGTAACCCATAACTTTAATTCTGCTAATGCGTAGCGACATAGAAAGCTGTTATACTCATGTGGCGTATTTATTTTAGGGAGGAAATATATGCCGCAATGGGACGAGCGACAACGTTTAACGATCGATAATCTATTAGAAACTTTCAGTGCTGATACCTTTAAGAAAATCACTTCAGGTCAGGTGGTGTTGGCGATATCCAGAAAGGATGGTGGTAGTTTTTTTCACCCTTGCGATGTGAAAGAGCTTGATACAGCACGATATTGGGCGGTATATGACCATGGTTCGAAGTATATAAGTGAAGCTGTTAGTAAGCAAGGAGCTAAGTTTTCGTGTTTTTATATTAATCTGCATGGTTGTTTGAATTTATTGCAGCAGGCAACGGATTCGCCGGTGGCGTTTGATGTGTTGTCTGGCAATGCTGGCTATAACCCCCGTGTGCGGCAGCACAATATAGCGATGCGCGAAAAGCTTATTGCTAGTTTAACGGATAACCCCCAACCATTGATTGCATTAGCGCATGCTATGGTGTTGGCGGAAGATGAAACGTTGGCGAAATTTATTCGTTTTTTGTTTGGTTTTGCTAATAGTTCACTTTTTTCTACGATCTTAACTAAAAAACATGAAACGCAATCTGTACTGTATGCTTTGTTATCATCGAGTAGTGTTTGTAGTATGCTTAGTGAATCACAGTTTTTTATGCTGGTTGATGCAGCATATCAGCAGGAAAAGAAGCCGCTGCCGCAGATATATATAGACAGAATCACAGGCTTTAGTTCAAGCCGAGATCAGCTAAATCGTACCTTTATTGCAGCGGCGCGTTGTGGTGATGTGGCCATGTTGCGACAGTTATTAGCCGTAAGTGCAACGACGCGTTTGGTTGATGCTGATTATGTTGATATGATTGATGGCGGAACTGTTTTGCACAGTGCGCTGCGCGCATCGTTGAGTGATGACTTTATTCATGAGCTGATAGCACAGACAAAAGATTTAAATCACTGCGACCATGAAGGGTACAGCCCGATTGCTTTAGCTTTTAAAATGGGCCGAAGCGCTGTTGTTGATATGTTGCTGGCTTATGAGAGTGTAACAGCGACTTTACTGTCAATCACGCCGCTGTCTAAAACGGTGTTGCATGCTGCAGTAGTATCGGATGATAATGATATGATTAATAGTGCGCTAGCCATACCTGGTATTGATGCCATTGTTGATTATCCTGATCCACACGGTGATACGGCTTTAAGTTTGGCTGTGAGGGCGCGTAAGTTAGGTCACGTACAATTATTGATGGCGCATGGGGCGCATGTGCATAGCAGTAATGTGGAGGGTGCCTCTCCGATGAGTTATGCTAGCAGACAACCGAAAATGTTAGCATTGCTGCAAGGCTCTGAATCTGTCGTGGGTGCATTGCCTCCAATGAAAAAAGAGCCTGAGTTAGAAGTGAGTGATCTTGATTTGCGAAAGGCACAAGTCATTTCAATATTGCATGCGCAAATGCAAGCTGATAAGGCATATACAGTTGATGTGCCCGTGGTGAGAAAGCGTTTGGATGAAGCTTGTGGCCATATTGCAAAAGCAGAAACGTTGCCTGCCGTTCATCGCGAACTGATGGCATTACAGCATGAAGAAGCGGTCCTGACGGATCAAAAAGGCATTACTTCTACGCACAGTTTCTTGCGTCAGGACACTATGGCGCGATTACAATACTACGGTTTTTTGTCTCAAGTGACTTTACCTGGCTTGCGAGCGAGGGCTATTCAATGGCGTGACTCAGTGTATAGTTTGTTTTACACGCGACCTTCAGTTGTCCCGCTCGAATCTCCCGTCCCTGCTGTATCGGTTGTTGCCGAGCCTTCGGCGCCACCGAAACCGAATGATGTAGCCGCTGCTGGGGCGGGGGTTAAAGCAATGGGGTGTAAGTCTTAAATTCAATGACTGAGTTGCTGTGCTTTATTAGGCGGGTTTTTCAACATTAACCACGGTCGTTAAAATAGTGGCATTCGGAATCAACACATCCTGTTTGCCATTATTTAATTGCACATAACGCAGATTGATGTTTTGTACGGTGCCTGCGAAATTTAAACCAGAAATAGTATCGCCGACTTTGAATGGACGATAAACTAAAACCAATACACCAGCCAGTGTGTTGGTGAGTAAGTCTTTAAATGCAAAGCCAATCGCAAAGCTCATTAAGCCAAGGCTGGCGACCAGTGCGCTGACATTGATGCCAGCAGTGCCTAGTGCTGTAATTAACCCGATCAGCATTATGCCAGTTTGCACGGTGTTGGCTAACAGTTTTCTTACGGCAGCATGACGATTGAAACGTTTAAAGGATTTTAATAAAAACCATTTAACAATTTTGGCTGCGATAAAAAATAGAATAAATAAAACTATCGCTATCGCAATTTTGGGTAACACGGCTACCGTTTGTTGAAAAAAGCTTGTCCCTAAAGTCTGTATGTCTGATAGCCGTGAAATTGCCATATGCTTTCTTCCTTTAATCACCTATTCTCGCTTAAGCAAGCGAGAATAGTTTTCTGATATGATACGGGCACAAAAACAAGTGATTGTGCCCTTTTAAGGGGGAGCTAACGCACGCTCCCCCTTAAAAATCCCCCACGCGTAAGGTGTTAGGCTGGAGTTTGAACGAGTCCCAAAACTTCGCGTTGTTTTTGGTTAACGTCAGCAATGCCGTGCTTTGCTAAATCGAGTAACTGACATAGCTGATCATTATCCAGCGGTTTGCTTTCTGCTGTGCCTTGCAGTTCAATAAAGCCACCAGCATCTGTCATAACGATATTCATATCGGTTTCTGCATTAGAGTCTTCATCATAGTCAAGATCTAGTACAGGTGTTCCATTATATACACCGACGGATATCGCGCCAATCATATGCACTAATGGATCTTCTTTTATTAATTTGTTGCGTTGGCAATAATGCAATGCATCCACTAATGCTACGCAGCCACCACTAATCGCAGCAGTTCGTGTGCCACCATCGGCTTGAATGACGTCGCAATCAATGTTGATGGTGATGTCTGCTAATTTAGTTAAATCAACAGCGGCACGTAAAGAGCGACCAATCAAGCGTTGAATCTCTAAAGTGCGACCACCTTGTTTGCCGCGTGAAGCTTCACGGCGCATGCGACTATGTGTGCAACGTGGCAACATGCCATATTCTGCGGTTAGCCAACCTTGACCGCTGTCTTTTAAAAACCGTGGCACACCTTTTTCAACACTGGCTGTGCATAAGACTTTGGTATGGCCAAAGCTGACTAATACCGAACCTTCGGCATAACGGGTGTATTCACGTTCAAATGTTATTTCGCGTGCTTGGTTGGGTGCGCGCTTACTTGGTCTCATAGGGGTTCCTTAAATAAATCGTGTATCTTGGTTTGAATAACAGGTATTATGGCATTTCAGTATACAGAATTGAACAGGAATTGCCATCATGGTAATGAGTATGACAGGTTTTGCGCGGCGCTCAGTGGAGCAGCCTTGGGGTTCGGCTACCTGGGAATTAAAAAGTGTAAATCATCGCTATTTAGAAGTGAATTTCCGTTTGCCTGAGGCGTTTCGTCTCTATGAGGCAAAATGGAAGCAATGCCTACAAAAACAGCTTAAGCGCGGTAAAGTTGAATGCGTATTAAAGTATATGCCCGGTGAGCAAATGGCTGGCGAGCTTAAGCTCAATAATCCACTGATTGAGCAATTGGCTGCAGCTAGTCATGCCGTGCAATCAGCCTTTCAAAAAGACAATGCAACCAATCCAATGGATGTGTTAGCTTGGCCAGGTGTGGTGCAAACGCAGAATGCTAATGCCGAAGCTTTAGTGGCAGAGTTACAACAAGAGTTGGATCAAGCCGTTGGGCAGTTGGTCGAAATGCGCCAAACCGAAGGTAAATACTTACAAGAGTTTATGCAGCAGCGGATAAGTGAAATGCAGGCGTTGGTTGACCGCGTAGAAATGCAAATGCCTAATATATTAGAGCAGCAACAGCAAAAGCTAGTCGGTCGTTTTGAAGAGTTAGCCGTTGAATGTGATAAAGACCGCCTTGAGCAAGAAATGGTATGGCTAATGCAAAAAGCGGATGTGGCTGAAGAGTTACATCGTTTATCAGCGCACCTCAAAGAAGTACAAGCGGTATTGTTGCAAAAAGGGGCGGTGGGCAGACGCTTAGACTTTATCATGCAAGAGTTGAATCGAGAGGCAAATACCTTAGCGAGTAAGTCAATCGACTTGGGTGTGACTAATGCGAGTGTTGACCTTAAGGTGCTTATTGAGCAAATGCGAGAACAGGTGCAAAACATTGAATGAAGTAGGAAATTTATTTGTCGTAGCGGCGGCATCGGGTACTGGTAAAACCAGCTTGGTGCATCGCTTAATTGAATGTACAGATGATATTAAGATTTCGATATCACATACCACACGGCCACCGCGTCCCGATGATAAAGAAGGCGAGGCTTACTTTTTTGTCGAAGAGCCAGCTTTTGAAGATATGGTCAATCATCATCAGTTTGTTGAGCATGCCAAAGTCTATGGATATCAATATGGAACATCAGCGTTGTGGCTGCAGCAACAATTGCAGTCTGGTATTGATGTGATACTGGAAATTGATTGGCAAGGTGCGGCACAAATCAAGCGCTTAAAGCCTGATGCAGCGTTGATCTTTATATTGCCACCCAGTTTGGATAGCTTACATGAACGATTAGAGAAGCGTAATCAAGACAAACCGCATGTGATTGAAGAGCGCATGAAGCAAGCACAGGCTGAAATATCACATTACAGCGAGTTTGATTATATTGTCGTAAATGATGATTTCGACACGGCTTTGGATGATTTGCAAAGTATTGTACTGGCTGGACGTAAAAAAATCGAAAATCAGGTGGTGAGATATCAATCATTACTGGAAGATTTACTGCAAAAACAGTAGAATGAATTTAGTTTAAAATTTTAGCAAAGAGGTGTTCAACTAATGGCACGCGTAACTGTAGAAGATTGTTTAAAAAATGTAAAAAATCGTTTTGATTTAGTGCTTAAGGCAGCTGAACGAGCTCATGCTTTAGAATTAGGCGCCGCTGATCCTATGGTGCCAGTTGATAATGATAAGCCGACAGTAATTGCATTGCGTGAAATCGCTGAGGGTTTTGACATTACTCAACGTCGTACACGTGCTGGTGAAGATCCATTTAACGACGATATTGAAATTATCCAATAATATCAAACCTTTCATGGGCTAGGAGGGACACGATTGCGACTCTTTAAGAAGTTGAGGCGCAAGTTAGGCTACTTGGATGAAGAGCAGATTGAGCTTATTCATCAGGCCTATTTAACGGCGATGGACGCACACCGTACTCAAAAGCGTGTCACCGGCGAACCTTATATTACACATCCAGTTGAAGTGGCTTGTATTCTGGCCGATATGAGGATGGATTATCAAACCATTATGTCGGCTTTGCTGCATGATGTTATCGAAGATACCCCCGTTTCCAAATCTGAATTAGCACACAAATTCGGTGATCAAGTCGCCGAGCTAGTTGATGGCGTCAGTAAGTTAACCCAAATTGAGTTCGTGAGCCGCGCTGAAATGCAGGCGGAAAACTTTCGCAAAATGGTGTTGGCCATGGCGAAGGATATTCGAGTCATACTAGTTAAGCTATCAGACCGTTTGCATAATATGCGTACCTTGGGTTCATTGCGCCCCGCTAAACGTAATCGTATTGCCACAGAAACATTAGAGATCTATGCGCCTATCGCGAAACGTTTAGGTATGCGCGAGTATTCGGTTGAGCTGGAAGAGCTTGGTTTTCAAGCGCGCTATCCGCATCGTTATTCAGTATTAAAAGAAGCTGTGCGTAAAGCGCGTGGTAATCGTAAAAAAATTCTTAATGTGATTAATAAAGCTTTATACGAAGGCTTGGATAGCAGTGACTTGCCAGCGTGTGTGATTAATGGCCGTGAAAAGCACTTGTATAGCATTTACCGAAAAATGAGTAAAAAGCATATTCCCTTCAATGAAATTATGGATGTCTATGCATTCCGTATTATTGTTGATCGCGCGGATACGTGTTACCGCGTTTTAGGTGTTGTTCACAGTTTATTTAAGCCGGTACCGGGGCGCTTTAAAGATTATATTGCGATTCCAAAAGCGAATGGTTACCAATCATTACACACGACTTTATTTGGCCCTTACGGCTTGCCGATTGAGATTCAAATTCGCACTACAGAAATGGATCGTATGGCGACGAATGGTATTGCGGCACATTGGTTATATAAATCAGGTGAGCAATCGTTGGGCGAAAGTCATAGCCGTGCACAACAATGGGTGCATAATTTATTAGAATTGCAGCAAAGTACTGGTAGCTCACTAGAATTTATTGAAAGTGTTAAGGTCGATTTATTTCCTGATGAGGTGTATGTGTTTACGCCGAAGGGTGATATCCGTCAATTACCTGCGCATTCAACAGCGATTGATTTTGCATATTCTGTTCATACCGATGTGGGTAACTCTTGCGTGGCGGTTAAAATTAATCGTCAATTAGCTCCATTATCATCGGTGTTGTCGAATGGACAAACGGTGGAAGTAATTACTTCGAATATGGGGCGACCTAATCCATCATGGATGGATTTTGTTGTTACCAGTAAAGCGCGTTCGGGTATTCGTCACTTCTTGAAAAACCAGCACCGTACTGACTCTATTGCTTTGGGTAAACAGTTACTGAAGAAATCATTATCAGTGTTGAACTTGTCATTACGTGGTATGCCTGCAGCTATCATGGATGATGTGCTAGCTGAGGCTCAGGTCGAAACGGTTGAGAGTTTATTTGAAGATATTGGTTTGGGCAATCGCGTAGCGGCATTAGTAGCGCAACGTATTGCTATGCGCTTGGATGAAAGTGAACAACCGAAAGCATTACCCGAGCCTGATAGTGATGCGCCTATGTTGATTAAAGGCACCGAAGGTATGTTGCTCGATTTTGCCGAATGCTGCCATCCTATTCCTGGTGACCCAATTGTTGGAACAGTGATTGCGGGGCAGGGAGTTACTGTGCATCGTGATGATTGTAAACGCATCGCGAAATTACAACAAAAATCAGAGTTTGATTGTGTGCCATTGCGTTGGGCGGAAAATATTAGTCGCGAATTCCCGGTAATTGTTGTTATTGAAGTGATTAACCGTCGCGGTGTGTTAGCTGTAGCTGCTTTAGCTGTGTCGGATGCTGATGCTAATATTGATGATATTCGTGTTACCGATGAGGCAGGCAGTCATTACTTGATTTCATTTAAATTATTAGTGCGCGATCGTATGCATTTAGCTAAAGTGCTAAGGCGATTGCGTCAAGTCAAAGATGTAACTCGAATAGTGAGAAGAAAATGAAAACCATAATTTCAACGGACAGCGCACCGGCTGCTGTAGGAACGTATTCGCAAGCAGTAAAAGCAGGCAATACTGTTTACATGTCAGGTCAAGTACCTTTAGACCCCGCCACAATGAAAGTAGTTGATGGTGATTTTAAGGCACAAACAAAACAAGTGTTTGAAAACTTAAAAGCTGTGGCTGAAGCCGCGGGCGGTAGCTTAGCCGATATCGTTAAGTTGAATGTATTTATTGTTGATATGGCGGTATTCCCTCAAGTCAGTGAGGTTATGGGTGATTATTTTGAAGAGCCTTATCCTGCGCGTGCATGCGTTGCGGTCGCTGCGTTACCGTTAGGTGTTCCAGTTGAAATGGAAGCCGTTATGGTGCTTGCAGAATAGGGGTAATATGCCGCAATCATTAGCTGATATTGCCATTGGCCAGTTAAAAGGTGTTGGCCCTCGTATGTCAGCATTATTGCAAAATCTATCGATTGATACTGTCCAAGATGTTTTATTTCATTTGCCGTTGCGTTATGAGGATCGTACGCGCGTAATTGGTTTGGCGCAGTGCAAGCCGGGCGATCGCGTAATGACAAAGGCTGTAATAGATAAAACTTGGCAAGCCTTTGGTAAGCGTAAAATGTTATTGTGCCAATTGCGCGAGGGTAACCGAAAATTAACGTTACGCTTTTTTCATTTTACGTCACGACAAGCAAACTACTTAAAACAAACAGGGAAAACAGTTTGCTGCTTTGGCGAAATCCGTTTAGGTCAGTTTGGGCTGGAGATAGTGCATCCGCAGTATTCAATTATGGATGATGGTGAGGAGCTACCATTATCTGATTATTTAACGCCTGTTTATCCCACTACTGAAGGTTTAGGTCAAGCTACGTTAATTAAATTGACGGATCAAGCGTTGCAATATTTGCAGGATGGTGAAGTTGAAAACTATTTGCCTGCGCAAGATACTGATATGACAATTGAGCAAGCACTGCAGTTATTGCATCGACCACCAGCAAAAATGCATTTTCAGCAGCGAGAAAGTGAACTTGAGAAAGCGCGACGACGTTTAGCATTAGAGGAGTTGGTGGCTTATCAGTTGCAACTGAAGTCTTCACGTCAACAAGTCAAAAAACTGTTAAGTTATGCGTTTGATAGAAAGCCTGAAATTATTGAGCAATTTAAGCAGCGGTTGCCCTTTGACTTAACGAATGCGCAAAACAAAGTAATGATTGAGATTGAAGAAGATATCTTCAGTCAGCAACCGATGATGCGATTATTGCAAGGTGATGTTGGTTCAGGAAAAACCATGATTGCATTGATTAGTTTGTTGCATGCGGTGAGTAATGGTTATCAAGCGGTGCTTATGGCGCCAACTGAAATTCTAGCTGAACAACACTTGCAACAATGTCAGCAGTGGTTAGAGCCACTGGGTGTACGAGTGGTAAGCTTGGTGGGTAGTTTAAAGCAAACTGAACATAAGAAAGTTCAAGCATTAATTGCCGAGCATAAAGTCGATGTGGTGGTTGGTACGCATGCTGTTTTTCAAGAAAAAATTCAGTATGCCAAGCTAGCATTAATGGTGATTGATGAGCAGCATCGTTTCGGTGTGCATCAACGTATGGCATTGCAGTTAAAAGGTAAAAAACAAGGGCGTGTGCCACATCAGTTGATCATGACGGCAACACCTATTCCACGAACATTGGCGATGACGGCGTATGCCGATTTGGATTATTCTGTGATCGATGAGTTGCCGCCAGGGCGTAAGCCAATTCAAACGGTGTTATGTAATCAGTCGCAACGCGATGCGTTGATTGCGCGTCTAGCTAAATACTGCGAACAAGGTCGTCAAGCTTATTGGGTTTGCACGCTGGTTGAAGAGTCTGAAATGCTACAAGCAAAAGCGGCCGAAGCAGTGTGTGAAGAGTTAAATAGTTTATTACCTAACTGCCGCATTGCGTTAGTACATGGCCGTGTGAAGGCTGATGAAAAGCAGCGAATTATGACGGCATTTCATCAGGCGGAACTGGATGTTTTAGTGGCAACAACTGTCATAGAGGTGGGGGTTAATGTGCCTAATGCTTCGGTGATGGTAATTGATAATGCTGAGAGGTTAGGTCTATCACAATTGCACCAGCTGCGTGGTCGTGTAGGGCGTGGCGAGCAACAAAGTTTTTGTGTGCTGCAATATAAATCGCCATTATCGCAAATTGCTCAACAACGTTTGGAATTAATGCGTCAAACTCAAGATGGTTTTGAAATTGCACAAGCTGATTTACGCCTACGCGGTGCCGGTGAGATATTAGGTGCGCGGCAATCGGGTGTGGTAGGTTTTAGGATTGCTGATATTGAGTTGGATGCTGACTTAATAGGTATAGCAAGTCAGCTGTCTGAGCAATTAATAAACAAGTCGACAGTTGATCACTTAACAAAACGGTGGGGAATTAAACAAAATCGGGAATTGGTGACAGTCTAGGGGGTTTTTTCTGCTTCGCAAAATATAAATGTTTAAATAATTATCAACACTGTTCAGTATGTAATCAATAGTAAGATTAATTCGATAAAAAGCTTGTTTTGTCGTATTTCATTAGTTATTCTGCACCACTTGTGTGGCATGAAGCGGTGCTTTTTTTGCCATATTAGTTTGAAATTTTTGACAAAATTTTGACAAAGGCTTGCATTTTTAGTGCGATTCAATTTAAACTCAGCACTTTAAGTGTTAACTTTTCTTTGATCGAAAGAGGGGAATTACAATGTCGATTAAAAAATTACTTGTTCTTGCTGCCGCTGGTGTAGCAACTATGGGTGTAACTTCAGCTATGGCTGGTGGTGTTGATTCAACATACAGCGCGCCAATGGCTGCAACTGCGCCTACTTCATATTTCTATGTTCAAGGTCAAGTCGGTTATGCGACAACCAATTGGCAAAAACAGTTAGATTCAGGCTCAACTAACTGGACTAAGCCTAATGGTGGCTTTACTTGGGGCGTAGACGCTGGTTACATGTGGACTCAAAACCTAGGTTTAGAAGTGGGTTACTTTATGTTCCCAGAAGCTTCTAACAGTGGAACAGTTCTTGGTGTTGCTAATGGTAGCATTGATAGCTGGGCGCTTTACGGTGCTGTTAAGTTTGCTGTGCCTATTTATCCAAACTTGGATATCTATGCTAAAGCTGGTGTATCTTACAACCGTGCTCAATTCGGTGGTACTGGTGCTCTTACTGGTAACTCAGGTACAACTACTGTTCCTGTTACTTACCACAATTGGGGCTTTGTTGGCGGCGCTGGTGTGGATTACACCTTCGACAACAATATCTTCGTTAATGTTCAATACATGCGTTTCGCAGGTAATAACAACGATAGTATTCAACAAACTACCAATCCTAACGTTTACACAGCTGGTGTTGGTTACAAATTCGCTATGTAATACGCGAGTTTGCAATAACAGCGAACGTTTCAAAGGGCTCAAATATTTGGGCCCTTTTTTTTGGACTTTATTAATGGGCAATCATGAATTGCTCATGATTTGCGTGGCTGCGGCTAAGCTTGATTATGCAGCCCTTCGAGACGACTGCTTCGCTGTCTCCTTAGGGTGATCGGGGTTTGTTGATGTACCAAGCAGCTGAGTAATTTGATATTATGTTGAGCTATCGTTTAATGATTGGGGTAAACAACATGTCTGACATAAAAGCGAATACGCAGAAAAAGTACGTAATAACGGCAGATGATTTGCCTTTAAGCTGCCCAATGGATACTATGCGCGTTTGGGATTCGCATCCAAAGGTCTATTTGCCAGTTGAAGAGACAGGTAAGGTGGTTTGTCCGTATTGTGATGCGATGTTTGTATTAGAGGGGCATGAAGATGCTCCGGAAGCCAAGTTACTTGATTAATCATGACTGCTGAAAAAACAGAAAAAATCTTAATTGTCGGCCCGGCTTGGGTTGGTGATATGGTGATGGCGCAAAGCTTATTTAAATTGATTAAGCAGCGTCAGCCAGACGCTCAAATTGATGTGTTAGCACCTGCGTGGAGTCAACCACTATTAGAGCGCATGCCAGAAGTGCATCGTGGTATTGTGTCACCATTTGGTCATGGTGAGTTTGATTTGAAAACACGCAAGTCATTAGGCCTATCTTTACGTGATCAACAGTATACGCAGGCGATTCTTTGTACCAATTCGTGGAAGTCTGCTTTGGTACCCTATTTTGCAAAAATCCCTAAGCGCACCAGTTGGCGCGGTGAGTGGCGTTATGGTGTATTAAACGATGTTCGCACGTTTGATAAACAAGAATACCCATTGATGGTACAACGGTTTATGATGCTCGCCTTTCCAAAGGGTGAAGAGCAAGTGGTTGAGCAGGTGCCAGTGCCTAAGCTTATTTGCCAGCCTGAAACAGTACAAGCGGCATTACAAAAATACCAATTGGATACCATGGACACACCGGTGCTTGCGATTTGTCCTGGTGCTGAATTTGGTCCATCGAAACGCTGGCCAGAGAATTACTATGCTGAAGTGGCGAATAAGCGTTTAGAACAAGGTTGGCAAGTATGGATCTTTGGTTCGAAGAAAGACCAAGAGGTCGCGGCTATTATTCAACAGCAAACACAACAGTGCTGCGTTGATTTGACGGGTAAAACTACGCTGCCTGAAGCAATTGACTTGTTGTCACAAGCCGATGCGGTGGTTAGTAATGATTCAGGTTTAATGCATATTGCGGCGGCATTATCGAAACCGTTAGTTGTTCCTTACGGCTCATCATCACCAGATTTTACTCCGCCACTATCAGAGCAAGTAAAGATACTACGTGTTGGTTTAGACTGCAGCCCATGCTTCAAACGAGAGTGCCCTTTGCAACATCATCGTTGTATGTCCGAGTTGCCGCCGAAAAGAGTACTGGAAGCACTGGATTCTTTATAGTAACGCGACTGTGTGCTTGGGGTGGTGTTGCTCAACTAGCTGCTCACGTGCAGCTAGGCAATTATCTTGGTAGCGTTGATAATCATTTTTAATCGTATGAATAGCATGTAATATCGTTTCCGGTTGTCGGTCAGCAATGACAACACCTGCTTGGTAGTGGTTGACAAGATCGGCTGCTGCTGTATCAGCAGTGGTAATTACCGGTGCACCACAACAAATCGCATCCAGTGTAACACCACTGAATTTATCTTGATAACTGTCTGCGTCATAGGGTTGCAAGCAAATGCTGCCATTAAACTGTTCAAGGTATTCTTGTCGTTGTAAGGTATTGTTGGTTGCCGAAATATGATCAGTGTCGTGATGCTTTAATTGTTGTAGAGCGGTTTTACTGCTGTCATCGTAGCGACCTGACTCGGGCGGTGATAGTTGTAAGTGAAAGGGTGTGGCTGATTTGTCAGCTAGAATAGCTTGCACTACTTGCGAGAAACCTTTATCCGCGCGTGTCGCGCCCGCATATAAAGCATATCGAAATGATTGTGTCTGTAATGGTTTTTCTGGTGGGGAAAAAATAGGGCAGGCCACAGCCATGACTTGTTGGAAGCCTGCTTGACGAAATACGTTGGCCAGTCTTTCGGTAGTGGCAAGAATTACCCATTTGGGGTGGCGCTTAGCAAAATCGTGCAGCATAGCAAGTTTGCTAGTTGATTTTGAGAATTGGTGAAAATGTAATACAACACGAGATGCGCTTGGACGTTTGTTTAGATGCTTGTCGAGCATCACCATGTCAATGCGGCCGGCTGTTGGAATGAATAAGGTGTCATTGGTTTTTAGTAGTTTTCGATAAAGGAAAAACTGTTGCAGCTTACGCAATCTTCTGGAAAAGTGGCCATGGCATTTTACGGTGCTGTTTTTGAATAGCGGCACACCGTGTTTATTAATCCACAGCTCTACATTGCTTTGGCGTTCGTGCAATAGACTATTTACATAGGCAAAGCAGTGTCCAGCTTCACTGGCTAAAGTAGGTTCAATGATGTGGAGAGTTGTATTATGCATAGTTAGCTCGTAATATGTGCGGCATGGAAACCAATTTTAATAAATACCAGCAAATCATGAGCACTGTAGCGGGTTGCAGCGCTGTTGTCACTTTTTTCGTGCTGGTAATCAGTACGTCTGCGACAACTATTGTGTTTTCCTTGACGGCATTGTTGGTATTGCTATCTGGAGTGTATGTTACCCAGGCGAAACGCTGGCTGATGAACCCAGTGACGCTGTGTTTTATTGCATATTATGTTGTTGTGCTAATTGGCGCTATGTATTCTATCGGTTTATCGCACGATATAAATAAAGCTTTAATAAAGCAATTGCGGGTGGTTGAGGTACTATTTATTTTGCCGATTTTTTTCCAATCACGTTGGCGCCAATGGGCGATTAATGCTTTCTTGATAGCGATGGTGGTGACATTAATAGCTTCATTCGTGCACTGCTATATATGGCCCTATGCTGAACGTACGAATCTAGCGCCGGCTAGTGCCTTTAAAGACAATATCGTGCAAAGTTATTTATTTGCTATAGCGATAGGTTTATTGCTGAATAAGGCATTAAAAGTAACCGGTTGGCAGCGCTGGGTGTTGGCCGTTGTGACGGCATTGATGTTGTTCGATAATTACGCCATGAGCTTGAGCCGAACGGGTTATATAGTGACAACAGTAGTTTTGCTGTATTGGGCGTATACGCAATTACCGACGCGTCGTTTTTGGTTGGCATTGGTTGGTTTGGCGTTAATCTTAGTTGGTGTGTTTGGTACGTCGACTAATTTTCAAACCAGAACAGTTGATGCTGTTGTGAACAGCAAACAATATCATAAGCACCAACAGGCGGATACCCAAACATCGGCAGGGCAGCGTTTAGAGATGTTAAAGCGCGGTTGGTATATGTATACAAAAAGACCTGTTGTCGGTTATGGTACAGGTGGTTTTTTACAGGCAAACCAGCTGTATAATCTGTCGCACCCTAAACAACCGGCTGTTTCTTTTTCAAGTACCAATAATATTTACCTCAATGCAGCGGTGCGTTATGGCGTGATTGGCGTGGTTCTGCTGATTGTTTTGTTATCTATATTATGGGTTTATGCAAAAAATTTACCGGACGATGAGCGCTATTTAATGCGCATTGTCTTGCTGTGTTTACTAATTGGCGGTTTGTTCAATCCTTGGCTGACCGATAGCGTGCCGAGCCACGCGTTTGTGTTGTTTTCTATATTGACCTATGGCGGCTATAAGATCCCCTCGCGTATCGGCTAAGCGGTAACTATTTATTATGGCCTATTGATACACTGGAATAGGGTGTGGGATTAAGCTAAAATGAGCGACTTTTTTAGTTTAGTTGCTAGGGATCCAATGGCAAAAATTTCTACATATATTGTTGCGTATAATGAGGCTGACAAGCTTGAGGCTGCCATAAATAGTGTGCTGTGGTCCGATGAGGTTGTAGTGATAGATTCGCACAGCACGGACAACACTGCTGAAATTGCTCAAAAGCTTGGTGCTCGTGTCGTTCAGGTGGAGTTTAAAGGTTTTGGTGATTTACGTAATCAAGCCATGGCGGCATGTCAGTATGAATGGATTTTCAGTTTAGACTCGGATGAGCGCTGTACGGCTGAAGCGCGTGATGCGATGTTATTAATAGCGAATCAAACAGAACCTACCGCGGATGCGTACATGGTGCCGCGTAAGAATTATTTGATGGGTCGCTGGATTAAACATTCGGGTTGGTATCCTAACTATCGTCAGCCGCAGTTTTTCAAACAAGGTGTGATGGTTTACGATAATTCAGCGGTGCATGAGAAATATGAATTGCAAACCGATAAGCCGCTGGGGCATTTGTCAGCGGATATTTGGCAAATCCCCTTTGGTGATTTGTCTGAAATTATGCATAAGGCTAATCGTTATTCCAGTTTAGGCGTTGAGCGCTTGCAAAAAAAATATGATAAAGCATCAATGAGTCGCGCTTTATTTCATGGTATATGGGTCTTCTTTAAGTTGTATGTGCTTAAGCTCGGTTTTTTAGATGGTTGGGCGGGCTTAGTGATAGCGATTGGTAACTTTGACGGCACGTTTTTTCGTTATGCTAAACACTATGAGTGTGAACAAGCGTGGCCAGTACCAGACTCACCACCGTTAATGAAACAACAGGTACAGGGAGAGTAAATGTGACGATAAAAAATGTTCCAGTCATTATTGCAGGTGGTAGCGGAAGTCGTTTGTGGCCGCTATCGCGAGTGACTTATCCAAAACAATTTATTAACTTGGTGGATGAAAAACATTCTTTATTGCAAGCCACCTTGTTGCGTATTAAGTCAGCGATACCTGATGCCAGTGCGCCGATTATTGTTTGTAATGACTTGCATCGTTTTTTAGTGGCCGAGCAGTGTCGTGAGATTGGTATTCAGCCGATGGTGATTATTTTAGAACCTGAGGCGAAAAACACGGCAGCAGCGGTAGCGTTAGCGGCAGAATATTTGAGTCAGCATCATGGTGAAGCCAATATGTGGGTGATGCCTGCTGATCATGTGATTGATGGTGATGAAGCATTGAAGTCGGCTTTTGCGGTAGCTTTGGATGCTGTTGAAGCTAACCGTCTTGTTACTTTTGGTGTTGCTATGACGCACCCAGCTACCGGTTACGGTTATATCAAAGCGAATGCTGATCAAGCAAACGGTAAGGGTTGGTTGCCGATTCAACGTTTTGTTGAGAAGCCTGATAAAGCAACGGCCAAACGTTTTTTTGCTGAAGGTGACTACTATTGGAATAGCGGCATGTTTGCGTTTAATGCGCAGTTGTATTTGGCCGAACTGAATAAGCTGGCCTCGGATATATTCACGCCAGTGCATCAAGCTATGAAAACATCGATGGTTGATAGTGATTTTCTGCGGCCCAATACGGCGCTGTTTTCACAATGTAGGTCTGATTCGATTGACTATGCGATTATGGAAAAAACGGATCACACAGCAATGGTACCATTAACGGCTGCATGGAACGATGTGGGTTCGTGGGATTCATTGATGGCACAACAGGACGCGGATGAGAATGGCAATGTGTTGCGTGGTGATGTGTTGACGCATGATGTCAATAATAGCTATATGCATGCTGAGTCTCGTTTGTTGGCTGTTACTGGTTTAGATAATGTAGTGGTAGTCGAGACTGATGATGCTGTGTTAGTAACGGATTCAAGTCACTGCCAAGACGTTAAAAAAATTGTTGAGCAATTAAAGCAGCGTAAGCGTGTTGAGGCGAATGATCATTTAAAAATGTTTCGGCCGTGGGGTTGGTATCAAACCATTACAGAGACCGAGAATTTTAAAGTGAAGCGCATTGGTGTGAATCCACAACAAAGTTTATCGCTGCAGCGTCATCAGCACCGAGCAGAGCATTGGGTGGTGGTGTCGGGTGAGGCTACGGTCGTTAATGATGATAAACAGTTTATGTTGCAACATGATCAGTCGACTTATATTCCTGCAGGCACTAAGCATCAATTAGCGAATCTCACTGATCAACACTTGGAAATTATTGAAGTACAAACCGGATCGTATTTGGGTGAAGATGATATCGAACGATTTTCAGACCAATACGGTCGAGTTAAACAGGCGGTTACCACATGATAAAGGATTTACCGGTCTTTTCTAAGGCGCGTTTATTGATTTATGGCGATGTTATGCTGGATCGTTATTGGCATGGTGAGACGAATCGTATTTCGCCAGAGGCACCGGTGCCAGTAGTGCGTATTGAGCATAATCGTTCGTGTGCAGGTGGTGCAGCTAATGTCGCACTGAATGTCGCTAGTGTGGGTGGTCAAGTGACTTTGGTTGGTTTGGTGGGCGATGATAATGAAGCGGTTGAGCTGGAGGGTTTGTTATTAGAGTCTTCAGTGAACTGCCAATTGCAGGCGATCACTGGTGCGCCAACGATTACTAAACTGCGCGTTATTGGTCAGAATCAACAATTGATTCGTTTAGACTTTGAAAAAGCACAAGCCTTACAGCCGAATGCAGAAACTTTGCAACGCTATGAGCAAGCATTAATGAATTGCGATGTTGTGGTTTTGTCGGATTATGCAAAAGGTGCATTAAGCTGTGTGGACAGTTTAATTGCATTAGCGAACCGTCACAATATTCCTGTGTTGGTTGATCCCAAGCAGCAAGATTTTTCTTTTTATCGTGGCGCTACATTACTAACACCTAACTTACGTGAATTTGAAGCAGTAGCTGGGCCGTGTCCTGATGAAGAAACGGTGATAGCGAAAGCGAAAGCATTAATCGAACAATATGACTTGGGTGCCTTATTAGTAACGCGTGGTAAACAAGGCATGTTGCTGGTTGAGTCAAATGGCAACATCACTAATTTATCGGCACAAGCGCAAGAAGTATTTGATGTAACGGGTGCTGGTGACACGGTTATTGCTGTATTGGCAGCGGCATTGGCAGCGGGTAGTTCATTATCTGAAGCGGCTTATTTGGCGAATATTGCAGCGGGATTGGTTGTGCGTAAGTTGGGCGCGGGTTCGGTTAGTACCGCTGAGCTGCGTCGACAGTTACAAAAAAATTCTGATTCGCATTTGGGTGTATTAACCGAGGACCAAGCCATGCATGCTGTTGAAGATGCACGTGCACACGGTGAAAAGGTTGTCATGACAAATGGTTGCTTTGATATTTTACATGCGGGTCATGTGCAATATTTACAGCAAGCTAAACGTTTAGGTGATCGATTATTGATTGCGGTAAATGATGATGAATCGGTGCGTCAATTAAAAGGTGATACGCGCCCTTTGAATACATTGCAAGATCGTATGGATTTATTAGCAGCAATGCGTGATGTTGATTGGGTGGTACCATTTTCAGAAGATACACCGCGTCGCTTGTTTAGTTGCTTAATGCCGGATGTGTTGGTGAAGGGTGGTGATTATACCGTTGAACAGATAGCGGGTGCACATGAAGTAATGGCTAATGGTGGCCAAGTAAAAGTTTTGGATTTTAAGCCGGGATGCTCAACAACGAATTTAGTTAATAAAATTAAGCAGGAAAAAGTATGATAGTAGTAACGGGCGCAGCTGGCTTTATTGGTTCAAATTGTTTAATTGGTTTAAATCAACAAGGGCACGATAATATCCTAGCGGTAGGTGATCTGACGGATGGTAAAAAATACGTTAATTTAGCGCGTGCTAAGTTTGCGGACTATATGGATTACCGTGATTTTCTTGATCATATCAAACAGGACAAGCCGTTTGAACAGCCTATTGAAGCTGTGGTGCATCAGGGAGCTTGTTCGGTGACTACTGAATGGGATGGCCGCTACATGATGGATGTTAATTATCAATACAGCAAAGAGCTCTACCATTATTGTGTGCGTCATGGCATTCCGTTTATTTATGCGTCGAGTGCAGCGGTTTACGGTGGTAATGAAAACTTTAGTGAGACATCGCAAGATGAAATGCCATTAAATGTCTATGGTTATTCGAAGTGGTTGTTCGATCAGTATTTGGCTCGTCAGCCGCAAGCGAAATCGCAAGTGGTGGGTTTGCGTTATTTTAATGTGTATGGTCCAGGTGAGGCGCATAAAGGTGGTATGGCCAGTGTCGCTTATCATTTAACCAAACAAGTCATTGCTACAGGCAAGGTGAAATTATTTGGTGAAGGTGAAGGTTGCGCGGCGGGTGAGCATAAGCGTGACTTTGTGCATGTGAATGATGTGGTTAAAGTCGTGTTGTGGTTGTTAGATAATCCATCGGTGTCTGGCGTTTATAACTTAGGTACAGGCCAAGCACGTTCGTTTAATGAGTTAGCGGATATCTTGTTAGGTTTGCATGGCAATGGTCAGTTGGAATACATTCCATTCCCAGATCAGTTGAAAGGTTGCTACCAAAGTTTTACACAAGCTGATATTGCGGCGTTACGAAATGCAGGCTACCAGCAGTCATTCCAGTCATTGGAAGACGGCATAGCAGCCTACTATAAAACGTTAGTTAATTAGCTATTACCGCTTTTTGACGGTACCTTTACTCCAGGTAACGCTGCTATAGCAGCTGTAACTTTAGTTACCTGTGAGTTAATTGATCTTTTCATAGCTTGCATGGTTTCAGATGCTTCTAATGCATTAAGCTCGATCATTTTTTCACGATCTAGATGGGCTTGTTGCATTTTGCTCAGCATCTCAGCAAGTACATATAAAGTTTCACGTTGCACAGTTGCAGGTGAAGCTGTACTCATAGCTTGATGCCACTTAGTGCTGTTAACACGGTGGTTAGCAATATAGTTTTCTAATTGCATCGGGCTGACGGTGGTTTGATGAGGCTCCATCTTACCGTTTACTTCTGCATAATTATCGTGTGATTCATACTGCGGTGGCAAATTAGCTTGTTTAGCTAATGCGACACTGGGTGCACGTTCATATAATAGTTGATTGAACACATCTGTGACCATAGAGCGCGCAGCTACCATATTACGTATGGTGTATTGATACTGTTGAAAGTCAGGATTGTTCATCAGTGATTGAATATCTTTGGCGCGTACAGAGTCTGCATGATCTTTGCCTGTAGGATCGTTTACTCTGCCGGGCGCTAAGCTTTCCCATGGTATGCCAACACTGACTGGGATACCTGCATCAGTTAAATATCCAAGATAGGCTTTTGCAGCGTTGAAGCTGTAAGCATTGTTTTCTTTTGTACCAAAATACGAGCCGTTATAAGGGCTAGTAAAGGTAGGGGCTGACAGGTAAGCAGTGAAGTTTTTTGTCGGTTTAGCCACGGTATCTTTTTGTCCTGATGGCAAGTAAACCTTATTAGTACTACTGGTAATGCTGTTTAACTTTTCTGGGCTGACATACAGCGTGTCATCAGCAGGTGTACCTGCTGTGAGTTGTGATAGCAGTGCTTCACTGGTTTGCTGTGGTGTCATATCTAAATTCGTTTTTTGTGCTGATGTTTGATTGTTTTCAAACAAAGCATTTAAAAATTCATTTTTAGTGTTATCGTCTTTTTGTGGAGTAACAATATTCACTGGATATTGCAATGTGGCCTTCACGTTTTTACTGGTGGCCTGTGCGGCATTGTAGTTAACATAGTTGGCTAAGCCACTTTGGCTATAGTTTACTGCTGGTGTGCTGGTTCCTTGGTCTATGGAGGGAGCCACCAGTTTACTGCCTGAGGTATCACTGTTTTCAATGCTGCTGAGGAACAAATCCACTTGGTTTGTCATAGCTGTCGCTTTTTGTGCGGTAGCATGCATGACACCATCAATATCGGCGAGTATTTTTCCTAGGGCCGCTGTTTGATTTTGTGATTGTGCTGGTTGTGCGGCAAACGCAACGCTAGATGATAAGCCGCCAGCAATTGCTGAGATAATTAGTAATGTTTTGATAGATGGTTTCATTGTCTTGTACTCACTCATTCATGCTTAATTAAAAAAATCGGCTACCTTGATTAGTATTTTTATATTGTTTATTTGGATTGCCCTTTTGTGGCGTGGCATTAAAAGGAGCAGGTGTATGTGGGCTCGCTTCGTTGCCGGCATTCGGATTATCAGTAGTAATGGATTGCGATGGCATCTGCTTAGGCGCTGTATTCCACTTTATTGTTGGTTGCGCTTGCTGCTTTGTTTTTGCCTGAGAAGATACGGCAGGGGGATAAGGGTTATTGGCCTTGGCCTGTGCCATCGTGTTACCGTAAATTGAACTAGCATAAGTTAAGCTGTTGCAGTCACTAACGATTTGTGAGAGCTGATTGCTGTATGCGGATAGCTGTTGCACGTCGTTTGGTGATAGTGGATATGGGTCCTTAACGGTATTATTCGATGAGCTTCCAGAGGCATTGGGCACGGGTGTTTTTTGTTGTCCAGTGCAGAAGTTTGATTGCAATTCATTAGCATAAGTCTGAGGGTTTGATGATACGGCAAAATTACCTTGAGCTAATGCTGCTGTGCTTAGCTTCTGGCATATTTGCATAACATTGCTTGGTATTTTGAGTGCTGGTGAAGGAACTGCTTTGACAGCACTTAGTAAAGAAGCGAGTTTACTCGGAGCATAGCCACCTAGGACCTGTCCATTGTTACTGGGTTTAGTAAATTCACATGCACTATCAGCTAAAGCTGCCGTGCTAACACCAGTAACCGCTATAGTTGCTAATGTAGTTATCATCAGTTTACGCATATCCGCTTTCCTCCAGCGCTTTTTGTATCAGTTTAAAGCGATCTGGAGCAAATACGCGACCCAGTAATCGCAAGCGTTCAAATACTATGTTACGTCGTAAAAAAATACCGGCGACATCATCATCACTGCTGGATACTTCTTCGGCATGCATTAGCACTTTGGCGGCAGCACCCGGATAGGCGGTATCCAAGCACATCAATATTCGCAGACCACGACCTGTTTTGATCGAAGCAGCGAGTTTGATGATGGCGTCTTCCTGTTGCAGATCAATATTGCCTATGTCTTCCATTGCTTGACCGAGCTTGTTAATGGCACCTTCCACATCGGGATTGTCATCAACTGTCCAGTCTTCAACGCCTTCCATGAAGCAGATAACTCTATAAATAAGCGGGTCTTGATATTCTTTCCAGAATTGGTGAACCGCGGCATGACTTAAATCAGGCATATTTTTGGTCTCGGTAAATCATTTACAAACAAGCTAACGTTAGGTTAGCCCTTGGAGGTTAACAAAATCTTAACAGATCGCTTGGGAAAAACCAATTTATCGACGGGTTGTGTGAGTGTGATAAGCTGAATATTTGGCTTTAAATTAAAGGCTTAAATGCCTGTTTAACCCTTTATAGGGCTTATTGCTAATAGGTGAATAATTGGGCAATTGTAATTATATTTGATAGAATGATTTTATATTTTGAGACGAACCATTATTGGAGTAAGCATCTCATGTTAAAAGGTATGAAAAAAGCGGTCAGTTCACGATTTAACGTTAAACGTTGGATAGGTTATGATCAACTCAAAGATTCGGCCAAGTTTATTGGTGAGACCTATAGTGATTTATCGCCCAAAAAAGAAAAAGAGCGTCGTAAGCGTCAGAACAAGAATCTTAGTTTTGAAGAAATGATGCAAATGAACCGCATGACCGATGAAGATATTGAAAAGGGTCAAGCGACTCAGCGTAATGCGTGTATATTATTTGCGGCATTTGCCGTGTTGCCCGTTGGATATGCTATTTACCTGTTTATGGTAGGCCTTATATTAGGTGGCATAGTCAGCTTCTTGGGTGGTATGTTGTGTTTAGCTTATGCATTTCGTTACCGTGTTGGTGTGTATCAGTACAAACACCGCGTGGTTAATGTTGATCCTAAAGTAGTTCTGAAAGAATTATTCCGCTTTTAGTCCGATTGATATGATTCTGCTACACTCTATTATATAGTAATAGCTAAACGGCTAGGAGAGTCCCATGGAACAAGAGCGTGTCTTTGATATGATTGCTGAACATCTGGGTGTGGATGTTGAGAAGATTAAATTGGACTCTAACTTCGAAAAAGACCTCAATGCTGACTCACTGGATACCGCTGATTTATTTTTAGCCGTAAAAGATGAGTTTGGTATGCGTATCAAGGAAGAGGACATTATCAAGATTAAAACGGTACGTGACCTGATCACTGCTATGGATAATAAAGCCAACAAAAAAACACGCAAGAAACAGAGCAAAAAAGACGCAAAAAAATCCAAGTAGCGTATTGCTACTATTTTAATTTTCAATTTCTACGATATATAAAAATCCATAATTCGATTTCATAAATAGTGCTGCTCCTCTAATCCATTGAAAAATAATAATTATATTAACCGATGACAGATACCTGTAAACGGCCTTTCAAGCAATGCTCGTAACCTTAATGATCTCTTAAGGAATCCTTAACGCTGCACCCATAGCATGGGTGTGTGTGTATTTATGAGAGGAGACTCAGTCTGTACTGCAGTGGATGGCAGTACGGTTTCACTCAGGATGAGTAGGGCATTTTGTGTGGAGAACAATGATGAAACGCATCTTGTGTGGTCTAGGTTTATGGTGCGCTTACGTTTTGGCTTTTGCTGGAAACAGTGATCCGAGTAATTTTACGAATACTTCTATTGCATCAACGGATATTTCAATGCGATACCTTAGTCAGTTATTTGGCCAGGTGTCAGGTGCATTACCGGGTACGGGTAATGATTTGTTGGGCCATATCTTTTACGTGTTTAATCAGGGTGTGATGGTGGTAGCAGCTATTTGGCTGGTATTTACTATTTGCAATATGGTTTTAAATGCCGGTTTAGAAGGTAGCTTCAATAGTCCGCAAAAGAAAGGTGCGATGATTATGTTTCGTATTGCTGTGGGTTTGGCGTTATTAATACCGAACAGTAATACGGGCTATTCTGCGATTCAAACATTGATGATGAAAATTGTGGTGGAAGGGGTGCGCTTAGCTGATGATGTGTGGGATTACAGTCTGGATTATATGACTAATGGGGGTGTGATGTATTCGGCACCGGCCAGTGGCAAATTAAATATGCAGCAAGTGAAGCCTTTTATGGATGTGAAAGATAAGCAACCGATTGGCGTAGTGCAGCAAGTATATAACGCTGAAGTATGCATGGTGTTAAGTAATCGCTATAACAAGGCTATGAGTAGTACCAATCCGGTAGCTAAAGCGAATGCTCAACAGCCTTACCGTATGGTGAGTGTGCAGCCATTCTTTAATACAGATGGGTCAGTATTTGATGGTGGCGTATTTTTTCCTGGATATGGTGATAATACACCGTATCGACCTGCACAGCGATCCGGTGACTATAAGTCGTATGCGCATTCCTGTGGTTGGGTGATGCCTGTCAATAAAGCGGGTGATAGTAAAATGTCGTTGATGCAATATCAACAAAGCTATTCGGCATTGAACCAGCTGGCGATTGACTTAATGCCATTAGCCAAGCGTCAAGCATATAGTGTGCCAATTGCAGGGCAAGCGGCAATAACGAAACCTATGCCATCGGCAACGGGAGGTTTGCTATTATTCAACGCTGTATTGGACTATGTGAATTTGATTAAACCATATGCCAATTATATGCATAGCGAGTCGCAAAAGGCGGTCAAAGCTTTTGTGCCGAATGCTAAAAAACAAGGTTGGTTTGCGGCCGGTAGTTTTTATTGGGATTTGTCTCGTTTAAATGATTCGATGAATGCGGCTACGGATGTTTCTAGTTATACGCCAATCACTGTTCGCGAGAAGAAAAAACCCAAAGAGATTATGAGTGATATGGCTGTGGTTAATAATTCACTCGGTGCTGGTAATAAGAATTCTATTTGGGGTAATGGTGTTAAGAATTTGGAAAAATACACCGGAGCTTTAAGCAGTAGCACGGATATGCAGCCATCAACAGCAGTGAACCAAAGCTATTCTACGGGTGGCATTGATTTTAGTGAAATTATTCAAGATGCTTTTAGTGGTGTAGTGACGAAGTTTTTATCACTGACTAAAAATCCGATGGACAGTTCGTTTTACGATCCTTTAGATTTCGTGCAGCAATTGGGTCGCTCTTGTCTAACAGCAGCGGGTTCGATATGGGCGCAAGTGACAGCATGGGCGGTAGGTTTTGCGGCAATTGCCGGTATTTGTTCATCGACTTTACCCGGAAGTACTGTCATGCAAGCGGTGATGAGTTGGTTAACACCCTTATGGACGATGTCAGCGACGGGTATGTTTGTTGCTGGTTTTATGCTGACTTTCTATGCGCCGCTTTATCCTTACTTGTTGTTTCTGTTTGGCGCCATTGGTTGGTTACTGTATGTGGTTGAGTCAATGGTGGCGGCCCCACTGGTGTGTTTTGGTATGACGCACCCAGAAGGGCATGATTTTATGGGGCGTGCTGAACAAGCAATGATGCTGGCATTGGGTGTGTTTTTGCGACCAGTGTTAATGGTAATTGGCTTTCTAGTGGCAATGATGATGTCTTACATTGGTTTTTCGATTGTTAACTACGGCTTTGGTCAAGTACTCTCATCAGCATTTGGTCATATGGCGCTTGGGGGTGGAAATGTTATTCCTGATGCGAGTCAACATGTATCACCGATCAATGCGATTTGGACGGTAGTCAATGGCGGTAGTAATAATGCGCAAAGCAATAACTTCACAGGCTTCTCACTATCTGATTTCTTGTTGATTCCTTTACTAATGATTGCTTATGGATTGATTGTGATTGAAGTGGTTAATCAGTGTTTTGGTATGATTCACCAACTGCCAGATATGGTGTTACGTTGGATTGGTATGGCACCGCAGCAAGATCAAACCGAGCGTTATGCCCAAGCGATAAAGAGTGGGGTTTCTGGTTCTGCTCAGCAAGCGGGCCGTGGTGTCAGTGAGGGTGTTGGCGGGGTCGCAAGAGCGGGAGCAGCGGCAGGCTCTGATGCGGGTGGTATTGCTCATAATATTGGTGGGGCTGCTATTTCTGCTAAGGAGGAGTAAAGCGAGCTGCCAGTAATGCATTGTAAGCGCCTCATTTTGAGGCGTTTTTTTTGTTAGTGACACCAAATGTATATAGGGTTATTGGTGCCGTTAGAAGTTTTGTATGGCGTTAGGCGGGGGTTTGTTTTTATTTATATAAGATATTGAAACCTATTAATTAAGGCTGTGAAATCTACTCAGTTAATTTCTATATATTGGTTTTCTTAATACTTAGATAAGCAAGGACCACTAAACTAGGTTTAACTAAATAAGTATTTCTAGAAGCGTAAGCTTCTGGTAATAGAGGTTTAATGATTTAAGCTACTCAGTAGTAATTAGATCATTTAATAGAATTGAGCTGTCCTAATGGGTTTTTAATATGAAACGATTAAGTGTGATTTTTTCTTTGTGGTGCTTAGGTGCTATGGCATTTGCTGATGGTGTTCCTGGCTTTCCTAATTTTCATCAATCCTCAACTGATATATCGGTTAAGTACCTTGGTGAGATTTTTGGTCATGTGCCCGGCGTATTAAACGGTTCAGCCGGCATCGGCGTCATGGGGCAACTGTTTTATGTATTTAATGTCAGTGTCATGGTGGTGGCTGCTACATGGTTGGTTTACACCATCTTTAATGTTGTCGTTAGTTCCTCATTACAACAGCAAGGCTTTAACTCAAAACATAATTTTGCACTCATTAGTTTTCGTGTCGTAGTGGGTATGGCATTATTGGTGCCCGGCACTACTAATGGTTATTCTGCTGTGCAAGAAGTGATGATGAAGGTGGTGGTTGAAGGCACTAAATTAGCCGATGAAACTTGGAACTATGCATTGGATTACTTAGCAAATGGCGGTGTGATCTTTACCCCTATTGCATCCAGCAGCACGCTTACCTCAGCATCAGTGACTAAATATAAATACATGACAGCGTCGAGTGATACTGAAAGACGTAAAGGCACCGTGCTTGATCAATTATTTCAAGATGAAGTGTGTATGTATGCGAGTAATGCTTACAATCAAAAATATAAAAAAACCAATGATCTTGCAAAAAGTGAATCACAAGGGCTGTATGGTATGATTCCAGTGCCACCAGAGATGAAGAATGGAAAATTGGTTAAAGGTACGGGGCAAGTGGATTTCCCAGGTTATGGTGATCAAACAGATGTGCAATACCGTGGTCAGCATTGTGGTGCTATTACCTTACCGACTAAATTAAATGGCTTAGGAAGCGACGGTCAAGCAGAATTAGTGTATCAACATGCATATACCGCACTATTACAAATGGCTTTGGATGTGCAGCCATTAGCGAAATCATTAGCGAAAAACCAAACGGATCAGGATATGGATAAGTCTGCAGGTGGTCAGCATTTAATGCAGTCGTTTATTGATTACACCACGTATGTAAAACCAGCGGCGGCTTATCTTGTAGCAAAACAACATAAAGCGCAAAAAGGGTTTATAGCAGATGCGAAGTCGCAAGGTTGGTTTAGCGCGGGTTCATTTTATTGGAATATTGCGCGCTGGAATGATGCGATGAATGCTCAGCCGGATCCTGCGTCCTATCCTCCTATTGTTGATGTGCCAGAGTCTTCATTGCCAAAAGAAATTAAGGATAATGTGAGTGCTTATAATGCCAAGTTAGGAGCGACGGGTATATGGGGCAGTGGTTATGATCAAATTCAAGCGTATATTGGCGAGTTGTATGCTAATAGCGGTAGCGCAAAAACATGGGTAAAAGGGCAGGGACTTGTAAAAAAAGAAAAACAAGTATGTCACTGGGTGCCAAGTTACTCTCCTTATGGTGGAGGATATAATGATTGTCATACGGTGGTGTATTATGTTGAAAAGCCCGCCTTTGCTCCAGGTCCTGCGGATTATGATGGTATCTTGTCTAAAGTGTTATACCATATGGTAACCACCTTTCAGGGTCTGATGCTTGATATGACGGCCAACAGTTATGATCCATTAGTATTTGTGCAAACCGTTGGTAAGTCGTGTTTAAATCAAACCGGTTATTTATGGTCTACGTCTATGTCTATGGCAACTTCATGGGCTAATACCTCTGGTTGGTGTGGACTGCTTGATGGTTCATTCTCAAGAATTAGTGTGACTATGGGCTGGGTATTGCCATTATTTAGTGCAGTAGCTGCTTCATTGTTTTCAGCCGGCTTTATGTTGAATTTCTATGTGCCATTGTATCCTTATCTACTGTTTATGTTCGGTGCCATTGGTTGGTTGCTGTATGTCATTGAAGCCATGGTGGCAGCTCCGTTGGTATGCTTTGGTATGACGCATCCTGAAGGTCATGATTTTATGGGTAAGGCCGAGCAGGCATTGATGCTAGCACTAGGAGTATTCTTACGACCTACCTTAATGGTGATTGGTTTTATTGCCGGTATGTTATTGAGTTATGTTGCTTTCGATTTTGTTAACTCTGTATTAGGCCGCGTGTTTATATCAGCATTTGGTGGTGCGTCAACAGCGAACTCTACCACACCGTGGGCACCATTGGATGCAGTATGGATTGTGATTAATGGTGGCGTTGATAAGGGTGAAACCGGGCATTACAGTGGTAACGGTTTGACAGACTTTTTATTGATTCCATTATTATTAGTAGCCTACGGTATGATCATGGTTGAAGTGGTTAACCAGTGCTTTAGTGCCATCCATCAAGTACCGGATATGGTATTACGTTGGATTGGTGGCCCTGTGCAACAAGATCAAAGTGAGAAATATGCCGGTGCGATTAAGCAAGGCTTAACCAGTGCTTCACAACAAGCCGGTAAACTCGGTGGTGAAGGTGTCAGCGGTGCGGCTAAATCTAAAGTGGCTCAGGCGCAAGACGATGGTCAAAATGCACGTAAAATTATTGGTGCGGTTGGTGGCTTGGTGCAATGTGAAGAGTAGTTATTACTGCTCCTCAATAGCATTCAGTTATTAAAAAAATTACTAGTAGCTGCAACAGATATAACTAAAGCACCACATGACGTGGTGTTTTTTTATTTTTTTTAGTCTAAGTTGTTCATTATTGGTAGGTGTCTCTTTATTTTGTATTAATTTTCAATTCCTGTTGGGTATTTTCATACGCTTGTGAAGCTTAGCATTTCTTAATGTTGTTCTAAGTTGCTTCGAATAGACTTGTTTATTGTGTGTATAAGAAAAAATAAGCATTAGTTATTTGAGGTTGAGATATGAAGCGTATTATAGTAAATCGTGTGTTCACGGTACTCGCATTATGGTGTGTAAGTGCATTAGCATTAGCTGATGGAATTCCTGGTTTTCCTAATTTTTCTCAGTCCTCAACGGATGTGTCAGTTAAATACCTTGGTGAGATTTTTGGTCATGTGCCCGGTGTATTAAATGGTTCCGCCGGCTTAGGTGTTATGGGTCAGTTGTTTTATGTGTTTAATGTTAGTGTGATGGTAGTGGCTGCAACATGGTTGATTTACAGTATTTTTAATGTAGTAGTGAGTTCATCATTACAGCAGCAGGGTTTTAACTCAAAACATAATTTTGCACTCATTAGTTTTCGAGTGGTGGTCGGTATGGCGCTGTTGGTGCCAAACTCAACTTCTGGCTATTCGGCTGTACAAGAAATAATGATGAAAGTGGTGATTGAAGGCACCAAATTAGCCGATGAAACGTGGAATTATGCATTGGATTATTTGGCGAATGGTGGTGTGATATTTACTCCTATCGTTTCAACCAGTACGCTGACACCCGCGTCAGTGACTCAATATAAATATATGTCAGCCACTAATGCGCGGAGACCTGGTACGGTACTTGATCAAATCTTTCAAGACGAAGTCTGTATGTATGCCAGTAACGCTTACAATAGAAAGTATAAAGATACTAATCAACTTGCAAAGAGTGAATCTGCAGGGCTTTATAGCATGATTCCTGTGCCACCGCAGGTAATACAAGGCGGCAGCTTTTATCATGAGATATTGAAGCCTGGTTCGGGCCAAGTTAATTTTCCTGGTTATGGTGATCAGGTCGGTATGAGATTTGCAGGTCATAATTGTGGTTCGATTACGCTGCCCACTCATTTGGGTGGAGTGGGAGGTGAAAGCCAAGCTTCGTTCGTATATCAACATGCTTATACTGCTTTATTGCAAATGGCATTGGATATTCAGCCGGTGGCTAAAGCATTAGCCAATGAGCAAATTAATGGTGAAACGAGCGATACTATGCCTGCCATTGCGGGTGGTCAACATTTCATGCAGTCATTTATTGATTACACAACGTATGTTAAACCAGCAGCAGCGTTTCTGTTAGCGAACAGTCATACGGCACAAAAAGAATTTATAACTGATGCCGAGGCGCAAGGTTGGTTTAGTGCGGGGTCGTTTTATTGGAATATTGCTCGCTGGAATGATTCGATGAATGTACAACCTGATCCAGCGGCTTACCCTCCTGTGGTGAATGTCCCCAGTAGAGCATTGCCAAAAGAAATTCAGCAAAATATTAGTTATACCGATAATAAGTTGGGCACCGGTGCGGGTATGGGTATGTGGTTAAGTGGCTATGGTCAAATCCAGTCCTATATACAGCAATTGTATGCTAATAGTGGTGCTAAGGCTGAAGGTGTGAAATCACAAAGGACTTCTCGTGAATGGTCTTGGAAAAACATGAAGAAAGAACCTGTTCAAGTACCTGCTTTTCATGCTGGTTCAGCTGATTATGATGGCATACTGTCACAAGCTTTATACCATATGGTAAACACGTTTCAAAATCTGATGCTGAATCAAACAGCAAACAGTTATGATCCCCTGGTGTTTGTACAAACTGTTGGTAAGTCGTGTTTGTATCAAACCGGTTTTTTATGGAGCTCGTCTATGAGCTTGGCAACCAGTTGGGCTGATCAATCGGGTTGGTGTGAATTATTGGGTGGATCATTTTCAAAAATTAGTGTCACCATGGCTTGGGTATTACCATTATTTAGTGCGGTAGCGGCCTCATTATTTTCAGCAGGCTTTATGTTGAATTTCTATGTACCGCTGTACCCTTATCTATTATTTATGTTTGGCGCCATTGGTTGGTTGCTGTATGTGTTAGAAGCGATGGTAGCAGCACCGTTAGTGTGTTTTGGTATGACACATCCTGAGGGTCATGACTTTATGGGTAAAGCTGATCAGGCATTAATGTTAGCTTTGAGTGTGTTCTTGCGACCTGCTTTAATGGTGATTGGTTTTATTTCTGGAATGCTCTTAAGTTATGTCGCTTTTGACTTTGTTAATACAGTATTGGGCCGTGTTTTCATTTCCGCTTTTGCGAGTTCTCCAACCACAGCCAATTCAACAACGAATTGGGCGCCGTTAGATGCGGTATGGATTGTGATTAATGGTGGTGTGAATCGAGGTGAAACCGGAAGCTATAGTGGTAATGGTTTAACAGATTTTCTATTGATCCCATTATTGTTGGTGGCATACGGTATGATCGCGGTCGAAGTCGTTAACCAATGCTTTAGCGCGATTCATCAAGTGCCCGATATGGTGTTGCGATGGATTGGTGGACCTGTACAGCAAGATCAGAGTGAAAAATACGCCGGTGCGATTAAGCAAGGTTTAACCAGTGCTTCACAACAAGCCGGTAAGCTCGGTGGTGAAGGTGTCAGCGGTGCAGCTAAATCTAAAGTAGCTGGTAGAGTCGATGAGATGAAAAATATCAAGACTGCAATTGGTATGGCTGGTGGTATGGTGCAGTGTGAAGAGGAATAATGATAAAGCACCTCTTGCTTGAGGTGCTTTTTTTATCCAGATTTATTTTCAATACTTAAATTCTCTTAAGGTTTTCATAATAAATGGTGCATAGACTAGCTGGGTGGTAAATGGACTCCATTGCTTACAGACCGAATGGATGAAAAAAACTAAACGTCTGTAAATGCGTCGTGTGGTTTCCTATACAGTGTGGGTGCTCATTATTATTAATGAGTGCAGGATGAATGTGGTTTGGGGCCTTAACATGAAACGTTTTTTTGCCATTCTATTGTGGTGGAGTGCTAGCGCGTGTGCGTTCGCCAGTGATAATCCCGCTAATTTTTCTAACTTAGCTCAATCTTCGACAGATTTATCGGTAAAATATTTAGGACAGTTGTTCGGTAGTGTACCGGGTGTCTTGCATGGTGGCGGTAGCGGTTTAATGGGGCAACTGTTTTATGTGTTCAATCAGGGCGTAATGGTTGTTGTGTCAGTATGGTTGGTTTTTAATATTTTTAATATCATCGTCAGTTCAGCGATGAGCCACCAAGGCCCGTCGAAACATAATTTTGCGTTGATTGCGTTTCGTATGGCGATAGGCCTGGCCTTATTGGTACCGAATTCGAATACGGGGTATTCCGCTATACAAGATTTAATGATGCGAGTGGTAGTCGAAGGCACAAAGCTTGCCGATGAAACCTGGAACTACGCTTTGGATTATTTGGCGAATGGCGGTGTTATTTATCAGCCTGAGTCGTCAAGCAGTCAATTAAATAGTTTGTCGCAATTGAATGACTATATGACGGGCTCATCACATCAAGGCATCGTTGGTGACTTATTTCAAAATGAAGTCTGTATGTTTTTAAGTAATGACTACAACCATAAAAGAAAATCATTTGATATCACGGCAAAGCAAGGTGCGCAGGGGAGTTACACAATGATTTCTGTGCCACCAGAAATGACAGCCGATGGTAAATATTTAAAGAGGGGTACTGGTCAAGTGTACTTCCCAGGTTATGGTGATTCACCTAAGTTGCTTATGCGCGGCAGTGCATGTGGGGCGATTAAAGTGAATCAAACCTATTTGCCTAATGGTTCCACCGCAGAGATGCAATATCGGCAAGCGTTTGCTGCGTTAAATCAAATGGCGATGGACATTATGCCATTTGCTAAAGCCCAAGCCAGATTGATTACTGATGAAAATGCCACCTTAATGAGTGCGGAGGCGGGTGGAGCCTATTTAGCGAATGCTGTGTTGGATTATATTCATTTAATGAAGCCAGTGGCAGCGCATCAAGCTACGCAAGCGCAAGGTGAGCACAAGAAATTTATTGATTATGCAAAGGATCACGGATGGTTTGATGCGGGTTCGTTTTATTGGAATCTTATACGTTGGAATGATGCGCTGGTGAATACCGGTGACCCAGCTGTTTTAACACCAACGATGCAGCATTGGAAAGTGCCTGATGAATTGTATAAGCAAATTATGTCAGTTGATAACCGCTTAGGTGGCAGTAATGTTGAAGATATTTGGGGTAATGCTATTCATCAACTGGAACAAGCGATTACGGGTGAGGTGAGTAATAATCCCAATCATGAAATTGAACAAGTGAATGCGCATTTTGAAACCGGTGGTGCTGATTACAATCATGTGCTGTCTAAAGTGGTTGCTGCCATGGTGACTAAGTTTGAGCATGTGATGTCTGGAAAAAATGCCAGTTATTATGATCCCATGGTGTTTGTGCAGCATATCGGACGGGCTTGTTTAAGTATGGCGGGGTCTATTTGGTCTTATACCATGAACTGGGCGCATGATTGGGCAATGGTTGCCGGTGTGTGTGCTGCAACTAATCCGGGTAGCACCTTGGTGAATGCAATTATGAGCTGGGCTGTCCCTATGTGGACTATGGCAGCCACCGCATTATTTGCTGCAGGCTTTATGTTGAATTTTTATGTGCCATTGTATCCGTATTTATTATTTTTATTCGGTGCTATGGGTTGGCTGTTGTATGTAATTGAGGCCATGGTGGCTATGCCGTTAGTGTGCTTTGGTATGACGCACCCCGAGGGACATGATTTTCTTGGTAGGGCTGATCAAGCATTGATGTTAGGCTTGAGTGTATTTCTGCGGCCGGCATTAATGGTGATAGGATTTTTAGCTGGCATGATACTCAGTTATATCGCGTTTAGTTTTATTAATACCGTATTGGGTCGTGTATTTATTTCAGCGTTTGCCGCTCACCCGGGTGGTGGAACGCATGAGTACCCCGTGGTGGATGCTATTTGGATGACGTTGAATGGTGGTATCCATAATGCGCAAGGTACGCATTACACTGGTTCACCATTTGCTGACTTTTTGTTAATACCTTTATTGTTAGTGGCCTATGGTATGGTAATGATTGAGGTGGTTAACCAGTGCTTTAGTGCGATTCACCAAGTGCCAGATATGATTCTGCGATGGATTGGGGCGCCTGCACAACAAGATCAAACTGAGCGCTACGCGCAATCGATCAAAGGCGTTATGTCAAATGCTTCACAGCAAGGCGGCAGATTGGGTGGAGAGGCTGTTAGCGGTAAAGCAAAAGAAAACATTGCGTTGGGTCAAGACGTTGGTTCGCTGGTCGGCGGAGTGGGTGGCGCTGGTGTGCAAGCGGCACTTGAAACTTAACGATCAGGCTTGGCTTTAAGGTCTCGCGTTGCAAGGGCGATAATAAAACTGATCGCAGCGAGACCTAAAATAATGCAAGTCAAAATGCCAGCAAAATAAGCCATTAGCGCAATAAACATTATGCCGATGGGTAAGTAAAAATAAGGAATCGCAGCAGTAAAGCGAAATACACGACGGAAGAAGAAGTGGTAGTCACGTGCTTTGTAGATGCCATTTTTTGGGATATACGAAAGCACCAGCATGCTACGAATGTTTTTCTGCGTGAGGATCATGAAGAAAATTAAAAAGCCCGCAAATATGAAAACTAATTTTAACCAGGCTGGCATCCAATAGTGAAAGTGTGGCGTGAAACTGATTATCGCAGGTCCTATCAGTGTGGCAATCAAGCAACTGCGTACAGTGTATCCGCGTGACCAATAACCAATAATGATGGCACTGATGGGGGTAAGCAATAGAAACCAGTTGGTTGTTAATAATAACCATACATGTTCACGACCTATTTTGATAAGCGTGTCGTAGTAGAGTGGGTGTTTGCTAGGAGCGGATTGAACCGTGATGGTTGAGAATACTGCAGAACAAATTAATATCACTAAGGCGCCAATTAATATCATGGCGCAAAGACCTAAAATACTGGGGACACGCCGCCGCATTAATCGTTTGGTTGCGTACTTAATGGGTGGTAAGAATGCAAAGACGAGCAAGACTATCGCGGTAACAAAGGCTGGGGTATTCTGACCTGTTGGGATCATGCCGGGGTTATCATGGGTGAGTAATACGGCCACAATCATCATATATATACCGAGAGTCAGCACGATACCTACTATGGTGGCATTACGTATACAGAACTGAATAACGTGAGTTGTTAGCGAGTTATGCTTATTATTAAATAATGGCATTAATGCAGTACTAATAAATGCATCTCGTTTATCGTTGTAGCAAATAAACGCTAAACTGGTGGCGAGCATGGCAACAATGCCCCAGGGAAAAATTACCCACTTTTGCCACATGGTAGCGAATACCTGAGTGAGTGACACGCTGCCGCTATTAACGGGTAATAAATCAAACGTGAAAGTGTAGAGACCGACATACATCATCAGCATGCTCAGTTGTAATAAAAAGATTAGGCCTAACAAACGAGTTAAAGAATGCATTTTTCCAGGGTTTTCTGTGCATTCTAATCGAACATTGCCCCATGGACTAAAAATAAAAAAAACAGCGATAGCTAAGGCTATCCAATTGACGATCATATACGGATAAAATAATGCTTTAGTTGCTTGAGTAAAAAAGGCAATGATAAAGAGAAAACAAATTGGCAGGATAACGAACATGGCCCAGCGGTATGTCTTTCTAGTTTTCATGGTGCGCTCACTTTAATGGCGTTGACGAGAGAGGGCAGTCAATATGTTATAGGTGCGTTGACTGATTAATCCTTGTTTGAACTTGGTGTCGATATCAAGCTGCATGGGCTGGCCGAACTCTTCAACTAAGCGGCGTGTGTTAGAGGTGACGTTGTCTATATCGCCTTCCAGCATTTTATCGCGTACGTCTTCATTAAATACTAAATATTCACGCAGAGCTACACGCTTGCCATCAACGGTGGGGGCGAGTCGTTGCCAAATAATTAGCCGCATGGTTTCAACGATATCGATGCTACGACCAATGCGTTCATCGGCAGGGAAGCTACCCACTAATCGACGAACGGTTTCAGCTACGCCGTTACTGTGCACTGTGGTATATACCGGGTGTCCAGTTAAAGCCGCTTCGAGTACGGCACTAATGGTTTCAGTATCACGAGATTCACCCACTAGAATGAGTCGTGGTACGCGACGTAATGCATTGCGCACACCAGCAGCAAAGCTTGGCAAGTGCCGTGGTATTTCGGATTGGCTAACAATTGAAGAAGGCTTTTTTACATCATCGAATACAAATTCGATTGGTGCTTCGTAGGTTAATACCTTTCTATTGGCGTCTTCTTGTTCAATAATGTTGCGAATAATAGCAGCTAGTAAGGTGCTTTTACCTGAGCCGGTTGCTCCAGTAATATATACCACGCCATCACTGGGTGCGCTGGCTTTAACGATTTCATCAGGTAATTCTAGGTCGGCTAAATGGGGCGGTGTTGAAGGAATCGTACGAATGGTGATTTGAATACCGTCATGACCATCAACGTAGCAGCCGGTGCCGTTAACACGATGGCGATAGCGTTCATTACGCGTAGGCCGAATTTCATAATGAGTATCAACGTCTTCGCCGCGCATAATTTGTGCGGTAGCATTTGGGCCATAAATTTCATTTAGGATGGCTGATACTTCGGTAGTCGTCATTTCACGTTTTGTTAATCGATGTAGGCGACCATAAATCTCACCAAAGATTGCTTCGTTACTTTGAATGGTAATATCTGATGTATTTAAGCGATTAGCAAATACTAAGAAGTTTTCCAAATGCTTAGGCTCAAAGCGTGTTGGCTCTTTTGGGTACAGAAATTCATCGCTGACTTTTTTATCTGTCAAAGCTTACCCCTTTGTTCCTTTTGTAAGAACGGGTGACCATTGATTGCTGTCGGTTTGTAATTGCGATTGCGAGGTAATTCTTAATACCTGATCATTAATGCGCAATTGATGTGAGTCGCCAGTGATACCAAGATCAGCTTTGGCAACAAATGGTGCACTGACCATGTGCTCAGCTAATAATTTATGGTAAAGAATCATGCCCGCCATATCGCGTTTGAGACGTGCTAGATTAGCAGCAAAAATTTGGTTGCCTTGTTGCAAGCCACGCTTCCAGCCTTTTCTTAAGAAGGTGTTCCAATAACGAACTTCTTTGTGGCCTTTAGGCAATAAAGAATGATTTGGTACTCTTGGTTTTGTATAGCTGAGCCATAAATAGTCACGCCAGGTAGGTGGCACTGTCACGAAGCGCGCTTGTGAAATAATATTGTAAATTTTATCTGCTAAACGAATAGAACTGTCGCTATCTAAGTTAAGCGGTTTGTCAGCATAAGCGAGTACGGGAGGTAGCACATTATGTTTTAGCATCAATTGATTAAAATTGAACACTTGGTCTAAATAATCAGCTTCTGATTTTAGTGCGCGATCGACATGTTCTGCACGCCATGCTAAACCACCTTGTGTGCCAAGTGTTGCGGCTGTGTCACGTAAAGCTTGCATGCGAACTGAACCGATGCCAGCAGCTTCGGCAGCTTCTTGTAAACTTTTTGTGGAAATGTATCCAACTTGTGCAACTTCGTGTTTCTCAGAGCATGCTGCAATTGAAATAGCTAAGCATGCAACTAAACAGATTTTTATAGTTCTAAACATGACCGCCTTTACTAACGCCTCAAGGTAACTGAGTGATTGTAACATGTTATATGCTTAATACTAAAAAAGGAATGGCTGAGTTGGGTTTTTTTCACATTTGCATTCTTGACAGTGACTACCCTTTCCTGCTTCAATAGAACCACTTATCGATCAGTCCGAACAGGCGTATGAAAATAAAACTGATTTCACTGGCTCTACTCGCTTTCGTTGTTGCAGGTTGCAGCACTCCACGCCATCGTTTGGTGTTGACTTATATTACAACGAAGAGCGCACCAGTTCAGACGGTTGACAAAAATTCTCAAATGGAACTAGCTGAAGCGGCCGTGTCGGTAGGGAAGTCACTACAAAATATGGCGGCGATCGATTTAGCTATTCATCCTAAAGTAAAACTGGGTCCACCATTAAATCCAAAACTAGTTGGCATGGATCAACAGACATCCATTAATTGGACAGGCCCGATTGAACCTTTATTGCACCGCATTGCTGATGCGAGTCGTTATAAGCTGCATGTATTAGGTAATCCTCCGGCTATTCCTGTGATTGTGCAAATTCTTGCAGAGAACCAGCCGTTATCTGAAATCGTACGTGATGTTCGCTATCAGTCAGTGAAGAAAGCGCGTATCAAGATTTATCCAGTAGCGCGGGTTATTGAATTGCGGTATTTCACTGCATAATTTTTCTTGTCATCAACTATGTCATTGCGAGGAGCTTGCGCTTTACTTACGTAAAAGAGGCATAGATATTTACCTTTAGATCAGTGAGCGGTATGTTTGTGTTTATGCAGTATTCAGTGCGCACTGGATTCAAATTTGCTAAAATGTACCTCATGATTTGATGCGTTTGAGGTTAGCATTATGAAGCCACCTACAGAAAATGCCCATTGGCGAGATTCGGCTCGCTCGATTCGATTTTTTATGCTGGACGGTAAGTCGGTGTTTCCGTTGATTTTAGTGTTAATTTATCCGCGCCTCTGGACGGTGATCGTGGCGGTGATAGCCACTATATTTTTTAGTTTGCTAAATCGATATGGATTAACCGTCAACATTTTTTATCGTTGGTTTCGAAATAAAGCCGCAGGTAATCGTAAATATTCAAACCCTTGGTGGATGGAGTAGGATGGAATTAAGTTCGAAATTATGTGCAGTAGCTAAACAAATAGGCGCTCACTTTACCTTGAAAGGTCGACCCATTACTTATGATGAAGCGTTTGCTGATACCGGCCTATTGCCCGGTTTAGCACGACGTGCTGATCAATTGGCTTCTTTATGTTTAGGTTATGGCCTGGGTGCTACCTTTGATGATGTTGAAGATGCTTTATTGGGCATTAAAGTAACGTTCGATGAATTTACTCCCGATACTTTGCGCTTGTTATGCATTACCGATGTGCTGTATGAAATGATTAAGATGAGTCCCTCAGCGGAAGAGGTTGCGCTTGATGAACTTATGTATGACTAACTGTAGCTATTTCAAGCTGCACAGCGTATCGCTTTTACTTCCGTAAAAGAGATACTCTGTACACCCTGGTGCTGAAACCGATTTCCCTGAGGAGGCTGCGAAGCGGACGTCTCGAAGGGCATACCCCGGGCCGGGATTCAGAAATAATTTACCTCGATTCCTGTTTTCGCAGGAATGACAAGTTTCTGCAGCAATAACAAGGATTAATGGAATTTCTAGAAATACAGCGTTAATATCCGATTGCAAGGCTTTTTACGCTCTCCGCAGCTGAACCAAGCGTACGTACAAGAAAAAAAGCTTATAAATTGATGGGTTATAGCACCTATTTGTTGTATGACTGGCCGGAACACTTAAGCTTAATTTAAGCTAACGAGCCTATACTGGATCCATGGCTACGAAGAAATGGATTGGATGTAAGCCGAGTGAAGTAATAGGCAAATTGAATTTAATAGACATAAGCTCCAACGGATTAGGTGCTTGGGGAAAGGTTATGACAGACAAATCAACTCGTAATGTATCGCAGAACTCAGCTTCTTTAGTAAATAATATGTCAGGTTCCAGGCAAATGTTGCGCGCTCAAGCAAGAAATTTTGCGAGAGATGCCAACCAGATCCTTGATGTCCTATATAAAGGCACAGATTTTGCAAGCGATGCTTCGATGCAGAATAATAGTATGTCTGTTTAATCTATATAAAGAAAGCTAGAAAAGAAAAGTTATGTTATGAAATTTAAAATAAAGGTACAATCCCAATGGAGGCACTTCAATTAAATGAGAACCAACGTATGGATAACGATCAGCTAAATAGTCAATTACTCGAATTGATCGAAGCTGAAAAAGCAGCCTTCAAAAAAATTCTAGACGAATTCTACGCAAACTCCGATCACAGTACAGAAAAATTTTGTGAAGTTAATGACCGCTTAATTGCGTCATTGAATCGTATTTTTAAAATCTATGAAGACAATAATGGTAAGCAGTCGTTATTTTTAACGAATACCTTAAAGCCATTACGCCAAGCCTATGAGCGCGCTGAAAAATATAAAGACGCGGCAGAAGGGCGGCTGGAGCAAGAAGAGGAACATTTTGACGGTGTTACTGTGCCAGAAGATCGTGAAGTCGTGCATATTAGTTTATACATGGCGCGTGGTCATGAAATAGCCAATTGGCAGCATCAAATGGTGTCGCTGGGTAAATTGATACAAAGTCGACCCGTTTACCGAACAGAAGCGGCTGTACAAAAAGCGATCCGCGCAAAAATGTCACTGAGTACAGAAGGTTATGTGTCGGTTGCAGTGAAAAAAACTGCTATTATAAACACGGGCAATGCGCGCCTCGATCGCCAAGGTAATGAATTGGTGACTTTAGCTGAGGGGGCAATCGATAATGATAAGTATATTTTACAGTTCGTGTTGGCTGGAAAATATTACCGTTATCTCAATGAGAAATTGGTATTGACGGTGCCTGGGAAAGGCGGGTTATTCCGCTAGCAGCTTGAGTTAACGAGGGTTAAGCATGTATCCATCACAGCAAAATGCAACTGATCAAACGGCCAACTTCTTTTGGATGATGGCGATGATCATGGCAGCTGCACTTATATTATGGTGGATTGATAAAAAATACATTATCACCATTTTGTTTTATATCCGTGGTTTTGAAATTGATTTAGTGAAATGGTTTGCAGATGGCTATCTAAAATTGGCACAGTGGTTGCATTTACCTACACCGAAACTGCATCATAGCTTGGATTGGTGGCAGAGCTTTATAGCGGATCACCCGGATCATTCTAAAATGAAGTTTGCTGTTGTCACCGAGTTAAGCAGTGATGTTGGTAAATGGATGGGTTTTCCTGTGGCGATTATCCTCCTTATTATGGCCTGTATATTGTATACGCGTCATTCAACGGCTCGCTTTGTTAAGAGCTATTCGATGCAAAGCTTGCGTAAATCCGAAGTTGATAATTGGCCACAAATTTCACCTGTTATTAATTTAGACTTGGTCAAACAGGACCTCGATAAAGGTCCGTGGGCGATGTCAGCTCTGCCGTTAGACTACTGCAAACGCAATGACTTGATTGCTTTAGCTGATAAAGAGGGCCAAAAAATTTGGGTGGTTAAAAAAGCGGAAGCCAGTCGACAATTTGTTTTACAAGTCGGTCAACTATGGCCAGGTTTGGATCGGCTACCTATCCACTTACAAGCGCTAAGCGTTATCTTTATGGCTCGTGCAAATCATAAGCGTGATTTGGCCGATAAATTTATTATTCAAATTGCGAGTTCGTCAGCTTCGGGTAAATTAAATTTCACCGGTGTAAAAGAGGCTGTCGCACAATTTAAAGGCTCTAAATTGATCTCGTGGTTAGAAAATCGTCACTCCTTTACTTCAACTATGATGGCTTCGATGCTGGAGGTTGGACGTTCGGACGGTGTGCTGGCAACATCAGAATTTTTATGGCTGAAACCAATTGATCGACGCATGTGGTATATGTTGAATACCGTGGGTCGTCAAACAGCCGTGATAGAGGTAGCCGGTGCGTATGCGCATTGGTTGGCAGAAAAAAAATTACACCGCGGTATGAAAACACCGATGGTGAAATCAGCCGTAAAGGCATTAGAAGAAACAGTAGAAAATATTTTATACGTAGACGAAGGTGACTCATGGCGTTCCAACGCGGATTAGATGAAAACCAAGAAGCAGCCCAACGGTTTATGGTCCGTGATACGCGGCCATTGTCGACCCGTGTCTACGATTTCTTTAAAAACCCGCATGGCGTTGCGATTATGCTCTGCGCAGGTGCTGCGGCAGCCATCATTGTCGGTTATTTGAGCGATATAATTTTTATTTTTGGTGTCGGTGTGTTTTTCTTTTGTTACTTCCAGAAATCCAAATTGCCATTTCGTATGCCGCAACGTTCGCATCAGAAGGATTACAATGATCCGTTACCGGGTGGCTCTAAACCACGTATGGCGCGGGGTATTTACTTTTTTGGTAATGACAAAAAAACCTCACAAGAATTATGGTTTGGTAACGAGGATATGCGGACCCACGCATTAATCTTTGGTTCAACGGGTAGTGGTAAAACGGAAGCCTTGGTGTCGATAGCGTTTAATGCCTTATGCCAGGCCAGTGGTTTTATTTACGTGGATGGTAAAGGTGATAATTCATTATTCTCCAAAGTGTTTTCGATGGTACGTAGCATGGGGCGTGAAGATGATATCTTATTGATCAACTTTATGACCGGTGCTAAGGATATCATGGGTGCACAAGAACGCCGTTTGTCGAATACGATTAACCCGTTTGCACAAGGTTCATCCAGTATGCTATCGCAATTGGTAGTGAGCTTGATGGATTCCGGTGGCTCGTCTTCTGATGGTGATATGTGGAAAGGTCGTGCGATTTCATTTGTTGAATCACTGATGAAAGTGCTGGTGGCGATGCGTGACGCAGGTCATATTTTATTGGATGCGAACACTATTCGTAACTACTTTCACTTGCCTCGTCTAGAGACCATGGTGCTGGATAAATTATTTGTGCGTGATGGTAAAGAGTCTGTCAATATCGAAGGTTTACCACCCAGTATTCTTGAGCCGATTAACAACTATTTATTTAACTTACCGGGTTACAATAAAGAGAAAAAACACAAGCAAGTGTCGCAAGTATTGGAGCAACACGGTTTTATCACGATGCAATTAACCCGTGTATTTACCTCGTTAGCGGATACTTATGGCCATATTATGCGTACTGAATTGGCTGAAGTGGATTTAAAAGACGTGGTGCTGAATCGCCGTATCTTGGTTGTGTTATTGCCCGCACTGGAGAAATCACCCGATGAATTGGCAAACTTGGGTAAGGTAATTATTTCATCATTGAAAGCGATGATGGCCGCTGGTTTGGGTGAGGCAGTTGAAGGTGACTACGCCGAATTGGTGACTAGTAAGCCAACTAACTCAGCGACTCCTTATTTATGTATCCTGGATGAGTATGGTTATTACGCAGTGCAAGGTTTTGCTGTGGTACCAGCGCAAGCGCGTTCATTAGGTTTCTCGGTTATTTTCGCTGGGCAGGATTTGCCCGCTTTCCAAAAAGCATCTAAAGAAGAGGCCGCATCGATTGGTGCGAACACGAATATTAAGATTTGTATGAAGCTGGAAGATCCAACAGAAACCTGGGACTTCTTTATGAAAGGTGCTGGTGAATCTTATGTGACACATGTTGATAGTTTCCAAGTGGATCAGGGCAGTGTGTTAGGTAACTACCAAGATTCTAAAGGTGCCAAGCTTGAAAAACGTGCACGTATTGATTTGCTGGATTTAAAAGAACAACGCGAGGGTGAAGGTCACTTTTTCTTCAAGTCTAAAATTGTTCGCGGTAGTTTCTTTTATGCTAACCCCCCACCGGTTAAACGTTTGCACTTAAATCATTTCTTAAAAGTGGCTGTGCCTGAAGATCAGGATATTGAACGCATTAATGAAAGCTTTAAGCACTTTTCAAGTCTGGTTGAAAGCGGTATTTCTATTGAAGCGCCTCAGGCGGGTAGTGAAGAAATTGATCAGGTATGCCAGTTGATGGCATCGGGCAGTGATATATCGATGATTGATACATCGGCTGTGGCGATACACCGTTTTCATGGTGACACACAAACGTTTGCTAGCTCGTTTTTTGATGAGCCAACCGAAACACTTGAAGAACATTTGGCTATTTTTATGCCGATGCGTCGTAATGAGCACGTTACTAATTTATTGCCGGGTGAAGATTTGGGTGAATTTGGTCGCTCCTTGCTTGATCGTGCCGATACGCGAGATTATGTGGAATATTGCCAGCGTTTATGTGGGAAATCTGGACAACAAGCTATGAATGTTGCACTGGAAATTGTCGGTGATATGCAAAAAGGTACCGATTACCCACCTGATATAAAACCACTGGCTTCAGCATCAGAAATTGCAAATGATATACACAATTTAGTGGATGCAATCGTGCTGAAAAAACAAGAAGCAATGAGTCAAGACTAATTGCTATTCCTCCCCTGCAAACAGCGCTTATGTTTTGCTTTATGCGTCAAATGTTGGTAACTTATGGTGTGACTGTAGGCTACAAACTGTGAAAGTAACATGATGTCTGTTCGACTAAAAAATCTATTTACATTAAAAAAATTCTTCCAGATTTTACTGGGTTGTCTGATTGCGTGTAGTTTAGTGGCTTGCGCTAAGCCACCACGGTATAAAGTCGTTAAACCGAGTAAGGCGAAACTGCAAGAAGACTACATTGGATTGTTGGAAGATCACGGTGTGCAAGTAGCGACTCAAGGTGAAACGGTTAAAATTATTATCCCAAGCGCTAAATTGTTTAATCCGCGCTCAGCTAACTTTACCAGTAGCGCACAAAATACACTGGATCGTGTAGGCGGTTTGTTGCCGCTGTATGATACCTCTTCAATTAAAATTGCAGGCTATTCAGATGATAGCGGTCGTGAAAAGTTCTTGCGACTACTGACAGCTCGACAAGCACAAGTGGTGCAAAACAGATTATGGCCAAGTGGAATAGGCGCCAGTTTAGCGTTTGCCGAAGGTTATGGTTCATCTTATCCGATTTCCAGTAATGAATCAGAGACGGGTAGGGAGTTAAATCGACGCATCGAAATCGGTTTTAGGTATTACCGTGTCTTGCGGCCTTATGATTAACTTGGTAGAGAAACGGCGATGGCAATTGATTACAATCAGCTAGAAGAAAGAAAGAATAACTTCTTTCGTGATAGCTATCGTAAATTACTTAATATCACTGTCTTCTTGCTGTGGCTCGGGGTTGTAATGGCGGTGGTGCTTGTGGCGATGGTGTTAACGCCGGGTACGCCGAAATATTATGCCTCCACTACCACTGGTGAGGAGTATATTTTATACCCACTAAACGAGCCAGTGGTGACAGATACATTTGTGATCAAGTGGGCCAGTTTATTAGCAGCTAAAGTATATAACCTGAATTTCGAGCGATATAACCAACAATTAAATGCAATTAAAGGCGAATTTACTGATCATGGCTGGGAAGCTATGCAAGCTGCGTTGAATAATTCTGGCTTTTTAAAATCATTAGCACAGAATAAAGTGGCGACATCCGCTGTGGTGAATGGGCCGCCGGTGATTTCGGGTCGCTTTATCATTCACCATCGCTATACCTGGGTGGTAGAGTTTCCGCTATTGGTGTCATATACCAGTGCGAGTGAAACACAAAAAAGACAATTGAACGTTCAGGTGCGTGTTATGCGCGTACCGGTGTTAGATGTGCCACAAGGCATACAATGTGACGGTTTTGTAACCTCATCGGCTTAATAAAAGAGCGAACTATGGCAAGTAAGGGTGCTTTAAAATTAGTGTTAATGAGAAACGTGTTTTATCGCGATGGATACAAGCGCTTATTGTTTGCCTTATTGTTATTAATTGCTGTTGATTTGATGTTAGCCTTTGGTATTTTTTATAGCTACACTCACCCACCAGAGCCCCAATATTTTGCTACCACACCAGACGGCCGTATCATTACTATTCACCCGCTGAGTGATCCAGTTTTGTCTGATCAGCAGGTGTTGCAGTGGGTTTCACAAGCGGTCATGCGTATTTATGAAAGGGATTTTGTGCACTGGAAGGATCAGTTGCAGCAAGTTTCAGGCGACTTTACTAATCAGGGTTGGCGTGACTTTATTGCAGCTCTGCATGCTAGTGATAACTTGAATACCGTGATTAAGTTGAAAATGGTATCAAGTGCAAAAATCACCGGTGCACCTGTTATTACTGAGAAAGAAGTAATCAGCGGTACTTATGCATGGAAAATAGTCGTGCCAGTTTTGGTTTCGTATGTGAATTCAAGCACCAAACACATTAGTCAGCCACTAGAGATTACGTTGATTGTGCTGCGTGTGCCTGTGCAGTACCACCCTGACCGGATAGCAATTAATAACTTCATCCCTCAAACGAGTGGTGGATAAAATGGTAATGAGGAAACTGTTGATGACGATTTTCAATACATGGGCAACGCGAGCAGTCGTAATATTGGTGACTGGTTTGTTAAGCGTTGTTACTTACGCTGCTAATGGCGATAACAGTGGACAAAGCGCCATTGATCGAATTTTGGCAAAAGCAGCAGCTGAAAAGCAGTCATCCAATACTGGTAACACCAGCAGCGCACCGGTGTATACACCACGCCAGCAATTGGTACGTAAAGAATTGCAACAGGCAAAAACGGTAGATTCAACACCGGAAACATTAAAGTCTGAAGCAGAACACTATAATTTATATCCGGGCGGTTTGAGTAAAATCAGTGAAAAGGCGTTTTCAACGATTGTACGTAATACTACGCCCATGACACCTGATCAAATTCGTTTGTTGCACCTTATGCTTGATAAAACCAAACGGGCCACATCTGAATCTCCTGGCGTTCCACCTAAGGCTACCTCGAGTTCAGTGCAGGTCGATTTAGCTCCCGGTTCAACACCGCCGGTGGTTCGCTTGCGTAATGGCTATGTAACCTCTGTGGTATTTCTAGATGCCACTGGTCAGCCATGGCCGATTCAAGCTTACGACTTGGGTAATACGAAAATTTTTAATATCCATTGGGATCAAAAGGGAAATACCTTAATGATTCAGGCGAACAGCGATTACCGGCAGGGTAACTTAGCTGTTATTTTACGCGGCATGAATGCGCCGGTAATGATTACGTTAATGCCTGGTCAGCAGGCAGTGGATTACCGTCTTGATATGCGTATACCGCGACTTGGACCCAACGCGTTAACCACCAACACCTCATTACCTGCAACCGGTGATCCGCGATTGTTAAATGTGCTGGATGGTATTCCACCAACGGGAGCTAAGCAATTGCAGCTATCTCAGTTGGGTAGTGAAGCGTGGGTGCAAGGCAGTGTTATGTTTTTGCGCACACCACTAGCGGTATTGTCACCTAGTTGGACAGCAACGGTCCGCAGTGACGATGGTATGCATGCTTATGAAATGCAACCTGCACCCGTTATTTTGGTGATGCAGCATGGTAAAATAACTAAATTGACGGTTAAAGGATTCTAAATATGGCCAAAGATAGCAATGGATCTGTATCCAAAGTGCACAACCCTAAGGTGCGCATACTATTAGCCGTGATACTTGTTGTATTGGTTGTTGGTGGTGGATACGCCTGGTGGCGCCATGAAAAAATTAAATCTGAGTTTCAAGCCGTTGCTTCGACATCGGGTAAGCCTGGTATTTCATCAACCCCTGGTGGTGGTAACCCCAGTAACGAATACGTAAAAACGCAACAGCAACAAAACATTGAACAAACTCAAAAAGCACGCCAAACAGGAGGCAGTGCTGTACCAACTATCGTGCGCAGTAGTTTTATTGGTAATCCAGCAAGTTTCAATGAAGACGGTGGTGGCAGTGGTAAACCATTGCATTGCCCAGTAGTTACTTTTAGGCCTAATCCGGCGGCGTGTTTACATGAGAATTTATTGGCGGCACGTAATGCTGGTGTGACAGCAACGGAATTGCGTTGTGAAGGTTGTGCTTGTCATAATTTACGTGCGGCGGGTTATACGGCGGGTGATTTAAAAACAGCCGGCTTTGAAGCAAAAGACCTCAAAAGCTGTGGCTTTACTTTAGATCAGCTAATTGCTGCGGGCTACAATGCTAAAACTTTGCGCGCGGCTGGTTTTACCGCACAACAATTGAAAGCAGCAGGCTTTACAGCAGCGCAACTTAAAGATGCCGGGTTTACAGCTAAGCAATTAGCTGATGCGGGTTATTCAGCTGCACAATTACGTGCGGCCGGTTATACCGCTCAAGATTTAAAAGCCGCAGGATTTACAGCGGCGCAATTAAAGAACGCTGGCTTCAATGCAGCGGAGCTTAAGGCCGCAGGTTTTTCTGCAGGCCAATTAAAGAACGCTGGCTTTAATGCGCAGCAGTTAGCCAATGCTGGTTATGATTCAGACCAATTAAAAGCGGCGGGCTTTACACCGGCTGAAGTAGCGGCAGCTATTAAAAATGCCAAGGTTTGTAATGTGGCTCGCTTAAAACAAGCACGGGCACAAGGTATTTCTGCGACAGCGATTAAGCAGCAAGGTTGTAGTGCGGCGGCATTGAAAGCAGCGGGTTATACAGCGGCACAATTAAAAGCTGCCGGCTTTAGTGCGAAGCAACTTAAAAATGCAGGCTTTACTGCAGACCAATTGAAGAACGCTGGATTTACAGCAGCGCAATTAAAAGCAGCTGGATTTACAGCAGCGCAATTAAAAGCAGCTGGATTTACAGCTCAGCAATTAAAAGCAGGCGGCTTCTCAGCTGGTCAGCTTAAAGATGCTGGTTTTACAGCCGCTCAGTTGAAATCAGCAGGCTTTAGTGCATCCGATTTAAAAAATGCAGGTTTCACACCGGCTCAGATGAAAGCTGGTGGCTTTAGTGCTGCACAATTAAAGGCAGCGGGTTTTACAGCTAACCAATTACGTGCTGCAGGTTATACTGCCGGTCAATTAAAAAATGCAGGTTTTACACCGCAGGAATTGACGAATGCTGGTTATACCAAAGGTGATTTATTACGTGCAGGCTTTACTCCAGCAGAAGCAGGGTTGAGCAGTGGATTATCGACGGGTAGTTCATCAGGTAAATGCAGTGTGGCTAGCTTACGTAAGCAACGCTTGTCTGGAGCGACTGCTAAATCGTTAGCCGATGATGGTTGTGGTTTGGCGGCATTAAAAGCAGCTGGTTACAGTGCAGCTCAATTAAAGAATGCAGGTTTTACCGCAGATCAATTAAAAAATGCGGGTTATACAGCGGCACAATTGAAAGCAGCAGGTTTTACTGCTAAGCAGTTGAAAGGCGCAGGCTTTAGTGCGGCGCAATTAAAACAAGGGGGCTATTCGGATAAAGACTTAGCCGATGCTGGTTTCACACCAGCAGAAATTGCACGTGCTGATAAGTTGGAAGGTTCTTCGACAGGTCGGTGCAGTGTAGCGAATTTACGTAAAGCTCGATCATCGGGAGCAGACGCTAAAACACTGGCCAATGAAGGCTGTAGTTTGGCCGCATTACGTGCAGCTGGATATACCGCTAAACAATTAAAAAATGCAGGCTTTAGTGCGGCGCAATTACGCGATGCGGGTTACTCAGCAGGTCAATTAAAAGCAGCGGGCTTTAGTGCAGCGCAATTAAAAGCAGCGGGCTTTAGTGCTGATGACCTGAAAAAAGCGGGTTATACCGCAGCGCAATTAAAAGGTGCAGGTTTTACCGCAGGCGAATTACGCGATGCTGGTTTCTCAGCAAGTCAATTGCGTGCAGCAGGTTATACACCACAAGAACTGCACGATGCTGGTTATACTGCAGCACAAATGCGAGATGCGGGTTATACCGCGCAACAATTAAAAAATTCCGGCTTTACTGCGGGGCAATTAAAGAATGCGGGTTATAGCGCAGCACAATTGAAAGATGCGGGTTATAGCGCAGCACAATTAAAAGCGGCTGGCTTTAGTGCTAGGCAACTGAAAACGGCTGGTTATAGTCCAGAAGCCTTACGCACCGCAGGCTTTACTGCTCAACAATTAGCTGATGCGGGCTTTACTAAAGATCAATTACAAGCGGCGGGCTTTAACCCCAGTCAATTGGCATTGACATCATTTACTACTACGCCTGCAGGAGCGATCCCTTCAATCTTAGCTTCAACCCCTGAAGGCCGTTTGGCAAAAATTCAGGCGGAGCAAGCTAAAGAGTTATCTAACCAACAAAAGCAAGATCTGACACAGCAGATACAAAATCAAATGAATACCGAAAGTCAGGCGCTGGTGGCTGGTTGGGGTGAGGGAGCTAATCAATCATTCGTTCAAGGTCCTACACCTGAGAAGAAACAAGGCAGTGGTTCAGGTGATGGTTCGGGCAGTGGTTCAGGTAGTAGTGCAGGTAACGGTAAGAATGGTAAAAACGATACTTCCGCTGCTAAAGGCCCTGTGCTTAAGGCTGGAACAATCATGTTCGCGGTATTGACCACGGGTATTGATAGTGACCAACAAAGTCCCGTATTGGCAAAAATTGTCGAAGGTCCGTTAAAAGGCTCTAGCTTAATGGGGCAATTTACGCGACAAAAAGATAAGGTAATGCTGAACTTCAGTTTGCTCAGTATTCCACAAATTGTTAACTCAGTATCGATTAGTGCTGTAGCGATTGATCCGTACACAGCACACACGGCGTTGTCGGGTGATGTGAATAATCACTACATGTTACGTTACGGTTCATTGTTTGCTTCAAGTTTCTTGCAAGGTTATGCCCAGGCAGAAACCTCCGGTACTAAATCTTGTATCGCTGGTGTCTGTTTCTTCACACAGGATGCGCTCAGTTCAACACAAAAACTGATGGTGGCTCTGGGTAATGTGGGTCAACAATACGCAAGTGTGATGGGTGCGAACTTTACGACACCACCAACGGTGCGTATAGCAGGTGGTACAGGTATTGGTATTCTATTGATGGGCGATTTAACGCTACCGATACCAACACAGCTTTCACAAGCACAGCAAATGGTGAATAGTCGACTGTTGTCTAACTATTAATAACGTTGTTTAGCAAAAAGGGTAAACATTATGGCAGATGAAAACGATAAACAGGGCGAAGAAGAATATCGTTATCCTGAAGATGAATATGTTCAGTCTAAGTCTGAACCACATGCGGATTATACTTCGCTAGAGGATGATACGCCGTCAGCAGGTGCTAGACGCGGTGGTGGCGCGGCAGGTGTTATGCAAAAAGTGCAAGGATTAGTGCAAAATAGAATTTTTCTTATTGTGCTAGTGGTGATTGTTATCTTTATTGTGCTGCGTATAGTTAGCTCCAACCATAAATCTAAAGCCACTACTGTAGCCAGTAAGCCTGCAGTGACCAAACCGGTAGCACAACAATTTGTTGCACCAACGAACACTGGCAATAATCAACAAACAGATATTGTGCAGGGTGAAGTCAGTACATTGCAAACCAAGGTCTCTGATAACACCAGCTCTATTAGTCAAATTGAGCAGCAATTGAATAAATTGCAAAGCTCAGTTGATGGTGTAGCCAATAGTCGCGGAAATACTAATGAAGCATTAGCGCAGCTGGCGTTACAAGTCAAAGCATTGGCGGCAGAGATAAAAAAGCGGCCAACAACAAGAGCCAAAGAGGTAATTAGTCTGCCTCGCCTTAAACCGGTGGTGTACTATTTGCGTGCTATTGTGCCTGGTCGTGCTTGGATTTATGGTACCAATAAGCGCTCAGCCTCAATTATGGTAGGCGATCGTGTTAAGCAATATGGCCGTGTTTTGGCTATTAATGCCCCTGAGGGCATGGTGGTGACTAGTTCTGGGAAGGTGATTGAGTTTTCTAGTGCTGACCGCTAAGTACATGATTAAATTGATGTGTTAACCAAGCAGTTAGGTTAAGGTTTACTTAAGTGTCACAGATTAAACTGGTGTAATACGGAGTAATCCGGTGACCAGATAAGATAAGAGGTAGCACTGAATGTGGAATTTTGACGTCAACATGCTCATTAGGCACTTGCACGTTGTAACGGTAATTATCCAAGATTTTGCTATTGCGGCCGGCTTATTATTGATATTTATGGGCTTTATGAAGTTCAAACGATACGGTGAAATGCGTACATTTATGTCACAGCAAATGACCATGTCGAAGCCCTTAATGCTGGTGATTGGCGGATCACTGCTTATATGTACTCCATTACTCCTAGGTACGGGTATACGAGCGTTTTGGGGTACGGTGAATCCACTCCATTATATGGGTAATACCTCCACGGCATTAGATCAAGTAGAATACGCCATTATTGTGTTTGTACGCGTTTTAGGCATAGTTGTGTTTATTCGCGGTTGGATTATGTTAGCGAAATCCGGTGGTGAAAACGTCCAGCCAGGGATGCGAGGTAAAGCGATTATGCAGTTGTTTGTTGGGGTATTGATGATGCATTTCATTGGTACTGAGCATTTGATTCTCGAAACCTTAGGTTTTAGCACAGCTTAGACTGTTTATTATATTGTGCCACTTATTAGGGGTTTTTAAATTGGCGTGTTGTCCTCGATTTTGGTAGAATAATCAAGGTTTAAGGTTTATCAATTAGTGTACTTTAGAGGTGCGTAACATGCAAAAAAGGAAGGCGCTTGTGATATGGGTTGTTGGCTTGTTGTTAATGGGCCTTTTTTCCATAACATTCGCGAGTGATGCCAGCTACGTATCTTTGACAAAAATTCAAGATAATGTGGCTATCACTGTCACAGAGACAGCAAAAATCCTGCAAGCTTTGTCATTGGTTGCCGGCATTAGTTTTATCCTATCTTCATTTTTTAAATTTCATCAGCACAAATTAAATCCTACACAAGTACCGATGAGCCAAGGACTATGGTTGTTGATCATAGGCGCGGCTTTAACCATGTTCCCGATTCTGATACCTACGGCAGGTAGCACGATTCTGGGGAGTGATGTCAATATATCGCACGTTTCTGGTACTGCGATTGGCAGGTTGATCGGAACTGAAACATAGGTTGTAACAGTAGGGGACTGTTGATACTATAGGCTTTGTATGCGCCAGTATGCATGGATGTTTGGACATTGAAAGGAGCTTTTGCAAATGAGATTTTGGAAAATTGTAGGTTTAGTCGCAGCGGGTATTGGCTTAGCTTTGATTGCAACGGATTTGTTAGCAGCAGCAGGCACACCGACTGTTACTGTCGCGAAGATTCAGGGTAATGTTAAGGACACTGTTACTGCAACGGCTAAGATTCTGCAAGATTTATCATTGATTGCCGGTATTGGTTTTATCATGGCGTCATTCTTTAAATTTCATCAGCATAAGTTGAATCCGACTCAGGTGCCTATGAGTCAAGGCGTCACCTTATTGGTGATTGGTGCCGGTCTTACCATGTTCCCGATTTTAATTCCAACGGCTGCTTCAACGATCGCTGGTAGTAAGACGAATATTTCCAACGTCTCTGGTTCGGGTATAAACTCGTTGATTACAGGCAAGTAGTCAGCGCTTTTGTTTTTTTTAGTGAGGTATTATTAAAATGAAGATTTGGAAAATTGTAGGTTTAGTCGCAGCAGGTATTGGTTTGGCTTTGATTGCTGGTGATATATTAGCAGCAGCCGGAACACCAACTGTTACCGTGGCGAAGATTCAAGGTAATGTTAAGGAAACGGTTACTGCAACGGCTAAGATTCTGCAAGATTTATCATTGATTGCCGGTATTGGTTTTATTATGGCGTCGTTTTTCAAATTCCATCAGCATAAGTTAAATCCGACCCAGGTGCCTATGAGTCAAGGTGTAACCTTATTAGTGATTGGTGCCGGTCTTACCATGTTCCCGATTTTAATTCCAACGGCTGCCTCAACGATCGCTGGTAGTAAGACGAATATTTCCAACGTCTCTGGTTCAGGTATAAACTCTTTGATACAAGGTGATAAATAATAGGTTCTATCGATGCAAAATTTAACATTAACTGCATCGGATAGTAACTGGCGTTTATTTATGCTGCGAAAGGCCGATAAGGCTTTTCGTAGTTTCCAAGATAAAATTTTTAGCCAACAAAATCATACCTGTCAATTTTGTGGGTTTCAGTCGCGTCAATTTCAAGAAATTGTTAATCTTGATGCGAACTTCCATAACAATAAGCGCTCAAATTTAGCCACTGCCTGCCCGCTTTGTATGCAATGCTTTTTTCTTGAGTCGGTAGGTAATAGTGATTTTGGTGGTGGTAGCCTTATTGTGTTGCCTGAAATGAGTCAAAGCCAATTGAATGCGTTATGCCATGTGTTATTTGCACAAATGGCTACAGCAACGAGTTTGAGTAATCAAGCCAAAAATGTTTACCGTGGTATGAAATTGCGTACGCAGCTTGTTGAGAAGCAATTAGGTGAGGGCATGAGTAATCCGGCGGTGTATGGCCGTATGCTGGTCGATAACAGTGGTGAACACGCGGCAAATATGCATCAGAAAGTCACCGAAAAAGTGCGTTTATTGCCCAATATCGAAAAGTTCAGTCGCCAAATTCAATGCTGGGTTTTGGAATCTGTTAGTACAATGCTTTAATGCATTTCGCACTCTATGCGAAACTAATATCCACAGGCTTTGTTAGTACAAATCCTGTTCCTGTTTAGATTTCGCCTATGCGAAACAAGTTCGCATGGACGGCGACCAAGGGAAGCATCCCGATGCTCCCCTTTGGAATCCCCATCGGGTAATGTGTTTCGCACTCTATGCGAAACTAATATCCACAGGCTTTGTTAGTACAAATCCTGTTCCTGTTTAGATTTCGCCTATGCGAAACAAGTTCGCATGGACGGCGACCAAGGGAAGCATCCCGATGCTCCCCTTTGGAATCCCCATCGGGTAATGTGTTTCGCACTCTATGCGAAACTAATATCCACAGGCTTTGTTAGTACAAATCCTGTTCCTGTTTAGATTTCGCCTATGCGAAACAAGTTCGCATGGACGGCGACCAAGGGAAGCATCCCGATGCTCCCCTTTGGAATCCCCATCGGGTAATGTGTTTCGCACTCTATGCGAAACTAATATATAATAAGTCATCGTTAAGCAAAGCTAAAAGGGAGCGTTTATGGCGGGTCCGTTTTCAATCGTGACTGATTTATTTGGTTCATTTTTGTCATGGTTAGGTGTGGCGCTCAAGCAAAGTACGGAAGCTTACTGTGAAATTCAAACGGCAGATAGTCCAACGGTATTAGTGGCCAATGATGGGGCTTTGATGTCGGTGATTAAAATATCAGGCGTGCAGTCTATTATTGGTGTCGACGAGTTTTCTCGGATGCAGGACTCATTGCAGCACTCGTTGCAAACAGTGATGTCACAGCCCGGCCACGTTGTACAAGTGTTTTTCTCATATAATAAAGATGAAGTGCAGGATCATATTAAAGAAATCCTGGCATTTGCGCGTGAAACAGCTGATCGACTTGAGCTTAACTTGACTGATTTGTTTGAAGAGCGAGTAAAATACCTCAGTGGTTATTGTGCTTACGAAGAAGTGTATATTGTTTTATGGACGCGCTTGAAATCGCTGACCTCCGAGCAGTTAAAGCGTTCACAAAAAGAAAAGCATCGCATGATTAAGCAGCAAAATATGCCTGCATTTCTTAGCACACAAAATATTATTGCCGCAGTACCTGATTTACGAGATAATCATGATTCGTTTGTGCGCTTGGTGACGAATGATATGAATGCATTGGGTATTGTTGCTGATGTATTAGGCGTGCATAAAGCCGCGCAAGTGATGCGTCGCTCGGTTGATCCAGATTTCACGGATGCTAATTGGTCGCCGTTATTGCCGGGTGATAAAATAACACCGCGTGAATATAAAACCGCACGAGGAGAGATTTCAGATATTACTTGGCCGTCTTTAGCGAAGCAATTGTGTCCACGTGATGCTGAAAATATTAATTTACGCACTTGCCGTATTGGCGATCGTTATTATGCAACCGTATTTATTGATTTGTTCCCTAAAGATATTCAACCATTTGTGCGATTGTTTAATCGCATATTGCCTACCCATATTCCTTGGCGTATGTCTTTTCTTACTGAAAGTGCAGGCTTAGGTTCAGAAAAATTTCGCCAGGCCATTGCGTCAGTCTTAACAGTGACGTCTTCACAAAATCGCTTGATCAGTGACGCGGTTAATTTGCTTGATTACATCAGCTTGAATACGGATGATGCGATTGTGCGTTTGAAAGTAGCCGCTTGTACTTGGGCGGACGAGGGCGACATGCGGACTTTGCGTGCACGTGCTTCAATGCTAGCTAAAGCGCTTGAGGGTTGGGGTTCTTGTGATGTTAGCGAAATTGCCGGCGATGCATATGAAGGCATAGTGTCGACGATGCTCGGCATTAGTGGTACCAGCATTGCACCAGCATCGATGGCGCCATTTTCGAGTGTGTTGTATATGTTGCCATTGTTCCGACCAGCATCACCATGGAAACATGGGGCGTTATTGTTGCGCTCACCAGATGGTAAGCCTTGGCCTTACCACCCAGGATCAAATCAACAAACAACCTGGATTGACTTGTTTTATGCGCGCCCAGGTTCGGGTAAATCAGTGTTGTCGAATACGATTAATCTAGCGGTGTGTTTATCAGCTGGTTTACATCGTTTACCACGTATTGCCATTATTGATATTGGCCCATCGAGTAGTGGACTTATTTCGTTACTACGTGATGGCTTGCCAGCAGATAAAAAGCATTTTGTTGCACATCATCGTTTACGTATGGATGCTTCACATGCGATTAATCCATTTGATACGCAACTGGGCTGTCGTTACCCAACACCACAAGAGCGAAGCTTCCTAGTGAACTTCTTAGCATTATTAGCAACGCCAGTGGGTTCCGATAAACCGTATGATGGCGTGCCAGATATGTCCGGTATGATTGTTGATGAATTATATAAAAGCACAGCAGATGATGGTAATCCACAACACTATACCCCAAATATTGAAGAAAACGTTGATAGCATTTTGGAAGAAGTGGGCTTTGTCTGCGATGATAAAACCAGCTGGTGGGAAGTGACCGACGCGTTATTCCTGTCTGGTTTCACGCATGAGGCGATGCTAGCTCAGCGCCACGCCATGCCAGTATTAGCCAATGTGACATCCATATGCCGTATGCCAGCGATTGAAGATTTATACGGTAAAATTGTTGCACCAACCGGTGAGCCATTGATTCATGCTTTTTCTCGTATGATTTCAGCAGCAGTGCGTGAATACCCCATTATTTCACAAGTCACCCAGTTCGATCTCGGAGATGCCAAAGTGGTAGCCCTCGACTTGGATGAAGTAGCTCGTAGTGGTGGTGACGCAGCAAACCGTCAAACAGCAGTGATGTATATGTTAGCGCGTTACGTGTTAGCCAGACACTATTATCTAACAGATGAAAACGTCAATGATATGCCAGAAAATTATCGTCGCTTCCATCAAGAACGCGTATCCGAAATTCGTGAAGATCCCAAGCGTATCGTATTCGATGAGTTTCACCGGACGTCTAATGCGGAAGCCGTACGAAATCAAGTCGTGACCGATATGCGTGAAGGGCGTAAGTGGAAAGTGCAAGTTGCACTATTGTCACAGTCCCTAGATGATTTTGATTCCGTCATGGTTGAATTCGCAACGTCTATCTTTATTATGGATGCAGGTCCAGAACAAGCGATTAAAAAGACCGCAGAAATTTTTGGTCTGACAAAAACCGCAACGATTGCGCTAAAAACTCGTGTGCACGGACCACGTGAAGGCGGTGCTACATTCTTAGCACAATTTGCCACTAAAGAAGGCATGAATACACAACTGTTAACCGCCACGCTAGGGCCAATTGAGTTGTGGGCGCTTAATACAACAGCCACTGACGTGTATATCAGAAATGAGCTGTATCATAAGATTGGACCAAAAAACGCACGTGCCTTACTCGCGCGTCGATTCCCATCCGGCAGTGCCGCTAAAGTGCTCGAAGATCGCTATGCGGACTATAAAGAAGAAGGCGGGCATATTGATGAGGATTCTAAGTCTACGGTGATGCAGAGTTTGGTTAGTGAGATACTCGAGAGCTATTACAAAGAGCAAATCGGTGAAACTACTTAGGAATGTCATATTTGGTTTATCTTGGACAAAAACTATTTCTTCGAAATCCTCAGGTATTGGTTATACATTCCGGTTTCTCAGAAATGGTTTTTGTCCAACCTAAACTCAAATCTGACATTCCTTAGGGGTTGCCATATTTTGTTTTGTGAATGAAAACATTTCATGAAATGCTGAAGGTATTGGTTATACATTCCGCTTTCTCAGAAATGGTTTTTGTCCAACCTAAACTCAAATCTGACATTCCTTAGGGGTTGCCATATTTTGTTTAACCTTACTTTGTCATCCCGGAAAACGACAAAGTCGTTTATCCGGGATCCAGGAACTATAAAAGGAGCTTATGACTATGGTTATTAATAAAGCAGCATTGGCATTGTGCTTGGTTAGTTTTTCAGTTTCAGTATTTGCTAACCCAATACAATGTAAAACGCCAAAGGTGGGTGTGCATCAATGCCAGGCGAAAGGGGCTAAGGCATCTAAATTATATGCGATAGCAAATATGCCTTATGCATTATGTGCTAAGACATTGTGCACTCTTGATAAAAAGGATCCGTCGAAAGCTAGTTGCCTTTGTCCTATTTTTCAAAAGAAAGACTGGACCGCGCTATCATTCTCTGCCAACGGTTATCAACAGGCGCAACCGAAGTGGGTGCAAGAAACAAAAACCAATACAGTGCAGTCTAATTTTTCCTTAGCAGATCAAGCTAAAACACCGAAAGCTACCAATATTACGTGTAAATCAAATCAAGCTAGACCATGGGCGAATTGTTTTGGTGTGCGCTGTACGGTCAATAGCCATTTAATGGCAACCTGTATATGCCCAGTTACTCAAAGCAAAGCATTCGCTATTAGTGGTCCGGGTGATAAAAGTAAATGTAACACACCGTCTGGAAAAGTGTGGTCTGCAACGACATCGAATTTTAGTGGCAGTAATACCGCATTTATTAAAGACACATACAAAAAACTTTATCCTAATGCGCCAGTGAGTCATTAATAATTTCCGCTTACCCTGAGGAGGCTGCGAAGCGGGTGTCTCGTAGGGCCGTATAATCGGGTCATATTAATGGATATATGTTTGCTATGTCGTAGTGTAAAATTGAGTTAATTATAACTTGTTAGAGGTCCTTTATGTCAAACCAAACAGAGACTTTCTGGAAGAATTTTAATGACCAGGAATTTGCTAGTGCAGCGGAACAATTTAAGCAATTAAGCTCGGATGATCAGCAAGCACTACTTGAATCGATGTATCAGAAAAGCGGAAATGCGCAGAAACCTTTTATGGTATCAGTCTTACGTCGTACTTTGCATGAGGGGCAATCCTTCGATGATTTTTATCAATCCTGGGAACCAGATGCAAAAGCTTGCCAACCTATCGAGGAGGGTGGTACACATTACCGTCAGTTTTTTCCTATCTCTACGCGTGTGGTTAATGGCATTAATATCGCTGATAAAAACGATATTATTAGTGTTGGCTTTACGTGGATAAAAAATGAAGAAGAAAAGCAAGGCTTATTTGATTACATTGAAAGTGCTAAGCAGGACAAAGAAGCCGATAATGCGGCACGCCGCGAAAGTATTCATAAGGTAGCTGACGGTGGTTTGCTTGGTTTATTTGTTGTAGAAAAAGATGATAACTTAGGCACGCCATTCTAATGAATAAGTCAGCTTTAAAAGTACTATTGATAAACATTGTTTGTTTTATTGCAACGTATTATATCGCCATTATTTTACATGAGTATGGTCATGGCTTTGTTGCGTGGCTGTATGGCGTTAAGTCATCACCATTTGATATTGTGTATGGTGGTTGGTATTTGCAATATGTCGATGAAGGCGTGAGTTATCATCACCTACGTTCTATTGGTGCGTTGTATAAAGAAGCACATATTGGCATAGGTGGGACTATTGTCACATTGGTTTTAGGTTTTTTTAGTTTAGCCATGTTAAATTGCAGAACGGTAATGCAAAAGCCTAGTGTCTTCACTTTTTTCTATTGGTTGTTAATTATAAATATGGTGGCATTAACGCAATATTTCTTCTTATCTGTATTTTCTGATGGCGGTGATATGGGGCACTTCGTTCATGGCTTGCAGTTCTCTCCTTGGTGGGTGTTTATCCCCGGCACTCTTTTTATTGCCGCTATGTTATATAGGATATTTTCAACAGAAATCGTTAAAGCGTATCACATTATGCCGCTTAAACAATTATGGACGCAGCGTTTGTTGTTATTGCTTAGCTTGGCTGTAATTTTTTTAATGCTGTATATTCATCAATATAACCCTATAGCTGATAACGAGGGTAATTTAATTGCTCAAGTGTTGGCAATATTCTCCATATTTTTAGTGCCTATACTTTTTTTCGTATTTAACCCATCTAACAAGTGGTTGATAACTAAGGCGCTATAAGGTGCTTTTTTCAGCGTATTAGTTTGCTTCTCATGTATGATGCTAAAAGCTTAACGCAGTAGCTAAGTCATCATTTCTCAAAGTGTATCATAGGATTTTAGCTATACTTTAAGTGCATGTGGCATGTTTGGAGTGGATGGATGATATACGTTTTTTTTGTTTAGCTTGTTGCTGATATCATTTACAGTGATGTGTTGTCGATTTCAAATAGTTGTTACGTTGTTAGCATTTTCTTTGTTGAGAAATTATATGCTAGGTGTGGTTTCGTCGAAGGAGTGATAGAGATATGTATAAAGAAAATAAAAATATATCACATGACAATATTGATTTTGATGCTGAAAATAAACAGTTTCAAACCTTAATTAATGCGTTGTCATTAGTCATTTGGGATGTTAATACTGAAGGACTCTGTGTGAGTGCGTCGAAAGAGTGGATGGAATATACGGGACAAAGCTCAACTCAGGCTGAAGGGTTGGGGTGGATAGATTCATTAGATACAACGAATAAAGAAGATTTCATTGGCGCCTATGTTTCTGGTGTGCAAAAGCAAAATGCTTTTGGCTGCCGTACTCGCGTTTGGTGTGAAAGTGATAAAAAATTTGTGGATTCCGATTTGTATTTTGCTCCTGTAACGGATGCCAAGAATTTGGTTACTGGGTGGATTTGCGCATTAAGAAATATAGAGGCAGAGCAAGTAAACCTTGAAAAAATACAGCTCGCTTTACAGCTCACGCCGTATCCTATGCTTGTGCTGGATAGTAATGGCGTTATTAATATGGTTAATGCGGCTTTGATTGAGCTGCTTGGTTATAGCAAGGAAGAAATACAAGGGGCGAATCTAGAAAATCTTATCTCTATGGGCAGCATTGATGAATATAGAAAGTATATTTCATGCAGTGATAGAGTCTCTATTTCAACGCCATCTCGATCGGGTAAATGTGTGGAAGTGATAACCAAAAAATCCGGATTGTCAAAAGTTGAAATGAAGCTAAGTATCATTGTCCTTGATGGTAAAATATTTAAAATACTCTCGATTCAAAATATTGGCGCAAGTGAGGATGTGGCTAATTTATTAAATCTGCCAGTTGAAAAGTTACAGCTCGAGGTGCTTAAACGTCAACGTGACTTAGAAGAAAGTGATGCGAAACTTACAGAGTCTCGTCTTATGTATGAGAAGTTATATAATTTTTCTCCAGATATGTACATGTCAGTTTACCCGGGTAAGGGTATAATATTGCAATGCAATAATACAGTTGTTGAAAAGTTACATTATTCTTCGAAAGAAGAAATAATTGGTAAAAATATTTTTGATTTGTATGCTCCCGAGTGTCATGAAAAGGTTCGTACTTGTTTTGAAGTTTTCAATGAAACTGGGAAAGTGGAAAACACCGAGTTAGTTGCGATGGATAAGTATGGTGTTCGCGTGCCGGTAGAATTGAAGGTGGGTTCTATTGTTGATGCTGATGGCAAAGTGCTTTACAGTCTTTCTTGTTGGCGAGATATCTCAGTAGAGAAGCAGCTTAAGATTGAGCATCAACAGTATTTTCGATTAGACGTAATTAATAGAGCAACAAAAATTGCTAGTAATGCAAAAGACTTGCATGATTCATTAAAAAAAACTATCGATTTTATTTGTGAGGTGACATCGTGGCCCGTAGCTCAGGTTTTCTTAGTCACTGAATTTGATCAGCGGTTACTTCCGGCTAAAATCTATCATGCCCCTGATGATACCTACAAATTATTTTTAGATGAAATATCTGCTGCCGACTATGCGGATCATAGAAATTTGCCATATAAAATCTACAAAGAGAAAAAGCCTGTTTGGATTGATGATTTGTCAGAGAATGATTTTTTTCACTGCTGTGATATTGCCAATAAATTAGGGCTTAAAAGCGCAATTGGCTTTCCGGTGATTGTTGAAAATCAGGTGATTGCTATCTGCGAATTTTATTCTACAAAGCCTGAAAATATGAAAGAAAACTACAAGCATTTATTTAAAGTGCTAGGTGAACAGGTGGGGCATGTTTTTGAGCGTAAACGTGTTGAAAAGCAATATGAATTATTGACGCACTTTGATGCAGCCACCTCAATTCCTAACAGACGCTTTTTTCAAGAAAACCTTGATGAAGCCATATCAAAGTGTAAAGAACATAACAAGAAGCTTGCTTTGATATATATTGATATTGATAACTTTAAAAAGGTGAATGACTCGCTTGGCCACTCTATTGGAGAGCAGTTTTTGGTTGAAGTGTCCGTGATGCTTAAAAAGGTGGTTACATCTATTTATAATTTAGCACGGATGGGCGGGGATGAATTTGCGCTGATTGTTGAAGGCGCTAATCCAGAAAAAGAATCGGCTGAAATATGTAAAAAAATTAAAAGCATGTTTAGTAATTCAATTTACATTCAGGGTTATGAGATAACATTAACCCTTAGTATTGGTATATCAATTTTCCCAGAGGCTGGTAACGACTCAGAGACGCTATTGAGGCATGCTGACCTTGCGATGTATAGAGCAAAAAATTTAGGCAGAAATCAATTTCAATATTTTTCAAATGAGATTAATAAACTGTATCAGAGACAAGTCCTTATCGAGGATCATTTGCGTCATGCTGTTGAAAAAGATGAGCTGTCATTGGTGTACCATCCATTGGTTGACATTGATAAAATGGCCGTTAGTGGTGTTGAGGTGCTCTTGCGATGGAATAACGGTCTTCTAGGTAATATAGGTCCACAAGAGTTTATACCTATTGCTGAAGAGATTGGAATAATGGATCAAATAGGGGGCTGGGTTATTACACGGTGCATAGAGGAAATTAATAATTTAAAAAGAACATATGCTAATGACGAGTTCTGGAGTGGCTTCCATATTGCGGTTAACGTTTCAGCGTGTCAGCTGCTTAGTAATGATATTGTCAGTAATCTTAATATGTTATTGGAGAGGTATAAATTGGATCCAAAGTTTTTCGTTATTGAGCTGACAGAGACAGCATTAATGGAAAATATTGATAAGGCATCTCATGTGTTATCTGAGCTACATAGTGCTGGATTTGGTATAGCTATTGATGACTTTGGAACTGGCTATTCATCCATGTCTTATCTGAAGTCATTACCTTTTACGTCTTTAAAGATTGATCAATCATTTGTACGTGATGTGATGCGTGATGAGAACGATGCCGCAATTGTTAAAACGATTATACAAATGGGTAAGATTATGAATTTAGAGATAATCGCTGAGGGTGTTGAGTCGAAGGAACAACTGAGTTTTCTTCAAGCCCATGGGTGTAATTATGCCCAGGGATATTTATTTGAAAAGCCAATGCCAATAGACAGGTTACTTGATTACATTAAGCCGGGAAGCTTAGAGTCAAATTAAATTCTCTCAGGGCAGCGAAATTGAGCCAATACGTGTGGTATGAACGGATTAATAATATCCTGTGTAGTAAGCATATATTGAGCTGATTGCTTACCCAGCTGCACTGTTACCTGGTATTGATTAAGTTGATCGGTGGTGCGCATACGCGTATGGTCGAGCGCTTGGAACCATGCCCATGGGCCGGTATAGGTTTTGGTGGTTGACTTACCGAGATCGTTGGTGAGTTGTATGGTAACAAAGCCAGGGCTTGGGCCAGGCCAGCTGAATTGTTGGTTGTATAAATGTTTATGTGTCACGGTATACATTTGTCCGGCAATATTTAAAATGGCTCGTTGTGTATGTGGACTGAGGTGTGGCGTATTGAGAAAAAATTGTGCGCTGGCATGATGACTGCCGGGCTGAAAAAACATTTTTCGAATCAGTGCGGCACGTGTCAGCATATCTAGGTGGTTTTTTGATAGTGCTAATTGTTCGCCGTCCATGGTTTTCATTTGCCAGTGGTGGCTATTAATATCTATGTACGGATTGAGGTAGTGCTGTACAAAACCATCTAGGACACCGCGTGGTGCAAAGAAATGCTCGAATTGCTTTATGGCGATAACGGGTTTGGCATAACTGAATACCGGGTAACGCTGTGCAATGGTCGCGTTATAGGTATGCATAATATTTTTTTGCCATTGCTGTTGTATGTATTGTTTGCTTTTGGCTAAGCTCATATGCCAGAAACGACCGTCGATTGTTTCTAGCCATTGATTAATGGGGCGGGGCAATTGCTTCGCAACGGCAAAACTTAGTTCTAAGTCATCTTGGGTGTGTGATTGATTCATGCGAGCGGCGGTAAATGTGAAGCTAGCCGCGAGTGGGTCTTTGTTATTGCGAATGGCATCGACTTGTTGTTGTAAGGTGTAGAGTGCCGCTTGAAAACCTTGATAGCCTCGATTTTTTGCTAAGAAGTTCGACATGGGTGTGGGTTCGCCACGGTGCAGGGTGGCATTATTATTAATGGTGGTAATCAGTAACCACAAGTGGCTATTGGGCTGTTGGAGGTCGTGAATTAATTGTGATAAGTCGGAAAGGTAAGGTGTTGGCTTTAGCCTCACGTGTTGTAATAGGCTTTGCCAATGCAATTGAAATTGTTGTAAGTATTCGCCTTGTACTTGTTTGATGAGTTTGAGTGGGCTGTGCTGGGTATCCCAGGTTGGCTGAATACTGCCAGTTACCCAGTCACCATGTGCTGCCTGTGGTGCCATGGCGGGTATTTGTTTTTGGTAAACATTAAAAAATAAGGCGCTGCTGTATAACTCAGGTACGGCAAGGTTATCGGTTTGTATGCTTTTGGGTAAGTCCAAATTAAAATCGATCGGTACTAAGGCATTCGGGTAATAGCTTTGGATGACTATGAAGCTAATCTCAGCTGGGCTTAAGTTTTGAAACTTGGAGCGGGTGCGAGCGAGTAAGTGCGCTTGCGGTGACCACGTGATCTTCTGTTGTTGTAATGCTTGATCCAGCGCTTGAACGAATTGCTGTGGTATAAATTGTTGGTACCAGGAGCGTTGAAATTTCGTGTCTTGATGCCCTGTTTGGGTGGCCATGACGTAGGCTTTGCAGGCATTGTAGAGGGCTGTCGGGTTGCGTGTACTTTGCTTGGTTAATTGTGAAATCGTTAACTGCTTTAAATACGGTATAAAGTGTTGGTTGAGATCGGTGTGATACTGTTGCTCAATACGTTGATATACGTTATCCACTTGACCCATACCTAACCAACGGTATTGGCGTACATGGCTGGTATTGATAAGGTTTAACAGGTCTTGTTCGGCTTTGAGGCGTGAACGCCAGTGCGTTTTTTCACTTAAGGATTGGCTAAGATGTTGTAAGCGCACGTCGAGTTGATGTGTTTTACGGTAACCAATAAACCAATAAACACCAAATAAAGTCAGCAATAGTACCAAGAATAAGATCAACGCAAGTCGCAGTGATTTATTACTCGTTTTTTTCATATTGTCATACTTTTTGTTGTAAGGCGCGATAACCGATATCGTGGCGGTAAAAGCGCTCAGGCCAATGGATTTTTTCTGCAGCTTGATAGGTTAATTGTTGTGCGCTACTGATATTAGCGGCGAGTGCGCATACGGCTAAAACGCGACCGCCAGCAGTAACGATTTTGCCGTCTTTTTCTGCAGTGCCTGCATGAAATACCTTCACGTGATCATTGTCGATAGTCTCTAAACCGGTAATGGTATCACCTTTGTTGTAGCTGAATGGATAACCACCAGCACATAACACGACATCCAGTGCGACGCGCGGGTCCCATTGGGTGCTGACCTTATCAAGTGAGCCGTCGATAGCCGCCAAGCATAGTTCGCTTAAATCAGATTGTAAGCGCATTAAAATTGGTTGGGTTTCAGGGTCACCTAGTCGGCAGTTAAATTCAAGCACGACGGGCTTGCCTTCAGGGGAAACCATAAGACCTGCATATAAAAAGCCGGTGTACGGTGTGCCACTGGCTTGCATGGCATTTACGGTGGGTTCAATGACTTGTTTTAATATAATGTCTTCAAGGGCGTCATCGAGCAGCGGTGAGGGTGAGTAAGCGCCCATGCCGCCAGTGTTAGGTCCTTGGTCGCCATCATCGCGGCGCTTGTGATCTTGTGAGCTTGCCAGTGGTAAAATGTTTTTTCCATCTACCATGACCATATAACTTAGTTCTTCACCTTGTAAGAAATCTTCAATGACAATGTGGTTGCCTGCATCACCGAATTGTTTGTCGGTAAGCATTGCATGCACAGCCGCTTCAGCTTCAGCTTTATCTTGCGCGATAACAACGCCTTTGCCGGCTGCCAGTCCATCAGCTTTAATCACTTGTGGGTATTGTTGTTTTTGTAAATATTCTACTGCGGCGTCTTCATTATCGAATGTGGCATAAGCGGCGGTAGGGATATCTTGTTGTTGCATAAATTGCTTACAAAATGCTTTTGATGATTCCAGTTGTGCGGCAGCTTGGCTGGGCCCAAAGCAAGGTAAGTTAGCAGCTTGAAATTGATCCACAATGCCAAGAGCTAGTGGGGCTTCAGGACCAATAACGGTGAGTTCAATCTGATGTTGTTTGGCGAATGTGAGTAATGCGTCGATGTCTGTGGCGGCGATATCGATATTGTTCACGCCGCTTTCGTGGGCTGTACCTGCATTTCCAGGTGCGACATACACCTCCTGTACGTTTGGTGACTGTGCTAGTTTCCAAGCGATTGCATGTTCGCGTCCGCCTCCGCCTACGACCAAAACTTTCATTTCACGCCCCATATATATAAAGTGCACCCATTCTAACGGTTCACCCTAGTCGTTGCAATCATGATTGACGGCTTAACAGCAGGGTGTTAGTGTAAATAATGAACCATTTTTCCTTGCCCATTGCGCTGTTACTTCTCGTATTTATTGCTATTGCGATACGTAAAGTAGGTAGGCTGCATTTGCCGATTTGGTTGGTCATGTTAGTAGCCGCTGCTATTGTGATGCTGACGGGGCATATATCTTTGCGGCAGTCGTATGATGCACTGAGCTTTGATGTGCTGTTTTATTTATTGGGTGTTTTTGTTATTGGCCAAGCGATTGAATCAAGCCACTACCTCGAGCATGTTAGCCTGACAATCTTCCGTGTTGCACGTACACAATCGATGTTACTGTTAATGATGATAGTGCTGTTTGCATTGTCTTCAGCATTGTTGATGAATGATACGGTAGCGATTATTGGTACGCCACTGATATTGCTGCTAGCGAAGCAGCAACGCTTTGACGCTAAGCCATATTTGCTGTGTTTGGCTTATGCAATTACTTTGGGTTCAGTATTTAGTCCTGTTGGTAACCCGCAAAACTTATTAATTGCAAATAGCGCCATGATTAATCCATTTTTGCAGTTTTTACGTTACCTGACGCTGCCTACAGTGATTAATCTTGCAGTAATGTATGTATTGATGTTCTTTTGTTTTCGTAAACAATTGTCGCAACCATTAACGGTGATGCGCAGTGACAAAACCATGGATGATAGCTTGGCGCGCTTGAGTAAGATTTCAATGGTGTTATTGCTGTTATTAATATTGGCAAAGGTATTGCTAGCGTGTTTTTCTCCGGCGTACCAATTGCCTTTTGGCGCTATTGCTTTGGTGGCTTGTTTACCTATTGTTTTATTTAGTAAGCGACGCTTTGAGATGATTAAGCATTTGGATTGGCATACATTGCTGTTTTTTGTTGGTTTGTTTGTTTTTATGAAGAGTGTCTGGTTGTCCAGTTATTTTCAAGCATTGTTGGCGCAGTCGCATATTATTGTTACTCACAAAGCCGCTGTGTTCTCCATTAGTGTATTGCTAAGCCAGTTAATTTCTAATGTGCCTTTGGTGGCGTTGTATTTGCCCTTATTGAAAAACTCTCCGGATGCTTTGTATTTAGCTTTAGCAGCGGGCAGCACAGTGGCAGGAAACTTATTAATCTTAGGGGCGGCGAGTAATGTTATTATTATTCAAAATGCCGAAAAACGTGGCGCAAAGGCTTTTACCTTTTTGCAGTTTTTTAAATATGGTTTACCTTTGACGGTAATCAATGTGTTGGTTTATTACTGGTTTTTACCGTAAAAATAACTTCTTTGGTAAAATTCAGCCAATAGAGTGGAGCTCTCAGTGGCGAAAATGGCGGTGTCCGGTAAATAGCATCACGATGCCGGCCTCATCGGCAGCTGCAATCACTTCTTTATCGCGAATTGATCCGCCTGGTTGAATGATGGCATTAACGCCAGCGTCAACGGCTACCTGAATACCATCAGCAAATGGAAAGAAGGCGTCTGATGCGAGGACCGAGTCAGTGAGTGATAAGCCAGCATGTTGTGCTTTTAACACGGCGATTTCCGCTGCGAATACACGGCTGGTTTGGCCGCCGCCTAAACCAAGCGTTTGGCCGTCTTTAGCAAATACGATCGCATTTGATTTAACGTATTGCACGACTTTCCATGCAAACAAGCAGTCTTGTAACTGTTGTTCAGTCGGTTGCTTTTGCGTGGCGATTGTTAAATCGCTAGCAGCTAGTGCTAGTTGATCAGCTTGTTGGATTAATAGGCCACCTGAAACAGTGTGGTAGGTATATTGTTGGTTATTATTGGCTTCGCCGTATTGCAAAACGCGTACATTAGGCTTGGCCTGTAAGCAAGTCAGTGCTTCGGCGCTGACTTCGGGTGCTAAGATCACTTCGACAAATTGGTTAGCAATAATTTGTTCGGCAGTGTCTTTTTGCAAGGTATGATTTAATGCAATAATGCCGCCAAAGGCTGATTGTGAGTCACAAGCAAATGCTTTTTTATAAGCGGTTAGTTGGGTGTCAGCTTGTGCAACACCGCAAGGGGTGGCGTGCTTGACGATAACGCAGGCTTGTTGCTGCGGATCGAGTGAGCATACGCAACGCAGTGCGCCTTCGCTATCCATTAAATTATTAAATGATAACGGTTTGCCTTGCAGTAATGTGGCTTGTGCTAGTGTGCCTGGTTGCGCCGGACTGAATTCGTATAGAGCAGCTTGTTGGTGTGGGTTTTCGCCGTAGCGCAAATTCATTTGTTTGTGTAGCTGGGGTTGCCAGGTGTCAGCAAAGCATGAATCATTGTTGTCATTGTGTTCTGACATATAATTAGCAATTGCGCCATTGTAGGCGGCTAGCTGTTGGAATACTTTTTGCGCTAAGCGTTTACGTGAGGGCAGGTCGGTACCGCCTTGTTGTTGGCATTGTTTTAGTACCGCATCATAATCTGCTGGATCGATAATAACAGTGACATCTTGGTGATTTTTGGCCCCAGAGCGCAGCATGGTGGGCCCGCCGATATCGATATTTTCAATCGCTTTGGCGTAATCGCAATCGTCTTGTTGGATGACTTGCGTAAATGGGTATAGGTTACACACTAGTAAATCGATAGGCTCAATTTTATGTTCGGCCATAACGGCATCGTCTTGGCCGCGACGTCCGAGTAAACCGCCGTGTATGGCAGGGTGTAATGTCTTTACGCGACCGCCCATGATTTCTGGGAAGTTGGTAATGTCACTGACTTCGGTTACGTTGATACCTGAATCAGTGAGTAGTTTAGCAGTGCCGCCAGTCGCCAAAATGAAAACGCCCAAGTCTTGAAGAGCTTGGGCGAATGTAACAATATTGGTTTTATCTGACACGCTAATTAAAGCGCGTTTGATATTAGTCAATGTTGTACTGCTTGATTTTTTTGCGTAGCGTACCACGGCTAATGCCTAAGATGATAGCGGCTTTGCATTGATTGCCACGGGTGTACTCCAGTACCTTTTTAAGTAGCGGAATTTCCATTTCGGCTAAAACCATTTTGTACAAATTGGCAGGATCTTCACCGTCCAATTGTGAAAAGTAGCGGTCCAACAGGTTTTCCACACTGTCGCGCATTGATTGTACGCTTTGTGAGGTTGTTGCAGCGACTGGCGCTTCAACGACATCTGATGTCATGACTTCTTCTAGCATTGCTGTTCCTTCCAACTTAGTGACTCCTTGTTGTGATTAAAAAGAATACTTCCCTCTAAGGTTGATCATTATATCACTAGATCCTGGCGATACAAGTCCTTAAGGATGGAATATTTGACATTTATTTGTCAGACATTGACTATCGTTTTGCGCTAATTGCATAAAATTCTTCCTATTCACTCTTACCTGGATCGGCTGCTATAATATGGTTTAGGGCTCAGGGGAGAACCGATTAGCATGCCAAACTTTTTTTACAATTTCGTACGTAAAAATAAGCTATCCACTTATCTTGGAATTGCTGGTGTGTCACCGCGAGAAACGAAGGCTGCGTTGCTATGCTGGCGTATCTATATTTCGCTAATGTTAATTATCGCGTTTTGGCTATTAATCCAGTGGCAGATAGAGGCCTTAGGGGAAGTGGACCCTTTACATAGGCTGATAGCTAGTCTTGTGGTGTGGTTGTTCTTTGTTATTGAGTTGTCACTGCTATTAGCTTTTGTTAAAGATCGTCGAGAATTTATTAGGCACAATTGGATGTTGGTTGTCGCGATAGGGGCTGGGGTGTTCTACATCATTTTCTTTCACAATCAGCGCTTATGGTTTTTACGTGATTTTCAGCCGATATTGGCAGTATGGTGTATGGTCCCGTCTGGACGCATGATATGGAATTACTTTGCTGATGGTAAGTTGAGTACGACGCTGATTGCGAGTTTAATTATTGTTATCGCGTTCGGATTGCTTGTATCGGGCATTGATCCAGGGGTGAAGTCACCCTGGGATGGCGTCTGGTGGGCATTGGCTACGGTTTCAACGGTGGGCTATGGCGATGTTGTGCCAACAAGCGCGTTAGGCCGTATGCTGGGTGCGGTGTTAATTATTATGGGCTTGGGTATGTTTGTAGTTATTACAGCAAACTTTTTAGCGATATTTTTGAAGCGTGAACGCAAAGAGTTGCGTGAGACAGAGGTTGAGATTAAGCAAGTATTAGATAAGCTAGATGACATGCAAAAAGACCAAGAAAAATTGCAAAAGAATGTTAAAGACCTCGAAAAAAAATTAGGGCGAGGTGGTGGGTCGAACCGCCGAGACGACAACCTCTGATCCTTTACCTTCAGCCATTTCATCGGTGAACTTATGATGTTTAAAGAATGATCCTGCCATGCGGTTGAGTACGCGCCAAATTGTGCTTATGGGAGTGCCGACCTCGGGGTTGAAGTTACCGTACTCGGCTTCTAGTCGTTGCACGGTATTCATGTTATCCGCTGGGTTAACGCTAAACATATAGTCTAGGGCTTTGTTATGAATGTCACTGACTTTGTTTGCTTCCATTTGCATGGTGGTTTCATTGACGGGTTTATTGGTTTTGCTGTCATTAAATTCAAAATATTGTAAATCATCAGCGCCGTAGTGACGTTCGATAAAAGTTTTGGCAAGTGCGCAATCAGCAGCGGATGCTGTGAAAGTTAATTTCGTTGCTGGGATTTGTTGGGCATCGTCTTGTGGATTGGCTTGTTGTTGTCGCGTGATCTCTTTAATGCGTTCTAGTCGCGATAACTGCTTGCCGCTTTCTGCATGTCTGTCGGTAGATTTCATATTGAGGAAATGCACAATGGCTTCGAGTTGGGTTTGTGCGGTAATCAAAGCCGCTCTAGCTGTATAGCCTTGTTCGCTGTTGACAGTTGCTATTTTATCACCAAGGTCAATTGTGCCACCGGTTTGTGAGCTAAATAATCGATTGCTAGGCGTATTGCCCACCACGGCTGCACTAAAGCCATCTTCAATGCTAAATAATGAAGCGCCGTCTGCAAAGCTATAGCCTCTAAGTCGACTGATGTCGATGGCTTGTGGATTGGCGGCACCCTCTTTGCCTAATAAGCGGCGTTGATTGGCAGTGATTGTAGTGCGGTATTGCGTGTCATCTTTGGTGATGAAAGGTCGCGCTAGTTGCTCTGCCGCTTTGGTTGTTGTGCTGTTGAGCCCTAATAAGCTGCCTTCCATTTGTTTTAACATCATCGTGGCCATCATGCCATACTGCGGATTAAAGCGTGCAGCAATAGCGGGTACAACGGTTTGTGCACCACCGAGTAATTTTTTAGTGACGTAAGGCGATTTAGCAAATATGCCGTAAGCAGCAGCTAAACCAATCAGGATAGGCATTACCATTGCAGCTGTTTCTGCCGCTAAAAACATGCTAGCAAACATCACCGTTATATTGATGGTGTTACGAGCACTGGGCGGTACTAACTTTGATTGAAATAATATAAAGGTAGCAATGCTGAGTAGCGGATTAGCCGATAAATAATTCGTGAGTAATTTAAAGTTTTTAACAGGGCGCCACAAACTGAGAATAGTAATGCTTGGTGTAGGCCCTGCTGGTGTGGCGATAGGGCTTATAGCATTAATAATGGGCGCGTAGCTATAAGCCAATGGGTATTGGCTGGGTAGCAGGTAAGGGCTCATCAAGCGATTGTAGCCATTGACAAGCATGCTGCTGATCGCGACCAATGGCGCTAAGCTAGTGAGGTATTTCCAAGTAGTTCCCACGGTTGTTTTAGTGTAACTCAATGCGCTTGGTGGTGTGCCGCCATAAAAGTCGTGTTGGATGATATGAGCCGCACTATCTGAGGCATAAAGAGCAACACTCGTTGGGTTGAATAGAGCGCAAGTTATATTATCAGCGGCATGTCCGGCGGCTTTATAGGCGGACTTCGTTCCGTTGATGACGGGTGAGAATGGATTGTAATTGGTTATGCTCATACCATTTTGTTCCCTATGCGGTCGGCGCGGTCATTGCTGATGCTGGTGGTTGCCCACCTGTTTCGGCAATACTTGCAGCTCTATTAGCTGCTGTGGTTGCTTTAAACATCGTGGCTTGTTTCGTTAGTGCTCCCTTGATAGTAGCATCAATGGCATTTTTACAGTTATTAAAGTTGGCGTTTGCGGTTGTCATTTTCTTGCCCGTTTGTGTTCCTGCAGCTTTAATGGTGGCCTCGCTGTGTAGTGGTTTGTCGGCCAGTGTTTTAACTTTTGCTACGTCAGCTTCTGTTAGTGTCTTACCCGTAGAGGTGTTTTTATACACAAACTTCAAATGTTCAGCACCTTTAATGCAAGCAGTAATGTCTTTGTGCTTTGCAATCGTCGCATTTAATAGTTCCGTAGGGGCTTCTACGGTGATGGTGTATGTTTTTAATACTTCAGGGTCAGTAATAGATGCTGTGATTAATCCAGCTGTTTGAAGTATGCCATTTAAAACAAAGTCGGCGTCAGTTTGTGCCTTGCCGGTAGTTTTTGACTTAAAGGTCAGGCGGTTTCTGGTCAGTTCCATATGTCCTGACATATACGACTCACCTTCACCAGGTTTGGCTTCAGGGTTATTGACAAAATCAATGGGGATTTCTTCACCGTTTCGGCGTAAGGCATCCGTGAAATTATATAGCACGGTACTGTCATTGCCATCAGCATTTCTGACCAGCTTTAATAAATCACCTCGAATTGATACATGGAAATAATCGGGCGCTTCTTTACCTTCTTGATAGCTTTCCCACCAAGGTGTAGCGTCTTGTTCGAGTGGTTTTGATTCATCATCTTGTTCTGCGCGTGTAGCTTCATCAGCAAGGCGATTGCGCTCACGTATGCTTATAGCTCGTTGGAATATACCATAACCAGCTGCCGCTGTTGCAACTGCTGCGGCACCAGCAAGGCCCCAACTACTTGTGTTGCTTTGTGGGGGTTGGTCAGCAGCTTGGGGTGGTTTAGCTAGGCAAACAGGGCCTGCTTGTCGTGCAGGTAGTAAAGGGTTCATTTGATGAGGAGCGCAAACTTGACCATCGTCAGTATGAGCTACAACGGTATCTGTTTCGTTTGGATCAACGTCTTCAGCTATTAGAACGTCGGCCGCATCTTCTTCATCAGCGCTTGCCTGTTGTTGTTTTGCTTCAGCAGCGTGTCTGGCTTCCGCCTCTGCTCTTGCAGCCGCTTCTTGTTCTTCAATTTGACGTGTGGTTCGAGCAACATGTTCTGGCCCTGTTACTACTGCTGGTGCTTCCGCTTCTTGTTCTTCAGCTTGATGTGTGGTTCGAGCAATATTTCCTGTATCTGGCACTACTGGTGGTGCTTCTGCTTCTTCCTGTTGACCTTCCGTTGGTGGAGGTGCGATTAATCGTTGATGACGGTATCTATCTTGCTGTTGGCGTGTCCACAATGGATTGCTATGCATGGCGCTAGGGCGAGCAACTTGGCTGGCTGCTTGTTCTGAACGAGCGCGCATTGTAGCATCACGAGCTATTTGAGTGTTTATTACAACGGTGTCAGTGTGTGCCGGTGTAAAGCCGTTAGCTGGCGATTGTGCTGTGTCGTCGCTAGTAACAGCGGCGACAGCACTGCCAGGTATTTCGCATGCAGGTTGTGCGGCATGGCTCAGTGTGGCATCGACTGGTGGAGTAATGACGACTTGCATTGCATCAGTACGTTCTTTAGCTTCTGCTTGCGTAGCATCAAGAGCTATTTGGGTGTTTATTACAACGGTGTCAGTGTGTGCCGGTGTAAAGCCGATAGCTGGTGATGTGCCAGCGCTTGGTGGAACAATAGCGACAGCACTGCCGGGTGCAGGGCTAGTCGGTAGTGGGGCATGGCTAGGTGGTGCGCCATCTGTAGTGGCAACTTGTGTTCCAGCTAGTATTTGTTTCTCTTCTATTCGTGCGGCAAGCTGTGCAGCAAGTGCTGCTTCTATGCTAGCGCGTGTTGTGGGTTCAACGGGGCAAGTGTCAAGGCCAGTGCCGACATTGGCGACATGAGCGGTAGGGCGGATGGCGACTTGCATTGCATCAGCACGTTCTTTAGCATCTACTTGCGCGGCATACTTTCCAGCAATAACCGTGTCAGTGTGTGCCGGTGTAAAGCCGTTAGCTGGCGATGTGCCTTGATCAAGTGTTCTAATTGCAATGGCTGTAGGTATGTCACAGGTAGGAGCAGGTGCTGGTTGGGCAGTGCTTACAGTAACGGCGCGGCTGGTGTCCAATAATGCTGGAAAAACTGGCTTGTATGACGCTTGCATGCGTGCAGTAAAATTACCATGGATAGAATAATCGGGTTTGAAAGTTTGTGTTGGTCCAGTGTGTGAAGCGGCATAGGCAGCTCCAGCTAAGCCGATACTTTGAAAAAATGCAGGTGCGATAGTGGTATTTGCTGTAGCGGTTGCTGCAGTTGTGGCGACAGTGCCTGCGCTAACAAGGCCAAGTGCTGTTACTGTAGCGGCGGCAGCTGGAATTAGGACAGCTCCAGCTACCAGGATTTTGCTAGGCATAGGAAGACCGTTGAATGTGGTAATAGCTTTGCCTGGTAAGGCGCGTATTGATCTAAAAAAATCACCTTGTGAAGTAGGGGGGCTTGCAATCACTGCCTGTTCTTCTAAGCGCGGGATTGTGTCACCTTCGGTGCCGTCATCCTTTATCTCAACAATGTGCACTGCAGATTGAGAAGCTTGCCACTCTGTATAAGCGAGCTCTATTTCTAAGATAATATCAGTGCAGACTTCTTCAGCAGGCACCCATGCAAAACTTTCGCGCAGTGCCATTCTGTCATGTTCAACGCATTGGCTAATATGTTGCTCAATGTGAATTAAAAATTCGTTGTTAGTACCTTCATTTTTCCAGGCCTCATAGTCGGATTTAACTACTTTTGGATACTGGCTTAGGATTTTATTGAGTATGATATAAGCTAGCTCTTGATCAGTAGTGCGGTTGCCACCTATTTTTTCTAGTTGAGCTATTTGAAGTTGAGCCAGCTTGATAGCTGCCATGACACGAATTTCTTTGCTGGGGTCGGTTGTGTATCCAGGTGGTGAGCCTTGAATACACTTTCCTAGGGTTTGATTGATATCAATAATGCTGCGTCTAGCAAGTTTAGGAATGTCTGCAGATTCCCATTGGGTGGAGGTATATCCCCAGATGTTCCAATAACTACGACGTTTTTGGACGCTTTTAATCGCTTGCAAGATATCTTCTTCACCAATACCAGCTGATTGAGTAAATGAGTGCTCATATGAAGTGAATCGGCTCATGACGTGAGAAAACCTCTAACAGAAATACCACTAGCTCTTATCCATTTACCTTTATATACATTCCATGTAAGGAATTTAGTTTAATGGATATGGCTTAAGGATTCCTTAAAAATCGCAATTTTTTTAGGGTTTTAGGCTATAAAAATGCACTATCAAACATGTACATACCGAGTATCTAGTAATTAAATAGCTAAAAGTCCATTTGCCAGTGAAGTATCAATAACTTACCAAGAACGAGGTGACAATCTATCGCATGATGAGGCATCACTGCCATTTAAGCACTCGTAATCTGAGTCAGTTTCAGTAACTAAGTTGTCTGATAGGCTCTGCGCATCGTCATCGTCATTATCGTCTTGCTCGGCTGCAGGAGCAGCCGCTACGAGCTGACCCTTCCAGTTAAGTGGTACTGGAAAAAGCTCTCTCCAATCATAGATGGTAGTTTGCTGTGTAATACAACTGGCTAATGATGTTGCGAGTGTTTGTGCCGCCGCACGTTCTGCTGGAGTATCAGCTGTGGTAGTTTCGTGCAGTTTGTGTTCGCGGAATAGTGTCATCAGAGTAATCATTGTGCCGCGCTGCACTTGTGTTGGGGTGGTGATGTTTAACAGCGTAGGGGTCAATATATTGAGATGTAGATAAAACACTTCTAATGGCATGGCCCTCAGGTTTTGTATTTGGGGGGCATCGAAGAATGAAATATCACTGAGTCTCATCGCAAGTAGTCGCTTTCATAATTATAGTTTTGCGGCACTATACCATGCTGTCTAAATCCTGCCAACGTTGATAGGCTTGTTCAAGCTGCTTTTCATTATTAGCGAGTTGCTGTTGTAAGGTTTTGGCTTTTGCCGCATCACTTTGATAAAGCTCAGGGTCGGCCAATTGTTGTTGTAACTCGCTGATTGTATTCTCAAGTTTCTCGATGGTGGCGGGCAGTTGTTGTAATTCTTGTTGTTGTTTAAAGTTCAGTTTTTTTTTACCGCTATCAGTGCGCGGGTTTTTATTTGGTTGGCTATTGGTATTTGTTTTTGTGTCTTTTGATTGTTTGGATTGACGCAGGTAGTCATCATAGCCACCGATATATTCATTGATTTTGTTGTCTTCGAAGACTAACGTGCTTGTGACGACTTGATTTAATAAGCTACGATCATGGCTGACTAAGAGCAATGTGCCTTTGTAGTTTAATAAGAATTCCTCTAACAACTCTAGTGTTTCCATGTCGAGGTCATTGGTCGGCTCATCAAGCACTAGCACATTAGCAGGTTGTGATAAAATTTTCGCTAATAACACGCGGTTTTGTTCGCCACCGGATAAGGTTTTTACTAAACTACGTGAAGTTTGTGGGGTAAATAAAAAATCTTGCAGGTAGCTAATGATATGTTTTTCTTTGCCATCAATCGTGATTTTTTCGCGGCCGCCAGAAACGTTATCAATCACGGTAAGGCTTGGGTCGAGTTGTGCGCGATGTTGATCAAAGTAGGCCACTTCTAATTGTGTGCCGCGTTCTATGCTGCCGATATTGGGCTGGTTTTTGCCGAGTAATAAATTCAGTAAGGTGGATTTGCCGCAACCATTCGGTCCGATAATGCCAATTTTGTCACCGCGTAAGATTACCGTGGAGAAGTCGCGAATTAATGATTCACCATTATAATCAACACCCACATTATCGGCTTTTAATACGAGTTTTCCGGCATATTCTGTTTTTTGCTGCGTTAATGATAGGTTGCCTTGACGTGAGCGTCGTTGCTGGCGTTGTTCACGCATTTTTTCTAAGCTGCGCACGCGGCCTTCATTGCGCGTGCGACGGGCTTTAATGCCTTGACGTATCCATACTTCTTCTTGTGCTAATTTTTTATCGAACTGATGTTGTGCTTCAGCTTCCGCGGCTAACTGTTGTTGCTTGTGTGTCACAAAGCTGTCGTAATCTTTATCCCAACAAATGATTTGACCAATATCGAGTTCAAAAATTCGTGTTGCGACACGCTGCATAAAGGCGCGATCATGTGTAATAAAAATAATCGTCTTGTGGCTATTGATAAGGAATTTTTCCAGCCATTCGATGGATTCGATATCCAAATGGTTGGTTGGCTCATCAAGTAGTAAGATATCAGGGTCATTAACGAGTGCAGCAGCTAGTAAAGCGCGGCGCACTTGACCGCCGGATAGATCATCCATTTGCCAGTCAGGGTTGAGGTTCAGTTGCGTCAACACCGTGTCGACTTCATGGCTTTGCCAGTCGTATTCAGGCTGATGTGCGGCGCTGACGAATTCATGTACGGTGCCGCTTAATTCTTGTGGTACGGTTTGTGCCAAAGTAGCAATGGTTAAACCGGATTGCTGTTCGATTTGGCCGCTGTCAGAGCTGACATTACCCTGGATCATTTTGAGTAAGGTTGATTTGCCAGCACCATTACGGCCTATAATGGCCACACGATCACGGTTGTTGACCTGAAAATTTAATTGATCAAATAATGGGTGTTCACCCCATTGCAAGCAGATTTTTTGTGCGCGTAGTTGATTTTTCATGATTAACTTTTAATACCATAGCCTTTGCGTACGCACCACCAACAGATGCCAAATAATACAACGTTAAATAAAAGTAACATCGATAAAGTAAAGTATTCACTGTAGTCGGGGGCTGAGCCAAGCATGGCATAGCGAAATTGTTCAATCACAATATGAATTGGATTTAAGCGTGAAATACTTTGCCAGATGCCGGGCAGTTTATCGATTTCATAAAATACACCGCCAAGATAAATGAGTGGTGTTAATACAAAGGTGGTGATAATCGCTGTGTCATCAAATTTACGGGCAAAAATGCCGTTAAAAAATCCGGCCAGGCTAAATAAGCAACTGCTTAGGAGCAGAGTGACAAGGATTAAAAACCAATGATGAAAATCAATATCGGTAAAAAACAAACTGACGATCATTAAAAAGATACCGAGTACCACGCCGCGAAAGATGCCGCCACCGACAAAGCTACTAATCATTAACCAGTCAGGCATCGGGCTTACCAGTATTTCGTCAATAGAATGAATAAAGCGCTCGCTGTAGAAGGCGCTAACAACGTTTGAATAGGAGTTAATGATAATCGCCATCATAATTAAACCAGGCGCTAAAAACGTCATATAGCTGTAGCCATTGATCATGCCAACACGTGAGCCTAATACGCCACCAAAAATTAAGAAATATAAGATGGTATTAATGATTGAAGGTAAAAAAACCTGGGGCCATATGCGTAATATACGTACGACTTGCTTTGAGAATAGTCCGTAAAAGGCGTGCCACATTTCAATGGTGTTCATGTGCACTCCTTATGACTGTTTTGTTGCACAATATCCATAAATAACTGTTCTAAGCGATTTACTTTACTGCGAATGCGATTAACGCTGACTTGATGGTTGCGTAAAAAATCTATGATGTCAGTGATGTGCGTATTTTTAGCAATATCCATTTCTATGGTATGGCTATCAATTAGGCGTTGGTTGATAGCGCCTTCAATAGGTATCGGTTGGTTCCAGGCTTGTGCTAAATGCAGTACAAGCGTTTCGCATTCCAGCGTGCTGAGTAAATCTTGCATTGAGGTTTTGGTAACCAGTTCGCCCTTATTGATGATGGCAATATCATTGCACAGGTTTTCTGCTTCTTCTAAATAATGTGTGGTGAGAATAACCGTTAAACCCTGACGGTTTTCGGCTTGTAAAAAATCCCACATCTGTTGTCGAATTTCTACATCTACGCCTGCGGTTGGTTCGTCCAGTATAAGCACCTTTGGATTGTGAATTAATGAGCGTGCTACCATTAAGCGTCGTTTCATGCCACCCGAAAATGTGCGCACAATATCATTACGATGTGGCCATAATTCCATGGCCTTGAGTAACATTTCAGCTCGTTGTTTGGTGCGCCGACGCGGAATGCCATAGTAGCTGGCTTGGTGATACAGAATGTTAATCGCTTTTTCAAACACATTGAGGTTTACTTCTTGCGGCATAACGCCGAGATAGCTTTTGGCTGTGGCCGGATCGCTATCAAGGTCGTGTCCCATGATTTCAATGCGTCCGCTGGTTTTGGTAACCAATGAAGTGATCATACCAATGGTTGTGGTTTTGCCGGCACCGTTTGGGCCAAGTAGCGCAAAAAATTCACCTTGCTTCACTTCGAAGCTAACGTCTTTAACCGCTTGAGTGCCTGACGCGTATGTTTTGTTCAGGTGTTCAATGGCAATGGCTGGAGTATTATTTTTCATGGCGCGATTATACCATGGATTTTCATTTGTTTATCCCTCGGTGTATTCACGGTATTTAATAGGTATGACTTCAGCATAATAATACAGGCTGGGATCCTTCACACAAGTCATGGCTTGTGTGCTGGTGTTTGTTGTGCTATATTTATAATCACAAGTGTTAACTTGTGCTGAGGTCGGGTTGGATGGTAAGCAAGTAATGAAGCGATTGCAAAAAAATGGCTGGTTGCTGGCGGGGGTGAAAGGTAGCCATCATAAAATGAAGAAAGTAGGGAAGCCGCCGATTGTTGTTCCGGTGCATGCGAGCAAAGATTTAAAGCCTGGGACCTTACATAATATTGAGAAGGTAACAGGTATAAAATTAAAGTGAGATAAATATGAACGATGAATTTTCTATAGTATACCCAGCAAAAATAAAAGCCGACGGCGATGGTTATATCGTGACTTTTCGTGATCTGGATAATATCTTCACAGAAGCGGATAGTTATGAAGAGGCGATGCAAAATGCGCAAGAAGTATTGGATATGTTGTTATTGGATATGGCGCAAAATGATAATGATATTGCCCCGCCAACAGCCTGTCGCAAAGGTGAGGTATTAATCACTGTCAGCCCTGAAGTGGCTGTGCCTGTGTTATTGCATAAATTACGTTTGGCTCGTCAATACACTATGGCAGATGTAGCGGATTCAATGGGCGTTAGTTATCAAAACTATCAACAAATCGAAGCAGGAAAAAATATTACGCTCAAAAGTTTAAAGCGTGCTGCGGCTGCATTGGGCGCCATCGTAGAGATTAAATTACATACAGCCAAGGTAAAAAACTAGGGCGCTGCAGTTATACGGATATATTGTCAATCATTTATCCAGCTGCAGACGGCGCTGCTCTTTCGTGGTCAGTGAGAATTGCCTCAATGGCATCATTGCCCAGATGCAAGGCGGCGGCACCGTTATTGGCTTGCTGATGGTGTCTTTGCAGATTGCTGGTGCAGGTAAATAGGCCGCATAAGGCACCCACGGCTACAACTCCTGCAATGGTTGTACCACCGATAGGTGGTTGATGTCGCCAGGTGTATTCATCTGCAAAGCCATAGCTGATATTTCTTATCGTATCGATCAGGGCATAGGCCGCTCCAGAAACGCATAGGCTAATAAAGAGGCCCCAAAGGGCGGCTTGTTTTGTTTGTTGCTGATTAGGTAGTATATGTCTCATGTTGTGTTTTCCGTTAAAATTAAACTAAATGGTCATTCAGTGATTCATCAAAGTAATCTTTCGATTGCATTTCTATTAGTCGTGAGGCGGTACGTTTGTATTCGAATTCCATTGGGCCTTTAGGGTAAAGGGATTCGGCATCAGCGGCAGCAGATAATACCAAGCGGATGCGTTCATCATAAAACACATCGACCAATTTTACGAAGGTGGTGATTAAATCCTCTTGGCGTTCGCCAATAATCGGTACGTTTGACACTAAGACTGTATTATACAGTTTGGCTAATTCCAGGTAATCGTTTTGGCTGCGTGGCAAGCCGCAGATCGCTGGAAAATCAAACCATATGGTTTTATCACTGGCTTTAATCACTTCGATGGGGCGATCTAATACAATGATCTTTTCGTTAGAGCTTGCTTTGCCTTTTGAGTAATGTTTAAAGCTTTGTTGCATTTCTTGATTGGCTTTTTTATCAATGGGGGTGTAATACACACCGGCTTCTAATAGATGACGTAAACGATAGTCGTGTTGGGTTTGAATATTGATAACAACGGTATCTTTTTTAATTAACTCAATGGCTGGAATAAAACGTTCACGTAACATGCCATTTTTATAAAGATCATCAGGGGCGCAATTAGAGTTGGTAACAAGGCAAACACCATTAGCAAATAAGGCTTCTAATAAACCGGCGAGTAACATGGCGTCAGCAATATCAGTAACAAAAAATTCATCGAAACATAAGATGCAAGTTTCACCAGCAATCTTTTTTGCCAATACCTTAAGCGGATCCTTTTGTCCTTGCAAAGTTTTTAGTTCGTGATGTATGCGCTGCATAAAGGCATGAAAGTGTATGCGCAGCTTGTTTTTAAATGGTAGGCATGAATAAAATAAATCGATTAAAAAACTTTTACCGGTGCCAACGTGACCCCATAAATAAACACCTTTAACCGGCTTGGGCTTTTTTAGCCCCACTTTGGTCAGGAAGCCTTGGTTTTGTTGCTTGATGAGTTCATCATACAGCGTTTGTAATTGCTGCATGATTTCTAGTTGACGGGGATCCTCAGTGATTTCACCTTGATCGATTTTTTGTTGCAATGCGGCTAATGGTGTCATAGTGAAGAGTTTAGCTAAGTTTTAATGATATTTCTGCTAAACGCTGGCCTAGCGTACGGCAACACTGCGATTCTTCTTCGCTGATATCAGTATCGTGATCGATAGCGTGGTGGCTAGGGCCATACGGTGTTCCACCACTGCGGGTTTTGGTAAGCGCGGGTTCACTAAAGGGCACTCCAGTGATTAACATACCATGATGCATGAGTGGTAATGACATCGAAATCAGTGTGGTTTCTTGGCCGCCATGCAGTGAAGCAGTAGAAGTGAATACCCCTGCCGGTTTACCGATTAACGCACCAGACTGCCACAAGCCAGCCGTGCCATCCCAAAAATATTTCATTGCCGCTGCCATATTGCCAAAGCGGGTAGGGCTGCCGAGTGCCAGTCCTGCACATTCTTTTAGGTCATCCAAAGTGACAAACGGTGGGCCATCATTTGGTACGGGTGATTCTGTGGCTTCACACGTGGTCGATACCGCAGGTACGGTGCGCACTCGCGCTTCGATACCGTCAACTAATTCGATGCCGCGTGCAATCGCTTGGGCTAACTTAGCTGTAGCACCATAGCGGCTATAATACAGCACTAAAATATAAGGCATATTAAATCAGCTCCAACACATTGGCTGGTGGCCGGCCTAATACAGCTCGTTTGCCATTGGAGACGATGGGGCGCTCAATTAATACAGGGTGGCTGACCATGGCTTCAATTAATTCATCTTCACTGAGGTCGCCGTCTTTTATGCCTGCTGTGGTATACGCGCTTTCGTTTTTGCGCATCAAATCACGAGGCGATAGGTCGAGTTGCTTTAATAAAGACTTTAGCTCTTTCGCGCTAGGCGGATTATCTAAATAGGTGATGATGGTAGGTGTAATACCATTGTCTTCTAATAAAGCCAGTGTTTGGCGTGATTTAGAACAACGAGGGTTGTGATAGATGGTGTAAGTGCTCATTCGCTTTTCTCTTGGGTTACGGGCTGTACTGTTTTATCACGATGCTGCGGTGTTACAACACCCACCGAGATAATCATTTTAAAGGCTTCTTCAATCGTGATGTTCAGCGGTCTAATCTGTTCTTCGCGCACAATCATCATGAAGCCAGAAGTGGGGTTGGGGGCTGTCGGCACAAATACGGTGATATTATTTTCAATATCGGTATGTGGGAAATCACTGTTGGTTTGAAAGCCAACACTCCACACACCGGTGCGCGGGAATTCAATCAGTACGGCGCGGCTAAAGGCTTGCTCGCTAGGAGAAAGCACTGAGTGCACTACTTGCTTGGTGGCACCATAAATCGAGCGAACCAGGGGGATGCGCGCTAACAGCTTCTCCCATACGGCGACTATTTTGTGACCAAGGAAGTGGGTTACCAATATTCCTGTAACAAAAATAACCACAATGGAGAGTATGATGCCAAAGCCTGGTACGTGGTGGCCTAGTAATACGGCCGGTTGATATTTTTGTGGGATCACAGCGGAGACGCTATTAATTAAGCGTAATAAAAACCGCAGAATAAAATAAGTGACCAGTATAGGCAACCAAACCAGCAGGCCTGCAACAATGTATTTACGAAATCGACTCATGGAGGAAAGCATACGGGAATTTTTTGATGCTGTCAGCCATAAATTTTGCGCTGAACGTATAACTTTATGCAATGGCTTGAGCGTTAATTATTCGTTAATACTATTAGTATAGAATATTATCTGTGCGGTGAGATTCTATTTAGTTACTTTTGGGTAACTGATTGAGTAAATATAATTTATTAATTGAAATATCAAAGGCAGGGCCAGTTGTGAAGAATTATTATGAAACACTAGGTGTGGATAAAAGTGCATCAGTGAGTGATATAAAAAAGGCATACCATAAGAAGGCGAAGGCATGCCATCCTGATAAGCGTGATGGAAACACTACAGAGGCAGAAGCAACAAAACAGTTTCAGGCGGTTGGTGAAGCCTATGAAACGTTAAAGGATCCTAATAAAAGGGCCGCTCACGATAGAGCTCTGAAGAGCGCGGAAAATGCCCCGCAGCCACCACGTGCATCGCAAGCACGGTCGTCCCAGCATACGCCGCCCCAGCATGCGCCGCCTCAAGCGAAGCAAGCACGAAATACAGAAACTGCAATAATAGCGCGCAACCCAAATACACCGACGGCTCAATCAAGCCCTAAACCAGCACCCAGCTCTAATCCTAAGCGGGGTGCTCCCTCTGCTAGAGAGGACGCTGCTGCGTCAACGCCTCAGCAGGCTCCGGCAAAACAAGGCAGAAGGCGGGGATATCCACGTGATCCCTTGGTGCGTTTAGGCGCTGCAGTAGGATTAGCATTGGCAGCAGGCGCAAGGGCTGCTTATGAAAGGCTGAAAAGCCAACAAGCTATACAAGATAAGTCCTCAAAGCTTACCCCGGCAATAGAAAATAACCCCGGTGAAAGCCCAGTGCCAAAACCTACTTCGGCTATAAAAGATAAATTTAGTAAAACTCCTGTACCAAAACCTACTTCTGCACTAAAAGATATGCCAAAACAAGTGCTTTCGGATAGAGCACTTAAGGGCGCTAGTGAATTGGCTCAACAGGGCGCAAAGGGAGCAACTAAATTAGCTAGCGCGGTAGCAAAACTGGCTGGATAATAATCCCAGGTTTTCCAACCAGTCAGCTTAATTGGATTAAAGCTCAGGGTTTATTAATCGTCATCGCTTCACGTCCACCATCAGCGTAATGGTAGAAGCAGTAGGTGATGCCGTTGCCCATGTAGCGTTGATCAAAGAAGTGTAAGTTGCTTATCAATTGGTTTAACTGAGCGAGTTCTTTTTGTTGGTCTTGCGCTTCTGTGCTGGGGATAAACGATGAAAATTCCCATGAATGATCTGTGCCAAACGTGTTTAAGCTATAAGCACTACTGACTACTGTACCTTTTTTGATGTGCTGGAAGCCTACGGCTTTAATGGCGGCCTCTGTTGGGCAGGTGATGGCTATAGCGCTTGATAACAGACCGGCGCCGATCACTAATCCTGATAATATAGTTTTACTGATGTTCATTTGAATCCCTAGTAATTTAGATGTTAGCTGAAAAGCGCCGCAGTCTAGCACAATCTGCTTATGGTCTGCTAGATCGGATTTGTTGTATTGCTTTTGGTGTGCGGGTGAATAGCTCATGCGTCATGGTATCAAATGCTTTAGCACCGCCAGCGCTTACGGCGTGGAATAAGGTATGTCTACGTTCCGTATTGAATAGATCTGCTTTATTAAAAACGCTCATGTCAGTGGCTCTAGGGCGAGAGTCTGGGGCGCTATGCAAGCTTTGGTCTTTCCAGTAATCCGCTAGCATCATTGTCATCATCAAGCCGAGTGGTGCTGAGATGAATCCATTAACGGGTAATGTCTTTGCAAGGCTATACCACGTTGTGGTTAACAGTGCAGTGGTTTTGAGGTCGGCAAAATTGAAATTATATTTGGCCATATTAAATTTCCATAGTTAATTAGGAGGTAATTATAAGGCGTATATAACCCAAAAGCTTGCTCGGCGTTAATTGTCAGTTGACGTGCTGCTGGATTTTTTATCGTCTGACTTTTTGTTAGTAGTCGTTGTTGTATCAGAAGTGGCGGTGTTGCTATCTGCTTTGGGCTTAGCTTTGCCTTTGTCGCGAAAATCGGTGACATACCATCCCGTCCCTTTCAGTTGAAAGCCTGCGGCAGAGACTAGTTTCTTTAAGCTTTCTTTATTACATTTCGGACAAGTAGTGGCGGGGTTGTCGCTGATTTTTTGTAATAATTCACAGTTATGACCACATTGTTGGCACTGGTATTCGTAGATTGGCATATATTTGTTCTCAAATTTTCTTAGAGGGCGGTATTTTACCAGCTAAGTTTTAGAAGAAGAAGTGTTTGATTAGGAAAAATAAGCCTACTAGGACACCAATTCTAAAAAATGGGTTTTTAAATACCTTTCGCAGGTACAGCAGTTCTGCAATATAGCTAAAGGGATGTTGGCAAATAAGCTTGAATATTACCTTACGGCAAACGTGCGTTGGCTTACCTTCCAGTGGGTTCTCGTGGATGGTGATATCCGGGTTGTGGTTCGTTTCGATAATCACACCGCGCGTTTTGCCTATGGGCTTGGTAATGTCCTCACAGACGATATCCATACCTACATAATTTAAACCGAGTATATTTGCAGCGGCGGCTGCCATGTCAGCATTGTGTTTACAAATCTTAGTGCCGAGTGAATTGATAGAACCACCACGAGAGGAATTAGCGGTATAGCAAAGCATGACCTCTTCATCTGCTTTAGGTATTGTGTCCACAGTGATATTTTGCTCTTTAAGGCAGATTTCTACTTCTTGATCAACTGTAATAAGCTGCATTGTCACACCGGCTTTTTGTTTTGATCGTTTCACGTTGGCTTGATCAATGAGTTGTTGAATGGTTTGTTTGCCATCACCAATAACTCGAGCTGATTTGCGTTCGACAACACCGATGACTTTGCCATAGAACACTAATAATCGGTAGCAGGTAAGGTCACCATGGAATTCTTCAATTGACATGATCTTATGCACTTTGAAGCATTTAGTTAAATACTCCAATAATGTTTTTTCATCTTTGATATTGCATAGCACGTCTAAACCTAGGCCGGTATCAATAGTGGGCTTAGCTACCAGGGGGTATTGCAGTCCTTCAAAGGAGTATTCGCCAGCCTCATATTCTTCACGTGTAATCGCAGTGGCTTTAGGGACCGGTAAGCCGGCGGCCTCGAGCATTTTGTTCATGATGAATTTGTTTCTAGATACATCAATAGAGGAGCCGCTATTGAATGGTGTGGCAGCACCGCGGAAATAAAAGCGTTTTTTGCCTAGCCTGATCGCAAATGCTTCTAATATATAGTAATCCAGCACGCGGCATTTGAGTTGAAATGCAGCTTTTAAGAAGAATTCGCTGTTGTTGTTCATCTGTTGTCCTGTTCGGGTTTGGTATGCGGTATATTATAGACAGTTTCTATTAACAAGAGATTAAGTATTTAGGTGGGAACAGTGATTAAATTCAAGTGGTTAGATATGATGTGGATCCCGGCTCGGAGGCCGGGATGACATGGCAGAGGCCGGGATGAGCTTAATCCTCATCCCACTTCAATGAGCCGCCTGCTTGGTATTCAATCACGCGGGTTTCGAAGAAGTTTTTCTCCTTTTTGAGATCCATCATTTCGCTCATCCATGGGAATGCATTTTGTGCATCATCGTACTGTTCTGGCAGACCAATTTGCTGACAGCGACGATTAGCGATGTATTCCAAATAGCCTTTAAACATCTCAGCATTCAGACCCAACACGCCGCGTGGCATAGTATCGTGTGCATATTGCACTTCGAGATCAACGCCACCACGAATCAGTTCAATCATTTCTTGCTGGAATTCGGCTGTCCATAATTGTGGATTTTCCGCTTTAATTTGGTTAATGACGTCAATACCAAAGTTACAGTGCATCGATTCATCACGCAGAATATATTGGAACTGCTCAGATGTGCCGGTCATCTTGCCGCGACGGCCCATGGCTAGGATTTGAGTGAAGCCCACATAGAAGAAGATGCCCTCGAACACCACATAGAATGCAATCAAATCGCGTAATAAACGTTGATCATCTTTAATCGTGCCGGTATGGAAGTTAGGATCACCCAAGCTGTGAGTAAAGGGTAATGCCCAAGCCGCTTTGGTTGATACTGATGGCACTTCGCGATACATATTAAATACTTCCGCTTCATCCAAGCCTAGGCTTTCGATGACGTATTGATACGCATGCGTATGCAGTGCTTCTTCGAATGCTTGGCGCAATAAATATTGGCGGCACTCTGGGTTAGTGATATGGCGATACACGGCTAATACTAAGTTGTTTGCTACTAATGAATCGGCCGTTGAGAAAAATCCGAGACTGCGTTTGATGATCATACGCTCATCATCAGTCAAGCCATTTGGATCTTTCCATAGCGCCACATCGGCAGCCATATTGATCTCATTCGGCATCCAGTGGTTGGCGCAGCCTGCTAAATATTTATCCCATGCCCAGGTGTATTTAAACGGTACCAGTTGGTTTAAGTCTGCACGGCAGTTAATGATTTTTTTATCATCAACGGCGATACGCGCAGCACCCATTTCCAGTTCTTCCAAACCAGTGGCGCCTACTTGTTCAGCCGTGTCGGCTTTCGGTGCCGCAGCAACGGCATTATTGGCGTCGCCTTCGTAATCATTCCAATCTAATAAACTCATGTTGTTCTCCTTTTATTGGCAGGCTTCACAGTCAGGGTCAAGAATCGAACACGCTTGCGGCGCTTCTTCTTTCTGAACTGCGTTTAACGCGCCGTCGTTAATAGTGGCTTTTTCTGTGTTAGTGGCACCCATGCTGCGTAAGTAATACGTGGTTTTTAAGCCGCGTAACCACGCCATGCGATAAGTGATGTCAAGTTTTTTACCAGAAGGCTCGGCCATGTATAGGTTGAGTGACTGCGCTTGGTCAATCCATTTTTGGCGACGTGACGCGGCATCAATAAGCCATTTAGGCTCGACTTCAAAAGCCGTAGCGTATAAAGCTTTCAGGTCTTCAGGTATGCGATCGATGTTTTGTACGCTACCGTTGTAGTATTTCAAGTCATGTACCATCACTTGATCCCATAAATCACGTTGCTTTAAGTCAGCAGCGAGATAAGGGTTAGCAATAGTGAACTCTCCTGATAGGTTAGATTTCACAAACAAGTTTTGATACGTTGGTTCAATCGATTGTGATACACCGCATATATTAGAAATGGTTGCAGTTGGTGCGATAGCCATTGTATTTGAGTTACGCATGCCTTGTTTTTTGACTTTTTTACGTAAGGCTGCCCAATCCAATGTGCTGCTGGTGTCTTGTTCTAAATAGTCACCACGCACTTTCTTAAGCTGTTTGATTGAATCAAGCGGCATGATGCCTTGATCCCACAATGAGTCTTTATAAGTTTCGTAGCAGCCGCGTTCTTTAGCTAAGTCACTGGAGGCGCTAATGGCGTGATAGCTTACGGTTTCCATGCAGACATCAGCAAAAGTGACGGCTTCGTTAGAAGCGTATGGAATGCGCTGTTGGTATAAAGCATCTTGGAAGCCCATGATACCCATGCCAATCGGACGATGTTTAACATTAGAATTTTTCGCTTGCGGTACGGAGTAGTAGTTAATGTCGATAACGTTATCCAGCATGCGAATGGCTGTTTTAATGGTCTTCGCTAGCTTGTCGCTACTTAATTTACCGTCGATCATGTGTTTAGGTAAGTTGATGCTGCCCAAGTTACACACGGCAATTTCATCTTTCGATGTGTTGAGTGTGATCTCGGTGCACAAGTTTGAGCTGTGTACGACGCCTACGTGTTGCTGTGGCGAACGAATGTTACATGGATCTTTAAATGTTACCCATGGATGGCCAGTTTCAAATAACATCGATAAGATACGACGCCATAATTTAACCGCTTTGATTTTTTTGCTGCGAATTTCGCCTTTTTCAGCTTTAGCTTCATAAGCCGCATACGCTTTATTAAAGGCGTCACCGTATAGGTCATGCAAATCAGGTACTTCATCAGGGCTGAATAAAGTCCACTCGGTGTCTTCGAATACGCGTTTCATGAATTCATCAGGAATCCAGTTGGCGGTATTCATGTCATGCGTACGACGACGATCGTCACCAGTGTTTTTACGCAGTTCCAAAAACTCTTCAATATCTAAGTGCCATGTTTCAAGGTAGGCGCATACCGCACCTTTACGTTTACCACCTTGGTTAACGGCAACGGCTGTCGCATCGGCTACGTTTAAGAACGGCACAACACCTAAGGATTGACCATTGGTGCCTTTAATGTGCGCGCCCATTGCGCGAACCGGTGTCCAGTCGTTGCCGAGACCGCCAGCAAACTTGGAGAGTAATGCATTGTCTTTGATTGCACCGTAGATGCCATCAAGATCATCTGAAATCGTGGTTAAGTAACAACTTGAAAGTTGTGAGCGAATTGTGCCGGCATTAAATAATGTCGGTGTCGAGCTCATAAAATCGAAGCTTGATAATAAGTCATAAAACTCTATGGCACGTGCTTCGCGATCATCTTCTTGAATCGCAAGGCCCATGGCAACACGCATAAAGAATACTTGTGGTAATTCATAACGCACTTGTTTTTCATGAATGAAATAGCGGTCATACAATGTTTGTAAGCTGAGGTAGGTGAATTGTTGGTCACGCTCGCAATGCAATGCATTGGCTAATTTATCGAGATCAAAAGTCAGTAGCTCTTTGTCGAGACGACCGAAGTCTACGCCGTGTTGAATGAATTGTTTCAGTGCCAATGGGTAAAGTTCAGACATGGATTGTTTATCAAGATCATGTTCGATACCCATTAGGTCCATGCCTTCGCTGTACAGCTCAACTAATAGCAAGCGAGCGGTAACGAAGGTGTAGTTGTATTCAGTTTCAACCAGGGTACGTGCGCTCATGGTTAATGCTTTGTAAACGTCTTTGATTTTGACGCCATCAAATAGGTTATTGAGTGCGTCTTTAATAATTGGTTTAGGATTAACATCAGCTAAATCAGCACAGGCATTTTCGACTAGGCGATTAAGCCAAGCTAAGTTCAGTGCGTGTTTGCTACCATCAGGCATAACAACATTAATCGAAGGATGCGTGTCATCGCTGCCTTGTTGGCGCATTTGATTGCGACTCTCGCGATATAGTACGTAGCTTCTGGCTACTTTTTGCTCACCTGCGCGCATTAATTCCAGTTCGACTAAGTCTTGGATGTTTTCGATATTAATGGTGCCGCTAGCATTCCAGCGAGTCTTTAGTGCATCAGTGATGCGATCTGTCAGTTGTTTGGCTATTTCATGTACACGATCAGAGCTATCAGCGCTATCGCCTTCAACGGCGATAAAGGCTTTTTTCATAGCGATACTGATGCGGTCGGCATCAAAATTAGCGATGGTACCGTTGCGCTTTATCACATAAAGCTCACCAGGTAGGGCGTTTTGATTCGGATTCTGTGCCTCGACTTGACTGGTATTAGCATCGGTTTCCATTTGGTTATCCATGGTTTCTCCTTTCACACACACGTAGTGATTGTTATTTTTTTTTCGGTTGATTAATATAGGTAATGGCGCTGTCGCTGGACCTAGCTTCTTCCCTAAACCCCAACATAGTGGGTTATCAATCCCTGATAACCACAAGATAGTGTGTTTTAGTAAAAATAGCAAGAGAGTATCCTGGGGGTATTCTGTGGATAACTTGTGGGATTTCTGTCGGTAACTGAGGAGGTGCCTGAATTCAATTATTTAGTGAGGATACTTCATCCCGCACTTATCTTTGTCATCCCGCACTTATCTTTGTCATCCCGCACTTATCTTTGTCATCCCGCACTTGATGCGGGATCCAGAAAAACTCATACTGGGCGTCGTATAAGTGACAGCGTCGCAAATAGTCTTGTAGCGATGAAAGGAGTATGAATGAAATCAAAAGCAGCAGTGGCATTTGAGGCCAAAGCACCATTAGAAATAGTTGAAATCGATGTGGCTAAGCCCGAAGCGGGTGAAGTGATGGTTAAAATGCACGCAACAGGCGTGTGTCATACCGATGCATATACGTTGTCGGGTGCTGACCCCGAAGGTTTGTTTCCTTGCGTCTTGGGTCACGAAGGTGGTGGTGAGGTAGTTGAGGTGGGTGAGGGAGTCACGTCGGTAGCAGTGGGCGATCGTGTGATCCCTTTATATACACCCGAATGTCAATCATGTAATTTTTGTCAGTCTGGCAAAACCAATTTATGCCAGGCGATCCGTGAAACCCAGGGGCGAGGTGTGATGCCGAATGGCAGCAGCCGTTTTAGTTATCAAGGTAAATCGCTTTATCACTACATGGGTACCTCAACGTTTTCACAGTTCAGTGTGATGCCGGAAATAGCAGTGGCAAAAATTAATAAGAATGCGCCATTAGATAAGGTGTGCTTATTGGGTTGTGGTATTACGACAGGTATTGGTGCTGTGTTAAATACAGCTAAAGTTGAGCCGGGGTCAACCGTAGCAATTTTTGGTTTGGGTGGTGTTGGGCTCAGTGCTATACAGGGTGCCGTGATGGCAAAAGCAGAGCGTATTATTGTGGTTGATATTAATGCTGAAAAATTTGTGATGGCGAAAGCGTTGGGTGCAACCGATTGCATTAATCCCAAAGAGCATTCGAGTCCCATTCAAGAAGTTATTGTTGAGTTAACCAAGGGTGGTGTTGATTATTCATTTGAGTGCATCGGTAATACCAACACCATGCGTGCGGCATTAGAGTGTTGCCATAAGGGTTGGGGGGTGTCGACGATTATTGGTGTTGCCGGTAGCGGTGAAGAAATCAGTACGCGGCCATTTCAGTTGGTGACAGGGCGTGTGTGGCAAGGCTCAGCATTTGGTGGGGTTAAAGGTCGCTCGCAATTACCGCAAATGGTGGACGATTACATCGATGGTAACATTGAAATTGATCAGTTCATTACGCATACCATGCCGCTCGAAGATATTAATAAAGCGTTTGATTTAATGCATGCTGGTAAGAGTATTCGTTCTGTGGTGCATTTTGCTTAGTGTTCCAGTCTGCTAGGGGGTGTAGCGGGTGAGTTCTGCTGTTGTTGATGTGGTAGGTGCTTCTTCTTCTGCTACTGGCGCAGTTAATTCACAATGCATTTTCGATCGTTCGCTGGTCTCCAGTAATTCGGCGGCATTCCGATGGCTAATATGATAATCGGCTTCATCGGCTGATCGTGATCCGAGTTCGTTTGCAACCCATGTTTTAACGGTAATTTGGGTTAAATTAAAGCCGTTAATCGCCAATTGCTTGAGTACCTGAAGTAATTGGTAGGCGCGTGTTTGGTAGTGACCGGTGGTGTTTTCTAATACCCAGCCGTGGGCGTCGTCGAATACGAGCGAGCCTGCAAATTGTACGCGTTGACCTGCGGATAGTGAGGAGTGATTAATGCCAATGATCGCATTATCTTTAGTTTTTAATTCCCCATCTGTCACTTCTACGGGTATTCCTAAAGTGGTGCGCAAGCTGTTAAAGATTCCTGCGCTGGAGCGTGTTTTGGGGTGAATATATATACGGTTTCCACACATGACAAGGCAGTTTTGTATCGGTTCTTTTGTGGCAGTATCTATGGTGGGTAAAACGATGTCACTGACGCTATGTATGTCGCCAGTGGGTGTCATGCTTTTTAATTCAAACGGAGCGCGATTTGCAGTTGAAAAATACTTAAGCAGTCGTAAGTTGGCCTCTTCTATGCGATGAATTAGCTCCTCAGGCGACAATTCAGATGGTTGGCACTTGTATTTTCGAACAAATTTGCGGTAATCGTTGCCATATAAGGCGAGTTGATTTCTCTCATGATCACGTATGTTTAGCAAGCTAATGCTGCAACTTTCGCCCCAGTAGTGTTCGCATAGGCCGATGCTTGCAACAGTTTGTTTGGTTAATGATGGGGCGTTTTCTCTGCTCATGGGCTTCATTTATTATTATATAGCTCTATAATTTTAGACTACTAGTATTAAGCAAGTATTAACTGCAGTTTTTTAATTGCTTCTCGTGAGTGATGTGTAGGTATCTGGGGTCTGAGTGTATAGAGGGCTAGAGCCTTGTTTTTTAGCGGTTAATGCTAGAGAAGTACTGACCGTCAGATTTTTCATTGGTAATAAAATTACGGTAGCGGTTTTTAACACTGCCCTCAAAGCTCAGGTTTAAGCGCTTTGCTACAGCAAGACTGCGATGGTTTTCTTCTGAAATATCCACTTGCAAGCGGTGCGCCCCTAACGAATCAATTGCATATTGTATTAACTGTTTGATGGCTTCAGTGGCGTAACCATTGCCGCTGTGGCGTGTATCAAACCAATAGGCGACATTGGCACTCATCACCGACCAATCAATAATTTTCAGCCAGACTTCTCCGATAAATGTATGATTGGTTTTATCCCACACCAAGTAGAATAAGTGATTGTGTTGTTTTATATCGGTGGCAGCTGTTGCACCCTCAGTAAGATGTTGAGCAAACTGCTCGACTGTTAATGTTGGTTTTGCCCAAGAGAACCAGGGGGCGACCTGATCAATAGAGGCCATGAGCGCTTGGTGAGCAATGGCGGCATCTTGAGGGCGCGGTGGTTTTAAAGTCAGTCGTTCGGTTTCTAGTATGGGTAAGGTGATTGGATTATCGGAGACATTAATGGCTGGCTGCTTTGCGTCTGGTTTAACTAAGTGTTCACCATGCTGCCAGCTGACATCTAATGGCGGTAGATCAGCGATATCACAACAAGCCAGTAATACGGTATCGGCTAACTCGTTAGTGACACAGTCAATGCACTCGTTTTTCATGACGAGTTCATGCCTGAAGCCGCAGCGTTTGGCGACAGCAATGCTTTTTTCGTTTTCAACTTGTGTGTTGATTTGTAGGCGCTGTGCTTGTAATGCATCGAAGGCATATCGACTAAGTGCATTAGTGAATTCGGAGGCGTATCCTTTTCCTTGGTAATTACTATCGACCCAATAGCCAATATCATACAGTGGCACAGCAGGGATGCTGTAATTATTGTAACCGCTTGCGGAAATGATTTTGTCACAGGCTTTGTCGATAACCACCATGTGAAAGCAATCCGCTTTACCTGATTGCCAAAGCGCTACGCCTTGTTTGACGAAAGCTTCAGTCGCTTGTTTGCTGCACTGTTGTGACCATGGCATCCAGCGTTGTAGTTGCTCTAATGTATTTATTAGTGCTTGATGCAGTTGGTCTTCATCGCCAAGTTGTATGGGTCGGATGATGAGCCGCGGTGTTTCGATCTGTTTTAAAGTGTATATATCATGCATGTAGATAGCATATTTTAATTTTTGTCGTGAGTCTACCATTGACGTCATTGCTGTATGGATTGTGTTTTGAGCTTTTGTGTTTTAATCTCTCGCATCATATATGAATAATAAGAAGCCGTTATGAGAAAACCAGTATTTTTTGCCATTGCCGCCTGTTCGTCTCTTTTTCTAAGGGTTCCAGCACAAATTGCGTTTGAAGAAAAATTAGCGTTATTGATTGGTGATACCGGTGATGCGGGAAAATTAGCGGGTCGTATTGCAGGTGCTGCTGCTGTAGGTGGTGCGACAGCGATTGTATACTATCTAATGCACAGTAAAATGCCTGATGAGAGTTTAGATATTGATTACAAGGGTGCTTTAAATCCCAAACGTAATAAATGGATAGGGCTGCATTTTTTGATGGGGTTGCCTATCATGGCGGCAGTTATTGAGACCGAATCGAATCCCATATTGAAATTAACGGGTTCTATCCCGCGTATACCGATGGATATTATTATCACTAAAAATCTTATCCATTTGATGATTGATGACAATAGAAAATTTTTTGCTGAGCTACGGCAGAAACCTTGGCTGCTATTTAAATTAGTGGTGCTATTGAGTGTTGCAGCGCCGTTGTGGTTGGGCTTGGGTAATGGCACGGCACAAGCAGCACAAAAGCTTATTGGATTTGATGAAGATGTATGGGTTAATGTTTTTAAAGTGCTGGGAGCGTTAGGTGGATTGCAATTTGGTTCTAGCATTGCGCATGCTTCTGTGCATGGATGGTCGCATCCGAGAGAGTGGTCACTAGTGGCAGCTAAAGGTTGCCAAGCTAAAGCGCAGCAATTAGTAAAAAATACTTGTGCGCTAGTTTTTACACTGGGTATTTGTTCGTTTTACGCTGTATTAGCCGAGAGTGGTATGAGTAATTTTACTAACGACGACGCGATTAAAAATAGTGCATTTGCTTATGTGATGTTTGTTTCTATGCCGTTTATTCAGCCGTCAGTCAATAGCTTGTTTTCGATTGGGTATCGCTTGGTTTGTCAATGTAAGCGTTTAAGCCATCCACCGGCGGATATAACAGTGATTGGTGATGACGGTGCCCAATCGGCACGAGATTCAGGTTCATCCCGGTCGTTTTCTGTCTGATATGAATCGATAGCTCGCTATTTTTCAGCTAGTGATTGCTCAATCAATAATTGTTTTTTATGCCAGACGTTATTTAGCCAGCCTTGGAAGTCATCTTTAAACTTCTTATCATTGAAATAGTCACCGATTAGCTTAGCGTCAACTTGCAATTGTTCAACGTGAATTTTAATGCTGCTGACTTCGCCGCATAAAAATTGCCATAAGCTTTTAGGCCCGCCTGAATAAACAATAGTGACATTTAAAATTTTATCAATTTGTTGGCCCATAGCAGATAACACATAAGCCACGCCACCAGCTTTTGGGATGAGTAAGTTTTCATAAGGCGAATTTTGTTTTTTGGATTTTTCCAGTTTAAAGCGTGTGCCTTCAACAAAGTTCATCACGGATGTTGGAATGGTTTTAAATTTTTGACAAGCTTTCTTAGTGGTTTCCAAATCTTTGCCACGCAAGTGTGGTTTTTTGGCTAGCAATGCTTTGGAGTAGCGTTTCATAAAAGGGAAGTCCAAACCCCACCAGGCCCAGCCAATGACCGGGATCCATTTGAGTTGGTCTTTAATGAAAAACTTTAGGAATGGAATTTTTCTGCTAAACGTGTTTTGCAAAACAACAATATCCAGCCATGATTGGTGATTGGCAATGACTAAGTAGGAGTCTTTCTTTTTGAGTCCCTCAAGGCCGCTAATCTGCCAGCGGGTTCTTAGTGCGCGGTGCATAACAACATTATTGAAGCCAGCCCATGAGGTGGCAATTTGATTGATGATGCGGCTGCACAACTTTTGCCATGGCTTGATGGGTATCATCTTCAGTAAGATAACGAAGTACATGGGTAGGCAATGGAGTATCGTGCTAAGGCATAGCAGTAAGGTGAGTAGGCTGGCTTGTAATGAGCGGAGTATGCGCATAAATTTTCCTGGTCACTTGATGATAGCCGGCCAGTCTAGCATATTGGAAATAATTAACAATTATCGCTCAGCAGTGCCCAGGCCGGTTGTTTGGGCTGCGGGTTGGGGTGCTGCTGGTTGCTGGTGTTGATGATGGAAAAAATCAGCTACGTTACGTTTGGCTCGGTCGTGTTGTTGCTTGATGTCGTGTCTCCCTAGGAGGCCGAAGAATGTGGTGCCGGCGCCGACTGCAAATATTGCAAAAGAGGTTATAGGGGATAGCTGCTGCCCGCTGTATACGTCCAAGGCACATAAAGCTAAGCCGAAGGCGGCGATCTGGCCAAAGCGAGTATGGGAGTCTTCTAAATCTTGTAAGGTTTGCCTCATCGTCTATGTGCGCCTAATTTGTACAGATGAGGCAGTTTAGTAATGTTGCGGGATGTGCGCAAGTATTTGGAGTAAATAATTCGCTCTTAATGTACGCTTCGCCTTGATCATAGACGCGAGATAACATCACTAACTGCCGGTTTTATCAAATAAAATCCGCCTTGGGCATTTATCTTGCCGGCGATTGCGGTTACAATGAACAGGCGACTGTGTAGTGAAGTATATTTAAGGAGGTTGAGCTTTGATCGACGAAAAGGGGTTAAGAGCAAACGTTGGTATTATTGTGATCAACGATCAGAGGCAAGTATTGTGGGCGCAACGCGCACGAATGCCAGATGCATGGCAATTTCCACAAGGTGGTATTCACGAAGACGAATCTCCAGAGCAAGCGATGTATCGTGAGCTGCACGAAGAGCTTGGGCTGAATCCTGAAGCGGTGGAAATCCTTGCCCAAACTGAAGACTGGTTAGTTTACTATTTGCCAAAACAGCTACGCCGTTATGACAAAGTGCCGCTATGCACTGGTCAAAAACAAAAGTGGTTTTTAGTTAAGTTGGTTAGTGATGAATCTGCCGTTGACTTAAATCAAAGTGAAAAACCGGAATTTGATCGTTGGCATTGGGTGGACTATTGGTACCCAAGCAAGAATGTAGTGCAATTTAAACGCGATGTTTATCGTCGTGCATTAAAACAACTGGAGCCTTTTTTACAGGACAGCATGACTAGGGAGCGTTAATGCTAAAAGTTCTAAAGCGAATTGTTCAAGAGCTGGAAATAGCGACGGATGTTGCTAGTGCTCTACGATCCGCAGTTGAACAAATCCAGCAACATATCCAGTCAGATGCTTGTAGCTTATACCTTGTCGATGAAGAACATTTAGAATTTTTATTAGCGGCAGGTGTGGGTGTCAATGAAGAAGCGGTAGGTTCATTTCGCTTACGTTTTGGTCATGGTCTGTTGGGCTACATTGGCGAGCGTGAAGAACCAATAAACCTTGAGGATGTGACTCAGCATCCGGTTTTTGAACAGCATAAAATATTGCACGATGATATTTACCGAGCGTATATCGGTATTCCGATAATGCATCGTGGTGATTTGATCGCGATACTAACGGTGCAAGATCGTGAGAGTCGCTTCTTTAGCGAAGAGGAAGAGGCGTTACTGGTGACGCTTGCCGTGCAAATGGCACAGCCATTAGCTGCATTGTTGGCTAAGGGTGCGCTGCAAGAGATTAGCACCAAAAAGCGTCGACGACGTAAAGCGGAAACGGTTAAAGGTGTTCCAACCGTTCCGGGTGTGGCGTTGGGTACAGCGATTGTGGTTTATCCTCCAGCTGATTTGTCGGTAGTGCCTGATCGTAAAGCGGAAGACATAGATCACGAAAAGCAAGTGTTTAAAGTGGCGCTTGATGAAGCGCGTACAGAAATTACTGAACTGCAAGCACGGGCTAAGAGCTCATTGTCGGCGGCTGAGAGTTCGTTGTTTGATGCGTATTTGCGTATCATGGATAGTCATACACTGATCAATGAAGTGTTAAGTGAAATTGATGGGGGTCAATGGGCACAAGGTGCATTGTCGCGTGTGATCCGTCGCCATGTGGCACAATTCGAAGGGCTGGAAGATGAGTATCTCAAAGAGCGTGCTACGGACTTGCGTGATTTGGGGCGCCGAATTCTGGCACAGTTGCAGTCTGAAGAGCATCAAGCACCTACTTATCCTAAGCGCACGATTTTAGTCAGTGAAGAATTAACAGCAACGGCGTTGATGGAAGTGCCCGAAGGGCGATTGGTTGGTGTGATTTCAGGTAGTGGTTCGAATAATTCACATGTGTCGATTTTAGCACGAGCATTGGGTATACCAACGATTATGGGTGTCGGTGGCGCACCGGTCAGTATGCTCGATGGCAAGGATGTGATTGTTGATGGTTATAATGGTCAAGCACTGGTTTCGCCATCGGCAATTATCAAAAAAGAATACAGGCACCTGGCTCAAGAAGAACAACAACTCGATGAAGAGCTGGAAGGTCTGCGTGAGTTGTTGGCTGAAACTAAAGACGGCCACTCGGTTTCGATGTATGTGAATACGGGATTAGCAGCTGAAGCAGGTTTGTCGTTTAGTGTCGGTGCGGAAGGGGTTGGTTTATACCGCACTGAAATGCCTTTTATGATGCGTGAACGTTTCCCTTCGGAAGAAGAGCAACGCATTATGTATCGTCAATTGCTTACTACGTTTTCACCACGGCCGGTGGTGATGCGCACACTTGATATTGGTGGTGATAAATCATTACCGTATTTTCCGATCGAAGAAGATAATCCGTTTTTAGGTTGGCGTGGCGTGCGTATTACGCTTGATCAACCGGAAATATTTTTGCAGCAAGTGCGTGCGATGATACAGGCCAGTGCTGCTTTAGATAATTTATCGATTATGTTGCCGATGGTGTCATCGATTTCTGATATTGATATTTCTCGCCGATTGATTACACAGGCGTTTAATGAAGTAAAAGAAGAGGGCTATGATGTCACGATGCCGCCGCTGGGAATTATGGTTGAAGTGCCATCTGCGGTGTATCAAGCGTATGAGCTGGCGAAACGCGTTGATTTCTTGTCGGTCGGCACGAATGATTTGATTCAATATTTATTGGCGGTGGATCGCAATAACCCGCGTGTCGCTGATCGTTACGAAGCACTGCACCCAGCAGTGTTACGGGCATTAAAACAAGTGGTGGATGCGGGGCATAAGGCTGGTAAGCCTGTTGGTATTTGTGGTGAGATGGCGAGTGATCCTTTGGTGGTGATTTTATTGGTCGCGATGGGTTTTGATTCATTTAGTATGAATGCGCGTGGTTTGCCGCGTGTAAAAGCGGTAGTGCGAGCATTTGACATGAAGCAAGCGAAAAAGTTATTGGTTGAAGTGTTACAGATTGATGAGGCGCGTGAAATTCGTAATCATCTTGAGATGGTGATAGAAGATGTTGGTTTGGGTGGTTTGATCCGAGCGGGTCGTTAGTCATGACGGAAATGATCATTGTTTATTTGGTCTTGGGTGTGTGTGCTGGTACTTTAGCAGGCTTGTTGGGTATTGGCGGTGGCGTGTTAGTTGTGCCTGGTCTGGCATGGATTTTTACAAAATATCATTTATGCGGCACGCATGTGATGCAGATGGCATGTGGTACTTCATTAGCTATCATGGTGCTAACTTCCGGTTCATCATTGTATGCACATTTGAAACGAAAATTTGAATTCTGGCCTATCTACAAGCAATTTTTACCCGGGATTATTGTGGGTGTCATCATTGGTGCGATTTTCACTACGTGGTTATCATCACGCACGGTGGCAATCATCTTCGGTATTTTTGTCATTATGGTATCGATTAAAATGTTTTTTCATATAGAAAAGCATGGTGAGCATCGCTTACCTAAGTTGCCGGGCATGATTAGTGTTGGTACGTTGATTGGGGCTAAATCAGGTTTATTGGGCTTGGGTGGTGGTGTGATTACTGTGCCATTTTTAATTTATTGCGGTGTGAATATGCGCAAAACAGTAGTTGTGTCGGTGGTTGTGGGTATGACGGTTGCTACCATTGGTGCGGCAACTTATATTGTCATGGGTTTGTTTCGTTCAGATTTACCACCGGGTTCATTCGGTTATGTTTATGTGCCTGCGTGGCTTAGTGTGGCCATTACGAGTTTTATCTTTGCGCGTGTAGGTGCCCACTTTTCTCATCGCATGCCGGTTAAAATGCTAAAGCGCATTTTTGCCATTGTTATGTTAGCGATTGGCGTGCGGATGCTCTAGATTGAGGGGGGGGGTCAAGTCTTGACTTGCCGTGCGCTATTGCGTACGGCAAGTCAAGACTTGACCCCCATTTTGCGTTGATCGTATTCAATTGAGCCTTTGGCTTGTGCGTAAGCGCGTAATGCTTCGCCGCGATAGGCCATAAAGTTTTGGCGCTCGGTTTCAGAGCAGCTATTTTCAAAGGCTTCGACCCAGCAATTAGCGGTTTCGATGTAGCGCACCTTATATAAGGTAAGGTCTTTGTTGGATTCAAATAACGTGCTGATAGCGAGAAAGATTTCCTTAGCACTGTTTTCTGCTGTTGGATTGCAGTATTCACCTTCGCCATTGAGTGACATCAAATACAGACTGGTATTGGTGGCTTGGCAGGCAGTAATCACTGCTTCATCTTGCGGGTTGGCCATAAAGCCGTGGTCAAAAGTGTCATCTAACCATTCACCAGCAATACGTTTGATTTCTTTAAAATCAATGCAATAGCCAATATCGTATTGCACGCTAAAGCCAAAATGCAGCTCGACCTCGACGCGATGGCCGTGGATTGAGTGGCATTTGAAACGCTCATCCATTAGGCGATGGCCTAAATCTAAGGTTACGTTTCGTACAATGTGCATAGGATGTTCTGACATGAGGGCGAATATACCATAGGTGTGGCTGCCGTGCGAAGCAATAATAGTGCCTTAATGATGGATTTAAGGTGGACTTAATGTACGTGTTTTAGTATTCGCTGTTATATAGAAACAGGCATTAAAACATGAGCGATTCAATATGCGACCTCAATCAATTCACTATCTATGGATCGGGCCACCTGCTTCAAAAAGCAGTGGTGTGATAGGCGGCCAAGACGTACTTGGGCCGAAGATGTTTACTGGTGACCATTGTAACTTTTGGTGTTTAGAAGGTTACGCCGCTTATTATACTGAAGCCTTAGCCGGGAAAAAAAATATCACTGTTCGGTCGATCCAATCTTATTTACTTGACTGCATGGCAACAGACAGCAAGATGGCTGATACCGCTAAAACCGCATTAGAGTTTTTTGCCAAACTATTAGCTCCAGAAAGAAATAAAGTGTGTGATAGAGTTGTCCTCAAAGAATTAATGGCCTATTTCCTGTTGTACGCGCAAGGTGGTTATGTTGCTGATAGCAACGTTATTTTTGATGATCCCGTTAAGTTGGTCAGCTTTGATAAATTATGCTGTCCACACTATGGCGGCAAGTTAACAAAATCGCACGTAGATATCTGGTTACTTTATTCGCCTAAAGGTTTTGAGCGCACCGGCAAAAGCCTCAACGCTTTTATTGCCGCACACCAATTACGTGAAGGTAAAGTGCGTCATGATTCCCCAACTTCTGAATATCATCGACAAATTCCTATCATTGCTTTAGGTGAAGCGCTCTTGCTAGAGTCTGACCGATCACCTGATCCAAGTCAGCTTGGATTCTGGAGAGTAGAAGCAACTGATCGCAATAAATCAGTGATAAGCTGTTCTAAGTTAAGTGTTCGTAAGCTGCATTTTAATACGCATGTCTATCAAGCTACTACTGACCATGTGTTTGTGCTGCTACAAGCAAACGACCTTAGTCTGCTCGCTTTTATGCTTGAACACGGTGAAGAGATCAATCAAACTTTTAACCCTCCCCGCACAGCGCTTGAAAATGTCAGCTTGTTACATTGGGCTATTCTTTGTAAAAATGTAGAGGCTGTTAATCTGCTATTACTCTATCATCCAGATTGCACAAAATTAGCATTCTATATTGTTGAAGGGCGTGACTTAAGCACAGAAGCGTTAGCTGATATGCTTGCTGCCTTGCCAGGAGCTGACTTAGAGTCACGTGCAAAATATAAAGCCTGCAAAGACATTATTAAAGCGCATATAGCAAAAAGCAGGGAATCAAGATCAGATGCAACGAGTCGACACAGGCTGATCGCTCCTCCACCTGCTAGCTTGCCTGCAGGATATGCTGTGGGTGGTGATGACGAAACAGTTAAACAGTTGTCACGCCTTGGTTGAGTCAGTATTGTATAGAATCAGTGGGCGTTCGCTGTAGTGCTAAGTAATTTTTGATCAACAGGAGTGATTAAAATGACGGATAAAAAAAGAATACTGTGTTTTGGTGATTCAAATACCTGGGGTTTTATGCCTGGATCGATTGATCGTGAAACCTTAGCACTGCAACGTTACTCCAGTGCTGTGCGTTGGACAGGACAGCTGCAAAGCCAGCTGGGCGATGATTATGCCGTTATTGAAGAAGGTTTAAATGGCCGCACCACGGATGCTGTTTATCAACGGTTACCTTATGCGCGTGATGCTTTATCACAAATCAACCCGATCATCTATTCGCAAGCACCGCTGGATTTGGTGATTATCATGTTGGGTATTAATGATTTAAAAATTGAGTTTAAGCGTGATGCGCAAGCTATTGCTCAAGGGCTTGCTAATGTGATTGATGTGGCTTTAGCCTCGCCGTATGGTCATGATATGTGCTCTGCGCCACCCCTGTTGGTGGTTGCGCCACCACCTTTATCTAACGAGTCATTTCTCGATTTAGAGGATCAGGCGGTATTTAAAGGCACGCAGCAGTATTCGCAACGATTTGATGCAGTCATGCGACCAGTTGCTGAGGCTAAAGGTTGCCACTATTATAACGCTGGTGAAGACATTGAATTATCTGAAATCGATGGTATCCATTTCGATGAAGCTGCCCACACCATTTTTGCTAATAAAATAGCTGAGCACATTTTGTCATTATTGGGGTGATCCCTCATCTGCCCATTTTTTCCAGCTGCGAAGTTTTAAAGCCTGTGGTATAAAGTGGCTGCATTTGAATATTAAGGAATAAGCATGCTGCAATATCCACAAATCGATCCGGTGGCTTTTGCTATTGGCCCAGTTAAGGTGCATTGGTACGGCATTATGTATTTGGTTGGATTTGCCATAGCGTACCTTTTAGCAAGATACCGTGGACCGCGCCAGTTAAAGCCGTGGACTAAAGAGCAAGTGGCGGATTTGATCTTTTATGCGGCCATTGGTGTCGTTGTTGGTGGTCGTACGGGCTATATGCTGTTTTACAACTTTGGCGGTTTGATAGCCAATCCATTGAGTTACTTTGAGGTGTGGGACGGTGGTATGTCGTTCCATGGTGGGTTGTTGGGCGTATTGTTAGCGATTTGGATTTATGGGCGCTTTCTTAAACGACCGTTTTGGGAGATGGGTGATTTTATAGCGCCCTTGGTACCGCTGGGTTTAGCGTTTGGTCGCATTGGTAATTTTATTAATGGTGAAGTGTGGGGGCGTGTAACGACAGTGCCTTGGGCCATGGTGTTTCCCAATGCGGGACCGCTGCCGCGCCATCCGTCCCAGTTGTATGAATGCTTCTTCGAAGGCATTGTGCTGTTTATTATATTATGGTGGTTTTCGGCTAAGCCAAGACCACGCGGCGCTGTATCTGCGTTATTTTTGATCTTTTATGGCTTATTTAGGTTCTGTTTGGAATTTGTACGACAACCTGATCAACAATTGGGCTTTATTGCTTTTGGCTGGTTAACGCGCGGGCAAGAATTATCAATACCAATGGTACTGTTTGGATTCGGCTTGTTCTGGTATGCTTATCATTTTAACAAAGACACAGCGAATGGGAACGTTTAGGGAAGGCGACATGGTTAAGCATTTTGTTTTACTGATTATAGTGTCCATAGTGGCGGTTTTTTTTCGTACGGAAATCTCGTACTTGGTTCATGGGCTATTGATGATCCATGATAAAATTGTACACGGATTGAGCGCAGTATTTTCCGGTGGTCAGTGGGGGCAATTAATTGAGTTGTCTTTAACACTGTTTATTATTCCGGTCGTGCTGGGCTTAATTATCATGGGTATATTTTGGGTGGTTAAACGTACACAGTTACCACGCATCATGGAATTTATATGGATTGTTTGGTTTATCCTGTTGACGGCATTGGCGCTGCAAGGTTCCTAATACGACTTCACTGCATGGTTGGCATCAAGGTGTATTGTGTGTCATCCCGGATAATTGCTTTGCATTTTCCGGGATGACAAAAAAAGACTTCTGAGTTGGGAACCAGAGTAATAAAAGGTAGGTAAAAAATGCAAGATTATTTAAATATGTTGTCCCATATTATGGACAACGGAACGGATAAACCTGATCGCACTGGTACGGGTATCCGAGGTGTCTTTAGTCATGAAATGCGTTTTGACTTGTCGCGTGGCTTTCCATTATTAACTACAAAAAAATTGCACATCAAAAGCATCATTATTGAGTTGCTATGGTTTTTACGCGGTGACACCAATGTGGAATTTTTACAAGAAAACGGTGTACGTATTTGGAATGAGTGGGCTGATGACAACGGTGACTTAGGTCCGGTATATGGCAAACAATGGCGCTCTTGGGGTGCTGCTGATGGTCAAGCGATAGATCAAATGCAAGTGTTAGTGGATGGTATTAAGAAAGAGCCGAATTCACGTCGGCACATTGTTAGTGCTTGGAATGTGGGTGAGCTTGATCAGATGGCTTTACCACCGTGCCACTTATTGTTTCAGTTTTATGTTGCTGATGGCAAGCTGTCATGTAAATTAACTCAGCGTTCGGCCGATGCATTTTTAGGTGTGCCGTTTAACATTGGTTCATATGCATTATTAACGCATATGGTGGCGCAGCAGTGTGATTTACAAGTCGGTGAGTTTGTTTGGTCCGGTGGTGATGTGCATATTTATCATAATCATTTTGAACAAGTGCAAGCACAGTTGTTACGGCAGCCAGGTGCATTGCCGACATTAAATATCAAACGTAAGCCAGCAGATTTGTTCAGTTATCATTATGAAGATTTTGAAGTCGTAAATTATGTGGCGCAACCACACATTAAAGCACCGGTAGCCGTTTAAATGGCTAAAGCACTATCGAAAGTGGTGAGCGCCGCTGTGGTTGGTAATATCATCGAAGTCTATGATATGTCGATTTACGGTTATCTTGCTGCGTTTATTGCGATGAACTTCTTCCCTAATCATAATTCAATGGTGGGATTAGTTAATACCTTTGCGGTTTTCTTTTTGGGTTTTCTAGCGCGACCATTGGGTTCGATTTTATTTGGTTATATTGGTGATCGCCGCGGTCGCAAAGCCGCGTTGGTGTTGTCGGTATTGTTGATGGCAGCAGCGACTTGCGCGATTGGTTTGCTACCCACGTATCATTCAATAGGGCCAATGGCTGCTGTGTTATTGGTTATTTTGCGGTTGTTTCAAGGGTTTTCAGTGGGCGGCGAGTACCTTGGTTCATCAATTTTTTTGGTAGAGCATGCACCAGAAAAGCACCGTGGTTTATTTGGTGGCTTTGCTATGTTGAGTGGTAATGCAGGTATGTTAGTGGCCGCTGCAGCTGCTTGGACGGTGACTTATTTTATCCCGCAGCAAGAGATCATTAAGTACGGTTGGCGCATACCTTTTGTGGCCGCTTTTATTGGTGGTGGCGTAGGTTTGTGGTTGCGTTTACGGGCGAGTGAGACCAAAGCATTTCAAGAGGTGCAGCGCCATAATACGCGGCTATCACATCCATTGGTGGAGTCATTCGTTTATTTTCGTCGTGCTTTGATTTCGATTGTTGGTTTGACTTGGTTGGGGGTAGTGGCGACTTATTTATTGGTCGTGTTTATGCCTACATTTATGTCGTCGGTGTTGCATTACAGCTTCCATGATGCCATCACGATTAATTTGGTATCGGTGATTTCATTGCTGATTTGGATTCCCGTGGCCGGTATGTTGTCTGATCGTTTTGGTCGCCGCATTATGATGGCGATTGGGGCTTTGGGCTTAATGCTGGGTATTTTGCCTTATTACGAATTGCTAATGATGAATCAGTTATGGTTGGCGTATGTGGCACAAAGTGCGATTATGATACCGCTCGGAATTTATTGCGGTGTGACACCTACATGCATGGTTGAGATGGTGCCGCCGCATGTGCGTTTTAGTGCAACCACTTTTGCTTACAATATTGGTGCGGCTATCTTTGGTGGTACGACGCCACTCATTGCTATTTGGTTAATTCACAAAACAGCGCTGCCACTATCGCCTGGTTACTACCTGATTTTTTGTGGCTTATTCTCGCTGGTTGCTATTTATCATATGGATGAAACGGCTAAGTCAAAACTGAAACCCATTGGCATTGTGTAGCCGTTGAGGATAACGATGAAGAAAAGTGCTTTACTGGTAATTGATGTGCAAGACTCTTTCTTTCATGCGCCGTATTGGTCGCCTGAAGGATTCGAGGATTTTAAATCTAATGTTTTACAGTTGATACAGTCAGCAAAAGATAAATTGATGCATGTTATTTATGTGCTGCATGCTGATAGCGATGCAGCTTTTCAGTTGTCATCGGGTTATGTTAAGCCTATGGATTTTCTGCCCGTAACAGCAGATGATGTAATCATTACCAAACATCAACATAATGCATTTACCGGTACGGAACTTGAAGCCTATTTGCAGCAAAATAAAATTACCAATCTACTGATTAGTGGCATACGTACTGAGCAGTGTTGCGAAACTACAACGCGCGTGGCACGTGATATGGGCTATGAGGTTGAGTATGTTATGGATGCTACATTAACGTTTCCTATGAAACATCCCCTGACGGGGCGAGCGGTATCGGCTGCAGAAATTCAAGATAAAACTGCATTGGTGTTGCATAATCGCTTTGCGAATGTTACTACGACGCGCGAGGTAATTGCCGTATGAGTAATTCGCTTACTATGAAAGAATCCTTAAGCAAGCTTAATGAATACACTGAACAGCAGGACGCTGAGAGGGTGCAACAAGCCAATGAGCAATCATGGGAAATCTTAGAAGTGATTTGTGATGCGATTAAGCCGGGTGTTAAAGAAAGTGAAATGGTGGCATATTGTTTTGAGGTATATAAAAAATTTAATGTTGATCGCATCTGGCATCAACCGCTGGTTCGCTTTGGTAAAAATACCGTATTAACCTGCCTTGATAGGGCTGATGATGATCTTACGTTACAACAAGACGATATAGCGTTTGTTGATATTGGTGTGGTGATTGATGGCATAGAAGGTGATGTGGGCAAGACGTTGGTATTGGGTGATAATGCTGAATATCAGGCGTTGGCAGATTATACAAAAACGTTATTTATGCAGGCAAAAGAATATTGGCAGTCTCAACCAGTAACAGGCGTTGAGTTATATGATTTTGTTCGGGCTGAAGCGGAAAAGCAAGGCTACGATTGCCCTCTGAATCATCCGGGGCATTTGATTGGTAGCTTTGCGCATGCTGCATCGCGTTGGACAAAGGGCTTAAGCCGTTACCCTGAAGTTGTTCGGTCGAATCATTGGGTTTTAGAGATACAAATTAAGCATAAACAACAGCCTTTCGGTGGTTTTTATGAGCAATTGTTGTATCCGCGTGCAAATTGATTTTCACTCCGTGATTAAATAAGTGTTTTTTATAGGCATCACCACTTGCAGCGGCTTTGTCGCAAAAATTTGAATAATCGAAGTTAAAGACCTCCTGGGCACACTTATGCAGCTAAAGCATAAAGCTGCTCAAACACTGAGAAATTTTCGGAATTCACGTGCTGATTTTTTCTCAGAATATGGTGTGGTTCAATACCAGCTATTGTGACACATGCAGAATTAAATGATTTAAGTCCCATTATCGGTTTGGTGATTCGCCTGATAAATCGATGGTCTTGTTCAACGGCTTTGTAAAAACTGGGTACAAGTCAGGGTGGTATAATGACGTATCTGTCGTTATTTGATGAGGAAATTAAAATGGATTGCCCGCACTGTGACACCCATTGTACATCAAAGCTTAAACTGAAAACTAAGTTAGGCTATTTGCAATTTCGCTGCGGTGATTGCAGCAAACAGTTTAACGAGCGCACCGGTACACGTTATAATTATATCGAATATCCAACAGAGGTGGTGACACTGGCTGTCTACCTATACTACCGTTTCAGAAATAGCTTGGATAATGTCGTAGAGCTGATGGCAATGCGTGGTTTCGATTTGTCGCACCAAACGATTTACAATTGGGCGCATAGATTCGGTGTGGAACTCGCTAAACAATTTAGGAAAAACAGAAAAGGTAAATCGGGAGCTAAGTGGCACGTTGATCCTACCTACATTCGTGTTGAGGGTCGTTGGTGCTATTTATATCGGGCCATAGATAAAGAAGGAAACTTAGTCGATGTCTATTTGAGTGATGTTCGTGATCAAGCTGCTGCCGAGCGCTTTTTCATGCAGACTGAAAACACGACAGGGATGACGCCAGATCTAATCACAACAGATAAAGAGCCAGCTCTAGCTACTGCCATTGATGAAGTGTTTGGCAATGGCGCAAGACACCGCACATGTAAATACCTCAATAATCGATTGGAGGCACATCACTGTCAAACAAAGTCTAGGCTTAGCCCGATGAAAGGTTTTAAAAATATTTTTTCTGCCGTAAGATTCTGCACGACGTTTGAAGAAGTGCGCCAGTTTTTTCGCATGCCCTCACCACGCTCACAAGGCATTGGCTCTATTGTGTCTAAAATTCATGAATTCTTTCAAATTGCGAAGTTAGTCGCATAAAATGCCTTGATAAGGCAGCAAACAATTCATCATGTGCTCAGTTTTTACAAAGCCATTCATAAAGCAGGATATACTCGCCAAACTGCATGCACAGGTGCTGTGACGTTAATTCAACGTTTTGGCAGCGCATTAAATCTGAATATTCATTTCCATTGTTTGTTTTTAGATGGGGTATATCGTGTTAATTCAGATCGAACAAAAGGTGATTTCCAGCCAACTAGGGAGCCTTCTCTGCCAGAGATTGAGCAGGTGTTGTATAAAATCAGTGAGCGTACGGGTCGTTACTTAGAACGAAGTGGGTTATTGGTTCGCGATATGGATCAAAGTTATTTAACACTGGATGGATTAGAGCTTGACGAGTTACAAACGGTGCAGGCCCACTCAATCAACTATCGAATTGCCACTGGTCCCTGGCGTGGAAAGAAAGTATTTACGTTGCAGACATTACCTCCAAAACTTGAAGATCAAGGATTGGTTAATAAAAAATTATTAGCGAAGTGCTCTGGCTTTTCTTTGCATGCAGGTGTGGCAGCGAAAGCACACGAGCGAGCTAAGCTTGAGCGCCTTTGTCGTTATATCGCCAGGCCAGCAGTTTCCAGTAAACGTTTATCTTTAACAA
>JARGNX010000017.1 GCA_029210045.1 Coxiellaceae bacterium
CAGCATAGTGGAAAGTTCTACTGACTTAAGCCCCTAATAATGGGGGGATTACCGGAGCACCTATTCGCACTGCTTTCTTCAAGATGCCACGTTGAGGCTATTAAAGATGGGAGTTATCTAGTAGCTATAGAGCGGTTGATATCTCATTTAGATCATACTATTGACTTGAGTTATAAAGTAGATTCGTTTTCCAAAGGTGCTGTTAATAAATCTGTGATCATGCGATTAATAACAAACCCTGTAACTAGAGCGCAGATTTATACTAAGCCTCAGCTGTTAAATGTATTAATACCATATGTTGTTGCGAATGGAGCAATTGCTTTACAATTTAGCAGAACATTATCACAAGAAATTACTGGTTTTGCTATTAGTGGTGTTGAAGGAAAAACACGTGCTATTGATAATTTTATTGCTGATATAGCAATATTTAATCCCCTTTGTATGATTTTGTTTAGTAAAAATGATTCAAGAGAGCAGATAAATAAAAGTAGATATAATGAGATTGTTGATAATTTTTTTAAAGCGTTAAACTCTCAATTTGAAGATGCCGGAGGCCACACACGACTTATGGAGCTTTGCTATGCTGGAGACAATACGGTGATAGATACCCTGTTGAAGTTTTGTGATTATCCGTATTTTTGCCAAGTATTTTCCAAGTCTTTGATGAAGGAGTCAAAGAATTACTCAACAGCATTTGGTTTTTTAGGTGTAAAACATATTGATACATTCTGTAAAATTATTACTATGGCTGAAAGCAATGATGTATTTTTTGAGATGTTGAACGATGGCTTAAATCCAGAATTCATTAAGCGAGGGCGTGCCTATTTACTTTCTCCTGGTTTCGATACGGATGGGCAGCCGAATAAAGCCATAATTGCAATGTTCAAATTGGCGAGTAATAGGCCCGACTATGCAGATAAATTAATAACAGCGCTTAATACGCTTACTCCATACAAAGCTACAGCAAGCATGACGGTTTTGGGTCTATTAGCTGATCAGGCTAGTCAAACCTTTGATTATTTAGTTGACGTAGCAATCAATGGGAATTCATTTGCCATTAGGCTACTTATGGAGGGACTATGGATTGAAAAGGATGAGTTTAGACCTGCAGCTGATTGGGAAAATGCAGGAACTTATATGGATTCACTAGCGAATACTGCGCCAAAAACATTTCTGAAGCTGATTTGTATGGCTGTTACTCATTCGGTTATGAAAGATCGGCTATTAAAAGAAATGAAAAGAAACGTAGATGAAGAAGGAACTCCACTTGACATTGTTTTACAATCAATGATTAAATTTCGTCGTGAGGGTAATGATGAATTAACTGATGTGATCCCCATTGTAAGAAAGTTAATAGCAGCAGAGAATGATGACGATAGGATGTTAAATCTTAGTGAGCTGAGTGGTCAGTTACATCGTAAGGACGAAGCGACATCTGCCCCTTCTCTGGCTTCTGCAGGCCTATTTGCTTCTTCTCCTAGATGTTCAGCTGCCAGCCTTACACTACCTGATGAAGATAGAACCAAACACGAGCGTGTACCTTGAAAATAAGCTTAACTACATGATCTTTCATTCTTCTGTTGTTTTTAATAAATCACTAATCTAACCCAGTTATAATTAGAGCATATAAGAACAAAAGCGATTATTGGTATGAAACCTTCAAGAGTAGAACTAGAAGCAGATAGTGAGGTAAGTGACACTACGGCAAAGTTAAAAGCGCGCTTAGCGAAATTGCGCGGTGAAAGTGCTGGAGAACCTACAGTTGATGAGCCCACCGTTGATGAGAAATTGGATGCGGTGCTATCGAAACTTAGACGGCCGCCCGTATCGAATTATTCAAGACTCTTTCAGTTGTATATTCCTGAAAATAGACTGCATAGTTTGTCAGGTATGAGAGTTCTTGATCGCGTGATACCGCGGCTTTGTGAATCCTGGGGTGAAGAATGCGCGGAGATATTAGTTAAGGCGCAATCAGATTTTCATACTGTGCTTCGCGGTGGTGATTTTAGTAAAGCGTTGCAGCAATTTGAACAACTTAAATGGCGGATATTGAACGTTATAACGCCTGATTATTGCCGCATTCTGTCACCGCTCGAAGCAGCTGCTGACGAAATAGAGGCTGAATTGAGTAGTAAAAAATTCCTCTTGCTTGATGATAGTCCGTTAGTGCACTGGTGCAGGGCGTTGGTTAATATGCTGCCGTCGCTGGTGAGCAGATTTCAGGCTTTGGTGATTCACTGCAAAGACATGGAAATGGGATTAGCAGGATTAAGGCAAAGCATTGATGGCTTGGTTTATTTTGATGCGAAGAAATTAGCAGATGGTTTGCGGAAAGTGGAAAGAATCATGTCTGATTTTGATGCAGTTAAATATGAGATTAATATGGCAAAAGAGGTTGATAATGAACCGTTATGTGCATGCATTGATGGTTTTTCCGCCTGCCTTGATGACGCCCAATCATTATTTGATAGGGTCTACCAGCCACTGTTGAAATTAGTAGGATCGATGCCTGAAATTTCTGAGGTTCAGCGCGAGATGGTTGCTGCATTGCATCAGCTTGGCAGTGGGTTAGCGTATGATAAGAGAGATTGTGATACGCAGATGGGCGAGAGGATCGGCGCTTTACGTTGTGGTCGTGTTGTTTGATTGTTGATATTTTGACATCTGCATTGTTTTCCTGCCTGAGTCTGTTATAGTCGCTTTTGGTCTATGTAAGTGTGTAATGGGGACAAATGACCAATAAAAAACTGTTATTGCAGGTGTGGACAGTTTGTGCATTAGGTTTATTTATTGATGGTTATGGATTGTACATTGCCTCAGTTGCCGAGCCTTTTTTTCAACAACAATTCCAGCTTTCTTCGCTTTGGTTAGGGTTCGCGCAAGCGTCAGCACCGATGGGCGCCGCTGTGGGGGCGATCTTGATTGGTCCGCTATCTGATCGTTTGGGGCGAAAATCCATGCTCGTCGTTAACTTTATTATGTTAGTTGTAGCTGCATTGTTGAGCTCGATTGCTTGGAATGCTTTTAGTTTAGTGTTGTTTCGTTTTTTTGTTGGCCTTGGAGTAGGGGCTGATTATCCTTTAAGTGCGGCGTATCTGGCGGAAATGGCACCGAACCGATCGCGCGGAAAATTAATGGCATCGGCAATGTTCATTAACTGTTTGGCGGCACCAGCGGCAGTGACTGCAGGCTTCATTATTTTTAAAATCCATCCGCATATCGATGCATGGCGATACTTTTTTGCTTTTGGCGCTATTCCCGCCTTTGTTTGTTTACTGTTACGGGCGAGGTTGCCTGAAAGTATGATGTGGCGTGTGATGCAACATTTAACACCTAAGACTAAACAAACTTCTGGCGCACTTTATCGCCGACTGTTTGAGCCGCGTTATCTTTTGATAACCATAGCATTAGCAGGCAGTTGGTTTTTTATGGATATTTCATATTATGGTGTGGGTTTATTTACACCCGCATTATTAAGTGCGTTTCATTTGTCCACGGCGGGTGATTTTCTCACTGATATGGTTCGCATTGTTAAAAGTACGATGGTAGTTACCAGCTTTGTGGCCATGGGGGCGCTATTATCAATTGCGGTGATCGATAAGATCCCTCATGTTCGGTTACAACGTATTGGTTTTTGTGGTGGGTTTGTTGCTTTGCTGTTATTGGGTTTGAGTCAGTACGTCTCAACTTCGTATATCACGGTTGTGGTTGTTAATTGTTTTATTATTTATAACGTATTTATTAATTTAGGTCCGGGGATTACGACTTACTTATTGCCCACCGAATATTATTCGACGCATATCAGAGCGACAGGTCATGGTATGGCAGCAGGCATTGGCAAGATGGGGGCTTTTACGGGAACGTTATTTTTGCCTGTGCTGCAGCAACAGATCGGTGTGCATCGTACCGTATTAATATTGGCATTAACTTTGTTATTGGGTTATGGCTGCACCCATCTACTTAATCATTGCAATGTAGCAGAAGATTTACAATCACATGATGAGATGTCATCAGAGCCTGAAATAGTGGGAGGGTAGCAAGATGAGAAGTGAATATAAACTGAATGAGTCACAAAAAAGATCGTGGCAAGATAATGGTTATCTGGTGATGCGAGATTACTTTAGTGATGAACAAAAGCAGTTATTACAACAGTGGACTGAAGAAATGTCAGCGTGGCCGGAAGCCGCAGGCAAGTGGTGGAAATATTTTGAAAAGACAGAAAGTGAGAGTCGCCAGTTATGTCGTATAGAACGCTTTTATGATTTTCATCAGGGTTGGCATGATCTGATTGATGCTGTTGCAATACGTTCTGTATTAACAGCGTTAATGGGTGAGGCTCCTGTACTATTTAAAGAAAAACTTAATTTTAAATTGGCAGGTGGCGGCGGCTTTTTACCGCATCAAGATGCGCCTGCCTTTGTGACTTATGGCCAGGATTATCATATTACAATGAGTGTGGCGCTTGATGCATCGTCAACTGAAAACGGATGTTTACACGTTGTAGAGGGTGGTCAACATCAGCGGGGTGTGTTACAACAATCTGCAGATGGCAGTTTATCAATAGACATATATAAAGATTTTAACTGGCTGCCTGTCTGCTGTGACGTGGGAGATATAGTGTTGTTTGATTCGTACATTCCGCACTATTCAGAGAGGAACAGCAGCAACAGGCCCCGACGCGCGGCGTATATTACTTATAACAAAGCGTCGCAGGGTGATCGACGGGCGGATTACTACCAAGATAAGTTGGATAAGTTTCCGCCCGAATGTGAGCGTGATCCCAATAAAGACTATTCGCAATATAAACACGTCTATAACCTGGCAAATCCGATAGATTAGGTGTGATGGGGGCGAGTTATTCTCACTATTATGTGGTGGGCACGCGTTGAGCTTCTTTATGTTCAGTACTTTCGTGCTCAGCAGCAGGCTTGGTTGCAGCAACAATGCTGTGCGTATGCAGGGCAGGGTGTGTCGCTGGCACAATTGAAAACTTACCACTATTGGTTACTAGAACAAATGGATCCTGGCCATGCGCTGTATATGTTTGTGCTAAACCATATAAAAGTGCACTCGTTAGTTCGGTATCATTTCTTTTTGTGTCTAGCCACTTCGTTTCATTAGTAACAGGCTCGCAAGACGTACATGTTGCTAATAAACTACTTTGCGCCTGCGCTATAGCGTATTTTGCGACACCGGTCTTACATTCGCTGAATAACGACAGGCAGCTTTTTGTATATACCTCAATGGTAGGCTTAACAGGTTCATCAGACATAGAACACTTTAAGGCGTGCTCTCTTGCTCCATAAAGAACGGCCCTAACGAATAACAATTCTAGTTCTGCTGAGAGACGGTGCGGGCTGTTAGCATTGGTAATATCACTAACGTAGTTTTCGAAAGTCGTCATATAGTTCTTTCATCTGATAAAATGCATCATATAATATCATAATGATGTCGAAATATGTGTATAATCGCCGACATGAGAACATCTAAAGATTCATTTATTGATCGCCATCGCGGTGGTGAACGCGCGTTATTAATGTATGTCGATTGCGATAACGGCGATGACTATGAGGAATTCCTCAGTCTCGCTTTTTCGTCTGGCATTAAAGTCATTGACGTCATGAAGGTTAAACGTAAGCGCTTAGAGGCTACCTATCTTATTGGTAAGGGTAAGGTCGATGAGCTGGTTGACCGTGTGCACCAGAACGAAATCGAAGTGGTGATTACTAATCGTACATTAACGCCAGCGCAAGGGCGTAATTTAGAAAAACGTACGGAATGTCGTGTGTTGGATCGTACTGAATTAATTCTCGATATTTTTGCTAGCCGTGCACGCAGTTATGAAGGGCGCTTACAGGTTGAATTAGCGCAACTGCAGCATTTATCCAGTCGATTAGTTCGTGGTTGGACTCACTTGGAACGCCAAAAGGGTGGTATCGGTTTGCGTGGGCCGGGTGAAACGCAGTTAGAAACGGATCGACGTTTATTGGCCATGCGGATTAAATCACTGAAGAAACATTTAGAAAAAGTGGTTAAGCAACGTGAACAAAGCCGCCGGGGTCGTAAAAGAGCGCAAGTACCGACCGTTTCATTGGTGGGTTATACCAATGCGGGTAAGTCTTCTTTGTTTAATCGTCTTACTGATGCCAGTGTGTATGCCAAGGATCAATTATTCGCCACGTTAGATCCAACATTGCGTCGCGTAAAAATTGCTCCTTATGGTGATGTGATATTGGCAGATACCGTAGGGTTTGTGCGTGATCTGCCTCACTCTGTAGTTGCGGCGTTTCGTGCGACCCTTGAAGAGGTGTGTCAGGCGGATTTACTGTTGCACGTGGTTGATGCGTTTGATGATCATCGCGATGACATGATGGTGGCAGTTAATGAGGTGTTAACAGAAATTGACGCCAGGAATATTCCTCAATTGCAGGTGTATAACAAAATCGATTGCCGCGATGGTTTTGAGCCACGCGTTGATTGTGGTGAAGATGGTAAACCTTTTCGTGTATGGGTGTCGGCATTAACGGGAGAAGGTTTTGATTTGCTTCAACAGGCGATTATTGATCGCTTAGCCGTTGAGATGGTTCGTACTACAATAACTTTAGCGCCAGAACAGGCGCGAGTGCGTGCGCTATTGTATCAACGCGGCGCTGTATTAAATGAACAAGTCACCGAACTTGGACATTGGCAAATTGAAATCGAAGCTGAACAAGAATTACTTGACCAGCTAATGCACAATACGCGCGGTAATGACGATTAATAACAGCAATTGTTAACTCTTGTTTGAATGGTATTACTGTTTAGCGTAAAATCATGCTTCTTTAGGTATTTTTTTGGAGTGACAGCCTGATGGCTTGGAATGATGATAACAAAGATAAAGATCCTTGGAGTGGTCGTGGCGATAACGATCAAAGCCCACCGGATTTAGGTAAAATTTTTGGCAATGCGTTTAAAAAAGCCAAAGCGAAAGCGGGGGGCTCTGGTAGCTCCGGTAGTGGTGATGGCGAAAATAACCGCGGACTAGCTATTATCATTAGCCTTGTCGTGATTGTGGTCATCGCATTATGGTTTTTGTCCGGTATATTTGTGGTACCACCCACTGATCAAGCCGTTGTATTACGTTTTGGTAAGTTCACTGAAACTGTTGGCCCGGGTATGCACTGGATACCACAGATGATTCAATCCAAATACGAAGTCAATGTACAACAAATTAACTCATTTAATTATCAGTCTGAAATGTTGACGCAAGATGAGAATATTGTATCGGCTACCATTGCTGTGCAATACCGCATCGGTAATCCTGAGAATTTCTTATTTAATGTGGTTGATCCGATTAACACCTTAAAAGAAGCCACTTCGAGTGCGTTGCGTCAGGTGGTGGGTGAAACTACATTGGATGACATCTTGACTACGGGGCGTCAAAAAGTACGTGATGAAGTACAAAAGCAATTGACCGTTATTTTAGCTAGTTATAAAACCGGTATTGAGGTCACTGATGTCAACTTACAACCTGCCAAACCACCGGTTGAAGTGACAGCAGCGTTCGATGATGCGATTAAAGCGCGTGAAGACGAGCAAAAATACATTAACCAAGCTGAAGCCTATGCGCGTCAAGTAGAATCAAAAGTGCAAGGGCAGGTAGCGCGGATCAAACAAGATTCGTTAGCTTATAAACAGCAAGTGGTATTGCAATCGCAAGGTAAAACAGCGCGTTACTTAGCATTGTTAGTGCCTTATAAATCAGCACCTGCGGTAACACGTGAACGTATGTATTTTGATGCGATCAGTAAAATCTTAGCTAATACCGTCAATGTGTTTGATGAAACCAATGGCCGCAATATCTTGTATTTGCCAGTGGATGGTAAATACAGTGCCAAGGTGAATGGTACTGCTCGAGTGCCTTATCGCGCCAGTGCAAGTACAACTACAACCACGAGCAGTCATGGCAGTGATGCAACTACGGCACGTACCGCCGCATTTGCTGCAGACAGCAGCTTATTCCCTAACCGGCCTAGCAACCCGAATCCATACGGAGATCTAAACTAATGTCGGCAGTTAAAACATTTTTTATATTTCTCGCGTTTATCGTATTGATCTTATTGTATTCGAGCTTGTATACCGTTTACGAAGGTCAACATGCGTTGGTGTTACGTCTCGGTAAGTTGGTAACCGATAAGCAAGGCACAGTTGAAGTGTATGCCCCAGGGTTACACACCAAGCCGCCGTTTATTACCACCGTGCGTGATTTTGATACCCGTTTACAAACTTTAGATGTTGAATCTAAGCGTGTATTAACCGCGGAGCAAAAATACGTGTTAGTGGATTACTATGCTAAGTGGAAAATCGATAACTTAGCATTGTATTACAAACGTACGATGGGTAATTCAGGCACAGCACAAGTGTTGTTATCGCAAAAAATTAATGATGCGTTACGTGCCGCTTTTGGTAAGCGTACCATTAGTGAAGTGGTGTCTGGTGAACGTAGCGATATCATGAACATGCTGAAAGGCGTGGCTAATACCAGTGCTGCAACTTTGGGTATCGCCGTGACTGATGTGCGGATTAAAGGTATCGAATTACCGAAAGAAGTACGTAACTCAGTCTTCCAACGGATGAGCACAGAGCGTGAACAAGTAGCGACCAAGCATCGTTCGCAAGGTAGAGCGCAAGCTGAAGCTATTCGCGCGAATGCCGATGCCAATGTGACGGTTAAAATGGCTCAAGCGAAAACCAATGCAGAGAGAACTCGTGCAAAAGGTGATGCGACCGCTGCTGATATTTATGCCAAAGCATATAATAAAGACCCAGAGTTTTATGCTTTCTATCGTAGTCTTTTGGCTTATAAAGATGTGTTTAGCCAAAAAGGTGACGTGATGTTGCTTAATCCGAAGAGTCACTTCTTTAAGTATTTTGATAGCTTAAAGCAGCGTAAGGTTTCATCGGTGGCGCAAAAAGCTACATAGTCTCTGTCATCCCGGCTGCGACTCTGTCATCCCGGCCCCCGAGCCGGGATCCACATTAAAATAGATTCCAGGCCACTGCGTGGCTCGCAATGACGATTTAGTCATCCCGGCTGAGACTCTGTCATCCCGGCTGAGACTCTGTCATCCCGGCCACCGAGCCGGGATCCATATTGAACATGACAGTTATCATTCATATCAATTCATAGAAATAAATAAGAAGCGTTACTCGTAAACTAGTATGTATGTTTAAATTTATGTATATAAGCTAAGAGAATGCGTTATGCGTGAACAAAAAGCAGACTTGTCGGAACCGTTATCAGACTCGTCGGAACCGTTATCAGACTCGGGGTGTAAAGACTATGCCGATGGGTTACCGCGGCATTTTTTTAATTTAAAATTTTTGTTATCGGAACGATTACTAGCCTTAAAAAATATACGGCTTAATGACAGCTTTTCAAATCTTAAAGAAGCAGAAAGCTATGTGGTAAATGACGCAGATGAATACAATTTGTTGTTGATGGCGTATATCATTAAAAACACGATGGCGATTGAAACTGAGCGCAGAGTTCTTAAAGATTACACAGCCGCTGTCGCTTCTTTGTATTTGATATACCTACATCTCCATAAGCACCACCTGCCATTTCGTGGTGCTTTTCGTGGCTCCGATACACGTGATCTACCTAAGCAATTACCTTATTATTTAAGCCAGATTGAATGGGATGATAGGCGTTATCGGTATGGGGTTAAAAGAAATATCACTCAAGCAATGCATGCTTTAAAAAATCGAAGGATAGAAGCAAAAAGTCGCAGAAACCCTATAGTAAGAGCTTGCTATAGTGTGCTGCGCTATATCGGTAAGATTTTTGGTGTGGTTTCGACAGTTGTTGATGATAGTTTTGTCCTGTCTTGGGAACAGGGTATCGATGAAGATACAAGAGAAGATCGCTTTAGGCTGTGGACTAAGGCACTTACAAGGCTGAATAAAGATTTAGACTATACGAAAATCAAAGAAATTATCAGTGATTTTGAGCAGTGTTTTTTGAGAGGTGATTTAATTACAGCGATGCAATGGCCGGATAGTTGGGTTGATATTCATTGTTTGGATCGGAAGGAGCGTGTGGTTTTATATAGACAATTATTAAAAAATGATCCTACTAAATTATTTGCTATTGCGGCCGTTACTTCACCCATATTTCAAAAGTATTTCGGTATCGTCACACCGGATCACAAGGGTGATTTGATGTTGTCAGAGCAGTATAAAACACTGAAACTGCCAGGTGAGCAACAAGGCATGGGGCGAATACATTTCGCTACGCCAATAGCGAATATTACCGCTATTCCCGGTAAGAAAGATCAATATAGCATTCATTATGGCGTGCGATCCTCTGATAGTGATGATGCGTCCAACCCAACGCCTGTTGATAAAATAGTTTATGGGAAAGCCCTGTATGCCAGCGCGACCATCATGTCAGTAGCACCCGGTGTGAAAGATTGTGATACGAATGTTTGTGAATATAATGCCGAGAAATGGAAAGAGTTTTCCACGTATACTGCAGTAGATGAGCGTGGCGGCAAAACCAAAGATGAAGGGTTAATAGAAACAAAAACAGCCGGTGTGAAAGATTCTCATGCGGAAATCTGTGAAAGTAATACAGAGCAATGGCAAAAATTTTCCACGTATCCAGCAGTCGATGGGAGTGATGGCGAAACTAAAGATGAAAGCTTTTATGAAACAAAGGAGGGTGGTTTTGATTCAGATATTGAGCCAACGAGCCCCGTGCAGTACGACCCAGAATCAAGGCAAGCTTCAGTTGTTGTTATAAGTGATGGCACGTCACGAGCTAGTGTATTAGCAAATCATAGTATGTTTTCTAAATTGCATCATACAGCCAAGGCATCGGGATGCGTTGACGATAAAAATTCAGAGTACAACGCTAACCTGAGAAACCTGATGTAAAGCTTTTATCGTTGTTGTTATTGTCTGTTTCTGGTTTAACCTCTATCGTCATATCGCTCTCAGGCTCGGATGTTACGTAATATTTCAGCATGGTTAGTCGTTTTTTTGCTTGGATGCGGTTCTTGCTTCGATTACGAGCAAGGTTGTATTTTTGATAGACTGGATTGCTACTAAAAAATCCTGCATTTCGTCTAGCAGAATCATTGTTTTCTAATGTGCTGAGGCGCTGAGCAGTACTTAATGCCATTAGCTGTTGAGTAAGGTTGAGCTTTTCGTGATGCAGTCTGCCTGTGTTGGCATCTTTCACGCCGATAGCAAAATGCATGCAGGCTAAAAGGTCGTAGCCTATGGCGCCATGCATGTTGCAGGATTGATGAGCGGCTATTATGCCCCTTAATAATGGCCAAAGCATTAGCTTTGCGGTTGATTGCTTTTTACTGATTATTTTTGCTGCATCGGTAACTTCGAGCGCAAGTGTTCGGTATCGCCCCATCATTATCGATAATCCTCGGTAATGGTGTTTTGTTTTCCCGCTTTTGCAATATTGTTGCATTGCCCATTCGCCGCAAAAAATTTGAAAATTGCTACGGCCTGTTACGTAAGCGGTTTTTGGCTCAGGATACACACCATATGTTTCTCGCATATGCTTATGCCAATGCTCTCGCAGTGAGGTGTGATTTAGTGTTGTATTAAGATTTTTGAACGCTGGACTACTTGGATGAATCGACAGTGTTGCGTAGCGCTCTAGCAGAAGCGACTGTTCTTCAGGCGCCAGGCTTAATGGTGTTTGCTCTGCTGTGTAGTGCTGTTGGTAATCATGAAGTTTATCGAGCACTTGGCTTATTGTCATCACGAATCTTCCTGTGAAAAGACATCCTGTCGGTCTGTGCGCTCTCGTAAAAGTACTAACTGGCCAGGAAGAGCAAGCCCTTCCTGGAGGAGACATAGTGTGGGAGTTCCAGTTAGAAGGTTGTAAACAACCTTGGAAGCATCATATAAAACACGTTGATCTAACACAAATTTTTTATTTGTGTTTCTATCTATCTGTTATATGAATGGTATTATTTTCCACGCCAATTACAGGTATTTAAAGGCGCTAGTAGGGTGGTTGCTCTGATTAAATTAAATACAAATTTAGCGGTGTGGCATCTGAAAGTTGAATGTTGCTGTTGTAAACTGATTCGGTATAATGGCCTTACATTATATAGTCTTGTCATCCCGCACTTGATGCGGGATCTATTTTTTAAGGAGCGTCAGGAATGGGCAATAAAAAACCAGGTGGTTTAGCAGGAATTACAGCGGGTGAAACCGCGATTGCAACAGTGGGTAAAGAAGGACATGGTTTAACCTATCGCGGTTATTCGATTAATGATTTAGCGGATCACGCAACGTTTGAAGAGGTGGCATTCTTATTAATATATGGGCACTTGCCAACCCATGAAGAATTAGACAGTTATAAAGATAAATTAAAAAGTTTGCGTGGCTTACCAGATACCATTAAAAAAGTTCTAGAATTAATTCCCGCTGACGCACATCCGATGGATGTTATGCGAACTGGTTGTTCAATGCTGGGTGTTATTGAGCAGGAAAATGAAAAGCATGATCAAAACATGATTGCTGATCGTTTGATTGCTAGTTTCCCATCGATGTTGACCTATTGGTATCAATTTCACAAAGGTAACAAGATCGATACTGAAACTGATGATGACAGTATCGCAGGTCACTTCCTGCACCTGTTACACGGCGAGAAACCTGATGAATTGATTCGACGTGCAGTTGATGTATCTTTGATTCTATATGCTGAGCATGAATTTAATGCTTCTACGTTTGCAGCGCGCGTCACAGTGGCTACGCGTTCTGATTTATATTCTGCAATTACTTCGGCGATTGGCACATTGCGCGGTCCTTTGCATGGTGGCGCAAACGAAGCCGCATTGGGCTTGATTGAAATGTTTAAATCACCTGATGAAGCAGAAACTGGCTTAAAGCAAATGCTAAAAGACAAAGCCTTAGTGATGGGTTTTGGTCATCGTGTGTATACGGTTTCCGATCCACGTTCCGATATAATTAAATCGTGGGCGAAGAAATTATCCGATCATGTAGGTGATGAATGGATGTATAACGTATCTGAACGTATTGAAAAAGTAATGTGGGATGAGAAAAAATTATTCCCTAACTTGGATTTTTATAGTGCGTCGGCGTATCACTTCTGTGGTATTCCTACCGATATGTTTACTCCTGTGTTTGTGATGTCACGCACATCAGGCTGGGTTGCGCATATCTTTGAGCAGCGTGCGAATAACCGTTTGATCCGTCCGGGTGCTGATTATACCGGACCAGATGAGCGTGAATTTGTTGTTTTGGATGACCGAACTTAATAGTTGTCATCCTGGGCGAAGGTTCGTCATCCCGGATGAAGCTTTGTCATCCCGGACGAAAGTTTGTCATCCCGGACGAAGGTTTGTCATCCCGGACGAAGGTTTGTCATCCCGGACGAAGGTTTGTCATCCCGGACTTGATCCGGGATCCAGGAAAATAATATATGGATCCCGGATAATTGCTTCGCAATTTCCGGGATGGCAGGGCAGCCTTACAATATTTCAATAGAAAGACTTAATAAATAGGAGTAAACAATGACACAAACAGCAACAGAGAATCGTGTTGATAAAAATGTAAAACCAGATTTTGATAAAGAATTGCAAGCCATTGCGGATTACGTATTGAATGATGAGATCAATAGTGATGAAGCCTATAACACTGCACGTTTGTGTCTGATGGATACATTAGGTTGTGGCATGTTGGCGCTTGAATTTCCAGCTTGTACTAAATTGTTAGGCCCCATTGTAGAAGGCACAACGGTTGCTAATGGCGCTAAAGTGCCTGGTACTAATTATCAATTGGATCCGGTGCAAGCGGCATTTAATATCGGTGCGATTATTCGTTGGTTAGATTTTAATGATACCTGGTTAGCGGCAGAGTGGGGGCATCCTTCAGATAACTTGGGCGGTATCTTGGCGGTTGCTGATTACTTGAGTCGTGTGCAAGTTGCAAATGGTGAGGCACCATTAAAAATGCGTGATGTGTTAACTGCCATGATTAAAGCACACGAAATTCAAGGTGTGATTGCTTTGGAAAATAGCTTTAACCGTGTTGGTTTGGATCATGTGGTTTTAGTTAAAGTGGCTAGCACGGCGGTTGTTGCTAAGATGTTAGGCGCTGATCGCGATCAGTTATTGAATGCGCTGTCATTGGCTTGGGTTGATGGTCAAAGTTTACGAACATATCGTCACGCGCCGAACGCAGGTTCACGTAAATCATGGGCGGCAGGTGATGCTACATCACGTGCAGTACGTTTATCAATGATTGCGATGACCGGTGAAATGGGTTACCCCAGTGTATTAACCGCTCCGACATGGGGCTTTTATGATGTGTTATTTAAAGGCAAGCCATTTAAATTCCAGCGTGATTATGGTTCTTATGTGATGGAGAATGTGTTATTCAAGATTTCATTCCCAGCAGAGTTCCATTCGCAAACGGCTGTTGAATGTGCGGTGACATTGCATGATCAAATCAAAGATCGTTTAGATGATATCGATAAAATTGTCTTGACGACTCATGAGTCAGCCATCCGAATTATTAGTAAAGAGGGTGCGTTGCATAACCCGGCAGATCGAGATCACTGCTTGCAATACATGGTAGCGATTGGTTTGTTAAAAGGTAATCTAGTCGCTGAAGACTATGAAGATGACGTTGCTAGCGATCCGCGTGTTGATGCTTTGCGTGAAAAAATGGTGGTGGTTGAAGAGCCTCGTTATAGTGCTGAATATCATGAACCTGAAAAACGCTCGATTGCAAATGCGATTCAAGTGTTCTTTAAGGATGGCAGCTCAACCGATAAGGTGGATGTTGAATACCCTATTGGTCATCGCCGTCGTCGTGAAGAAGGTATCCCAGTGCTTGAAGCTAAATACAAGCGCAATCTTGGTACTCAGTTTGATGATGCTCAGGTTGAGAAGATTATTGCAGCATGTGATGATCAGTCAGCGCTGGAATCAATGGATGTTAATGCATTTGTTGATTTGTTTGCGAAATAAGCTGGTTTGACTGGATCCCGGGTCGTGGCCCGGGATGACAAAGTAGAGGTCCGGGATGACAGAGTAGAGGTCAGGGATGACAAAGTAGAGGTCCGGGATGACAAAGTAGAGGTCCGGGATGACAAAGTAGAGGCCCGGGGTCCAGGGTCCAGTATAAATAGCCATTTAGCTTATCAGTCACTATTCTTTAAATTACTTAAACAGGCCCAGAGTGTTCTATTTTTTCCGGTGTAGCTAGATCTACCATGACCCAGCCAGTTATTATCTAACAACAATAGATCGTTAGCCTTCCAGTCAAATGAATAAGAGTTTCTTAGTACGGAGTGATGAAAATCGTTAATGAAGTCTATTGGAATTAATGTGCCATCACCGCAATAGACATCATTATCTTGCTCCCGGGTTAATGTATATAATTGGTCTTGCATGAAAGCGAGAGCTTCCTTCAGCTCGAAATATAAATTGAGGGTTCTTCTGTTTAGGTAAAGGTTAGGAAAAAAAACCGGTTTTTCATGGGCGGAGCGTAGTGTTGCAACAGGAAGTGTTACCAGCATTGTAGAGTACCCAGTGAAATGCTCAAACTTAACGTTTAGTTGTTGAGCAATTTCATCTAATTCTGCTGTCGAAGAACAATGAAAGCATTCTCGCCAGCCCCAATAATATTTTAGTCCAAATTGTTTTTTTAAATAATCACTATCGAAATACACTTTATTCATAAACACACCGCTTTTAATAAGCCTTTGCATAAATTCGGGTTGCAGTTGTTCGAGGTCTGAATAGACTTGTGCAAAGTCAGTGATAGGCGTTTGTCCACCTGTCTCAGCAGGTGTATGACAATAAAAGCTAACACGATCGGGGTATTCTGGTAAGTATGACATTTCGCGGTGTTGGGGAATGGTCATATCAGAAACTAAATAGGTAGAGTTATATACGTGTTTCTTACGGTTCGATCTTGGGCTTACGCCGCCAATATAGTCCACGCAATGCCAAATAAGTTTTTCGATTATGGCTTCTAATTCTGATTCATCTTGAAGCGGGCAGTTACGAATTAATATGCCGCCATAGGTATCGATGCATTGATTTATTTCAGTTTGATGTGATTGAATATAATCAACTGGATATTGGCCCGAGTCCAGAGTTAACGTTCTTACCAGTGGTACCTGCTTGAAAGTGTCGGTGAAGGATAGCGGCATCGTTTGTCTCGTTATAAAGAGGGCTGCCGTCATTATAGGACATTATATATAAGTGTGTTCTAGGCCATTGATCGGTACCCATTGTCCTGGTCAGGTTTTGAGTCACCTAATAATTTCATTTCAACTCTTGGTGCAGGCATGAAACGATGGCTGCGAGGCGCTCGCCGACACATGCTTGGGATTTTTGTGACGTTTGTTGCGCAATAACCCACTCCGTAAATAATCCCACCGATAATCGGTGAGAAAAATCTAACGGCGGGCTTTTGAATACACTTGTAGATAACTATGGCAGAAATATTGAGTGCTGCTTTATGTACAATATTTTCTGGTTCATAGAATGTTTCGACTGCAAATAATAATAATGTTTTAGTTATGTTGCTATCAAGCGTGCGGGTCAAGGTTGCGCTGATATAGTCTACGGTTTCATCGCGTGACCAAAATTTCGCTGTTTGAAATTGGATTCGTTGTTCACTGTTTTTAGCATCTTGACGTTCCGGGTTACTATTTCTATCGATAAGCACTTTTATATAGTCTTCAAGCTTGGCTTTTTGTGCAGGGTTGCGGTGAAAATACGCATATGCTTTACACAGTCTTACATGTAGTGTGCTAGGAAGGTTGGTACCGATGAAAGAAGCAATAAAATCACTAGCGGGTTCTGCATAAGGAATTTTTTTTCCTATGGCTTCAGGCGCAGCTTCAATTCCAGCCATTAGAAGGGAGCATATCCCAGCACTTACTAATTTTGAGCCATGCACGGTTGCCTTTGATGCTAAGGACAGTTCTTTTTCCAGGGATTTAAATAACTTATCAACCTTGTTGGCTTCTGCTGTTCTCAACGCTGCTTGCAAACGAGTTTCTCGTTTGTGTTGCGCTAGCCTATCTTCGATAGTGATTCTTTCTTTAGGTCTGGACATGCAATACCTCTACTCAGTAACTACTCTTCGACCTATATACACCTCATATACTAGATATACAGTACTACATGCGTGTTTTCATGGCAATGCACCGGGTTTTGTGCTGAGTGAGTCTTGATGAACATTAAAATCAATAAGTTACATATGAATTAGATGCCCTACTAGCTTCAGCGCGTAATACTGCGATAAGTAACGATATGTACACTAATGTTATAAAGTAATGATGAGCGAGATATGTAAAATGAAAAAAACACTAGATGGGCTTAACCGCTTAAGTAGTTTACTGGCGAATAGGCCGTTAACTGAGGAACAAGGACTAAAGGTAAAGTCTCTATTATCTAAGCTTACGGATTCAGAGAAGTATTCTCCAATAAGTGAAGATGAGAAGCAAGTGTGTACGACGGTCTGTAGTGCGTTATTGGGTGATGCTATAGCGCATAATGATGTTAAGTTATTAAAGCGATTAGCAAGGATTCCTGATTTTACACCAGCCAGCCAAAATCAATTGTCAGCAGCCGAAGTAGCTATTTCTAAAGTGGCTGATGCGAGGAATGCGGATGAAAAATCAATCGCTGTTGCTATGTTTAGGCAAGTATTGGCGGCCTTTACGTTTAAAGGCGTTGAAAACGGTAAAAAAGAAAATTTATTAATGACCTGTATTCGTAAGGGATTGGATGCTCAGTTGACTATTCACTGCGCTGAAAGCGAAAAGATCGATGTCAATAGCTTTAATGCAAAAGGAAAAACAGCACTAATGTCGGCAGCCAGTAGAGGCCAAGATGCTGTTATTACTTACTTGTTAGACAATGGCGCAAAAAATTATAAAACACCGCGCGGTAAAACAGCATCCGATTATTATAAAGGAGAAGATGTTACGGTAGCAGGCAGGTTGGTTTTAGCTGATCCTATTACGTTTCCAGTAGCAGCAAGAGCAGCGGTCGTGGCTGCCTACCTTATGCCAAAGTCGGAAGTAACGCTTGCTGATTCAGCAGTAGAAGAGAAAAAGCCAAATTCAACGCCAGTTAAATCAACCGCACCAGAAAGCCCCTTGGCTTCAGCTGGATCAACAGTTGGTACAGATAAAAGGCCAGCGCATCAGGTATCACCTAAAACAGATAAAACAGCCGCGGCAAGGCGTCGTTCATCTACGGCAGTGGGCGCAGCAAGAAAGCTTACTATTCAGGGTGAATTTGGTGGTAGACCAGCTTCAGCTGGATCTCCCGGGAGAGCTGGGTTATTTAAGCCAGCTAGCGGTTCAGCTCCCTCAACACCAAGAACACCATCTCCAAAAAAGGGTATGGCACATGCTGCAGTGGGTCCTGTAACGCCAACGACAACCATTACTGCAAAAGAAAAAGCAAACAGCCCGTTAGTGAACGGCACTCCTGAGCCTCCACAAGGAAAGAGACATGTAGCCACTGAAATGACACCGCCGCGAGCTGGTTCACCGGGTGTTTAACTTAAGAGCTTATCTTTAATGGTTTTGATATCCTCACTAAACCGTCGATCCTCATCATAATGTGGCACCACTTTACGTATATCTTTATGCACCTTGTTTAGGCGCTCAGATGTTTTTAATGGCGCTCTAAAATCCAAGCCTTGTGCTGCAGCCATTAATTCAATCGCAATAATATTTTCTAAGTTATCGCACATGCGATGCAAACGGCAAGCGCCGTGTGTGGCCATAGAAACATGATCTTCTTGATTGGCCGAAGTGGGGATGGTGTCTACACTGGTTGGGTGAGATAGGCTTTTATTTTCGCTGACTAATGCCGCGGCTGTTACTTGTGGGATCATAAAGCCTGAGTTTATTCCGCCGTTTTCGACTAAGAAAGCGGGCAGTTGTGAAAAGTGCGGATCAACTAATTGTGCTAGGCGTCGTTCGCAGATTGAGCCGATTTCTGCTACCACTAGCGCTAGGTTGTCGGCAGCAAATGCGACAGGTTCAGCGTGGAAGTTGCCACCCGATAAGATTTCATTATCTTCTGTGAAGATTAATGGGTTATCTGTCACTGCATTGGCTTCATGCAGCAAGACACGGGAAACGTGTTCTATTTGATCGAGGCATGCGCCCATCACTTGCGGTTGGCAGCGAAAGGAATAAGCGTCTTGTACTCTGTTGCAATTGAGGTGTGCATGACGAATGCTACTGCCTTCCAGTAGTTCACGTAAATAACGCGCCACTTTGATCTGGCCGGGTTGCTTGCGTATGGCATGGATACGTTCGTCGAATGGCACGGTTGATCCACAAATAGCGTCGACACTCATGGCGCCACTGATTAATGCCCAGTCAAAAAGTTTTTGGGTGCGAAGCAGGGCGCTTAATGCGATAGCCGTTGAAGCTTGTGTACCATTCAATAAGGCTAAACCTTCTTTCGGTACTAATTGTAAGGGTTCGGCATGAATTAAATTGAGCGCTGACTGTGCTGAAATGACTTGGTCATTATAGTGCGCTTCGCCTTCGCCCATTAACACACTGGCTAAATCTGCTAGTGGTGCTAAATCACCGCTGGCACCTACAGACCCTTGTGAATGTATGCATGGAATGATGTTTTCATTAAACAATTTAATCATCGTTTCAATAATGATGGGACGTACGCCAGAATAGCCTTGTGCTAATGAGTTTATTTTTAATAGCATGACTAAGCGTGAAATGGCTGGGTCCAAGTAGTCACCCACTCCGGCTGTGTGTGAGCGTACCAATTTAGTTTGTAATTCACCCAGTTGATCACGTTCGATCGAGGTATGTGCCATTATGCCAAAGCCGGTATTAATGCCGTATACGGTATCGCCTTTATCGACAACGCGATTAACCGTATCAAAAGAAGCTTGAACGCCTTGGTAATGAGCGGTTTCTAACTGTAATTCATACTCACCGTAATATAAGTCTTTTAACTGCTCGAAACTGCAATTACCTGGCACGATATTTAAAGTGGTTTGATGATCTTTTATTTCCATATGTTTAATCCAAATTGGTTAGCGCAATCAATCGCGGAGTCATAACCGGCATCGGCATGACGTAATACACCCATGGCGGGATCATTAAATAAAACACGCTCTAATCGTTTTGTGGCTGCTTCTGTGCCATCAGCAACGATAACTAAGCCTGCATGTTGTGAAAAACCCATGCCAACTCCACCGCCATGATGCAGGCTTACCCATGTGGCGCCACCGGCGGTGCTGACGAGTGCATTGAGTAGTGCCCAGTCTGAAACAGCATCTGAGCCATCTTTCATGTCTTCAGTTTCGCGGTTGGGTGAGGCGACAGACCCCGAGTCTAAATGATCGCGCCCTATGACAATAGGCGCTTCTAATTCACCATTGGCAACCATTTCATTAAAGGCAACACCAATGCGGTATCGATCCTTTAAGCCTATCCAACAAATACGTGATGGCAGCCCTTGGAATTGAATTTTTTGTTGTGCCATATCAATCCAGCGGTGTAAGCCTGGGTTGTCTGGTATTAATTCTTTTATTTTTGCATCGGTTTTATAAATATCTTCTGGGTTGCCGGATAACGCTACCCATCGAAAGGGTCCTGTGCCTTCACAAAATAAAGGGCGGATATACGCTGGCACAAAACCGGGGAAATCAAAAGCGTGTGCGCATCCTACTTCAAGTGCCATTTGACGAATATTATTGCCGTAATCAAAAGTAGGGATGCATTGTTGATGAAATGCTAGCATCGCATCGACATGAGTTTTCATTGATTGTTTTGCATCTGCAATGACTTTTTCTGGATTTTTTTTACGTTCATCGATTGCTTTAGAGAGTGAATAACCAATAGGTAAATAACCATTAAGTGGATCATGCGCACTGGTTTGGTCGGTGACCATATCGGGTTTAATGCCGCGCTTTACCAGTTCGGGTAAAACTTCAGCTGCATTACCTAATAGGCCGACAGATATAGCTTTTTTGTTACCGCATGCTTCATCAATCCAGGCTAAAGCTTCATCCAATGAATCAGTAGAGCGGTCTAAGTATTTAGTATCTAAGCGTTTTTGTATGTGCTGAGGGTCGCATTCAACGGCTAACATGCTAGCACCGGCCATGGTTGCAGCTAATGTTTGTGCGCCACCCATGCCACCAAGACCCGCGGTTAAAATCCACTTGCCTGACAAGTCACCGTTATAGTGTTGGCGTCCAGCTTCCATAAAGGTTTCATACGTGCCTTGAACAATGCCTTGGCTGCCAATGTATATCCATGAGCCTGCCGTCATTTGACCGAACATCATTAAGCCGGCTTTATCTAATTTATGAAAGGTTTCCCATGTTGCCCAGTGCGGCACAAGGTTTGAGTTTGCAATCAGTACGCGTGGTGCGTCTTCGTGAGTTTTTAATACGCCTACAGGCTTGCCTGATTGAACAATTAGCGTTTCATCAATTTCTAAGTTTTTTAAACACTCAACAATTTTATCAAAGCACGGCCAGTTACGTGCAGCGCGACCAATGCCGCCATACACTACAAGTTCATTCGGGTTTTCAGCCACTTCCGGGTCGAGGTTGTTCATTAACATGCGCAGTGGCGCTTCGGTTAACCATGATTTGCAGTCCAGCTGTGTGCCGTGTTTCGCTTTAATATGGCGTTGTTGAATTCTGTTTTCAGTAACAGTTGTCATTATTTAGTGGTCTCCTGGTTTGTATCGTTTTAAAGGTGGATTATTAGCTAAGCGGTAACTGAGTTCGGCAGGATGTGCGATATCCCAAGCGACAAAATCAGCTGTTTTATCAATCGCCAATTGGCCAAGATTGTGATCTAGACCTAACGCTCTGGCTGCATTTCTGGTGACACCCAGTAACGCCTCAAGTGGTGTCATGCCAAACAAGGTACAGGCCATATTCATCATCAGTAACAATGATGTGGTTGGTGAGCTGCCAGGGTTGCAGTCAGTTGCAATCGCCATAGGTACCTTGTGTTGCCGTAATAAATCAACCGGGGGCTTTTTTGCTTCTTTTAAGAAGTAAAATGCACCGGGCAGCAAGGTGGCAACTGTGCCAGCTTTTGCTAAGGCTTTAACTCCTGCCTCGTCAAGGTATTCCAAGTGATCGCACGATAGCGCGCCGTATTCGGCAGCCAATGCACTGCCACCTAAATTGTTAAGTTGCTCAGCGTGCATCTTAATGGCTAAATTATGTGTGTGGGCTGCCTGCAGAACTTGTTGTGACTGTGAAAGATCAAAACCAATAGATTCGCAAAACACATCAACATGATCCGCTAACTGTTGCTCGGCAACGGCTGGCATAACCGTATCACACACATAATCAATATAGGCTTGCTTATCAGTGTATTCAGCGGGTAGGGCGTGTGCTCCTAAAAATGTTGTTCTAACGGTAATCGGTAATTGCTCGCCGATCTTGCGTGCCACGCGTAACATTTTTAATTCAGTATCTAAGTCTAAGCCGTAACCCGATTTGATTTCGACAACGCCAACGCCTTCGTCAATCAGGTGTTGAACGCGTGGAATAGATGCCGCGAGTAAGTCGTCTTCACTGGCAGCGCGCGTTGCTTTGACGGTAGAGACGATGCCGCCGCCTTGTTTTGCAATATCTTCGTAGCTGACACCGGTGAGGCGTTTTTCAAATTCTTGCGCGCGATTGCCGGCGTAAACGCAATGGGTATGACAATCGATGAGGGTTGGGGTGAGCCAGCGACCTTCGAGGTCTATGTTCTTTTGATATTGACCTGGTAGATCAGCAGTTGCTCCTAGCCATTTGATTTTATTGTCTTCAACCGTCATGGCGCCATTTTCTATAATGCCATAATCATTTTCATTTATGCAGGTAACTAAGTTGGCGTTGTAGTAGGTGGTGGTTTTAGGCATACAACACCTCACTGAGTATATTTGCGGCGCACTTCGCTGTGAGTTGCTGTTGGTCGTGGCAAGGTGATAACTCAGCGATATCACAACTAACCAGTTTGTTGCTGCGCGCTATTAAGCGAATCAGATTGCGGATATGCCATGGCGCTACACCCGCTGGATTAACGGCGCTAACGCCTGGTGCAAATGCGGCGGATAATACATCCATGCACACCGTCATATAAATGGCATCGTACTGATCAATTACCGTTTGCAAATATTGCAGTACTTGTTCAGGTTTTTCGATACAAGCCTGCGCACTAAAATGATTGACGTTATTTTGTTTTGCGGTCTCATACAGAGTCGGGGTGTTGCTAATAAATTGTGTGCCAATAACACTGTAATTAAAGGCTTTATCGTGTTGTTTGCAATGATCCGCGACTTGCAGGAAGGGCGTGCCAGAGCTGCCTTTATCATCTTCAAGTAATGGCCGCATATCAAAATGGGCATCGAAATTAATAATGGCTAAGTTATCTGTTTTATTCGCTTTAACTAAACCTTGGTAATGCCCCCATGCGATTTCATGGCCGCCGCCGATTAATATGGGTTGATAGCCGTGCTCTATTAGCAAGGCCGTCGCTAGCCCCAGTTGCTGCTGTGCGGCCGCTAAGTCTTCGTCTTGGCAATGAATATCACCGGCATCAACAATGTTAAATGGTTTATGCATCGGTAAATTAGCCAGTGATTGTCGCAAAGCAAATGGCCCTTGCGCTGCACCGATACGACCGTGGTTTCTTCTAACACCTTCATCGCAGCAAAAACCGAGCAGCGCGAAGGTTTTATCGGCGCATGTGTTGAGGGGCTGTTGCAAATCAATAGTGTTGATATGTTTAAATAACCTTTGGTCGTTATCATCCTCACGACCTTGCCATAGTGTCTTATTAGGCGGTGTGTAGTGACTCAGGTTCATTATCTAACATCCTTGTTAATTCATTTAAAAGATACCAACAGATTGATTCGCAGGCCATGCCTGGCATGCGATTACCGCGGTAAGGAACTTTTATGGTGTGATCAATCACAGTGCCATCGCAATTGGTGGTGATATTGATGGCGTCTAACCCAACGCTTTCATCTTTTTTCCAGTAGCTATCAAACCCTGACAATGTAATATGCATTCCCGTTTCGTCATTCGCTTCCGTATAGAAGCTTATCTTATTATTAGTGTCGGGAGTGTGTAGTAACAGTTCCAGTCTGCCACCAGTGATGGGGTCTTCGATATGCAATTGGAGGTTGTGCTGTTTAATCCAATTAAGCAATTGATCACTCGCTTTTAAGCGTTTTTCGCTGACGACGTTATCGCCAACAATCTGCATGATGTCGTTATATACTTGCCTAAGCGCATTGATATCCTTGCTGTGGCATTTTACTTCTAAATATGGGTAGTCAACACGGTAACCAATATTAACATCAGTGTCTTGCACGATTTTATCCAAAGTCTCTGCCACCATGCCTTCACTAACACCAAGCAACAGCCAACTTTGACGATGCATTTCAGCGGGGAAGTTTTGTTTGATTAAATCGGGTAGTACATGTTTTTCAAACATCGGCAAGCATTCGTTTGGCGGCCCAGGTAGCATATAGACAACAGTGCCATCGTCAGTTATGCATTTACAACCATTGGCTGTGCCATAATGGTTCGGTAAAATTGTTGCATCCTGTGGGAACAAGCATTGCTGTTTATTTGAAACGGGAATGTCTAGTTTGAACTTGTTTAAACGATCCTGAATCATTTGCCAGCTGTCTTCATCAAACTTCAGTGCCTGATTTACTGCTTTCCCTAGTGAAAACCGAGTTAGGTCATCTGACGTTGGGCCCAATCCACCAATCGTGATTAATGCGTCGTGGTTGTTGAGTAAAAACTCCATGGCTGACAACAAGTCGTGATCATCATCAGCAGCAACCATATGGTTGCCAGGTTGCATTCCATGTTCAATTAAAAGCTGAGCAATGTGCTGTCCGTTGGTGTTGAGGATATCGCCATTGATGATTTCATCGCCCGTCCCGAGCAAAGCAATTCCCTTAATCCTTTCTTCCACCCTGAGTTTCTCCTTTTTTTAACTCTTGTTATTCCTCTAAAAGCTTCAATTTATCCGGTACTTCATCCCATGCTTTAGCATCATCGGGTGGGTCTTTTTTAATGGTAATTACTGGCCACTTTTGACTCAGTCTTTCATTAAGCTCAAGATATTTTTCTTGTTCATCGCTTAAGTCATCCTCAGCTAAGATGGCATCAATCGGACACTCTGGAACGCAGAGATTGCAGTCAATGCACTCTTCGGGATCGATCACCAACATATTAGGCCCTTCGTGAAAGCAGTCGACAGGACAGACTTCAACACAGTCGGTGTACTTACATTTGATGCATTTGTCGATGACAACAAAGGTCATTTGGTTAAATCCTTAGCAATTATAAGCGGTTAGAATAGGCGGATTATACACAAATCATTTCGCTGGTACAAAACAAAACGCTTACTATATCTGTGTAATACCCTTATCTATATGAATTATCGTGTTTTTATATTGTGCCAGCCGATAAATCCTTAATTCTAGCTTAATGGCGGTAATTTATAATGGCTGTATTTTCATTGTTTAAGGTCGTGAGCGTAAGGTATGGCGAGAACAGGTTACAGCAGTGCAGAATTAGCAGAATTATATCAGAAGGCGAGCAATGGCTACCCGACAGCTTTGGCTGAATTAGAAAGTAATTATGCATTACTAAATGATTCGTTAGATTATGCACTCAGGGCGTCGCCACCTGTAGCGCCTATGTGGGAGCGGTTCAGTCCGATGCGTTCAATAAATCCACTGATGTATTTAAACCGACTATGCAAGCAGCAGACCAGCGATCGAAAGCGTGATACTGTAAGTTTTCAGCAATCGATGTGGCTGCATGCCGAGTGCTTTCCGCATGGTGGTATTATTGAATTAGCACTTGATAATACGAGAGATGTGCTTGTGATTGCATTATTTGATGGGGTGGCACCAGGTAGTGAACAGCGGCAAATGATGATTAATCAGTATGTGCATTGGGTCAAAAAAAAGCTGGAGTCTATACAGAGTCTAGCTGTCAGTAATCGCGCTGATTATATAAAAGAGCTTAATCGCCTAACGACAAATACATCATTGTTGATTGCTTCACAGCAGCAGTTCAATGTTGGTTTACATGCTTTGAGCCGTTTGTTGTTTTCACAAAACCCAACTCACGATAGGGCGGCTTATAATTATTACCACATGCAAATTTTAGTGCCTGAGGCAAAATTAAGTGAGGTAGATAGATATGAGCTAGCAGCTTTGAGTGAAATTGCATATCAGAAAGGCGATAGATCAAGGTCAGTGCGAATGCACTATGCGCGCTTATTATCAACGGCTGACTATGGTGTTAAATTTAATTCTCGAGAGGCTTGCGATATTGCCTACCAATTGGCATCTGAGCTAAAAGAAGAGTCACCAGCTGAGTTGTTTGAAATTATTGTCCGTATGCACAATGAATATCTCCAGGATGACATAATGATCATCTTGATATTGGCTGATATGATTGCTCATGGCTACGGTTGCGGAGCAAATGACAACCATGCGAAGTATTACACCAGAAGGGCGGCGGATCTGGGGGATACTATTTCGTTTAAACGTTTGTTTCCTGATGTGTCGTTGGATGAGGCATTCGCATTAGCAAAAGAAGATTGCCGAGCTGCGTTTTTGCATATTAGAAGGAAAGCAATGGATAGTAATGCTGACGTCGTTGAAAGAGATACAGCTAAAGAGATGCTTGCACAGTGTAATCTAAGCGGTTACGGCACTTCTGAATTAATATCGCTACCAACAAGCCCAGGTTTGTTTGGGGAGGCCCCATTAGCGAGCAGAACTGATTTTGATCCTCGGTTACTGGAAAACCGCCAGAAAGTAAGAAGATTTCACGGTGGGTTCACCTTTTTAAAAAACCAAGTTAAGGCAAATACGATGATCTCAGGTGTAAAAGATCAGTCGTATGCAATCGATGCTTACAGTATTTGTGATAGCAATGAAGGCTTAAGCCGTGTGGTTGCTGTAAATACTGTGCGTAATCATACCGATAAATTTATAGCGCGAATAGGTGATATGGCTGAAAAAAGGCGGTGGCAGTCAATTTCTGATGATTTGCAGCGTATGGAGAAAAAGTATGATGCTCCACAAGTAGCGGATCGCTTGGGTCGTAATCAAATGGTAAGTCTTTGTAGCGGCTGGATAGGGCATGCTATATCGTTATCCGTGTTTGAGTTGGATGGAATGCATTACATGGCTTATAGTAATCAAGGTGAGCATGGTGAGTCCGCTATAAAAATCTTTCAAATTCAAGATATGACTAAGTTGCAAGATAATGCTTGGCTATCAGAAATTCAGCAACCTAGTAGTGATGATGGGTATTTAACCAGTTTGGGGGAGGATGTCCCGGGCTTGGGTAAAGATTTAAAGTTAAAGCCTATTTGTGAAGTTGATAAAACCTTACAAAGGGGCGGGAACTGCGCATTAAAAACGGGTTATTCAGCTGTTTTACATAATTTAATTTTTCAACAGACCAAGAAAAACCGTGGTGCGGGTGATTACGGTGGAGCTTTAACACCGGAAGAAGTTACCTTGTGTATTGACCAGGTGAAGTCTGAACGTTATAAGCCATGGCGTTTGTTTTTACGCGAGAGTGCTACCGAAGTGCTATGTGATTTAGGCAGTAACAAAGCTGACAATCATATGGCGATATCACCCATACAGCATTTTAACTTAATGATCAAAACCATTGAGGGTGTTCAGGCAAAATTCTCAGCAACTGATTCGGCAACACAAGCAGCGCGGGATGGTATTCTGCAGAAGGTGTGTGACTTTATTCGTGCCCCTGACTGCGATTACGATGACCGACTCAAGGCTGCTGTTTATGGCAAAATCGCAGTGACTTCTCCTCAGCTGCTGGATACTGCAGCTCCTTCTATCCATTAAATCGTGTTGTGATAATTATTTATATGGTATAGTCTGCGCCAAATAAACAGCATGTAAGGGCGTTGATATGATGCAAGCCGAGACAATAGCCGAGTGGATCCAGCAAGGGCTGCCTGACAGTCAGGTTTCAGTTGATGGTGATGGTCATCACTTTGAAGCCGTGATTATATGTCCAGAATTTGAGGGTAAAAATACCATGACGCGTCATCGCATGGTGTATGCCACATTGGGTGAAAAAATGGGTAATGAAATCCATGCGCTATCAATGAAAACTTTAACTCCTGCAGAATCAGAATAAGCGAGAATAATCATGAGCATTAATGAAAAAATCCAAACAATAATCGACGAAAATGACGTAGTGTTATTTATGAAGGGCACGTCTGACTTCCCGCAATGCGGCTTTTCCGGTCGTGTAGCACAAATTCTTAAACAGCATGGCGCTAAATATAAGGATGTTAATGTGCTTGAAGATCCTGAGCTTCGCGAAGGTATTAAACAGTTCTCTCACTGGCCTACGATCCCGCAACTGTATGTTAAAGGTGAGTTTATTGGTGGTTGTGATATCGTGGTTGAGATGAACGATAACGATGAGCTGGCCGCCGCGCTTGGTGCTTAAATAGTTATTTGATTGAAAAATGCTTTACAACCTTAGCGATTATCTATATATTACGAACATACTAGAATTATAATCAATGAGGTAAGTAAAGATGCGTAAGTTTGATGATGATGGTTTGAGTGAGAAGGGTAGGTTTGTAGATGCGACACCGTCAGAGGAAGCCGTCATGAGAATGGCATTTAGGCTTTTCCCACGTGCACCTGGGTCTGCGTCTGCTGTATTTGATGCGCTTGTGAATCGTGCACCTATGAAGGCCAGTGCAACCGCCACTGATCACCATGCCGAGGCTGAGCACCGTATGGGTGTGAGAGGGCATCTCAAATCCTAGTGTAGTTATTCACTAATCCCAGAGGTCATCACTGCTGGAAGGTTCGGGCGCTTCGGGGTTATCTCGCGTTTCGTCTAACTTGTCATATTTATCCACTTCGGCTTGCTGGGACGCAGAGTTGGGGTGGGTTGCATTGAATTCGGCTAAAAATTTATCAGCTGGGCTGACATAATGCTTGTCTGTTTTCTGTTTCATGTTACCTCTTCCTATTACGTCTGGTACAATGGGCCAGGTTTTGATAGCTATTGTACCGATTAAAGACGAAATTTTCCATGCAACAGCCCACACTAACGTTAAAATACGGTGATTTTAATGCCCTGCATTCGGTTGAGGGGTTGCAGTCGCTGGATCGTCATTTTATTGCGCAATTACCGCAGGAACTGGCTGCGTTTTTATTGGCCTATCGTCAAGGCGAAGTGTTTGAGCGTGAACAACTTAGCGGTGGTTTAATTGCTTGTGCTGAATATTTGGACTCATTTATCGCCGGTTTATTTCATATAGAGGCTGAAGCAACTGAGTTAATGCAGGCTACGCTTAAAGACGACCCTATTTTTTGGTTTAAAAAACATTACGTATTAAAGCACGCTAAGCGCCGTTTAAAGGATGGTGTGACGGAGTCGTTTGAAGCATTGAGTGAACCATTGCAGCAATGGTTGCAGACAAAAGACCCTGAGTTAAGCTTGGCTCAAGCGGCGTTAGAGTTGAGTGAACAAGGTGATGATGCTAATGAAGCGATTATTAATTGGTGTATTGCAGCGTGCACCACTGAGGTTGGAGCTGAGTATGTCGAAGAGTGGATCGCATTCAAGCTGCCGCAGAAACTGGATTTTGGTCATTTAATTGATGTCGAAACGATTAAGCATGATGAAATTTCCTGCTTACAGATTGTAGATAGCAAAAAACGCCAAAGAGATGGCTTTGATTTAACTGACGAGCGGATGCCACGTCGGGAAGTAATGGATGAAGTGCATTACTGCGTTTACTGCCATAAAAATGATGGGGATTTTTGTTCGTCAGGTTTCCCTATTAAGCGCAAAGAGCCGGAGTTAGGATTTAAAGTAAATCCACTGGATGAGTTGCTGACTGGTTGCCCTTTGGATGAAAAAATCTCTGAGATGATTTCATTAAAGCGTGATGGTTATAGTCTTGGTTCGTTGGCAATGATTATGGTGGATAATCCGATGTGTCCCGCGACGGGGCATCGTATTTGTAATGATTGCATGAAAGCCTGTATTTACCAACGTCAAACCCCGGTTGATATTCCTCAAATTGAAACTCGCGCTTTGACGGATGTATTGCATTTACCGTGGGGTGTTGAGATTTATGATCTGTTAACACGTTGGAACCCTTTGCGGAGCGAACAGTATTTACCTGAAAATTATAATGGTAAAAATGTTTTAGTAATGGGTTTGGGTCCTGCTGGTTATACCTTGTCGCATTATTTAACTCAGTCGGGTTATGCCGTTGTTGGTATGGATGGTTTAAAAATTGAGCCGGTCGATCAAGGGTGGTTAAAACAACCCATTTATAGTTTTGATGATATTTATGAGCCGCTATCGGAGCGTGTGGTGCATGGCTTTGGTGGTGTGGCTGAGTATGGTATTACCGTACGTTGGGATAAGAATTTTCTTAAGCTCATTTATATCAGCCTGATGCGACGACGACACTTCCAAGCTTTTGGTGGTGTGCGTTTTGGGGGCACGGTAACTGTTGAGCAGGCATGGCAACTGGGTTTTGATCATTTAGCGGTTGCGGTGGGTGCCGGTTTACCAAAAGAATTACCGATAGAAAACAGCTTAGCTCCGGGCATGCGACAAGCGAATGACTTCTTAATGGCCTTGCAACTGACCGGCGCTAGTAAGAAAAACAATTTAACCAATTTACAAGTACGGTTACCCGCCGTGGTGATTGGTGGTGGTTTAACCGGGGTCGATACGGCTACTGAAGTAGGCGCTTATTATCTTGTTCAAGTAGAAAAGGTAGCGTTGCGATACGATGAGCTGTGTAACAAGCTATGTGAAGATGCCGTTAGGCAACAGTTTAATAGTCAAGACCTGGTTATCCTCGATGAGTTCTTAAATCATGCTAAACAAATAGCTGAAGAGCGTAAACAAGCAGCGATTGAGAGCCGTGAAATAGACAGCATTACATTGATTCGTCGCTTTGGTGGTGTGACGATTGCTTATCGACGCGCGATGACTGAAGCACCAGCCTACCGTAAAAACCCAGAAGAATTAGCCAAGGCATTAGAAGAAGGTATTTTTTATGCCGAGCACTTATCGCCACAAAAAGTTGTGTTAAGTGATACTGGTGATTGTCAGGCTTTAGTATGTGTTGATGCCGACGGTAAACAATTGACGTTACCCGCTCGATCCATATTTGTAGCCACAGGCGCCAAGCCCAATGTGGCTTATGCCTTTGAGCATAAGGATACCTTTGTTCGTGATCGCTATCAGTACCGTGAATACAATGCTGTTGGTGACCAACTTGAACAAGTGGCTCAAGCGGCGCATTGTAAGTCTGATAATATTGGCATGTTTACCAGTTACGATAAATACGATAAGCGCGTGACCTTCTTGGGTGATACACACCCAGTGTTTCATGGCAATGTTGTGCAGGCGATCGCATCGGGACTTGCTTGCTATAAAGCCATTAATCAACAACTGGATTCGCAAGCGCCTACAACAAAAAATTACATGGGTTTTCATGATGCAATTAAACAGCAATTTGAACAGCATGTGATATCGAATCAATTGCTGCAACCCGGCGTGCGCGAAATCGTGGTTTGTGCACCACAGGCACGTGCCGTATATCAACCGGGACAGTTTTATCGATTACAAAATTTTTCACAATTGGCCAAGCAACAAAACGGTGTGTCAATGGAAATGGAAGGGGTGGCATGTTTTGCCTCGCCCGTGCCTGACCATCCAGATCAGTTAGCACTATTACTGTTAGATCGTGGCGCTAGCTCACAGATGGCCGCATTACTGCAGCCGGGGGAGCGCGTCAGTGTGATGGGGCCAACGGGTGTACGCAGTAAGATCCCAGAAAATGAAACCATTTTATTGATTGGTGGTTCATTGGCGATCGCACATTTGCGTGGCTGGGCGCCTTTTTTAAATGCAGAGGGTAATAAATTAGTATATTTAGGCTTATTTGACGCTGAAGACGACATCTTTTTGCGTGATGAGGTGGAAAACATTTGCCATCAAGTGCATTGGTGTTGCGATAAGCCTATTGATAAATGCTTGCATGATTTGCAACAGTCTAACCCTAAGTTGTTTGAGCAAATCGATCAGATTGGAATCATAGGTGATTCGGACCTTTTATGTGAGGTTAAACACATCAGAGGCACTTGGCTTGATAAAGAATTAAAAGATGTTGAGTGGTCAGCTTCAGTTTATGCGCCGATGCAGTGCATGCTTAAAGGCGTTTGTGCGCAATGTTTAACGTGGCAAATAGATCCGGTGACTGGTAAGCGCACGAAAGCTGTATATGCATGCTCATGGCAGCATCAGCCGTTTGAAAAAATAGATATCGCCAACATTGATGAAAGATTACAACAAAATAATATGCAACAACAATTAACCGATTTATGGTTATCAGAAGTAAGTGAGGTGAGTAATGACTGAGTTTTTTGTGCCGGAAGTGGTTCAGCCAGTAGATAGAACTGAGCTGGAATTAAATACAAAAATCCATGCGCTAGCAGAGAAGCTAAAACAAAAAAATGCTGTGTTAGTTACGCACTATTACACGGCACCTGAATTACAGCAATTAGCTGAAATCAGTGGCGGCTTTGTTGGTGACTCGTTAGCAATGGCACAGTTTGGATTGAACTGTGAGGCTGATACTCTAGTGGTTGCTGGTGTGAAATTTATGGGAGAGTCCGCAAAGATTTTAAGCCCTGAAAAGCGGGTGTTAATGCCAACATTAGAGGCTACATGTTCTTTAGATTTGGGTTGTCCAGCGGATGAGTTTGCTGAATTTTGTAAGCAACATCCGGATCGTGAAGTAGTCGTTTATGTTAATACTTCAGCTGCCGTTAAAGCACTAGCCGATTGGACCGTGACGTCGAGTTGCGCGTTGGAGATTGTGCGTCACTTAGATGAGCAAGGTAAAAAAATCCTATGGGCGCCAGATCGTTATTTAGGAAATTACATTCAAGATAATACGGATGCCGATATGGTAATGTGGCAGGGTAGTTGTATTGTGCACGAAGAATTTAAAGCTAAAGGTATTTTAGACTTAAAACAACAGCACCCAGACGCTGCTATTTTAGTGCATCCGGAATCGCCACCCACTGTTATTGAGGTGGCTGATGTGGTTGGCTCAACTGCAAAGCTATTAAACGCTACAAATACTATGGATAATCCTGTTTTTATCGTTGCAACGGACCGCGGTATTTTTTACCAAATGCAAAAAGCCAATCCAGATAAGCTGATATTAGAAGCGCCAACGGCAGGAAAGGGTGCGACTTGTCGTAGTTGTGGACATTGTCCTTGGATGTCTATGAATGCATTAGAAAATTTAGAGGCTAGCTTAGATAGTACTTTAAGCGAGATTAAGTTGTCACCGCAGGTAATTGAAAGGGCGAAGGTGCCGTTAATGCGAATGGTTAATTTCACATAACGGAATTAGGCCGAGCCATGCTATCTAGGTGTATAGGGTGCCTCTTTCGAGGTGCGTTGTGCGCCTTGGTAGCGATAATTGTGTGATGTAAGAATTAGTAAAAGGTAGCAAATGACTGAAAACCTAGACGAAAAATTACGAACCAAACTGGATCGATTAAATATCACCGGTATAAAGCACCATATCTTTTTATGTTGCGATCAAACCAAAGCAAATTGTTGTGACGTTAAACAAGGCCTGGAATCGTGGGAATATTTAAAGCATCGTTTAAGCGAATTAGGTTTAAGTGATCGTGGTGGTGTGTATCGCTCGAAAGCAAACTGTTTGCGCGTATGTAGTCGTGGACCTATTGCGGTAGTGTATCCTGATGGTGTTTGGTATCACTCGTGCACACCTGAGGTGTTGGAGCAAATTATTCAGCAACATTTAATGTGTGGCGAACCTGTTGAAGAATATATGTTAGCTAAGGTGGAGAATGATGGTTGTTCGTGAGAGGCGGATAGATTGCTATATGTTGTGACATGTAAAAAATTGAGAAATGTAAAGGGGTGTCATGGGTTGTAAAAAAGGAAATTTGCGAAAGATGCAAACCGAGCATCTTTCGCCAGTGCGGTATCAACTACCGATTGGTGAAGAATTAGTACCAATGAACGAATTGATTGGAAAAACATTAACGTTTAGGTTCGATGGTGTCATTAATTGTGTGCATTGTGATAAAAAAACAAATAAGAGTTTTAATCAGGGATTTTGTTTTCCATGCTTTCGAAAGTTGGCGCAATGTGACCGCTGTATTATGAGTCCTGAGCTTTGTCACTTTCAACAAGGTACTTGTCGTGAACCTGAGTGGGGTGAAACGCATTGTATGACTTCTCATGTGATCTATTTGGCAAATAGCTCGACAATAAAAGTTGGCATTACTCGAGGTACACAGGTGCCAACACGCTGGATGGATCAAGGTGCGATACAAGCGTTACCCATTATTCAAGTGGATACACGTTACCATTCAGGTTTAATTGAGGTGATACTAAAGCAACACATGGCCGATCGCACCAATTGGCGCAAAATGTTAAAAAATGAAGTTGAGCCAACGGATTTAAAAGCGTATTCGAAAAAAATATTGGCTACTGTTGATAAAGATTTAAATGACTTGCGGCAACAAGGTTTTGACTTTACTGTGTTGGACAATCCGGATGATTATTCATTTGAATATCCTGTGATAGAGTACCCCACCAAGGTTAGTTCTTTGTCGTTTGATAAAAAGCCTGAAATCACAGGTGAATTACAGGGGATAAAAGGCCAGTATTTGATTTTTGATACGGGGGTTTTGAATATTCGTAAGTTTGGCGGGTATTTTATTACGATGGAATTTTGAATTGGAAGTATTGTCTAGGGTTGGTATTGTCATCCCGGACTTGGTATTGTCATCCCGGACCTGACATTGTCATCCCGGACCTGATATTGTAATCCCGGACCTGATCCGGGATCCAGGAAAATAAAACTGGATACGCTACCCATATTTAAGGATAAAGTTATGAGCATTGCACATTTTCATTTCAGCGTTTCTGATGTCATTGGCATTATAGGCGTGCTAATGGTGTTATGGGCGTACATCTGTATTCAAATTAACAAACTGACACGTGATGACATGTCGTTTTCACTGGTTAATTTTATTGGTTCAGTTCTTATCATTATCTCACTGTGCCATACGATGAACTTAGCCTCATTTATTATCGAAATCGCTTGGCTTATTATCAGTGCCTATGGCATCATTCGGTGCTTACGCAACAAAAAGAATATTATTCACTAGGAGAGTAAAAATGGCAGAAACTGTTGATGAATTGACCATTGAGTATGTCGAAGATGGCCTTACTACTGTCAAAGAATTGGACAAGCAGGTGTTGACCAAAGGAGCGTGGAGCACAATCGTATATCGCTACCGTGACTGGGATCGTGCCAAAGAAGTCTATGGTAAAGATAAATTCAGTATCCGTCGCTATCAAAAGCGTAATGGTGAGTATCAACCTAAGTCTAAATTTAACGTATCATCAGCTGATCAAGCGCGTAAGTTAATTGAAATCCTTAATCAGTGGTTAGCAGCAGACGATTTACAGGAGTAAGCGGTGTTATTTAAACAGTTAAAAGTATTCCGTTTTGAGTGCGAACAATTGGATATTGAAGCGGCTGAGCAAGCATGTCAGCAATATCAATTGCAAAATTGTCCCAAAAGCCAATACCACAGTGTTGGCTGGCAGAGCCCGTTTGGTAAAAACAGTGAAGTGATGATTCATGCCACGCAAGGTTATTGGTTAATGTCGCTTGCCAAACAAGAACGACTATTGCCGGCTTCGGTGATTAAAGAGCATTTGGATGAGCGTATTGAGCAAATTCGCCAAAAGCAAGAACGTAATGTGTATGCTAAAGAAAAGCAAGCGCTGAAAGAAGAGATTGAATTTCAGCTATTACCACAAGCTTTTACCCGTAACCAAAGCTATACGCTGTATTTGGATATTAAACAAAAATACTTGTATGTCGGCGTTACCAATACGACTGTATGTCAGCAGCTATTAGAGTTATTAAATAAAACTTTTGGTGGCTTTAAGGCAGATTTAGTGGAAACGGAATTGAGTGTGAGCAATGAAATGACTCGTTGGCTTCACGATAACCGTTGGCCAAAAGGTTTTGTTATTGAGCGTGATTGTGAAATGTTCGATCAAGAACATGAAAAAAACATCGTACGTTTTTCACAGCAAAACCTAGCCGCTAAAGAAGTGATTGCTCATTTAGATCATGGTAAAAAATTATCGAAGTTGTCACTCAGTTGGCAGGACCGCATATCCTTCACTGTTGATACTAATTTGAGTGTGTCTAAGATTAAGTTTCTGGATATCCTTGAAGAGCAACGCAAAGATGCTTTTTGTGATACCAAAGAACAGCAATTGGATGCTGATTTCACCATTACTTGCCTCGAGTTTGCTAACTGGTTTCCTGCTTTGTTAGAGCTGTTTGGCGGTGAGAAAACCTATCAAGAGTCACCTGAAACGCAAGAAAATGACGAATTAGTTGTGGCTTAGGCTGCAACTAATTGTTATATCTATATAAATAATAAAATGCCTAAACGATCATTTAAGATACCATTAAGCTGGGCAGGTTACAATACTACTATAAATATGGTAATGAAAGATGTGATATAGCCGAGAGGAAAGTAATATGAGAGCTTATTTGAAAGATAACCCTAAACCAGCAACCTATGGTCGCAAATATAAAGCTCCTGTTGCAGCTCAATCGCTTGGGGAGCGAGTGCGCCTCAGGACGCGCAACTTTACCGCTTTTGATTCTGATGTTACTGCAGGGAGTGCTACTGATGATTTAAGTGATCAGATAAACGGCTTGGTAAGTCAACTAAATAAAGTTGATATGAAACAGCTCAATAACTTTCTGGTTAGGCTTCTTAAGACAGACGTAAGTAAAGCTGTAGAACAACTTAAAGGCGAGGGAAATGCTATAGCCGCAGCAAAGCTAAGCTGTTTGCATTATATTGCTAGCCGAACCTATCAACGCGATCGATTCATCATTGCGGGGCACCCACAAATAAATGATGCGGGTGAGCCCCATCATGGCTTTAGTTTATTTCAAAAGGAGTGCTACGGTGCCGATACAAAATTAAATGCAGCCGTTAAATTACTCAGCAACTTACAAGATCCATCAAACGTGCAAAAACTGACGGAGGATGAATTCAAAGCTGCAAAGCAAGGTCGCTTGGGGGGTATCGTTAAGGATTATGGTTTGCCTTTACCAAAGGTGAGTGTTGCTAGAGCGACTGAATTAACAGCATTAGACCCTCTTCATGGTTCACGTTACGGTGGGTAATCCCCCCGAAAATTAAGGCTATTTAGAAGTAGAATTTTCTCGTAAAATA
>JARGNX010000018.1 GCA_029210045.1 Coxiellaceae bacterium
TATTCTCCGTGCAAAGTCAAGTCCGGCCAAGCAATTTTTAGATAAATAATCATAGACCATAGCGTTAAAACTGCTGATATGCTTAATAACACAACACCAATGTATAAAACGTACAACGGCATGTGCGGACGATACAGAAGTAGCACCCCAATCGCCACTAATTGCATAACAGTTTTTAGCTTCGCCACAAAGGTCACAGCAACACTGGTACGCTTGCCTATTTCAGCCATCCACTCCCTTAGCGCCGAAATAGTCAGCTCTCGCCCCACTATCACCGCGGCGGGTAATGCCAAAAACGGCATGTATTGTTGACTTAAAATCATCAGTAATGAAATCGACACCAGAAGCTTGTCAGCCACTGGATCTAAGAAGGCACCCAATTTAGTGCATTGATCCAAATTACGCGCCACAAAGCCATCTAACCAATCAGTTATCGCAACTAATGCAAACGCTATGGCAGCAACTAAGTGAGCATTCTTAAAAGGTAAAAAATAGACCAACACAATCACCGGAATGGCGAAAATTCTTGACCAAGTTAATAAAAGCGCGAAGTTCATAACACGATTGTACGCGAACAATAAATTAGATCAAGTCTACCTGAATCACTACAGCAGCTAATCAAGCTTGCGCTTAATCTCTCCAGCAACCAATAAGGCAATCCCACGCACTTTGGCAATTTCAGCAGCACTGGCCTGCTTTAATCCCTGCATCCCACCAAAGTGCGCCAACAGCGCTTGGCGTTTTTTTTGGACCAACACCTGGAAGGTGACAGAATTGGTCTTTGCTATCTCCAGGTATAGATTGGACACTATGCTATATAGCCATCGGGGATCGACGATATTAAAGCTGTTTAGGGTGCCGATGTGTGATGGAACCCTGTTATCACCCCTGCTTCTGCCGAGTCTTTTATTGATCTATCTTGAATATAGGTAACCACTTGGGAGTAATTTTTTTCCCTAGCATAGTCCACGGCTTTTAACTGATTGCGATCAGCAGCATCAGGATCGGCGCCTGCGTTTAAAAGAGCTGTAACCATTTTAAGGTCGCCATTAGCTGCTGCGACATGCAGAGGTGTCCTTAGTGTAAAGCTGTTTGAAAGCTTAACGTCTGCCCCGGCTTCCAGTAAAACCATAGCCGCTTCGTGGCTGCGGCTCTTTACAGCGGCATATATTGCCGTGTTAGAATTCTCGCCAAGCTCATTAATTCTAGCTCCATTATCCAGTAGTATTTTCACATGCACTGCCAAATTGAGCTGTGCTGCAATAGTCAGTAGTGGTGAGTCAACAAAATAAGGTGGCCGCTCTTCAAGTGTTTTTCCTGATGTGACACTTGACTGTCCAGAGGATAGAATGTTTATGTCTGCACCAGCCTGAAGTAAGGCATATGTAATGTCTGCATGTGAGGGTGTTTTTCCATGAAGAATAGCATCAGACAGTGGGGTCCCCGTTGAAGTATCAAGACGATTACCGTTTACATTTGCACCACATTTAAGCAGCAATTTTACCATGTCAAGCCGGCCTAATTTTGCCGCGAGATGTAAAGGGGTTGTAAATCTTTGATTAAGCAAATCTACTGCATTAGGTAGTGAATATCTTCCTTGGTGCGAAATTAGGTCGGTAATTTTTTTAATAATATCCAGCTGGTTATATTGTACTAAAAAATGAAATACAGAAGTATGCAGTCGCGCAGGAAGTAGATCGATCATCTCTTTTGGAGCTTTATCAGTATTAATATTTAAATACTGTAAAGTCGAGGCAATAATTTCTTGGTATATACGGTCAAGCCATCGTTGGTCGCAAAGTTCAAAAATGTAGTCACATAGTAATAACTTGGTATATTTAGATGGGGGGGTATGTAATTCATTGAAAGTTGGGTGCTCATTCATGAACGCCTCTAAATCGTCATGATCAATCGCTTCACACATTCTTTTGTGTCGCCTATCACTAACGGTTGGATGCAATTTTTTATTGTATGGCACAGGTCTACGTCTAGAACTAAGTGGGGATTCAGGCTGAAATATACCAACAGATACAATATGAGCACCTGCTTTTTGTTCGAGTCTGTCGCCATCTATAGATGGGTCTTGTGTTCTCATTCTTGGTCGCTGCTGTTATCGTTATAAAGATGCTCTGATATTGCTGCAAATTCTTCATCAACGGCACATACGATGTCTACATCAACTGACTTCATGCTACTGTCTCTTGAGTTGAAAATCTAAAAGGGTTGTAATTAATTTTATAATCATACACATCCAGCCCTTCAGATTTTTTGAGAAATTTGGCAATGATGCAGCCAGGCCAAACAAATATGACGGCATAGAAGAGCTCTAACCCGTAGGCACATAACATAATATGAATCAGGTTATGCCAATTTAACGTGCTAGAAAACCCTAGCAACACGACGACAAGCACCAGTATGAACTCAGATATCGCAGTAGAGCCTATGCTTCTGAGCCAGAAATATTTTCCTTTAGATGATATCTTCCATTTTGAAATCAGGTATATGTTTACAAAGTCACTGGCTATATTAGCTATTATTCCTGCAACAACAAAATGTAAAATCGGATTAATCACCACATTATAAGCGTGCGCATCATGAAAAAAGCTCGCGTTAGGCGCTAAGTTAACTAAACGCAATAACAACGCAAAAAGCAACTCACTTAGTAAGATTAACCAAACCAGCATCTTTGCGACGTTGTATCCATACACTTCTGTAATGATGTCAGAAATGAGGTAGGTTAATGGAAACAGTAATGTGGCGCCTGATTCAACAACAGGTCCAAACTGAGTAAAGCGAAATGCTAAAACATCCGCGCTTAAACAAAACACCACATAGAATACGGCGAGAGCGAGTAAGTATTTTGAATTCAGTTTAAAGCTGTCTCTGTGCTGCTTGCCTTTTCTCATGCACATTATCCTGTCGTTTTATATTAGGGTGTTTATAATAAATACCAAACTTAAAAGCAAGCTATTGAAACATTGTAATTTTGAATATTAAGTTTGGGCGGTATGACAGTTTCTACTTATAAGAAAAATAAAAGGGGCAATTCAAAGACTGAATACTAACTCTGCCCTTTTACACGTACCCTGCCGATCAAACACCTCACAAGAAGCTTTGGTTACTTCGCCTTGCGTGTGACTGACATCAAAACATTCAATGTGCTGCAATGTGTTAGTCAAATACTCTCGATAGCAAACGGTAATAAAATCTTCGCCGGGAATAAATTCGCCGCCACGAACTAATAATACCGACACCACCCAAATATGATGGGTTTACACTAACGCAATCACATCAATATCGTGTTGATCGTGACTAAAGTATTGGTGATGTTGCAGTTTACGTAATTTTTCAACATCATCTCGTATCTGCCCTGCCCGCTCATAATTTTGAATTACCCCTTTTGTTTTACTTATAAGCTGTTAATATCTCACAAGTTGAACGAAAACCGGGAAGGCGCCGGCTTGTGTGAGCTCATTGAAGGAGGAAGTTATGACGGGAACATCGTTAGCGGAATTGAAAGGTAAGTTAGAAGATTATCAGTTGGCTTTAACCAAGGCGGTTGATGATATGGAGAGAAGAGTTACTGAAGATACTATCAATAATCCGAGCTTTTTTAGTACACGGCCACCACTGATTGAGCCTCAAGAAGATACCAAGAAGCGTTTGGCAAACTATCGAGCTGAGATTCCACTGATAACCAGTTGGTTGGCAATAGTCGTATCGGCACAGGAGGCCGGGCGCTTATTGGAGAGTAAACAATATGATGAGCTGGACGTGTTTATTCACGGCGGCATTCAAAAACTCTTGGAGTGGGTGACATTATGTTCTGAGGAAGGCCCGTCGTTTGGCATACTGGATCAAGCAACGGAGGCATTAATGGCGGCAACTGAGAAGTTCTTTAGGCCTGCTCTGTCTCACGGTAGTTAACTATCGATTTTCTCAATAACTATCAGATAGAATCTTACTCGATTTGCGGTCACATCTCAGACTGCACGCAAAGTATGCTCAATAACATCAGCTTAGCTGCTTTTTAATTTCTTCAGCTATTAATGGTGTAATCCCACGCACTTTGGCAATTTCGGCTGCACTAGCCTGCTTTAACCCCTGTAGTCCACCAAAGTGCGCCAATAATGCTTGGCGCTTTTTAGGGCCAACCCCAGGAATTTGCTCTAAAACTGACTGGGTGCGTGATTTATCACGCTTATTGCGGTGAGCACGAATACCAAAACGATGTGACTCATCACGAATATATTGAACCAAATGAAAAGCCTCACTGTGTGGCGGCAATTGCAACACCTGACCGCTAACCAACAACAGTCGCTCCAACCCCGGTTTGCGTGACTTACCTTTCGCCACACCTAACAGACATATCGAATCAATTTGCAACTCTTGCAACACCTCATCAGCCTGCTTTAGCTGCCCCATACCACCATCGATCAACACTACGTCAGGCAAAGGCTCGCCACGCTTTAATAATCCACTATAACGCCGATAAACCGCCTGTCGCATTGCTGCATAATCATCACCCGCAGTCACGTCTTTAATATCAAACTGACGATACGCTTTTTTACAGGCGCCCTGGCGATCAAATACCACGCATGATGCTTTGGTCGCCTCACCCTGCGTATGACTAATATCAAAACACTCAATGCGTTGCAGCGCATGTCCTAAGCCCATCGCCTTAGCCAACCCCTGCAATTGGCGATCGATTTTTGTCTTACCCGCTAATTTTTCGGCTAATGCTTGTTTAGCATTGCGCTCAGCCATCGCGCGCCACTGCTTTAATACATCATCACTGCGCGACATTAAGTGCAGCTTGCGCTGACAATGCTGCTTAATCGCAGACTCGATCACCTCTTTATTTTCAATGGGAAAAGGCAATAAGATCTTAGCCGGAAATAAATTAGCTACCGTTTCATTTAAATAATAATGATTAATAAACTGCAATAGCACTTCCATCTCATCAGCATCTACTGGCACCTTGGGGTAATAGCAATGATGCGTTAACAGCTCACCACCACGCACCAACAACACCGACACCACCCATACATGGTGAGTCTGCACTAAAGCTATCACGTCAATGTCATGCTGATCATGGCTAAAGTACTGGTGATGCTGCAGCTTACGTAAACGCTCAACATCGTCACGTAACCGCCCCGCATGCTCGTAGTCCTGCTTCAGACTGGCCTGCTTCATCTGGCCAATGAAATCATCAATCAGTGCTTCACTCTTACCTTCCAAAAATTGAATCGCTTGTTGCACGGTTTGTTGATACGCTTCATGATCAACGTAACCAACACACGGCGCCTTACAGCGCTTAATTTGAAACTGCAAACACGGTCGTGAACGATGGCGAAACACGCTATCTTTACATTGACGCAACATAAAACATTTTTGCAATAAGGCTAACGTTTCTCGCGCCGAACCAATACTCGGATACGGACCAAAATAACGCCCCTGCTTTTTCTTTTTGCCTCGAACAAAATCCATTTGCGGATAATCATTTTGGGTCGAAATATAAATATAAGGATAGGATTTATCGTCGCGCAGTAAAATGTTGTACTTAGGCCGATGGCGCTTGATTAATGTAGCTTCGAGAATAAGCGCATCGACTTCACTTTCGGTAATCGTTACCTGCACATCGGCAATCTGCGCCACCATCAAACTGGTTTTAGTTAAAGGGTGCTGGCGTTGAAAATATTGGGAAACACGTTTTTGTAAATTGCGCGCTTTTCCCACATAAATAATATCACCCTTATTGTTTATCATACGATAAACGCCGGGTTGTGTGCTAAGCACTTTTAGAAATGCGGTGTGATCAAACGCCATGATAACAGGCTCGATTACTTTTAGTTTAGATAAGCCCTGTTTCTTCAGACTCTACCAAGCCATGGCGAATCGCTAACAGAGTTAACTCAACGTCATTTTTAACGTTAAGCTTTTCAAATATTCGATAACGGTAACTATTAACTGTTTTAGGGCTCAAGCAAAGCTTATCTGCAATCTCTTGCACCTTCATACCTTTGGTGATCATTAACATCACCTGCAGCTCACGCTCGGATAAAGTCTCAAAAGGTGATTCATCTTTGTCTGACACATGCTTAAACGCTAAACGGTTGGCAATCTCTGGACTAATATAACGCTGCCCAGCATGCACAGCTTTAATGGCTTGCACCATCTCATCCATAGTCGCACCTTTGGTTAAATAACCTGATGCACCTACTTGCAACAAACGCGCAGGATATAAATCGTTATCACAAACAGTAACAATAAGAACTTTAATATCGGGATCCATACGGATAAGCTTGCGTGTGGCTTCAAAACCGCCAATTCCTGGCATTTTAACATCCATTAACACAACATTGGGCTTAACTGATCGGGCTAATTTTACCGCTTCTTCACCTGAAGTAGCTTCACCAATGACTTTAATGCCGGCCGCTTCGTCCAACATTTTTTTAATCCCTGTGCGAACTAAATCAAGGTCATCGACCAACATCACGTTAATCACTAGCTACCCCTTTAATCAGTTTGTTCCAATTTAGTGGCGGAGAGACAGGGATTCGAACCCTGGGAGGGGGTTACCCTCAACGGTTTTCAAGACCGCCGCTTTCAACCACTCAGCCATCTCTCCACTAAAACTGTTTCACTTTCATACTGGAAGATGCGAATACTACAGTATCTCAACCCGGCAATCAACCAATCAGATCAACACTTAACCACTTGAATCATGTTGCACGCATTATTACACATGTCAGTAAAAAATAGAAATCCTTAATGTAAATTTGGTATAATATCGTGAGATATCTATGATTCAATTAACAAGAGGTTATTCCATATGGATCAAAAACAGTCATCAGTGATACAAAGACGCAGTGAATCAGTATTAGCCACTAACAGTGTGATTCGTAATACTTATTTACTACTCAGCCTAACACTGGCATTTAGTGCAGCTACTGCGTGGTTTTCAATGAGCAGCAATGCCCAACCCGGCATAGGCTTCATCCTTATCGGCTATTTTGGCTTGATGTTTGCTGTTAATGCATTACGAAAGAGCTCTTGGGGCATTTTGGCCATTTTCGCCTTTACTGGATTCCTTGGTTATACCCTTGGGCCTATTCTAAATTCATATATTCACAACTTCAGCAACGGATCAGAAATTATCATGACCGCCCTTGGTGGAACTGGCGTGATCTTCTTTGCACTGTCTGGATATGCATTAGTCACACGCAAAGACTTTAGCTACATGGGTGGCTTCATCTTTGTGGCATTTGTTGTTGCATTTGTTGCCGGCTTAGCCGCGATGTTTTTTCAACTTCCTCTGCTAAACTTATTGGTGTCTGGAGCGTTTGTATTGTTATCATCTGCGTATATTTTGTTCACAACCAGCCGAATGATTAATGGCGGTGAGCGAAATTACATCATGGCCACGATGGCACTGTATGTAGCATTGTTTAACATTTTTATCAGCCTTTTGAACATATTAGGTTTTATGGGCGGCAAAAGATAAAAAAATTAAAGCTCCTAGTAATTAAATCGTTATTGAAGACAGTTAATTTTTCTGATAACGTTTGCCCCTGAGTACATTTTTAAACCAGGGGCATTGCAAGGAGCTTTTATCATGAAAACTTTATTAGCCCGAACCGTATTCGCAACACTCACCGCCTTATTATTTAACTCTTTATTCGCTGGCGCATTTACCTTACCTAAAAATGGTGACGTGATTGGCCAAGTATTTTTAGTTCATAGCGTTCGCGGTGATTCTTTACACAGCATTGCCAAACGATACGATATCGGCTGGTTAAAAATGCGGGATGCTAATAGACGCTTATTATATAAACGCTTACGCCCTGACACTGAGGTGGTAGTTCCTTCGCGCTTTATCTTGCCTAAACAACGCCGCGGCATAGTGGTTAACCTTGCAGAATTACGCCTTTATTATTTTCCAAAAAATCAAAAGGTGGTATACACCTACCCTGTCGGTGTTGGTCGCAGTAAATGGCGCACGCCTACCCTAGAAACCATTGTGTATCGTAAAAAAGAACTACCTACTTGGTACATCCCTGAATCAATTCGCGATGAAACCATGCTGAAAAAAGGTAAATTCTTACCAACAAAAATCGGCCCCGGTGAAAAAAATCCGCTCGGTCCTTACGCCATGTATTTACTAAAACGCGGCTACCTTATTCACGGTAATAATGCACCAAACACCATTGGCACCTATGCCAGCTCAGGTTGTATTCGTTTATTTAATCACGATGTCGAACAATTATTTCATATAGTACCTAACCGCACACCCGTGCACATTGTACACCACGCCAATAAGGTTGGCAGGCGCGGTCATACTTTATATCTTGAAGTGCATCGTCCCATGGCGCACAAAGAAGATCAAACAGACCTAAATCACACAGACGTGCAAAATGAAATCGCAATGAAAACTGCAAATAAACGCTCACAAGTGAATTGGCGCAAAGTAGCACTCGTTGAAAGACAGCGCCAAGGAATACCTACTCGCATTGGCAACATACAATAATGAAAGGCCTCTAACCACATGACAACGCGCTCGACTATTTACACCACACTGGCCTCTGGCCTTGCTTTGACACTCTTATCGACCATAAGCTACGCCAAAGATTTCACCAATATCCGCGGGCTCAATGAAAAAGCACTGCAACTGGCGCAAAAGGCTTATCACTGTGAAATGCGCAAAGGACTTATTCACAACCCACATTTAACTGTCGTTGATTACACCAGACCATCTACTCGCGACCGCTTATGGGTATTAAATATGAAAACCCATAAAATTGAATACCGCATATTAGCCTCACACGGCCAAGCCAGTGGTGATTTATATGCAACACATTTTTCAAACCGCACCAATAGCCACAAATCCAGCCGCGGCTTATTCCTTACCAAAAACACCTACCGCGGTAAGTTCGGTTATTCATTACGCTTAGACGGACTGGAAAAAGGCATTAACGATAACGCTTTCGATCGCGATATCGTGGTACACGGGTCAAAATGGGTCAACCATGATTTCATCAAAAAATACCACCGTGTTGGCCGCACCTGGGGCTGCCTTGGGCTAAACGCTCAGATATCTCGCCAAGTGATTAACACCATCAGTAATGGCAGCTTGGTCTTTGCTTACTCCAAACAAGAAAACTCAGACCCAAACTTAAAACACTGCTAGCAATTACGAGGACAAGCGCTTTATGCACTTATCTTGCCACTGCGCAAATACACTCACAGCAATTATCGCGCCAATCATCGCCAGCAACATATCGCTCTGTGTATCCCAAATATAACCCTGGGTTCCTAAGAAGCTGTCCGCCGCCCCACCCATAGAAACCGCAGCCCACCACTCTAATATTTCGTAAAACGCACTAAAAGCCAAACAAAAACAGACGATAAAAAATGGTTGCCAGCCTCTGCGAGCAAACACACCCACCCGAATCAGAATCTCTCTCGCCACCAATGCTGGGATAAAACCCTGGGCAAAATGACCAACCTTATCATAATTATTTCTTGGCCAATGAAACCATTCCTTTAGCCAATCAAATAACGGGACATGCGCGTAAGTATAATGCGCGCCAACCAGCAGAATAATCATGTGAATAAAGATAAAACAATAGGTAAAACGGGTAAATCGAAAACGCGTATAGGTGAAAATTAAAATGATAAGCCCAATAATCACAGGACCCGCTTCGAGCATCCACGTCAGATAATCATAAGGATTATACAAAGACCAGGCAGTTACTGCGCCCAAACAACACAATAGCACTGAATTAAAAGTTACTGTTTTCATCATGTTTTAATGCCCTGTTATAGTGAAGCGCTTAACGAACCAACTTCTCAAGTTGCTTGATATACGGCTGATCCAATCGCGAAACCAAGGCAAACTGATACATAATAAAAGTCCAAATACCTAACACCAAAAAGTCCCAGCCTACCGGTAGCCAACCTTTACCGCCACCAAATGATCCTAGCGCCGAGAAAACAAACAAAATCACCAGATAAAATATAAACCAAATCAGCGCCAACCACTCACCTTTTGTATCTTCAGTTTGTTGGCGATGTATAAAAAATAACGCAATCAGCCCAACCAACAAACCTATCATCAAATGCCAAATAGTATCGAAGCCCGACCAATACAACACCAAAGTACCAAAATAAAAAGCCAGCCAGCCAGTAAAAAATCCGCCCGGCATAAGAAATGGTTTCTCTCGGCTCGAAGTTAAGCGTTGCTTACGAATTGATATAACGGCTACAGCTCCCACCGTATAGGCTACCAAAGACGCATCAACCATAATGCTTATCATGCGCTGCCAGCCATGAAACGGTAAGAAAAACAACATACCCACAATAAAGTTCAGCCACAACGCATGAGCGGGGACTTGGAATTTATTGGTTTTTTCAAACCACGCAGGCAAATAACCGTTTTGACTCATTGCATACACCACACGTGAGGTGGAAGTGTTCGAGATCATCCCTGCACCCATAGGCGACACCATCGAATCGATATATATCAAACCAATTAACCATAAAATCCCAATGGTTGTAACCACATCCAACAGCGGTCCACCTTCACCATGAAAATTAAGATGCATCCAGCCCGAGGTGAAATCTTCAGGCAATAAAGCACCAACAAAAGCGAACTGTAATAACACATACAGAACCACACAAAACACTAACGAACCTAGTAAAGCCCGTGGTATTGCACGACTGGGGTTGTCGGCTTCGGCACCTAGCTCAACCGCAGCTCGAAAACCAATAAATGAAAACACAATACCGCCTGTGGAAACAGCCGCTAAAACACCATGCCACCCCATCGGCATAAATTGTTTAATAAATAAATTACTCCAATTGAATTGAAAACTAAATAATGCAATCAACAAAATAATCGGTACAATAATTTTCCATATAGCAATCACGCTATTAATACGAGCAGCAAATTTAACCCCAATTAAATTAACAAAAGTGAATATCAACATTAAAACCAGCGCCCACAACAACCCTAAATGCGTTAATGCCTTAGCACCGTCATTGGCAATATGAATCAATCCGGGAAAAAAGTGACTCGAATACTGTAATGTTGCCTGCACTTCAATCGGCGCCACCGCTACAAACGCCAACCAATTAGACCAGCTCACTAAAAAAGAAATCGGCATGCCATGCGTGATTCTCGAAAAATGTACAATACCTCCCGCCACAGGAAACTTTGATGCCATTTCAGCAAACGGTAAAGCAATAATAAAAATCATCACAAAACCGATAACCCACGAGATCAGCGCAGCAGGGCCTGCTGTTTGAGCCGCATAAAACGGGCTAAATAACCAACCGGAACCGACAATGCCGCTAATGGAAATAAATAATAAATTACGAGGTGAGATGTCACGCTTAAGGGGCATTTTACAATCCTTGTACAAGATAGTCCGTGTGGCGTTAGTGTACCATGTTACAAACTTATCGAGAACTCCTAGCCATGTTGATCCGCTCACCCAGAGGAGGTCACGCAGTAACTGTCTCGAAGGGAGGACAATCGGAAGTTATTGAGCTCCGCCTCCCCGAGCCGGAATGGAGGTACGCTATGCGCCTTGGTTGCTTGATAACTAACTGGATCCCGGATCAAGCCTGCCCCCCCCCTGGTAAGGACACGGGGTCCGGGATGACAAAGCATATCAGGGCAATTGGGGAATCTGAAATAAAAAAAGGGGCCTTTCAGCCCCTATTGATATATTTCTTATTTGGAATTAGACAGTCAATAACCCGCCACGAGCTGTTGTTGTACCAACTTGTACAACCGCATCTTCATCATCACCACTCTGACCAGTAGGCGTACCTAGCAAACGATCACGTAAAGCCGGTGAAGCAGCACCATCGGTCTTAAACATACTATCACGGGCTGAAGACATAAGACTGCCTGTAGCACCTGGGCATGCAACCACAGCAGCACCCGCTCTAGCTAACAATGGCATAAGGTATTGTGTTAATGAAGCAGCAACGAACAGGCCAGCCGAAGCTAAACCTTCATAACCTAAAGCATCCGCTAATTTACCCGATGCTTTAAAGCCTTTATCTTCAAGGTTAAACAAGTTGAAACCAACATAAGCCAAACCAGTCAACGCTGCAGCTAAAGTTGGTACAGTCGCTAACTTGCTAGGCGCTTGATCTTTTTTCATATTCGAAACAGTGTTTACTGTAAGCGCGGTTAAACCTGCTGCCAATGTAGACAACACAGCCACATGCAAACCTTTCGTCAAGTTCAACAAGTTTTGATCTTGAAAATAAGCATAAGCAGCAACGCCAGCAGCGCCCATCAACGCACCATGCGCAACAACACGACTAACACGTTCAGTTTTACTTGAGTCTACTTCGTTATGCACCTGAGCTTTCGTATCGTGGAGTTGTTTAACCAATTGCATAGCTGAGGCAACCGCAACGGTAGCAAAGGCTGCAAACACTACTGTGTTCGCTGTATTCATGTAATTTAATTCTTGTGCTTGCTTAACAAACTGCTGATATGCAAAGGCCGCGAAAGCAGCAGCACTGGCAAGTAGATTAAGGTTGTTATAAACGTGGTGGCTAGCAGCATCGCTAACTAAAGGTTTTAAGCTCGGCATGTTGTGTCTCCCAATATATATTTTTAAACAGAATAATTTCTGTTTTCTCCCATCGGGCAGCACTATAGCACCATGTTATTAGCGAATACAATCAATCGAAAAAGAATTAATAAAATGTTAAGGAAAGAAGAAATTTTATGTTTATTTGTTAAGCAACTTGTTCAGTTCAGCTTGATTTAATACTGCTATACCAAGTTTTTCTGCTTTGCTTCGTTTACCGCCGCCACCCTCACCAGCAATAAGTGCCGTGGTTTTTTTTGAAATACTACCACTGACTTTTGCACCCAATATTTCGAGTTCACTTTTCACCTGTTCACGACTCACACCGTCAAACGTACCGGTAAGCACATAAGTTTTACCGAGTAACGGTAACTCGTCGGCGGATTTTAACTCAATGTTTGACCAATGCACACCTAAGCGTTGTAAACGTGCAATTAAATCGCGGTTATGTTGTTGATGAAAAAAACCAACTACGTGCTCAGCAACAATTGGACCAACATCATTAACGGTTTGTAAAGATTCATAACTCGCCGTTTGCAATTTATCAATCGAACCAAAATGATTTGCTAGTGACTTGGCAGTTGCTTGCCCTACTTCACGTATACCTAACGCATAGAGAAACCGTGGCAACGTGGTTTGTTTACTGGCCTCTAAAGCATCAAGCACATTTTTTGCTGATTTATCAGCCATACGCTCCATCGTGGCTAGTTGCTCGGCTTTTAGTTGATATAAATCCGTCACGTCTTTAACTGTACCCAACTCAACCAGTTGCTCAACTAGCTTATCACCCAAACCATCCACATCCATGGCTTTACGTGATACGTAATGCTTAATAGATTCACTCAATTGCGCCTTACAATACAAGCCACCCATACAACGTGCGACCGCCTCATCTGGAAACTTGATGACTTCACTATCACACACCGGACAAGTTTTTGGCAAAGCCGCTTTTTTAGTTTTTTCGGGACGCTTAGCTAAAACAACTGAAACCACTTCAGGAATCACGTCACCAGCTCGCCTTACAATAACAGTATCACCGACACGCACATCTTTTCGCGCCATTTCATCGGCGTTATGTAATGTGGCATTACTAACAACAACACCACCAACCTGCACAGGTTCCAAACGAGCCACTGGCGTCACCGCACCAGTTCGCCCGACCTGAAACTCAATCGCGTTCACTGTGGTTAATTTTTCTTGTGCTGGAAATTTGTACGCAATCGCCCAGCGTGGCGCACGTGATACAAAGCCTAGCTGCTCTTGCAATGCAAATGCATTCACTTTAATTACTACACCATCAATATCATACGGCAAAGCTTCACGTTGATTTTCAATTTTTTTATAATAGCTTTCACAACTGGCAATACTATTGGCCACTTGACGCAAATCAACAACCGGAAACCCCCAACCTGCAAAACGTTCTAATAATTCGCTGTGTGTTAGCGCAAGATTTTGCTCGCTGCTAGCACCATGAGAATAAGCATAGAAGCTTAACGGTCGCCTAGCGGTAATACGTGAGTCCAATTGACGTAAGCTACCTGCAGCAGCATTCCGTGGATTAGCAAAAAGTTTCTCACCAGTTTGCAATGCACGCTTATTCAGTGCTTCAAAACCTGCTTTAGGCATATATATTTCACCGCGCACCTCAAGCAAGTCTGGGTAATCATCACCGCGCAGCTGCAACGGCACCGCCGCAATGGTTTTCACATTTTGCGTTACATTCTCACCACTCACACCATCACCGCGCGTGGCTGCTAGTACCAACTGGCCTTTATCGTACGTTAAACTAATAGCCAGACCATCAAACTTAGGTTCGCATGCATATTCAACAGCATTACTGCTGTTCAGCAATTTTTTTATTCGTTGATCAAATGATTCAAGCTCTTCGACACCAAATGCATTATCTAACGACAGCATCGCTACACGGTGTTTGACTGAGTTAAATGCATCTAACGGTTTATCGCCCACGCGTTGTGTCGGTGAAGCAGGTGATTTTAATTCAACATGCTCAGATTCAAGCTGCTGCAACTCACGAAACAGTTGATCGTATTCACTGTCAGGAACTGTCGGTGCATCTAAAACATAATACTGATGGTTATACTCACGCAACAATTGTGTTAATTGCTCAACACGAGCCTGTGGAGATTTAGTCACGGCCAGAAACTCGTACCTCATCCGTATGCTGCTTTACAAATTCATTGATTTGTTGCTCATAATGCTGAATAACCGCTTCATCTAACGGCTGACGATCACCAGCCAATATGCTACCACCCAAATCTTCTTGCATCATCATCGCTGCTTCAACCATCGTGTGGAAGGCATGTTGCGGATCGCTGATATTATCATAACGCATAAAATAGCTAACACCGCGGCAACTAAAGCCACCAATATTTGGCAAATCAAATGTACCGGGTTCAGAGATCGAAGACATACTAAACATCACGGGCCCGCTACCATTACGTTGCTGATGACGGTGAAAAATTTGCATCTCACCATAACGCAAACCCGTAGCTAAAATCGCTTGTAATAGTTCATAACCGGCATATTCACGATCAGCCGCAGCCACCAAATGTATCGAAATTATTTGCGGCTTTATTATAGCGGGCTGGTAGTCTGCCGCAGCATCTTGAGCTGGTTTCAAACCTAAAATTTCATCAGGGTCATTAGAGTTTGAATCAGAAAACGTTGGAGCAACGCGCCCTAAATGTGGCTCTTGTTTCGACTTACGCCGGCGTTTATGCTTGTACTGATTTGACGATTTATCCTGTGGACCCATCATTCGCGCAGCAATCATACCGACAATAACCAGTCCAATTAAACATAAAATCGTCACTAACATAATAGCTCCCTTATTTTATCCATTAATGACAACTACGCCTCAGCCATTGCCACCGCTTGTTCAATATCCACTGCCACCATACGTGACACACCCGCTTCTTGTTGAGTCACACCCAACAGAGTATCTGCGGATTCAATCGTTACTTTATTATGGCTAATCACCAAGAACTGAGTTTGATCAACCATTTCCCGAATCAGTGCACAATAACGCCCAACATTTAAATCATCCAATGGCGCATCAACCTCATCCAAAACACAGAACGGTGCTGGATTTAATTGGAATAATGAAAATACTAAAGCAATTGCTGTTAAAGCTTTCTCACCACCGGATAGCATATGAATCGTTGAGTTACGTTTACCAGGCGGTTGCGCTTTCACTTGCACACCGGCAGTCAACATATCATCATCCATCAATGCCAGCTCAGCTGCACCACCACCAAATACTTTCGGGAAGATTTTTTGGAAGTTAGTGTTTACATTTTCAAAGGTATGCTTAAAGTTTGAGCGCGTTTCTTTATCTATTTTACTGATCGCGCCTTCTAATGCTTCTAATGCCTCACGCAAGTCAGCTTGCTGCTCATCCAAATAAGTTTTGCGCTCGTTTACTTCATCGTATTCTTCAATCGCAGCTAAATTAATCGGGCCTAAACGACTAATACGCTTCTCTAATGCCACCAGATCATCCGCCCAAACAGCAATGCTTGCCTCTTCAGGAATGGTTGGAATGATTTGCTCTATGGTATGCTCAGTTTCTTCTAACTGTTCAACAATAGAAGCCTGCTTCACCACCAAAGTCTGCTTATCCATTTGCATTTGTTGCAATTGGTTTTGCTGTTGCTGCACTTGATTCGTCACTTGATGGCGCTGACGATCCAAGTCTTGAATACTTTGCTGACATTGCTCCAATTGTTGCTGTACCGCACTCAATTGCTGCTCGACTGTCACATTTTTACTAAGATGTTGTTGCAATTCTTCTTCTAACTGCTGTAACGGTAGATTTTCATCTTGCAGTTGTTCTTGTAAGTGCGACTTGCGTTGATCAAGCTGTTCGATTTGCTTGCGATCTTGATCCAACGTTTGTTGCAATAATAACAATTGGTTTTCTGACGTCGCTAGGCGCACCGCTACCTCATCAGTGGATTGGCGCGCTTGCTGTAACTGATCACGGCAATCTAACACTGTTTGACGTTTACTATCACGGGTCTGCAATAACTGCTCACGTTGATCTTGCAGTTGTTGCTCTGATTGCGATGACACAGTAATACTGGTTTCAGTTTCCTGTATTGTATCTGTTGTTCGTACTAGCTGCTGCTCTACCTGCTCAATATCGTCAGCTAACTGCGCTAAACGTCGCATCTTCGATTGATATTTCTCGTTATTCGACGACAATTCTGACTTGTATTGTGATAACACCTTGCTGCACTGCTGATACTCTGACTGCAACTGATCACGCTGTGATTCACATGACGATAATTGCTGTTTCTTAGCATCCAACTCCGCTTGGCATTGTTCGATTTGCTGCTCTAGAGTAGTGATATCAGAGCTGATTTGTTTCAACTCCTGCTCACGTTGCAATACGCCACGCTTAGCATCATCTGCCTGTACCAACTTCACCCAATTCGCACTTAACCACACACCTTGTGGTGTAATCACTGACTGACCAGGTTTTAATGATGACAACTGTTGTTTTGCTTGCGTTAAATCCGCGGCCACTAACACTTGATTTAAATCGATCGGTAAAGCCGCATTGCTTTTTACCTTACTCGCTAATGTGCCGGTTTCAGCATTAGCCGTGCTATGCCCTTTAATTAAAGACACATTCGCACCCGTCATTGATGCTAGCGCATCAAGGTGTGACACCGTATCATCAACGCAAATCGCCTGGAAACTATCAAACATCACCGCTTCTACTGCTGTTTCCCAACCATTTTCAACCGTTATAGTCTCGCCTAAACGTTTAGCGTTTTGTAAGCCTTGACCAGACAGCCATTGCGTCACTTCCGAGTCATCGTCGTGCAATGCGGATTGTTGCAAAGCATCCAATGATGATTGACGACCTTTTAGGGTTTGTAGTTGTTGACGGTCTTTATCTAATTGCTGATTTTGCTGATTGATTTGATCACGTTGCTCACTGATCTGATCGGCTAACGTAGACATTTCCGCTTCATACTGAGCAATTTTATCAGCATTACTCGAAACTTCATGCTTTAAGCGATCAATCGCGGACTGCAGTTCATTTAAATCAATCTCACCATGCTCTTGCTGTAATTGCTGCTGCTTACGCTGCAAATTATCACGCTGTTGATGCATATGGTTCAGTGTATTCTTTTCAACTTCAACTTGTTTATTGGTTTTAGATAATTCCCCCTGGAATTGATCCCAACTTTCTTGCCATGTTTGCTGCTGTTGCTCGGCTTGCTGTAACTGCTGCGTTAATTGATCAACTTGCTGCTTACTACTCACCAATTGCGGTGATAGTTGCTCAATATCTTGCTCTAACTCTTCACGGTCAGCATCATGTTGCTCAGCATTGTCCGATAACTCTTGCCATAACGACCCAGTATTCTCTAACTCTTCACGCCATTGCTGCGCTTGCTGTTGCAAATGACTAATGCGCTGCTCAACGCGACTCACTTCCGCGCGACTACTGTAGTAGTCTTTCTGAACATCGGACTGCTGTTGATTGTATTCATTCAGTGCAACACGTGACTTTTCTAATTCCGTTTCTAACTGTTGCGATTGCGCACGCCCTTGCTCAAACTCGGTCTCTTTAGCCGATAATTGTTGCTGCTTGGTTTGTAAATCTTGTTGCAACTGCTGCCAATGCAAGCCTTTTAACTGCAATTGCAGCTCTTCTTCTTGCTGCTTATAAATTTTATATTTTTCTGCAGACTTTGCTTGGCGCTGTAAACGACCCAGTTGGCGCTCTAGCTCTTCACACAGGTCATTCACTCGATCAAGATTTTCATTGGTATGACGCATACGATTTTCAGTTTCACGTCGACGCTCTTTATATTTAGAGATCCCCGCCGCTTCTTCAAAAAAGACTCGCAATTCCTCAGGCTTCGCTTCAATTAAGCGCGAAATCATACCTTGTTCAATAATGGAATAACTGCGCGGCCCTAAGCCTGTGCCTAAGAAAATATCAGTGATATCTTTACGGCGACAACGCGTGCCATTTAAAAAGTAACTCGACTGACCTTCACGCTCAACTTCACGTCGAATCGAAATCTCAGTATATGCGGCATATTCACCGGTCAACGTATGATCGCTATTATCAAATAGCAGCTCAACCATCGCGCGACCTAATGGCTGCCGTGTGGCAGTACCATTGAAAATCACATCAGCCATCGACTGACCACGCAATTGCTTGGCAGAAGACTCACCAATCACCCAACGAATGGCATCAACAATATTTGATTTTCCACAGCCATTAGGCCCAACAATCGCATTCAATGGACTGCGAATTGGGATAACGGTTGGATCAACAAACGACTTGAAACCAGCTAATTTTATTTGCTTTAAATACATAAATGCCCACAGCTTTCCGTAGCAATTCTATTTACAACACGCGTCTCCTGCGGAAATTCGCGCACAACGAAGCAGCTAGTGTACCGAATTCGCGTCGGTTTTGGTAGCTGAAATCGCATCTATAAGCCTGTTAACATCATTCATAATGCGTACGTTTAAGAAGTGCAGCGGTTTAATAAATGTTCACGTTGCTTTTTAACCCCTTTATACTTTATAGTCAGTGACTTACATGGATGTAAGACAAGTGCCTGATATGGACGTTTATGCTGCTTTTTACTACCTAATAAGGGACATTCCTGCCTATAATTACCTCTATGGCACTAACAGGCTAATCTCTCATCAAACTAACTGAATTAAAGAGGATACAATCATGAACATTATCAACAAAACCAAGCAAGCCGGCTTTACGCTAGTTGAGCTGATAATCGTTATCGTGATCCTGGGTATTTTATCCGCGTTCGCGATTCCAAAATTTATTGATGTTTCATCCGACGCACGTGTAGGTGCTGTTGAAGGTACTGCTGGTGCTATCCGCTCTGCTGCTGCTCTTATCTACGCACAGTCCGTAGTTAACGGCACGCAAGGCGCTTCCAGCAGCTCCGTTACCACCGCCGATGGCACATCTATTGCTACTGCCTTTGGTTATCCTACAGCCGCTTCCATTGCAACAGCTATTGGTGGCACACCTGAAGGGTTTACCTTAGCCTCTGGAGCATTTTCACATGACGGGGCCACTGCTGCTGCCACCTGTAAAGTGACTTACACAGCTGCCGCAGACGCTACTACACCTCCAGTAGTTGCAACCGCCGCTTCTGATTGCTCTTAACGCGTAATTTGATCTACAAAAAAAAGCCCCTTCTTGGGGCTTTTTTTATGGCAATGCGGCACGCATTTTATCAAATGACTCCAAGATCTCAGGCTCAGGTGGCTGCGAATACAGACTCACAATCCATATAGCTAACGAAGACAATATAAAGCCCGGAATCAATTCATATAAGTCAAAGAAACCACCATAGGTATGATGTAAAACAGACCAAACAATACACGTGATCGCACCAGTAAACAGGCCAGCAATCGCACCAGCACGTGTCGTGCGCCTCCAGCGCAGGCTAAATAATACAATCGGTCCAAACGAAGCACCTAAACCAGACCACGCATAAGCAACTAACGCCAGCACCGATGAATTGGGGTCGCGCGCTAAATACATCGCAACCAATGCAATGATGGCTACCGCCAATCGGCTAGTCCATAACAATTCTTTTTTCTGCGCTTGTCGTCGCCAATACACACGATACAAATCTTCAATTACCGCACTCGACGCCACCAACAACTGCGCAGCAATCGCACTCATACCCACCGACAACATAATCGCCACCACGATACCAACTATACCCTCGTGGCTCGATAAAATTTTTGTCAATGCCACCAATATCAACTGCGCATTAAATTGCTCCATATGCGTAAAGCCATTACCTAATATACCCGCGGTCACACTACCTACCATAGCGACCAACATCCAACTCAAGGCAATCCATCGTGCCACAACAATTTTACTGGCGCGTTTAATAGCCATAAAACGAACCAAAATATGCGGCTGGCCCATATAACCCAAGCCCCAGGCCAATAACGAAATCACCGAAATAAATTTCCAATCATGAAACAATTTCAATGCCAAAGGTCGATGGCTTTCAATCGCATGCACAGAACTGTGCCAACCGCCTAGCGAATACATGGCAAAACATGGCAGTATTAATAAGAACAAAAATACCAACACACCCTGAATAAAGTCCACATAACTAATACCCAAGAAACCACCAAAACATGTGTAAACAATAAATACAGCAGTAATGATATACAAACCTGTAGAATAATGATTATGGAAAACGGATTGCAACAAAATCGATGCAGCAACAAAACCCGATGACGCATAGAAGGTGAAAAAAACCACGATAATAATAGCCGTCAAGCTTCGCAACACACCCTTACCATCAACAAACCGTCGCACCAAATAGTCCGGAATGGTTAATGCATCATCAAGAATTTCGGTATACACCCGCAAACGCATCGCCACAAAACGCCAATTATAATAAGAGCCCAACCACAACCCCAACGGCAACCATAACGCTTTCACGCCTGTCACATAGGCCAACCCTGGCAATGCAATGGTCAACCAACTACTCATATCAGAAGCACACGCGCCCAATGCCACCACCGGTGCCGCCAATCGACGACCACCCAGCACGTAATCTGATAAACTATGGGTGAAATAATACGCAACAAATCCGATAATCATGACACCTACGGCGTAGGCCAAAATAATACACAACATAACGAAAATATGATGTTCCATTGAAATCCCTTAATCACATTCGGAACCCAAGTATACCGCAGCACAGCCTGAACGGACAGTATGCGATATTATTACCACACCAAATGGTTTCAATAATTTTTTACGCTGCGTATAATGACGCTTCTTTGCCCCGGTGGCACAACTGGATAGCGCGATCCCCTCCTAAGGGATAGGTTGTAGGTTCGAGTCCTGCCCGGGGCACTCCATTTACAACAGCCAACCTCATCGCCTGCAAAATACTCAGCTTATATAATACTCATACTAATGTTACAATGAAATCAGTTGTTCACAACAATTGGCCCTTGCCCGTTTCGGCGGGTAATGCATACGGGAGCTGTTTGAGGCCTTGCGCTTAGCTGTTCCCACCAAAACGTGTCACAAATACCCAATTGTTGTGTTCAACCCATTTGGATTAAGCAATAAGGAAATGCATTGTCCAATAAATTACATCGCTTAGCAGCCCTGCTGCAACAACCTGAGACCTACTTTCATCAGATCCACCGCTTACAACAAAAATTACTGATGCGTAATCGCTTATATGAAACACAACAAGATGATGTGAGCTTTTATCAGTTTTGTATGCACGATAAGAAAGTCGCAAAAATTTTAGCCAATAGCATCAAGCAACAAAGCTATCAATATCAACCCGCTGTGCCTCGAACCATTAAAACCAAAACCAAAGAGCGCATTGTTTACTCATTCAGACCCACCGATCGCATTGTGCAATCTGCATTATCTGCCAGTATCACGCCTTATGTGCAACAAATTATTTCACCATCCGTTTATAGCTACATCCCCGGACGTTCAAACTACCAAGCGGCACGCCAAGCCGCTGCCTATTTTAAACAACACAAAAGCCTGTATGCATTACGCAGCGATATCGTGGCTTATACCGATAATATTCCCACCACCACCGATTCCGTGTTATGGGCACAATATAAACAACTAATACAGCTCATCGACCCCAACAACACCTTATCGGATTATTTATGGCAGCTCATTCTGCTCGGTGTTCGACCAATAATTAAATCAGGCGATGATAACTGTTACCAGCTATGCAAAGGCTTACCACAAGGCGCGCCTTTAACCACAATTGCAGCGAACCTTTACCTGCAGCCGGTCGATAACTTACTCAGCTCAATTCCTGGTGGCTTTTATGCGCGCTTTGGTGATGACTTACTATTCGCTCATCCCGATCATCATACCCTGCTTGAAACCGAAGATTTGCTAAACAAACAATTGGCTCAACTTAAACTGCATCGCAATAGCGACAAAGACCAATACAGTTATTTAACCGATAACGGTCGCAAGGATCAAACCGACACACAATTTAGCGCCAGTCATTTCATGAATTTTTTAGGTTTTCGCATTAATAAAATCGGCACCATCGGTATAGCAAAACACATCAGTCATCGACTATTAGGCGAACTAAAGCAACGCGTTCGCAACACCATTCGCTTAGTCGGTCGCCAGCATGACGAACAACACGGCAAGACATTGTGCAAAATGCTTAATCACAATTTTCAACATACCAGCTTTTTAGACGAGCCCCGCATGAAACAATTATTAGATTGCTGCACGGATCGCCAACAACTAAAAGACATGGACTATCATCTCGCGCTGTATCTGTCGCAACAATTAACCGGCTGCCAAGGTGTGAGAGCATTCCGTCAAATCAGTTACAAAACTATTCGTGATGACTGGGGACTGCAGTCCCTGTGCCAGTTACGCAATCATGTCAGCTGGAGTGCACATGCTAACACTTAATCAATGGCTCAATCGACAACGCGGCGTACAAGGCCGCTTAGTAACTATCCAGCAAGCCATATTTGGTAATAAGCTCAACGCCTATATGTTTTTTCGATTACGTTTTTTTACCTTTAGCACCTTAATTGTCACGTCAGTCCACTTAATAGAATTTTATTTATTAACAATCATTTTTTCGTTCACTCACATTGTGTCAATTTTAATTTTGCGCAGTATTAGCATGGTAATTAATGGCAGTTGGTGGGGAACACTAGAATTACTACGGTCGGAAGTGCGCAGCAATCAACGTGCAGGGTTACGCCAAAATATCAATGGCATTATCTCCAGCTGGTTAACCTTAGCCACGTTACTTGGCGTCATCACAATAGCAGCATTCTCGACATATATAGGCATCCATTTACAGCAACCCGTAAACAATAAAGAAACTTTGTTTTTATTTTATGTCGCCATTGTCGGCATCAGTATTGCAGCACAATTTATTACTCAAACTTTACATGCCGGTGCTTATGGCTTACGTCGCGTCTATCGACCTTTCTGGTCAATCAGTATGGCGAATATTATTGGTTTAATTATCCTTGCGCTAGCATGGCCATGGATTCGTGAATACAGCCTCCCGCTATCCATGCTTATTTCATCCCTAGTAGCTTTGGCATTAACAGCAGTCTACACACTCAAAACTTATCACGTACTTGGCATTGAAGACTTTTACCGCATACAATTAAAACCGCTAATGGAGTTATTTAAACAATTTACAAACCGTGAAGCCTGGATGGCCAGTGCGAGCAGCTTACTCATGAAAACCGAGGGCGTGTTAATACTAGTTATGCTACTCGGCAACAGCAGCCACCACCAATTTTATGAACCATTTATTATATTTTATTTAATAGCCCCTTTGATTAGCGCCAGCTTTGAATGGCCACGCTTATTTTACTTTGACTTAAAACGCTTTAACCGCTCAAGCTTTCAACATGTTCTATCAACACTGAATACACACGTATTAAAAACATCTATCTTGATCGGTTTAGCACTATGGCTAATCACTGTCTTAGTAACTGTCGCTTACTTTCAGCACTTCTATGCGATATGCTTTTTATTACTGCCATTTTTTTTGGTACGCTCATACACCGGTTACCAGCAAATGCTACGCTTTACCGCCAATCACTATAACGACGTTTTATTTTGCTCAGGAGCGGTATTAGTAATGGCCGTAATTGCTCGCTATTTAGGGTTTTCAATTGATGGCGCCATAGCTAGCCTAACTTTAGTTACATTGCTCGGTATCGTCTATCTATTAAAACCCCACTCCCCCTCCATACAAACCATGGATGAAGACCCTGTACCCAATTTATATCAATGGATCATCGACTGGAAACAACACCGTAACGAACCTAGAGCTGAAATCGTTGAGCTTGGCCCCAATTATGCGGCTCACGTTAGTCAATTGGTGCAACGTAAAATCAACAACGAGCTACTTGGCTCAGGCAAAGCATGCCTAGTAAGTAAAGGCATAATTCTATTTCATCAAGATGCCAAAAAAGCTTTAATCACAAAAGAATGGCTCAGTTATGAGTTGGCAGGAATCGCTTACAAACACTGTCGACTGGAAGAGCCACTAACTAGCTACCTGTATCGCCTCGCAAATGAACCAGAGCATCATAATAGCAGTTACTTAATCGATCAATTCAAACAAGAATTTAAAAATGGCATCATCATTTCATTTGATGATGAAACTAAAAAATCAAATCCAAACTTAACCAAGCAACAATCCACACAAATTTATTTTAGTATGCTACAAACACTCGGGTCACCATTGCAACCACAACCAAGAAATTACTACCATACACTGGTTATTTATGACCAAGGCGTTCAAACACTTATGGCCATTCCTCAATGTGACGCGCCCGGCAGCCAAATTAAGCGCTGGGCGCGACAAGTGTTTATCGCGAACTTAAACCGCTTGATTTAGCTTTTTGCTCTAGCGTTTCATTCACTACCGGCATCACCTTTGTTGACGGCATCTTGAATAAACGTGATGAATGGGCCGAAGAGACCGGTGCCGATAAAGGCTTACGTCCCGCAGACACCATTGTCATGCTATCCCATGGCTGTGACACAAATGCCTCGTAATCAAAATTTGCATGATGATTTATATGACCTGGATCCCGGCTCGGGGGCCGGGATGACAAACCCTCAGACCGAGATGACAGAGCATCAGGCCGGGATGACAAACCCTCAAGACCAGATACCGCCGACCTGTCATGCCGGACTTGATCCGGCATCCAGGGTAACATAAGCGCCGACAGGCTCAACATTAATCGCTGCTCTATCAGTTTCTGTTGAGATGATTTAACATCACCCTTAGCACCCAAGCGATTAATTAATGTTTGCAATTCACGCTGGCTTTGCGGCAATGCCAAAGAAGGATCTATTGAAAGCGCATCATCCGGCTGCTTAATATACGGCGACATCAGTAATAACATATGCATCTCAAACGAAGAGAGAGTAAACTTCACTCCAGGTAAGCGACTTTTTTTACGACGCTGCTCAATACGCTTATCCAGCAACGCAAACCAACGCTGCAACACATCCTCTACTGCATCGTCTTCTTTTATTGAAAAGCTCAACTCACCCAGCCAATTCCTTACTTGATCTTGTGCGCGCTTATAGCCAGTATCCGATTGTTTAAAGTCATGATAGCTACGTAAAGCATAATCAAAGAATAAACTCATATTATTAATCAATTCACGCGTAGTCTTTCTAGGAATCTCTCTTTTTTGCTCATAGTGTTTCATTTCTAGTTCTGGTTCCGGTTCTAGCTCAACCTGAGCTTGCACTTGAGCCAAATACCCCTTTATCTCATCGAGCAATTTGACTGGAATAGTAACCACCGGTTCGGCTCCAGCCACCTCGCGCATGGCATGGTTTTGCATTAACGTTAATAAACGTGGCGGTAAAGACAACTGTCGCCCAAAGAGCGCCGAGGCACCTTGCAAAAATAAACCAATACGCAAAGCCAAGTGATCATCAGGCGCCCGAGTTAAAGCGCGCTTTAACTCATTTATATTCTCAGCCATTTCAACCATCATGGCTGACATACGATATAAATTGGCACGCACAAGGTTGTTATGCCAATCCTTGGTTGCCTTAGAACGCTTGCCATTATTCATGGTGTTTTGAATAATTGTATTAACATAAGAATGCTCACCGGTACGACTCAAAGAATCCAATGTTTGTTGAATCGCATGAATAGACTCTTCAGCCACTTGAATAATGGAATGCACCACACCGCTCAAGCTATTAATATCGGCTTGACCTAGATTTTTAAATAAACTGACCGCCACACGTAATGTAGCGACCACCTTCTCAAGTTGCTTGATTCTCATAACCATGTCATTTAAACTTACACGATAACCTTCCATGACTCGGTCAATGCCTTTCTTTTTTGATAATAATTTAACAATACCAACCGCGTGTTTCTTATTAAGCGCGATCCATTTCTCAAACGTTTTTAAACGTTGATTGACATGATCAACTGGTGTTTCCACCATTTTATCAAGTTCAGACAATACTTTTTTTGCACCACCACGAATTTTTCCCATCGTATCTAAACGTGGAGCTGGCTCCATTTCTGGCTCACTACTTCTTTTTTCTTCTACCTCAGCATCTGGCGACACCATAGCCGTCAAGTCCCGCGTAGGCGACAATCCTAAGTCACGTAATGCGTCTTGACGAAACTCTGTGGGGATACGATTGAAATCATATACCGCGTAACTCAAGTCTCTAAAATCAGAACTAACAAAGTACAATAAGCGATACAACATCACCTGCTCATTGGCATCATTCGATCGAAAAGCATTTAATAACGGCTCCAGCTCACGACGATTGCGTGCAGGCGTGTCAAAACGAGTCTCGTCTTGCTCCATTAACAACTGATAAAACATTTGTTGTTCATTAAAATTACCCGTTTCTAATGTCACACCCTCAAACACTTCTACGTACAGCTGATCTGCCAAGCTTCTTTTCGATTCATCTTGCCTTATAATTAATTCGCATCGACGCATAATTAGTTGCCGCTGCTCAACTGACATCCGCACTTCATATAAAGGATCTCCAGAGGCCGCCAAGCGTGATATATGATGTATTTTCTTTAACAAAAAAATCGCATTCATCGGTAATGTATTTGATAATAAGTGCGATAAGAAAATCACCAAGCCAGCCTCTGAAAATTTATCTAAGCTTTGAATTAGATTCTCAGTTGCCTCTACAGGCGATGGTAATTCAGGTCGCTGAAATTCTCGAATGGAAGTATGCAGCAGATCCGAAATTTGTTGTAACGTACCCGAAAAGCTCACAGGTTCGCCGCCAGAGCGCCAAATCTTAGCGCCGCTTTCGGCTTCATCTATCACTCCTTGCGCAAACTCTAATACGTTACGCAAGTTTGCAATAACCTCTTCTTTATTACCCGTCGTTTTATATTCATCAAAAATAACATAAAGCATATTCATTAATTGCGATACAAAAAATACTTTGCGATTATTCATTTCTTCGTCTTTGCGACGAAAATGCATTTTCTTTTTAAAACGCGTCTGCTCATGTTGAAAGGTATTTATCGCATAATCAGCCGTCGTTACATATATTTCACGAAAACGCTCATCATCATGCGTATGATAATAACGCGCAGTTCGCGCCACCGTCGCTTGATTTTTGATATTTGGACCTCGAAATGTCCAACGTTGCGTATTTAAACCAAGAAATGATTTTTTGATATGCACTGGCTGCAAGTATGGCAGCAATCGATCGCGTGCGCCTTCTGTTAAGCTGGCAGATAGGTTACGCAACCGTATGATTATATTATGATTATAATCAGTCATATTAACGACAGTTAAAACATCTGCACTATAAGCGGCAACATCTCCGCCTTTACTTTCACCATCATCCGTTAAACCAGCAACTACCCCTTGAACAGCTAATCCCGCTACACTGCTCCCGGCCCCATTGATCGCACCACTTACAAATTCGTCTCTAGACATAGCCCTACTCCCACAAGCTAAGACAAACTCAATCCTAGCTCTAGTTAGGCTTCTTGACGCGCTACAGGCAACGATCCAGATAGGTCGGCTAACCACGTGAAGTGTTTGGTGATGTGTCTTGACCAGTTACAGGTCTCCTACCAGTAACTGAAACTCCCTGACAGTCACACTTTGGTGACATAAATGCGAAATTCCATTTGCTAAGCTAAGCACTCCCACAATTCTATTAGTTCGCTCACCTACTCATTCATCCAATAAATGTTTCCTGCTCGAACGCGCTCATCCCTAGCAAAAAGCGATTAAAAGTATTTAACGATCAGAACCGAACCACGAACTAGCACTCAAGAAAGGAACGCACCGATCACTCTATCCTTTCAGTTGCGTCACTAAACATACTATGTCAGAATTAAATTTTCGTCAACAAAATTTGTGCAATTTTAATGAAGCGACTAACGGAACTAGCAAGCTTAACCTTTCTCGTATTAATACTTCCATTATCAGTTATCGCTCGCAGTGATATTGTTACCTGCCCAACGCTGTTTGAAGTGCATGCCAGCGAGGCATCTGGCAAACAGTATTACCGCTGGTGGACCGAAGACTACCGCCTGTACTGGCGAGGCTCTGGCGTTAGGCTGTCACGTTACACCGACCAACAACGCGACCTAGCGACCACAAAAATGACCATCGACATGGATGATCATGGCTATATCCGCTGTGACTATAAATTAAACAAAAAAGTGCTCGGCTCGCTCCAATTCTCAAAAAGCGGTCGTTACTGTCACTTTATGGCCGAAAGCTATCAAGAAGAATGCCATAACGACCAACGCATGTGCTGCAACAAGCCTAAAAGCGCTCGCTGCCAAGTGATTATGTGCTCTGAGTAAACATAGCCGGTTATTGACCTATTTTTTTGCTGTGCTAGAAACTCCCTCATTGGAGTGGAGTAGAATACTATGCGAATCATGACAGCCAACACATTAACGACTGAGTTTAATCAGGCGATACAAAATAATGACTTAACTCGATTAAAGCAAATCGAATCAGGGCTTTCAATTAAAAAGTTAAGAAGTCTAATTACTCATAACAACTATGAGTCCTTTCGTATTGCAGCAAAACATGGCCATGCAGTGATGCTAAAAACATTAAAAGCTTGGAGCACAACAACGCAATTTCAAAACATGATTAGCGCCCAAGAAACCTATCTCCCACACCATAATGCTTTCTCGCTCGCTATGCTGAAGGGACATTTAGATGCAGCAAACAAACTAATTGCTTGGGCCCCGGTCGATAAGCGCGATGACATTATCACCACCGCCATTAACCACGACACCTTAACCGCGATTATAACCAACAATAATATTGAAGCGTTGCGACAGCTATACGAATGGGCGCCACCCAGAGAACGCCTACATATTACTGGCCTCTTGTGTCGAACCACCTTTCGATTAGCAGCCAAACATTCACACATAGAGATATTGGATCAATTACATAAGTGGTCCACCCCAATGCAAATCGAGCAAATGATTGATATCTCAAATAATGAAACATTTAGCGAAGCGTTAGTAAACCCCAACACGCTTATTGTAAAACGCTTACTGCGCTGGGCAACCCCCGACCAACGCGCTCGACTATTATCAGCAAATAATTATCAAGCTTTTCGTGTTGGACTCACCTCAAAAAACCCTCGCTTTATTCGAATGCTGTGTGAATTTATCACCGAAGAACAACGCCAAGAAATGATAGTGCATATCACAACGGCGCGGCACAGTAATACACTCACGCTATTCCAATTGGCTGTCATACACGGTAACCGCAGATTCATGCGTCAATTGCATGGCTGGGCAACCACTGAGGAACAACGCTCAAGCATAGTAAATGCCGCTAATCAAAACGCACGTTCTGCTTGGTATGAATCCTATACGTGGCGAGGAGACTATTTTGCTTTGCATTTAGCACTAAAATATAAACATGAAGACATCACACAACAATTGTTTGAATGGGAGCTAAACAAACCAGAACATCTATTTAAAGCCTTCTTAACAGCCGCAGCTAACGGCGACCTAACTATGCTGCAATATCTCATGGGGAAAACCACATTCGCACAACGACTGCATCTGCTTACCAGCGGTGAAACACCGGATGAGCAATATGCCGCCTTTATGCTTGCAGCAAAATATGGACACCTTAACATCATGTCCCAACTGTGTGGCTGGTCAACAGACAAGCATTGGGGTGAAATGCTACATAGTAATAACACGTTTGCATTAACTATCCGCCATAATCAACCGCAAGTGACAGAATATATATACGATGAAACACCCGACGAACAAAAACACCTACTATTTAACGCTGATACACCCGAAAATGCATTATTTTATGCATTACGCTATGGTCGACGTGACATAGTAGCCAACCTTAGATCATGGTGCACCGAAGAACAATTTGATCAGATGGCAGCCATCGCTAGCTCATGGAATGGCGACGATCCATTCGATAAAGAAATTCAAGCTGATAGATATGAAAGACTATTCTCTATCCACCCTAGAAGCAAGCATAAAGATAACATCTTATATACTCAGTTTATTTTAAACAGCTCTCCCCATGCTTTTGGATATTTTGATTCATGCGAAGCTACCAATTTAATTGGCCAACAAAAAATAGCCACCTGGCGCGAACAGGGAAAAGAAGACCTGGATGAAAGGCAAGCCTTATTCGGTTTCTTTATATTAAGAAACTTAATTCGACTCAATGATGCAGCGCTTCAACCTGATATCGAATTTTTAATTAACATTCCCAGCGTACAGAAGTTATTGGTAAACCCAGTCTCCGATGGAAGAACTCCTGGAAGAATGAACCAGTTATTAATGTTAGCGATAACAACTGAGAACACACCGGCAATTGAGTGCTTGCTGGAAGTTCGTGCCGTCCTTAGCGCCGCTTTTCTGCAAGCGGTTTACACTCGTGATTATGACACCGCAGAGCTATTTTACCTGCCTGCTAGTCCTGAACAGCGATCCAACATGACCACCGACTTACTGCGAACTGGGTTATTTGATCACCATGTAGATACAGCACTTTTATTAGCAGCTAAAAATAAAGATATAAGAATGTTACGATTAATCTATGACACTGCTCACCCTGGCGGCTTACCGATACAACGCGCTACAATGATCAGCGCAAGTGTTAAGGCACGAGGCTTACAGTATCTATATCGCCTAGCGATTGAAAACAACTACGAACCTCTAGTGAGAGATATCTACCATTATGCTCTCACAACAAGACAAGAAGCTGAACTATCTGTTCGACGGTCATTTAACCCACTACTCATCGCAAGAAGCGTACCAGAACCTAATGATGCCATTATTCAATTTATCATAGGCAGCTCACCCGCCAACTTTAATTATGCTTCAGAACACAGCCACGACTTTGATAGAAATGTAGCTGTTAGTGTAAATATAAAACTGAGCGAATGGAGATCATTGGAACGTGGTAGCCTTAGAGCCAAACCGTCTGAACCTTTCAATCTTTCTGTGCAACAAGCAAAGTTAGGGGTTGCCATGCTCGGATTCCTAGTAAGCCAAAAAAACCCATTATTATTAGATAGCATTCGGTTTTTAGTTAGCATACCCAGCATCAAAACGCGCTACGACAGAAAAGATGAAGTTAATATTGCCTCACCTGGTCACTCTTTGGTTATGGTGTAGCGAAATCAGCAATTGCAGCGTATACTTTCGCTATCTGCTAACCTCGTTATATATAAGGAAACCGCAATGACTGATAAAGATATGCGCATTGAAAGCGACAGTATGGGTGAAATTGAAGTACCAAACAGCTGGTACGGTGGCGCACAAACACGCCGCTCAACAATAAATTTTGATATTGGTCGCGAAACCATGCCGCCGGAAGTGATTAAAGCCATGGGCATATTAAAGAAAGCCGCAGCCGAAACGAATCACGGACTAGGTAAGCTTGATGATGCAAAATATAAATTAATCGTACAAGCTGCTGATGAAGTGATCAGCGGGAAATTAAATGGTCACTTTCCTGTGCATATCTGGCAAACCGGCTCAGGCACACAAAGCAATATGAACTGTAATGAAGTGATTTCAAATCGTGCCATTGAGATTTCAGGTGGTGTGATGGGAAGCAAAACACCCGTGCATCCCAATGATGACGTTAATATGTCACAATCATCAAATGATACCTTCCCTACCGCCATGCATATCGCTGCTGCGAATATGTTAGTACACCAATTGGTGCCAGCCGTTGAAAACCTACGTAATGCATTACACGCTAAAAGCGAAGAGTTTAAAGATGTAATTAAAATTGGTCGTACTCACTTGCAAGATGCTGTGCCTATCACATTAGGCCAAGAATTTTCTGGTTACGTTGCACAACTCGATCACGACCTCGAAGCCATCCACCAGGTATTGCCGAACTTATACCGCTTAGTGATTGGCGGCACAGCCGTCGGCACCGGTTTAAATACCCATCCAAAATTTGCAGAAATGACCTGCAAAAACATTAGCAAACTAACCGACCTGCCTTTCACATCGGCAAAAAATAAATTTGCTGGCATGGCGGCACATGACGAAATCGTTTTAGCCAGCGGCGTATTAAAAACCCTCGCCTGCTCAATGATGAAAATCGCTAATGATGTACGCTGGTTAGCCTCTGGTCCACGCTGTGGTTTGGGTGAAATCAACTTGCCCGCTAATGAGCCCGGCTCATCCATCATGCCAGGTAAAGTGAACCCAACACAATCTGAAGCCATGACCATGGTCTGCGTGCAAGTACTCGGCAACGATGCCGCGATCGGCTTTGCTGGCACACAAGGGAACTTCGAATTAAACGTTTATAACCCCGTAATGATTTACAACTTAGTACAATCCATCTATCTACTAAGCGATAGCGCAAACTCTTTTGTTGAACACTGCGCTACCGGCATTACGATTAACAAAGAAAAAATCGATTACTACCTGCATAACTCACTGATGCTAGTCACCGCATTAAATCCCGTTATTGGTTACGATAAAGCTTCAAAAATCGCAAAACTAGCGCATAAAAACAAATCAACATTAAAAGAAGCATGCTTAGAACTAGGCTTCTTAACTGCTGAAGAGTTTGATAAAGCCGTCAACCCAAACAATATGGTGTAAACCATCTCTGTGCCCCGCGATATACGCGGGGCAATTCTTACTGAAAAACAAAGCCTTAATCAAGCCTCAGATATCATCCCAACTAATACATAAAAATAAAAAATAAGCGTTGGTATTATTTTTCATACCTCAATACACTGATGCCTATAAGTCGATACCAGTACATAAGATAAAGAGAAGAAACCATGCGACAATCAAGCACATTATTTGCATTGAAAAAAACCCAACCCGCTCCTTTACAACAATTTATTCGCTCCCTATTTCAAGGGGAATCGCTTGAATCACTTACCATTACCGACCTAACCGGTGGTCATAGCGGAAACGATGCACCACTAAAGGTGACCAACCCAGAAGGTAAATCCGTTGTTGTTCGAACTCTTTTTCGCCATATTAATAAAGGTGATAATCATAATGATATCAGGCGCATGTTAGCTCATTTATACCAAATGCCTGTCGATAGAATCCGCGACAGTGAAGCATTTATAGAAAAATTTAGACGGCTAAATAACGGGGAGATTGAGCTGACGAAATTAATCGGCAAACACCAATTAGGCCCTAAAGTGATAGGAGTTAGCGAAGATGAGCGCTATATGGCAGTAGAATTAGCCCCAGGAAAAACCATCTCGACCAACGAGCTACAAAGCAGCCCAGGCTTGCAACAGCGTTGCATAGCTCAATTAGCGGCTCTACATAACCTACCTATACCTGCCAACTTTCACCCAACACGAGAACTCACCGAACGCACCCTATTCCACGCACAACTCATCGCCGCCAAAATACCTGAGCTGGCCGAGCGCATTTACCAACAACTGAATGCGATTGAAAATCATGTAGCTGAACTAAGAGCATTAATAGATTACTCGCCAACCATTATGCACGGTGACATTAACCTAACAAACATCTTAGTCTCAACGAATGCCATTCAACTCATCGATAATGTAGATGGCGGTTGCGGTGACCCCTATGCTGATATCGCGAAATACGTGGTTAAATGCCTAAATGAATCCGTGCCGGCAAAGACTGTATTAACCCAGTACCTATCACTCAAACAAGGCAGCGCTCAAACACCAACAGATCAGCAGCTCGCCTATTTAGATGTAATGATACAAATGCAAAAACTGTGTTATGCATTGACCAAAATCGGTAAAACCCATACAGAGGCTAACGAATCCAAAGCATACAGTGAACATCCAAACACTCGCATCTTAAAATTATTCGAAAGTATAACCCCTTGATATCAATGCGTTTTAATATGACTGCATTTGAGCCATTTCTTAAGGTAGCTTTAATCACACACCTGTATTCTTATCTGTAAATGAGATCACGAATTAAAGATTTCTAGCTTCAAACCACGTTGCTTTCGCCCCAACGTTCTCATTTCTCCCCTGCAGCGTGGTTTGTTTTTTTTACATCTCTCGAGTTACCGTAACAGCTCACAAAAGTAAACTAACCCCGATTACCACCACAACATGGTTTGTTTTTTTTACATCTCTCGAGTTACCGTAACAGCTCACAAAAGTAAACTAACCCCGATTACCACCACAACATGGTTTGTTTTTTTTACATCTCTCGAGTTACCGTAACAGCTCACAAAAGTAAACTAACCCCGATTACCACCACAACATGGTTTGTTTTTTTTACATCTCTCGAGTTACCGTAACAGCTCACAAAAGTAAACTAACCCCGATTACCACCACAACATGGTTTGTTTTTTTTACATCTCTCGAGTTACCG
>JARGNX010000007.1:0-47354 GCA_029210045.1 Coxiellaceae bacterium
TATTTTACGAGAAAATTCTACTTCTAAATAGCCTTAATTTTCGGGGGGATTACCCGATGAGAATCAAGATTTATTGCGTAAACTGGAGCATATAGCTCATTATGATACGTTAACTAAAATACCCAATAGGTTTCATTTTGAACGGGTGCTCGAAAAGACGTTAGCTAATGCGGAGCGCTATAAGCGTCAATTTGCTGTTATGTTCTTAGATATAGATCACTTTAAGTTCGTTAATGATACATTTGGTCATCATGTTGGTGATCAGCTATTACAAGAGGCCGTTGTTCGGATTGGGTTGAGTCTTCGTGATGGGGATTTGTTGGCGCGGTTGGGTGGTGATGAGTTTGCTGTGATTGTGCCTGAATTCAAACACGGTGATGACCTGTCTATTGTGGCGCGAAAAATTATAGAAAGTTTGGAGCCTGTTTTCACTATAGCGGGTAAAGAATTTCATATTACTATCAGTATAGGTATCGCATGTTACCCAGAAGTTGCATTGAGCACTCAAGAGATAATGTCTAAAGCGGACATGGCGCTTTACTCGGTAAAAGAAGCAGGGCGTAATGCTTTTCAGTTTTTCCACTCAGAAACTGATAAAATACAAAAACGTCGTATGCTAATAGAAAAAGAATTACACTTTGCTATAGAGCGTAATGAAATGCATTTAGTCTATCAGCCAAAGATAGACCTTAAAACTAAAAAAATAGCTGGTCTTGAAGTGTTGTTGCGGTGGAATAATGAAGAATTAGGCTGTGTTTCACCTTCAGAGTTTATACCAATTGCGGAATCGTCTGGTTTAATCCTACCGATAGGTGATTGGGTGATAGATCGGGCATGTAAGCAACAAGCTGATTGGATAAAAGATAAATTTGGTCCCTACCCAATGGCGGTAAATTTTTCTGCTCGTCAGTTGATGCAGCGCAACTTGGTGCATGACTTGAAAGAAAAGTTGTTGCAGTATGAAATTCCTCCCGGCTTCTTTCAGGTTGAATTGACAGAAACCGCTTTAATGGATAATGAATGGGAACATGGCTCTTTATTTAATGAATTGCATCGTTTTGGTATTCATTTGACGATAGATGATTTTGGTACGGGTTATTCATCATTCGAGCGTCTTAAGGCATTACCCATTCAGTCAATTAAGGTGGACATTTCATTTATTAGGCGTGTGAACTTATCGCAGCAAGATGCTGTGATTGTAAGGTCGATTCTTTCTCTGGCAAAAGGATTGAATTTGTTGACTATCGCTGAAGGGGTTGAAGAAAAGGCGCAGGCTGATTTTTTGATTGAGGAAGGTTGTGATCAGGTCCAAGGTTTTTATTATGCTAAGCCATTGCCAGCTCATAAGTGGGAGGCTTTTATATCTGAATATTCTGAAGAGGACATGGGTCTCAGTGAGAATTATGGTATGAACTTATGTGAGCGTGTTCGTAAAATCGCACATGATATAAATAATGTTTTGACTGGTATCCAAGGATATGCAGATCTGTTGTTACGTAAATATAATACTGATGAACAAGCGGCGAATGAACACCTAAAGCAAATTAAATCACTATCGGTTACTTTATGTAATGTTATGCAAGCGGTATCAGAAGATATTATAGTGATACAGCATAAGGATGCCTTATTGGATGCGAATGATATATTAAATATATCGCAAATTGCCCATTACACGGCTTGTGAGTGTGATAGTATTTTTTCTGGGGTTGAGGCGCAGCTGCTTATCTGTAAAGATCATGTCAGCATAGAAGAGGGTGAGAAAATTTTAGCACGAATTCAAAAGCTATTAGGTGATGGTATGTTTATCACTCAGAGCTTTCGCCATTTGCTTGATAAGAAGAATCAAGATTGAATCTTTAGATACCTTACACCCAATACTTCATATACAGAAATATTCGGCCGAAAAAACGTTGATACCAAGGACGTTTATGCCACCAGTTTTTTAGTGAGATTTCTGCGGTGTGGTTGAGGTCATTAAGGAATTGATCGGCAAGAATTTGTTTTGATTCTTCTTGTTCGACGTGTACGTCAGCTTCGAGATCGTGCAATAGGCTGCGATGATTTAAGTTGCTAGAGCCGATTAGCATCCAGTCATCGATCATCAATGTTTTGGCATGCAGGATGCTGGGTAGGTATTCGAAGATGCGAATCCCTGACTTTAGCAAGCTGGCATAAAACGTTGATGAGGCCCAAGGCATAATGAAGTGGTCGGATTTGCGCGGTAGGAGGATGCGTACATCAATGCCGCGTTGAGCGGCGTCTTTTAGTCGTTTTAATAAAAAGTTATCGGGAACGAAATACGCGTTGGTAATCCAAATGCGTTGTTTGCAGTGATCGATGCGACGTAATAGGTTTTTATAAAGAATGCGGCGGCGGTGACGGCTATAGTTTAAGCGCACTGTTGGGTTGGCTTTAACATGGGAAAATATATTTCGAATGCGTTCTTTGATGGTTTGGTGTGTCCATGCGCTGTTAAACGCGGCTAATAAGTCGTGTAAGTTAGCATTGATAATGCGTATGCCTGTGTCGCGCCAATCATCGCCGCCTTCATTGTAGCTTAAGTGTGACTTGTCAATGTTAACGCTACCGGTATAGGCAATTTTGTCATCGATAATGCAGACTTTGCGATGGTTGCGTGAATTTACTTTCAAAAATAGGTAGATGCCTTTTGCCATTGAGGGGAGCTTGACTACTGAACGACTCCAGTTCCAAACTTGCCAAGGAAACGGATGGAACACTTTGCTTTTGCCGCCGGCTTGTTCGAGGTAAGGTGCCATGGTAGCCCCCCATTGCGGTGTGCCGCAACCGTCGACGAGTACGCGCACATTAACGCCGCGTTCTGCGGCACGAATAAGTGCTTCCATTATGCGTCGACCGATTGTGTCGTTACTAAATATATAGGTTTCTAGGTCGATGCTGTGTTTGGCCTGGTGTAGATCGCTTATCAGTTGATGAAAGTAATCACTGCCATTGGTGAAAATGGTTTCTTTTGATTGCACTAGCATTTGCTTTTCTCGGCATGCTTGGCGATGACTTCCATGGCAACTTCAGGTGAGTCGGTTAATGTGAGCAGGTCAAGGTCGGCTTCATTAATTGTGCCGTTAGCCAGCATGGTATTTTTGATAAAGTCATACAGTGGCAACCAATAATCGGTACCCATTAAGATTAGTGGAATGGTATGTAGTTTGCGTGTTTGCATCAGGGTGGCAATTTCAAATAGTTCATCCATGGTGCCCAGGCCACCGGGGAAGATAACAAAGCCACAGGAAAATTTAGTTAGCATTACTTTGCGAATAAAGAAGTAGCGAAAGAAATGTGCTAAATGCATGTGTTGGTTGAGCTCTTCTTCATATGGCACGATGATGCTAGCGCCAACGCAGTAACCGCCGGCTTCATCGGCGCCTTGGTGTGCGGCGCGCATAATGCCGGGGCCGCCGCCAGTGAATGTGGTGAAACCTGCTTCGGCAAGTTCGCGCCCCATGGCGCGAGCAAGTTGGCAGTAGGGGTGGTTTTCGCTAAATCGAGCTGAGCCGAAGACGGTGATAGCGGGCCCTGTATGGCGGTACTTAAATGTACCGCGGATATATTCCCAATAGGTTAGCGTGGCTAGTTTGATTTCTTTCCAGACGGAGCGCGAAACTTGGTATTTCGCTGCTATATGTTTTCTGCGTCTGCGTTTATTTTTTTTCTTTGTTGTCATCGTCGTTGCAGATTTTCAACTTATTCATGGTGGCGAACTCTAAAATGGATTCATAGAGCTTGGGGTTGCTTTGTTTGAGCTTTGCGTCGAGCACGACGCATTTATGGCCATCTTTTGTGCTGGGTTGCAGTAATGGTGAGTACTGTAAGCGACGTTTGCGAAAGGTCGACAATTTGCCGCTGACACGTTCTGCCCAATCACTGGGACGAAAGTTTTCACCCGATTCGGTAACGCCTTCAATAATGATTTTAGAAGGTTTTTTATCTTGTGGTTGATCTGCCATAGCGAGGATTATAGCATGCTAGCGTGCGGAGCTTACAGCTTTAATTGGTGGAAAACATTTGGTGATAATGGCATACTGTCTGACTGTGAAATGTACATTTTGGGCGGCGTATGGCTACTGAAGAAGAAAACGATATACAATCGAAATCACGCTTATCGCGTAGTATTTTTTTATTACCTAATCTATTAACCACGGCAGCGTTGTTCTGTGGCTTTTATTCGATCGTTGCGGCGATGAAAGGTTACTTTGACTTGTCTGCGATCTCGTTATTTTTTGCGATGGCCTTTGACTTTTTAGATGGTCGTGTGGCGCGGTTAACGCATACATCTAGTGAGTTTGGTGCGCAATATGACAGTTTATCTGACATGGTGTGTTTTGGCCTGGCGCCGGCGTTGTTGTTATATCAATGGTCTTTGCAGGCGTTAGGTAAGCCGGGTTGGCTAGCGGCTTTCTTTTATACCGCATGTACGGCATTACGGTTGGCGCGGTTTAATATTCAGGAGCCGGATAAGCATTATTTTTATGGCTTAAGTACACCAGCGGCGGCGGCGGTGGTCGCTAGTTTTGTTTGGATGTGTTACGGCCATGAAGTGATTGGTACCCATTATGCATATCTGGTGGCTTTATTTACGATAGTATTAGCTTTGTTGAAAGCAAGCTCTGTGCCTTATCGCAGTTTTAAGGATATCGACCTTAAGGGTAAGGTGCCCTTTATTGTCATCTTTATCGCTTTGTTGGTTTTGGTGTTGATTTCATTTAATCCGCCGCATGTGTTGTTTGTATTATTTGCAGGTTATGCGTTATATGGCCCGGTCTTATATGGTTGGCAGCTGATTTTCCGTCGTGGAAAAAAAGTCAAGACTAGTAAGGATAAGGATAAGTGATGGAGCAAGCGTTGGTCGAGGTGGATGTACGAGCATGTCTTGATGAAGATGTGGGTGCTGGTGATATCACGGCGGAGTTAATTGCTGCTGATCAAATGGCGGTGGCTGAGGTGATTAGCCGTGAGCAAGCTGTGTTATGTGGAACTGCTTGGGTTAATGCGTGTTATCAGCAGTTGGATCCAAGTGTCGAACTCGATTGGCTGGCAAAAGATGGTGATCGTATTGATGCTGATCATGTGTTTTTGCGTATTACTGGGCGTGCACGTTCAATTTTAACGGGGGAGCGTACGGCGCTGAACTGGTTGCAAACTTTGTCGGCGACGGCAACGGTGACGCGACAATATGTTAACTGCTTGGATGGTACGGAATGTACACTGCTGGATACGCGAAAAACCCTGCCGGGTTTACGATGCGCGCAAAAGTATGCCGTACGTTGCGGTCGTGGTACTAATCATCGTCTGGGTTTGTATGATGCATTTTTGATCAAAGAAAACCATATTATTAGTTGTGGCTCGATTGCAGAGGCGATTAAGCAGGCGCGGGGTTTGTATGCTGATAAATTGCTGGAAGTAGAGGTCGAAAATTTAAATGAGTTGGCGATGGCATTAAATGAGGATGTCGATGTTGTTATGTTGGACAATTTCAGTTTAATCGATATGCAGCAGGCTGTTGCTATGAATCAGGGCCGTGCAAAGCTCGAGGTATCGGGAAATGTCGATATCGAGTCTGTGAAGGATATTGCCGAAACGGGAGTGGATTGTATTTCTGTGGGCGCATTGACCAAAAATGTACGTGCAATTGATCTATCTATGCGCATAATTACTACTGATTGATCAGTTATTGCAACTTTCTAATACTTTTCTATACTCAAAATAGAAAAAGTGAAGGGAGTAGGCATGAAAGAACCGATATCTCGGCTCGGTGATCTTATAAATCTTAATATTTTTCAAAACATTAATGATGCTGTGATGGTATTTAATGCAGATTATCGCATTATTGCTGTTAATCCAGCGTTTGAAACACTAACTGGTTATGCGGCTAGTGAGGTATTGGGGGGTTCACCGCAGCTGTTACAGCCGAATCAGAATAAATCAGTTTACTTGCAACAAATACAAAAATGGGTGGAGTCACAAGGATATTGGTCTGGGCCCCTGTGGCAACGGCATAAGAATGGTACGGTATTTACTAGTCGCTATCGCATTCAGCAGGTTCAAGACCCGAGCAGTATGAGCTTTTGTTATGTGGTCATTATATCGTTGCAGACCAATCAAATGCGATTTTATGACCCACTGACTAGCTTGCCCGCCAGTGATTTGTTGCAGGAACTGTTACAGCGGCAGTTATTGGCACTGACGAGAACCCAGTTTGATCAATCGAAATGTCATCGTGCCTCATTGGGGCAGCATTTAGCTTGTGCTGTGTTTGATGTGCGAGGTCTGGGGTTGATGAATCATACGCACGGTTACCCCGTTGGGGATCAGGTACTAATACAGGTGGTACAACGCATTTGTGCCATTATTCGTGAGACTGACATTGTTGGTCGTTGGGTGAGAGGTCGATTTGTGGTTATTCTGCCGGCATTTCGAGCCTTAACGAATGCGCGAGAGTTGCTTTATCGTTTGTCGAGAGAGGTTAATGGTGAGTATCTTGTCGACAATCAGGCTATTCCTGTTCAATGTTTGATTGGTGTGAGTTTGGCGCCGGACGATGCGCGAGATGGCCAGTTGCTATTGGCGCATGCCGAAAAAGCTATTACGTCTATTAAAAGCAACATGTCAACAACGACAATTCAATTTTACCAAGATATCTGTGAGAGTCGATCGACTGAATCATAGTTTGTAATGCAATATTCGCATCTTGTGGTGACATGGGTATAATGATGCACTCTGAATAATAAGAGTGATCACTATGCGCATTTCGATGCAGACCTACTTTAACCGACGAATCGGCGCTGTACTGCTGATGGGGTTTGCTTCAGGGTTACCAATTGTTTTAATTTCCTCGACATTACAAGCTTGGTTTACGGTGACGGGTGTTGATATTATTACCATTGGTGCATTAAGTTTGGTTGGCCAGCCTTATATTTATAAGTTTTTATGGGCACCGTTAATGGATCGCTTTTCGCCATTTCGATTAGGGCGACGGCGCAGCTGGGTGTTGTTAACGCAGTTAGTGTTAGTGGCATTAATAGTTGGTATGGCTGTAATGAATCCCGCTAGTCATCCCATGGGTATAGCGACAGTGGCTTTAATTATCGCTATTTTTTCAGCCACGCAAGATACGTCGATAGATGCTTACCGAACTGATGTGCTGGCAGATGAAGAACGAGGCATGGGTGCTGCCGCGGTGACAGTCGGTTACCGTGTTGCGATGTTAGTTGCAGGTGCGGGTGCATTAATTTTAGCAGCGGTTACTGGTTGGCACGTGATGTATTTTGTGATGGCAGGATTTATGTTGTTGTCATGTTTGATTACGTTATGGGCGCCACGGGTGCCGTCAGATGAGCATAAACATTTATCGATGCGCGAAGCGGTGGTAGAACCGTGGCGTAATTTTATGGGCCGTGATTATGCGGTGGCGATACTGATCTTTATTGTGATTTACAAGTTGTGCGATGCGTTCGCACTTTCGCTTAATACCGCATTTTTATTGCGCGGTTTGCATTTCACTTTGCAAGAGGTGGGCACGTATTCAAAAGCGTTGGGATTGACAGGGACAATCATTGGTAGTGTTGCTGGTGGTTTCTTGTTGCCGCTACTTGGCATGTATCGCTCATTAATGATTTTCGGTGTTGCGCAAATGGTATCGAATTTATTTTTTATGTGGATGGCATTAGTGCCAAAAAGTTTGGTGTTAATGGCCTCCTCATTGTTTGTTGAAAATTTTTGTGCTGGACTGTCGTCGGTGGCGTTTGTTGCCTTTCTGATGTCGTTATGTAATCGCCGATACACGGCGACACAATATGCATTATTTTCAGCATTAGCCGCAGTTGGTCGCGTGTTTATTGGGCCTGCTGCAGGGGTAATGGTTAAGAGTTATGGTTGGGTAGATTTTTATATTTTAAGTGTAGTGATTGGCGTGCCGTCACTATTATTATTATGGTGGTTGAAGCATCGATTAGACTTTGGGTTACATCAACCGGCCTAGTGTGGGAGCTAGGTGTTTAGTCGATTAAAATGAGGGGACAGTGTGAGCCGTGATTTGCTTGGTTTGGCAGGTGAAGATTTAATTAAAGAGGCACAATACCGTGCTGCTTTTCATCAGAATAGATTTTGGTATGCTCATTACCGAATAAAGGAAGTGCTCATGGTGGTCGCTAATATGGCGATGAACTTCTATTGCGCTGATGCATTTACCGAGCGGCACACGAAACATAACGCATGGTTAAACGATTTCCGTATGGCAGGGTTGCTTGTGCTAATGACTGGCACGGCAGTTGGTAATTTTTTTGCAAAAGTACCGGTGCTCGTGGCGACAGTTAATGGCTTGGGTTTTAATGCCGAGCAAAAGCGTATTTATCGTGCCTTGGAAAGGGGTGTGGAAAAAAGTAGGTTGTTGTTAAAGCCGGGTGAGGCTTTATATTGCAGCATGGTGCCTGAGGATATGAAGGCGTTAGGTAAAAACGGAATTGAGATCACGCGTAATTTATTGCGTGCGTTATATGATATTGAGTTGGAGCTGCGCTCAACGAGACTGGCAGATTCGAAGGATGCTACTTTTAACGCAGAGCTGCTTGCTGCTCCTATTCAAATGAGGCCTCCGCTTATTGAACTGCGACTCAATCATAATGAAAGTGTATATGGAGCGTCTCAGCATGTGCTGCACGAAAGTTCGTTGAGTGCTTGGCAGACAGTGAGGCAGCATCCTGGTGATGCTTTATATTATGGTACTAAGTGGTTTACTCTGCGTTTAGGTGCGAGTGTTGCTGTTGTTTTGTCGATTAATCATTCGTTTCATAATATTTTACAAAGTTGGTGTGGTTTAAAAAACAGCTCGCATGCGGGCTATTTATGGGTTGCGCTATTGGTTGGTTTGGTGGTGGGGGACTACCGTGCGTTGGCTGCGAATTCGTTGGTAAATCATAAGTTGTATAAAGAAATTAATCTGCTTGATGGCCGACAGCAATTGCAGGTTATGCCCACAATGAATTGGCGCGCAGTTGCAATGGCTGCACTGCCGATTACTATTAACATGTTTTTTAATGCCAGCATGACAATCTTTTTTGGTAATGACGGTTTGAAATCGTTATTTGAGCAAGCGGGTTGGTTATGGCGACGCGAGGCTTATAGCATGCCTCAGTCGTTAGGTTATTTAGCGGTGGCGTGGTTTATGATTGGTAATATTACCACGGCGATGAGTTCAACTCAGTTAGAAACCTATCGCAAATTAGAACATATTTGCAACGATAAGCACGATAAGCGTGTTAATGATAATTCTACAGACGTATATAAGTGTACTTGGGCTATAGCCATGACCGGCATGGTGCTTGATAGTATTAACTATGGTTTAGTTGGTGCGAATAGCACGGATAGTGCGTGGAAAAGTGATAAGCTGATGGGGCCACAAACGGCGTATGTTTTTGCATTGGTGATTGGTGTTGCGGTTACTATTACTTCAACGTTCTGGTCGCGCATGACCGGTTTGGCCTCTTTTTCAAGTGTAATGAAAACAATTACTGGTCGACGTAATCAAACTGGAGCGGCAAGTGAGGTGCTTGACGATACTTCTTCAGGTACTCAGGGCTTATTAGCGAATGCTGCCAGCGTGTAGTCCAAACTGAAAATACACCGGCTAAATTAGAAGCGGCAAATCAATTAGGCAATGCTATTCAAATAACGATGCAGCAATCGCATGAAACGCAAAAGAAGCGGCGGCGTATAAAGTATCGTAATCGTCATGTTCACGCTGGTTTGAGGGTATGGCAGCAACAGCAGCGCGCTAGTCAGCAGATTGACAAAACGCCTCAAGTGCCGGCTTTTGCTCAAATTAAAAAGTTGCAGTTTAAGTTGTTTCAAGAGAAAAGAATGCAGCGTTTTTTATCGCGTCAAGGCAGTGACTTGAGTTATGGCAGTTTTGGTGATGAAAGTAGTGGTGAGACTTCAGTTAGGAGTGATCAATCGTTGAGTCCAAAGACTTAGCTGCAATGGAGGGCACAACTCCATTGTTTTAAGCTCAAGGAATCGTTAAGATGCTTCCATATTCAATACAGTATATTGATGGAGATATCGCATGATTGATTCACTAAAAACGATAGATCGGCTTGAGGTTGTTGCTTTGATGGATAACGTCTCTGATCCTTTTACAAAAAGTCACCCTGATATGCGTTGGAATGAGTCACAGTACCGTGCATCCGTACTGAATAAAAAGGAGTTCTGCGGCGCAGATTTTTGCAGAGCATGTAATGGGTTATCATTACTGCTAAGGTTTCATTCTGATGATAAAACTCAAACGATACTATTTGATGCGGGGCCTGATGAGCACTTAGCGGTAGATAATGCAAAGCGCTTGGGTGTTGATTTAACTGAAGTTGATTCCATTGTTTTATCGCACGGTCATTTTGATCACTACGGCGGGATTTTGAGTGTATTAGATGCGATAGGAAAAAAACAACTTCCGGTGTATACGCATCCTGAATTATTTATTCCTAGGGCGTTTGATAAGGGAGAGTTAATGCGCGTGAGTTACAACCTTACTAATGAGGATGTTGAGCAGCGTGGTGGCAAAATTGTCGAATCAAAAGATCCGGTCGCATTATTTGATGGCACGCTATTAATTAGTGGTGAGGTGCCTCGGGAGTCAGAGTATGAGTTGGGTTCGCCTGCGGAGTGTCGGAAATTAGGTGATGAATGGGTGAAGTCCCCGGAAGTAGTTGATGAGCGTGTTTTAATATTTAACCTCAAAGGAAGGGGGTTGTGTGTGTTCACGGCATGTGGTCATACGGGTGTGATTAATGCGACGAAATATGCAAAAAAAATTACAGGTATTGATGATGTTCATATGATTATGGGAGGGTTCCATTTAGCGCCGCCAGAGGTTGCTGATAGAATTAGTCCAACCATTGACGATTTAGCAGCATTGAATCCTAATTATATTGTTACTGGTCACTGTACTGGTGCAAAAGCTCAGGCAGAGTTGGCATTAAAATTCTCTGAGCAGCATATTAGTTATGGAGTTGGAACGGTGTTTGATTTTAACAGCAAATAGTACTGAGGATATTAGGCGTTACCTTGCGGTGCCTATTTAATTTTATATACGGTTATTAGGAGTTTCTATGAGAAAATTAATTACGCTATGTTTATTATGTGCTTTTACAGTAGCAACGGCTTTACCTTGGGATGCAAAAGGTGTGCATACTGATATTGCAAGTCAAGTATCACAACCGAATCAAGTGAGCCAGCAGAAAGTTCAAAGTATTTTGCACTGGTTTAATACGGTGGACGGTGACCGCTCATTGTTTAGTAAGTCTAGTATGTATCATTACTTTTCAAATAATATTAAGTATTCGGTAAATGGAACTGTTGCATCACAAGGTGAAACTGCGCTTTATCAGCGTTTCTCTGCAATGCTAAAAAATATTAAGCATTATCATGTTAACTTTCCATTAAAGGCAGTGGTTGTTAATAAAAATGAAGCGGTATTTGTTTACCGAATTAATGCGAAGCTAGTTGATGGTAATAGCTACACTGACTTGGTTGCGGTAACTGCTCATGTAAATACACATGGCAAGTTTGACCAGTGGCATGCGGTTATTGAGCGTATACACTCAGCGAGTGCAGCCGTATAACGATGAGTGCGCTTCATCTGCGCTTTCTTCGGCGCCATAACTGCAAAAGCTTAGCGTTATTCCAAACGTGCGGCGGTATTCGTTAACGAGATATTCAAAGGCTCCCCTTGTGTTGAAATGTTTGCCGGCATTAAATGTGTCGCCTGGCCTATCTAAGTCTTCAGTGCTGCAAAATGCTAAAAAGCCTTCTGCTTCGTCCATCATGCGAAGTGCGGCGTCTGTATTGGTGTTGTCAGGGTGGTCGTTTATGACTTGGCTGGTAAACAGTTTGATTTGGGTGCGGCGATCAAACACTTGTAGCTTATCTTCATAAAAGCAGTCACTGAGTGCACTGTGCAGAGTTTTTGGGAAGGCGTCTGGCGTTAGCAGGCTGCGCTTGTATATAACATAGAGCGAAATACAGCTTCGAATTTGTGACTTTAAGCTGAGATCATTCAGGTTCATACTTAATCTAATGAGCAACATTGCGGTGGTATCATTGACTTGGAAGGCTTCAAGCAAATTTCGGTTACGCAGAAGTTCCAAGAAAAAATTGACGTCCTCGTTGGTAGTGGTCAGGCTGATGTGGTGATGCTTGCCTTCGTATAAATAGTCAAAAGATGTGCCGCCAGTTGATTTTCTGCTCATGTGTTCTCTCGATATTGCTTGCGATATTTGGGCGTAATATCAACACATATGTAGCCCTATTGCAACCGATGCTACGCGGCCGTTCCTTGTTGTGGCATACTGTAAGTGACTGCAGCATACGTTGTGGCGAATATTTGCTACAATTAAGGCGTCTGAATGCTGCAATTGGGTGTGTTATGTCAAAGAAAAATCACGAAAATGATGAAAAAGTAGCCATAGTAACCGGTGCTAGTCGGGGTATCGGCAAGGCGGTTGCAGATCGCTTAGCCAGTATGGGTTACCACGTTGCTTTGCTGGCAAGAACCATGGACGAATTGGAGCTCGTTTCTCGGGATATTCAACATCGTTACGGTGTTAAGGCAGACTGTTATAAAATTGATGTTACCAGTAAGCAACAGGTGTTTGATTGCATTGCTGAGATACATGAGCAATACGGTCATGTGGATGTTGTGTTTAACAATGCGGGTATAGCATTTAAAGGCACGAGCTGGATCGACCCGGATAAATTTGAGGAAATGCTGAAGGTTAATTTACTGGGTGCATTTTATGTTATTCATGCTGTTGCTGAGAATATGAAGCAGCGTCAGTCAGGATATATTTTTAATTTAGTCTCACGTTCAGGTGTAATAGGGCGTGAGTCATTAGGTGGATATGCTGCTTCTAAATTTGGTTTGCGCGGATTTTCAGAAGCACTATATAAAGAGTTATCACCTCATCACGTCAAGGTTACTTCATTGCACCCCGGTTGGGTTAGCACTGATATGACAAAAGGCTTGGATGTTCCTCAAGAAGAAATGATTCAAACTTGTGATATCGCCGATATAGTCGAGTGCTTATTAGGCCTTAGTCGCTATACCTATGTGCAGGATATCGTGATTGAACCTCAAGCTGTGATTAAAACCATTTTTCCTTTTCAGCGACAATAGTAGTGATTCAAATACTATTCTCTAATTTAATTACTTTTTTTATGTGGTAATTAAAAAAATCTGTATTTATTATAAATATGCTTCTAAGATGTGGAGTGATTTAGCTTGTCAAGAAAGACATTGATGCGTGTGCGGTATAACTGATCCGGCATGGAGGGATAGTTTTTTCTTAATCATTATTACAGCTTTGAGGTTTTAAAAATGAAAGATATTGCTACAAAGTCAGCACCTAATGCTAAAGATCAAATAACAGATATTGTAGGAGGAAGCCTGCAGGATTATTTAGTTGCTTGGGACGCAGATTATAAAGAGAGTATTAGCAAAATTGATATTTTTAATCCAAGTGTGACCGCACAGTATAGTAACGATCAAATAAAATATTTTATAAAGATATTTTATCACTCTAGGGGTCACTTTAAAGACTTTTTATGGCACCTAGGGAATTATGCTCCTAATGTAGATTTAAAGAAAATTATATTAAAAAACATTGAAGAAGAGTTTAATGGTAACTACATATCGCATGAGCAAATGTACCTAGATTTTGCAAAGCAAATGGATGTTGATTTAACAGATGTAATTCTTAATGAAGATAATTATTTGCCCGAAATTAGAGAGTTTAATAATGCGCATGTAAAATGGTTGTTTAGGCAGCCCTGGGATGTTCAGTTCGCAGCATTTTCCGCCTATGAACGCTTAGACAAAACGGATTATGAAGCATTGACAGCTATTTTTCCGAAAGAGCATATATTTTTTAAGGTGCACAGAGAAGCTGAACATTTTGATAAAACATATAATGAGCTTAGTAAAATTTGGGACAGAGAAGCAAAGAATGTAAATAAAGCGTTTGATTTTATTTATGTAACACAAGCTAAGATGTGGAAGGATCTGTCAATTGCTATCTCTAAAGTGTGATATAAAAAAATTAAGCTCGTATGTCTATGGTTTTTTATACGAAAGAACGGAAGGCGCCGAAAAGCAGATTTTTTTATTTGGGTTGATATTTTTCTTTAATTACCCTTTATACTATGTAATTTGGAAATATGCTGCTATTCAAAGTTATGAGAGTTTAACATTTAGGTTAATTGCTACCATCATCTGCCTGCCATTGATATTTGTTCGATATTGGCCGAAAATCCTTTCAAGATTTTTGCCTGTCTATTGGTATTGTGCAGTAACATTTTGTCTCCCGTTTTTCTTTACGTATATGACTATTATGAACCACGGAGCAGTGGTGTGGCTCTTGAATTTGATTCTTGCATTGCTACTGATATTTATATTATTGGATTTTATAGGGCTGTGTTTTGCGGTGTTTATGGGTGCTGGAATTGCTTTTCTATGCTTCGCATATTTTTCACCAGTAACGCTCTCATTTGAGCCTGGTAGTATAACCTTAGTAGGCACGTTGGGGACATTTATTGCAGCACTTGTGGTTGGCGGTGTTTTTGCTAGAAATCGAGAGAAAATTATTGCTGAAAAAATGAGGAAGCGTTCAGAGGCTGCTAATAAAGCAAAAACCGACTTTATTGCTAACATGTCTCATGACATTAGGACACCTATAACTGGCATTGTTGGGTTGGTTCAAGAGTTGTTAAATAAGGCCGAGAGCATAAAGCATTATGTAAAAAATAATGATGAAGCAGACGCTTTATATGATAAGTCAAATAAAATGCTATTAGATATCGTGAGTTTGGTACAAAAAGATGGGAAGCTATTACTTAGTGCAACAGATGAGCTTTTACAGTTGTGCAATGAAATACTAGAAACAATGATCCTAGAGTCTGGAAAAATTAATGAAAAAACTGAATCATTCAATGTTCGTGAGTTAATACAAAAAAATATTGAATTATTCAGCCCGGTAGCTCTAAATAAAAAAATAGAGCTATCCTCAAAAATAGATGATGATGTTCCAATTTATATATCAGGTTTTCGTAAATTGATGTATCGTTGTATTTTGAATTTAATAAGTAACGCGTTAAAGTTTACTGAAGCCGGATATGTAAGAATACAAGTAAGCTCTAAGAGAGCAGTAAAAAATACAGTTACACTCATAATAACTGTAGAAGATTCAGGTTCTGGAATCCCAAAAGATAAGTTCGATGTTATTTTCGAGCATTTTTCTCGCTTAACACCTTCGTTCGAGGGGGTTTATAAAGGTTCTGGCTTGGGCCTTTATATGGTTAAGTGCTATGTTGAGGCCATGCAGGGGTCAATTGATGTGGTTAGTGAAGTGGGGGAAGGGGCCCATTTTACGGTCACATTGCCATTTACTATTTCTTGTCATGCTGATGCCAATCAACAGTCTAAATGTTCAAAAGTTCAGGCTATTTCATCTATCAACAATGTGGCAACAAAAATTCAAGAAGGTACATGTATACAAAGCATGGTTGCTTCTATATTGATTGTTGAGGATCATATGCTAGCTGCAATAGCGTTAACGGCTGTATTAAAACCATTTGGGTGTCATATAAAATTTGCTGAGACCGGATCAAAAGCCGTAGAAATGGCTCAGGAGGAGAGTTATGACTTAATTTTAATGGATATTGGATTGCCTGATTTTAGTGGTATAGAGGCGACGAAAAAAATCCGAGCGTTTGATGATTATAATAGATCACTAGTTCCAATTGTTGCCCTTACAGGGCATGCTAACAATCCTGAAATGCGACAAGAAGCAATAAATGCTGGAATGCAAGAGGTGTTAAGCAAACCGGCACAGCCTGCAGTCCTAGAGTCTATTTTACAGCGGTACGTTTTCGGGCTTGAGATAAAAAAGCAATCAAGTTATGTAGGTACAAATCAGGCATCTGGCGATTCAGAGGTGCTAGATGTTATCGATTGGGGTGCTTGTGTTCGCATGCATAATGGTGATCTTCAGTTTGCACGTAGAATGTTGGCCACAATGGTTGTTGACATGGATAGGGTTAAAGTTGTATTAGTTGAGGCATACACGAATTATGATAGGGAAGCACTGCGTGCGGAGTTACATCGTTCTCGTGGGGGTGTATGTTATTTGAAATTACCTGAATTAGAGCAAGCGTTGAAATATTTCCACGCTGCCGTTAATGAAGCTCCGCAAGGTAGTGAAAAGTTAGAAAGAGCATATGTTAAATTATTGCAAGCGATAGAAAACCTTAAAGCATTGTGGAAAGATGATTTTAATGAGTAGAGCTTGCTTCATCAATATCATTAATACCTAGTGACAGAGCACAGTTAATATTATAACTTTGAACGGATATTATCCTCCTTAACCTCTTCTGTTTTATTTTCCACTTTGTGGATGTTTTTAAAATCTGGACGTATATATATATCTAGGTCATTTATCTCCATTTGTGTCTCTGGTCTGCTAGCTGTTTTAAATCCATTTCGTTCATAAATCGTTCTTGCTCCTTCGGTAGTGCGTAGTGACCATGTTTTCAGGCCTTGCAAATCGGGATGAGAAAAAATTTGTTCCATTAGCATGGTGGCAATGTTTTTTCTTCTGTGGTTCGGGTCAGTAATAACGTCGCAGATGTAGGCGTATGTAGTGAAGTCAGAAATCACACGACCAAAAGCAACCAGCTGATTAGATGATTTTTCATAGGCTGCAAAACATAATGAGTGTTGTATGAAACGTTCAATATATTCTAGCGGGATTTCTTTAGACCAAAAACAGGTTCGTAGCATGCCATGTATCTTACTTTTGTTTTTCAGTATTTTTTTCTTTGTAGTAGTTATATAGTAGTTATTCATAAGTTTACTCCCTTGTCATGTGTGTATTTATTATTGTTCGGGGTATAAATATTATTTAGACTTAGAATATTAAAATTGGTATTGGTATCGTATATATCCAAAGATTCAAGCGTTTTAAGCTTTTTAGTGAGTCGAATAGATATGGGTAAGAATGCTATTTCGATAAAGACCTTAATGAGCCACATTGTAAGGGTTAATTTCAAAAGATTAAAATTTGACATGGTGCCATAAAATGCAATTGAGCTGAAAATTATGCTATCTAGACCGGATGCCAATATGGTGGATGCTACAAATCTAATTCCCATATACTGCCCATTCAATCTAATTTTTAACTTTGCCATAAAGATAGAGTTTAATGGTTCAGAACAAAAATAACTAAGGAGTGATGAAAAAATTATTCTTGCGTTTGTGGAGAGAAGTGAGTCAAACTCCAGGTTGTGTGTAGGGTATGTTGGGCTGGGCATATGTATGACAATTTGACCATACACTATAAAGAGAATATTAAAAAAGAAGCCACACCAAATCGCACGCCGTGCATTTTTGTAACCATATATTTCGGTGATGAGGTCAGATAATAGGAATGTTAAAGGGAATATCATTGTACCCGCATCAGTATTTAAGTTGAATATATTTACTAGCCTTGGGTCAAACCAATTGGCAAGAACAATAACCATGGAGTAGGTGAGTGTTAAAAACCATAAGTATTTTGGGTATGCTGATATTAAATCTGAATTAATATTCTCATTTTCAATCATTATCATTTCCATTTGTGTATGTAGGTTCTTCAAAAGAAACCGTGAGATTTTTTGCAATTGTGTTGCCAAGCGCTAGCCCTAGTCGCTCTTGGTTTGGTTTGTTTTTTTTATTGATTTCCAGTTGAGAAAAATATTGCCAAGATAATTTTAGATTGTGTCGTTTATATGGTGTGTTGGAATTAATGCTTATTTTATTGTTTACGAAGTCAATACTGGTGGCTACTACTGATTCTTCTTTTAGTCCTAGATAGCGACAGAGTAATTTATCGACTATCCAGAAAATTCCTTTTGTACTCATGGTTTATCTTCCTGGAGTATTTTTTATACTCGCTAAGTTTTTGCGTTAACATGTACTATGACTCCCAAAATTTGATAATTATTTGAAGGTGATAATTCAATTTGTGGAATATCCTTATCATACGATTTAAGGATGCTCTTATTGCCTTCAATATAAAGTTTTCTTATAAAAACTTTGTGATTGTTATTGGATTTAACTGCAACTAATGTATCATTTTCAGGTGTTAAATTGTTATCAACGATAAATACAGAGCCTTTTTTAAAGATAGGTTTTATATTTTCGTCTGAAAGAAGTGCAAATGAGCAGTTAGTTTTGTTCGGTAGGGTGACTTCGATGGTGTCAATATTATTTTCAATACCGTTGTTCATTGAAAATATTGGTATTGTTTGAAAGCTTTTATGAGTGTGGATTTTTTGGTTGGTTATGGTGATACGTTTTGCAGTTGGCTTAAAGCCAGTTAAAAGGTCATTTATGGAGATTTCAAATCCGTCTTGCTTAAAAAAACGGACAATTCTGGCTAGTGTTTCAACTCTAGGATTGTTTACCCTTTTGCATGGGTCATTGTGGGTTAGTTTGACTAGCATTGAGTGAGGCATTTGTAAGGCCTTGGCTAGTTGATAAATGGTGAATTTTTTTTTATCGCGATCTGATTTTAGGTCAATAAGTGCTTTGAGGGCGGAGTGAATGCCATTGCAGTAATTATTTGTTGTTTCCACTTATTGCAATCCCTTAATATCACAACGCTGTCGTAAAACAGCTTGACTACGTTCCTTTGAGAACATAGTATATCAATCTGGAATTCTAACTTATCTTTACGTGGAATTGAAGGTTAAATTTCACATGTTGTTTGTGAGGTGTGATTGTCACCCTTGAGCAGCTACTGAGAGCGGTGGTGTCACTATGGAAAGCGCGGTAAGGCATCAATAAAATGATCAATAGAATTTATTGTAAAATAATTTTTAGAAGAACGTGTTGGCATCTCGACTCCCACAGCTTGGCAAGTGCAAGATTTATTGAATATCTTCAAGCGTATGTGCTTGAAGTAGAAAACTAAGGCAAGCATTAATCCTGGAAGTGTTTGTTTGCGGGTCTTATGGAGGGAATGTATGTCCGGTGAAAACTTAATTTGCATGGTAGATAATGCTCTATCCAAACGCGAAAAAGAATGCCTAATCTGGCTGCTTCGCGGAAGAAGTGCTCAACAAATAGGGCATATGCTATGTATATCAAACAAAACGGCTGAGTCATATTTGCAAAAAGCTAAGGAAAAAATGAACTGTGAGTCACGTCATGAGTTATTCGATAAGGCGTACCGACTTGGTTATATCGATTTTGTAAGGCGTGCCATAGAAAAAGAAGCGGTATAGGTCGCTAGGTCTTTTTGTTAAATGATTCAAGGTGATCATTATCGATGAGCTCATAAATAAGCCGATAGCAAAAATCGGATGAATGAGTGGCTGATTTTTCAATGTGATCATTGTGTAAATCTTCTTTTTTACTATTTGTGACAGGGTTGCTGAAGCTTCTTATGCATAGGCACGCTATGTCAAATCCGTTGCAAGTTTGATAAAAGCCAGCGGTTTCCATGTCAATTGCTTGCGCATGTTGTTCTTCAAAGAGTGATTGAAAATCATCAGGTGCTGGGTAAGTATCGCTACTGACGATCACGCCTTCCTTTACTGGGTATGGGCAGTCGTCAGCAAGTGATAGTGCAAGTTTTATTAGGTGTTGATTTGCGTTTTTTATTAGTGGTGGCATGTCCCATGTTCGTCGTAACTGCTCATGGCTGTTAGCTTCAGCTTGAAATGCGGCGTTGCCGATTAGCACGTCACCGATTCCTAGCGCTGGGTTCAGGCTGCCTGCAATTCCAGAGAAGATCATCAGGTGAGGGGCGTAGGTTGAGTATAAAAGCGTTGTGGCGGAAGCGGAGTTTATATTTCCAATGCCGGATTTAATAATCGCTATGGATGTATTATTGAAGGTTCCAAGGGTGATAGATTTGTCGCCAATAATGATATTTTCATTATTCGTAAGGTGTTTTGCTAATGCTGCATATTCTTCATCTACTGCACAAACGATGCCAATATCAACCGTATTCATACTTACCCTCATGTCTCAATTATCTATAATGTGCGCGAATATTAAAATGCAATGCTGGTCGCGTCAAGTTAAATTTATAAAACCCAGGATTTTCCCGCTTTTTGTTATATTTAATTTAAACGATAATGAATGTGCTTTATGGGGCATGGTGCGATAGTCACTTATATAACAAGGAGTTATTTATGCGTGCATCACATTGGCAAGATGTTTTAGATTTTTTTGTTTCAAATGGTGTTGATCAGTTGCGTACTAAAAAATCGGTGGTGAAACCTAAAAAGCCTCCGGTTGATAGATATAAATTAGATGGTGAATTTTCGGGGCAGTATATTACGCCTAAGCAAATTAACATACTATTGCACTTTTTGAGAGGGAAAACGGCAGAGCAAATTGCGAAAGCTGAAATGCTATCAGTGAGAACGATTGACGACTACAGCAAGGTGCTTAGGGCTAAGTTTGGTTATGCGACAAAGCAGGCAATGGTTGAGTATTTGAACAAAATAAATTACCAGGAAAAGTTGTCGCGAATTGTTAAAAGCGCTAGCTACATAAATTAAAGCGTTGTGTAAATAGCAGTAGACTTTTTACTTGTATGTTTAGCTTGCCTAAGCTAGATTGGTTTAGGCAGGGTTAATTATAAGGAAAAACATGGACATTGAATTCACTACAGCAACCGAACAAGATGTTGATGCGATTGTTGCTATGTTGGCTGATGATGAGTTAGGTTCAAAGCGTGAAAATTATCAGCAGCCGTTGCCTGGCTCATATCAGCGAGCTTTTTATCATATCGATAAAAATCCTAATGGCCGTTTGGTGGTGGCTAAGATTAACAAGCAAGTTGTCGCTGTTGCGCAAATTGATTTTATTACCTATCTCACCTATCAAGGTGGTGCGCGTGCTCAAATAGAAGGTGTGCGTGTGCATAAAGATTTTCGTTCTCACGGTATTGGGCAGCAGCTATTTCAGCATTTAATTGACCTAGCTAAACAGCGCGGTTGCCATATGGTGCAGTTGACGACTAACAAGCAGCGTCCGGATGCATATCGTTTTTACGAACAGTTAGGCTTTGTCGGTTCACACGAAGGATTTAAGTTGATTCTATATTGATTTTTCTCGCTCTAATATCGTAGGCTATAGATCAATACTACAATTTTAGCCGATATTCTTTTTTTAAGGTCTGCGCTTAATATGTGTAAGCATAAGCATAAGCATAAGCATGATATTTTTATATCTCTATAAAATTTGTTGTAAGCTGTGCTGCGTAATGAGTACTTTGGTAAGGTATGATTTTAGTATGACGAAATGATACAATCTGTATAACTTTGGGAGCTTACTAAATAGTGTGGTTGATTTACATCAATGTATTGGTGTTTGCTAAATTAACTATTATTTGGAGAGCCAAAAATGAACGAAATATCTACTTTACGTTTATCAAATTCTGCGGATTTCACGAGTGATTTTCAAAGGGAGGGGCTTCAGAAGTTCTTAAGCTCATGGGATATCAGTTACAAAAATAAAATCAATAAAATTCATATTTTCAATACTAAAAATACTGTTCAATACACTAGAGATCAAAAAGAGTTTTTTGTAAGGGCGTTTTATCATATTAGAGGTCACTTTAGTCAGTTTTTGTGGATGCTTGGTAATCATGCTCCTAATGATGCTTACAAAAAAGTAATACTTCATAATATAGAAGAAGAGTTTGGCGGTGATAAGTTTTCACATGAGCAATTATATTTTGAGTTTGCAAAAGAGCTAAATTTGGACATAACTGATGAGACTGTATACAAGAAATCATATTTACCCTTTATTAGAAAATTTAACTTAAAGCACTTGGAATGGCTAAAGAATAATGATTGGCCAGGAGCGTGGGCAGCATTTTCAGCTTATGAGAGGCTGGATAATATTGATTATTCGAATTTGTTAAATCTTGCTCGTAGTTTTGGTGTGTCTGAAAAGGGTCTTACATTTTTTATCATTCATAATAAAGCTGAACATTTTGACCGCACGTATGAAGCCTTAGCTAAGGTATGGTGCTCGAATCAAAAACAACTAAAACGGGCGTTTAATTTTATAGCTTCTCACCAAATTCAAATGTGGGAGTCTTTATCTAAAATTGTATCATGTAGGTAAAAACAATGTTGAAATGGATAAACAATTACATAGCTGGTAAATTAAGTGAAACGGGTGCTCAATATAAGGCGTATGGAATTTTTGGTTTTTTAAATTTCCCTTTTTATTACATTGTTTGGCTATACCTGTCTCCTGAAAGCTACGAGAGTCTCGCTTTAAGGGTTGTTTGTACCTTGTTGTGTTGCTTTCTTATTTTTTATGAAAAATGGCCTCTCCGTTTAAAGCCGTACTTGCCGCTTTATTGGTACATCACATTAGTTTTTACTTTGCCATTCTTTTTTACCTTTATGCTAATTATGAATCATGGCTCTGAAATGTGGATGACGAATACGATTCTTATTGTTTTTTTTATGCTGATGTTAGTTGATTGGTTAACAGCAATATTTTTATTGTTTATAGGCTCCTTAGGAGGGATAGTAGCGGCATCATTTTTTACTAGTAAATTTTTCCCTGAATCATTTAATTATCTTGGTTTCTTTATTACCTATATTGTTGCTATTTTGATTGGCATGATATTCGCTCATAATAAGGAAATTATAGAAAAGATTATGCGGCGTTCTATTAAGGCCGAGGCGAATAGTAAAGCTAAATCAGAATTTATTGCAAATATGAGCCATGATCTTCGCACTCCTATTACAGGTATTTTAGGACTGGTTCAAGACATGTTAAATGCTGCGCAGCAGGCGGAAGCATCTTTGCATAAGAAAAGAATATCGAAACACTCGGTGATATTGAGGGATATTATTGACACTGTGAGGCGTGATGGTGATTGTTTAATGGTGGCAACAGGTGAGCTGCTAGATTTATGCAATGAAATTTTAGAGGTTGTGCGTGTAGAGTCAGGGAAAGATGATGCTAGTAAAGAATCATTCGATATTCATAGCTTAATTAAACATAATATTGCTATGTTTCAGCCAGTTGCTTGCCATAAAAATCTGAAGTTAGTATATGCAGCAGATAGATCAATTCCACTTTATTTAAATGGGATAAGGATTTATCTAGATCGCGTGATGTTAAATCTTATCAGTAATGCCTTAAAGTTCACAGATAATGGTAGCGTAAATATTACAACAAAAATGGTGAGCTCAGTTAGCGGTAACGTTTTAGCTTGCTCGGGTGATGTGGTTACTGTTAAAGTCATGGTTGAAGACACTGGTATCGGGATCCCTCATGATAAACTTGATGTTATTTTTCACCATTTCTCTCGGCTATCGCCTTCGTTTGAGGGTACATACAAGGGTTCGGGGTTAGGCCTGTATACGGTTAAGCGTTATATTGAGGCGATGCGTGGCTCTATTGATGTTGTAAGTCAAGTAGGTAAAGGTTCTTGTTTTACATTGACACTCCCATTTGGTATTCCTGATTGTGTTCATGTCGATGGAGATGTGATGCAACCACAAAATTTTGTGAATCCACATACACAAAACAAGCTGGCTGAAAAACAGAGATCAGAAGATAAAGAGGTTGTTGATGTTTCTATTCTGCTTGTTGAGGATCATAAGCTAGCAGCATTTGCTGTAACTGCTGTTTTGAGGCCATATAATTGTTTTATTGAAATTGCGGAAAATGGTGCAATGGCTGTAAAAATGGCGGAAGAGAGGAGTTATGATTTGATTTTAATGGATATTGGGTTGCCTGACTTTAGTGGTATCGAGGTGACCAGAAGAATTCGTGCGTTTAGTGATGTTATGAAATCACAGGTTCCAATCATTGCTTTAACAGGTCATGCTGATAATGCTGAGATGCGCCAGGATGCGATTGATGCGGGTATGCAAGAGATTTTAAGTAAACCAGCGCAAATTGATATCTTAAAATCAGTTTTAGAAAGGTATGCGTGCTCTAAAATAACAAAGTGATAATCGGATCTTTGTGTTGCAACCATTGATCCGAATACTATCATGGTTACGAGCAATTTGGCTTTGTTGCCTCACACGAAGGATTTAAGCTCTCGCTGTCCCCATCTCTATGACGAGCATCAAGAAAGCATAAACTTAAGGCTTGCATGGCGGTAGCAAGTTTTGTTACGGATGCAACTGCTTTTTCTTTAGCTTCTTGTTCGGCAGCGTTTAATGCAATTCTACATGTCTCTGTTGGCATCGCATTAGCAAAGCCGCCGGGGGTTTGGATCTCAAATAGTTTATCGCAACTGCTGCGATGTAGTTTGGTGATGTAACGTAATTGACGGGCGAGCTCTTTGTCATCAGCGAGTGTGCATAAGGGTATGATCTTTACACCGGGCACTGACGCATAAGTATGCTGCAAAAATACCGAGGTAACTTTTAGCAGTTCGAATGGTGTAATGTCAGGGTGTTGCTTTTTGATGGCTAAGATTAGTTTTGGTAAGAAAGTTATTTTTGTTGTTGCTATTTGCGGACTATCAGGTAGTAAACTTTCTAGTTCAGTGACTTGTTCTTGCGTCACTGTGCTCAACGCTTCGGCGCTAAAAATATTAAAGCCATGCATCATGCACAGTAAGCGTGAACAGGTAGATGAGGCGGGGTTAAATGCGTTTCCAGTAAGTGTGGATGCCTTATCTCTGTATAGGCTTGTTAGGCTTTTAACAACATCGTCAGCACTCTCTGCGACTGTTAGTGCGGTTGTAAACTGAATGTAAAAGTCCCACGTAGGTTGATCAACGCTTGCGCCAATTGTATCACCATGCATGCCTGGCTCGCAGGAGATAGTAAACCCGCAGGCGTTTAGTAACCAAAAGTGCGCTAATAAATTTGGATTCGTTGGAAGGCAATCGACGGTTAATTCCGCCACGTTTTCTGCAAGATAGGCCCAGCGATAATGCAAGAATTTTGAAAAGCCATCGCGTATTATGGATAAGGCTTCATGGTCGGGTGTGTCGCCATGCATAATAAGCGGTGTAAGTGCGGAGAAGGCCAGTGGGTTATTGGTTAGTACATAAGCTAGCCACATCACAGAATCTTTAGGCAGTGAATCGCGCTGCTCATCTGTAAGGTTTGTGGCAACGGCCGGGTTAAGTTTTAGTCCATCAGCAAGCGTTAGGAAGGCAAGTGCTTTCAGTGCGCCGATACTGCGGCATGCTATGTCATCATGAGCACGGTCAAATGATTCTTTTTCAATTGGGTAGGGGTTGCTACTACTAAAGCTTGCATAGTCTCCTTCGTATAGCTCAATCAGCGATTTCATTCGATGCATGGCGCGGAATGGTTCGCTGCGTAAAGATGCTTGGATTCTTGCAGGAAGACTTGGGTTTTCTGCCGCTTTGTACATTTCATTCAGTGCTGCGACAGTAGGCTCCAGCATGCCGAGCGCTTTTAGTTTCTTTACGGTGGCGGGGTAAGCTGCTTGTATCGCCTCAATATTATCTCGTGACATATTACTCTCATTTTGACCATTAATTATACTAGCGGAGGCAGTATTACCTGTGGTTTGTCATATGTCAAGTTTATGCTTGAAAGTAATGAATGATGCTATAGATGACCTATGTGATGGAATCATTTAGAATTGTAATATTCCCCGGTCTTCAAAGGATAGAAGTTGAACAATTTAATCTCGTGTATATTTCAAGGGTTAGCCGCTGTGGCGTTAATAGCTGCTTCAACGGTTGCCAATGCTAGTTTAATGAAGTGGCATGCCTGCGACTCAAACCCAGCTTATCAATGTGGTGACCTCAAAGTGCCGCTGGATTATCAGATCCCAGCCAAAGGTTCGATTGTGTTACCGGTCATTTATATCCCTGCCTTAAAAAGTGCAAATGGTACGTTGTATTTTAACTCGGGTGGGCCGTGGGGTGATTTTGTAAAGCATGTGCAATCATTTTATCGGGATCGCTTTCCGAATGAGTTAAAACAAAGTTTTGATATTATTGCGTTTAACCCGCGGTCAGTGAGTCCTAATGCAGTCTTGTGTCAATCGAATGATATGCAAGCGTTATATAATAATCAAAATAAAATTATTAAAACTTTTCCGGGTGATAAGCAAGGGGCATCAACCTTATATAACTTAATTAACTATAAAAACAAAACGTGTAACTTTGGGCCGCTGGCAGCTTATACCGATACAAAAGCAACGGTAAAAGATTTAGAGCATTTGCGTGAATTATTGCAAATTAAACATTTGGATTTTTATACGGCTTCTTATGGCACGCATCTTGCCTTAGATTATTTGCTGCAATATCCCACGCATGTGGGTCGAATGATTCTGGACGGCAATATGTTGCCGAATAATGACTTAATGGCTAGTACATTGTCGCGCGCAGCAGGGCTGGATACTAATTTAAATGGATTTTTTACTTTTTGTGCGGCGGCAAAAAAACATTGCCCACTTTATCATAAGGCTCCTCAAGAGATGTTGACGGCGGCAGCCATGCGCACGCAGTATCAAAAGCTCATGAGTGGTGCAGAAGTGAATGCACTGCCAACCTCAAAAAAATATGATGGCCGTGGTTTCACAGCTTCGATGTTTACTATTTTGCTAACCATCGATATGGAGCATGCTAGTACGTGGCCAGCGTTAGCTTCTGCTTTGAATAGTGCCATTGTGAATGGTAATGCTGATTTATTAATGCAGCAGTATATTAAAGCATTAAATGGCAAGTATGATGTAAAGACTAACGTTTACAAAGTTACCGACAAACAAGTGACTGATGTCAATGCGCCGGTATTGTGTGTTGATTATTTGCAGCCAGGTGGTGCATCTAAAACGTCGATGCTAAAACAAATTAGCTACTTGCAAAAGGCCTCACCTTTATTGGGTGGCGTTGCGATGACAACTAAAGCGATGCGTTGTGTTGGTTGGCCTATTGCGCCCAACCCACTGTTTCCCAATGTCCCTCCAAGTGGTGTGGACGCTAAAGGCGCAACGGTGATGATTTTTACAAATAAATATGACCCAGTGACTCCGCAAAATAATGCCTGGGCAGTATGGAATTATTTAAAGGATTTACAGGTTAATGTGCATATGGTGACATGGAACGGCGTGGGTCATACGACTATATTGGCGAATTCGCCGCGCGGTGATTGTCCCTTTAAGATGATGGATCAATTTTTAATGGGAACACAAATTCCACGTGTGACACATTGCTCTAATCACGTAAATCCATTTTTACCGAAAGTGACTTATGAGGAAAATTAATTGAAAGTTGGTGTATTGGGCGGCACGGGTTGGATTGGTTCACATATTGTTAATTATTTAATAAAAACTAACACGATTGCGGCACAAGATATTTATGTGTCGAATCAATCCGGTGACTTTTCTTCGTTCGAGCACAAAGACACAGTGAATTGCACTACAGATAATCAACACATTGCCGATAATTGCGATGTGCTATTTCTCAGTGTGCCGCCACGTTGTGTTAATCAGTTACAGTTACAGGCTAAGGAAGCATTGATTATATCCGTGATGGCGGGAGTGCAAGTAACATCGTTAAAGCAAGTGACACAAAGTGAATGCATTATTCGTAGCATGCCAAATGCGGCATTAGAAGTCGGTGAATCGATGACGCCTTGGTTTGCAACGGAAGCGATAACCGATCAACAAAAGCAAACCACGCAACAACTGTTAGAGACTTTTGGCCAGGCAATAGAAATTGCCAGTGAGGATCAGCTGAATTTCTTAACGGCATTATCAGGATCCAGTCATGGCACGATTGCTTATTTTCAAGCGGCGATGGTTCAAACAGCAACAGACTTTGGTTTGCCTACTGATCAAGCAAAACAAATCATACACCAGGTGTTTACCGGCAATAGTTTATTAATGCAACGTGAAGATCGTGATGCACAAGCGGATGTTGATTTAGTAATTGAATATGCCGGTACAACAGCAGCGCTTTGCAATCGCATGAATGAGCTCGAAGTGAATAAGCGCATTGAGCAAAGTATTATGACTAGCTATAACAAAGCCAGTTCAGATATGAACGAATAAATATTATTCCTGTTAAGCTATGCACGGCTCTGTCGCAATTCGATCCTATGAGCTTGGCTTTAGTTAAGTAGTAGTTGAACTATCACGTAATAGGATGGCTCATTGCACCCACTGTCGATAATGCCGTATAAATTGTGAAGTTAAAGCGCGCATTGCATCAAAAAAAACAATACCGTTATCAGAGTGATATTGCTCGCAGAGTGATAGATCGGTACATCCAATCAAAGCGGCAGTGCACCGATGGTCGCTTAAATAGGTCAGCAGTTTTTTCCATTGTTGTGCTATCTCATCTGGCTCCACTGAATTTAACTTAGTCAACATAATCAATTGGTCGACCAATGATTGCAACGGGGCGCTAACAAATGGCTCTATGCCCTTTGCTAATAGAGCCTGTTGATACAGTTCAGATTCAATCGTAGGTGCGGTTGCTAAAATCGCAATACGATTCGCTTGATGAGGAGATAATGCATTCACAGCCAATTCAACCATATTGAGCACCGGCACTTGACCTGCCGCTTGCTGCATATGATTGTGATACAAATGCACTAAATTACAAGGTACTGCAATTAATTGCACTCCAGCCTCAACTAGGACCCCAATACCTTTTGTTAATTGCTGCTTCATTAAATTATCATCAATCGACTTACCAACAACAAATGGGGTTGGCAACGAGTACATTAATAAATCCGGAAAATCTATGTCGTTTTTAGCGTCATATTGCTTTGACGCTTCATCGATCACAGACTGATAAAATGGCGCTGTCGATTTAGGCCCCATACCCACTAATGCACCGATTAAAGGTTTACTCATAACAGATCAATCCATATTGTATTGAAAAATATATTATATTTTATCACGGTTAATTTATCCGTTCTTTTTATTGGGCCTCGCGTATAAAAAAATACAGGCTAAGAATAAAATTTAATGTTTATAAAACGTATAAATAATATCGCCACCTGATCCTAAATAACTTTGCGTGGTTTGTATCGCCCACTTGGGTGTGATCATATAGCGTAGTAGGAATGTGTTGTTTTGATCGATTAAGCCACGGCTATAGCGTAAGTAAATTTTCTGCGTGATGTATTTACCTACTACGAATGAGTTTTGTGAATCGATAGGGTTGCCGGCGATGTCCATTGAGGTTTCAGATTCGATACCGAATTCGCTTAAGCCTAAGCCTTTTTCCAGTTTACCCATAAAGTCCCCGAAGTGAGAGGGCCCGGCGCTATTAAAGGCGTTGATTAATACCGTTAAGTCAGCAGCGGATCCGCCACCACTCGCATGGCCTAATACTAAGTAAGATAAGATATCCGTTTGGTTTAAGCTGACGGGTGATGAAAACAAATTAAGTTTTGGATGTTTGGCCGTGCCTGTTACATTAACGCCAACGGTTAAGTCATTGACACCCAATTGCATAATGCTAGCACTGGAGTTGGTGCTTAATTTGCGGCTGGCGGAAATGTCGAGATTCGGGTTGTCGATAGGACTGCTGCGGTAAATCACAGTGGCTGGTTTTATGGCGAGCTTTTGTCCGTGTGCATCAAATTTACCGTTTTGTAGTGATAGTTTTCCATCGCCGATAATAGCTTGGCCGGGCTCTTCTTTAATGGTTACGCTACCGGTAATATTCCCGGTGGCACCAAAGGTGTTGATCTTAACGTCATCGCCCATGACCACTAGCATCTTAATGGAAGTTTTCCACGCATTAGGAATTGGCGGCGCTTCGTTGACAAATACAATGTCCGAGCTGGGTAATGTCACTGTGCTATTAAAGTTTTGTGGTTGTAGTAGTGCTTGTGGAACGGTAATTTTCCCGTTGATACGGATGAGTTTATTTTTTATATGGATGTTTACTTCGGGTGATGCGACGGCTTGATATTCAATGGTGTTGATCACGGGGACATTGCTGCCTGCAATCGAGGACTTACCGTCTAATGTATAATCCCTTAAGCTGAGTGACCCGTGTGCTTTTAATGGCTTATTGTTGCTGAATAATTTTAAGCTGTAATTTAAATCTCTACCAATCGTGTGTGCCACTAATAAGCCTTGGCTTAAATGTATGCCAATGTCAGGTAGGTGAACCTTTGCTTTGGTGAGGTCTGCGATACCTTTTACTTTTGGCGCTAACCATTTCCCTTCGGCGGCTAGTTTTACTGAAAGTGATCCATCGGCCAGCACTGATGTGGGCAATACCATGTTAAATTTGCTTAATTTTTTTAGGGATAGATTGAGTTTGCCTTTTATTGTTGGGTTGTCATCCATGGATAAGTGTTTTACTGGTGAGGCGATAAATTGCAGTTGTAATTTGTCACCGCCTCGAGTGGTGAACAGTTGTTGCAAAGATAACTTATCTTGTTTGTAATTGAGCGCAAGATGCGCTTGTGTGAAATTTAATGACTGTTGTAATGCGCCGTCACTGAGTATAGTAATGAATTTTTTAATATTTATTTTAGCTTGCGCGGCGGTAACGCCAATGTTGTCGCCGTTAAAGCTTGTGTCTGCTATTAGGTGACCTTTGAAATTGTAGTGGTCAGGATAGATGCCTTGCAGTGCGCTTAAATTAATGTTGGCTTGTAACTTTGCATTCCATAACGTGGGCGTCTGTTGGCCTTGCAGGCATATGCGGCCACCTTTGTTGCTTAACCAGCAGAAGGGTGCAATGCTTTTCTGTTGCGGACTGTATGTTATTTGGATGGGGTGATTAAGTCTCCAGTGATCGAGTGGTTTACCATTCAGTGAAAGCACGGGTATGGATGTTGACCACAGCTGTTTGGTGATATCGTATTTTCCGTTGATGGCCATTAGTAACTTGCCAAGGCTAGTATCCATGGTGAGTTTGGCGGTGTGGTTTTGCAGTGAACCTTTAGCTGTTAGTTTTGTGTTATCCACTTGTATGCTGGGTGTTTTAATCTTTTGTGCTTGCATAGTCAATGTTGATGCTTTGCTATTGTCTAGGTGTATCTGCCATTGCGCTTTTAAATGTTCAAGCTTATTTTTTTCAAAGGCGATTTGTTTTAGTTCGATATGACCTATGGCGTCGGGCTGATGTGTGTCGCCTGTGATGGTGCCGCTACCATTGATAGAGCCCAACAGTAATGGAGAGAGTCGTTCGAGGTGTGATAAGTTGGTGTTCCATTTGAGATTCCAGTTATCTTTATGGTGACCTATAACATTAAGTGTACCTAAGGAAGTATTCAGTCTTGTGTCGATGCTAAAATCTTCTAGGTTACTGTAATGGCTTTTGATGATGCCGGAAATCCAGTGTGTTCCGAGTTGTAATTTTCTTACCGTTAAATTGCTAGTGATTAAAAGCGATGGCCTCCATTGCAGGCTGGCGTTACCAGACAGTCTGCCGCCCAGTGCGCTTGATTCTTTGATGCGCAGTTTAACTTTATCAAGATTGCCTTGGCCGGTAATCTTTGAGGTAATGAGTGGTGAAGTAACTCTTGAATCCACCTTGTAATCGGTGGGTATGCCAACCACAGAAACGTGTGCGTGAATTTTATAGGGTTCGTAAAGATAACTGTTGAAAATAACTTTTACTTTTTTCTTGGTTACAATTGCTTGTAAGTGTGTATTGCGAACATTAAAAGTTTTATGTGAAGGTTTGCTGTAATAGCTGAATTTATTAATGCTGACATCATCGATTGAAAGATCAACGGGTAGTGATAAATTAATAGCGTTGTTCTTTGGTTGAGTCTTGGGTGATTTTTTTAGTATGACGTATTTTATGCTGTTAGCTGTAAGTCGATTTACGTTGAGGTGCATGGCAAATAAATAGATGGGCCTCCAGTCAAGTTTGAGTTGGTTAACTTCAATGCGTTGATGTTTGCCGATATAACGAATTTGGTCAACAGTAGCGGTGGTAAATAAGTTGCCTTTAGCATTAACGATTTCAAGTTTATTATGCGTAAGCTTTTGGCTAAGATACACAGCGGTTTTTAAACCAAAGGGTGTGCTTAAATAAATAATCGAGCCTAACACTAAGATAATCAGTGTGGCGATGATGCCTGCAATGGTACGTTTTATCATATGGTCGGTCCCATGCTAAATTGTATACGCCAATGATTGCCAGGAATGAGTGGTCTGGCTAGTGAGACTTCTAATGCACCTACTGGCGATAGCCAAACGATGGCAGGGCCAGTACCGGCAAGGTAATTACCGAAAAATTTATTGTTAACACTACCGAAATCATAAAAGCCAGCGATATAGAGCTGGCCTTTAATTCGTTGCTGAATTTCTACGCTGCCCACCACTAAGTTACGGCCAGGGCCGATGGATTGGAATGAATAACCGCGCACGCTGTCGGCACCACCGGCGAGTAATTGCAAAGACAATGGCAGGTTGTTGATGTTATTGATGATGGTATGACCCAGTTGACCGCGGGTAATAAGCCGTGTGTGTGTGCGGCGAATGGTGTAAAGGTATTTGATGCCAGTTTGTGCTTGAAAAAAGCTATTGCGAGACCACAGTTGTTTTGCTGCCCCATTGGCTTGTAAATTAAAGCGGTAACCTTCAGTCGGGTTAAGTTCTTTATTGGTGTGTACATACGTCCATTGAATGCTCGGCATCAGTACATCGGCATCGACGTATGGTTGCGTGGTTAGCGCGTAACGTTCATTGAGGTACTGCAACATAATGGTTTGTTGCCATTCCTTGGCAGCACCTAAAGCGTTGGAGTAGCTGACGCCTACGGTTTTGTTGTAGGCGTTACCCGTAGGAATCGTTAAAGAACCAAAACCACCACTAAAGGCCCATTGGTCATTGATTGGGTCTTTGCCTGGAATGATGTAGTTGGCTATGAGGTAGTTATTCCATTGAGAGGCGCGTAAATTTACATTGAAGCGATGCCCCCATTGGTTGACGGGCACCCAGTCAAAGCCGAGTAATGCGCGAGGCCCAGTGTCTGTGCCGTAGCCCGCACCGATGATGTAATGTTTAGAGTTGCGGTCAGTTATTTTAACGTCAATTGGCACCACGTAGTATGATTTATTGACGGGTGTATCCACAACAACGGCATTAAAGTAATCGCTATTAATTAAATCGGTTCGCAAGGCTTGAATTTTATTGCTGTTATACGCTTGACCCATTTTGTATTTCAGGTATTTGCGTAAGAATTGATTGTTTAATTTATTTTTAGAAAACGATGTATGGCCAAACAAAAATTGTCGGCCTGTTTGGAAGTGAATAATAATGACAGCGGTGTGGGTGTTTAAGTTGATTTGAATTTGGCTGTCGATCATCTTGGCGTCAAAGAAGCCGTGTTGACTAGCCAAGGCAAACATTCGTTGCTTTACGTGTTCAAAGCGTGAGGTGTGAAGCGCGTCACCGACTTTGAGCCTGGTGTGTTTTAGTAATCGTTTATAGGCCTTAATGTTGCGACCTGGCCCACTCACGGTGACTGAAACTTGTGATATGTGAACGCGAGGACCGGGCTGCACATACACGTGCATTTGCCATGTGCCATTTTGTTTGCTTTCGCGTGTGCGCACACTGGCTTCAAAATAACCATAAGGTTTCACGGCTTGTTCAACGTTATAACTGACTTCGGAGAGTGCGTGACGAATGATTAGTGGCTTCTGATCTTTTTTATTAATTTCTTTGGCGGTGATTTTTAATTGGTCTTGTACATTTTTTAGTGAATTCCCTTTGATGCCACTGACTTGAAAAGAAATGGCTGATGCGGCACATAGGCTATACGCACAAAGCAACAGACCTAAGGCGGCCAGTAATTTAAGTAGGCGACGAAATCTCATCTTATGGAGTATATCAGTTCGGAGGTTTCGACGTTAGCTTTCGCACCAGTGAATCTCGTGATATGGTTGGCGCATGAATAATGCAGCTTATATTTCATTTGACCGCCAACAGTGGCAGCAATTGCGCAAAGAAACACCTATGCCGTTAATTGAAGCGGACCTAGAGCAGTTGCACGGTGAAATCGAAATGGTATCGATGCAAGAAATTCGTGATATTTATTTGCCACTGTCACGGTTGTTAAGTTATTACATTACGGCGCGTCAAGCGCTACATTGTGCTACCAGTGAATTCTTATCGTACCCAGAACCGAAGGTGCCGTATGTGATTGGTGTGGCGGGCAGTGTGGCTGTTGGAAAATCAACCACGTCGCGTGTATTGCAGGCTTTGTTGTCGCAATGGTCTGATCATCCGCGTGTCACTTTAGTGCCAACAGATGGTTTTATTTATCCGAATGCCACGCTGGAAGCGCAGAATTTAATGTCACGTAAGGGCTTCCCAGAGAGCTATGACTTGCCACAGTTGTTGCAATTTTTGTCAGATTTAAAATCCGGCAGGCCATCATTGCAAGTGCCGATTTATTCGCATCATAATTACGATATTTTACCTGATGAACGGCAGGTTGTTGATCAGCCGGATATTGTGATATTAGAAGGCTTAAATATTTTACAAACCGGCGGCGCAGAAGTGGCGGCAACTCAGCAGCAGTTTGTGTCTGACTACCTGGATTTTAGTATCTTTGTTGATGCAGATCCTGACGTTATTGAGCAGTGGTATATCGAACGCTTTCAAAGCTTTCGTCAAAAAGCGTTTAAGGATCCAACGGCTTATTTTCATCGTTTTTCGCAGCTGAATAGTGAAGAGGCGGTGAAGATGGCGATGCGTTATTGGCATGAGATTAATCGATTAAACCTTGAGCAAAATATTTTACCTTTTAAGCAACGCGCACGCTTGATTCTGTCTAAAGAAAGGGATCACCTGGTTCAAAACGTCTATCTGCGCAAAATCTAACCCTTGTTATTTTTTTTTACAAAGTTATACTCGTCTGTCTAGTGGGATTTATGGGGATAGAGACATGAGATATGGTACAGTATCGTCGCGTTGTACAGCGATTGCAGCAGTTACTAGCATAGCTATGCTTCATGCATCGACAGCATGGCAAACAATTGCACCAAGCAGCGATTCACAAGCGAGAGTTGCTTTAGGATACATTGGTGGCGTGTTACTTTTGACATCACTTGCTTTGCATATAGAGGCACGAAGAGCGCAGCCAATACAAACAAAACATACACCGGTTAACTCATTTACAAAAGCCAATGCGATTACAGGATTGGTGTTATTGACTATTTCAGCGATGGTTGGTACGACCTATTTGAGCGCGCAAATTGGTCCGAATAGTCAAAGCGATACAGACGTACGATTTAGTTCGGCTACTACCAACATTTTTAAGAAAATCATGCAAACACCTGCCGTTTGGGCACTCACTCATATGGTGTGTGCTGCAGCAGCGCATGCGGTCGATCGTTGCTCTCGACAGACAGTGGATCAGCCTAGTTTACAGGTCGGTTTGTTTGATGAGGAAGAAACAGATGGCGTGGTCGCAGCTGAAGAAGGGCGCGCTCACTCTCGTTCGCCCGTATTGCCATTCACAAGATTTTAGGGGGTAATATGTCTAAAACAGTAAAAGCAGCGATGGTAGGTCTAGTATTAGCTGATATAATTGCGACCACTGAAGCTTTTTCGGCAGGTAATGCAGAGTATATTAAAGCTCCTTTATTACTAGCTAGCGTAGTTATAGCGGGAAGTGCAGCATATCACTATCGCAAGCAACGCTTGCAGCAGCAACCAGTGCCTGAGCGAAAAAACACATGGCGAACTTTTAAAAGTAATTGCTTTACGTTGAGTAACTTCGGTGTGGCAGTAACGGCCGGCGTGGTGGCACTGTCTGCCTGGGTGATTATGGCGCATACAGGTCCTAACGTACGTGCCAATGCTCGTTTACTGTCAGGCTTCGATGATGATGATGCCAACCCAGGTGATGATCCTTCAGGTTTTGATGATGATGACCCTTATATTCCTTATACACCATCAGTGGATGGCCCGGGTCCGTACCTGATTAAAGCATGTCTTTTGGCTATGATCGTGCATACCATTGCAACGGTAGCGACGCTTGTTATCGATAAGACCACCCAGGAAAAGCAAGACGATCCAGATGCTTATCAAGCAATGGAAGAAGGTGCTGCTCATCGCAGCCCAGCAGCCCCAACAACCCCAACAACCCCAACAACCCCAACAACTCCAACAATTGCGCCGGGTTCGTAAGGGTGGCTTATACAAATGTAGGAGTAGGCGCTGGCACTGGGTTACTTATGTTGAATTTGGTGGGTGCATGGGTTGCATGGGATTGCAGTGAAAACCAAGCGAGTCATTTGGCACCACTGAAAGTGGGGTTGGGTTTTGTTGCTACGAGTGTATTGCTTGCGTCTGCTGCAATGTATCACAGTAATCGTCAACAAGAGCGGGCTTTACATAGCCGCCCAGAAGATTCCGTTTTTTTCAAGACGATGTCAAAAAATCGATTTACGGCGATGTCTACGACGGCCGCGTGTTTATCAACGATTGCATTGATGCTTGTTTTAGCGATATATGCAGAGAAAAATAAAGATGCTGACAATAACGTTAAGTGGACAACTGATCATGTTAAAGCGGTAGCAATAACAGGCACTCTGTGTGTTACAAGCTTTTTATCAGCAGTTGCCAGTTTCGCCATTGATTACACAACGCAATGGGTTGCGCCAGTGGGTGCGGCTAGTGAGTGTGGTGACGACGACAATGATGATGCCTATCGTCTAATGGAAACACCACCACAGGTATAAAGGAATCAATATGCCAAACAATTTTCAAGCGGCAGCAGCTGCGACATTCGCGATATTTGTAACCGATGTTTATATCGGTTGGGAGATTGCAAGACCAGGAAAATATGAGTGGATTAAAACACCGCTTTTGATTTGCTCACTCGCAGTGATGAAAAAAATGGCCTCGGTCTATGCTGAGAATCAGCAGCAGCGATCGGAAGCTCAGCGTCGACGTAAGTCTGTTTGTGATACGTTGCATGATAATAGTTTTACCAGTGGTCAAACGCTTGGTGCAATTGCTTTGGCATTTTTATCTGCAGTTGCTTTTTCTTCTTCACAAGCTAAGACCACAGATGGTAGTGAGGATTCGACGGTTGATAAGTCGGGGGCTATTAAAGCGGGGTTTGCATTGCTTGGTTTTACGGCAGTGAGTGTGATAGCTGTTGTGGTGGCTCATACGATCGAGCGGCGGAATCAGGTAAGGGACCCAATGGCAGTCGGCCTATTAAGTGTGGCTTCATCAGAGTCAGCTGGGGGTTCACCAAGAGTTTCCCCGCGTGCAGATGCAGAGGTAGGTGATGTAGTTGTCGAGGTGAACCAAGGCTATCCATAACCCATGTAACCCGGTTTCGGAATCAGCCTTATCCATGCTATGCTAGGCAAATGTTATACCGTTGCCTATTGATCTTATGTTTATATCTGCCCTGTGCTTCATTGTTTGCGTGGGGTGCTACTGGTCACCGCGTGATTGGTGCGATTGCTTATGCGCATTTAACGCCGGCTGCAAAAAAAGCCGTGGACAAATATTCACAAATCTTTTCTAGAAGCAAAGTTCCATTGAATCGTTTTATGGCCATGTCAGCCTGGCCGGATTTTTTGCGCATGCGCGGCGTGGATAATTTTAATCAATGGCACTTTATGGCCTATCCGTATGAGCGTGATGGCGTTAAGGGCAAGCGTTATCCGCGTAAAAGTTTGATGTGGGCTGTGCGTTACAATGAATATCAGTTTAAAAACAGTCGATCAAGCCGTAATCGTGGTAAGGCATTGGCGTTTATCGTGCATTTGTTTGGTGATGCGCATCAGCCGATGCATTGTATTACGCTGTATAGTAAACGTTTCCCGCGTGGTGATGAAAACGGTTTGCGTTATAAGCTTAATAATGCGCGCTATAAAGATCTGCATCAGTATTGGGATGCGGGCGGTGGTTTGCTCACCATGTCGCGGATTGGATATTCAAAATACCTAAAAAAAGTCAGTGCGTTAGCTCAGCGGTTGCAGCAACAATACCCATGGGCATCATTGCAAAAACAAGCCGCAGAACAAAACCCAAAAGTATGGACGCGTGCTAGCTATGATATAGCCAAAGAGTCGGCTTATAGTATTCCGTTTGATAGCAAAATAACCAAAGCCTACCGTCAAGATGCACGACAAGCATCGGCTAAGCAGTTGGTGTTGGCAGGTTATCGCATTGCCTATTGGTTAAACCATAATGTGCGTAAGCCCGATCGTGTGAAAAAAAACAAAAACCAAATCGAAACATAAAAAATAAAACATTTGAAATATATGGATCCCGTCTCGGGGGCCGGGATGACGTGAAATGAATAATATAAAAAAAATTATCGCTAGCGATGGCGTGACGTGCATGAGTTTTGTGCCGGATATTGGGGGTATGGGAAGTTCATTAGTCATGCCGGGTAAGCATGGGCCGCGTGAATTATTGTATTTGCATGACTGCCCTGATTTGACTGGATCCCGGATCGGGGTCCGGGATGACAATACCGAGCCTGTCATCCCGGCCTCCAGTGCTGTCATCCCGGCCTCCAGTGCTGTCATCCCGGCCTCCAGTGCTGTCATCCCGGCCCCCGAGCCGGGATCCAGTCAGAAAGCAATCGCCGACTTGATCGGCGGTTGGCCTTTTTGTTTTCCAGTGTGTGCGCGTTTGTCGTGTGAAGGTGAAGAGGGTGTCTACGTATATAAAGATCAGCGCTACGACATGAAAATACACGGTGTGTCGTGGTATTTGCCGTGGCAAGTGATCACTGAAGAGCCTTCGCGGTTGGTATTACAGCTAGAAGCCAATGACCATACGCGAAAAATTTACCCGTTTGAGTTTTGTGTTACATTAGACTATCAAATAGCCCCTGGAAAATTAGCTTGCCTGCAGACTTATGTTAATTGTGGTGATCAAGAGATGCCATACTATGCCGGTTTTCATCCGTATTTTTTAACTCCGCCGGTTGATGATGGCAAAGCCGATGTTATGGTCGATTTTCGCAGTGATTATCGTTTGCAATATAATGCGGAGTTAACGGATATTATTGGTCAGCAATCGCCAATTAATTGGCCAGCGTCGGCCAGCGAACCAGCCATCAATGAGCAGTTGTCACATGTCGATGGTGATAATGTGTTTCAGTTGCGCTACCCGGATGGCGACTGTGTCACGATGAGCTGTTGGTCTGAAGATGATGCCGAGATGTTTCCTTATATACAGACGTACACGATGGCAGATAGGCCATTTGTTTGTGTTGAGCCGTGGATGGATCACCCGAATGCGATTAACACAGCTGGTGCTTGTCGGTGGTTGCAGGCTGGTCAGTCTGAAACGGCGATGATGGAGTTGGTGCTGTCGAGAGAAAATTGATCTGTATGAGTGATACCCACCGTTGCTCTATGGCTGTATCAAGGTGAGCACCGTCCCTACTTTACTTCATGGCTCGCTTCGTTCCACTCAGCTGCGCTTTACTTCCGTAAAGCAGGGACTTTGCCCACCTTGATGCCCATAGCGCAACTAAGCTACGCAGCCACGATAAGGGCGACATCAAGGTGGACTTCTGAGGCGAGTATGATACTCTTCAGAATCTCGCTGTCGACTAGGTGGATATTTAATGTACAAAACGGCTGTATTTTTCGTGTTAATGTTTCTGCTTTCCTGTATGGGACAGATCAGCTCGGATGTATATTTACCAGCATTGCCGGTGATTAGTGAAGACTTGGGTGTACCTATTCATCCTGTGCAATTGACGATTGCGTTATTCTTTTTTGGTTTTGCCATTTCACATTTATTCTATGGTCCAATATCAGACAGCACGGGGCGTAAGAAGCCGCTGCTAGTGGGTATTGTTATTGCGATGATTGGTAGTGTGATTTGTATTTATACCACGCACATTCGCACGCTTGAGATCGGCCGATTTATTCAAGGTTTTGGTGCTGGCGCTGCTGCAACGATTTATCGCTCGGTGTTGAGTGACCTTTATTATGGTAAAAAACTATCGAAGGTCAGCTCATTCTTAGATATTAGCCGTATCTTCTTATTAGCGTCATCGCCGTTGATTGGTGCCATTATTATGCATATCACCGGCAGCTGGCGCAGTTGCTTCCAATTTTTATTCCTCTATTGTGCTGTTGGCTTATTGGGTAGTATTTTTATTTTAAAAGAAACCAACGAGCATAAGCACTTACATAAAGTTGAAATTAAACACATTGCTACTAATATTTTCACGCTATTGAGCAGTAAAGTATTTATGGGTTATACGTTATTTGTGATGTTAACTTTTGGTGGTATTTTGTGTTGGCTGACGACCTTACCGATCGTATTGCAGCGTGTTGTCGGTATGTCTCAAATTGGTTTTGGTGGTGTATCAGCGTTAGCGGGTATGTTCTTTATGGTTGGCGGTGTGATTAATGCTTTCCTGGTAGGCCGCTTAGGCTTAAACCGCATGTTGTTTATTGGCTTTAGTATTATGCTGTTGGCTGGATTGTTAATGCTGGGGTTAGGCTTATACGGTTATATCGATATCTACGTGATTATGGTGCCAGTGATTACCTTTATTATTGGTTCGAGCATGGTGTTTCCTAACTCGTATGCCGGCGCATTTCGCCCATTCAAAATGATGGCGGGTACGGCCAGTGCGATCTTTGGTTTTATGCAAATCTTAGGCGGTGCAATCAGCAGTTTTATTATGTCGTATATGCAAACGTATAATCAGATTCCACTGTCGATTGCTTTGATTATTGTGCCAGGTCTCGCATTTTTGATTTTAGCTACTATGGTCAATCAGCGCAGTATGGATGCGGCGATTGCCAAAGCAGCTAAAGTCACTGATTGATTTATGTTTGATCAGATGCGTGGCGTTTCACAAAGCGCATCTGTTGCCAGAATGTCATCGGTACACCGAACAGATATAACCACAATGTCACTTTCATAAACACACCGCTGGTCAAGCCTAATGCATGAATCCAATACAATAGATGTGGATTGCTGGTGTGCTGACTAAGGTCGAAGTGTGGGAAGTAATAGCTTAAAATCATGCAGTTAGTGAATAGTAGTAGCTCTAGTCCGCCTGAGAATCGTCCTAATAATAAGCGTCCAGTATGGATTTGAACTAAGAAAACGCTGGTGGCTGCCGTGCTGCGCAGCAATAGAATAAAGATATACAGCGGTTGGAATAGCTGAAAGCGTGTTGCAAAAGCAGACAACATAAATATAAAGTAACCAGTGTCTAAAAAGTGGTCGAGGTAGGCGCCGTACTCAGAAGTTTGGTGCGTTAGCCTCGCGTGAATACCATCGAGCGCATCGAGTAAGTACCACAGTAAATTAAATACGGTCCACAGTATGTAGGCACTTGGGTCGTTGACCGCAAACAAACACAAGCAGGCGATCATTGATGATCCAAACGCTGCGAACGTTATTTGATTGGGTGAAATCGATCGAGGTATTAAATGTGCGATCTTGCCAAGTAAAAAATAAGTGAGTCGATAGATGTAGTCTTTATAGTCATCTGGCATGATGACGCCTTCGTTAGCCATGTTCGTTACCTTTCGTGATTGACGAGAAGTTCCTTCTTATACTTGGTCATATAGCTTTCTAATTCCTTTAGGAAGTGTTTAATATCATGAGTCGATATGTCTCCTATACACGATAGACGAAAGCTATTAGCTATCGGTATCTTTTTAGGGTATATGGTAATTCCCTTGGCGTAAAGGTGATCATGTAATTGATTAAATTCATAATTACAGTCATCGTTTGGAAATTGCACAGTGACTAGTAATTTGGATTGGCAAGCTTGGGGGGTGACACAATGAAACCCTAATTCGCCTAGGCCTTTGGTTAGCGCCTGATAATTCTGTTGAAAACGTTCAATGCGTTGCTCAGCGCCTTCAGCAAAAAATTCATTCAGTGCTTGTTTGAATGCATACGCCACTTGGATCGCTGGTGTGAATGGCATTTCACCGCCACGCTCAAGAGCATGATGCTGTTGATGCAGATCAAAATAAAAACTGCGCGCATTGCCTTCACTGTTTAATAAGCTGTCACGCTTGGCAATGACGAATGACATGCCCGGCATTCCATGTAAGCATTTATTAGAGCTGCTGATTAAATAATCAATGCGATCATCACTCATATGGATTGGGCTACCAGCAAAGCTCGACATCGCATCGACAATATATTCGCAGTTATATTTTTTGCACAGATCGCCAATGGTGTGTAATGGGTTGAGTGTGCCGAGTGAAGTCTCATGGTGCACCATAGCAAGGTGACTGATGTCATGATCGCGTAATATATTCTCTACCGCCTGTACGTCGAGAGGTTGGTCTACCGGTTGAGTGATTTCAATCAGGTTTAAACCATAACGCGTTGCGATTTTTACTAAACGTTCACCGTAGCTACCATTATTGATGATGGCAATGGTTTGCTCATCGGCGATTACTGAGCTTAAGCAGGCTTCGAGCGCGCCGGTGCCGGAGGCTGTAAACAATATGGCGCTGTAATCGTTGTTTGCATGAGCCACTGTTAATAAGTCGGCACGAATGTCTTGTATTAATTGTGTGAACTCTTGTTCGCGGTGACAAATATCCTCAACCAACAAAGCATTTTTAACGCCTTCTGTAGTTGTGACAGGGCCGGGGTTTAATAATATGTTTCGATTCATGTATCGTCTGCTGCCGTTTCTAGTGAACGAATTTTTGGGTAGAGTCGTTGTGCGCGTTGCAAGTGAAATAAATTATCGATTTCACACCAGCTAAGGTCATCGATTTTATGGCAGTGCAGAGCGGCGTGTTGTGCTAGTGTTACTAAGCCTTGCTCCTCGTAGCAGCCATCGTGTAGTTGTGATTGGTCTTTCTCAAGCAAATCAACTAACAGTTGATAACTGGCAAGGTTTAATTTACTAATGCCAACAAACTCACCGAGGAAATGATCTTGATTAATATCATTCCATTGTTTGCTCATGTTAATCAGTTGACCTTTATCCGCTTCAACGTATATTTCATCGCTGGATTGAGTCGCGCCGCTGACTAAAGTAATGTTAGCTTGTGGTGCCTGTAGGATTTGATCGATAGCACGTGCTTCATACATGATGTCGGATTCTAAAATTAAAAAATCATCATCGGCCCAGTTCTTAGCACAGTATAATGAATATAAGCTAGCGTAATCGGCAAAGTGAGGATTGAATGCGACTTCAAATTGTCCTGTTTGCTTAGCGAGGTCAACATAGTATTCAGCGCAGTAGCCAGTAACCATTAAAATATCTTTAATGCCGTGTTGATGCAAAATATCCAATGATTGTTGAATAATGCTTTGGCCTTCTATTTCAATAAACCCTTTTGGTAGTTCGTGATGATCACGAATACGAATACCTTGGCCAGCGGCTAAAATAACGGCTTTCATTCGAACACTCCAAGATGTTGCATAAATGCTTGTTTGTTTTGCTGTGGGGTAGTTTTAGGTCGACCCAAATCTTTACGTGAGTACGGAAAACTATTAACGATAAACATCGACGGTCCTTGCTGCCATGTGGTCAGGTGACGCTGGAATGTTGCTAGGTCATCCATGGTATAGCTTTCAGCATAATTACATGCGGCGGCTACTGCAGCAAAGTCAACCACATGTGATACGGTGGGTTGTGAGCCGGTGGATTCATAGGCGTTATTATCAATAACGATATGCATTAAATTTTTAGGTTGCTCGTGACCGATGGTAGCTAATGCTTCGAGACGCATTAAGCAAGCGCCGTCACCATCCACTAAAATCACACGGCGATTAGGTTGTTCTAAGGCGATACCCAGTGCGATACTAGAGGCGCAGCCCATTGAGCCCACCGTTAAAAAATCTTGTGCGTGACCTTGCCCGCGTTTTTCGCGTATTTCGTATAATTCACGAGAGGTCTTTCCAGTGGTGGTAATTAAGATATCATTTGCTTGGCATTGATCAACAATCGCTTCGAGTAATTGCTCGCGCAGTAATGCATTTTCCGGCGTGGTCGTTGTTTGTTTGCTGCTTTCACTCGCGGTAATAATGCCTTTGGGAACTAATATTGCGAAAGGCTTATTGTGCTGCTTAAAGTAATCGGCCGCTTGTTGTAGTAGTGACTGCATATGGTCTGCATCGTTAGTCGCTACGGCATAGTTGATGTCGAGTAATGAGCACATGCCAGGTAATACATTACCCATGCGTTTGTGTTGTGGCTCATCATGTTCGCCAGGTAAGCCGCGCCAAGAAATAAACAGCAGTGTTGGGATGCCATATATTTTATCATCCAATAAACTGGTTAATGGATTAACGCAGTTACCAAAGCCGGAGTTTTGCATATAGACTACAGGTACTTTGCCGGTGGCCAAGTGGTAACCGGCAGCAATCGCGCAGGCTTCACCTTCATTGCTGGAGAGCACGTGTTTAAAGCGTGAGTCGTTATTGGCATCTATTAAAAAATGTTTAAAGATGCTGTCGGGTACGCCAGTAATGTAGTTAAACTGTTGTTCGATTAATAAATCGTTGAGTTTATCTGAAGTTAATGCGCTCATTGTATTCAGCCTAGTAAACAGTTGCGGTTGATTGTTTGTTATGTTTGCCACGGTTAATCATTTTTTCAATAGTGGCTACATCTGTGAGGTTGTGAACTTCTGACCAACCCTGCGATACTTCAACAGCGCGTATGTCACAACCGTTATCAATCATTGATTGCAGCATGGTGTTAAAGTCGAGTTGGTATAGCTCTTCTAAACCGTCGTCTGTTTGCATCGCTGTTTTTTCCATGGCTTCGTAGTGATCGAGTAATTGTTGCGCGCCTTTGGCAGAAAACTTAGCTACACCAATAAACTCATGTGAAGCTTGGTCTAATGGCAGGTTGTTACCAATCGCCAATATTTTTTCGGTTACAAGTTTAGGGCGACGTAGGTTTTCGTCATTATTTTCTAACGTCACTAAGTCAGTCGTTGATTTAATGCTTTGACGTGTATGCAGGTTAAATGAGTTATCAACCATAAGTAAAGTATCACCATCCACTTTAAGCAAATACTTTAATAAGTGCTTGCTAAAATAAATATCACCAAAGATTAACACAAAGCCGTCTTTTAAATTGCGTGCAGCCATCATTAATGAATGCAACAAGCCAGTTTTAGCAAAGTCTTCGTTGTAACACTCTTTGGCTTTATTTTCAGGAACGCTTTCGCGGCAATAGCCAGTGACAACAGTAACGTCAGATAAGCCGGCATTTTTTAATTTAGATAGCTGGCGCTCTAATAATGTTTTACCGTCAACTGGGATTGCACTAATGGCGAGGCTTTCATGTTCGGTATCCGCAAACCCTGCTGGTTTGCCTGAGGCGAGTAAAATTGCTGGCATGGTGTTTTTAACGAATTTCGCATCAGTGTCTTTGACGTCATAGTAGCCAACAACTTCCATCACTTGTTTTACTGGTGCGATGATTTGACTGATTTCGGTGCTGCGTTTATGGCTTAAAATAGATTGGCAGGCATCTTGCATCGCTTGTTGTGCGGCGCGTAATTGATGGTTGGCATAAATAACAATGTTAAAGCCTTTATCAAAAAGCTCTTCGTCAGTGATGGTGTTATACGTGGTGGGTACGGCAATTAATGGTTTGTTAACGCCTTTCTTTTTGCATAGCTCTTTATACACTTCAACAAACGCTAATACTTGATCAGCATTTTTTTTATTTGAATGAATAAATACACCATCAGCTTTTGAATCTAAATAAATGTCGGCACGTGCAACGGCATCATCTAATCCACGGTTGGCGATGAAGCTTTCGATGCGGGTGAAGATCATAAAGTCTTCTGATAGACAGGCATCTTTTGCGCGATTAATTTTTTGTGCGAATACGTGTGGGTCTTCTAAGATATGTGTCGCATCGACTTCGAGACTGTTACGTTTTGGGAAGCGTTTATCTTCGATCACGACGGCAGAGACACCAAGGTTTTCTAGTTTGGAAACAAAGTATTCAAACTGTGTTGGTTGCCCGCCGGTATCACCATCAACGATAATCGGTTTGTCGGTGACTTGTAGGACTTCTTGAATCGTTAACAAACGACTGCTGGTATCAATCACTTCAGTGTCAGGGTGCGCTTTAGCGGCCGAGTCGGTTAGGCTGGAAATCCACAGACCATCAAACTCAATCGTGTTGCCGTGTTCATCTTCAGTGGCTGCGGTTGCGCCAATCACACCGGATAAACCATTATGAGCTTCAATAATACGAATGCCTGGTTTGCTAGCCAGTAGATCTCTTAATAGCTTTCTACGCTTGGCTGGCAATAAACGGTGTTTTAATGTCATAGTGGTTCCCTTTTTCTATCTGGATGTTGAATAGCGTTTAGTTTAAATAAGTGCGACTAAGCTTTTTGATCTTGGTTTTTGTATTGTGATTTCCCAAAATACAAATAACGATCTTTAAAGTCTGACACTATTTTGCTGATAGCGGAAATGCGTGTATCAGTCAGAAATTCCATGGTGAGAATTACACGGCGCTCGTCCTCAGCTAGTGGGCTCACTTCATGCCATAATACATCGCCATTGAACACGACTAATGTGCCTGGATATGTGGTCACTTCCAGCGGATTTTTTTTCATGTTTTTCTTATCGGATCCGGGGTAGCAGATTAATTTCGATGCTTCGGAATCTTGTACCATGCCCAGTAATACAGTAAAGCGCTTACCTTTATAAAAGGATTTGTCGTAATGCACTTTAATGCGATCACCAGGTTCAGTGTAATAATATAGTGCTGCCGCGTGCGGATCACTTTCTGGGCAGTATTGAATTTCTTCACCGACGACACTCGCAATAAATTGCTTAAATGCAGCCGAGCGGTAGAACGCGAATAAATTCGGAGCGGTTTTTTCCAGTTGGTGATAGCTAACACTGCCGGATTTTTTAAACCCCGGTACATTGACACGGTTAACGTGTGTGTTGCATGCTTCTACTTCTGGTACGTAGTGGTCGATAACGAAGTCGCGTGGCAGGAAGTCTTCAATTACCAGCATCTGATGCGGCGCGTATTGTTTGGCTAGTTGTTCGGTGTCTTGTTTTCCGATCACATCTTGTACAAAGTCTGTTGTTGCTTGCATGGTTTATTGTCCCAAATTCTTAATCATAAATACCCGAAAGGCCCACTTCCTTTAAGGTAGCCAAGTGTACCAGTATTTGCTCAAAGGACCAAGTTCAGCTAGCCCCACTTTGGGAAGTGGGGCTAGCTTTCTGGTATGAGGCGTGCACAAAAACAAGTGATTGTGCACTTTTAAGGGGGAGCGAACGCGCGCTCCCCCTTAATAATCCCCCATGCGTATGGGCTTGGGAAGTGGGGCTAGCTTTCTGGTATGAGGCGTGCACAAAAACAAGTGATTGT
>JARGNX010000007.1:47454-178806 GCA_029210045.1 Coxiellaceae bacterium
ACTTTTAAGGGGGAGCGAACGCGCGCTCCCCCTTAATAATCCCCCATGCGTATGGACTTGGGCGTGTAGTCCCACTTTGGCGCGTGGGAATAGCTTTTTTTGTATGATTGCGTGTATGCTAGTCACTGTTTAAGAAGGAAGTCATCATGCGTACATTAATGCGCCTTATTGTCTTGTTATTGATCGGCGGCGTGGCGTATGCAGGTACGACTAATCATCAATTCATGGTGTGGTCAGATTTCGCATGGCAAAATTTTACCGGCAGTGGTACGGATTATGCGGTCGAATGGAGTAATCGCTTTGTCGATAATCGGCCAACCTATCATCAAGGACTACTGAGGGCTGGAGTTGGACATTCGTTTACGCCGGATTTGGCTTTATGGCTTGGGTATGCATTTGTTCCAACTCAGCCGGTCGGCACGGATCATTTTGTTTATGAGCAGCGCTCGTGGCAACAGTTGTCGTGGAGTGCTGTTTCAAAATCAAACATTGCTCTTGTTTTACGTACGCGTTTAGAGCAGCGCTTTCCTAATAATCATGGGCCAACTGCTTGGCGGCTACGGCAACGGTTGATGCTTGATGTGGTGCCGGTGATAAATTTCTTGCCTGAAGATTTTACGCCGTTGGTTTATGATGAAATCATGTTTAATTTAAATCATCCACGGTGGATAGGTAATAATGCACTCAATCAAAATCGAATATTTATAGGTTTGGCTACGCGTATAAAAAATAAATTGGTTTTTCAGGTGGGTTATATAAATCAGTATATATTTCTAAATCCCATCGATGTGGATAATCATATTTTCAGTGTTTCCATTACCTGGCAGCAGTAATTATTTTTTTGATAGATCCATACTGGTCTGCGTGGACATTTTGCGTGCATAGGCGAGGACTTTGCCGAGTAAGTAACCAATACAGGCAGCGCTAACCGCAATATAAGTCATTTCAAAATGACGGTTGTGCACGATGCTGGGGTCAACGGCTAATTGGTAACCAAAATAATATTTACTGACAAAAATAATCAATACAATGATAAGTACTGACCAGGTGCCTGGTGATTTGACCAGTTTATGCTCTAGATCTATGCTGCATTTCATTTTAATAACGTGCAGATAGCCCAGCAAAGTAAAGATCGCTAATGAAACAATAAAGGCGAGTACAGCCCATGTGTCGACGGTGAAATCTTGCATGATGGTGTCAATCGCTAGCCAGCCAAAGATAATGGGTAGTAGCAGCATTTTATAAATGGATACAATGCGATCTTTTGAGGCTTTGAAACCGATATATACAAGGTATATAAAAAGTAAGTAAACCCACCATGGGGTGCCAACAATAAATCCTTTAATCGTTTCCATTTCTTTTGCATCCTTCTGCTAAGTCATTTTTATCTGGCTTTGTTACTTTTGTTCGATCCTGTCATCCTGGGCTCTGCTTTGTCATCCCGGGCCGCGACCCGGGATCCAGTAATCATATTAACATGTTATGCATGAAATATATTTGCCTTGAAGTAACTACCCCGATTGTCCTGAGGAGGCCGCGAAGCGGCCGTCTCGAAGGGCATAGTATTAATATAAAAACCCAAACAAGTATAATGGGATGGTATCTTTAAAGCCTGCAACGATACTATCTTTAACCAGCATTCTTTTTCCTTTTTTTATGGTGTTGAGCTGTTGCATGGTTTTATTTTTGCCTCCGACTTCAAAGGTGATATCGTTGATGAAGAAATCACCTTTTTTTGGATGGAAGGCTTGTATGTCTGCGCCATTTACAGACTGTAAAAAGGTAAGCTCGCGTTGTGTGCCAATATCAAGGTCGGAAGAAAGAAAGGTGTTAGCCGCGCTAAGTAAGGTGGAGTTATCGAGATATATTTTGCTGGCTTTGGTTAGGGTCTGATTGCCATGTGCTACCGGATAAAGCATGCGTACCATGCCTGTCTTGCTTAATATTTCTAGGTAATGTTCAACGGTTTTGTAATCAATAGATAGGTGTTTGGCAATATTGCTGGGATTAATTTTTCCTGGTGGTATGGTGGCTAGGAAATTAATGATCCGTTTAAAGTGATTTAAATTGGATGTTTTTAGTTGGTAAAAATTAGCAATGTCTTCATTGACAGTTTTATCAATAATATTATTAATGGCCTCGTAGAGTGCGTCTCTGTCTTGTAGGATAAATGGATAGTAACCTAGGTTTTTATAATCATCGAAATGTTTGAGTATGGTGGGTATCTGTGATAATTCTGCTGATAACTTGCTATGGTTTGTGATCAGTTCGTCAAAGGTAATAGCGGAAAAATCATTGTTGGTGATTAAGTTAAGATATTCACGAAATGATAAACCTGGCATGTGGATGAGTTTGGCGCGCCGTGATAAGTCATAGCTACCGTGAATTAAATCGATACTAGAGCTACCAGAAAAAATCACTTTCAGTTTTGGGTAGGAGTCATAAATATTTTTGAGTTCCTGGTTCCAGTTAGCGTAACGGTGTATTTCATCAATAAAGACATATCGAATGCCTTTATTTTGGTAGAGGTCATCGACGAATTCTAAGATTGGCACTTCATTAAAATATGTGTTATCTGCGGAAAAATAGAATGCTTCACCTGAGTCATAGAGTTTGTTCTTTATAAGCTGTAACAGCATGGTGGTTTTACCAACGCCACGAGGGCCGATAATGCCGGTGAGTCGATCATCAAGGTTAACTTTGTTATATAGATAGCGGCGACTGGTGATATCTAGCTCAAGAACTAAGCGATTAAACGTTTGCCATAGGTAATCACCCATTGGAGTGTGCTCCATAAATTTCATATTATTTATGGAGTATAATCCATAAATAAGCCATAATCAATCATATTTGTGGAGTATACTCCATAAATATGGCTAGTTTTATGGAGTGTACTCCATTATTTTGCGGCTTTGTGGTGGAGTATATAAATACTGCCAGCCAGTAATCCGCTGACACAAAACATAATGGCCATGGGGATTGGGCTTGGGGTGTTTAAATGACTGAGAATGCTGGCAAAGATGGTGGCACCGAGTAGTTGGATGCAGGCATAGATGGCGCCAGCATAGCCGGCAATGTGGCCTACGCTTTCAAAGGCCAGAGCAAAACCATTCATAAATATAAGCGTGGAGCCGGTGATAAAGATAAAAGTCGGTATCAATACAACTGCAATATTGACGCCGAAAAATATTGCGCCAGCAATGATCAATAGACCGGACAATATCATTAAGCACAACCCTATCGTGATGAGTCGGTTCAATGAAATGCGTTTGAGTAATTGCGCATTGAGTAGCCCGCCGAGTGCTGTCGCTAGACCGGACGATAGCATCAAGTAACCAAAAGCCACGGGTGTGATGCCAATGCCTTTAATAAAGATCATCGAGCCAGAGGTCAGCCATGAAAATAAGCCGCCGTAACTGAAAAAGTTAATGGCAGCAAAAGCCATAAACGAACGGTTAGTCAAAATTTCTAGGTAGGATTTGCCAATAAATTTCAGGTTTAATCGGTCGGTGCCATGATGTTTATTCGACTCTTTATAGCATTTAAACACAACGAGCAAAACGGCAAAGATCCAACAGGCTAATAAAATAAATGTGGCACGCCAGCCCAGGTATTGTTGCATGTAGCCGCCAACAAAGGGTGCAAGCATCATGGCGAGAATAACAAAATTTAATAAGTAAGAGCTCATGCGTGCGAGTTCTTTGCCAGAATAGTTATCGCGAAATACTGAGCGCCATAATGCATTACAGGCACCTAGGCCACAGCCTTGGATAAACCTGCCTAATTGCAGTAAACCAATGGATGGGCTGGTGATGCAGACAATGGTGCCAATAGTGGCGATGATTAGTCCACTGATTAACGTATAACGTCGGCCTATGCCTTCAGATAACGGCCCATATATTAGGTTGGTAATCGCGACGCCTAGCATAAAAAACGCCAAGGTTAATTGTGATTGGCCTAATGTGGTTTGTAACTGATGCGCAATGGCTGGCAACGAAGGTGTGTAAATATCGTTTGAGATTTGTGGCAGTGTTGCGATTAAAACAATGACTACTAATGTAGCTAGTGTGCTTGTTTTGCTGGTCATGAGGGTGTCTGCCTAATAAGTCAAAGTTAGCTGTTAAGCTGCTGTGTTAAGTCTAACATCGTAAAGCGATATGTAAACTGTATGATCATGTATGCTTAAAGTTTGCACGAACAAGAGATTTTAGTGGCTGCGGAAGGTTAAATCAATGCAGGGGTGCTATTTTGTTGAGTTCAGTTATTGGTGTTGTTTGTTGCAAGCGATATAACTAAGCGCGGCTTCAGCAATTAACGCAGAGCGGTTCTTGACGTTATGGTTTCTGGTGTACGCATCCATCACTCTTAGCACCCTTTCAGGTAAGGTGATATTGATGCGTTTGGATTTGCCAGACAGTTGGCTGAGGTCAATATCAACAAGTGCCCATGTGCCGCCTTTATATTCTTTTTCGTTCATGTAGTGATCGACAGGGTTGGCTAAGGGTACAGGTTCGCAGTCGATTAATAGCCCTTCGATATGGCACTCAATGGCTTCTTTCGCATTTGTAATTGCTTCTTCATAGCTGCCGCCGGCAGAAAAACAGCCTGGAATATCAGGTATGCTGACACTGTAGTCACTTTTTTTATCTTTAAAAATAACAATGGCATAATTCATATTTAATTCCTTATTATTCCAGCTTGCTTATAAATACTTTGCACGGTTTTTATCGCTAAGTCCTTTTTAGGGTGGGGCACTGTTACGCGACCTGGTTTTATTGGGTGTTTGTACTGGCAGTGGCTGCCTTTTTAGTGGTGCTTCACCCACCCATCCTTTTTCAATATTTTTATAATATCTCGGCTTCTCACTTCACTTACTCCGTAATTATACACACTATACACACCATTGCAATGAAGGTTACATTGACATTCATCAGAGGTGTATTGTATCGGAGCTAGGTAATTGAAAAAATACCGTATTTTATAGGTTCATTTCAGAAACTAGTTTTAGCAGTAAGCTTTTGGCATCGGTTTTTTTGGCTAAGTGAGTTGATTGCTTATACCGCGGGCTAATTTTCCAGAGAAGGCGCGAGTGAGTACGGTATGATCTTCGGTTTGATCGTGTAATCGTTGTTTATAGCAAGCGGCCTGCATTTGTTTGTCTGTCGCCGTATGTGATTCGCCAACAAATACATTCACTGAAAAAGGTTTGTCAGTCAGTTCACGAATGGCTCTGATGGCTTGTTTAATGTCGGCAGGTGAAAGATAGCCGGCACCTAGAGAGCCTAAGCCGCCGTTATTTGAAACGGCAGCAATCAGTTTGGGGGTGGTGGCACCACCGGCCATCGGTGCTTGTATGATAGGATATTTTGTTTTATCCCAAAGCATCTTTAACACCGGCCGCATAGGCTGGATCAATCTTTTCAAAATGTGCTAATTGACGATCGACAATTGCTTGCGGCACACCTTGCATGGCAGCGGCGATGTTACCAAATAGCCGTTGCTTTTGATCATCATCGAATAAATTAAATAACGCACGTGGTTGTGCGTAATCATCATTGCCATCGCGGTGATTATAACGATCGGCATCGCCGTCTAATGGCAAGGGCGGCTCTGCAAAACTGTGATCTTCAGCGGGACCATTAAATGAATTGGGTTCGTAATAGGCATCAGCATTGGGAAAGTTTTCAAAGAAACGCATCGCGCCATCTTTGTGGTAGTGATGCACCGGGCATTTTGGTTTATTGACAGGCAATGCTTCATAGTGGGTGCCTAAACGGTAACGGTGTGCATCGGCATATGAAAAAATGCGCCCTTGTAATACTTTGTCGGGCGAGAAGCCTACACCAGGAACAATATTCGATGGTGAAAAAGCCGCTTGTTCGATTTCAGCATAATAATTATCTGCATTGCGGTTGAGTTCCATCACGCCAACTTCAATCAGCGGAAAATCGGCATGTGGCCATACTTTAGTTAAATCAAATGGATTGTATTCAAAGTTATCCGCTTGCTCATCGGTCATTACTTGAATATTCAGCGTCCATTTAGGGTAATCGCCATTTTCAATCGCATCAAATAAATCTTCCTGGGTAGACTCGCGTGTACGTCCAACCACTTCGGCGGCCTCTTCATTGGTCCAGTGTTTATGACCTTGTTGCGTTTTAAAGTGGAACTTCACCCATACACGTTGGTTGTCTTTATTAATCAAACTAAACGTATGTGAACCATAGCCATTCACATGACGTACCGATGTTGGCAAGCCGCGATCAGAAAATAAAATGGTCACTTGGTGTAAAGACTCAGGTGATTGTGACCAGTAATCCCACATCGCTGTCGGTGAGCGTAAGTTAGTTTTTGGATGACGCTTTTGGGTATGAATAAAATCAGGGAACTTGTAAGGGTCGCGAATGAAAAACACCGGTGTGTTATTGCCAACAATATCCCAGTTGCCTTGTTCGGTATAAAATTTCACCGAAAAGCCACGCACATCACGTTCAGCATCAGCTGCGCCCATTTCACCAGCAACGGTTGAGAACCGCACCAAGCAATCGGTTTTTTTGCCGACCTTGTCAAAGATATCGGCCTTGGTGTATTGGCTGACATCATGAGTGACAGTAAAGGTGCCATGAGCTCCCCAGCCTTTGGCATGCACCACACGTTCTGGTATGCGTTCACGATTTTGATGTGCCAATTTTTCGATCAGCTGGTAGTCTTGCATCAATACTGGTCCGCGTTTGCCGGCAGTCAGTGAGTTTTGATTATCAGCAATTGGGTTGCCAGCGGTGGTCGTGAGAGTTGGTTTTTTGCTCATTGTAATATCCCTTTAATTCAGTGGCTTAATGATTCTCCCATGGCTTATGTAAAACTGCAAATTACTCGAAACATTAAGGGACAATTATTTGACGGGTCTTAATAGTTTATTAATTTATCATCGGTACTATCTATTTTGAGAATAAGAAATACCAACATATAAACGTGTGTAACTGTGCAAGGCGAGGGGCTCCAATGACAAGAGAATACCAATATAATTCCGAAGAAATGATGGCGTTGCAATACAGCTTAGAAAAGCAAATGCAAAATTGGAATGCTTTCTATACTGCTAAACAACCAAACTTGGCAACTGCGCAAGTAACAAGTGATGTGCGCGAAGTTAAATGTTTGTCTGTGCCTAAGGTTGAAGGGCGTGAGCCAACGCCTGAAGAGTTAAAAGCTTGTGTAAACGATATGTTAAATTTTGGCTATTGTATGTTGGACTATAGAAATACTTCTAACTTCCGTGTTTCGGATAATGGTGTCGTTTATCCAGTGAGATTTAGCCGTGTTGCGGTTAAACCTGCGGGTTCATCCAGTCCGAGTGCTAAAGCCCAGTATAGTTCTTTTGAAGGGGTGGTTCGCGAGGGGGTTCGAACAATTACAGCTAGTGGTTCGCCAAAGTCTACGCACAGTAGTGATTCCAGCTTGGCTGGAAACAAAGAAGAAAATACAGAATTCTTACAACAATTATGCGCAAAAGCACAAACCAAAGTGCATAATCGTTATTGGTCATTGGGTATGGCAGGTAAACGCGTTCAGGTTGGTGATAAAAGTTATGTGGTACCAGGCCATTTAGCTCAGGCGATTACAGCTAACTTAAATAAAGTTTCACCTTTGACACCCGCAACCTTTAAGCATCAACTATTACAGCATCTAAAGCAATCAAGCGGTACCAAAGTAAAAAGCACTACGTCGCGTGATGTGTGGACACAACGTCTCTATAATGGTGACGTTACACAAGGCAGTAATGCCGTTACATTTTTTAATACTATGATTGATGATCAAGGTCCAAAAAAATCGTGTGCTGCTGAGGTGGATAATGAGCAGAGACGGGCACTGATTTCTTAAATGCATTCCACGAGTTGTTGTGCTAGCATCAATGCCTGAATTATCACAGGCATTGATAGTGCAATGCTAAGGTGGGGGTGTGAGAGGTCTTAGCTTATATTATTTTTTAGCTGATATGCGTGCCAATATAGATCAAGGTGGTTCTTGTTTGTGCACATTGTTTTGTTGCGACTCAACTTGTAAGCGGCGTAAGTTTTTAGATTATTTAGAGCTAAAGTTGGAAAAGTGTAATATGACTAAGCCAACATCAAGACAGTTAAAATCAATTAAAGCGTATATCCATTCACACCGTTGTCAATTCGCGGCGTGGGGGGTAACTGATCGATTTAAGGTGAGTTATTTGGATGCGCTTTATCATGTGCTTAGTGCAGCGTTATTATCTGAAAAATTGGATTTACCTTCAGCATTTAACTGGCAGGGTTCAATTACTTTACTTCAGTTAGACCGTTGGCAGCAGGTGGGTGCGATGCCATTGCCGTTGTCCAGGCCGAAGGAAGATCCGATAACGGCGGCTTGGGCTGAGAGCGATGCTGAAGGGGGGCTGGTCTATCCGGATGAGTGGCCATCAGATGAGGATGGTTTGCCTAGTTATAGGGAGATGCTAACCCCGTAAGGTCTCTCTGATCGAACGGTAGAGATGCAAGATGTCGTTGAGCCTGGTGAAGAAGGTGCTTCAGGCCTGAAGCCACATAGCCAATAAGCTGCTTTAAGCCCCAGTTGCCAATCCACTAAACCCATGCCACAATGGCCTGTTTTTTACATGAACAAGTGATGGGGTGGACTGTATGACCGATTTGACTGCAACTAATCAGCGATTGGGCGAGTGTTTTGACGATATTATTCAGAAATGGGACAGTGAAATCACGCCCTTGTTAGAAGAGTTTATTAGTATTCCAAATAAATCCGTGATGTTTGATCCTGACTGGAAAGCACACGGTTATATGGATCAAGCGGTTAAGTTGATGGTTGATTGGTGTGAAAAGCAACCAATTAAAGGCATGCAACTGGAAGTGATTGAAGAGACTGATCGTACTCCATTAATATATATCGATATCCCCGGTCAAAATGATGACACTATATTGTTGTATGGTCATTTGGACAAACAGCCAGAAATGGTCGGTTGGGACGAAGATAAAGGTCCGTGGAAGCCAGTGTTAATTGGCGATAAATTATATGGTCGCGGCGGCGCAGATGACGGCTATGCGGTGTTTTCTGCATTGACTGCGATTAGCACATTGCAAGCGAATGATATTCCGCACTCACGTTGTGTTGTGATCATAGAAGCCAGTGAAGAAAGTGGCAGTTGCGATTTGGTGCATTACTTGAAACAATTAACGCCACGTATCGGTAGTCCCAGTTTGATTATTGCTTTGGATTCCGGTTGTGGTAACTACGAGCAAATGTGGAATACCACTTCGTTGCGTGGCATTTTAGGTGGTAGCTTAACGGTGAAAGTAACCAAAGAAGGTGTGCACTCCGGTCAAGGCAGTGGTGTGATCCCCGGAACGATGATGGTGATGCGTGAATTGATGGATCGTATAGAAGATCATCACACCGGTAAAATTTTACCTGAATTTTTACACGTCGATATTCCACAGCAACGTATTGATCAGGCCAAACAAGCGGCCGAGATTCTAGGCGATGAAGTGATTGATGCTTATGCTTGGCATGGTGATACACAACCAATGACAATAGATGTGACTGATTTATTATTAAATCGCACATGGCGCAGTCAAGTGGCGATCACAGGGGCGGATGGTTTACCAGCGATTGCAGATGCGGGTAATGTGACCTTGCCTGAAATCAGTTTTAAGTTATCAGTACGATTAGCGCCGACTTTAAATCCTGAGGCGGTTATTCCTGAGTTAAAAGCCCTGTTAGAAAAAGATGCGCCTTACGGTGCAACGGTTGAGGCTGATTTCTTTGAGCATGGTCCTGGTTGGAATGCACCTGCGATTAGCGACTGGTTGGCTGATGCCTGTGATCAAGCATCGCAAACTTTTTATGGTAAGCCTGCGGCTTATCATGGAGAGGGAGGCAGTATTCCGTTTATGGGTATGTTGGGAGATATCTATCCACAAGCGCAATTTTTAATTACTGGCGTATTGGGTCCGCATTCAAATGCGCACGGTCCAAATGAGTTTATTCATTTACCAATGGCAAAAAAACTGACCGGTTGTGTGGCGTCAGTGATTGCTGCTCACCATATTAGAGACTAATGCACGCAGAAACACATAACTACGATATCTTAATTATTGGCAGTGGTGCTGCCGGTTTGGCTTTGGCGCTGAGCTTGGCTGATCATTATCATATAGCTTTAATTAGTAAGGCCGATTTAGTGGCGGGTTCATCACCACGTGCGCAAGGTGGTATTGCTGCGGTGATGTCGGAAAGCGAAGACAGTCTTGATGCGCATATTCAGGATACTTTGAATGCCGGTGCAGATTTATGTGATAAGTCGGTAGTGGAGTTTGTGGTGCGTCGTGGTAAAAAAGCGATTGAGTTTTTAATGCGTCGCGGTGTGGGTTTTACTCATCAACCAGAGCAGCACGATCAATTGCATTTAACTCAAGAAGGTGGTCATAGTCATCGTCGCATTTTGCATGTGGCCGATAAGACGGGTGTTGCGGTGGTAAAGACGCTGGCTGAGCAAGCGTTATCGCATCCGCGCATCGATTGTTTTACGGAATACACAGCGATTGATTTGGTGATGCAGGATGATGAATGCGTCGGTGCTACGATGCTGCATAATGCAACACAGGATATTCACCACTTTATCGCGCATAAAACGGTGTTGGCTACAGGTGGTGCTAGTGGTTGTTATCGATATACTAGCAATTCGAATCAAGCCACCGGTGATGGCATTGCGATGGCGTGGCGTGCTGGTTGTCGGGTGGCTAATTTAGAATTTAATCAGTTTCATCCTACGTGTTTATACCACCCAGATGCTAAATCATTTTTAATCAGTGAAGTAATGCGTGGTGAGGGTGCTGTGCTGCGCTTGCCGAATGGTGAACGCTTTATGCAGCGTTATGATCAGCGCGAAGAGATGGCGCCGCGTGATATTGTGGCACGTGCGATCGAAGCTGAAATAAAAAGTCATGCTTGTGATTATGTGTTGTTGGATATTTCACATTTGGCGGACGAAGATATTAAGCGTATGTTCCCAACGATTTATCAGCGTTGTTTGGAATTTGATATTGATATTACACAACAGGCTATTCCTGTCGTGCCGGCAGCGCATTATACCTGTGGTGGTGTCATGGCTGATTTAACCGGTGCAACAGATATTGCGAATTTATTTGCGATTGGGGAAGTGGCTTATACCGGTTTGCATGGCGCAAATCGTATGGCGAGTAATTCGTTGTTGGAGTGTTTGGTGTTTGCAGCCAGTGCCAGTGAAGCTATACGGCAGCAATTAATGCAGCAACCATTGTTGGTGGAGATCAATTCACCGTGGTTGAACTTGCATCAGCTAGCGGTTGAGTTTGATGCTCAGCAGCGCATTGCTCATGTGCAGGATTTAATGTGGCGTACGGCAGGCATTGTGCGCTGTGATGATTTGCTACTGCAGGCGCATGAGCAATTGCAGCAGTGGTTTGCTGAGCTAGAGGCGATTTTTTCAACGGCGCATTTAAATAAAACGCTAACGGAGTGCCGCAACATGGTGCAAGTGGCGCTATTGATTATTGAGTCAGCACTGCAGCGCCATGAGTCACGTGGCTTGCATTATAATGTTGATCATCCTGAGGCCGTGCCAAATCCGCAGCCGACAATCTTGATGCCACCAGCGTATATGCCGAGTGAAATAGCGCGAGAATCTTGATAACACTTTGATATCCCCCTCTTTTCCAATAAATTAGAAGTTCGACTTCTAATTTATTGGGTTTTAAATGAGTAAAATGCTATAATTTAGAAGTTGAACTTCTAAATTATTGGGTTATATATGAGCATAAAACGTGAAATGTCAGGTGAATTGCTGAGTATGGCAAGCAGCTATCCAGTGGTTACCGTGGTAGGGCCGCGGCAATCAGGAAAGACCACCTTGGTGAAAGCATGTTTTCCTGATCTGCCTTATGTGAATTTGGAATCGATAGATAAACAGCAAGCCGCACTTGAAGATCCGCAAGGCATGATTGAGGCATATGCAGAAACGGGCGCTATTTTTGATGAAATTCAAAATGTGCCCCAATTATTATCATGCATACAAGTGGTCGTCGACGCACAAGATAAAAAAGGTCAATTCATACTAACGGGTAGCCATCAGCTGGATTTGCATCAAGCTATTACGCAGTCTCTAGCGGGGCGAACGGCTTTATTAAGCTTGCTGCCGTTGACGATTGCGGAGACCAAGCAGTTGGGTGAAGTGTTCTCTTTAGATGAATATATATTGCAAGGTTTTTACCCGCGTATTTATAGGGATAAACTCAATCCAACGAAGATGTATCGGCAGTATGTGCAAACCTATGTTGAGCGTGATGTGCGTAAGATTATTAATATAAAAGACCTGCAGCAGTTTCAAGTATTTATTCGGTTGTGTGCAGCGCGTGTTGGTCAGATGATTAACTATTCCAATATTGCTAATGAAATGGGTGTTTCTTACCATACGGTAAAGCAATGGCTATCAGTGTTAGAGGCGACCTTCATTATTTATCGATTGCCGCCCTATTATGCGAATATTAATAAACAGCTGGTGAAATCGCCTAAATTATATTTTTATGATGTAGGTTTGGCGACTTATTTAATGAAGCTGGAAGATATTGACCAGGTTTTTCATAATGCAGCGCATGGTGCTCTAATGGAAAATCTTTGCATTAATGAATTAATTAAGACACGGCTTAACAAGGGGCTAGATCCAAATTTATTTTATTATCGTGATTCTCAGGGGTGTGAGGTAGATGTGCTTTATCAGCAAGGAGATAAGTTGATTCCCATAGAGATTAAGGCTGGTAAGACCTATCAGCAGCGATTCTCCAAAGGGATTGATAAGCTTCGTGAATATTTAGGTGATAAGTTAGGTCAAGGGTATGTCGTATATGCTGGTGAGCATGAACAAAATATTCGGCTTAATCAGCTCATTAATTTTGAGCGGGTATCTGAGATTGTTGCTTAGCTTTCTAGCTTGTTATTTAATTACATAAGCCTGATTTTAAGGCGTCCATATAGAGTTCATTTTCTTCACCTGCAGCGGACCAGTCACCGCCTGGTGCTTCGGTGCGACTCGTTAAGAATCGCTTTAACAATTTGATGTAGGGTTGTTCTGCTTCTGGGATGCTGGGGTCGGTGAGGCGCAATGGTGCCGCTTGGCATTTGCTGACGGTACTGACGCATCTTTCATGTTCACGTTCTGCTATTTCAACCAGTTCATCAAACAGCGGTAAGTTGTCGCGACTTGGATAGGTGCGGTCACGATTATAACTCGCGATGATGGTGTGGATATCGCCGCGTGCATACTCTAAGGCTGTTAAGAAAACTTCAAGACCGAGACGTTCACGCGCAGTTAATTGGATGCGTGTTCTGCGTGGTGAGGTTTCGCAGACGTCAAACACTCGTTTCATTTTTAATAATATGGAAATCGTTTCGGCTTGTCGGGTGTGTTGGTTTAGTTCAATGGTTTTTTGCAATTGCTTAATGGCGTCTTCACTTAAAGGTATCTTGGTGTCTGGATTAGGAATTAAATCAACCATATCAAAAGAGTCGTAATATAGGCCATCCGCGTCAAAATGGCGTTTAATTTTGATGGCCGCTTGGATGTTGCCGGGTGGTACAAAGCGCGCGGTTCTTACTTTGGTCCATTCTTTTACCAGGTCATTCATTTGTGTTTCACTGGGTTCGGCTGTAGCAGGAAAGAGTGTCAGTGAGCGTCGGTATAGGTCATGAAAGCCTTCTACCTTCTCATCTAGCGCCACAATATAGATGTAGCTTTCACTGAGTGGTGCAATGTCGTCGAAGCTATTGATTTGCGGGAAAAAACCGGCGACATTGATGTCTGTTGTAAAGGCTACATCGGGTCGTCGTGATTCAAAGAAGGGTGCATCTCGGTCGATTTTCGCTTCATCAGAAGTGGCCATTGGTGCGCCAATTCCGTGCATAAATATCTCTGATGGTGGCCTTGGTTCACCACGGTATAAGGTTCTCATTGCTATTTTGCTCCCACGCTGGCTATGTCGTTATGGGCATATATTATACGCTTTGTTTGGATGGAAGGCGAAAATAGATCACTACACAGGCGATGGTTAATGCAATAAACCCGGTCATGGTGAATGCCAATGGCATGGCGCTATGATGGATGATGATGCCGATTAAAATACTGGTCAGTCCAGCTACAGTGTATCGTCCCGTTCCAACCAAAGCTGCAGTAATGCCAGTATGTTTGACGGCATGTTGTAAGGCAAAGCTATTGAGTTCTGCGAATAACATGCCGGTTCCGAACGTAGCAAAATAGCAGGGTGCCGCTACGCTCCATAAATTATTCGGCCAAATGCTTAATGTGATGATCATCGCTACAGCTCCACACATACCAATGCTTAGCCCTAGCGTCAGGATTTTTTTATCATCGAAGTTATAATTTCTCAATACCCGAGCCAGAATGGTGGCAATGATGAGGCCTGAGGCATTAATCGCAAAGAGATAGCCAAAGTATTGTTTAGGGATATGGTAAATGGTGATATAGATAAACGGTGATGCGGCAATAAATGAAAACATAACACAAAAATTAGTAGCGGCGGCGAGTGTGGAAAATAAAAAAGGTAAGTGTTTTAACTGTTGCCAATAGCTTTGAAACAGTGTTGAAAAAGACGGTGGGTTTCGCATTTTTGGTGGAAAGCTTTCTTTTACAAATAGTGCAACCATAAGCAGTAGTGAGCCATAGATGGCTAAAAAATAAAAATTAGCTTGCCAGTCAAACCATGCCAGTAAATTACTACCAATGATAGGCCCAATCATTGGAGCGATGAACACCATCGTGATGGTGATACGCAGTACTTGGGTTAATTGCTTTTTATCCGGAAATAAATCTTTAGTGATGGCTAATGTCATTACAGCACCGGAGCATGCGCCAAGCGCTTGTAAAAAACGCATCCATACGAGCTCATGGATGGTGGTGCTTAAGGCGGCCATGACTGAGCCGATAATAAAAATCATTAACCCAATCAGAACGATCGGTTTACGCCCAAAGCGATCAGAGAGTGGTCCCCATAGCAGCTGCATAAAAGCAAAGGTGATAAAAAATACAGACAGTGTTAATTGGATCTCGGTGTGACTGGCATCCATTTGACGGCTAATAATTGGCATCGAAGATAAGTAAATATCGGTGGATATCGGTGCAAATACACCCAAGCATGCTAGGTAGGTGATAAGTAAGAATCTGTTCATTTATTCCCTTAAAGTGAACGCGGCTTTTACTTTGTGGCTTGTGTATTGTATCTGAAATTAGGTCTTGTTGTTGAGCATAGTTGTTACAAGGTGTCTGGTTAATTTATTGGACAATCTCAAGTTTGCGCCGTATGCTTAGCCCGCATTTTTTATGGGTAAATACCAGCTGTAAGTTATTGTTAGCAATACAATTTTATTGGAGGTCTGTGGTGGTGAGTCTTATTAATTGGTTTTTTGGTATCGGACTATTTGTAAATGCCATGTTATTTATTCCGCAGTTGTATCGGATTATTAAAGATGAAAGTGCTAAGGAATTATCATTGATTATGTTTACGGGATTTTGCCTAAATCAGTTAAGCGCTATTGCTTATGGCTTTGTGCATAATGATCTTGAAATAATGATTGGTTTTGGCTTGGCATTTGTTCTGTGTTTTGCCATTACCGTATTTGCGATTTTTTATAGGGTCACCAGGGATTGATAGTTGCTCCTGCACGAGACTGATCCCATTGATAATATTAATATATGAACATTTAAGGCTGAACATATAATAAAACTACTCCGGCTGATAAGCAACCTACTGAGCGTGACATATTAATCCGCAATGCACAGTAATGATTCAAGACTTGACCCCATAGCAGTTAGGCGGCATATTGAGGCGGTTATCAATGGTAAGGGAGTGCCATTATGCGATCAGCGAAGCCGAAGCGTAGGCGTTTTTTAGAGCCTCGAGAGGATGAATGTAAGCATGGCACGGAAGCGTATCGAAAAGGCGAGGAGTTTTCTGCTCATCGTGAAAAAACCTTATCAAAACTAGCCAAGCAATCGCGTGAGCTGAAGCATCGTAATAAATGGAAGCATATCTATTGGACCCCTGGCTCAAAAAGAAGCTGGAATGCAAAGTTTTATAATGAGGAGTTATGCTGCCGTCAAATGTCTGCCTATTTTATGAAGCACTTTGATCGCTTTGCTGCAACTAGTTACCATCGCGTGTTAGGTTCAAAAGAAGCTATAGATAGAACGGATTTACCTGCTAATCGATATGATAAGGAGAGAGTGGCTTATCGTGGTGATAGGTATATGTTTTCTTCGATAGAAAAAAATGGTTTGGGTAAGTGCTTGCAGTTGGTTTGCCAGGATATGAAGCTTGGTGAGGCAAAGCGCTTTATGCTGGATTCTGAAAACCATGCGATGGCCGTTGTGGTGGTGTATGAAGCGCCTGAAAAATATGTTGTGCATTTTTATGATCCTAATAGCACCAAAAGCCATCAAATGGCCGAGTGTCGTGATATGAATGAGGTGAAGTCACTGCGTCTTTCGCATTTTTTATCTGATCTCACTATTCATCGTACCTATTTTCCGGTGCTAAAAAGTATGGTAGTAGCTTTTTATAGTAACCCTTACGAGCTGCGTCCTTGTGATGATAGTGGTGTGTTAGAGCCTGTGGAGTCTTATGGTAATAACTTGGGTGAGTTCTTACAATATGCATTGATGTATGAGCTTAAGGATTCAGTGATTGCTGCGGTGCAATTAATTCTTGATAAGCATGAATCTATCTTATCCATGGATAAAAAAGCAGAGATGCTGCTTGGCTTAGATAAAAGAAGAGTAGCAGCATTGAATGGTGCAATATTTGAGGGTCATGTTAGCGCACCTATCGCATTTTGTAGATTGGTTTTAGAGTGCGATCAGAAAAAATTATCTTTGACTGCCAAGAAGCATTTATTGTTTCGTGTAAATAAGGATAATATGCTCCCGCTCAACAATGCTATATATAAAAATAATACGGCATTTATGCGGGCCTTTATCAAGCTGGTGCTGGAGACAAATACACAGAATCTACCGCGCGCATATAAAAAAGCGTTTGTTCTGGCTAGGCATGGAGGTGTGCCAGCTATTCATCAGGCCATGAAGAAAGGAAATACTGAGATGGCTATTGTATATGCAAAAGCCATCGTTGCGGCGAAGCATTCATCAATTGGCAGTAGGTCTAAGCGATATTTATTGGAGGCCAAGGATGCAAGTGGCAAGACGGCAATTGATGTTGCTATTGATAATGGCTATATTGATACAGCTAGAGCCTATCAAAAACTGATTGCTGCCTATGTGAAATCAGAGCGACCTGAGCTGCAAATAAAGCCTCAGGTTGCCCCTAAAGTTAACTTTGATGATGAAGATGTTGGTGGTTTTCATTTCCCTGCGTGTGTAATTAGTTGAAAAAGCGCCTTATTTTATTAGAAGTGTAAATACAAAAAAATCCATGTATTTATTGCAAGAATTACTTGACCTTACACTATGGGTAAGGGTTTATAGTACTCTCATGTTGTAAAGAGTTATGAATTGAAAGTGTTTATGAGATGAATTGTGAGGCTGATGTGATGACGACAATAATAAAGAAAATAGCCTCAAACAGAATTTTTACCGATCTCACACGCAGCAGCGAAGGATGATGTTGTTCTCGCTATAGGTAGTCCGGATGATTATCTGAGAATGGCACCATCTTTAGCAACCCTATGACCGCATTACTGCAAAGTGATGCGGTCATTTTTTTTATCGGTTGTGCTCAGGCAGCTATACTGACAGTATCTTGAATATTTTCGGTGAGGTGTGTGATGAAAAAAATGGTGACAGTATTTATAGTAGCCCTGTTAATGCCATTATTTGTGTTCGCTGCTAAGCCCTATACGTCTGCACAAATCAAATCGATGAAGCCTGCATTAAATGCCATTTTACCTATTAAGCAAATCAATATGCTACAGCGTCTTTGTGTTAACGATAATCTCTGCCATTGCATCAATACTAATAGCGAGGCTCAGGCCACTTTAGGTCAGAATTTGCGTGAAGCTGCAGGCATTTGTGCTGATTTGCGCTATAAGGACCCTCGCTAACCTTCATCCAGTACCCTTTATTGGGGTTGGTGTGTGTGTATGGTATGATGCCAGCACATAAATCAATGGTGGCAGCAATATGTCGGTGTTTAAAGCAGATCAATCAGAGCTAGGCAAGTCAGCCGAATACGATAGTGTGTATAATCCCGATCGTTTATTCCCTATAGCGCGTGAAACCAATCGTCAAGAGATTGGTGTCGATTCAAGTGCTTTGCCTTTTTATGGGGTGGATATCTGGAATCACTATGAGGTGTCATGGCTGAACCAAAAAGGTAAGCCGATGGTGGCATTGGCAGAGATTATTTATGATTGCCAGTCACCGAATATTATTGAATCGAAATCATTGAAGCTGTATTTTAATTCATTTAATAATGCGAAATTTGAAAGTGCTGACAGCGTACAAAATACAATTCAAAGTGATTTGTCGGCGCGTTTAGGTGTGGATGTTAGTGTGAGGTTGCGTTCATTATCGCAACCGTCATTGGCTGATAGGATTATTGCATTGCCAGGTGAGAGCATTGATGATCTTGATATCAGTTGCGATACTTACACGGTTAAGCCCGATTATTTAAGCGCAGGTGATGAGGTAGCTGAAGAGGTGTTGACTTCGGATTTATTGAAGTCCAATTGCTTAGTGACAAACCAACCAGATTGGGCGAGCGTTCAAATTACCTATAAGGGTAAGCGCATCAATCGTGAAGGTTTATTAAAATATATTGTTTCACTGCGTAATCATAATGAATTTCATGAGCAATGCATTGAGCGTATATTTGTGGATATTATGCAACATTGCCAGCCAGAAAAGCTAACGGTTTATGGCCGTTATACGCGTCGTGGCGGTATTGATATAAACCCGTATCGTTCGACTGAATGGGTAGAAGTCGGTCAATTAAATCAACGATTAATTCGGCAGTAGTGATGTTCAAAGATCAAAATACCTATGAAGATAAAGTTTTTGAGAAATTGGACTGCCCCGAGTCTGAGTTTAACACTATAACCTTTGAGCGCTGTAAATTTGAAGGTTGTGACTTTAGCGGCAGCAAGTTTAAAAAATGTAAGTTCATTGATTGTGAATTTATAAGCTGTAACTTAAGTGTGGTAGAGCTGGGTGGCGCTAGTTTTTCAGAGGTGGTGTTTGAAAAATCGAAATGTGTTGGTATTAATTGGACGCAAGCCTATTGGCCACAAATACACTTAACGAGCCCGTTAGCGTTTTATCATTGTAATCTGAACCATGCTTCATTCTTTGGTTTGCAGCTTAATGAGCTGGTACTGGAAAACTGCCAAGCGCATGAAGTGGATTTCCGTGAAGCAGACTTATCAAATGCTGTTCTTGGTTATACGGATTTTATGGGCAGTCAATTCGTTAAAACCATTCTAACGCGTGCTGACTTTACTGGCGCTCAACACTATCAAATGGATATTACTTTAAATAAATTAACCAAAGCAAAATTCAGCTTTCCCGAAGTGGTGTGTTTGTTGGATTTGTTGGATATCGACATTATTGGTTTGGGTGATACGGACGAGCCTTCATAGCTTCGGTTTCTCCGAAAGTGGTACCAGAAAATGTATAAATCATACAGAAAGTGGTACCAGAAAATGTATAAATCATACAGAAAGTGGTACCACTTTCTGTTGGTTGTGCTATGCTTGCAGTTATGAAACGTTTAATTATACAAGAACTGGTCAATTGGAAGCGGCGAGATGGTCGTAAGCCATTGATTTTAAAGGGCGCTAGGCAGGTGGGTAAAACATTTGCGCTTCAAGCGTTTGCTGAGCAATGTTATCCGCGCCATTTCTACTTTAACTTCGAGAAGGAGCCGGGCTTAGCTTCGGTGTTTGAGAGCAGCTTGGACCCTCAGGCTATTGTGCAGACGTTGGGCCTATATCGGCAAGTCCAAATAGATCCGTCAAAGGACTTGATTATTTTTGATGAAATTCAGGCTTGCCCTAAAGCGTTAACTAGCTTGAAGTATTTTTGTGAAGATATGCCACAGCTACATATTTGTGCTGCTGGTTCACTGTTGGGGGTTTATTTAAGTCCTGTGTCATACCCTGTTGGCAAAGTGGATCATATGGAAATGTTTCCCATGTCTTTTGTAGAGTTCTTGATGGCGCTGGGTGAAGATCAGTATGTAGACTTATTAATGGGTATTTCTTTAGGTAGCGCGATTCCAGACATAGCTCATCAGCATTTATGGCAACGACTAAAGCATTACTTTATTACCGGTGGTTTGCCTGAAGTGGTTGCTTTGTTTTGCCAGCATCAAGACACTTTGGTTGAGGGTTTTAATTTGGTTAGAAGCAAGCAGCATGACTTAATAGAGGACTACTTTTCTGATATTGCTAAGCATTCCGGTAAAATTAATGCCATGCATATAAACAGGCTGTGGCGTAGCATTCCGGAACAGCTGGCTCAAACACAAAATGGATCAGCAACAAAATATAAATTTAAAGGCAGTATACCTGGTGTTGATCGTTACGCTAAATTGGTGGATGCGTTGGATTGGCTGCAATCTGCTGGGCTCATTATTAAGGTTGGAATTATTAATAAAGCGGCATTGCCGTTGAAAGCTTACAGTAAAGACAGTGTTTTTAAATTATTTCTGTTTGATGTTGGTTTGCTGGGTGCTTTAAGCGATATACATCCTAACACTATATTAGATTATGATTATGGTTCACATAAGGGGTTTTTTGCCGAAAACTACGTATCGCAAGCGTTTACTTACGCGGGTGCTAGTTCGTTGTATGGTTGGACGGAGGGCACTTCGGAGGTTGAGTTTGTGCGTGATATTGAAGGAGATATCATTCCAATTGAAGTAAAATCCGGTTGGGTTACTCAGGCAAAAAGCTTAAAGCAGTTTGTTGGTAAATATCAGCCTAAGTATCGTGTTGTTATTAGTGCGAAAAATCTACGGATTGATAGTGAGAATAAGTTACAGTGTTTGCCGTTGTATTTAGCCGAAAAATTCCCATTAACGGCTGTAGATGTGGTTGACTAAAAGATCATATAATTGCTTATATACTGTATACTTCAATGACATTATATTTATCTTGTATGTTGGAAGTTTATTTGAATGGTGAAGAAAATATCATTGGGGCAAATAGAGTAGGTGTGTATATGATTAAAATTATAAAGGTTGCCAGGGCTGTTCAAATCCCCATAGAAGCGAATGACAAAAAAATATTTCGAGTTATTGGAACCACAGATGTCGATGGAAAAGGTACTGAGCATGAGGTGCATGCTGTAGATCCTTTTATTTTTTTGGATGAGGCAATTATGAATGATTCTGGCACCACCTTTTCGCCACACCCTCATGCGGGATTAGCTGCGATATCTTATATATTAAAAGGTGAGATTCAAGCTTGGGATAATTTAAATGGTTATAACCAAGATCATAATCAGGCTGGCGGTGCATTTTATATTAACGCCGGTCGTGGTGTTGTTCATAGTGAGTCAGGGGTAAATGTCGAGGATAATCTGCATTGGTTGCAACTCTGGCTTAATCCAGGCATTTATGCTGATAGGTTGCCGCAAGCCTCAGCGCAGCTTTTTTCCCCTCGTGAGATACCCGTGCATAAATCGGACGGTTTAACTGCTCGTATTATTGCTGGAGAGCTATTTGGAGTATCTTCTTCGCTACAAGCGGATTGGCCGATTACCTACGCGCATATTTCCCTGGAGCCGGGTGTTAGTAAAAGTATCAGTATGTCCAACAAAAATTGGAACGGGTTCGTTTATGTGCTGAGTGGCGAAGGGCAATTTGGATCGGAAAACGTTGCAGCAACTTATCAGCAGTGTTTAATGTTTAACACTTGTGAATCAACAGAGCTAAGCATTATTAATACGTCTGACTCTTCGCTCGACTTTATGTTGGCGGTTGGTAAGCCGCATGAGAAAGGCTTCGCTAAGCTGCTGGGGCATGGAGGCGCCATTGTTGCTGATAATGAGGCACGGGCGCGTGATGCTATGCGGCACTATGAGAGTAACCCGGATGATTTTGGCAAAGTGTGATTACCCTCTAGCGGAGTATTTCGATTAATTGCTGTAGCTAAGGCTGGCTAAGGTATCGCCGGGTTCGGGTTTGGGTGGTTCATCTGTTAAGAAAAATCGTAGCTTACCTTTGGTGGATATTATAAATAAAGGAATAGCGCTATTGGTATGTGTCTCTATAAAGTTTTCTAGCGTAAATTCTGCCGTGAGTTTTGTACTTTTGATTTGTGCACCTTTGGCGATTAAGCTGGCGAGTTTAGCAAAGCTGATGTCCTGGCCAAATAGTAAATTAGCCCGTTTTTGTTTTTCGGCGTAAATTTTTTCTGAGTCATCGTTGCTTTCTGTGGCGAGCATGTAGGTATGGGCTTTACCGAACTCTTTGCTGTAACGTAAACAGCTTAATGCATTTAAATCGGGTCGTGGTGATAGTCCAATAACGTTACCTAAGCCAACGAGGTCAATGCGCCTATCGGTATATTCGGATACTGGGTTGCCATAAAATACGGGGATACCCTCCATGCGTGCTTCGCTAATGGCGCTCCAATTGCCATCTACAATCATGGCATTGAAACCATGCTGTTGTAAGGCTAAAGCCAATTGGCGTGAGATGGCGTTGGCGCCAACGAGTAAGTAACCTGTTGGCTCAGGATTGGCGAGTCCTAATAAGCGTGCAAACAGTCGTGATGTTAAGCTTTGGAAGATTACCGTAAATAAAATAATTAAGAACGTAACTAAGATAAAGGCCTCTGAGTCGAGGTATTGTAAGGAGCATAACTGAATAGTAAAAATCGCAGCAACGGCAGCGCAGATAATACCTTTCGGTGAGATCCAAGACATTAACGCTCGTTCTTTCCAGGTTAGGCCGCCGCCCATGGTGGATATAATGACTGATATTGGGCGCACAACAAATTGCAATGCTAAAAATAATAAAAATGATGGTAGAACTACCTGACTGAAAGCGGCAAATTTAATTTCAGCGGAAAGTACAATAAATAAAACCGAAATCAATAGGATGCTGACACTGGCTTTGAAGTTTAGGATATCCTCAATATGTACGTCTTTCATATTGGCCATCCAGATGCCCATCACAGTAACGGCTAGTAAACCGGCGCCTTCCATAAAGTGATTGGTGATGGAGTATAGCGTAATGACAAAAACCAATGAGGCAATGTTTTGTAAAAATTCGGGGATCCAGTATTTAATAAAGCATTTGGCAAGAGCCCAGCCGGCAATGGCGCCGCCTGCAAAGCCCACTATGACGACCTCAAGGATTTCTTGGAAGGTATGCGAAAGCACTGATTGTGTTTGAGTGATAGTAGTAAAGATTAATACCGCTAAAATGGCGCCAATAGGGTCAATTAAGATGCCTTCCCAGCGCATGATATTAGTGAGTTCCTTTTTAACCTGGATTGAGCGCAGCAAGGGTAGGATCACTGTGGGGCCAGATATCGAAAGAATGGCGCCAAATAAGCATGAGATGGCCCATGATAAGTCAAAGATCCAGTGAATGAATAGCCAGGCCAGTAACCATGACGATAATATACCGAGGCTGATGAGGTTGCGTACTACTGTTCGTTGGTCTTTGATCTCACGAAAATTGAGCGTTAGGCTGGCTTCAAATAATATAACGGATACGGATAGGTCAACTAGGGGGCGCATTAAGTCGCCAAAGACTTCTTGCGGGCGCAGCCAATGCAGGCCAGGACCGAGTATAAGTCCGAATATGATAAGAAATAAAATGGCTGGTAATTTAACGCGCCATGCGACCCACTGACAGAACAGTGATATTGCTGCGATGCTTACTAAAATGAGGATCAGTTTTTCGGTCATTTCACCTTCCTTGTACGGTTTATTCTATAGAGGAAGTTGTTGAACTTCCAGTGCAATAAATGCTTGACGTATTCGCAACTTGGCTCTAGAATGCATCTTCCTTGCGGGGCTATAGCTCAGCTGGGAGAGCGCTTGCATGGCATGCAAGAGGTCGGCGGTTCGATCCCGCCTAGCTCCACCATAGAAGGTGACCCGCAAAAAATGTGTCCCCATCGTCTAGAGGCCTAGGACACTGCCCTTTCACGGCGGCAACAGGGGTTCGAATCCCCTTGGGGACGCCACTAATATCGGATTAGTGGCGCTTGGCCTGATCTCAATCTATTTCTTTATTCACTATACATCGCCAATATAATTATCATGAATTTAGTATTATGGTTTATGCTGTATGGTTTTTTTTGTCATAACTCGTTGAGTAAATATAAAAAATTATACTTAGATGTGGCTTGTAGATATTGGCGCCTTTAATATCTATTAATCTAAAAATAAAGAACTTATATGTATTCTTAATGTTCTGGTAACATTGTTAAAGTATAATTTCTTTTATGGTTCTTTGAAAAAAGAATCGATGAGGTGGCTTTATCCTTCACGACTCGACCACACACACATATCACAGTCGGCCACCTCATCACCTTTTTTTACCTTGAAATACACAGTAATTAAGCAGGCATAGGTGAGGTTTGGGCTTCGGCTTCTTCTAGAGTGGCTAGTAACTCTTTTGGCGGCAGATATTCTTGTAGAGCAATACCAATTGACCCAGGGCCTGCATGCGCACCTAAAGCGGCACCGCAAGGTACAACGTGGCACGATTCCAGCTGAGAAATGTTATGCAGGATCAAGCTTTCAAGTTTTTTGCCTTCTTCAGGGCAGTCACATTCAATGACAACAACACGGTATTTTTTGCCTTTTTTAATTTTCTTTTGTAAAAAGCTAAGCATCTTGTTGGGCAAGCCTTTACGACCGGGTAAAACGCCTTGAGTTTTAACGCTGCCATCGCTAGCGTTAAATCCGATTAGCGGAGTTAGCCGCATCATATCAACCATACGTTTTTTGGCAGCAGATATACGGCCGCCACGCACTAACCAGCGCATATTAGGAATAGCGGCATATAGTGCTGTTTTTGGAATGATGGCTTGGATTAAACGTAAAATTTGGTTGTGACGCAAACCCGCTTGTGCCGCTTCGGCTGCATAAGTAACAACGAGCCCCATGGCCGCAGTAGCATTCATGGAATCGACAATAGATACTGGGTGATTGTAAATGCGCTTTGCTGCAGTAGCAGAACTGTTTAATGTGCCGCTGACTTTTTTGGGTAAATGAATAGCAATAATCGATTCGTAATGCGTATTAATAAATTGATAAGCACGATTAAAATCACCAAATGATGGTTGTGATGTGGTGGGGTGTGCTGGGTTGGTGCGTAACTCATGGTAAAATTGCTTTGGTCCCATGGATACTTTATCGATAAAGCTTTCAGTGCCAAAATTAATTAAAATCGGTACCACATGAATGTCTAACTTTTCCATGAGTTCATCAGGAATATCTGCACCTGAGTCAGTTAAGATAGCAATTTTTGCTTTATCTTGATTAATGGTTTTTTGTTGACGCAACATATCATCGGCTTTTTCACCAACCACATTGCCGTATTGACGACAAATCTGAAATAACCTGGCCGGTTCGTTACAATGCATATGGATTTTGGTTTTGCGCTTTGAACCAGCCACAATTAAGCAATTGCCAAGTTCAGTTAATTCGGCGCGTAATGCTTCATGTTCGATGTCTTCACCTTTAATCAAACACTCGGTGCAATAACGGTAAGTGGTATCTAAAAATTCATGTATATGTTCTTCAACTTCATCGGCTACTGGTGTGACGAGGTTGTCGTAAAAGCCACGTACTTGACCGTGACAAATAAAATCATAAATGCCATGCAGTAAATCCACAAAACCTTGTGCGCCCGCATCAACTACTTTGGCTTTGCGCATTTCGGGCAGTTGGTTGGCTGTTTCTTTTAATACGGCATCCGTGTGCTGAATGCTGGGTTCCAGTAAGGTGATAAATTCCACGCCACCTTTTTTTAGTTGCTTTTGTAGTTCATCACCAAAGGCTGCGATGACAGTTAAGATCGTGCCTTCTTTAGGTTCGGATAGTGCGCTATGAGCTAATTCAGCGCCTTTATTGACGGCTTGAACAAAGCCAGCGGTATCCATTTTTTCCATGCCTTCAGCGCCTTCGCTGAGGCCTTGGAAAAATTGCGCTAAGATCGCGCCGGAGTTGCCGCGAGCACCGTTTAGTGCAGCATCAGCCACTTGATCTAACATGGCGCCAATTTTTTGGTCAACGTTATGACTGGTTTCTTCAATAATGGTATTTAATGTCAGTGCCATATTGGTACCCGTATCACGGTCGGGTACTGGGAAGACATTAATGCGGTTTAGATAGTCTTGGCGCGAAATCACTTCTTGTATGCCTGCCACCAACGCGCGGTGCAGTCGGGTTCCGTCGAGATAGCTAATTTTAATGCGGTTAGCTGATTTCTTTTTCGCGTCTGTCATAGGGCACTATCACCTCTCCGTGAATGAAGGCGGTGAGTATACACGTTTTTTTAGTGGTGTTGAACGTTTATGTCATGTCCGGAATGGTGATGAACATGGTCACGTACGCAACGGGTTTCACGGATAAAATACACGCTTGTAATGATACCAGTGATGAAACATAGCGGTATAACGATCAATGCGGTGTGGTATTCGTCTATTGAATAGAGCGGACTACCGTACAGCATGACCGGGTTTTTCTTCCACATGTGATCGATGATAATACCCACAAGCGGTTGTAGAATAATACCGCCACCCACCACAGCCATATTATTAAAGCCGGCGGCGGTGCCCATTACGGTATCGTGATTATTGTCTAGGACTAACCCAAAGGTAATCACTTGAGATGATGCTGATACCCCAAATAGCAGTAGCATGATGGATAGCAACCACTTTGGTAAATCAGGGATATATAGCATGGCTATGCTGCTGACTAAACCAATGACCGCCAATATGACCAGTGGGCGGCAGCGTCGTTGGATACGGTTCGACCACCAACCAGCAATGGGGCTGGCAATACCAATAGCAATCCAAACTAATGAGGTGAGCGCAGTGGCTGCAGTCATTGACACGTTATAGGCGCGGGCTAAGAATGATGGCCCCCACAACGTAGCAAATACTGAGATTGGTGCCCAACAACAAAAGGCATAGAGTGCGATCCACCAGGTTTGGCCATTGCGGCATACGCGCTTTAACCCTTTCAGTACGCCGACACTGGGAATAGGTTTGGGTTTGGTAACCGATTTATTGTCAGGATAGTCACGTACTACGGCATACATGATGATGGCTAGTACAATGCCGATAGCAGACAGCCAGAAGGTGGTGTGGCGCCAGCCAATTTTATCGACCATCGCGGCTATTGGTGCCTCACCAATAACGGCGCCGGCACAGCCTAAGAATTGAATCAATCCAGTAAAAAAGGCAAAGCGGCTGGGTGGATACCAGCGAGCGGCTATTAGTAATGCACCAATAAAAGCAAACGAAGCCGTGAATCCGGTTAAAAAACGTGCAATGCTGGCGATATAAATATTGCTGGCATAGCCGAAAATGAGGCCTGAAAATGCACACAGCAAGGTGTTGAGTGCTAATAGGCGGCGAGGGCCAATACGGTCATACAACAAGCCTGCGGGAATTTGCATTGGGGAATAGCCGTAAAAGAACAGTGACGCCATGATGCCAAGTCCACGGGCATCGACTGAGAAGCTGCTCATTAATTGCTGCGTCATTGCAGACGGCATTACGCGTAGCGCAAACTCGTAAATAGTAAAGGACGACGCCAACACAAAAACAAGCATTGCGTAGAACTTAGGGAATTTAGAACTGATCTTTGAAATAGCCATAGGTGTCGAGTATATGGATATCTGTAGGCCAGGGCAAGTGATTGATATCTGTACTTATCTGGTGCCTTAAGTGCACTTAATGATCATTTAAGTATTAATTTAATGCTTGGTTAAGGCAGTTCGAATATATTAGTTTAATGATAAATACTAATAACTGTTGTAGATAAGAGAGAAGAATATGTCACGTAAATCCCCCCCTGATTTATATGGTCCAGCACCGGATATTGCGCTTTTTACTACTGATCGAATTGCGACACTAGCATCATTAAGAAGAGTCCAACAAGAGAACCCTGACAAGCAGGTAGTTATGCTTGTGTCAGGAAAGTGTGCGCCCGTTTTGTTCGAATCTTCAGACGTTAGAGCGCTTATTCAACGGGCTGATGCAGCTGAAGCGCTTTTAGCAGCTCAAGCGGTAGAGGCGGCTCGTAACGGTATTGCTGATATATCCACTTGGCTTCCAGCGGCTTCAGCTGCTGCTCCAACGGCTACGGCTACTCCAGAGGCTTCAGTAGCTGACCACACTGACGAAGAGCTTTTTGCTTTAGCCTTGGGTGGACAAGGAGGGAGTAATCTTGGCAGTATTGACGATGAAATTGTGGCTTTGCTTCTAGATGACAAGTCCGATACACCTGCTGCTGCTAAGCCTGTTGAAAGTGAGTCGGAGGCGATTTTGCGACGCCGACAGGCTGCTTTAGATGCAGGGAAAAAAGACCTGGCTGAATATAAGCGAACCCAGGCTGAGCGGTTTAAGCCTAAGCTTACTGCGTTGACTCCTTCTCGGGTTGTTAATGAGGGGGGCAATAGGTATACGGTTTTTGTTGCTAGGCCATCTGCAGCTGTTCCTAAAGGTAGTAACAAAGACGTCCCTACTGCCGGTCGTCGGGATGGTATTACGAATCCATCTAAGCGCCGCCGCCGCTAGATTTTTGTGGCCGCTTGGTGACCCAGGTTGACATTTTGTTACAGGGGTTTACCATTGCGGTTATGCCGATTGAATTGGAGACTATATGAAGCTGTATTGCATGCGTCACGGTGAAGCTTTGCCGGGTGCCGAAGACGCAGAGCGCCCTTTGTCAGATAAAGGGCGTGAGGACGTTGGTAATATTGCTGCTCACCTTGCGTGTTGTAATATAAAGGCTGATCATATTATGTCCAGCTGTCGTCTGCGGGCGGTGCAAACGGCTGATATTATGGCTAAGTCCATGGGTATTGGCCAAACAACGCAATGCAATTGCGGCCTAGATGAGATGGATCCTGTCGCTCAAATGGTAGAAAATATTCGCCAATGGCACGACGATACGTTATTGGTGAGCCACTTACCGTTTTTATCTAAGCTGGTTAGCGCTTTGGTTTTAAATGATGAATTCCAACCAATTATTAATTTCGCGCCGGGCTCAATTATTTGCCTGCATCAATTTGAAGGCCAGCTATGGAACGTTTCGTGGCTGTTAAAGCCAACCATCGTACCAGCCCAATGTGCTGGTGATAAATCGGCCAATATGTTTTGATCCGGCTGCGCAGTGCGCGGTCGTTTTTTTTAGTTTCCTCCTTATTAACTTTTGCTCTACTGCTGGCTATTGCTCAAAGCACATGGCCGTGGTGGTTTCAGCTGATGACAGCTGTTATCTCGGTTGTTTGTTGGCTGCATTTTCAATTGATGCATAGCTGGCGTATAGGGCCAACAGCGGTGGTCGCGCTCATGTTGGATAGTCAGGGCGATCTTTGGTTGAGGCTGCGAAGCAGGCGCTTGGTTCGTCACCAATGCTTGCGTGGCTCTTGTATTACCGGGGGGCTGGCGTGCATATTTTACTTAAATGAACGCACTGGGTGTGGGCGGTGGTTGCTGTTGAGTATGGCGGCACTGTCTCCGTTGCAGCGTAGTCATCTGATTTGGAAGATAAGATTTAGTTTATCAGATATATCAATAGGCTAGCATCAGAAATGACAATACTCCTAAGGTGGTGATTTAAGGTTTGCTAAAGGTTGGCTCTATATAATAGTGTCAGGTTGCGAAACTGATTGAATTAAGAGGTGCTATATGTCAACACATACACAGTCGCTAGATGTTCTGCATAAATTAGGTGTGACTGATGCCCAGGTAAGAAATCTGTCAGATATACAATTTCAATTGTTATTAGGTCAGCAGTTACGACAAATGGTATTGATGCATTTAAAAGAAGGCCATGGTCCAGTGGCAAATGCATTTCGCAGAGAATTCTTTTATGTTCAAGAGGCGTTAAAAGATTCAGATCCTTCCTATCGCAGTATTGATGCTTACATTCAAAACAGATCTCAAGCGGTGTTTGGAGATCATGTGATGATGGCGGTGGTTGGTGAAATGCTAGCAGTGTCGCTTGATGTGAACTTTAGAAAAGGTGGCCAGCTGCAAAATACGGCGTCTGTTTATACGGCGGGTGATAGCCGACCACAGATTACTGTTGATAATGATAATAACACTCATTTTTCATTTAAAGGTCGAGCTTCAGGTGCTGGTAACAATTGTTTATTTCATTCTGTAGCAAGAGCGTTGCGTGAAGATGCGGCGCCGGCGCTACCGCCTGTTCCAGTACAGCCAGTGGCTGCTGTTTCTGCTCCTGTATCGGAAGTGGTGGGCTCTACTTTGGCAGTGTCTCCTGATGAGTCACTCAGTGAGTTTGCGAAAGATGCTTATGCTGCAGGTGCAGATAATGATGCAGAAATGAATACTACGATCTCAGAACTTGAAAAAGCAACGCATGAATTGAATCGTTTAAAAATAGCGGTAGGCATCGCTTCCTTTAAGGGCAGCAGTGACGGAAAGTCATTAGCAGAGTGTCAACAGGCATTAATTGGTGCGTTAAAGGAAATGGCTGAGCCGGTTCGAGCAGACGAGCTCAATCGACTTGTAGAGCATAATGGCAGAGGGCGCGGTCCTGTATTGGCAGCATTTGGCTATAAGGATGTGGTGTTGTCATCGGCTCGTGATGCGGTGGTTACGAGCGCTGCTCGTAAGCGACAACAAGAGCAGCTGGTTGCGGTGTCGCCAGCTGTAGTCTCTCCAGCGGCTTAAGGTTTTCAATCCAGAATTACAGTGAGCAATGTAATACGCAAAAAAGGCAGGTCAACAGCGACCTGCCTTTTTTGTTTGTACTATAATGGCTAGCACTGAGCCAATTACATGCTGGAGCTGACCATGGAATACTCGATAAGACCTAAGACTGTCATCGCTGTCACGGTGCTACTGGCTATCATTACTGTGGCTTATTGCCTTTACTTTCTGTTTGGTTCACATCTTCTTCCGGGTGAGCAGCTGGGTGCCTATCGTTACAATGTGCTATTTGCTTTATACGTCATGTTTTTATTTTTATACGGGTTCTGTACCGGTCGGTCTTGGGTATTGCACCTCTTTGTGGTGTTGTCGGTGATCAGTATTGTGGCATCGATTATCGTCTCATTTTTGGCAGGCTTTTCAATAACGCTGTGGATAGTGTTGGTAGTTATTGCGCTAAAACTATTGATTGCTCTAGCGCTTTATGGTCAATCAAGTCGTGAATGGTTTAATGCTTGCAAACAATTGCGTGTACAGCGTGCTAATGCGGGTGTTAATGGTGGCGCGATCGTTTGGGTTATCTGTATTAGTGTGTTTGTTTCTATATTTTGGTACGGCTATTGCCTTGTGACTATTTCAACAGTGGTCTTTGAGCGGTCGCTGGTTAAAAGTTCTATGTATGCGCCGCGTGTTGCAAAGGTTATATGTCATCGCTTTTTAAATAGTTCTAAATTGGCGCCGCGTATGCAGGACGCTCGTATCGATCAAGCGCGTTGTGAAAAATTGATGCCACGACAAGTCAAGCGTTGCTATAACCATCTCGCGCCGATGATGCCAAAGGTTATGAAAAAAAACGACTACCTGTATTGGATGCGTAAAGTAGGTCAATGCAGTGGTAAGGTTTTTTATAAAAGATACCTTGCGAAACCTAAGCGTCATCGCTCAATGATTTAAAAACCACAAACTAGCATTAAGTAGCGTGGCGAAGCTGACCCATAGCCAGTAGGGTATCAATAGCCAGGCAGCTGATTTACTGCTACGAAAACTAACTATCATGGTCCAACCAATCGTCAGCCAGAGAATGGCGATATCAATCAGTGCCCAACCAATTGCTTGACCAACAAAGAAAATAAATGACCAAGCAAAGTTAAACGCAAGCTGTAAAATATACACCTTAACAGCGCCAGGGTGTGTATGGCGATTGTGCCATAATAAGCCGCCGGATATACCTATCATGATATAAAGCAGTGTCCACATGGGGCCAAAAATCCAGGCAGGTGGTTGATACCAAGGTTTGTGTAATGTGATATACCATGTATTGACATGTGTAGCGCTCGCCCAGCCGGAAAGCCCTGAGATAATTAAACAAATCACAACCCATACAAGGCAGCTTAGCGCTAATTTTTTTTTATTCATGAGAGTCCCTTCAATTACGTTGGTTTTATAGCGGTGACGGTGGGGAACATATGTGCTCTGTCAGGTAAAAAAGTTAATTGTTCAAATCCAGCATCGGTGAGTTGTTGTTTGGTGGTGGCTGTTGAGCGAAAACATTGCCATTTGGCTTGTAATGTATCGAGGTAAACCGCTTTCTGTTTCAGTCCATCGCTTATATTTATTTTATCCAAATCCCATTCGCAGTTGTCACATAGATGCGGGGGTGGCGTGACATAACTGGTTACTAATTTTCCGCCAGGTTTTAATGCTTTATAAAATTGGCGATAGAGATCAGTGACTTTGTCATCGTCTGGCTCGTAAATATTTAAGCCGTTGCTCGACAGTAGATCAAAGCGATTTTCAATATTCAAGTGCCAAGCATCGGTCTGTTGTGTTTCAACAAACCGCGCAATGCCTTGTTTCTCGGCAAGTAGTTTTGCATCGTGTAATGTTTCAGGGTCGTAATCCAAGCCAGCTAACGTGATGTCAGTAATGCCCTTATAATTCAAATACAGTAACTCACCCAGTAAACCGCATGGCACAGAAGCGAGTACAGCGCCATTTTTTACCGCCATTTGGTTTTGTTGTAAAAAGATTTCAAAACGTTGTTGCGTAGCTAATAAAATCGGAGAGTTAAGTAGAAATGTTTCCATTTCGCTAAATGGTTCACCGGCATTGTTTTTGCCCGATTTTTTTCCACGCCATGGAAAGGTCAGCATGTAATGAGTCCAAAAGCCATTAATGCCTTGGTTGATAATTAAAAAGCGGCCAAAATCAAATTCACTCAGTTGCTGTAAATAATCGAGTCGTTGCTCAACAGTCGCTTCACTGGTGTCGCCGTTGCTTTTAATTTTTTCAGCTAAAGCGTCCATAGCTTGCTGTAAGCATCCATCACCGTTGTGGTGTGATATTAACCGGTCGCTATCTAATGGCTCGGACATCCTTGTGATTCCTTGGTGTTATGGTGACGCAATAAACTTAATCGCTTGTTGCAAGCGTTGCAAGACTTTTTCACGGCAATGTGAATCGTGTTGAATTAATAAGGGGGCATATCTTTGACGAAAACTTATTTAATACTCGTTTAATGAAATACGTTTGGATAACTAAATGCACATTTAGTATCATATTTAACCGATAGTGAAGACGGTGTAAGAATTAAGTATGAGATCTTCAAGTAAGCCCATTGTTCCAGTCGTGGTAGTAGGCGCAGGTGGGTTGGTAGCCGCAATGGCATTAGCTAAAAAAGGCTTACCCGTTGTTTTGATTGAAAAACGAGAGCATTACACGTTATCGCATAAGATAGTTGAGCCAGGCTCAGATTTACAGGACTAAATCGATATTGTGACAAAGGGAAAGTTAGCTCCCTTGGTGCGTGAACAATACAAGGATCGCGCCAATCGCATGATGGATTTCCTTTATTCAAATTTTTGCGACATATATGAACCACCCCTGCTAAAGATAATTTGCGGGGAGTTGGAATATGTTAGGACTGAGCCATCTTGCTTGTGATGATTGGTTGATGAGTATACCAAAGTCGCATGGGTTGTCTTTTATGAATCCTTCTAGGTGCCGCAATTGTTTTGGTTGGAAGGTTGACCCATATTTAATCTCTATAGGAATAACTCCAAACGGACCTTCCATAATAAGGTCAATTTCTGCACCTGATCGAGTACGATAATAATAGGTTGACCAGTGAGTGAGTAATGTTGCTTGCAAACCTTTAATAATTTCTTCGATGATAAAGCCCTCAAAGGATGCGCCAACAATCGGATCAGTCAGCAAGCGTTTTGTGTTGGTAATGCCAAGTAGACTGTGCAGTAAGCCGGTGTCACGAATGTGGCCTTTTGGCATCTTTACAATAGATTTTGATGTGGATTTTTCATAGCTAGGAAGAGCGCGCCATAAAAAAGTACCTTCGGCAATGTTTAAAAATTCACGTATAGAGCTAGCACTCACCTCTAATGCGCGAGCAATATCTGATTTATTTAAGATAGTGCCCGATAGCTTGCAGAGCATGGATAAAAATCGTTGGTAGGCAACTCGGTTTAAGCGCGGGAATAAATTAGCAACATCTCTATTAATATAGGTGCTTTCATAGTTCTCCATCCATAGGTGATAAAATTCGTCAGAATCATTCAGTGCTGGCTCAGGGTAGCCGCCTTTGTACCAGGCTGTTTGTACTTGCTGCAGTGATAGCGTAGCCTCACCTAATTCATCGAGACGATGTCTTGCAAATTGCTTGTCTGCAAGCATGTCATACAACGGACTTGGTGGTGCTGCAAATAATTCATTTGTTTTAAGTGTTCCAAGTTCTACTATGGCAACACGGCCTGCTAAGCTTTCGGATACATTTTTTAAAAGATCAGGACTGCTTGAGCCGGTAAGCAAGAATCGTCCTTTGGTTTGGCGATCTTGGTCAATGACTCCCCGGAGAGTTTCAAATAATTTGGGTAGGCGCTGAGCTTCATCAATAATGATGTGCTGGGAGCTTTGTTGAAAGAAGAATTCCGTATCATGATCAATGAGGTTGTAGTCGGTTGATTTTTCCAAATCCAGGTATTGCCAGTCGGGCCTTAATGCTTTTGTGAGTGTTGTTTTTCCAGTTTGACGGGCGCCAAGTAGGACAACGGCTGGAAACATTGTCATTAATCTATTGATTTTATTGTATAAATTTCTTTTCATGCAAATTCCACGGGTAGATCATCAAATTTACATGTATTTTAATGCGCTCAGTGATTTCTGTAAAGGATTTCACACAAAGCCTTGAGCTGCCCCCTTTTATTCTACTTATAAGCTAGACACGCTCCACTCCTTTGTTCTTCTTCTCCTCCTGTATCTGCAATAGGGTGGCGGGTAGGAGTGGGGCTAGCGGGTATTGTTGGTTTGCGAAGGGTTATAGATATTATTTGTGCATGCGATAGGTCGTCAACACGAATGACGCGAGTTGAAATGCTTACCTCTATTCGGTCGCGCATGCTGAAGAGGGCGTCCCTGACCAGGGTTTTTCCTTGTACATGGCGCCTGTGGCGAGCCCCTTCGCAAGATGGATCGATCGCATTAATAGTAATGATTGCTTTGCCTTTAGGGCTTAATAGGTCGACGATGGCTATTTTTATAAAATTTCGTATGCTTCTAATATCCAGGTTGATTCCACCGCATGAAGCACTATTTCTTTGACAAAAGCAGAGCAGGTCAAAGGCTGTAATTAGATCATAGCCCTTGGCGATTTTAAGTGATGTGAGCTGTTTGGGATTGTTGTTATCAACCTGGTGGTACTCCCTGCGCGGTGTGCCGGGCTCTTCAGGCAGGTGACAACCGCCAGCATATGGGTCCCTGTCTGTTTGCTTAATTACCAGTGGGCGCGTGCGGTATCTGTTGGTGATCACTGCGGACAAAGATGTTTCTGTATTTGTATCTGAAAGGTTAAGAACAGCACCGCTACTGTCCTCGTCAGTGAGGACACGGTCTGTGAGGCTTAAAGGTAGTACTCGATCGGCTTCCCTTGTCATTGCATCAAAACGTGATCCTGTGAAGAACTCAGGTTCTCTTATCGCTCTCAATACTTTTAATATGTCACTTGGCGGCATAAGAGGTTGTTTATTTCGGTGCATTCTACTTACTCACATTGAAATGATGATTCAGAAGCATAGATATTTAATCTCATCTTAACTGAATAAAATGAACGATCAGAAACACCTGACATTTTAGCCATCATGTTGTCATCGAGACGCGGTAACAATTGCTCACGACTCAGCGCACCGTTAAAACTGTAAGGAATCACAGTCGTGTGCTCGTTGGGCTCCCATAAACCAGGGACCTGCTGAGTTAAATCACTATTTGTAATATTCGAACAATCAACCATTTCGAGAATATACAGGAACTCCAGCCATAACTTCAACGAAATGCACACCTATTAATTTACTGTTAAGGAGAAGTATAGCCATCCCGGGTATTGACCAGAAAAAAACGATTTGCTTTGATGTAGACTGTTAAAAACAATCAAAAGGAAGTGATATGAACAAATCGATTATAGTTATGTCATCTGTTATTACGCTGTCATTTAGTGCGGCGGCGTATGCTGGAGCGGCCTGCCAATTATCTCAATTGCCATCTGAGCTATCGTTTTTAATCACTCATAACACAGACGAGGTCAAAGCATGGGCTACTCGCGATGAATCAGACGAATGTGACCTAAGGGATTACGGCTCTGGCCACAAGTATTTTCGTTATTGGTCGTGGGAAGAGCGCGACAATTTAAGCCGGAGTTTTTGGCATAAGTATTGTACGGCGAATACAAATCCACAGAATCAAACGCGACACTGGCAGCATGTAACCAGCTGGTCAGCAACTGCATGCTCTTATTAAGTTTTTTATGTTTTAGTAAAATAATAGCGCCTGGATCCCGGCTCGGGGGCCGGGATGACACGTGCGCTGATCTATTGAAACTGCCGGAACCAAGGGTATCGCCACTGTGTTTCGTTTGAATTGAGAGAGTTAACCAGGCAGTTTTGTGTGGCCATTGCAATCAGAGCTTGAACGGGTGTTGTATAAAAGCAGTGAGCGAGCGGGTTGTTATTTAGAGCGAAGTGGGTTATTGGGTTCCGTCACAAACCAGTAGGTATATAATCCATATATCTAGCAGTACCAACTGAATGTCCGGTGTTAAGCTGTCTTGCGAACTCGGATGTGACATCGCCAAAGCGTGGGGGCGATGTAACGCTAACGGAAGAGCGGGTAAAAGGCCTTGTATAGATGAAGGGGTATTTGCTGGTGAGGCCAGTTTTATTAATACCTGGAGTAGCTACTATTAACGGTTTTTATTTGATTTAATTGTACAAAAAAAGCATAATGTACACCAATTCGATTTATAAATTTTGTGTGAGTGTCAGTATGAAAATAAAAATTGCAGCAACAGCCATTTTGTCGATCATGAGTATTGGAGCGATGGCGTCTACAGTCGAGGCACCTAAAAATGTGGTTGGTTTTTTTCAAAGTTATGATGCGCCGAATGCATGGTATTTTAATACACCGACGACGCAATTATCACAATCTGGATACACCATGTTAATTGATGCGTTTTGGGTAAATTATCCATATTGCTGGGGTGATGGTTCTGGGCAACCGGGAAAAGGCAGTCCTATTCCAGAGTGTCATGGTGTTAAAGACGCCCCTGGACCGGGTTTAACTAATAGCATTGATACAGCCTTTTGGGATAATTACCAAGGAGGTGCGGCGCCTAGCCAAGCGGGTGATGCTTATAACACTTATTGGACATCATTGCATACGACGGGGCCTCAGCTTATTTCTCACCTGCGGGGAGAAATTAATACAAAAGCCCCTAATGTGAAATTGTTGGCCAGTATTGGTGGCTGGAATATGGGTGGTTCGGCAACAGGTCAGCCGTTAGTGCCAAAGCTGCCAGAAAAACCGGCTTGGGCTGCGTTAATTAGCCAGCCAGATAAGTTTGCGCAAGCCATGGAGAGTATTGCACAGCTCACTGATGGCGGTGTTCGTATATATAATGGTATCGATCTCGATGTGGAAACATTATACGCTGACGGATGTGAAGGTGGTGTCTGTCAGCCGCAGGATGAACAAAAAACAATTGATGATTTAGCTCAAGGTGTGGTTGATTTCGTCAACTATTATAAAGCCCAAGGGCAGGCACAACCTATTTTGTCAATGTCACCTCGCGCCTCTGATATCTACTGTGCGCAAAAATATTGTTCGTGGCATGATGCCAGTGGTTATGGTTTTGTAGGTAAACTACTGCAAAAATTGGCCAGTGAAGGCGTATATTTTAATGACATTAATCCGCAGTTTTATAATGATAACCCAGCACGTAATATTCCTAACAATACTGACCCGAAATATACAACGCCTACCATCGGTGATCAGGTGCCAGAAATTTTAACAAAATTACATGACATTGTGGGTGACCATAGTGAAATTAACGTGGGTGTGTTGTCGCAAACTGATCAAGGTGCAAGCGATACCGGTGGGGCGCCAACGGCAGGCAATCCTGGAGTAGCTAAAGCACAGGTTCCAGCGTTATGGCATCTATTACAAACAGACCCAGCCATTCAAGCGACGGGGGTAAAAATCAGTGGGCTCATGACTTGGGCTGCTAACCTTGCTTTTAGCGGTGCGTTGCCAGGCCATGTGCGTAGCACAACATCAACCAATGTGGTGCCCTATAACTGGGGTGCCGGTCCTTATACAATGCAGTAAGTTTTTCTGTCAGCATATGCGTCCGACGGTTGAGCCGCCAGTCGATCAGGAGCATGAAGAGTTGAGTGTCCCAGCGATACCATCAGTTAGCTTGTAAGGTGCTATGTGCTGAGAGGCTATCGCCATCTCGCTCTTGCTGTCTGATTTCTGGTTTGGAGTAGATTAATCGATAGCGAGCTGCTCTGGTAACCGAGCTACTATCAACATGCTGATAATAACGATCCAATAATAACTGAGTTTCAGTTGGGTCTAAGGCGGTGTGTCGTATCATCTTGATATGTTGGCTAGATAAATAAGATACGTCACAACGTTCGGCAATTCGTGCTCCTAGATTTCCAATGTGACGATTTTTCATCGCTAAGATTAATGGCGACTCGTCGGAATTGTTTGGCTTGGTTAACAGCGCAGGGTCAATCACTTCAAGTAGCTTGCAAGCAGTTTCAATATCATTATGGTTGATGGCATAAGTGAGTGCGCTATTACCTTCTGAGTCGCAGACATTAACATCAACGCCTTTTTGAAATAATAAATCGACAACTGGTTTCAATCCACCGATGATGGCTATCATCAACACGGTTTTACCATCAGCGTCTACGGTGCCAGTTGAAAGGTATGTGGGCTGTTTATGCAGGATTAGGGCCAGTGCATCTACTATGTTCTGTTGTTGGCGTGCAATGACTTTCTGGTAGGGTATGTCGCTAGTGGTAGGTATAGAAGGAAAATTACTGAGTAATTGTCGCAGTGTTTCGTTGGGTTCAATAAAGTCATGATGCAGCCAGTAGGCAAATTGTTGGGTGTAGATATCGAACTTTATAATGTCCACAATAATGGTTTGTATTGCCTCCAGAGGGGTTTCATTTAATAGCAGTTGCAGAGTATCCATGTCGCAATGTTTTTCAGACATTGCCTGGTAGGCATGTAATAAATCTTTGGTAGTCACGTTGATGCCTTTTCTGAGTAACGCTTGAAAAGTAGCTACAGGTAGCTGCATATCGATGGCTAAGGTCGCTAAGGATTCCGTTGAAGGGTTATCAGTGTTGAATATAACGCCCTTGGCGAGCAAGGCGTCTAGGGTGTCTGTTATGGTTTCATCGGTGGTGTCTTTGATTATATGAATGATAATATTATTAGTTAATTGTTTTTTTTCAAGGCGATCAAAAAGAGCTGTTTTTAATGTGTCGTCATATCCGAGACTGATAGCAAGACATAAGTCGTATCCTTTTACTGTGCAGCCCATGCTGATCATAGTAACAATAACATCTACAGAAAAATATTTTTTCAGGCTACATTCTATTATACTTTTGTAGGCACCAGTTAAATGTTGATGCTCAGTGGGGTTAAAGTTATTGGCGTGTAATGTATTAAATACGAGGAGTTGATCTTTTGTCGGTGTAGCTGCAAGCATTTTCATGAAATCATCGGCATTAATACTGTCGACGGGTATTTGTTGTATAAGTAAGCAAGCAATCTCATCTGCGTTTTCGCGTGATTGTATGTATTGCTTATAGTCATCTTGGGTGGCTATTGCTCCGCTGTTGAGCATTGCTTCTATGTATTCGCTTGGCGCTTCATTTAGGATTGCAGAGCAAAGTGCTGTAGTTCCATCCTCGTTGTGAGAATTCACATCAAAGCCGGCAGATATCGCTTTGTGTAGTAAAGGGTGCTTCTGCGTAGCGTCGACCCCTTCAAGCAGCTGTAATGTAAGTCGTGGTGTGTCTGAAAAATGTTTCGCTGGTGTATTGTCTAAAATAATCTGTTGAACTTCAGCTGAAATATAACGACAAGTCATGGCGAGGTAATTTAATGTCACCTCTGTTACCTGAGCATTTCTTGTAATTAATTGTTGAATATCAAGCGCGTCACCATGCGTTGCAAGCCCTACACTTAACACGCTTTCACCACGGTCATCGAGGGTATTGATGCCATATCCGTTTGCAATGAAAGCATCTAACCAGTCGATGGAGTGATCTATCCCCATGTTAGCAATAATCTTTAAAATGATGTCAGGGTTGTTGAGCAGCTCTACTGGAGTATACTTAGCAAATTGGTCAATAATGATCTTCGGTTGTTTGCTGTGTGCTGCGCAGAGTAATAAGTCTTTATTAATATGTACGTAATCGATAGATTCGTCGGGGTTAGTCATGGCCATCACTAATGGCCAACAGTGCTCTGTTTGAAGGGCGCAATATAATAAGTTTTCATTTTTTTCTGGCTCATAAGCCTGTCTTGACAGTATATAGTGAGTCTCTGTTTGCTGTAATCCAAGTGGCAAAGATGCGAGGTAATCAAGAATGGTTTTATTGTCTACCCGTGATATATGCATCTCATTTAATAATAAATGTTTAACGCTAGTTTCATTAGCAGCGTTTAGTAGTAACTTGGCTTGGCGAGGATCTGCACCTACAAAATCGAAACGACGTTTAACCAGTTCATCAATGATGAGGTCTGATTCTGATGGTAGATTGGTTAAGCATAAAGCGACTATGGCTGGGTTATGTAATATTGTTTTTGAGTAGTGGGTAAACAATAATGAAATCGTGTCGGCTTCAGTGCCTAATTGCGCAGCCAGGGTTGTTCTGATTTCGGTAGAGTTAGGTTCCTTTAATAATCGAAGTACAAGATTAATATCCAGCTGGTTAGTAGGTAGGTGACTAGCCAGGGTTATGATGGTGTGTTTGTGTGCGCCAAAATCAAAAGCGCACAAGATGTCATGCTTGCGAACGTGAGCGTTATTTGCGATTAGTTTTTGAATGTCTGTTAGTGATCGCCGTGATTTTAGCGCAAGATACATAATCGAATCCTTAGTGAGTCTGACATGGCTAAGGTCGCCGATCTTTGCTAATAGCTTATCAAATACACCAGCGTAGAACCGTGTGGTCAATGTATGAACGAGCTTTTCAATTTGTTGGTCTCTGTCAAGATAATCAATCAACACTTCGGCTATATCTGCTCGCTCATGGTTTACGGCTATATCATATTCTCGATGCAACGCCAGTTGATGTGTTGGCATAACCTGTAAAGCTGCTTTTAGTAGACCACAATAATCATGCTTAGATGTCGTGAGGGTGGATATTACGGTTCTGTTGAACAGTTCTTCGAAGTGCATAAATTCATTTGATGTGAATTGAGGCAAGCTATAGGTGATAGTATCGACATTGTTAACACGAATAGCTTTGTTCAATGCCAGATGTTTTACACTATTTGGACTGTGTATTTTTAAAAAACGAATGTGGTTTAATTGACATTGTTGCCAGCAAAATAATATGTCGGAATTGTTTTTGATGAATGTTTCACGGCTGTGTGATTTAGATTCGATAGCATTATTAGGGAACATAATCGCATCACCGGTGATGATCAATAATGACATGCTGAAAGATTCTAAATGCTTAAATGCATTATATTGATTGGCTGATGGTGTTACGACCTCTATTTTACTTGATGCAGGCGCTGTGCCGCTATATGCCGCTAGAGCTGTATTGTATTCAGGTTTGGTGTACACGCGCGGTAAGTCAAGTTTGTGGGCTAATGCTGCTATGTAACTTAAAAATAATTTACGATTTTTCTCTTGTTCATTAGCGCCGGTTACCAGTTCGTGATAGCGGGGGTTCCCAGCATTTATTAGTACTTCTTTATATAACTCGATATCAGCTTCGTCGACAGCCATGCGTTCACGTAAAAATGTTGCTAGGTTGTCAGCCGAGGCGTAATTATATCTTAAGAAGGTCTCTAATTCGCTTGGACCCGCTTCACCTTCACGACCTGTGCGTGAAAACATCATCATAACCTGCATAATCTGTATTTCTAGCGGTGCGAGGTTGGCGCAAAATTCCCTAAGCGCTTTAGATGCCCCGTGTCTCTTGAGGTAGTTAATCACTGGTGACACTAAAATGCTTGCTCTTACATGATGAGCTGGGCCGTGTACGTGGCGTGGCACACCAAATAAAGGATCGGGCATTTCTTTGTAAGGCTGTTTCAACAGTTCAAAGGCATCGGTTAAAGCCAGTTGAATAAAATACTGATTGTCATATTCAGTGGCTACGCCATTAACAATAACAGCGTTAAATACGGCTTTTTTAATTCGTTGATCTATTTGGTAAGAGGTGATCTGGATGCTAGGTTGTACAAATGTTATTTCTAACTCGCCTTTGTGTACCGCGATGGGTTCTATGGTGGATTGTTGTTGCTTCGCATTGTTTATCACTATTGCACTTGGGTAGCCGTGGAATGCTCCTGAAGGATTTTTTTCTGAAAAGCTGATGAAACCGGGGCGCAATACGGTTTGTCCGGGGATTTTCATTCGTTCATGCATTGTTATTGGTAGTTTGCCTTCGTATCGAGTTAATACCGATCGATCAGTGGCTGTGACCGCTCCAAAACGAATGTTTTTATTCACCCCGCTGATGGCTAACATGCACTCAATAAATGTTTTTTCTAAAGATGTTGTCGTGAAGCCATAAGGTTGCGCACGTAAAAGCGCATTCATTTTTTTGTACTGTTTGCTAGAATATAGCTTAATTGCCGCTTGCTCAGAGGCGTAGATAGGTAGTCCTGTTGTGGTAGGTTCGTCTAATGCACGGCCAATATCAGAGTATAAACGGTCAGCAGGTTTGGCTATTGCTGCATCAGGTGCTGCGCCAAGTTTTATTAAGCACTGTTTAATAATATCCTGTGAGTGTGTGTCATCTTGCAGCATAAAATAGTTTAGATTGGCATGTTTTAATGCGAGTGATAAATTGTATGTTTGGCCGTTGGGGCAAAGAGCGGTGATACTACCACTGTTTATGTTGTTGAGCTGGAAATTGAATGGAGATCCGGTGCTGTCATTGCGTGGTGCGTAATGTTCGCCGTATTGTTCCACGCTGATGTGCTCTACGCCTAACAAGCATTGGAAGATGTATTCGACGTCTCTTAATGCTTGGTTTTTAGTGGATGGTCCTTGAGCTAACGGTTCGCAGGTAAATAAGGGGGGTACTGATTCCGTTGAGGTTGTATCATCGAATGTGTCCTCCTCGCCAGAGGTGTGCTTGCTTTCTCTCATATTATCTTCTTACTTGCCGTCCAAATAACCAGTATACTAGAAATATATTAACACTATATTAATTCAGTAATAATAAATAATAGTTATTTATGGGTTGCGCTGTATGATCGATCGCTATGGTTGTGCTGCAGCTTTACAGCCCTTTAAATGTCGCTATCCATTCGGAGCAAGATACGATATGCCCTAAAGACGCCGTACAGAGATGGGACGACGCATTAAATACGTGGCTCGGTCAGCGATGACTTAGGTGCGTCGCTTAAAGCGGATGGTTGCAAGGTAATCTCAAAATCATCGCAGGGTTAACCAGGCAGTTTTGTGTAGCTATTACAGTGGAGGCAGGGTAGTTGCGGGCTCGTATTGCGGTGGTGGAAGTAATATAACAACAAATCAGGAGATTACTGCTTTTTATTGAGCATGGTTTGCGCGAATTCTGAGATGTGATGGCGAATCGAGTAGGGTTCTATGTTAAGGGTGTGCTGTTCTCGAGTGGGTGGTGCTTGCTGATACAACGTCACACATGCTTGTTGCTTTGGCTGAAATAAATGCTTTGAAATATCGCACTAAAGAATTAGGTCCGCGCCCCCAGCCAGGAATCACCGTCGGTGCCGCCGTTACGCTGGCTGCGAAACGAAAACCCAGGTGCTGTGATGACGAAGCTATAGGATAAAAATCACCTCCACCGAACCTGTAAGATAAGGATCGTTTAAGTTGTTGCGCCGTCCCATCATCGATATCAGACCCCGGTACGCTAACGAGTTTTGTTAGACCCTGTGCGAATGCTTGCGCCATACAGGCTGGCACAAAACGTTGGCAAAAACCGACAATTTGTCGCCAAAATAACTGACGTTTGGGCCCACTCCAAATGGCGTCATTTTCAGGCTCAAAGTTCGAGCTACACAGCTCCAGAGCTTTTAGCAAATGCTGAGGATTATGTATCCTTTCCTTCAATGATTTTTCAGTAAATTTTTCTCTGAAGCGATTCAGTGCTTCAACTAATGAGAGTTCGCTATCAGGTTTGCTGCGTTCACTATCGCTTTGTTTGAATGCCGCACCGGTTAAGTTTAATGCGTCGCTCACCTCAATATCACTGGCTGTGCTAATAGCTGTTACTACAGTACTAAAATCAAACGTATCATCCAATTGATGTGCTAGGTGAGCATCAAGACCGTCAGGAAAAATGGCTTGTATTTGTTGCGATCTATGGTGATCACCCTCGTCAAGTGCATCAAAATAGGGCAGCAACATTTTTACCATATCCACATCACCTGCGCATAAAGCAGCTTGAAAGACAGTTAATCCTTCAATGAGTTTGCCAGAATAATCGGTGGTTTTTTCAGTATTAATAAGTAACAGCTCTGGTTTTGCATCCAGTAGAATTTGCGCTCCTTTTTCTTTACCTTTGACTGTACAGTCAAAGCATTCATGTATAACTCGACGGTGCATCAATTCAGCTATAGTGACGTCATAAGCCTGCGCAGATCATTGCGCATCCATCGCGCCACTGTATTATTTCTGGATCTCGGTTCGGAGGGGCATTGACCTCCATGCTCTATACCGTTGGGTTATCCGGAAACATTTGTGCAATACCCTGCTCACGTGTTATCACTGGTTGCCATGCAAGCTGTTTTTTTAACTTTTCTGTCGATAACGTCAAAGATGAGGACATTAAGGCAACAGCAAAAGGTGTAATAGGCGGTTCCGATTTAAATTTAAATGTACGCCAAATCCAGTCGCAGCTATTGGCAAAAGCTTTAGCCAACCAAACCGGCATGGAACGCGTGGGTACTGGTATTTCTGCCAATTTTGCCAGGTATCGATACCACTCTTTAATTGTCAAATCATGATCATCTTTAATAAAATAAGCCTCGCCACCTAGCTCACTATTCAACGCTGCTTCAACACCATGAACCAAGTTATACACATGACAAGTGCTAATAAGGTGTTGCCCATCACCCAACAACACAAACATGCCTCGCCGAGCCATATCTTTTATCACCTTCAAAATTGATGTATCTCTCGGCCCCCAGATCAGCGTTGGCCGTAATGACAGTGTCTTCATTTTGTCAGAATTCGCTGACGTCACTAATTTCTCAGCTAACATTTTAGTTTCACAATACGCATAAGGTGAAGACTCAATTAATGGCATATCTTCAGTTAAATCAATTTGATTGCCTGGCTCAAACACGACAGAGTCCGTAGACATATTAATAAACCGCTTAACACTCGCCTGTTGCGCTGCTCGCAACATATTTTGTGTACCTTCAACATTCATTTTGTAAAATGCTTGTTTAGGTCCCCAAGGCTCGGCATACCCCGCCACATGAATGACAGCATCCATTCCCTCTAGATGCCTAGCACTCACTGTCTCTAAGCAACAATTAACTGCTTGTGCTCCGTAGTGCTCAACCGCCTGCTTTGCTGTCTCACTACGAGCCATAGCATACACTTCATGCGTTTTAGCAAAATGCTCAACAATATGTCCGCCGACAAAGCCTGAGCCACCTGTAATAAATAGTTTCATTTCATTTTCCTTATTGCATTATTGGATATCAAAAATTCGTTTCCAATAATCAGTTAAAAATCGTTTATTCGGATCCAATTGTTGCCGTAACGCTAACCATGCATCAAACTTTGGATAGGCTCTGCGAATAAACTCTGCGTCAAAGACAGTTTCACCAAAACGCTGACCTACTTGCGGCAAATATTTACCCCAATGCAACCTTGCACCTGCATCAGCCAAAAATTCCTGCCAATAAAACGTAAAAAAACGTCGTGGATCACCTATGTTATGTGACCACCAATAAGGATCAATCCGAATCACATCGCGACCATATGCTGGACTCATCCAAAAAGGTGATTGCTTGGTGGCATAAATTTCCATAGCGAAATTTCCCGCTACTTCACTGTCTTCATACATTGACTCTAATCGATTAATCACGGACTCAGCTGATTCAAGTGGCAACCACACTTCTGTGAAATCGGTTTTAAATAACGTTTTGACCGGCACAAAATCATCAGCGGGTAATGCGCGCCACCACACATCATTAAATTCCGTGCAAGACTCTGCAACAAATTGCCCCACTAATGCGGCAACAATTTTATTGCTCAATTTAGCATTTTTATTAATCGTTAATACCCAGTTAGATATTAATAAGGCCAAGCTTGCTAGTAATGCCATCCACCGATTGCCTACAATATTACGGTAAGCTACGGTTTTTTTCGGCTTAGGGGTGGCCGCACCGCTCCACTGCATAACTTTATTGATATACGGCTGGGAAAACCAATTAAGATGCATATACTCAGTCTCTCTAAATCGTCCAGCCAGTTGCTTTCGATTACTTGGACTTAACCACGAATCAGTTAAGCACACATTCTCTTCTTTACCGCTTACATAATACTGCTTGATGGCGCGAATGGTTATTGACACAACAACCCCCATCAGCCCCATTGAGACTGCCACACCATAAAATTCCTCATCTTGTTTTGTGAATACACGATGCTGTCCTTTACCGTCAATTAGCTCAATGGACTCTATAAAATCATGTAACCCATGCCGCACTGAACCACCCGAGGAGCCCGTCAATAAAAAGCCTGAAATACTTTGATGTGCCAACCCTCCCATAATCGGTATTGCATAACCTAAATCATCCAGCCACTTATTTAATGAGTTCTGCCAAGTGCCTTTACGATCACCGGGACTTCTACCGATATAGCAGCCAGCGCCCACTTTCACATAAGCTACTTGCTGTCCATTTTCAACCGTTTCTTTGATCAGCTGAATACGCCTTAATTCTCCGGTCAATATAAGGTTCATCGAACGCCTGCTACTGTTCAAGCCAATAGCTTCTATCACCGAATGCCCAGAGCCTATAACACGTACTAAACGGTTATTTTTGTTAGCTTCTATGACATATTTAATGGCATCACCCATATTTGAGACATGGGTTATTGTATTACGCCGCATTCATACCATACTTGTTAGCTCATAATTTCAGCATGCTATCACACATGAATATAAGAATTAACGTTATTATTTATTGTATTATTTTCTATCAGGCTGGGCATGTAGTGTTGATTTCGATGGTGTATTTGCGCCGAATAGTAAGCTGCGTTCATTGTGAGGTACGTCATTGCGAGGAGCTTGCGACGAAGCAATCCATATTATATAGGATGTAATCTCAAGTGGTGTGTGTTGGGTGAGGCTAATTGATAATATTGATATATAAACATTAATGAATCAGTAAAAAAAGTAATATTTTAATTTTGACTTAAGCAATGCTCGGTATGATGGCTTTTTGTGTAATAAATAGTATTTATTATGGGTTGTAATTGTATTGTGAGTATAAAATATGAAGATTAAATTTAGTGTTGTGAATCTTGAGAGTGATGTGGTGAGAAGCCGCGGAAAAGTATTTTTTGGTGTATATGCGCGACCAACTATTGACGGTGAGATATTGGCAGATTTAGTTATGCATAACGCGAGTTTTCGTTTCTGTGAGAAGCCATCTTGTACTGCAGATGAAGACTTTTTTTATTTTCTAGAGAGTAGTGTGAAGGGTAAAATATATCAAGAAGTGATCAATAAAATCGATGATACGTTTACGGGTTCAGGAACAATTAAAAGAGGGACTCTTCTTGATTTATTGATTAAGGGTGTTGTGATACCAGCTTTAAATTCTTATGCAGCAAAATACCCAGAGTCTGAGAAGGTTACTGGTCTTAATGTTGATATTAAGAGCAGGAATGGGCGCATTTTGCTAGAGCAATGGAGTTATAAGTTGGATGGTACTAAGTCTGTGAAAAGACTACATCAAGATCTAGGGGTAAAGCGCAAACCTAAGCCTAGGGTTCGTTTTATGCTGCCACCAAAGCCCACCGGCGGTGCGGCAGCGGGTGTTGGTGCGCCTAGACGACCTGCAGTGACTGGCGGTGCGGCAGCGGTCGGTGGTGCTTCCAGGTATCAAGTGGTGGGGGGTGTTGCTGGTGAATTTGTTTCTGAACATGACTTTAGTATGACAGCGGGCGAGTATAAAAAAGGTGGGCTGCAGGTGGATCGTTCAGTTTATGAGTCGATTCCAGGTCTGCGTTACCCAAAGCATAAAAACGGTATATCGTGGGCAGTTATGGATAGGGCTTATAAGGCCCATAAGTTGCAGTCATGTAGTCAACTTTTTGCCGCTAAAAAGCTAGAAGATGCGGCTGCACTACTAGATGAAGCTATGGGTCTAGATGAAGCTATGGGTCTAGATGAAGCTATGGATCTAGATGAAGCTATGGGTCTAGATGAGCCGGGGGCTGAAGATATGGCTAGAGGTCTATTTTATCCTTAGCGGAAGTAATTCAACTAATAATCAGGTGTACTGCTCTTTATTGAGCATACTTTGCGTGAATTCTGAGATGTGATGGCGAATCGAATAAGGTTCTATGGTGTGGCGGAGGGCAGAGTAAGTATTCAGTTGTTGAATTCCCCCTTTTATTCTACTTATAAGCGTCTTTATAAATCAATGCGTTCGAGCGTTGGTGAATATATGACTTGTAAAGCCGCACTAAAAGGTTAGGGTCGGTTCGCTTTTTCTTCTACTTCTTTTTCTTCTGCTTCTGCTTCTACTTTTACTTCTACTTTTTCTTTTTCTTTTTCTTTTTCTTTTTCTTCTTTAAGTTTGTCGCAAATCTTCAGTCCTTTTGCGAGGTCTCTTAGCGGTGGAGTATATAGCCCGTAATTAATTACTAGGCCTGCTTGAAGCGTTGCTAAACGATGAGCCGATACTTTACGAGACTCGTGGTGCCAGAAGTTAATATCTCCGAATAAATTCAACAGATTATGTGTGTCGTGACCATATCGTAGCTCCTTAATAGCTTCAATTCTTGTTTTGGTAATCGTGCTAGAGACTGCGCTACGTGAATCATCAATTGCTTTAACACTGCTTCGCTTATAGTAGTCTACTAGTGTTGGTTTTGTTTCACCCCAGTAACACGTATGGTAGCCAAAAGTAAACAAACCAGTGACTGATGCTGAAACTCTTCTTTTAGAGGCTACTAATATGGTTGTCATTAGCATGCCTGTAAGTACATTGTTTTGTTGTTGTGGTGTAATGTCGTTTTTACTACCGTCAAACCAGCCCATTAGTGTCTCCAGTTACTTTTATATGTCTCAATGATCAGTTTCAAAGGAGGGCGCTTCAAAAATACAGTCATTCTGATGGCTATCCGCTGGTATTTGGCTTATTCATTGAGCTATCGGGGTATTGAAGAACTGATGTCTGAACGTGGTGTTAGCATTGATCACTCCACAGTGAATAGGTGGGTGATAAGGTATTCACCTTTGCTAAGCTGCATCAAGTAATCTCATTCTTTACCCTTTTACTAATACTTATTTATTTATAACTATATCATATTTATATTGGGGAGGCATTAAAAATCTGCAGCAAAAGTTTCAAAGAAAATTATATTACAAATCGATTTTTACTCTTCTTGCGGCCTTATTATTTTCTGTAAATTCAAGCATATACGAACTATCCTCTGCCATTAATTGCTATATTAGTAATATTACAGTATTATCTTTACATTATATTATATTAAATTGTATTAATAAGTAGAGAGCATGTATGTCACGCCCACCCATTGATTCATTACCCCCCGAAATGATCGACACAACTAATAAATTCTTGGATGTAAATGCATTGGTTAGATTTTCATGTGTATCCAAAGAATATCATTCTAAGGCTTTAGCTGAAATTCATAGGCGACTACCGAGTATGTATTTTGGATATGGTTATGCTTTTATTATTGATAAACATGGCCAAGTTTTTTGCTGTGGTAATAATAGCTCTGGCGCCATGGGTTATCGAATGAAGCCTTATATTCCGCATTTTGAAAAAGTGCTAGAGTTCAAAGGTGATAAAATCACCTCTATTGCTAGCAATCATGAGCATACATTATTTTTGAGCATAACTGGAGCTGTCTATAGTACCGGTAGTGGGGATAACGGTGAGTTGGGGCATGGCCAATATAGTAGAGATTTATTATATCCGCTAAAAATAAAAGCGCTTCGTGACTATCGGATTGTTAGTATTGGCGTGTTACCTCGTTCTTCTTTTTTCTTAACGGATAAAGGTGATCTATTGAGTTGTGGTCACAAGGATGAGTGCCAATTAATTGATAGACCACGCCCTGAAATCCCTGACATAGTGTTAATTGATTTAGATATAGATAATAATAGGCAATTGATCCCCGCACCTGTTGAAGCAGTATCGGGCACGAGCTTTTCATCGATGTATGCCGGCGACTTAAAATTATATTTATTAACGCCAATGGGGCAGGTTTACAGTTGTGGGAATGGCGAAGATGGTCAATTGGGCCATGGTGATGAATCTGATATCAAGACGCCTCAACAAATCACATCATTAGATGGAATCCGTATCAAATCAGTTGTCATTGGCTCCTATAACAGCTTTTTTATAACAGGTAGCGGCGAGGTATATTACTCGGGCGATAAATGGCATTTGTCTAATGGTATGGGAGATGGCAAAGCTTTTGTTCCCGAGTTGCTGACGTGTATGAAAGGTTTAAACGTGACTTCAATCGTAGAAGCAGAGCTTGGTTCTAAGGTTTCTTATTATTTCTTAACAACTGAGGGGCGCGTTTATTTTCTCAGCCGTGGTAGTTCGCATCGAGATGATGAAGATGACAAGCTTATTGTTCAGCAGCTTGCATTATCCAAAGATATTGCTGTTCAATCGATCAGCTCAGGTGACGAATATATTGCAATTCAAACAGTCGATGGCGCATGGTATGCCAAGGGGGCCGAAGTGATGCGGTATCTGCCAAGTGAAATCGCTAGTGAACTGTATGATATTACTGGGGGAGTTTCTGATGCATATGAGGCTTTAGTTGCTACAAACCAACAGAATATAGATCTGTGGTCACAACCACGATATTTTGTTGATGGTGTCGAGCAGTTTCGATTGATCGTGCCGTCGCCATTTGCTCCTGATAGGCTTGAGCTGCTTGATGATGACGAAGAGGCAAAAGAATCAACAGCACATCCAGACACTGAAGAACTTACACCCTAGAAACCGTTGAAACTGAAATAAAACTTATTAAGGGAGACGGCGTAATGCAATTTAGTTGTTCTATACCGATTGAGCAGGTGAAAAAGATTAAAGATAGTTTTTATATTTATCAGCGAAGTATAATTGAAATTTCAAGAGAGGTTTTTGAGGCTCACTATTTAAAACCCTTTGATCCAAGAAAGTCAAAAGCAGATCTATATGATTCCACATTAGAACGAGGCATTCATGGCTCAATGCATGCAGGTGTGGCAGCGAAAGCACACGAGCGACTCAGCTTGAGTGCCTTTGTCGTTATATCGCCAGGCCAGCGGTTTCCAGTAAACGTTTATCTTTAACAAATCATGGCAAGAGACGATACGCTCTAAAGATACCAGTTAAAGCGTCTTACTGTCTAATGGCTCTGACACCCTTGTGGTTCCTTGGTGTTACAGTGACTCAATAAATTTAATCGCTTGTTGTAAGCGTTGCAAGACTTTTTCACGGCCGAGCATCTGCAGCGTGATATCAATCGGTGGTGATACCGTATTGCCTGTCATTGCTACACGGATCGGTTGTGCCACTTTACCGAGTTTTACCTCAAAATGTTCGCCGGTATTTTTAACGATGTCATGTAATGGTTCTGCTAACCAATCAGTCAGCTGGCTGAATTGTTCAAGTAGCCATTGCAAAATAGGTAGGCTGTTTTCGGTGAGCTGTTTACGTGCGGCTTTTTCATCGTATTCAGTAACGCCTTGATAAAAGTAGCGACTGCCTTCTGCTAATTCTTTTAACGTTTTAAAGCGTTCAGCCTGCACGGCTAATAAATCCGTTAAAGCGGGACCTGCGGAGCTGTCGATGGCTAGTTGATCGAATTGATAGTGCAATGCCTCAGCGACATGATCAGCCGGTAACGTTTTCATGTAATGCTGGTTAAGCCACAACAGTTTATCCATGTTCATTTGTGCCGCTGAGTTATTGATATGGTTGGGATCAAATAACTCAATCATTTCCTGTTTGGAAAATATTTCTTGATCGCCGTGAGACCATCCTAAGCGTGCAACAAAGTTTATTAGTGCTTCGGGTAAGATGCCTTGGTCACGGTACTCCATCACATTGGTTGCGCCATGGCGTTTGGATAAGCGCTTACCGTCTTCACCGAGAATTGTAGTGACATGTGCGTAGTGTGGTGGCGTGGCACCCAGTGCTTTAAAGATGTTGATTTGACGCGGTGTATTATTGACATGGTCATCACCACGAATCACTTCGGTAATATTCATATCGAGATCATCGATGACCACGGTAAAGTTATAGGTGGGGGTGCCGTCGGTGCGGGCAATAATTAAATCATCGAGCTCGCTATTGGCAACAGAAATTTTTCCTTTGACTTGATCGTCGAATTCGACACTGCCTTCAGTGGGGTTACGAAAACGCACCACAAACGGCGCATCATCATGGGGTGGTGTTGCTGCATCTCGGCAATGGCCATCATAGCGCGGCTTTTGTTTATCAGCCATTTGCTTTTCACGTAAGGCATCTAAGCGCTCTTTGGAGCAGTAGCATTTATAAGCTTTGTCTTCGTCTAATAACTGCTGTAATACTTCAGCATAGCGATCAAAACGCTGTGTTTGATAAAAGGGCCCTTCGTCATACTCCATGCCCATCCAGTTCATGGCGTCGATAATGGCTTGCACGGACTCTTCTGTAGAGCGTTCACGATCCGTGTCCTCAATGCGTAAGATAAAGTCGCCATTAAAGTGTCTGGCGTACAAATAAGCAAACAGTGCGGTTCTGGCGCTGCCTATGTGTAAATGCCCTGTAGGGCTAGGGGCGAAACGGCTTCTTGTACGTCGGTCTGATGAGCTCATGGGTGTTCTCTATTGTGCTATAAAAAACGCCCATGCTAGCAAGAAATCGAGTATTTATACAGCTAATCTAGGTTTATAACCTAGCTTCTTCTCTGTGGCCTTTGTGTTTCATTGTTGATCATACCGCCAGTCTTATTTTCAGATTTCTCGTCTAATGGTCCTCTAGGGCAGCGAGTGGCAGGGTGAGGCGTGTCAGTTCTGCCTCTAGTGCCTGAGCCACCAAATAATGGGTGGGTTTCTATTTGAGGTGGCGCTGGAGGGAGAGGCGGTGTGCCGGGGCGTCTATTGTAAATGCTAAGCCGACGTCTAGTTCCTGTTAGTGTTCGTGTTAGTGGTGCAGGGGCAGCAGCAGGTGCTCTTGTTGAGCTAAACTGTGAAGCCGATGTGACAACAGCAGGCGCCGAACCGTCATCTACGTCAGGTGCGTCGCTTGTCCTTTTGTGTTCATATTGCATGCCGTTAACTATGTCAGAGGGATTACCGTCACGATCGATATGTTGTTGTCGACCATCATCATACGTTATTGTTTGTGTGCCATCTTCATGGGTTTCTATTCTAGTGCGCATTTTTTCTCTCCAGTTTGTAATTATCGTGAGGTTGCTGATGGGCTTGAAGCTTCAGGGGTGTCATCGTTTTCTTGCGGTGCTGGTGCTGCTACACCGGCGCTACCTTCTGAAGGAGCAAGTGTGCCCATTGATGCTAATGCTGCTGTTGGAGTCGCAGTAGGTGAAGGGATTCGCTTCGTGACTTCAAAAGTTATATTTGTACTTGAAGGGTCCATGGGAGCTATTTTGACGCGAAATGCATTTATTACAGTGGTTGTGTTACTCGCGGTGTCATCCTTTACTATAAATAAGAAGGCTTGGTCATCCGGGGTTGCTTCGCTAGCTTCGGCAGTATCAATATATTGACTCAGCAACGCTATTTCTTGTTGTTCAGCCTCTGAAGAATCTGAAGAAACGGAGGCATCATCAGTTATTTCTTCATCGCCAAAGTACGAAGCTTGGAATTCAGCAGTGTTTCCGGGGAGGACAATCTTCACACTGCATGTCTCTGCGGCTGCTGTTTCTTTTGACTCGGGTGATGGCGATTGAATTAAAAACTGCTTAGCAGCATCATCACTACGTGGGTTTATAAGCAGAATTCTTTTTCTCATCAGTACATTCTCTCAGCTATTTACACGATTTTATAATGGCTGAATTGTATCAAAAATGTACGATATGTACAAGCGCCTACAATTCAAGTAACTTACTGATTTTAGTATCTTGTTGGACTGGGAGTGATTAGCTGGGGCTGTAACTTTTAGCCTCTTGGCTACCCATGTCTTTTTCTTCATCAGCGGTAACTGGGTTGTTATCACCTTGTGGGTCATTTAGGTTTAACGGTTCACCAGGGTGAAAAATGTGGTGGCCAATTCGAAAGCGCACGGATTTGGCTTCTGCTTGAGCTGGTTTTGCTTCGTTACTCTTTGTTTCATCTGTATAAACTGGCATATGTCTCCCAATATTATTTCGTATAATCGCTGCGCAGGGTAGCAAATAATGTCAATGTTTGGAATATATGTCTGGAGTGAAGGGAGTGATTCTGGTAGTATCAAATCCCGTTTTTAGGTAAAAATAAAATTGAAAACGGGATCCCCTATGACACGATATATTTTCATTACTGGCGGCGTTGTTTCATCGCTAGGCAAAGGCATTACATCATCTTCTTTAGGAGCTTTGCTGGAAGCGCAAGGTCTTAATGTTACGTTAATGAAACTGGATCCATACATCAATGTTGATCCTGGAACCATGAGCCCATTCCAGCACGGTGAGGTGTTTGTTACCGAAGATGGGGCGGAGACTGATCTTGATTTGGGTCATTACGAGCGTTTTGTGAACACGCTCATGACTAAGCGCAATAATTTTACTACCGGTCGTGTGTATGCCGATGTGATTCGTAAAGAGCGTCGCGGTGACTATTTGGGTGGCACGGTGCAGGTGATCCCTCATATTACTGATGAGATTAAACTCAAAATCCAACAAGGGGCCGATGGTGCCGATGTGGCATTGATAGAGGTGGGTGGAACCGTTGGTGATATTGAGTCATTGCCATTTTTGGAAGCGATACGTCAAATGCGTATTGAATTAGGTGCCAGCCAAACGCTGTTTATTCATTTAACTTTAGTGCCGTTTATTCCAACGTCTGGTGAGATTAAAACCAAACCAACGCAGCACTCGGTAAAAGAGTTGCGTTCGATTGGTATTCAGCCGGATATTTTAGTGTGCCGTTCAGAGCAGCCATTGCCTGATCAAGAGCGTAAAAAAATTGCGTTATTTACTAATGTGCAAATTGATAGCGTGGTGTCGCTTTGTGATGCTCGTAGTATTTATGAAGTGCCGTTGATGTTACAACAAGAAGGCTTGGGTGATCGTGTGGTAGAAAAACTCGGCTTGCCGATTTCGCCTGCTGATATGTCTGCTTGGAAAAAAGTGGTTGAGCGTCATAAAAACCCGAAAAAAGAAGTGCGTGTTGCTATGGTGGGTAAATACACGGACTTGGAAGATTCCTATAAATCGTTAAGTGAAGCCTTAACGCATGCGGGTATACATACGGATACGCGAGTAAAGATTGAGTATGTTGATTCCGAGCAAATCGAAAAGCAGGGCACGCAATTATTGGCTGATGCTGATGCCATTTTAGTGCCGGGTGGTTTTGGTCATCGCGGGGTTGAAGGAAAAATATTGGCAGCACAATATGCGCGTGAACATAACGTGCCTTATTTAGGGATTTGTTTGGGTATGCAAATTGCCATGGTTGAATTTGCGCGACACCTTGCTGATATGCCTGAAGCTAATAGCAGTGAGTTTGTGCCAGAAACACCATCGCCTGTGATTGCGTTGGTGAGTGAGTGGCAAGATAAAGATGGTAATGTTGAATACCGCAATGAACAAAGTGATTTGGGTGGCACGATGCGTTTAGGTGGTCAGCCCTGTCAATTGCAGGCAGGCTCATTAGCGGCGCGTTTATATGGTGCGGACACCGTTGTTGAGCGTCATCGTCATCGTTATGAAGTTAACAATACGTTGTTACCGCAATTAGAATCTGCGGGCATGGTGGTATCAGGGCGTTCTGAAGACGGTAAGTTAGTGGAAATGATTGAGCTGCCAGATCACCCGTGGTTTTTAGCCTGTCAATTCCATCCGGAATTCACCTCGACACCACGTCGCGGTCATCCTTTATTTACAGGCTTTATACAGGCGGCGTTAAAAAACCGAAATGGTACAAACGTAAAAAAGCCTGCTGATGTTATTAGCTAGTTTTGTATTTGTTGGGTCAAGTATCGTACAATAGCTATCTGTCATCCGGGATGACAAAATATTGTCATCCCGGAAATCGACGTAGTCGATTATCCGGGATCCATGGGTTCCTAATCAGCTGCCTTTCCAAATTAATGAAGAGAGTGAAGTTATGATAAACCGTTGGGTGCGAACTACAGTTATTTTATTCACAGCATTAAGCGTGATGGTATTATCCGGTTGTGCAGCAACACAATTAGCCATTACCAAGCGAAACTTATCGGTAAGCACTAAAACCAGTGCATCGATATTTTTAGATCCAGTGCCAGATAGTCAAAAAGTAGTGTATGTGCAACTGCGCAATACGTCGGGAGTATCGAGCTTCTCTATTCGCAATGCATTAATTTCGCAGCTGCATCAAAAGGGCTATAAAACAACACGTCACCTTAGTCGTGCGCACTACATGATTCAAGCCAATACATTAAGAGTGAAAGCCGTTTCACAAACAGCTGCACGTGCAGTGATGGGCAGTGGTTTTGGTAGTGCCTTAGTGGGTGGTGGACTTGGTGCAGCGACGGGTGCTATTGCTGGTGCTAGCAGTAGCGGTATTTGGGGCATGGGATTAGTGGGCGCGGCAGCGGGCACATTAGTTGATAACATGGTAAAAGATGTGAACTATGTCGCTGTGGTAGATGTGCAGATTAGTGTGCGCTCGCAACAAGCTATTCGGCAACATAAGCGTTCTCGATTATCTCAAGGTACCAGTAGTGTGACAACGCAGCGTTCAAATGATAAAACGCATTGGAAACGGTATCGCACACGCGTTGTAGGTCGAGCGGAAAAAGTGAATTTGCATTATTCACAAGCGCGTGGACCGTTAGAACGCAGCATTGGTTCTGCTATTGCAGGCTATTTCTAAACGTAACTACAAAAACGGACTGGGTGCAGGTGCTGGACTGGGAGTGATTTGACTGGTTCGTGTATGCCTACCTGTGAGCCCAAAGCTGGAGCGTCGTGGTTTGGGTGTTGTCGACAATCCCACTCTTTCGGTTGGCGGAGTGCTGGTTAATGTGCGGGGTATGGGTGACTCACCAGGGGTGGGACTGTGTTGGAGTGCGGGTTCATATCCAGAATCTTTGTGTTCGCGGTTGGTAATGCCTCTACGATCGTCATCAATTACAACACTTTGTAACGGTTGTGTATCGATATTTTCGTAGAGATTGGTGTCTTCGCGCCTTAATAGTTTAAGCGCATGATCAACATCCATAATGGATTCATTAATATGTCGAGATTGGCGCTTAAGTGAAGCGTCATGAATCATGTTTTGTAAGTGTGACCATAACATAAAAATAAAGGCGGTTGATAAGGCGCCGGGCACGAGGCGACCATAATTTCCTAAGTAAGAAATATAACCTTGTGAGTAGGTATGTTGACCTACTAAGCGAAAGCTAGGGCTGGTTAAATAACTGCTAACGCATGCTGCTATGGTTAATAGTGAGTATTTCGCTGCCTGTACTTTGCTGCCTTGAGTGGCGTGGTGGTGGCAGTCATAGGCTGTATTGATTAATGCTTTTGGTAGCGCGTAGGCGTTAACTGAATAAAAAAACCATGTCAATGTTGTGGCGAACCCACCAAAGCCAAAAGACGCTGCATTTTTATATTCGCTGTCTTCGCCGATGCTAGTGTTAAACAACAGTTCGGCGCCTTGTACGCATTCGGGCATAAAGCCTGCAAAAATTGGCACAGTTAAAAATAGGAAAAGACCGCTGCCTAGTATTTTTGCTGCTGTGTGCATCCAGAAATGTTGCCATTTATTTTTTGCTAGGTGGTCCCATTGCTCGTCAATTTGATTTAAAAACGTATGTAAGACTTGCTGCGTGGATCTTGGGTCTGTAATGGTTATGCATGGGCAGTTTTCTTTTTGTAGTTTTTCAAGTTTATGGATGTAGAGCTTTTTAATTTTAAGGTTTCTATCGAGCTGTTCATCAATAAAATACTGTATGCTTAAAAAGCGAGAAGCATAGTGAATCGAGAAGCTTAAAAAGAAGCCGACAACTTCGCCGCCGATGCCCATAAAGGCAAATGACTTGCTGCCTATCTCACCAAATATTAGGCTGGTAGCTAATGACCATACACAAAATATAATATCTGCAGGCCACCGTTTCATTGAGTTTTCGATGGCTTTTATTTCTTTTGTTGTTTTGTGCTTCGTGGTGTTATGGCGTGTGTAGAAATCGTAGGGAACGGTGAATAGTTTTTTTGATGACGTAATGGACGGCCATAGATACAGGCGGTTTAAAAATGTGAGCACACAGGCTGATGCTGCGAAAGTGATTGCCATGGAAAAGCGATTGAAGCTATTGGTCTTATCAAAAAATTGTTGTAAATCTTCCAGTGAATTAATCGAGATGGCATTGTTGGATTTGCTGGAGGCAGAGGCTAGCATGTTGAGAAAAATAATGGGCGAGGCAACGCCAAAGCTGCCAACTAGGTTGCCTAAGCTTTGGTAACATGAACGATAGCTTGTAATATACGGTTGTGTGCTTGCTGCCGCTGGGCTCATTCTCTACTTCACTATGCTGGTTTAATTATTGTGCGTGTCATTATACAAATTTGTTCAACAGTATAAAAATTAACAATTCTGATGTCTATATAGTAATGAATTAAATAACAGCTCGCTAAGCGAGCAAAACGTACAACAACAGGCATTACTTGGCACCCAGCAGTTAAACGCATACAATAGCGTTCTTTTCAAATAGCGTGAGAGGGTGTATGCAGTTACTGAACAAGCCAGTTGGGCAGAGTCAGCCATTTTTTTTGATTGCGGGTCCCTGCGTGATTGAGTCCGAGTCGCTGGTAATGCAGGTGGCAGAACAGATGCAAGCGATGACGGATCGTTTGGGTATTCAGTACATCTTTAAAGCTTCATTTGATAAGGCTAATCGTTCATCAGGCCAAAGCTATCGAGGCCCTGGAATAGATCAAGGGTTGGAAATACTGGCTAAGGTTAAGTCGGAGCTCGGCGTGCCAGTACTCACCGATGTACATGAAGACACGCCAATTGAAACGGTTGCTGAGGTAGTGGATGTATTACAAACCCCTGCCTTTTTATGCCGTCAAACCAATTTTATTCATCGTGTGGCTAAGGCTGGCTTGCCGGTGAATATAAAGAAAGGTCAGTTCTTGGCGCCGTGGGATATGAAGCATGTGGTTGAAAAAGCTCGTGCCAGTGGTAATGAGCAGATTATGGTGTGTGAGCGTGGTGTATCGTTTGGATATAACAATTTAGTGTCAGATATGCGTTCGTTATCCATCATGTCAGAAACTGGCTGTCCGGTGGTATATGATGCTACGCATTCAGTACAACTGCCAGGTGGTCAAGGTGCCAGTTCGGGAGGGCAGCGTGAGTTTGTTCCTGTATTAGCGCGTGCTGCGGTGGCGGCGGGTGTTTCGGGTGTGTTTATGGAAACCCATCCGGATCCTGATAATGCATTAAGCGATGGACCTAACTGTTGGCCATTGGCACAGATGGAAGCGTTATTAACCTCATTACAAGCGATTGATCGGGTGGTTAAACCGGCAGCGGTTCCCGCTTAAGCTTGTTTATAATAGGAGATTTGCATGAGTAAGATTGCTGATATTAAGGCGAGAGAAATTTTGGATTCACGTGGTAACCCCACCGTTTGTGCTGAAGTGATATTAGAAAGTGGTGACTGTGGCATGGCCATGTCACCATCGGGTGCCTCGACAGGTAGTAAGGAAGCGCTAGAGTTACGTGATGGTGATAGTAATCGTTACAACGGCAAAGGTGTATTAACGGCTGTGACGCGTTGTGAAAATGAGATTAAAGATGTGTTAGTTGGTATGGAAGCGAATGAGCAACAGGCCATTGATACAGCAATGATTGAAGCCGATGGTACTGAGAATAAAGCACGCTTTGGTGCTAATGCGATGTTGGCGGTGTCGTTAGCTTCTGCTTATGCGGCCAGTCATGAGGTAGGTTTGCCGCTTTATCGTTACTTGGGTGGTGATGGCCCGTATTCGTTGCCCATACCTATGATGAATATTATTAATGGCGGCGCACATGCAAATAATAATCTTGATGTGCAAGAGTTTATGATTATGCCGGTAGGCGCGCCGAATTTTTCGGAAGCATTGCGTTATGGTGCTGAAACTTTTCATATGCTGAAAAGCTTGTTAAATGATCGTGGTTTATCTACGTCAGTGGGGGATGAGGGTGGTTTTGCTCCGAACCTTGACAGTAATGAAGCGGCAATGGATATAATTTTGCAAGCGATAGAGGCGGCGGGTTATCGGCCGGGTGAGGATATTGTGTTGGCATTAGATGCTGCGAGCTCAGAATTTTATCGCGATGGTCGTTATGTGCTGGATTCGGAAAATGCTGAGTTAACTTCTGATGAGATGATTAGTATGTATAACGACTGGATTCAGCGTTATCCGATCAAATCGATTGAGGATGGTTTGGATGAGGGCGATTGGCAAGGTTGGGTAACAATGACTGATCGCTTGGGTGGTCAAGTGCAGTTGGTGGGTGACGATCTTTTTGTGACCAATCCTGAGATATTGATTGAGGGCATTAAAAAGCATGCAGCGAATTCGATTTTAATTAAGCTGAATCAAATTGGCACATTGACGGAAACGTTGGAAGCGATTTATATCGCTAAAGAAGCTAAATATGGCACGGTTATTTCGCATCGCTCCGGAGAAACGGAAGACACAACGATTGCTGATTTAGCTGTAGCGACGAATGCTGGGCAAATCAAAACCGGTTCACTATCACGTACCGATCGTATTTGTAAGTACAACCGTTTGCTGGCCATTGAGAAAGAACTGTCCGCGGGTTAGTTTTAGTGCCATTGCTCAGGGGCCGGGACGACTGTGTCGCTTTCCGGGATGGCAAGTGTGCTATATTGTTGATTAATCAGGGAACCTTGGGGAAGGCAATGAAGCCAGTCATATTAATTTTAATCGCGTTATTTGGATTACTGCAGTATGAGCTGTGGTTTTCTACAGGTGGTTTGCGTGCTGTTTGGCAGCTTAAACAGCAGGTATCGCAACAACAGGCTACTAATCAACAAGCGAAGCTGACTAACCAGGCTTTGGTAGCGGATATTCGAGATTTAAAAGGTGGTAATGAAGCGATACAAGAGCGCGCGCGTAATAACCTTGGTATGATTCAGCAGGGTGAAACGTTCTACCAAATCGTAGATCAGTCCTAGCGCGATTTTACCTGCTTAAATGCAATGGCTTCGCTTCTAATTCATCGGCATCTACAGGCCTATCTAAAAAAGTTAAATCGTACTGAAAGTGTTGTTCAAAACTTTGTCGTAGTGCGGTGAGTGTGTTAGGTAAATTAAATGTTGCGCTGTGTATATTGATATGGTGCTTATTGCTAAAGCAAAATTTAATAAAGGCTTGTGCCTGATGATTTAACGAGCTGTTGAGTTCTTCATTGTCAGGGTCAAAGTGTCTTATGAGGTGTTGCGCAATGCCCATTTTTATTTGTGTATGTGGGTCATAGGCGCTAAGTTTTTCTTCAGTGGTAGATCGATTGATAGCTACTTTTAAGGCTTCTGGCACACTGGTAGGTGCGTTGGAGATTAGTTTCTCTAGATGGAATAACAACATGCAATAGTGTAGCTGTTGCGTGAGCGTATAGGTTCTTAGTGTGGCGCTGACAGCGATAAATAGAGTGAAGCCGGTGTCTTGTTCAACGAGGTTGAGTATGCCGAGTTCGTGCAGTGCTTCTAAATCAGCATCCACTTTTTTGTTATTGCTGGCCAAACTATTATAAGCATCATATTTACTTTCAAATCGAAAGTCATAGCCATCCATAGCGCGCATTGTATTTTCTCCCACATTAACTCATGAGCTCCTACTCACTGTGAGTTAGATCAACACAAGCAACATAAAATTGCAATAGGTGGACGATCGTTTTAACTAAAAACCCTGGCGCAAATACTACGAGAGGTAAAATAAGCCAATTATTGGGCACAAAGGCGTAAAGGTAGAGACTAGCAAGCCAGGCATCATGGCAAAAGCACAGGGTAAATAATGCGGTGCGATTTTCATAATAGATGTGCAGCAAACGGCTGTTTACTTTGAGGGCATGCTTATGATTTTTTCCGCCCATAATCGATGTTCTATAGAGGTGCATATAATGGCTGCCAATATCGATGACCATTAATAGGCAAAAGAATAGCCAGTAGGAGGTATATAGGCGTGCCAGGATGAGTAGTAATGAGGCGGTGATAATGCGATCAATCATAAAGTCGAGCGCCATGCCAAGGTGTGATTGTTGGTTTAATGCTCTGGCGAGGTAGCCGTCAAGCGCATCAAATAAAGCCGAAATGATAAAGCAGCTTAAAGCTAATATGGGAGCACTAAATGCACTGATTAGAAAAATCGCAAAAAGTACTAAGCGTAAATAATCGATGATGTTGGGCCAATATAAATAGGTGGGTCGGTTGTTCAATTTTTCTCGCGCCATTGGTTTTGGTTGTCTTAATGTACGTTTGTCATGGTGAGGCACAAACGGCCGATAGCAAGGATATCAGCTTCTTAGCGAAGAAAGAATATTAGAATTAAGCGAACTCCGTGTGTGCTTGTAAGCATTTGTCGCTACCGTATGTTCAAATATTGAAACTTAATTGACCTTGTGTAACCATACGCCGATCAATGGATACTAGAAGATATGGATTAATGGATGTTAGTAGTTATTCGTAATTTATTGCAGGCGATTAATCGCCGAGTTGAGGAGTCCGGCGCTCAGTATAAAGCGTATGGCATCTTTGGGTTGTTTACATTCCCGGTTTATTACTTTATTTGGCTATATTTTGATGTGCAGTCATATGAGAATTTATGGCTACGAATAACTTGTACTGCATTGTGTTTGTTTCTGGTGCTACATGATTATTGGCCGAAGAAACTAAAGCCTTACCTTCCGGTATATTGGTACTTTACTTTGTTTTTCACCTTGCCGTTTTTCTTTACCTATATGTTGTTGTTGAATCACGGCTCATTGATGTGGATCACCAATACCATTGTTATCGTATTTTTTACCATGTTATTGGTGGACTGGGTGAGCACGGTTATTTTGCTATCGAGTGGTTCATTATTAGCGATTGCCATTGCTGCGCAACAAGATAATTTATTGTGGGCATCTAGTTTTGACATCATCGGTTTTATGCTGACTTATGTGGTATCTATTTTGATTGGCTTAATTTTTTCACACAATAAGGCGGTAATCGAGAAGATTAAACGTCGTGCAATTGAAGTGGAGGCGAACAGTAGGGCGCGTTCTGAGTTGATAGCGAATATGAATCACGATATCCGCACGCCGATTACGGGCATTTTGGGTTTGGCGCAATCGTTCCGTGATACAGCAAACTCTAATAAGCAAGCCAGCGATGCTGATTTGCTTATTCGTACCACTGAGGAATTACTGACATTATTAAATGAAGTGATCGAAATTGTTGACTTAGAGAATGGTCCACTGGAGCATCGTCAAGAGGCATTTTCAATTCGACAGGTAGTAGAGCATAACATTGCATTGATTGATTCGGCTGTAAATCACAAGTTATTGGATTTAAAAATAGACGTAGACCATGAGGTGCCAGAATATGTTTGGGGTAACCGCATATACATGGATCGAATTTTGTTAAACCTGTTAGGTAATGCCATTAAGTTTACTGATAAAGGTATCATTAGTTTAGTGGTCCGTGTGCTTAGATTTGAGAAAAATTCAGTGTGGCTGGAGTTTGTGTTAAGTGATACGGGTATTGGGATTTCAGAGAGTCAATTTGAAAAAATTTTTGAGCGCTTTTCTCGTATTTCGCCTTCCTATAAAGGAATTTATAAAGGTAACGGTTTAGGTTTGTTTATGGTGAAGCGTTATTTGGAAACGATGAAAGGCAGCATTGATGTGGCCAGTCAAGAAGGTAAGGGCAGTAGCTTTACTGTGCGTGTACCATTTTTAGTGGCGGAGCAAACAGCAGCATCATTACAATTACCCGCGGATATGACTGACGCGACAGCCAGTAAATTGGTGGCTAATGAAGATCATCTTGCCACAGTTTTAGTGGTTGAAGATAATATGCTGGCTGGGCGTATGGTGAAAGAGCTATTGACGAAGCGAGGTTGCCAGGTAGAGCTTGCACGCACTGGGGCGAGCGCACTGTCGATGTCAAAGCATAAGCGTTATGATTTGGTGTTAATGGATATTGGTTTGCCGGACATTGATGGTATCGAGGTGGTGCGTCGTATTCGTTATCAGCAGCCTTGCGCAAATGTGCCGATAGTGGCGTTGACGGGGCACATGACGGCTGAGTTAAAACAAAATTGTTTGAATGCCGGTATGCAAGACACGTTATCAAAACCAGTATCGCTACAAACAATTCAACAGTTATTGCATGATTATTTGGTGGAGAAAGCAACGGTGGATGGAAAGATAATGGAACAAGCGGTAATAGATATAGAAGATGGTGCGCAGTTAGCAGGTGGTAATCGCCAACACGCTAAAGAAATGATTATGATTTTAGTGGATAAGCTGCCGTCAGAGTTGGAGCAGCTGCAATCGTTAGCGGCTGAAAATAAATTGGATATGATGTATGAGTTAGTGCATAAGTTGTATGGTGGTTTGTGTTATTGCGGCGTGCCGCAATTGCGTGCTGTTACAAAACATTTAAAAGATGCATTGCATACGAAAGATTTACAACAAATACAAATAGGCTTGCAAGATTTTGCGTGGGCTGTTAATCAGGTTTGTGCGGCTAGTTCTTCGTTAGAAGACGCTTAATTAAGGCATTGATTTCTATTCCATTGGTGGCTTCGTGCTGAGAATTGAGAATTAGGGTGTATTGTGCGTGATCGGTACATATGAACGTGATATAATCCCGTCATCGTAAGTCTCGTGCAATGGATGCCACGGTAGATGGTGATGGATTAGGGGCTAATGCATAGACGTTTAATCGAGTGATAAACAAATGAATACATACACAGCAGGTTCGGTTCAGGGTGCGGTTCAAACACTTCCTCAGGCTGAATATCCCGAAGGGATGGAAGCTTACTTGTCGGAATGGGATGCGGAATATAAAAGGGAAATTAAAAAAATTGATTTGTTTAATGCGGACAAAACTTCTGCTTGGTCGCTTCAGCAAAAACAATTCTTCATAAAAGTGTTTTATCATCTGCGAGGTCATTTTGCGGAGTTCTTATGGTATATGGGCAGTTTTGCGCCTGATAGCAATACTAAGGAAATGATTATTAGAAATATTCGTGATGAATTTAACCAGAACGGTTTGTCTCACGAGCAGTTGTACTTTCTATTCGCTGAAGCGTTTGATGTTGATTTGACGTTTGAGTTATTGGATGAGACCGCGTATTTACCATTTGCGCGTGATTACATACAAGGCCAGCTTAGGTGGCTGCGCTCTAATGATTGGAATCACCGTTTGGCTGCATTTGCTGCGATTGAACGTTTGGATAATGTGGACTATGCCAGCTTTCGTGATGTTGCTACTAGTATTGGTGCCGAAAAGAAAGCATTAACTTTTTTCAATGTGCATATTTGTGCGGATCATTTTGAGGGCGTATTGGCTAGTGCCTTTGGTGAGTTATGGCAAAAAGACCAAGCGCTGGTGAGGAATGTATTTTCTTTTATTAAAGATTTTCAAATTCAGATGCTGAATCAACTTTCAAATGCTGTGTTCAGTTATTCATAGTCATTAACCTTTCTAAAGTTGTGCGTTATGTTTGGAAAGTTATCTACTGTCAAAAAGGATATTCAGCGTCGAGTTGAGGCCTATGGAGAGCAGTACTTCGCATTTGGTATTTTTGGTGCAATAAATTACCCCATTTTTTATGTTGTGTGGTTTTATCTTTCACAGCAGTCGTATGAAAGTTTTATTTTACGCGCTATTGCTACCGCACTGTGTGTACCGTTAATTTTTCATCGCTATTTGCCAAAAAACTTAAAATCATGGTTGCCCGTGTATTGGTATGCCACGCTGACATTCTGTTTGCCATTCTTTTTTACTTACATGTTATTAAAGAATAATGCCTCCGATGTATGGTTGATGAGTACCACGGTGGTGATGGTCTGGTTGATGCTGTTGGTTGATGCATTTAGTTTTTTGATTATTTTATTGGTGGGTACATTATCAGCGTGGGTGGTATATAAATTAACAACGATCCCGCCGTTTCAAAATTCAAATTATGTAGGTTTGATTGCACAATACTTTGGTTCGATGGCTGTTGTGCTGATCTTTGCACGTAGAAAAGAAAAGATAACCGGTCGCAAGATGCGTTTAAAAGCAGAGGCGGCAAATGCGGCGAAAACTGAGTTTATCGCTAATATGAGCCATGATATTCGTACGCCTATTACGGGTATGCTGGCAATGGTGCAAGACTTATTGAATACCGCAGAAAATGCAAAGAGCAGTACAATGAGTGACCGCGTTGTTTTGGATAACATGGTTGAAACGGTGCGGCGTGATGGCGAGCTCTTAATGGGAGCCACTGATGAATTATTACATTTATGTAATGAGATTCTTGAAGTGGTGCAGTTAGAGTTTGGTGAGCCGGTAGAAATTAATGAATCATTTAGTGTGTCGGAATTGGTAAAGCACAATATCGAACTGTTATTGCCAAATGCGCAGCATAAAAAATTACAATTATCAGCGGTGATTGAACCAACAGTGCCGCAATATTTATTTGGTGCACGGTCTTACTTTGATCGTACCTTGTTAAATTTATTGAGTAATGCATTAAAGTTTACTGACATTGGTTACGTTAAGGTGACAGTGGCTGAGATGAAGCCAGCCAAGGCTGAGTATAATAAAGGCGATACGGTTACGTTGCAGATTAAGGTCGAAGATAGCGGTATTGGAATACCAAAAAATAAATTTAATACTGTTTTCGAGCATTTTTCTCGTTTGTCACCATCGTATGAAGGGGTGTATAAAGGGTCTGGTTTAGGTTTGCATACGGTTAAGCGTTATGTGGATTCAATGCAGGGAAAGATAGAGTTAAAGAGTGAGCTGGGTAAGGGTACTTGTTTTCTTTTAACGTTGCCGTTTCATGTGGCTGACCATAATGATAAGTCTCATCAACCTTTTTTAGCGCAGAAAAAGATGGAGCCCACCGTTATTGCAACAGCGGCTACTAAAACTCCGCTTGAGACAGGGTTAAGTGAAGAGCCATGGGCGACTATCTTGGTGGTTGAGGATAACTCGTTGGCAGCAATGGCGGTAACGTTGGTGTTAAAGCCGTTTCATTGTGCTGTCGATGTGGCTGAAGATGGTGCTGAAGCAATTAAAAAGGCTAAAAAGAAAACGTATCAATTGATATTTATGGATATTGGATTGCCAGACTTTAGTGGTATAGAAGTGGCGAAGCAAATTCGTGCCTTATCTAATGCGGCGCGTGCCAATGTGCCTATTGTGGTGTTAACGGGGCATAGTTGTGATGTGAAAACGCGACAAGAATATTTGGCGGCGGGTATTCAAGACGTAGTGACTAAGCCGGTACGCCCATTGGTGCTAGAGGCGATTCTTCAACGCTTTGTGTTTAATCAGAACGACTAAAGACTAATGTGGTATCGGTAGATAATTTCTTATTAAAGCGATAGTCTTCCGTGTCGAATTTTTTAATGTCTTCTATCTTTGCGATTTGATTTTTGGCAATAAAGCGTGTCATTAAGCCGCGTGCGCGTTTGGCATAGATGCCAATCATTTTGAATTCGCTGCCGCTTTGTTGTTTAAACTGTGCTGTGATGATAGGCACGGCCAATTGCTTTTTATCCAGTGCTTTAAAGTATTCATTCGATGCAAGATTTAAAAGCGTGTTGTGTGAGTGTTGTTTGGCAAGCTTATTGATGGCGGCGGTAAGCGAGGTTTGCCAGAACTCATAGAGATCCTTGCACCCCTTGGACGCTAGTTTCGTTTTCATTTCAAGTCGATAGGGTTGGATTAAATCCATGGGCTTTAGGTAGCCGTATAGCCCGGATAGTATCAACAGGTGCTGCTGTAAAAAATCCAATTGCTTTTTGGTGAAGTCTTCGACTTGTAGGCCTTGGTAGGCATCGCCTTGTAGGGCAAATACCGCTGGTTTGGCATTTTTGCTGTTGTATTGATTGATATTGAAGTCTTGAAAGCGTTGGTAATTCAGTTGAGTCAGCGTTGGGCTGAGTGACATGAGTTGTTGTAATTTTTTTTCACTCAGTTGTTGTAAGCTTGCAACCAACGTAGCAATTTGAGATTTATTTTGCGGTTGCGTAGTTTTGATCACATAGTCTTGTGCATCAAAATTTTGCTTTTTAGCCGGTGACAAAATAATTAACATGATTTATGCCACTTGTAATGTGCAATAGGCTTGCAGTAGGCGGTTAAACGTTTTTGATGTGATTTGGTTGACTTCATTATTGTATAGTCGATAAATAGTTGTTGTTGATAGTTTGCTTAAGTCTGCAATCTCTTGAGTTGAGCAGTCTCTACCGTACATTTCATCCAGTAATTGTTTGGCGCTTTGCACGGCGCGCCGTTTGTCTGTATGCATTATATCCTCCATGTGCACTGACAAATAAAAATAAGACATACAGTGTAAAGCAAAATTATTTTTTTGATACCGTTTTTTCTAAAATTTCATAATATGCTTTAAGGTCGATATTAGAACCACACAATACGATCGCCACGCGTTTATTGTGCAGCAGCGGTTTTAATGGTCCCAGTAGTCCAGCTGTGGCAGCAGCACCTGCTGGCTCAACGGCGAGTAGTAGGTGTTGAAAGAGCCAGTGCATGGCTTCACGGATTTGGTCATCATCAACATTGACGATGCCGTCAACCGATTGTGCGCATAATGAATAACTGTACGGTTCTGCGTGAGGCGCGGATAAGCTGTCGGCAATGCTGGTCAATGTGTCTGCTTTTACAGGGACGCCTTGTTGAAAGCTCTCACTCATGGTATTGCAGCCGTGAGGTTCAACGCCATAGACTTTGCAATTGGGTTGTAATTGTTTAATCGCATTAGCCATGCCAGCGATGAGCCCGCCGCCACCCACAGCGACAACAACAGCATCGAGGTTAGGTAATTGTTGGCACAGTTCGGCGCCAAGTGAGCCGGTGCCTAAAGCCACGCCTAGTCCTTCGTAAGGGTGGATGAGTGCGCGGCCTTCTTTTTCCTGAATCTCGGCGACGCGATCAAACAATTCGTGCATATCATTTGTAAAGATAACTTCAGCACCAAGGTCGCGGCATTGTTGCACACGCACAGGGCTGGCGGTTTTTGGCATCAGTACCTTGGCATTCGTATTAAAGCAATGCGCGGCGTAGCTGACTGCGATGGCATGATTGCCAGCGCTGATGGCGGTGATACCTTGTTTGAGTTGCTCATCATCGAGTTGCATAACGCTGGCGACGGCGCCGCGTGCTTTAAAGGTACCGGTATGCTGCCAGCATTCCAGTTTGTAAAATAATTCGCCTTGTTCGCCAATCAAGTCTTTGGTGCGATGTGTTTGTATTTGCCAGGTGGGTGTTTTTAGTACCCACGGTTGAATTTTTTTTTGTGTAGCGATAATTGCTTCAATGCTTGGTGGCGTAATGTCATCGTCTTGTCGCGTGACGGGGGTGATTAAATCCATGTCTATATCCCTGTTACTTTGATGCGGCTATTAGAGCGATTCATTGCTTAAAATGCAAGTGCAAATACTAATTTGTGCGCGTATGACTTTAGAGAATTATTCCCGTTGGTTTAAACAGGAATACGGGTATTTTTTTATCATATGTTTTGGTAGTTTGGTGGGAGCGCTAACCAAACGCAAGGACAGTGAAATGCAAGATTATTGGCAGCAGGTGTGGTGTGAGGCGTTATCGGATACGGATGATCAGCGTCAGCAGAGTTTCGTTAATTTAAATATGATTAAAACGGGGTCACTACAAGATGATAGCGTAGCTAGGTCGCCTATTAAGCGACGATACCGTTATCATTTGGATTATGGCAGCCGCGGTCCGCGTGGCCCGGCGGTGTTTTTGGGTGTGCAGTATCCTGATGTGTATTTGACGTGTCGCGAAGCACATTGTGGTTTCTTGTTATTGAAAGGCATGACGTTTAAGGCCATAGCTTCACAATTACAGATTTCTTGGCGAACGGTGGAGTATTATGTCAATAATATCAAAACAAAGCTCCACTGCCGTCTACGAACAGAAGTGGTTGCTCACTTATTGCAAAGCGATTTTTTGTATAATTTGCCGACTATGCAATGACATAGTTGATGACAAGCTTCAATTTAGCATGCTATATTGCTGACCATGTTTAATTCACAAACAATTGATACGGATAGCTGCCACATTTTAGTGGCTGATCTCAATCAGCTAGAAGATCGTTTGCCGCAATACCTTAATACGTTATCGACTGCTGAGATGGGTCGTGCAGATCGTTTTGTTAACCAACAATTACGTGATAGTTTTGCATTAGCGCATGGTTGGTTGCGTGAGCAATTGGCCGGTTATTTACATGTTACGCCTGCTGAATTGCAGTTTGATAGTAATCAATATGGAAAACCATTTTTAGTGAGTGGCGAACTGCAGTTTAACTTATCGCATTCCAAGCAACGCGTGGCATTAGCGATTACAAAAAGTAGCGATGTGGGTATCGACATTCAGCACCATGATACCAAAGTTGAATTAGCAGCTATTGCCAAACGTTTTTTTGCAACAGAAGAGGCGGCCTGGTTTGAGCGGGCGCCTGATAATGAAAAGCTGTCAGTATTCTATAAGATATGGTCGCTGAAAGAAGCTTATATGAAAGCGGTGGGTATGGGTATGTCTTTGCCTTTGTCTTCGTTTGCCTTTGGTGAAAATGCGGCGGGCGACGTAGAGCTTGTGCGTGAGCCTAAAGAAGCATTGCCGGTCGCATGGCGAATTTCATGCTTTGATACTATTGCTGATTATGCCATGGCCGTGGTTCATTCTACTGAAAGTTGTTGTTTGCAGCCGTAATTATTTTATTTCTTAATGCTGGGTTAATTCAAGCGCGCTAAAATGGCGAGTATTAATCAATAATATAGTGGTATTAGTATGTTAGGAGCGCGAAGAAGTGCACGATCAGTTGTTCAGAAGAGCCTGTTAAATTGTGATGTTTGTTATTTACTGCCCTCCTCATACAGAGATTTAACAGATGATGGGAGACTACGTCTGCATTACACGAAAAAAGCACGTATTAATCTCAGTGTGATAGATTACCCCTTGTTGCGTGATGCGATTGCTGAATTTTTAAAGTTTCATATGCAATATGCAATGGATGAAGATTTGGTGCTCACTGAGTATAAAATGGTTGATATGGATTCTTGGTCACTGCTTCGCAGCATGCGAGGTGATGAATATGGCAATATTAATAAAGGCCAGTTTACCTTGTATTTTAGATTGGGGGTTTCAGTAGAAAAGCAGAAGGTTTTTCTACAGCAGTTACAGTCTTTTTTAAAATCAAAGCATGTGGCCGCTACTCGATCACGATTGGCGCGTGACTTTAATGTTAAGGGTGCTGAAAATATTAGTATGCGTGTCGATGAATTGTTGATTAGGGGCCCGGCTCCTGGAGAATATGAGTATCAATCAACGGTATTATTTGAAAAGCCAGCTATATTGCAGGCGTTTAATGATTTCCAACAAGACAGCAATGCTTATGCGGTGTTCCATTTGGGGCGGCGTCCTAGAGAGCCTGAAGAAGACATGATTCATGGATTGCTATTGCAGGGGTACTTGCTAGTAAAGCATGCTCACTTCCATTCGGTGCGTGGAGATTCACGGCGCAAGATTCCTCGTGAGCGATCTGTTTGTTTAGTGGCTGATGAGAATAAGGGACTGCTGATTCAAAAAATGGCATTGTATTTGCGGGCAGCTCAACAAGCTTATGCTGTTGGTGATACTTGTGCGGGAGACGCAGCTGCAGCGGCTGTTGCTCGTGGTGTTGAGCGTAATTCAGCTGTGCTTGATGATGCGGTGGTATATATCTTGGGTGAGCTTGATATTATTCATCCGACTTGGGGGGAAGACTTTGGGTATGTCGCGCCTACTAAGGCAGATACACTGGCGAGTATTGTTCGCTTTGGTCATTTACGAAAACCGGCTCCCCCTGCTGACGATCCCTCGCCGGCAACGCCTGTGGTTGCGATGTCTCCGTCATCTAAATGGTAAATGTATTTCCTGTTGATTTAGGGGTAAATATTGCGTAGAATGCACGATCCAATTTGATAGGTAGAGGTTTAGCCATGTATGCGATTATACAGAGCGGCGGTAAGCAATATCGCGTCGCTGAAGGAGATAAATTAAAGCTGGAAAAACTAGCGGTAGATCAAGGAGATACTGTTGAGTTTGATCGTGTTTTGCTAGTGGCGAACGGTGATGATCTTAAGGTGGGAACACCTTTTGTTGACGGCGTTAAAGTGGCTGCAACAGTGGTTTCACACGGTCGTGGCAAGAAAGTTGAGATTTTGAAGTTTAAGCGTCGTAAGCACCATATGAAACGTATGGGCCATCGCCAAGATTATACTGAAGTGGAAATCACTGGTATTGGTGGTGCGGCAAAGAAAAAAGCGGCTCCTAAGAAGAAAGCAGCTGCTAAAACAGAAGAAGCGGGAGAATAACCGATGGCACATAAGAAAGCGGGTGGTAGTACCCGTAATGGTCGCGATTCCAACCCTAAGATGCTGGGTGTGAAGAAGTTTGGTGGTGAGGCTGTTGTGGCTGGTAATATCATCGTTAGACAACGTGGTACACACTGGCATGCTGGTGATAACGTAGGTATTGGTCGTGATCACACGATTTTTGCTTTAATAGATGGAAAGGTGGCTTTTGTTGTGAAAGGACCTAAAGGCCGTAAGTTTGTGACTGTACTTCCAGCTGACGATAAGGCTGCGTAGATACTGTCAACGGCGGTTGTCATCCCGCACTTGATGCGGGATCCAGATTTAAAGGGGCTTTTGGCCCCTTTTTTTTAGCTCGTCATTGCGAGGAGTTTGCGACGAAGCAATCTCAGGACTAAAGCAGTTAAGTCATGAGGTTGCCGCGTCGGCAGAATGTTATTCTGCTTCCTCGCAATGACGGCGTGCTTAGTGTAAATCGTAGAGTGTAAATCGTAGAGTGTAAAAAATGAAATTTGTAGATGAAGCGACAATAAGGGTGGAAGCGGGTAATGGCGGTAATGGCTGTTGCAGTTTTCGTCGTGAAAAATACATTCCCAAAGGCGGGCCTGACGGCGGTGATGGTGGTGATGGCGGTGATGTATTTCTTGTGGCTGATGAAGGCATTAATACACTGATTGACTTTCGTTTTCAGCGTGGCTATAAGGCTGAAAATGGCCAGGGGGGCATGGGTCGTTTACGTACAGGTAAAAGTGGTGAAGATTTAGCGATTGTTGTGCCGGTTGGTACGATGGTGTATGACGCGGATACTGAAGAATTGATTGGTGACTTGGTGAAGCCGGGTTCGCGTTTATGTGTGGCCAAAGGTGGCTTTCACGGTATAGGTAATACACGATTTAAGAGTTCAATCAATCGTTCGCCGCGTCAGACTACCAAAGGAACGCTGGGTGAGCAGCGTAACCTCAAATTAGAGCTTAAATTATTAGCTGATGTAGGTTTGCTGGGTATGCCAAATGCCGGTAAATCAACATTGATCAGTGCCGTGTCGAACGCGCGACCAAAAATAGCCGATTATCCTTTTACTACTCTATATCCTAATCTCGGTGTGGTGCGTGTTGGTGAGGGCAAAAGTTTTGTGATTGCTGATGTGCCTGGTTTGATTGAGGGAGCGGCTGAGGGCGCGGGTTTGGGTATTCGTTTTCTGAAGCATTTAAGCCGTACGCGTTTATTACTGCATGTGATAGATTTGGCTCCTATTGATGAAAGCTCACCTGAAGATAGTGCGCAGGCGATTATTGATGAGCTGGGTCACTTTGATAAGACGTTGCAAGCACTGCCGCGCTGGTTGGTGCTGAATAAGATCGATTGCTTGGATGAGGCAGAAATTGCCAAGCGTCAACAGGCGGTGGTGAATGCGCTAAATTGGACGGGTCCGATTTATCTGGTTTCTGCTGTTACTGGTGTTGGAACGAAAAAATTATGCCAAGATATTATGTCCGTAGTTTGAACTTATTAGTACGGATTTATGACTAAAAATTGTAATGTTTGCAGTTTTATAAATGTATATAACTGATTTTTATAGTGATTATTGGCACGGCTAATTACTAGAAAAATGGAATCAACTGCTTGATTCGTAAGTGAATATTGGTCGAAAAAAGTTATTGTTCTTCATACTCTCTTAAGTTTGGTTGGATATACTTATTTCTGTGATCCCAGTGTGTTTGGTGTTTGTGAAGGTAATGTTTCTTATTTAGGAGAGCTTTACCATGAGTACTTATGTATGCACTAAATATTTCGCTAAGCCAGAAACCCTCAAGCAAGTTGTTGATTTTGTAAAGTCATCATTATTGATCAATGCTGAAAAAGCCGGTGCTAATAAGGCGCAGCTAGCTATTAGTGAAGACAGCGCTGAATTGGTGATGAGCAGTTATTGGGCTGATCGTCATAATGCAGAAGTTTTTCGTGATACTATTTTTGATGCTATCGATAAGGATGAAACTGTCGATTTGGCTATGTCGCAAATGCCCGAGCGTGTCGTCTACGAAACGATCTAGTTAAGGTTGTTTGTTGTTGGCTATGCCGATTTGCTGGACTCTGCCGATTAATGTAGATTAATGGGGTGGGGCGAAGCAGGGAGGCAGGCCATGACATCGAAATCAGCTGTGTCAGCAGCGCGTAAAGCTAATCAGCTCAGTGATTGGCATAGAAAGTCCCAGCAAGAACGTGATTATCATCAGCAGATCAAGTTGTTTATATCTTTAGTGGCGCAGATTCGCGCACAAACTCAATTAGAGCATGCTAAGGCTTTGGCCTTGCGGTCTCACCTTATTATGTTACTGGTTAAAATATTTCATCATCAAGGTTTAGAGGTCGACTGCAGTCATCAAGCGGCATTGATGTCGCTGAATCCGATACATATTGCGTCGTTATTTTTGCAAGCCGATCAACCACTCTATACGGCTAAGCCGTTAGCGCTTATGAATGTGGAGCAAGCAACAGCTCATATACAGCAGCTGAGTAATCAGTTACCGACCGGTGATGCTTTATTGCAGTGGACACAATTCCGTGGTGGTTTATATCGTCAGTGGTTGATTATTGGTTATGAGGCGCAGCTGGATAGCGATCCTCAAGCCAAGCTAATTAATTTAAATGACCTGCGTTTAAGTTGCCCAGGGTATCAGCGTACCGAGGTGCGTGAATTTGCTAAGCAAGAAAATATTTCATCGACCAGTTCGGCTTTTGCTGCGCTGGCACTCTATAAGCAGCGTGTGCATGGTATTGAGCCAACGGTAGTTGAGTTTGATTTAAATGGCTGCTTACAGCAGGCGAGCCATCAAGGGCTTGCGCAGTTATTAGCGGTAAGCCAAACACCGAGTCAGTTTTGGCAGTATACGTCTGAACAACAAAGGAATGATTCAACATTATCTGTTAATAGCTAGGGAGGGCAATTTGAGCAGAAAAAGATTGAAAACAGCAGCACCGGGCACTGAAATAGCTACAGTATTTTCAGATTCTGATGCTCATCAAGATCAACTGTATTCCTATTTAGGGCTGGCAGACAGTGCCAGTGTTTTTGCGTGTAACCCTTTTTGGCGTGACTCTTATCGAGCGGCTGAGGCGAAGCGACCACCGGGCGAGTTATTATTGGATTGTTTGGCTTTGCTACGAAATCAGCGGGGTGATTTTAAATCGGCAGCATCTAGTCCGTCTGTGAGAAAAAAGATTTTTCAAGCGTTTGAGCAGTGGCGACAAGCTTGTGGTTTTACAATAGATGGTTGGCGTGAAACGTTTAGTTTTGATGATATGTATTTTTTATTTTACCGGGTGTCGAATGGTTGTGGTGTTGAAAGAGCGGGTTTGATATCAGCCAAAGAGTTGCCGGAATATGAGCGCCAACTGCAAAAATATTGCGGCACTATGGCGCAATTGAGTCTATGGGCAAAGGCGCGCAAGTTTGCATATGTTTGTCAGTTGGTAGCGGATTATTTTTCAAGGCGGAGTATATTTTCTGCGCCCGCTTCGATCCCTGGCATAGAAGACTTGGCGCACTTTGTACCCGATTGGCGTGATGTGGGAGCGTTTGATCTTGCATCAAAGGCATATGGGTGTCAGTTGTTGGCGTCAATATTAACCTGTTTGCGTATTGACTCAGGTTTGCCGCAGGCAAGGTCTTATTTGGAGCGCTTTCGTACGATGAGTGGGTGTGATGCGCAAGTGTTGGGTGAGTTATTATCAAGCCCTAAATTTTTTGAATGCATACTAAGTAAGGCTAGTCTGATAGATGTGTTTGGCTTAAAGTTGCGCAGAGTGCAAATGATTCGTCAAAATCCAGCGATACAGGAGTGGAGTTTAGCTTCATGGCAGGCGATGCCGTTGGAAGTGTTTGACGCTAAGATGCCATTGACGGGTGAGCCTTTAGTGCAGTCGCAAGTGCAGCAATTGATCCGTAATCAAGCGGCGCTATTGGGGCTGGTTAAGCGGCGATTACCTGCGGGTGGCGAAGGGCATAAGTTGGCATTAGGTAGTCTGTTTGGCATTGACCCGCGTGATCCGGATTTGCCTTTGTTGCATAGCTACCATGCTTACACCACAGCGCTGTCTTCAAATTATCAATTTGGCTCGGGTGTGTTGTGCGTTTATTTGTTGGCGACCTGGGGTGATCCCAAGGCGTTATTGCAAGTGCCGGAGTCAGTGCTAAATGATCGCAAGCGCTGGGTTAAGGTGACGAGTAATGAGCGTAAGGCGTTGTATCAAGTGTTACAAGAGTGCCCCAATGACTGGCGCTTATTATGTGATCGGGAGCGTTTTGATGCATTGGTTGCAGAGCGTTATGCCACATTGCCGCCGGAGGAGGATGAGTCGCTATTGCCGCAGAAAAAACCAGTGGCTGATTTGCCTGTAGTTCGATTTGACGCAGGCTTAAAGCCGCCAACCAGAACTCAGGAGGATGAGCTGTCAGACTTACGGTTTGGCATTAGGTTTTGATTGCATTCAGGTGAAGCTTTTGTCATCCCGGGCGAAGACCCGGGATCCAGATATTTAACTAAGCAATAGCTCTAACTTTTGCGTTTAAGCGGCTTTTTAAGCGAGCAGCTTTATTTGCAGGAATTAAGCTTTTGCCGGCTAATTTATCAATAGCTGGTACAGTTGTTTTGTACTGTTCAGCTGCTTTAGTTTTATCGCCTTCGGCAACTAATTTCAGTACTTTCTTGATTTCAGTGCGCAATGCTGAGCGCAGGCTAGTGTTCTGTTCACGACGCTTGTCGCTTTGTCTAGCGCGTTTAATGGCTTGTGGTGAATTTGCCACGAGTATCCACTCCTTCAAATAGTCAAAATTCGTTTTAAGATCGGCAACTATGCCGTTTCTTCTGCATAAAGTCAATAGTTCAGGTCGGTCAGTTATTCACGGCAGGAATGACAGGGCTATGAGGAATGAAGCATAAAACCCTGGTTGTGATGAGTTAATCGTTACTTAAGGGTTAAGGTGCTGAAAAATACATATTATACAAAGAGATAGTTAAAAGACTTAATTAAGAAATTGTTAAGTTTGTTCGGGTATTATTATCAATAGATTAGAGAATATATAGTTAACGTATACGAGAGAGTGATGAGTCGACGTCCTGCAGGGGAAAAAACAGTTATACGACCAGGTAAAGCGCCACAAGGCCATTTGGGTCAAATGGGTTACGGTGCTGGTGGTAGGGTGTATTTGGATTCCGTTACAGGCAAAGATGGTAAGCCGCTGCTCGTAGTTAGAAAAATGATTGATGACGATGAGTTAAGATTCCTTCAGCGGACAACAAATGCTCCGGGCACAGAGGGGCAAACTTTTGTACCCGAGCTGGTGGCTTTTGAGAAAGAGAAGCCAAAGAGAAGGGGTCGTAAAAAAAGACCTAAGGTACAGTATGCGGCTTTGATTAAAGTCTGTGATTTAGGTTCGTTGGCCCAGCAAGATTTAGCGGATAAGGTCGCCTCTGGCGTTATCAGTCGTCAAGCTTATTTAGCTTATGTGTTTCAAGTCATATCACAAACCAATGATGCGTTGGCGTATCTGCATGCTCACGGTATTTTACATTGCGATGTTAAACCCGAAAATATTTTTATTATGGCTGATGGTTCGGCTAAGTTAGGGGATTTGGGGCATGGTGTAGATTGCGAGCCTGGAGAAGCGGTTGAGGTGGCAGCGGATCGAATGGTGGGTGTGGGTACCCCTTATTACATGCCACCAGAGTCATTGGTAGATTTTGTTAGTGATCCAACGGCACCGATGCGGCTGAATGGTAAGGCTGACATATGGAGTTTGGGTGTTCTGTTAGGGAAGTATATTGGCCGCGATGTCGGTTTAGTGCCAGAAGCAGCATTGGCTGAGGGTACTGCGGTAACTGGCTTTTTCATGATCGGTGAGGCAGCTAGGGAAAAGACGTCGACGATGGATGAGTGGAAAGGACAAGCAGACAAAGCACTCGAACAGTTGGTTAGTTACACCTTTAGAAGAAGCCGCGAGGATGTCTATAGTGAGGCAGAGTTACAGTGTATTTTGGAGCTTGTCACGCAGGTCATGACAGCCCCTGAAGAAAGTCGAATGGCACCTGATGAATTACATGCGGTGCTGTCGCGCATGCAGCTTTTTATGCCAGAGATAGACATAACAACAAATATGGCTGCTGATGTGGCGCTAAATGAGCGACGCATTACTGGTATTGGCGTTACTGACGATCGTTGTAAAACCCTGGCGGCATCTGCATCAGGTTCAGATGTTAGTATGCAGGGTACACCCGTTTTGGGTTTAGCTACACCATCGCCTATGAGTGTTAGCGCTAGCCCTCATGCGACTCCGCCATTGCCTCTAGTGTCACGATGGAAATTACCAAAGCCAGAAGAGCTGGTGGTGCCGATGCTTATGGCTACTCCACCGCTTAGACCTGATCATCGTCGGCGGTCTCATACACGACAAGTCTCAGTGCATGATGCGTTGGTAATGAGCGGCGCGGTTACTCCTGTTTCGCTTGTGAAAAGGGAGGTAGTGATGCCGATGGGGCGGGGTGTGTTACATAGAATGGGATCATCAGATTTTTCATTGCGTGCTAAGTTGCCGGTTACTATTGAGGCGAGATTTTCTAGCGTAGTGGACAATGAAGTAGCGCCTCTTTCAAGGGGGGTGGCAAGAGCCAAGTTTAAGCACAAGCATAAAAAAGGAGGCTCTAGAGTAGGTGGGCCATCTGCGATTGTTCAAGCCGGTGTTTTCTCGCGCCGAGGTGGTGTGGTGTCTGCGTCTGCTAAGGGTGTTGCTGATTTAGGGATCTGTGGCCAGAGAGTACGCCTACCTGGGTTGAAATAGACGCCAAATCAGTACATTACATTAATCCACTATCTATCTAAAACATTGATTTATTTTCGATTGTTCGATTGCTATTTAGCGCCCGTATCTGTACAATAAATGTATAAAATACAAGATATAGATATCAGTGATTATAATGCCTAATTCTAAGAAAATTAAACCTAAAAAAACTGAAATGAAAGTGATGCCATTAGCATTGCGAAGGCTTCATGCTGCGACGGAGGAGACCAAGTCGACTACGTCATCGCCACTGAGCAGTCGTGTTATTGCGGCCATGCGGTGTGGTGAATATAGGATTGATGCAACACAAGCTAAAGTGATTGGTTATGGTGTCAGTGGTGATGTCACTGTTTGCCAAATTGTATTGCCGAACGATGAAATAAAATGGGCGGCGAGAAAAAACAAAGATATGGTGGAAGTTGATCGTCACCTGCGTGCTATGCAGCGTGAAGGTAAGGCGCAGCAGAGTAGTGTCGATACCCATGTGGTGTCTTTATTGGGGTGGGATGATGAGTATATGTATACATCGTTGGGTGAGCTGGGCTCAGTGCGTGACCTTGATATCCCGCGTCGCTTAGCGCAAGCTTCGACGGTTGGTGAGCAAAGTAAATGGCTATCGTATATTTTTCAAGTGACTAAGCAGGTGGCTCAAGGCTTGTGCCATATTCATAGTAATCACATTGTTCATGGTGATATTAAAGGTCAGAATCTTTTTGCGAATAAAACGGGTGATGTGTTTATTGGTGACTTTGGTTTAAGTCGAACGGCAAGGGATAGTGAGTGGTATAAAAAGAAACCTGATTTGCAAAATGCTTGGGGAGTGTTGGCGTATCTTTTGGATGACTTTAATGTGCCATCGGATCAACTGGATGCTCTGAAGATTATAAAGCAAGAGTTTGAGGGGGTTTATCAAGCGGGGGAAAACTTTAAGCGTGCGCCCATACAATCAGCACAGCATTTATTGGATAGATTGCAAGTTGTAAATAGGAGGCAATTATTTAAACCGGTAGTTTTACAGTCAAAGCCAAGTAGGCATGGGCGTTATGAAATAACAGCCATAAAATTTAAGAAGCGAAAGAGTCGTCGATCGCTGTCTCAAGGGCCGCGTGGTCGAGTGGCTGAGTTAAAGCAGCAGAGGCGCCGGCGTTCCTCATCAACACCCGCCAGTTTGCGAACCAGGAGTTCATTATTTCAGGTGCGTAAATCAGCAAGACAAGCCGCGGTTGATAGTGACGAGCTGCATCCGAATGTGACTAAACGGCGCGGACGTTGGCACCGATAAGCACTTTAATTCCAATTAAGCACGGCGATAAGCCCAGAGGAAAAAAGCGCAAGTCTGAAGAAGATAATACAGATCTACTTCGTTGCAAATCACAATGATTTTCATAAATATTTTATATTAAAGAGCACTTATATTAACGAGCTAATAAACATACCACGTCAATTTTTTGACATTGCTAGAATTACCAAATAGACTGGGCCGCTTTCATAACTCATTAATAAAGGGCGCATCCATGAAACTCACAAAACTCATCCTATGCGGGTTAGTATTTGCTTCAAGTGTACTATCCACTGGTTACGCGTTAAAATGCCCAGATGCCGCAGTACTGAAAGCGGTTGGTTTTACACAAATCAAACTTGATCCCTACATCAGCACGGCAATGACCATTGGCTATTTTAATACCGATAGGCAGTGGGGGCTTTCTACTTTTTTAACATTGGAAGAAGCTAGAGCACCAGCACAAAATGTTCTTATTGATCTTAACAAAAGCCTAGCTGACTTGCAGTATGTCAAACAATCAAATGAAGGCTCAAAGAAATTCTATTGCATCTATCGTTTTGACCATGGACAACGCCCAGCTATCGTAATGACCAGGCTGTAGTAGCGATAATATGCCTGTGTATGAGCAATTTTATGCATTAGCTGAATAAGTGTGTCCATAGGATTCTTAAAAGGTTTTATTTGGCGTGTAGCTGAATTAACAGCTAACGGTTCACAAGTCATTCTCAATCAAGGTGAAGGTGGCATTGAAGCGAATCGGTTGGGCTCGTATTGCCATAGTTCCCATGTAAGGCGAGTGGTTAGATGCATTTGTAAAGAATTAGGGCATTGATTGCGCTGATGCGGCTGATGATCTACCATGCTGCTGGAGTTACCCTTATATATGGACCGGCATGAGTAAAAAATTAGCTAAATCAACCTCCTTAGTGGGCGGAATGACATTGTTGTCACGCTTGTTGGGGTTTATTCGTGATGTGATCTTTGCTGAAGTGTTTGGAGCAACGGCTGGGTTTGATGCGTTCATTATTGCATTTAAATTACCCAACTTTATGCGGCGCTTATTTGGTGAGGGAGCATTTTCACAAGCCTTTGTGCCGGTGTTGGCGGAATATAAAGAGCAACGTCCGCATGAGGATGTTAAAGAGTTTGTCAATCGTATCGCCGGTTGTTTAGGTATGGCATTGTTTATCGTGGTGATCATTGCCGAGATTGCGGCGCCTGGGATTATTACGATTTTCGCCCCGGGTTTTATTGAGCATCCCGATAAATTTTTCTTGGCGTCACATTTATTACGCTGGACGTTTCCTTATTTATTATTTATTGCGTTAACAGCATTCTGTGGCGCGATACTAAATACCTTTAGTAAATTTGCTGTGCCGGCATTTACACCGGTGTTATTAAACTTAACGTTTATTGTGGTGGCTTTGTGGTGGGCGCCGCATACCGCGAATCCCATTATGACTTTGGCGTGGGGTGTGTTAATTGCCGGTGTTTTACAGCTGGCGTTACAACTGCCATTTTTAGCACATCAAAAAGTGTTGCCAGTACCTAAGTGGGGTTGGAATGATCCGGGGGTGATTAAGGTATTAAAGCTGATGTTGCCCGCTTTGTTTGGTGTCTCGGTAGCACAGATTGGCTTGTTAACCGATAACTTCTTTGCTTCATTTTTGCCGACAGGCAGTATTTCTTGGTTGTATTATTCCGATCGTTTTACTTATTTGCCATTAGGGGTGATTGGTGTTGCCTTGTCGACGGTGGTGTTGCCGTATCTCTCTAAGCAATATGCTTCGCGTTCTAATCAAGCTTATTCGCATACGCTGAATTGGGCGTTGCGCTGTGCGTTGGTGATTGGTGTGCCAGCTGCTGTGGGTTTGATTACGATGTCTGGTCCTATCTTAGCCACGTTAGTGCATCATGGGGCATTTAATGACAACGATGTGCGTATGACACAGCAGAGTCTGGTTGCCTTTGCTATTGGACTACCGGGTTTTATGTTGGTCAAAGTGTTAGCGTCGGGTTTTTATTCGCGCCAGAATATTAAAACGCCGGTGCGTATTGCAGCACTATGTGTTGTTTTGAATATTGTATTAAATATCGCTTTGATAAAACCATTGGCGCATGCAGGTTTAGCCTTGGCGACATCGATTTCTTCGTTATTAAATGCAGGTCTTTTGTGGCGTGGATTAGTAAAGAAACATTTTTTTACGGTGCAGTCTGGTTGGTTAAAGTTATCTGCTCGAATGTTTGTCGCCGTCGTTGTTATGGCAGCATTGGTGCTATGGTTGGCGGGTGATTTACAGCAGTGGTTAGTGATGGGGTTGTGGGATCGTATCTGGCGATTGGTGTTGTTTATCGTTGCAGGCTTTGTGGCTTACTTTGCTGTGTTGTATGTATTAGGCATGCGGCTGAAAGATTTTTCGGCGCCGGAAAAGCAAGTGGAGCCGAAGTAATGCGGTTGATTCGGGGATGGCATAATTTAAAAAAACTATCTCAGCGTTCAGTGGTGACCATTGGTAATTTTGATGGTGTGCATCGGGGGCATCAATCATTATTACAAGATGTGCGTAAACGTGCTGATGAGCTCAGTGCGTTATCTGTTGTTGTTATATTTGAACCGCATCCATTGGAATTTTTTGCGCCAGATAAAGCACCGGCGCGTTTAATGAAGTTACGTGAAAAGTTGGTTGCATTACAAGAAAATCATGTTGATGTGGTGGTTTGTTTACGTTTTAATCGTTGGCTAGCGGATATGTCTGCTGAAGATTTTGTGAATCATTTATTAGTTGAAAAACTGCAAGCGCAGACGGTTGTAGTGGGTGATGATTTTCGCTTTGGCGCTAAACGTCAAGGGGATGTGGCACTATTAAAGCAAATGGGATCGCAGTGTGACTTTACGGTAGATGAGATGCCGACGTTAACTGAGGCGGATGATCGCGTTAGCAGTACGCGAGTACGGCAGGCATTAGCCAATGATGATTTGGCAACAGCCGAGCAGTTGTTGGGTCATCGTTATACCTTGGTAGGCAAGGTGGTTCATGGTGACCGCATTGGGCGTCAACTTGGGTATCCAACCGCTAATCTCTATTTGCATCGCAGTAAAGTAGCGATTACGGGTGTGTTTGTGGTTCGAGCTAAAATAAATAATGATGATGAGTGGCACTATGGCGCTGCCAATTTAGGCACACGCCCAGCGGTGAATGGTACGCGTATTTTATTGGAGGTGTATCTATTCGATTTCGGTCGCGATATTTATGGGCAAAACTTACAAGTTGAATTGCTGCATAAAATCCGTGATGAAGAACCTTTCGATAGTCTTGAGGCACTTAAGCTTAAGATCGATGAAGACGTTGGTGTTGCAAAGCAATATTTGATCTGTCATCCCGCACTCTAGGGTGTCATCCCGGAAATCGACAGCGTCGATTATCCGGGATCCATATTGAAATGGATTCCTGCTTTCGCAGGAATGACAAGGCAGAGTGGGTGATCTTCGTTGATGATAGTGGTAAGTCTATATCGAAGAGCGACACAGCGATAACGCTGGTTCGATAACTACCTGCTGTAATGGTACTGTTGGTTTAGGTGCTAATTTGTATTGTGCAAATTGAGCTAACGACAATAGTCCTAATACACCGCCAGTAACGTAGCCTGCAATTTTTCCGTTATGAATTAAAGCCAAGTGATCACCCATTTTGCGCGTTACAAATTTATGAATTACATTCATGGCGGCTTCACACCGAGGCAGTATGGTCTTCCAGCTATGATAATCCTTTAAATATTTATCTGAGTGATGCATAAATTGTATTTGAGCGCTTTGTTTTATTAGCCAATGACAATCCGGTGTAACAGCATTAGCTTCGGTGGCAACCAGTTCGGGGTCGAGTCTAAACATTAAATACGGGCTGGTTAGCGAATTTAATGATATGGCGTATTGGCTATGCCAAATGTCATCAGCCGTAACGCGAAAAATTTGGCTAAACATATAGGTGGCTGCGACCGTTACAGTTGCTGCTGTAGCAAGTAAAAAAGTGTTTGCTACATAGCGACCGAGTTGGCGACGAGTCGGTGTTGAGTGAGTTATTATTTTTGTCATGATTGCATCCCTTTAATCATAGTCAGCCGCATTATATATAAAGTAGCGATATCAACAATCACCGGGGTAGCTGATGTGGTGCTGGCTGTGTCACTTGACTGTTACCAAAATATATTAGATAGTGAGTAAATCCATTTACTCTGTTTTTCGCGTGTTATTTTCTGTGTGATTTGTTCGCTTTAATTACCATACTTTATGGTTCCATACACTTGTTTGAGGTGAATGTAGTGAGTTATATAAAATCGCAATTTCTTGGCTTAAATATGGTCGTTCTATGTGCTTGTGCAACCGCTAGCCATGTGTTGCCTGTTTTTTCTGGTGAGTGGTATACACAGGCAACTTACCAAGTTACTGATGATGGTTGTTTAAGAGGTAATTATTCTTATGAGAATGAAAAATCCGGATCAGCGAAAGAAGTAGCCTCGGTTTTACTCGAGAATGTTTCTAAGCGGCCTGATTGTGAATGGCGCGATGCTAAATGCATTTATAAAACCACTTCAAATCCACCAGATGATTTCATTGGCAGTGCAGCGGATTGGATTATCATTTCTAATGATATTGGTATACAAACCTGGGGCAGAGATTGTGTTAGTGTTAAAGGAGATGTGCTTGATAATAGCTACGTTACTATTCAACCAAAATATATTTGCCCTGAAGGTTCAAGGTATACGTTGAAGCCAACAGTTAATATTGATGGATGTGAAATACAGCCAGACACTTGTTTGGGTGATGTGGCTGGTAGAAGGTTAAGGTTGGGTGATAACACGACTGTTTTGGGTCACGTTGGCATTACAGGGATTGAAGACTATGTGTTGGAAGTTTTAGATAATGATTCTGTAGTTAATCTTGATGATTTTGAGCAGTTTAAATCAAAGTCTATGGGTGGCTTTTGGGGAGAGAAATATGACCTTAAAAATGTTAAAGCTTTGACTTACTTGCAGGGTATGCAAATATTTGAGGCTGGTACTAAGCAGGCACTGTACAATCCTAAGTACACTTTAAGCTGGAACTGGCATCCTGGGAATGACGCATTTCATTTTCGCTGGGATACAAGCAAAAAAATTTGGCATCAAATTTATTCAGCACGAAATGCTTTGTTTCGTTGTGATTCATTTGTGTATTACTGCTATTTGGCAGGCGCTAATTTACATATTGTGCCGAAATTTCGTTTCCCAGTGAATCCAAAAACCATCTATAGTCAATTCCAATCTGAGCGAAAACCCGTTGGTGGGAAAGTAAAAGATCAGTCAAGAAACATTTTGACTGGTAATAATTATGTTATTGTTAAAGCAACTTCAGCTTTAATTTTTGCTGTTTTTGATCACAAAAAATTTGATATCAGTCAGGTTGATCTTGCAACCTATGCTTATGTTCATAATGGCAGGATACCAAAACAAGAAAAGATAAACACCTTATGGGATATTGCGAATCAATATCAAAGTGATCCTGAAAAATTTGATTATACCATTGATATTTTGAAAGCTTTAAAGCCATTTACACTTATCCCTAGTATTGTTTCTCTTTATCATCAACAATCAATTGAAAAAAATAAACAAGCTTTGTTATCTCTCCTGAATGAAGTCATCATCTTTTATAAAAAACCTGTTGGTGTCATGGAAGCATATGATAGTAATGCAAAGCTTGCACAAAAACTTATTGCAAATGTTTTAAGGACGACAAAAGAAATAAAAACATTAGAGGTAGCCTATACGGTGTATGCTAACTTAGCATCACCGGAAGATGCATTGGCTATATTGCCATTTGTTACAACAAAAATTAATGCAAATAAGTCGCAAACCTATTTTAACTCCGATCTAGAAAGGTTGCGTATCATTTTTTCAACTAATCAAATGCAGGCAAAGTACTTACCAAAAATGCTGCAGGAAGCTAAGCGCTATAATACGGACCATAAGGTTAATTTTTTTCATGCGTTGTGCTTTATTATGTCTGATCTACCAAAACACTTTATTGATCCGCAGTTGCTCAAGTCGATAAAAGTAAGCTTGGAGTTAAATAAACCGCTATTAAAAAATAGCCTTAACGACATTAGGACTCCTTTCTGCGATTACAATCAGGCCATAAGTGTGCAATAGCGGATTGTCATATCCCTGAGACAATCAAGCTTATTCACAATGCCTTAAACTGGTGTATACTGTGTGGCTTTATTGACCTAAATAGATGAATTTATTGCCATGACTGACTACAAAGCAACACTGAACTTACCGAAAACTGACTTCCCGATGAAGGCTAATTTGGCGCAACGTGAACCGACGATTCTAGAGCGTTGGCAGCAAATGGACCTGCATAATAGCTTGGTGAAGCGTCATGCTGATCGGCCTAAGTTTATCTTTCATGATGGTCCGCCCTATGCTAATGGCAAGCTACATGTAGGGCATGCACTGAATAAAATCCTCAAAGACATTGTTTGTAAATCAAAAATCATGGCGGGTTATAATGCGCCTTTTGTTCCTGGCTGGGATTGCCATGGTTTGCCTATCGAGATCAATGTTGAGAAGAAGGTCGGTAAAGTAGGCGATAAGATTGATGCAGCTGGGTTTCACTTAGCTGCCAGAAAGTACGCTTTGGGTCAAATTGACAATCAGCGCGAAGAGTTTATTCGCATGGGTGTGTTGGCTGACTGGCAAAACCCCTATCTAACGATGGCTAGCCAATATGAGGCCGATATTGTGCGCACCATGGCGGCGATTATCGAAAAAGGTCACCTGCAAAAAGGTGAGAAGCCTGTGCATTGGTGCCCATTGTGTAGCTCGGCTTTAGCGGAAGCGGAAGTGGAGTATAAAGATAAAACTTCGCCTGCGATTGATGTTGCGTTTATGGCAGTCGATAAACCAGCGATGGCAGCGGCATGGGGAATTGATGGCGGTGATCTTGAGTCGATTATCGTGCCGATTTGGACCACTACACCATGGACCTTGCCAGCCAACCAAGCGGTGGCAGTTAATCCTGAATTGGATTACGTGTTAGTACAAGCGGGTCATACTGGTTATATATTGGTAAAAGAATTAGCTGAAGAAGCAATGACACGTTATGGTTTAGAGGATCATAAGAAATTAGCCACGGTTAAAGGTGAGGTGTTAGAAAAGCAAATGCTGCAACATCCCTTCTTAGACCGTCAAGTACCAGTGATTTTAGGTGCGCATGTTACAACAGAGGCGGGCACGGGTAATGTGCATACTGCTCCGGCGCATGGTCAAGATGACTTTGTCGTTGGTCAGGAATATTGTTTGCCGGTAGATAATCCGGTGAATGCAAAAAGTTGCTTCGTCGATAGCATGCCACATGTAGCGGGTCAGCATGTCTATAAAGCCAACGATCCCATTATTGAGGTGTTAAAAAATCATGGCACATTGATTTATTTAACCAGCTTGGAGCACAGTTATCCGCATTGTTGGCGTCATAAAACGCCATTGATTTTCCGTGCGACACCGCAGTGGTTTATTAGTATGGATAAAAGTGGTTTGCGTCAGCAGGCATTAGAGAGCATTAAACAAGTGCAGTGGATACCGGCGTGGGGTGAGAATCGCATTACGAAAATGATTGCCGATCGTCCGGATTGGTGTGTGTCACGCCAGCGTTCATGGGGAACACCGATTGCATTGTTTATCCATAAAGATACCGGTGAGGCTCATCCGGATACGGTCGCATTAATGCGTCGTGTGGCTGATGCCATTGAAGTGAAAGGTATTGAAGCATGGGGTGAGGTGGATATTAAAGAATACCTGGGTGATGATGCCGAAGATTATGTTAAATCGAGCGACACCTTAGATGTCTGGTTTGATTCGGGCAGTAGTCATCACGCTGTGTTAGAGCGTCACCCAGAATTACATGCGCCGGCGGATTTATATTTAGAAGGATCCGATCAACACCGTGGTTGGTTTCATTCATCGCTATTAACCAGCACGGCGATTCATGGTCATGCGCCGTATAAAGCGGTATTGACACATGGTTATTTAGTGGATGGTAATGGGCATAAGATGTCGAAGTCGATTGGTAATATTGTATCGCCCGGTGATGTGATTAAAAAAGTCGGTGGTGATGTATTGCGTTTATGGGCGGCATCAACGGATTATCAAAACGATGTGCGTTTTTCAGATGAAATCATTAAGCGCGCGACCGATGCTTATCGTCGTATTCGGAATACAGCTCGCTTTTTATTGTCTAACTTAAATGACTTTGATCCAACCAAAGATATGGTTGCTGTTGAAGGCATGGTGGAGCTGGATCGTTGGGCGGTGCGATATACCCAAGAAGTACAAAATAAAATTATTGAGGCGTATAACACCTATCAATTCCATAACATTTACCAGATGATTCATAATTTCTGCGCGGTGGAAATGGGCAGTTTTTATTTGGATATTATTAAAGACCGTCAATACACCTGTAAAGGTGATGGTTTGGCGTGTCGTTCAGCACAAACAGCGATGTATCATATAGCAGAAGCGATGGTGCGTTGGTTAGCGCCGATCTTGAGTTTTACTGCAGAAGAGATTTGGGCCTGCTTGCCAGGTGAGCACGGTGAGACAGTATTCTATGAGCAATGGTACCAGGGCTTGCAAAACGTTGAGGCGGATCTTGAGCGTTGGCAACTGTTGATGCAAGTGCGCGACGAGGTGAATAAAGTGCTTGAAGGTCATCGTAATCAAGGTGAAATTAAATCGGCATTGGATGCGGGTGTTACATTATATGCTTCTGGTGATTTACTAAAAACCTTGCAAGGTTTAGGTGATGAGTTGCGTTTTCTTTTGATCACCTCGGATGCCTCAGCAGTTGAGGGAGATGGCGGCACGGCTACTGATATAGACGGCTTATCAGTAAAAGTTGATGTGCTTTCTGCTGAAAAATGCGAACGTTGCTGGCAACGTCGCGATGATGTTGGCACCGTTAGTGGTCATGAAACGATTTGTACGCGCTGCGTTGAGAACATTGATGGCGCGGGTGAATCGCGACAGTTTGCTTAGCAAACTGATATGAATTTAAAGAGTAATGATGTAATCAGGCGTCATCCTGTATGCTGCGTCGCATAAACTCATCAAACAGTGGTACTGTAAAAGCCATCTTTCCATGGGTTGGGCTATATATCATGCCTTTATTGATTAGTTTAGCTCTTACGGGTCCAAGACTTGATAATTTTGAGTTGAGTTGGCTAGCAATATCCCCTGATCTTTGTGGTTCTGGGCCTAATTCAGCCATGGCGCGTAGATAGTTTTTTTCACTAGTAGCAAGCCGGTCAAACCTAACCCGGAAAAAATTTTCATCTAGTCGCTGAATAACTTTTTTAGTTGCATCTTGAACCAATTTAAGGTTAATAGGTGAGTCCTTTGCGCGATTCCATGCTTGGTAGCCCCACTCCTGTAAGAAGTAGGGATAGCCGTTAGTAAGTCGATAGATTTCCTCTAGTGCATCGCGGGTAAATTCTATTCCTGCTTCATTGACCGGATCCTGTAATGCTTTTGCAGCTTCAGCTTTTGAGAGTGCGCCGATATTTGGGAATTGAAATAATCGTTCAGCATATGATTTTGATTGACCAGCTAATGCAGGTAAGATAGGTAGGCCAGCTCCAATAAACACTAAAGGAAGTTGCCTTTGTTGCATTTTATGCATAGCCATAATTAATGCGCTAAGTTCACTTAGTGAGAGGTATTGTACTTCGTCAATGAGAATAGCAACGGCTGTTGAGCGTTCTTTTGCTGCTTCTGCAACAGCAAGAAATAAATTTGGTAAGTCTTCTTCGATATCACCACTGTCTGCAATGCCTTGCTCAGGCTCAATGTCGAGACCAAGTTCGAAATCGCCTACTTTTACTTTTACAGTTGATGCAAAACCTTTAAGGATGGCGAGAGCACGTTTGGCTTTTACGCTTATTTTTTCAGCTCTATCTAATTTAAACAGCACTTTTCGTAGAGGTATGGTAAGTAGTGCACCCAGTGACTTGTTTTCATGGGCTTCAATCAATATGGTTTGATAGTTGAGGTATTCTGCATCTTCTTCAATTTTATTAAGAAGAACCGTCTTGCCTACACCACGTAAGCCTGTTAGTAAGATACTTTTTTTCAGAGCGGTATTCTTTAATCCGAGCAAGCAGGATTCGAGCCTCTTCTAGTGTCTGCTTCCTTCCAACAAGTTCTGGTGGTGGTGAGCCGGCACCTGGCGAAAAAGGATTCTTAATGGGGTCCATGGGATGCTACCTATAGTATTGTATAATAGACTATACCTTAAATATGCTATACATAGGTATAAATCAGTATGAATGCTACTTTTAAATGAAGGCAATGTTTAGTGGCTTGTAGTTCAGATATATAAGCCTTTGATTATGTGATGTTTTGACTTAAATCTAAAGTTTTAGTTTGCTTAATTGGGATTAGTTAAAACTATCGTATTAATATCGTATCCGGTTAGGTCACTGTTAATGCTGCAGAAGTAGGTTGCAGCTTTCTTAGGGGAATCTGTACGCTGTTGTGCGCGGACTTCTATTAAATTGCCTTTGTTTTTATCTTGACTGACGGTGATAACGCAAGCTGTTTGACCATTGCTGTATACCACCTTACAACTGCCAATATATGATGGTTTAATGGTCAATGATATCTTTTGTGATTGATTTGGAAATGTTGCTGGCAGTGGAGTTGTCGCGCTTTTAGCGTTTTGAAAATTACCATCTGGGCAACTATTAAAGACTAACTTCATTACATTCTTGGATGAGTAATCTGAAGCGGTATTTTTAAAATTAAAACCGTTGCTGGTATTTAGTGCTGCAGCACAGTTAAAGCTAACGATACCGATAATAAATGATGAGAGTGCCAATATGGATTTCATTGTGGTTGCCTGTTATCAATGTTGAAGTGTTATCAATAATAGTGCATTTCTTTCGAGAAGCATTGACTGAATGACTAATATATTGATTCAACTTAAAAACTAATATCCAGAATATTTCCATTGGCTTAATGGATGATGGGAGTATTTAATTACTATTTAAAAAACCAATTGATACCGCACTGAGCGCCCTTGGCCGTAACGTTGAATAAAATTATGTTTAACTAATTTTGACAGCGAGTTTGTTATCGTACGGCGTGGAAGTTGTGTAATCTCCATTAGCATTCTTGTTGTTAGGCGTATCTCTGGGCGATCTTTGAAACACGCTAACACGATTACAGCAGACTCCGAAAATCTTTTCTTTGCTTCCCACTTTGATTTATACAGCGTAATATCATCCAGTGAATTTTTTATAATTTTTAGCATATAGCGTAAAAATATTTCAATATTATATTGGTGCGCATCTTGTTGATATACGCCTTGAGAACAACGATTAAGCACAAAGTAGTATTCTTGCTTGGTTTTTTCAATTTGCCGATCAATAGCTAAATATTTAGCTACAACGCTTAATGGTTCATCATTACTTTGCAATAAGGATAATGCAAATAAGCCACGCCCTAATCGACCATTACCGTCTTGAAAAGGATGGATTGCCAAAAAGCGATAGACCAATTCACAGCTCAAAGCTATTGACCAAGTGGCTTGCTTCTTCGTTTCATTATACCAATTGATAAGGTCGTCCATTGCCACATCTGTCATTGGGCCAGGATCAGCTGTTTGGAATACTGTTCGACTTTCACCTGTTTTTTGATTCGTTTCTATAACTGAGTTGCTATTTTTTTTGTATTTTCCACGATAATGTTTCGCCCCTTCGTAATATTCCATCAGGGTTGTGTGCAACCCTCTTATGATCGTTGCTGTTAAAGGGGTAAAGTCTTTTGCCTGTTGATAAATTAACATGAGCATCGCACGGCATCCTGCTACTTCTTCAATGCTGCGTTCACGGTCCTTCGACAGTTTATCTTCAATGATCTGCTTATTCTCAATAAACGCTGTATGTTTACCGTCCATCGTAAGAATCGTATCTATCCATTCGATCTCTTGATCAGTTAATTGAGCATTTTCAATTCGAGTCGAAGCTCCTATCATACCAATCAATGCATCCCGGTGGATCGCGTCCAATAAGTCGGCATCGTAATGACTGATGTCAGCGTAAACTAAAGCAATTTTTTTTTGCAGGTCCTGCAATTGTGCAAGCAGCTCGGTGGATAGTGAATAAGATAACATCTGTTAATTGTACCTAATTGAGCAATATTAGGCAATGTTATATTGCCCAATTAGGCTTAATTATTGCTAGGTATTGAATAAATCAATGAGTTAGGATCTGCTGCGTTACAGCAGAAATAGCCTTGCTGTTAGGTTTCGCTGCTTCCTGACCACTATAAGTGTATATCGTTAATACAATGGGTTTATGTTCAGGTGACCACAGTATCGCAACATCATTGGCAACACCGTATCTGCCAGTACCTGTCTTATCGGCTACAACCCAACCTGGCGGCATGCCTGAACGAATCCTTTGATACCCTGTTGTGTTGTCTTTCATCCATGAAAGCAAAAGCAAGCGTTGATTTTTCGCAAGCACGTTTCCTAGCAAAAGTTTCTGCAAGCTATGCGCCATATCCTTAGGTGTTGAAGTGTCAACAAGAATTTTTGGGTTTGAATTTAGGTTTGCTTCATAGTGCTGGAGATTGAATGATTGATTTCCAATTAATTTAGCAAACTTAGTTACAGATCTAGGGCCACCTAGTTTTTTAATCAACAAATTAACGGCTGTATTATCACTGTACGACATGGCTGCTGCACAAAGCTGAGTAATGGTCATGCCAGTTGTAATATGAAGCTTAGTGACAGGTGACCAAGAAGTAATGTCTCTCTGCTTATAGTGAATATTCTGTTGAAGCAAGCCCGGTATTAGCATGCTCTTTTTCAAAATGGCTGCAACCGCTAATAATTTAAAAGTACTCTGAACAGGAAATCTATCATTTGCATGATAACTGATAACTTGATGTGTTCCTGTGTCAATCGCATAAACGCCGATTTTACAATGAAAAGTCTTCTCAAGATGAGTCAGGCCTGACTGATGTGATTGAGCAAACACACCCGCAGCAGAAAGTGCAAGCATAATGTATATACAGGTTCTCATATATCAAGCCATACATAAAAATTGCGCACAGGGTAATTGAACGATTAAAAGATTGCAAGTGAACAGCATTTAATAGTGGTTTGCGCGTATAGATTGTTTGTTGTTATAGTGTTTTTTTGCTTGGCTTTAGGGAGATAGGCTGTATGCAAACGGAGACGCTCGCAAATGATGCAATAGAAACGGTGCATCATAAAACGCATTCTAATGGTTTGTTGGTATCACTCACCTTACAACAAGTGATGATCGGTGTTTTAGGTTTAGCCTTTTCGGTTTATGTTTTTCGGCAATCGAATTTAACTGAGTTGCAAATTGTGCATAAATTACAGTTTTTATTGTGTGCATTTGCAGTGGGTTGTTTGTTGCAGTCGTGTTCAAAGCGCTTTATTGGCTCTGGTTTATTCTTGCCGCCTATTAGTGGGGCTATTTATGTGCAGCCCAGCGTGTTAGCCATAGCTATTGGTGGCATACCGTTAATGATCGGTATGACATTATTTGCTGGTTTTTGTGAATTTATTTTATCGTTTATTTTACGTCGAACACGTTTTTTATTTCCGCCAGAGATTTGTGGTCTTGTTATGTTGTTGGTGGGTTTGGATCTAGGCATTGCTGGATTTAATGCCGCGGTCACGCCTGACTATGGCATTCATCTATTTATATTTGGTTCGACGTTAATTCCTATTATGCTATTCAGTGTATGGGGTAAGGGATACGTGCGTCATATTTGCAGTGTGGTGGGTGTTTTGGTGGGTGTCGCTGTGGTAATGGTGCTGCATTATCATCAAGAAGTAGACCCAACAACGATTAGGCAGTTATCCTTTGTTTCATTGCCAGCCTTTGGTGAGTTATTGCAAACCAAGATAGATTTCGATGTGGCTATGTGCCTGCCGTTTTTTATGGTGGCATTTGCTGCAACATTGCGCAATATGGGATTGACCATTAGTGTGCAACAATTTAAGAATGCTAAGTGGCGGCGTCCAGATTACCCTGAGATACAGCGTTCAATTCGAGCGGATGGTCTTGCAGCCATTGTGGCGGGGCTGTTTGGTGTCAACGGTGTTAATGTATCACCGACAGCAACTACACTGGCGATTGCATCACGCTTTACGAAATCCATTTTGGCGATACTGATGGCCGCGGGTTTTCTTATCTTGGCGTGCTTTCCAAAATTTTTGTATTACATTTCAGCAGCCCCATTGGCAATTGTTGGCGCGGTGTTAGTTTATTACGCGGCATTTATTTTTACTGGTGGGGTGCGCACTATTGGTGGTCAAACTTTTGGTATACGCCAAGTGTATTCGATAGGCATACCATTTTGTTTGGCAATTAGCACATTCGTGTTTCCACATGTGTATACCGAGTTGCCTTATCCATTCGATGTCATTGGTCGATCCAGTTTATCGATTGGGCTGGTGTCAGCCGTTGCATTAAATTTCTTATTTTATATTGGTACATTTCGTTCGGGTAAGTTTACATTGCATATGCATAATCAGCCGGATGAAATTATTTCAAACCATATGAATTATTATGGCTCAGCCTGGCGATTGAGAAATGATTTAGTGGAGAGCGCTAAAATGATTTCGCGTGAGTTATGTGAGCAGATTAATCATGCGGGTTTAAATGACAGCGATATTGATGTCGATGTTAAAGAAAATGCTAAAGCGTTTACCATGACTTTTTCTTACGCGGGAGAGCCACTTAAATTATCGAGCAAGCACTCAACGGATACCCAGCATTCATTGGATGAAGAAATGGTATTTCAAGGTATCAAAACCTATTTGCGCGGTGTCTACCCTGATCAAGTATTATCGGAACAAGACGATGACCAATGTCGATTGATTGTGACCTTTAACTATTTGTAATTTTGACTCTTGAGGATAATCCTTGAGTTGTCCTATGGCTTGGCCTAATATAGCTTTTTTCATACAGGTGGGGTGCATAGCAATGACACAACAGGCAAGTATTAAACAACTTTTTCGTGATCCAAGCTATAAAGGCAAGCAAATGACGCTTGAGGGCTGGGTGCGGACGCGCCGTGATTCGAAGGCAGGTATTTCTTTTATCGCTTTATCTGATGGCTCATGTTTTGATGCCATGCAATGTGTCGTGCCAAATACGTTGGCTAACTACGAGTCTGAAGTACTTAATGTAAATACCGGATGTGCTGTACGTATAACGGGTGAGTTGGTTGAATCTCAAGGCAAAGGTCAGTCGGTTGAGTTGCAAGCCACTGAGGTTGAAGTGGTGGGTTGGGTTGAAGATCCAGCTACATACCCGATGGCTGCTAAACGGCATACGATGGAACATTTGCGTGAGTATTCACATTTACGTGTGCGTACCAATGTGATTGGTGCTGTGTCACGTGTGCGCCATGGTATCGCACGTGCCGTGCATAACTTTTTTGCAGAACAAGAGTTCTTTTGGATTAACACGCCAATTTTGAGTGCCTGTGATTGTGAAGGTGCCGGTGACTTATTTACCGTCACTCAGCTGGATTTATTAAATGTGCCTAAAGATCATGCAGGTGCTGTTGACTATTCGAAAGATTTTTTTGGTCAGCATGCTTTTTTAACGGTATCGGGGCAGCTCAATGTTGAAGCTTATTGCATGGCATTATCAAAGGTGTATACCTTTGGACCAACGTTCCGTGCGGAAAATTCAAACACGGCACGCCACTTGGCGGAATTTTGGATGATTGAACCCGAAATTGCGTTTGCTGATTTAGATGACGATATCGATTTAGCAGAAGCACTATTAAAGTATGTCTGCAAAGATATTTTGGAAAACTATCCGGATGATATGGCATTTTTTGCCAAGTGGGTCGACAAAGAGTGCATTAATCGTATGCAAAAAATGCTGCAAGATAATTTTGTGCGCATTGATTATACCGAAGCAGTGGAAAAATTATTGGCTTCAAATAAAAAGTTCGAGTATCCCGTGAAGTGGGGTATCGATTTACAAACAGAGCATGAGCGTTATTTAACCGAAGAGCTTTATAAAGCACCTGTCGTGGTAAAAAACTACCCGAAAGATATTAAAGCCTTTTATATGCGCATGAATGATGATCAAAAAACCGTTGCAGCGATGGATGTTTTATTGCCAGGCGTTGGTGAAATCATTGGCGGTAGTCAACGTGAAGAACGTTTTGATTTATTGCGTGAACGTTTAATGGACTCAGGCTTAAGTGAGCATGAATACAGTTGGTATTTAGACTTGCGTCGATATGGAACAGTTCAGCATGCCGGTTTTGGTTTGGGTTTTGAGCGATTAATTCGTTATATTACGGGCATAGCTAATGTTCGTGATGTGATTCCTTACCCGCGCGTGCCGGGTGTGATTCCACCGAACGGAGTTGTTGCGGGTGTGGTTGAAAATTGTGAAATGAATACTAATTAACTGACTCTGTCATCCCGGATAGTTGCTTTGCAATTTCCGGGATGACAGGCCGTGTTGTGTACATCAGTAAAATTAATGTATACTCATCCCTGGCATACGAGCTCACTACGGATAGTGAGCGTTAGTAAAAGGGGATAGGATGATGCCCGAGCTTGATGTAGCAATCTCAGATGCGTTGCAGTGTTATCAAAACTTGGTCACTCGTGCAGATCGTTTAACGCAAAAAATTCTACAAACTCAACAATCCGTTGATGCCTTAAAGCAGTTCACTGCTATTGCTGAACAGTATCAAGCTAAGCCTCAGTACACGGCTGCGCAATGGATCATACAGTTACGTCATGATTTGGATCAACTACCTCCGCTTGCAGAGCGTATTGATAATGATGCGTCTGATGAAGCTATCGAAATGTCTGGTTTACGTGCAGAGCGCACGCTGCCTCATCAAGCCAATCGTAGTGACAATAGCGACCAATTGGAAAAACAATATCAACAACACCAAGCTAGCTGTCAGTTAATGGAGCAGCACTGTGATCAATCGCATCACTATTTACAATTGTTGCGTTATCAAGCAGAGCAGATGCGTGAGGCGGTGAGTGTGTTACTTAGTCAGGTGATTACTGATCCGGTTCAAGTAGAGACCGTTGTGGTGTTGCAAGAAAAATTACTGAAAGCGCAGTTGGCGGTTTCTTAGGCACAACCCTTTGTTGTGAATAATAATGTCTTGTTTTTTATTGGTTTGGTCTGTGTCTTGGCAGCATTTTCTATGACTGCATTTTTTGTCTTTTGCTTTAAGGTGTAATGTTTTCATTTGTAAAGCCCCTTTATCTAGTAATATAAATTAATTTTACGCTAGTAATATTAAAACTCTATTAACAATGCGGGCGAGACGTACTGCTTCTAATGCATTGTTATTATTGATTTTTTTATTGGGATATTGTGATCTATGAGGTACATAATAAAGCACAGTATTACGGCTAAACCTGAGCAAGCAACAATAGGCAGTATGGCGGCATGAGGGTCATTGGTGCGTTGGAATATATAGCCAACCAGCGGAGTGACAATGATTCCCATACCACCAAAAAACATGTTAATTAAGCCCGATGTCATGCCATAGACTTGTCGTGGCACATAGGTTTTTACAATATCAAATACTAATATAATGGAACCGGTTGAAATGCCTAAAGCAAATAGCACAATTCTTTCTAACCACAATGCTAAACCAAAGTGATGCCCCATTATTAATAGGACTGCCTGGGCAATAGTGAAAAACATTAGCATTTTCATGCGTTCAAAATAACGAGATAGCGCGCCAATAATTGGACAGCCAATGGTAAAGCCAATCATGGTCATGGCATTAATCCAAATCGCGGCGCTATGACTGCTGTGGTAAGTGTTTTTAAAAAACGTAATGGCCCACGTATTGGTCAGCACCATAAAATGTGCAAAAATAAATCCAGTATAAAAGGCGGCCAATATAATACGCTTGCGTCGCATCATTAATAAAAATTGCGTTTTGATGGGATAGGCTTTTTTAGTTGTAAATTTATGCGACTGTTGTGTGAATAATAGGATACAAATACCAAGCAATAAAATGACGGCGCCGGCTTCCATAATAATGCTGTGCCAAGGTTGGTATTTAGAAAGTGCTAAAAAGGTGGTGTTAAAACCGAAGCCTCCCAGGCCGCTCATCATTTCGCTAATGCCGGTGATTAATGGAAATAATGTTGTGACAAAATAAATACGGCCATAAGTAATGCTAGCAATAAAAGTAAATGCGGCAGAGGCGCCCATCACTAGTCGGCTGATTACTATCACGGCATAGCTGTTGGTGCTGGCCATTAAAAAGCAGCCCAGTGCCATACCAAATACGGCAATTAATACAACGCGTTTTACAGGGAAAATATCTAATATGATACCTACAGGAATTTGCAATAAAACGTAGGTAATTAAAAACGCCGATGATAGCATGCCAATTTTTACATCATCAATATGCAAAGAAGTCATTAGCGTATGGCTTATGCTCGACGGGAAAACTAATAAGCCATAGCCCATAAAATAGGTTAATGCGACACAGGCAAAACCTAACCAAGCTCGCCAGGATGAGGTTAGTGTGGCTTTTTCAAGGCTCATCTTTTTCTCGACCAGTTGAGTTTTCTGAGGGTGCAAAATCGTGAGCAACAACTTCACCGTGTTGGTGTATGTCTAGACCCTCAGATTCGGCGATCTCAGGTACGCGTAGACCTATTGTTTTCTTAAGTATCCATAAGATAATAAATGTGCAACAGCCTGACCATATTAATACAGTAATAATGGCGCTAAGTTGGGCGCCAAGTTGGCCAATGATTGAGCTATTAAGGGTGCCTACTCCACCTAAGCTTTTGCTAACGGTTATTCCAGTTAACAAGGCACCTAACATGCCAGCCACACCATGAATACCAAACGCGTCTAGTGCGTCATCATAGCCAAATATTTTTTTAATATTGATGGCAAAATAACAAACGGGTGATGAAATGAGTCCAACAATAATGGCGCAAATTAATGAGCAGTAACCAGCCATGGGTGTTATGACGACTAAGCCACTAATGACACCAAACAATAATCCGCGTGCGCTTGCTTTTTTGCTGTGTAGTCGTTCTGTTATTAGCCAGCTTAATGCGGCTGCAGCGGGAGCGAGCTGCGTATTAATGAGAGCAATGGCTGTGCCTTTTAAGCTATGAGCACTGCCACCATTAAATCCAAACCAGCCTATCCATAATATGCTGGTGCCAATGGTAACAATGGATAAGCTGTAATGAGGGTTAGATTTATGCTTACGCTCACCTATCATTATCGCGGCAATCAATCCGGCGATCCCTGCATTCATGTGAACAACAGTGCCACCGGCAAAATCCATTACGCCTAATTTAGCTAACCAGCCACCACCCCATACCCAGTGTGCGATTGGGCAATACACAATAATTATCCATAAGGGGGCAAATATTAGTGAAGCAGATAATTTCATGCGCTCTGCAAAGCCGCCAATTACAATCACCACGGTAATCATGGCGAAGCCCATTTGATAGAATAAATCTACCAGAGAATTAACCAGGTTAGCTTGGTCATGCGAGGTGGTATGGCTAGAGAGTAATGATAAATTCCCCAGCATTAATTGTATTTTAAAATCACCGGAACCAAAACTAAGGTGAAAACCAATGAGTGCCCACACAATAGAGGTAATAGCGGCCATGGCTAAACATTGGGTGTACACAGACAGCACATTGGCGCGATACACTAGGCCACCATAAAAAATAGCAATGCCAGGGATCGTCATAAAAATAACTAAAATCCCGCAAATCAATATCCAAAAAACATGCGGCTCGGAGATATGTTTGGCTAAGGTTGGTACAATCGCTGAGGTGTTTGCCACTAAATCGATGGGCAGTAGTAAAAAAATGAATAATATAAAAAATAAGCGTTTAATCGACATCCGTTGTCTCGCGTAGTGTTGAGCTGTTGTGAATATATCATTTAAGCGTTTGACATGCACTGATACCCTCCTTATGATTCAAGCAAAATTCTAACAACTCATGTGGGAGTGAGCTATGCATACGTTGAACAAGCGTCCAAGTGAATATACAGCACAAGAACTAATGGTCATTCTTAGTGGTAATGATGTGCAATTATTGAACCTATCAAATATTAACCAATGCCTTGATTGGATAGCTAAGTCAGATACGGACATGTTGTCGCCTGACAAATTTGCGCCTGTGATGGCAGCAATGCAAACAGTGTCTTCTCAATTAAAAAAGCCAGATGACTCATTGGAGTTGAGAGAGCAGCAGCAGATCATTGGTAATATATTGATGTATCTGAACCGTTTGTTAACGTTGCCAATGATTGGCAATATTGCAGGTGATTTTTATGCTGAGTTACAGCAAGCCTTAACGCTGTTAGTGGATTATTTTTTAGAAATCCATCAGGGCTATAATGTGGCTGATGATGTTAGGTTGTTTGATGCGCTAACGCAGTTAGATGCGGCTTATAAAATATGTTTTCTTGATGGTCTTAATAAAGAAAACTATTTGATGTTTGCTGCACAGTGTTCTCCACAGTTATCTCGAAATCAGTGTTATAAAGCGTTAGCGCAATATGATGACATGTTATCTGCTCGTGAGGCAGTTGGCTGTGTTGCTTCAAGTGAGGCGGTGAATATAGCTGCTTTATTTCATCATATGCTGAGAGATGCTAAGGTGATTGGGTTTGATGCCTTACTGCATGGGTTGTCGCTCTATAAAAAGCTGTATGATCGAGACGCTTCTTTGCTGGAGCAGGTACCTATCGATGATATTACTGATGATATTACTAACGCTTTAGCTGAGTTACTTGTTCAATGCGATGATCCTGCCTTATCGACGATTGATGACGTGATTGATTGTTTCGAATTATTTGTCGAGTTTGATCGGCTAGGGTTGTATCGCGTTAATTTAACTGGGGTAGCGATCGAGCTATGTATGCAGCGCCTAGCGGCCGATATGGATGGTGTGTTGGTGGACCAGCTTGATAGCATCATGAAGATTTATCTGGATTATGGCGACTGTGACCAAGACATTTTTAAACATATGATTTATTCCTATTTAGAAAAAGCCATTCGCTTTGCTGATGAAGAAAATCCTTCAGCTGATGATATTCTTTATTGCATGGATCAGCTAGCGATATTTTTAAATGCTGCAGATGCAACTACGGCTGACTTTCCTGATGATTTTACAGCGGGTATGGAGAGTTTAGAAAGATTCTATGTAAACCATCCTGATGTTAGCAAAGCGCCTGAAATGTTGGAAATAGTGATTAAATCGGAACCTGAACCTGAACCTGCAGAGAAACCTTCGATGGCACAGTTGCTGTGGCAGCGTGGTTTGTTGTCGCCGATGGTTGTGCCGCCGTTAGACGATGATGTTGATGCTTGTTCGCATACCGCTACGTCAGGTATTAATTGTAATTAAGGTAGCATCATGCGAAGGCTAACTAAGCAACCTAGTGAATATGAAACGGCTGAATTAACGGCGTTATTGTCTGGTAGTGAATTAGTTACGAGCAACCTTGTTGCGCTCGAAGAGTGCCTGGGTGGGGTGGCTAGAACAGATCATGCGATGATGGTCGAAGATCGTTTTAAGTGCATTGTCGACGCACTTAGTCGGGTGGCGACTGCTTTGGATCAACCTAGGGTGGCGTTTGAAACTAAATATCGGCAGGTGCTGATTGGGAATATCTTTGTTAGTTTGAGCTATATATTTCAGTGTGAAGAAGCTGCAGCGTTACCAGAAGTGTTTAATGATCAGCTGAATGGCGCTTTAGTTGGTTTGTTTTCTCATTTCCTAGAAATTTATCACAGCTATGAACCTGAAGAAGATCTGAAAGTATTAAATGCTGTTTTGCATTTAGCTGCTGCGAAATATCGATTGGATGTGATAACGACGGTAGATACAGAGAAGTTGCGGCCCTTAGTGGCGGCGTGTTCGCCGCATATGCCAGCGAAGCAAAATCAGTATGTGCAGCAGTTGGTTTCTCTTCTGCCTGCCGTGGTGGTGGGGCGTGAGCAGCGCTATGCGGCTTCAGTTCTCATAAGAGCTCATGGTGTATTGCGCTCGCCTAGCCCTCAAGGCGAGCCACACCCTTTGGCGTGTTCGCCTGCTTCTTTGGTCTCACCTTATGATGGTGATGCGATTGCTGAAGATCCGCCGGGGTTGGTCGGCTCGATGATGTGACTGGTGTACAATAAAAAATAGCTGTTAATTAATATAAAATTATTGTTTTTCGATAATTAGTTTGGTAAGGTATTCCTATCTTCGAAGATAGCCTTATAAATTAATTGGAGAAACAAGATGAAAATTTTAAAACCTATGATAGCGGGCTCATTGCTGGCTGGTTGTATCAGTGCAATGGCAAACCAAGTGAGCGTGACTAATCCCTCGTCGCACTCGATTCCTTTTAAGTATCAAGTCGCGTATCATAACCCCGGTCAGCCGGTAGTGATAAAACGTACGGCTCAGGCAACGGCGACAGCCAATGGCCAGATCAGTATACCGATTAAGCGTGATAAGCATTTCCGTTATGCGGGTGTGGTTGTGTTAGCGGTTAAGAAAAGCCCGACGGATTATAAGTGGCATACCTTGCCAATATCGGCGCGGCAATTTGATGGTCAGCCGGGCTGTTGGGTCAAAACTGATAAGTTGCATCCGATGGGTAAGTTAGCTTTGGCTTATTATCCGCAAGGGCAGCATGGACGGATTACTTGTCGGTATGGTTAAGATCATGCGATATGCCGTGTAAGCTGAGCGGTTGTATCCAGGTATATAGTGTGCCCCTTTTACGGAAGTAAAGCGCAGCGGAGTGGAACGAAGCGAGCCATGAAGTAAAAGGGGCACACTGTGTGCCTGGATCAATAATGATTCAACATTAAAGTTAATTGTAGCTAATAAAAGAGAATAACAATGCACAAAATACAGCGAATCAGTAAGGTTTTTAAGTGGATACTTAAAGTCACCTTTTTAGTGTTGCCATTATTGATGGTAATCTTTTGGATCGATGCACCTACCCCTGTTTCGACGCTTGCTGCGAGTAATGGTTTTGCCTTAAGTTATATTCCCGATGGTTTGCGTATTTTTGGGCCGCTCAGTATAACGACTAAAACACTGGCTTTTTTGTTAGGGCTTATTCCTTTGGCTATTCATTTATTTGTATTGTATTTTTTGATTCGCTTATTTACTTTATTTGAGCGTGGTGTGATTTTTTCTGAATTATGTGTTAAAAATATTCGTTACATTGGTTACACATTATTTATAGGTCAATTGATTAGCCCCATTTATCAAGCGCTGCTTAGCTTAACATTGACGTGGCAAAACCCTGTTGGGCAACGTGTGGCGAGTGTTTCTTTTTCCGGTACCAACCTTGGAATTTTACTCACGGCATTTTTGATTATCCTTATTTCATGGATTATGGCGGAAGGTTACAGAATCAAACAGGAACAACAGTTAACTATATAGGATGTGGGTCAATGGCAGTGATTGTCAATTTAGATGTGATGTTAGCTAAGCGCAAGGTGCGATCAAAAGAATTAGCGGAAGTTGTTGGTATTACCGAACAGAATTTATCTATTTTAAAAACCGGAAAAGCTAAAGCGATCCGGTTTTCTACGCTTGAGGCTATTTGTCAGTATCTGCAATGCCAGCCTGGGGATATACTGGAATACGAAGAAGGTTAAATGGAGCAGGATTGATATGGATTTCAAATTTCTTTTACCGTTTATTGTGATGCCCGTAATTTGTTATGGCCAGTCAGTGCAGCCAAAAATTGAAGTAGAAAAATACGTGCACGATGGCTATGCCACTGAGTTATCCGTGGCGACCATTAACCAGGGCGTTAAGCTGTGGTCGTCGCAGTTGGCAGCTAAAAATACGGTATTCCCTATTGCATCTATTACGAAGGTATTTACCACGTTGGCTTTAGCACAGCAAGTGCTGGCTGGTAAAGTGAAATTGTCGGACGCAGCGCAATCATGTATGCCAAAATCCATGTTGTTGCCTACTTATCATGGCACTCCTATACGGGTGATAGATTTAGCTACGCATATGTCGGGGTTGCCTTCGAGCCCGCTAGGGGTGGGGCGTGTGAACCCTTATAAGGATATAACTGAAAAACGATTGGCGACATTGCTGCTTAAAATGAAGTTATTGACTAAGCCCGGAACAAATTACGAGTATTCGGATCTGGGTATGGCTGTGTTAGGTCAATGTATTGCGACAGTGGCGGCAAAACCTTATCGCCAAGTGATTAATGAAAATATTTTACAGCCGTTGCACATGGATAATACCTTCTTTGAAATTCCACAAAAATACAGTGGCAATGTGGCGCAAGGATATCAGGCTGATAAACCAGTGGCGCACTGGCAATTTAATGTGATGGCACCTGCGGGTGGTTTATATTCCAATGCGGTTGATTTGGTGCGGTTTATGCAGGCTAATATGGGTTTGCTAAAAACGTCTTTATACCCTGCGATGCAATTGAGTCATAAAGTGCAGTTTCCAGAGGGCGTTAATGCACGAAATTTAGGTTTGCCTAAGGGGGCAGCTGTTCAAACTACGCTAGGGTGGAATGTATATAAAAATCTTATTTGGAAAACTGGAAATATTCCGGGTTCATCCAGCTTTATTGGTTTTCGCACAGATAAGCCGGTAGGTGTTGTGGTGCTGAGTAATGCGTCGAACATTGTGTATACCAATAACTTAGCTTTACATTTGTTGGATCCAGCTGCTTACCCATTATTGCCGCGTTATAAATCGATAAAAATCGCCACTAAAAAACTAGCTGAGTATGCGGGTCATTATAAAACAGCTGCTGGTACGATTTATCAATTTACACCTCAAGGTGATTATCTGTTGGTGGTAAACCTTTCCACTCCGCTGAATTTGCGTACACCGTTTGCTATTTACCCTTTATCGAATAACGCTTTTTTTGCAAAAGTTGCTAATTCCGTTTTTTCTTTTTCACGTGATAAGAAGGGTCGGGTAACTGGTTTTCACTTGAATGAATCGGGACAGGTGATTAAAGCGTCACGGCTAGGCCTGCGCTCTACTAGTTCCATTAATTCGCTTACTTGTTTAGTTAAATTAGATAGGACACTTGGAAAAGAATCATAGAGCCGTAGAAATTTTGGTACCAGTTGGCGACTCTCGTAAACATTCTCATGGCCTTTAATCATTAAGGTGATGCAGTCATAGCTGCTAAATCGACGGTGTTTTAGATCATTACGTATAGCATCAATGCAGTTTGTTTGGTCTTCTGATACTGAGTAGATTTTTAAGTATTCATCCCATAGTTGGTCTATAAGATTAAGCACATGACAGCTGCGTTGAGCTTGAATCTCAGATGGCTTGCTGTGTCGTATTTCTGTTTGAAATAGGTTGCTCGTGGTTCCCTCGCGAATTCTAAATGTAACTTTACTAGCGGGTCCGTGCGCTTCCATTTTTGATTTGGGGATTAAGCGGGAAATGTTATTTTGGCAGTCAGTAATGGCTGATTGATCAGATGCGGGGAGTTGTAAGGCGCGATCATAAGCGGCTATTACCTTATCCCTGTCAGGGAATGCTGCGGTAGTTTTTCTGCCGGATATTTCAACAACTATAAACGATCGTCGTGCGGTGATATCTGATCTTAAGTTGAGGCTTAGCAAGGCAGTTTGTAGGTATTCGGCAGCTGATAATGTTTTCCGGTTTTTTTTGTAAGCACCATAGCAGCTTATTAGGCTGATTTGTATTGCCGGTTTTCCGCTAGATCCTAGGTGGTGTTTATTGGTCAACAAAGCAATCAGGCTGGCAATATCATAGAGTGAGACCGCTCTATATTCTTCATCATATAGCTTGCTGTTTCCGTGGTGTGTTCCGTGCCCTAATATGGCGATTTCATGCTCTGCACTGGATACTAACTGTTTAAAGCTTTGGGGGATTGCTAGTGGGTCTGAAGTATCGATGATGAGTACTTGGCAGTCTGATTTTTCACGACCAGGCTTGCTGCACCATTTTTCTTGGAGTCGTTTGGCTCTTAATTGCTGCATTGGTTGATTACCAATACATAAAATGAGGCGTTTTTCTCGCATATGGTTACATCATTATTAATTTATATTTTAGTATTCTAGTATTATAGTGTGCCGATATTAAGGGGAGATTAAATGTTAGATTTCATCGGCGTTGCCGTATAACCAATTGATAAAAATTGTATTATAACTGTTAGGGCAAAGAAAATTGTCATACCGGCCCCGAGCCGGTATGACAGACCTGCTTACTCTTCACCACTATTATTAGGTGTACATTCTGTTTCAACAGCAAGGTGTTCGGCACTAAAATAGGTGACGCCACAATTTTCATACCCATCCAGGTTGAATGTGATAGAAGCAGGATGACCTGTATGAGTTGTGGTGGTGAAGTTATGCCTCACCTCGCTATGCAGCGCAATTACAATGCCACTATTGGTAGGGGTGGGATAGCCGTTCGATACTGTAATCGCTGTACCATCTTTTTTAGTCATAATCGTAGCTGATGCCTTGTTTGCGACACCCATAACTACTGCCTTTGCATGCACTAGGTGCGACGCTGAAAGTATCGCGCCCTTTAACGCGGATATAGACGCTTTTCGTGCATCATGAGACAAATCAATGAATTTAGGAACGGCAAAGGCAGATAATATGCCCAGGATCACAATAACAATAATTAACTCGACTAATGTAAAACCTGACTGTACTTTTAACTTATTAATTTTCATAACTTTTCCTCGTCTTATTATACAAAACAATCTCAGACGCATATAAAAGTCATTCATTAACTAATAGTGCATAATACCATATTTCTATATACTTAGCAACCTGGAATGTACATTATCAGGATTGCGGCCGATCACCCTGAGGAGGTCACGTAGTGACCGTCTCGAAGGGTGGGTAGGTGCTCGGGGGGGTTATGCTTTTTTGACAGGCTTTAATCGAATACCCAAATCATTCAATTGCTGTTCACTGACTGCAGAGGGTGCGTTAGTCAGCGGACAGTGAACGCTTTGTGTTTTTGGAAATGCAATCACATCACGAATCGAATCACTACCCGTCATTAACATGGCAACGCGGTCAATGCCTAAAGCAATACCCGCTAATGGAGGGCAACCGAATTGCAGTGCATTTAGTAAGTGACCAAATTTGTCGTTGGCTTCTTCTGCATCAATGCCGAGTATTTCAAGTGCGGTAAGCTGTAAGTCATAATTATGAATACGAACAGAACCACCGCCGATTTCAAAACCATTAAGTACGATATCGTAGGCGCGCGATAAGGTTTTGGTTGGCGCGGCTTTTAACGCTTCGGGATCTGATTGCTGAGGAGCAGTGAATGGGTGATGTAATGGTTCTAAACCATTATCACCTTGTTCGTACATAGGGAAGTCGGTGACCCATAAGATTTCCCAGTCAGAGCTATACAAACTTAAGTCGGCGCCGATCTTGCAGCGTAAAGCACCCATGGCTTCATTGACGATTTTGGTTTTATCAGCGCCAAAGAATAAAATGTCTCCGGTTTGTGCGCCAGTGCGTTCGAATAATTGCTTGATGATGTCGTCTGTTAGAAACTTAACGATAGGTGATTGGCAGCCTTCAATGCCTTTGCTGGCATCATTCACTTTGATATAGGCCAAGCCTTTGGCGCCATAAATACCGACAAAGTTGCCATAGTCATCAATTTGTTTTCGTGTTAATAATGAATTGCCATTCGGTAAACGTAGCACAGCTACACGGCCATCTTCATCTTTAGCTGGACCACTAAATACTTTAAATTCTACGTCCTTTACAATATCGCCAATCTCAACCAGTTCCAGTGGAATACGCAAGTCAGGTTTATCAGAGCCATAACGTTGCATAGCTTCGGCATAAGGGATGCGTTTAAACGTATCCGGTAGTGTGACACCGAGTACTTGCTGGAACAATTGCTGCATCATGTTTTCCATGAGCTGCATAACATCATCCTCATCAACGAATGACATCTCTATATCGAGTTGCGTAAATTCAGGTTGGCGATCGGCACGTAAGTCTTCATCACGAAAACATTTAACGATTTGATAGTATTTTTCAAAACCCGATACCATCAATAATTCTTTAAAAATTTGTGGTGATTGCGGTAAGGCAAAAAACTTACCTTGATTAGTGCGGCTTGGGATTAAATAGTCGCGAGCACCTTCAGGTGTGGCTTTGGTTAAGCACGGTGTTTCAATGTCTAGGAATTCTTGATCATCAAGAAAGTTACGCATGGCGCGTACAATGGTGGCGCGCGTTTTAATACGTCTGGCCATTTCGGGGCGACGTAAGTCTAAGTAGCGGTATTTTAAGCGCGTATCTTCGTTCGCTTCTTTATATTCATCGATATTAAACGGCAGTGGGTTGGCGCGATTGAGTATCGTTAGCTCATGAGCCACCAGTTCGACTTCGCCACTGGCGAGGTCTGGATTTACCGTACCCTCTGGGCGATGACGCAATTTACCGGTGACATGGATAACAAATTCATTACGGCATTCATGCGCGTTTTTGAACGTTTCGGACATTTCAGGGTCGCAAACCACTTGTACCATGGAGTCACGGTCACGCAAATCGATAAAGATCAAACCACCATGATCACGACGACGATGTACCCATCCGGCAAGTGAAAGTGTTTGATCGATCAGTGAAGTATTGATTTCACGGCATAAATGACTGCGTAACATATTGATATATTCCTAATAATTGCTGTTCTAAAACTCAACTGGCAAGTCTAACGGGTGTTCACCGGATGTGCAACTTTTTCCTGTTTTATGATACAATGCTCGAATATTTTAAAGGTATTGTTACAGGTATATTAGTTATATAGGATAGGAATTATGGTGAAGTTATATAGGTGGTTTTTATTGTTATTGGTTTGGTTGATTCCGGCATTGAGTATGGCCGTGACCTTATGTGTGCCACCTCAACCGGGTGATGATTATTCCCAAGTACCGACCTGTTATCCCGCTCAAAAAGCGCCTGCTAATATGACGCCACCTATTGTTGCTATCTTGCAGCCTGCTTTAGAGCAAGACGATGATTTGGCTTATATGAAGTCGACTAACTACCGTTATTTTGATTTACCTGCTAATCAAGCTTATCGTTACACGCTATACGGTGACAATCCTAATAAACCAATTATGGTTGATATGACACCCATTATGCAAGACGGCAAAGCAGCACTGCAGTTTTCAGTTGAAGGCAAACAAGCAGTAGCATTATTGCAACAACATAAGACAACTGCCGAGGATACTAACAGTTGTAAAATTGATCTTAAAAAGCAACAAGCCACCTGCGATTCATTTGTGGATTTTGCAAAAAAGATAGCGCCTATCGTGAAGCTGTTGAATAAGGAATATTATTCAACGGTTGAAGCGTGGGCAACGATTAATCCGTCATTGGTAGAGTTAAAAGTTAATAAAGACCAACAGCCGTATTTGTCTATCCGTTATGGTAGTGTTTGTACTGGTACGTTAGTCAGTGATAAGCAAGTATTAACAGCTGCTCACTGTATGTTGGATTTATCAGCTAAGCCAAGCGTAGCAATTGACCCATCTGCATTGCATGATATAGCGGTGATTGGTAGCAATTGGCAAACCAGTGATAAAGTCTACCCAGTTGATGCAAGCAAGGTTAACTTAACGGATACGATTGCGCCGGGTTATTTACCTAACATGGATGAAAGCAAGGATTTTGCTATTGTACCTCTACTGCAGTCGGTTACAGCGGTAACACCAGCATCGATATCGGCCGAAGCAGCTGGTTCAAACACAACCTATGTGGCGGGTTTCGGTATGACAGAACCGTTACGCGGTAATCCATTACCAACTGATGCTACTACGTTAGCTGATGTTACTTCGGTTGATTTGCTATATGGTCAAAATACTTTAATGCAAAATTCAGTGTGCAAAACCAATTACGGTAAAGCTAATTTTTCCACTGAAGAAGCGGGTTTTAATGATTTATTATGTGCAGGCGATAGCAGTGAGGTGGCTTTTTGCGCTGGCGACAGTGGTGGACCATTATTTGCTACTAGTGATGAAAGCTGGAATAACAGCACTCAATTCACGTTATACGGCGTAGTGAGTGGTAAGGCCGCACAGTGCCAAAATGAAGCAAAGCTGGCTAAACCCGCAAAGGGTTGGGTTAATATTCCAGGTTTATATGCCTCCGTTCAACCACTTTGTCAGTCTGCGTGGTTTAAACAGCATGGTTTGAGTTGCACCCCGGGCCCGAATGAATAACTGTTATCGAGGGTAGGCTTGTCCCTCTGCTGAGTCGCTAAGCGCGTCATCGAAATTAAAATTAAATGAATCTGCGTCAGGCGTCATGCCACGTGTTGGTTCAGCTGGTGTTGGCGCTGCTTCTCCAGCCGTAGTTCCAGTAATGCGTGTAACGGTCATGCGGGGTGGTGCCACCCGTCGTCGAAAAATTCTTGGTGTTTTTGCTGTTACTTTATCAGGCTCTGGTATGGTTAATAGAATGCTGTTGGTATAATTAAGCGCCTCTTTAAAAACTTTAAGTGAAAGGTCAGCTGTAGCAATAGGGGTGTATTGATTGTCCTGAAGCCTCCGCTTGATTTTGCTCAGCTCAATTGTGACTGCTTTAAATAGTTTAGGGTTATGCGCTTTAATAAGACCTAGATTTTTTCCTATTTGGCTCCTTAGTGCGCTTATGGTTTCTGCATTATGTTTTAACTGGGCTTGTAGTCTGGACCTTTCGGCTTCTAGATTAACTCTACTCACATTATTCACCTTGAATGAAATATATAGAGCTGGATGATACTGTGTTAGTATTAATTTAATATTAAATTAAACAATATAAATCTTATCGATATTATCACTACATGGTATTTTAATTAGTGAAAGTTTTTCTATATTTCACATCGATAGTTGCTGGCTGTAAGGGTAATTTGAAGCTTCAATATATGTAATCATTATTTTTACTGTATGATATAATGACACAAACGGAGTGGTCAATGCTTGAACGATTAAAGGAATATACACTGTGGCAATGGCTTTGCTATTTTTTTAGACGTTTATTTGAAACAGGCTTGACCTATCGTGCCGCTTCATTGGTATATGCCACGCTATTAAGCTTGGTGCCACTGATGATAGTTACCGTGACAGTATTATCATTTTTTCCACATTTCCAGCATGTCGCTGATCAAATTGAAACCTTTGTGTTCCGCACTTTCGTCACAGGTGCTGCCAGTGGTATCGTTAAAGCGCTTGATGGTTTTGTTAGGAACGTTAATAAATTATCATGGGTCAATATCAGTTTCCTGTTTTTTGTTTGCATGCTGATGATCCACAATATGCGCGCCGCATATAATACCATCTGGGGTATACGTGATGGCCGGAATTATTTTTTATTGATGTTGGTCTACCTAGTCATTATTTTGGTGGCACCGCCAGTAACCGCGGCGTTGATTGTTGGTGGGGCTTACATCGCTGCTTTGCCTTATGTGCATACGTTTACTGATCATGTGTTACTAAAAACAGCATCGATTCGAATGATTCCATGGATCATAACGTTTTTGGTATTTTGGTTGTTGAATGTGATTTTACCAGCCTGCAAAGTGAATTGGCGTGCAGCCGGTGTGGGTGCGATGGTAACGACCATTTTGTTCGAACTGCTTAAGTACGGATTTACCGCGTATTTGAAAATGAGACCGACATATACACTTTTATATGGTGCGCTAGCTGCAATTCCTCTATTTCTTATATGGTTATATCTTTCCTGGATTCTTGTGTTGCTAGGCGCTATGATTGCGAACATATTGACGAACGGTGTACCAAAAAGTACGAAATGATGAAAATAACTAAAACGATCATAATGACACTATTTAGCTTGCTGCTGGCGCAGACCAGTTGGGCATTGGTGTTTCCAAAACCGCTACCTAAGGTGGATGTGATTGGGGCAATTAAGTTCGTTAAGGTGAAGGCGGGTGATGATTTATATTCGTTAGCGCATAAGTATGATGTCGGCTTTTATGAAATGGTAGAGTCGAATCCTGGCGTTGATCCGGATCGCCCGAAACGAAATACCATTGTATTTGTTCCGAGTCGTTATGTGTTACCCAACGTGCCACATAAAGGCATCATTATTAATATTGCAGAAATGCGTTTATATTATTTTCCCAAGCATCAAAATCACGTGTATACCTTTCCCATTGGCGTTGGTGAAATGAATTGGAGTACGCCATTAGGTAAGTTGCGTATCATCCAGAAAATTAAGAACCCATCGTGGCATGTGCCAAAGAGTATTTATGAGTTTCGTAAAAAGCACGGTGATCCGGTGCCGCGCGTGGTAAAGCCAGGGCCTAAAAATCCTTTGGGTGCGTTTGCTATGCGTTTATCTAATCCCAGTTATTTGATTCATGGTACTGATGAGCCTGCAGGCGTTGGTCAGCGTAGTAGTGCGGGCTGTATTCGCATGTACCCCAAAGATATTAAAAAACTATTTTCGATGGTGCCGGTGGGCACATCAGTGAATATCGTTAATCAACCTTATAAACTAGGTCGAGAAAACGATAAGTTGGTGTTGGAGGCGCACCAACCGTTTAAAGAAGACAAACCAAAGTATCCATCTGATGGAGGCTTTGTGTTGACGATGCTGAAGTCGTTCGCGACTGACAAATTTGTTGAATGGAACCTGCCCCTTGCCAAACAAGCAGCATTAGCCCAAACCGGCTTGCCCGCTGTGATCGGCGATTTTACGGACTAAAGTGAAGGACTAAGAGAAGAACGCCATGCTTGTGGAGACGAGTATGTGCGCGGTTAAGTATATATATTGTGGGAGACGCTATGATAGTTCAACGAGAAGTGGGTGACACTGTTGTTGTTGATGTGGCTGAAAAGACGCATGACACGAAATATTACGCTGAATTTAAGCAAGCGGTTCAAGGTACGATGGATCACATTGATTCCGGTCGGGGTGTGTCCGATGCCATGATGGTGTTAGCTGTGTTGGCTATTGGCGGTGTGGCTTCATACCAAAGTTTGAGCTTTGCTAAAAGTTTCGTGGCGCGTGTGTTAGGGCCTGATGAAGCAAATGCTCCTGCGTTGTTGCAAGACTGGTTGCCTTTGACATCTGGTGTGTCGGCTTATACGGCGAATGCTGCTATTCCCGTGATTTCATCGGATGTTGCATTAATTACAACAGCTAATATCTTGGCTTGTTTGCTCAGTGGCATTGCAAGTATGCTGACTTTGGGAAGTATTAAAGCTTTAGTTGATGTACGGAAAAAGCATGAGTGGAATGGTGTTACCGCATTTGGTTACTCGCTCTTGGTATTGGGTTTGTCTATTGCTGGTTCCGTAGCAAATACAGAAGCGGCGCATGATTCTGTTAAGCAAAACTCTTTTGTATGGATGTTGGCAGTCACGGTTTGCAGCGCTATCGTGCAATTATTGCAAAATGCGCGCGCGGTTAAGTTGTTATTGTGTAAAGACACTTCGCATTTAAAAAAATACCGATTAGAGCAGCAAGCTAAGCTATTGCCAGAGGCAGAGCGTAAGCGAGTGACTGAAGAGAAGTTGCATGCTATGTCGATGGGGCAGCAAACCCTTTTGCCGATGCCTGTTCAGGTGGGCGTGTTAATATTTGGCTTAGTTGCTTCGGGTTTATATAACTATGCATCAGCTATTCAGCCTATATTAAAGAATAATCCGGATTGGTCACCTGTATGGAAAAACAGTTTGGCTGGTATTAACTTTTTAGTGAAAACGGTATTGTTAACTCGCGCCACCACGAATCAATCTCGGCGTATTCTAACCTCAAAAAATTGGAATGGCTGGAAAGTAGCTGGTCTTGTTGGGTTGACGCTATTTGGTATGTTGTCTATCGGTGGTGCTTCTGAGTACCCTAAAAAATACTTGTTTGAAGATGATAAATGCTTTGAGCACTCCATGATGAGTATGGCGCTTGCAGAAGCGGCGTGCTTGGCACTGAATTTGGGTGATATGTATGATGCAGGAAAAATAATCCTTGGCTTTATGTATAACAAGGTGTTAATGCAGTGGATGTTGGGTCGACGACCAGATCCAAAGCAGCGTTATGGAGCAACATTTACTGATCTGATTCATAACAGTATGCAAAAAACCATGGGGCAAGATGAGTCGCATTATTTTCATCATCGTGAATATGAGCGCGGGCATGATCACGATGATCATGAGCATGAGATGGTAGCGGTTAGCAGCAAGCCACGTAATGGTTTCATGACGTCTTGTAATCTTCAGGCTGCTTATCAACCACAAAATATTAATATGGATTTCGTTGCTATGGGTGGTTCTGAATACCATGTTAAAGCAGCTGGTGAGATGGCATTGGATTCATGGGCGCTGCAAGATCAGTTGAGGACAAGAATTTTTGGTGATATTCGACAGGCCTTGCCTGAAGATATGCCAACAACTGAGAAAGATGCCGCAGCTCGAAAGGGTGCGGATGAAAAGCTAAATGATCTTTATCAGCAACAACTAGATGAAATCAGTAGTGCTCATTTGAGCCCACGTACTGCTGCCTAGTCATCCCGCATCCCGGGTCCTTGCCTGGGGCAGGCCCGATGCGGGATCCAGTTATATTTTTCGTGTGGATGGGTCTTATCGTCCACCTGGCCTAGGGCTGCTAGGACTATCTTCCTCAACTGTTGCGGGGTCTTCAGCAGTAGCGCTGGCTCCTGCAGTAAGTGTTGCAGTTAGTTCTTTTGTCGCAGACTCTGCTTCCAGAAGTGTTTTGATGGTAATGGCCAACTGTCCGTCTTTCGTTGCTGCTAATATGCCTTTTGTTATATCCGTTACCTTATCAACTCCAGCCTTTGCCGCTTTGAATTGTGTGATTACAGTGTCTGAAAGTGTACCTGTTTCATCGTGTAACTCTTGTATTTGAGGAAGGGCGCTTGAGAACGCTTCGATAATTTTAACCGCTCTGTTTTTAATGTTTAGTATTGTTCGTGAAGAGTTTAGTTTAGCGAGCTCGCTATCTATTTTTGTGATTTCATTACCGCACTTGCGCATTTCGACTGTGAGGTATTCTATCCTGCTATGGTAGTTGGCCTGTAATCTCTGAATGGTTTTCGTAGAATCTTTTTCTTCACCGGGCAGCCTGCTTTGCAAGACAAATAGGGGGGGCGCTACGCCTGGATTGGTCATGAGGTCTAACCTACTTTGTAGTGTTTGTGTGGACGCTTTCATGTTAGCTATATTACTCTGTAAATCTTCTTTTCGTTTCATTCGTTCTTTTATAAGAGATTCGACTTCAACAATAGATGGAATTCTTCTCATTTTCGTAACCTCATTTTTTGCACGATATATGTTTTAAGTTATTAGATAGGTAGAATAATACAGTGCCAGCATTAAGATAACATTAAATAATCAATAAAGAACCAAAAGTTATTATTAGTTATAGGCTGGGGGAGGTGTTAATTTGCGGTAAGGGGAGTAACTCTGCATCTAGCCTTTTAGAGAGTTTTTTCCCTGTTTCTAAAAGTGAATCAAGCATTTCAAGGCGTTTTGGGTCGGAGCAGTCGCGTCCGTTCAATTCCATGTATCTGGGTTCTCGTATTTGAGTGATGTATTGTGTGAGTAGTTCGGAAGTTTTGGGGCTGATTGAGGCTCCACTTTCCTCGATGAGGGCTGCTTTGGTTTTAAGTGATGCAAGATTATCCATCACCAGCTCAGCTGTATGTTCTATGATTTCGCTATTGATTCTTGTGATATCGATTGTCAATACATTGATAGTTTCAGTGAGTTGATCTTGTTTTTGCGTCAACTGCTGCTTTCTTCTTTTCAGGGCATCAATGCTTCTTGCGTTGTTGGACTCGTTAAGGAGTTCACCTTCAATTATGGTCAGTAATCTTGCGTTGTTGCTGGCATCGGCGGTAGCCGCTTGTAATTTTGCAATCACACGGGTTTTTTTAGTGAGTAGATTGTGGGGTCTCATTTTAGCTGCCTCGTGCTATTGTGCGGTTATGGATTTTAGTTACTAGATAAATAGTATAATATACTATTAGTATTAAAATAGCCTTAACTAATAAATAAATAATTAAAGGTGATATCATGTTATGAGTTGGTACTGTCGCAATTTCGAAGTCAACGCAGTTAGAATCCCCTAACGCTAACTTATATGGCTAGTTTAGGTTATGCTGGCTTGGTGATTAGCCCAACATCTTTAGCGCCGGCTTGTTGCAGTAGCACCATGGCATTAACTACCTTGCCATAATCCACCGCTTTATCACCACGCACATAAACATCGCGTTTTTGATTTTTTTGCTTAGCGCGCCCTAATGCAATGCCGACAGCATCATTTAATTGCGCAGCGTTGAGTGCTTTGCTCGGCTTTTTGGCGATATTTAAAAAGTATTCACCTTTTTTATCTACAGTGACAATAATAGGTAATTGATTGTCGGGGGTTAATGTCTTTGCACTGGCTTGAGGTAGATTGACGTGAACGCCTTGTGTCAGTAGTGGGGCAGTGATCATAAAAATCATCAGCAGCACTAGCATCACATCGATGTAAGGCACGACATTGATTTCAGCCATAGGCTTTTTGCGATTACGCCGTCTGTTCATTCCATTCCCCTTCGTTGTTTTCAGCAGGAGGCATGTGTTGCTGTGGTTGACTTTGGTGATGCAGCACACTGGAAAATTCATCTTGGAATGTTTGATAGCTGTTATCTAAGCGTTCAAGCTGGCTGGTAAAAAAGTTGTAAGCAATAACAGCGGGAATCGCGGCAACTAAGCCCATCGCTGTTGCAATAAGTGCTTCAGAAATGCCGGGAGCTACCATCGCCATGGTAGCTTGTTGTACCGCGCCTAAGCCGCGGAACGCTGACATAATGCCCCACACAGTACCAAATAAACCGATATACACACTGTTCGATCCAACAGTCGCCAAAAAGGATAAATGTTTTTCTAAGTTATCGACTTCATGTGATTGCGCAATGCGCATCGCACGTTGCGTGCTTTTAATTACGTTGGCTTTATCGCTCGACTTGCTCGAGCTTTTTAAGTATTCACTAAAGCCAGAGTAAAAAATCTTAGCAAGGCCCGTCACCGGTTTGCGTTGGTTATGCAAGTTATCGTAAATATTATTTAAGTCGCTGCCAGACCAAAAGCGATCTTCAAATAAACGCGCTTCTTTGCGGCGCTGTTTGAATAAACGCACACGCTGAATAATGATAGTCCATGAGCTCACGGATGCCAGCAACAAAACTAGCATCACCAGTTTTACAACCGGACCTGCGTGAATGATAAAACTCCAAATACTCGTTTCACTTTGTAACATTTTTTTCTCCATTGTCATTCCGGAAAATGACGAAGTTATTTATCCGGAATCTATTAATATGTTACCAAACTCCGCTTGAAAGGTACCCCTGGTAGACCTTCTTGCTATGGCAGTAACTCGATCATCTAGCTCTTGAACTTGTCATCCCGGGATCTAGTCATGCATCCAAGCTCGCTTGCGAGCTGGCAGCTTCAGGTGCCTTTAACCCTAAATGCTGATAAGCCAAGCCGGTGGCGACACGGCCGCGAGGCGTGCGCTTAATATATCCTTCTTGGATTAAAAACGGTTCAATTACATCTTCAATCGTGCCGCGCTCTTCGCTAATGCTTGCAGCTAGGCTGTCAATTCCTACCGGGCCGCCATCAAATTTTTCAACTAATGTCGATAGCAGTTTGCGATCCATTAAATCAAAACCTTTGGCGTCGACTTTTAGCATATTCAATGCTTGGCTTGCGATGTCTGCACTGATATGGCCATTGGCTTTGACTTGCGCATAGTCACGTACACGGCGTAATAAACGATTAGCAATACGCGGTGTGCCGCGTGAGCGTCGTGCAATTTCGATGGCGCCATGGTCATCAATATCTACCGCTAGTATCTGTGCAGAACGCTTAATAATCGTGGTTAAGTCCGCTGCATTGTAAAACTCTAAACGTTGCACAATACCAAAGCGATCACGCAATGGTGAAGTTAACAATCCTGCGCGTGTAGTGGCGCCCACCAAAGTAAATGGTGGTAAGTCTAATTTAATAGAGCGTGCAGCCGGTCCTTCGCCGATCATAATATCGAGCTGAAAATCTTCCATTGCAGGGTAAAGTACCTCTTCTACAACGGGGCTGAGGCGATGGATTTCATCAATAAACAAGACATCATGCGGTTCGAGGTTGGTGAGTAATGCGGCTAAATCACCGGCTTTCTCTAATACTGGCCCTGATGTTTGTTTCAAGCCAACATTCATTTCGTTTGCGATAATATGTGACAGTGTGGTTTTACCTAAACCGGGTGGGCCAAAAATTAAAACGTGATCGAGTGCTTCGCCGCGTTGTTGTGCGGCTTGAATAAAAATATCCATTTGTTCGCGTACAGCGGGTTGACCAATATAGTCCGACAATTGGCGTGGGCGAATACTGATTTCGACAGCATCTTCCTGTGATTGGTGGTCAGGGCTGATCAAGCGTTCTTCGGTCATGCTGATACTCCTTTCACCATTTGCTGTAATGCTAAGCGAATCAACTGCTCGCTACTTAAATCATCTTGTTGCACTTTGCTTAAGGCGCGTTTTGCTTCATTCGGCTTATAACCTAATGCGGTTAATGCAGATAGCGCATCATCGCTGGCTTGTAAGCTTGCTGATTGTAGCGGAGTAGAGGCGCTTTGTTCACCTAAGTTCCATTTAGCTAACGCATCTTTGGTTTCAATAATCAGCCGTTCGGCAGTTTTGCGGCCGATGCCAGGGATGCTGGTTAAGCTGGTGCTGTCTTCGTTTTGTATGCACATCACAAAGGTGTCAGCTTCCATGCCAGACAGGATCGTCAAAGCGAGTTTGGGGCCGACGCCATTCACCCGAATCAATGAACGAAATAAGTCGCGTTCACGTTCTGCATAGAAGCCATATAATAGATGGGCGTCTTCGCGCACCACCAGGTGAGTGTGTAAACAGGTTTGTTCGCCTATTTCAGGTAAGTGATAAAAAGTGGTCATTGGCGCTTGCACTTCATAGTGCAGGCCGCCAATATCAATCAGTAATTCGGGTGGTTTTTTTGCGGCGATCAACCCGCGTATTCTTCCGATCATCGGATGTTTCCTGTGTCAGTCGTGCCCACTTGCGAGTATGCGCATGCGTTAATGCAATTGCAAGTGCGTCAGCACTATCGGCTGGTGGTTTCGGTGAAATCTTTAAGATGGTACTGATCATATGTTGTACTTGCGCTTTAGTGGCTTGACCATAACCAACAACCGCTTGCTTGACTTGCAGTGCACTGTATTCATGTAGTTCAAGCGCAAATTGTGCGCAGGCAGTAATGGCGGCGCCACGTGCTTGGCCAAGTTTTAATGCGGACATGACATTATGTTGTACAAACACTTTTTCAATTGCCATTTCATTGGGTTGATACTCAGTGATGACTTCGATGAGTTTGCTGTGAATTTGATACAGTTTCTGCCCCAGGTCATCGCCAGAGGTTCGAATTTGACCAAAGGTTACCAGCTGCTCAGTGGATTTCACCACATCGATAATGCCGTAACCTGTGATATTTGAGCCGGGGTCTATCCCTAATATTCGCATGCTTGTGTGTCCTTTCACCAAAGAGCGCAGAGTATTACTTTTTTAATATAGATTATTCTTCTGCAAAATTCGCATTGGTATAAACGTCTTGCACATCATCAAGGTCTTCCATCCAATCCAGCATTTTTTGTAGTTTTTCAGATTGCTCAGCATCAAGGTCAACACTGGTTGCCGCTTCCATCGTAACTTCTGCAAAGGCAGGTATTAATTCTGCATTGGTCAGTGCTTCTTTTACGTTGAGCATATTCTCTGGTGTGGTCTCAATATCAACAGAGCCATCATCATTGGCATTAACGTCTTCAGCGCCCGCTTCAATCGCGATTTCCATGAGTTGATCTTCATCAGCGCCTGGCTCAAAGCTGATAATACCTTTTTTAGTGAAGAGGTAAGCGACTGAACCGTCAGTGCCCATGTTGCCACCAAACTTGGTAAAGGAATGGCGTACATCAGCTACGGTGCGGTTCTTGTTGTCGGATAAGCATTCGACCATCACAGCAACACCGTTGATGCCATAGCCTTCATACACAGACTCGATCATGTTGTTATCATCATCGCCACCAGCGCCACGTTTAACAGCGCGCGCAATGGTGTCTTTGGTCATGTTAGCGCTGAGTGCTTTATCGATCGCTAAGCGTAATCGGGGATTGCTATCAGCATCACCACCGCCCAAACGTGCAGCTACGGTAATCTCTTTAATCAGTTTGGTAAAAACTTTACCGCGTTTAGCATCCTGTGCACCTTTGCGGTGTTTAATGTTCGCCCATTTACTGTGTCCTGCCATTTTTTATTTCTCACTACTAACAAAGCAGGGTATATTAGCATGTCAGGACTGACGCGAAAAGCGATCTACGGCGTTAAAAGCGCGCTCGTAATCCTCATTTAGCCAGCTGTAAACTCCGGTTACTCGCTTGCTTTTGCCTTGTAGGTCACATTTCTCGTCAGTCCTGCTGAGACGCGAAAAGCGATCTACGGCGTTAAAAACGCGCTCGTAATCCTCATTTAGCCAGCTGTAAACTCCGGTTACTCGCTTGCTTTTGCCTTGTAGGTCACATTTCTCGTCAGTCCTGCTGAGACGCGAAAAGCGATCTACGGCGTTAAAAGCGCGCGTCATTAATACAAGGGTAATGATTATGGCAAGTAAAAAGACGAGTTTATATTGGCTAGGCTTAAGTGTGATTATTATCATCTTGGACCAATGGACTAAATGGCTGTCTGTTCAGCATTTACCGTTTAATCCGAAAAGATTATTGCCGGTGTTTAATCTCAGTTTGGCTTATAACCGCGGTTCAGCATTCGGTTTTTTAAATCAAGCATCCGGCTGGCAAGTGTATGCCTTTGCGGTGATTGCCGTGATCGTTATTATTGCGCTGTTTGTGTGGTTGATTAAGACGCCGTCGATTATGCGCTTACGTGCCTGCGGTATCGCATTGATACTCGGTGGTGCTATTGGTAATTTGATAGATCGTGTGCGCTTAAAATACGTGGTGGATTTTATTCAGCTGCATTACGGTGATTGGTTTTTCCCAACGTTTAATCTAGCTGATACCGCGGTGACGCTGGGTGCGATTTGTTTGATCATTAGTTTGTTGATTGATGAGTAGGCTTGGTTAAGGTAAAAGCTGCGTAAGCCGACTAGCAACCAAGTCGCACAGCGTACCTCTTTTGCTTCATGGCTCGCTTCACTCTGTTTCGCTGCGCTTTACTTCCGTAAAAGAGATACCCTATACACCTTGATGCTAGTGTTGTCACCCTGGCTTTGAGCTTGTCACCCTGGTTGTGATCTTGTCATCCTGGCTTTGAGTTTGTCGTCCTGGCTTTGAGTTTGTCATCCTGGCTTTGAGTTTGTCACCCTGGCTTTGAGCTTGTCATCCCGGACCTTGATCCGGGATCCATATATTATCCGGGATGACAATTCAGACCTACCAATACTATTCAGTGTTAATGCACCAGAGAGGCCATTGTTATGATGAATCTTTGGGACGGCTTTTAACAAGTAATGATGCTTCTTATTCACTGTTAAAGTGAAGCGATAATACTTGTTTTGTAGGGGTATAACCGCGCCCTGATAGCTGTGATGTTGGCTGTAGTAACGCTCAAGCTGCAAGGCAATACGGTGCATTTGCACGCGTGTTTTTTGTCGATACACAGTGTGTAAGTGATGCTGATAACTCGGGTAGCCAATAGCGCTTAGTAAGCCAATAATACTTAGCGTGATTAATAGTTCCAATAATGAAAAAGCGGTTAATGTTTTCATATAAACAGTGTAACCGCTTTGATAGGTTGGGAAACCTCGTGATTTTTACTGGGTTAAGAGCCTGGAGCTCTTCCATGTCCACTGCCTGTTGAGGCACTGGCAGTAGCTAGTAGTTCAGTTGCTTTTGCTCTTAAAGCGTTATCGACCGCTTGGAAGGCTTGGCGAACTCGATGGTGAATATCAATATGTGTAGTCTTTGTGTCCTTGAAATTGGTTATGGTAACGCTCATAGTTTCTAATTTCGCTAAGTCAGTATTGGCCTCGTTGAGATTGGTATACCCAGCCGGATTTAGTAATTTGTCACAAATACCGTCCATTTGCTTTAGGTATGCTTGTATGGCGCTAGGGCTGGAATTTTTATCTTTGCGGACAAATTCTGTGAATAGCATCATCATTGAGCCTGCGAGGCTACCGGCTTTCTCCATTCCTTTCATGCGATCTGCAACCACTGCTGTAGCTTCTGCTATAACGCCTTTTACTTCTTCAAGTCTCATAATTACTCTCTTGCATCTGTTTTGAATATGTTTTGCATTATACAGTTTGTGACTTAATGCAAGCTTAAAGGATTGGGCGCCTAAAAAAACAGTACAATGAAAATAAATATATAATTCAGTAAGCTACTTAATGGCCGCCATGGTGGCGGCCATCGGTTGGTTTTGTGTTAAGGTATCAGTCGGTCGCCTGCATCTGCATCATGGCTGCTGCTGGGTGACATGTCAGCGCAAATAGTCCTTAATAACTCATAGGCTTGGAGTGCCTGAAATAGTGAAGTAGAGCCTGAACCTAGACGCAGGTTGACTTGTGTAATGAAGTCTTCGCCTAAGCCTTTTAACTGATCAGAGATCTTATTAACAGCTGCACGGTCGTCGTTCAGTGGTAATCGACTTGAGTTGTAGTGATTAAGAAACTGTTTCGTAATGGCTTGTAATGTTTCTAGTTGTGCTTTGAATGCGGGGTAAGCTGATTTTGGGTGATGAGCTCTCCATATACCGGTAAGGCTCATTAGTAGCCCAGCTAGTGGACCAGCGACCGCAGGGGGTGTTTCAGCAGGTCTTTCTGTGGGCAGGCCGCGGATGATATCGGTTAAGTTTCGCTGTATTACTTCTAGTTGGTCTTTACGGCTCATTGGTGTCTCACTCCCATATAAAAAATTAAGCCTGTTTATACCATATTTTGCACATAAGCGCGCAAAAAATGTAATGCAAATGAGTGTTGGTGATGAGGTTTGTCCGGGTGGGTCTATCCCGGCCCCTTGGTTTGGGCCGTTAGCATTGTGTATATTTTGTTCTAGATGTAAACATTTGATTTGTAGTGTCAAAATACTTGTTATTTTCTCCTAAAGCAGTATCATAGCGTTTCTTCTGAGGGTCGTTAGCTCAGTTGGTAGAGCAGTTGGCTTTTAACCAATTGGTCGCTGGTTCGAATCCAGCACGACCCACTTCATTCGCTTTGTTCGATTAGTTTAAATGCTTTTGCGATATCGCAGTAATTATATACGTGACTGTCATGTATGGTAAGGTTTCTATCGCCGGTATAAATCAAAATTCTATGTGCGTTTCTATCGCCGGCTATTTTATGGTAGTGTTTTAAGCCTTTGAAGCTTGAGTTTGATAGCGTTTGTGATGATTTTATCTCTACCGTAGTCAGTTCATTGCCATTGTCGATAATAAGATCTACTTCATTTCCTGAGTGGTCGCGATAAAAATACAAATTGTTTTGTTTTCCATGGTTGTAGCAGTTTTTTAAAAATTCAATCACAATAAAGTTTTCAAAAAGCTGCCCTTTTAAGGGGTGGCTATTGAGTTGTTTGGTGTTTTGTATGCCGAGTAAATAGCATGCAAGTCCAGTATCATAAAAATAGAGTTTTGGCGATTTAGTAAGGCGCTTTCTAAAGTTTTCATGGTGGGGGTTTAGTTCGTAAACAATATAACTGGCCTGTAAAACAGAAAGCCATGATTGGATGGTTTTGTAATCAACACCGCAATCGTTAGCTAGTCGAGAGTAATTAATTAATTGGCCTACATTGCTTGCACACAGTTTTAAAAACTTTTCAAATATCGCAAGATTATTAATATGCTTAATTTGGCGAATGTCTCGTTCGACATAAGTGTTTAGGTAAAAGGCAAGGGCTTCTGTTGGGTTGAGGTTTTTGTCATAAATACGCGGGTAGCCACCTTTATACAGTAAGCCATTTAGATCGATGGCTTTGTTCACGAACGTAATTTCATCGTAGGCCAGAGGCAATAGTTTTAAGACTGCTGTTCTGCCTGCTAATGATTGATTCACACTATTGACCATTTCAAACTGTTGCGAACCGGTTAAGATGTAGTGACCAGTTTGGTCGGGATTGGTATCGATGCGTGATTGTAGGTACGATGGTAAGTCGGGGGTGCGTTGGATTTCATCCAAAATAAGTGGTTGGCCTTTAAATTGATTTAAAAAACCTCGCGGATCTTCGGTGGCAAATTGCCGCTGGTCAATTTCCTCTAATGATATGTACGTATGGTCTTTAAATAGCAGCTTACATAATGTGGATTTACCAGACTGTCTTGGGCCCGTTATTGTGATCGCTGGGTATTGTGTTGCTAGCTCTTTAAATTTGGAAGCGATGAGTCGTGGTATCATAATCTTTCCTTTTTTATGTATTTTAGTGTGATGAGTCCTAATTTACAAGAATATAAATGTGTATTTTTGTAAGAAAATAATATATTACCGTCATAATTCATTGAAATATATACTAATATTAAAATTAGGAGTTTAATTCCTAATTTGCATATTTAATTTGGCTTGTTGCTATGTAATTTTTTAACAATTGGACATTCGGAAAATGGCATACTGCCGTCGCAAGAGTCTAATAAGGATTTTACGATTTTTTGGAAGTTCTGTAGCTCAGCAATTTTATTATTTATTCATTGTTGTCTCCTCATTTCAGATGCGAAGTATAAAGGTTGATGTATAGGTGAAGGTCAACTCTTGGGTGATGGTTGTCATGTTGATGATGTGCGTTTGGCCTAGGTTAGGTAATGATCGATTTAGCGCATTAGTACGATAAGTTGCTTAAGTCTTTTATGGTAGGGGTGAGGGTGTGATGGTATTATCGACGTGATAAATGAGAGGCTCTATGATTTTAAGTATTATTCTGATTGTTGTTTTTTTTCATGCTTTATTTTTTTTAGCGTTACTGGTTAAAGACAACAGTATTGCAGATATTGGTTGGGGATTAAGCTTTGTTCTATTAGCGCTTACTTTGGCAGTCTGTAATACGGTCAGTGGTATCAATCAATGGTTGATATTGGTGTTGGTAGTGGCGTGGGGGCTGCGGTTGAGTGGGCATATTTTTTTGCGTAAAATAGGCGCGGGTGAGGATTTTCGTTACAAACAATGGAGGGAGCAGTGGGGTAAGCACTTTGTTTGGCGTTCTTACTTACAGGTGTTTATATTGCAAATGCTGCTAATGCTTATTATTTCTACGCCTATAATATTGTCGTTTTATCATCAGCCGACCTTTAATGCTGTGAGTGTTATTGGGGTAGTTGTCTGCGTGCTTGGGTTGTATTTTGAATGGGTGGGTGATTGGCAGTTGGCTCGGTTTAAGGAAAACTCTAACAATAAAGGTCGTATCATACAAACAGGCCTTTGGAGATATAGTCGCCATCCTAACTATTTTGGGGAGGCTTGTTTCTGGTGGGGTATTGCACTGCTGGCGCTGACAGCTCCGCAGGGCTACTGGGGACTGATAGGTGCCATTGTGATCACATGCCTATTGCGTTTTGTTTCGGGTGTACCAATGCTAGAAATAAAATATAAGGATAACCCTGATTTTCAAGCGTATGCAAAAAAAACCCCAGTTTTTATCCCGTATTCTATTTTAAGGAGAAACAATGAATCTGATTAAATCATTTGTGTGTACGGTGGTTATTTTTCTTATTATGGATGCTTTATGGTTAGGGGTGATCGCGAAAAAAATATACATTCATTATTTGGGTTCGGTATTGCGGATGCATAATGGTGCTATTGATGCTAGGTGGCCGGCGGCTGTGTTGGTATACCTCGCTTTGGTGGTAGGCATTATGGTGTTTGTGATACCCAAAGCTGCTGGTCATCCACTATGGGCTTTGCTGTACGGGGCGTTATTTGGTTTTATTACTTATGCGATATATGATGGCACTAATTTAGCGGTACTTGCGAACTGGTCTATCCCTATTACCATCATAGATATTCTGTGGGGTATGGTTATTTGTGGTGTCACTAGCGCATTAGTTGTATGGATAGGGAAGGTGTAGCAGAAAAAAATGAATGACATCACAGTAGGTGAGTGGCTATATCGCCTGAGAAATGGTGCCAAGGCCGTTATTGCTCAGCGTGCACATTTGAATGCGATCAATGTCTTTCCTGTTGCGGATCGTGATACAGGTTCTAATCTATCGTCTTTAATGCAAGGGCTGTTATCGATTAAATCAGCCACTACTTATCAAGTATTAGCAAAAATAATTAATAGAACGGCGTTACAAACAGCGCGAGGAAATTCTGGCACAATCATGTGTCAGTTCTTGTGTCACTTTACTCCGCAACAAGCGAGTGATCGCATCGTGTTATCCGACTGGGTGCAATATTTTATTTTAGCGGCTAAAGAAGCGGCGAAAGCGTTAGAAAGCCCTGCTGAAGGCACAGTGATTACCTTGATGAGCGCGGCGTCAGAGATCTTGGCTTCAGTGGGTCAATTACATGATGATTTAACCGATTTACTGGCGCACTGTTTGCCAAAAATAAAAATAGCTTTGAACAAAACCACGCACCAAAATGCGGCTTTACAGGCGTCATCGGTTGTTGATGCGGGTGCATTAGGATTTTATTGTTTTTTAGAGGGGATGTTGAAAACAGACGAAATTGAACACTGTGAGCCAGCCACTGAATGTAAGATTGATCATAAACTTCACCAGCTAAGCCATAAGCCACAGTTTCGATATTGCACTGAAATATTATTTGAACACTGTGAAAAGCCACATAGCCCACTAAGAGACATGCTAAGTCAGTATGGTGATTCTATGATACTGGCGGGCAGTGATTTACTTTATCGTCTGCATATTCATACTAATGATCCAGCGGCAGTAGTTAAGACAATTGCAAACCAAGCTAACATTATTGAACATAAAGTGGATGATATGTTTATACAGTTTAGGCTGGAGCATGAGCCGAAGAAAAAATTGGCGATAGTTACTGATTCTATAGCAGATATACCACCTCAATTATTAGAAAAATATTTAATTCATGTGTTACCGGTTGAGGTTTTCATTGAAGAGAATGCTTTTCAGGATAAGCTAACCGTGAGTAATGAAACGGTTGCAGCAGCGATATTGGACAATAAGCTGGTACAAACCTCTAGCCCCAATAGCGAGCTTGTGCAGGAGCGCTTAACTTGGCTTACTCAGTTTTATGACGCCTTTTTATTTGTGGTAGTTGCAAAAGCACAGAGCGGAACTTATGACAGAATAAAAAGTATCGCTAGCCAGCTGTCATTGAATTACGCTGTTGTTGACAGTTTGAGAAATGCATCCGCTTTAGGCTTGCTGGTATTAGAGGCGGCAAGATTGGCTGAGAGAAACGCTGATTTGGATGGCATAACTCACGCTATTAGCGACATTAGGCTCAAGTCAAATATTGTTGTTGCAGTTAAAGACATACAGCCGATGATTAATTCAGGGCGATTGCATAAATTGTCTGGTTTATTTATAAAGTGTGCTCGTATTAAGCCGCTTATTACATTGGACGATACCGGTCGTGGTGTGTTGTGTGGCAAAGCGCTTGGTTTTAATAGTGCGCTTCAGAAATTATTTAAGTTCGTCGTTGAAAAAAAGCCAAGGGCTTACGTTATTTCATATGCTGGCGAAAAATTTAAGGCGAAACAGTTGGCCGATAAGATCGAAGTTGCTCTTGGTTACCCACCGGCTTATATTATGCCAGTTTCTTCGGCTGTGATGGTGCATGCAGGTGCGGGCTGTGTAGCTGTTAGTATGTTATAAATAGCGAGGGGGGGAGGTTGGCTTCAAAAAGAGTGATTCATTGGTTCCGTCAAGATTTGCGTTTAAGTGATAACCCGGGCTTCTCTGCTGCAGCACAGCAGGGCGTTGTTCTGCCGTTATATATTTTGGATGATATCAATAGTGGTGATGAGGCTTTGGGTGCGGCTAGTCGCTGTTGGTTGCATGCATCGCTGGTGAGTTTGAATGCTAGCCTTGATGGCAATCTGATGGTAAATTCGGGTGACCCACTATCTATCATTAGCCATCTTATAAAGCAATATAACATTGATGAGGTCTATTGGAATCGTTGCTATGAGCCATGGCAAATAAAGCGCGATTCTTCATTAAAAGCTAAATTGCGTGACATGGATGTTAAAGTTACGACGCTAAATAGTGCTTTGCTGTGGGAGCCCTGGGAGATTGAAAAAAAATCCGGTGGGAATTATAAAGTGTTTACTCCCTTTTATCGTAAGGGGTGTTTGCAGGCTATGCCGCCACGTCTGCCGTTACTTAAACCAAAAAAGCTAGCGTTCTTTGTTCCTAAAAAGCATCTGTCTTTAATTGACTCATTAAATCTATTACCAAAAAAGGTGTGGAATGACGCGATGATGGTGCATTGGCAAGTTGGCGAAGCATCAGCTAAAAAACGCTTAGAGATGTTTATAGAAAACAGTTTGCATGATTACTATGACGGTAGGAATTTACCAGCTGCTGAAAAGGTATCACGACTATCGCCTCATTTGCATTGGGGGGAGATTTCACCGAATCAGGTATGGTATGAAATTAAGAAGTTACCTCAAACTAAGAGTGCGGACTGCTTTTTAAGTGAGCTAGGTTGGCGAGAATTTTCTCATAGCCTGTTGTATTATTACCCTGATTTGCCGCGAAATAATTTACAAAAGAAATTTGATGCCTTTAGGTGGCGCAAAAGCAAGAAAAAACTCACTGCATGGCAGCAAGGTATGACGGGTTATCCTATGGTAGATGCTGGTATGCGAGAGTTATGGCAAACAGGGTTTATGCATAATCGTGTTCGTATGGTTGTTGCTTCATTTTTGGTAAAAAATTTACTGATTCATTGGCGTGAGGGGGAGCAATGGTTTTGGGACTGCTTGCTTGATGCTGATTTAGCGAGTAATAGCGCAAGCTGGCAATGGGTTGCTGGTTGTGGCGCAGATGCCGCACCTTTTTTTCGAATTTTTAATCCCGTCACACAAGGTAAAAAATTTGATCCCAGTGGTGAATATACCAAACGATATATCCCTGAGTTATCTGCTTTGCCTGATAAGTATCTCTACTCTCCTTGGGAGGCACCTGACAAAATTTTGCAAGCGGCCGGCATTACATTGGGTAAGACATACCCCAAGCCTATTGTTGACTTGGCTCTGTCAAGACAGCGTGCACTTGAAGCCTATAAGGTATTGTCTGCTGCTTGACTGGGGCAGTTGTTGAAACCGGTAAACCACGGTGATTGTGATTCAAGCTCTCGATTAAGCCATTGACGATACATCAGGGCGAGTTTATCTGCATTGATGGCTTGGTTCCAGGGTTTGGCGCCTAAGTGAATATTATCATTTTGCCCTGTTAGCATGGCGATATCTTGAAATACTATTTTTTTGCTCATTTTGCCGAAGACATATAGACCTTATCAACATCTTCGTTGGCTTGATTGATGTGGCGTGCCAGGTTATCCATGCGCGTTTGGAAACGACCGAAGTCTTTACCCAGTGCGATCAAATGTTCTTGAATGATATGTACTTGTTTACGGGTGGCCCGAGATGGGACGACCCATGTTATCTTTGAGCCTTTGGATTTCATTGCGCGTTTA
>JARGNX010000019.1 GCA_029210045.1 Coxiellaceae bacterium
CTCTCGAGTTACCGTAACAGCTCACAAAAGTAAACTAACCCCGATTACCACCACAGCGTGGTTTGTTTTTTTTACATCTCTCGAGTTACCGTAACAGCTCACAAAAGTAAACCAACCCCGATTACCACCACAACATGGTTTGTTTTTTTTACATCTCTCGAGTTACCGTAACAGCTCACAAAAGTAAACTAACCCCGATTACCACCTCAGCCATGCCCTAGACCCCGACCAGCACCGTATTCGAGTATGCATTCCTGATAAAAATTAAACTTGGCACGTTGATGAGCGGTAGCTGGAGATCTTACTAAATATCGCTATGAAACATTCAATATTACCGTAAAACCGGTTGTATTAAATATGATCAAATGATAGAGTTTGGAACACGCAGAAAGAGTAAGTTGGAGCAAACAGTTGAGACATACTGGATTAAGGTTAAAAAGACATAATTTAAGTGTTAGTGTAGATGGCGCATTAGCGCAATTTTTTGAATGCGACACCCCTGAATACAGCCAAATCGACGCTCTTAGGACTGAAATCAACGACCCTTATAAAAAAGCGTATGAATATACGCGCGATGGTAACACGGTATCATCAATCTATGGCAGCAGCATAAAACTCTCCGTTAAAACTATTTGCATCTTATTCAACAAACCAACGCATCTGCAATTGATTGAGAAGCACCGTTACAGCTTCGCTGGTCATGACACCTATAATGAGCACAATCGTCACTACGATTTAGAGCACACACTCGAGCAAGTCATTGCCCAAGATGACTTGACGGCATTTAAACTGCTCGCTTCGATCACCCATATGCGTGAACTACTTGCAAATAGGAATTATAAAGCTTATAAATCGGCTGCTACGTATGGCAGTATGAAAATATTAAAAGCATTACACATATGGTCTGACTGGAAAGAATTCCCTAATCTCAAACAAAAACCAAGTTATGAATTCGGGGTGCTTGGTGTTTGCGGTAGTGCCGAGCTATCGCAAACTATTTTTTATCAAGCGGTCAATCATAATCACCATGCCGTGGCTAAAAAAATATTGGACTGGGCCACACCAGAACTACAACAACAATTCCTATTACGCGGTTTTGAAGCCGCATTTCGACTTGCCTGTGTTGATAAAGAAGCGGATTATCACCGATCCAGCCTTGCTGATATGGATATGCTACATATGCTATATAGCTACGCCAATCCAACAACACAGCAAGCGCTGTTAAAGCAATTGACCCATACACCATCATTGGGTGACGCTACCGACCAGTGTACTGTTGGTAGCTTCTTTGGTTCAACCTTAGATAATCTGATACGCCAAAATAAGATGGATGTTATACAGCAAATCTATTTCTGGCTGAAAGAATATGACATGCAAGCACAATTATTGGCTAACGTCAAAATTTACTACTATGCAATATTGCACAAACAACTCAAGATTTTTGAATGGCTGATGCTCAGATCGACCAGTGCACAACGAAAAGCTGTACTCGAGCATGACAACTACAGCCTCTTTACCAAAGCATTTGAACTTGCCTTGGAATCCAGCAGCGGCGACAACAGCCGCGTTATACTCAAGCGTATTTTAACTGCTGCTACCCCCACCCAACGCCACGCCATGTTGTCACGCAATCATTACGAAGTGTTTCGCTTAACGATAGTAAGCGAAGACAAAGCATTACTCAAACTGTTGTGCACCGCCCTAACTGATGGCACCCGTACGGAGATCGTTAGCCTACAATGCGATCGCACATTGCATGATGAGCATAATAATTTATTTTTATTAGCCGCTGCGCATGGCCAAGTGCGCTTTTTGCGACAACTCTACAGTTGGGCTAATCCTACTGGCAAACTGAAACTGTTAATGGGGATACTTCGTCACATGACTGAACTCAGTCATATGGCACCTTACACAGCATTTACATTAGCAGTTAAAAATAATCACGTGGCGGCTGCTGAATTCTTACTAAAGCAAGGAACCGAGGTACAACGAAATACGATGATTCAATCAAACATAAGTTCTCGGAGAAGCGCACTAACGTATGATCACAGTCGCCCTGAGCGATATGAGGCAATTCATCAATACCCTGCCTACTATGCCGGCAGGCCTCCATCTGATGTCACTCATACTTACTCTGCCTTCTTGTCTGCTGTAAGAACAGGTAATCTAGAGACGGTGACCGCTTTGTATAGCTGGGCCTCACCAATACAACGCCACGAAATGTTAACTACCGCATGTGAGCGCAGTTATAGCAGAGAGTTTGCCGCATTTTATTGGGCTATCAAAGAAGGTCACTTAGGAATATTACAGCAGCTCCATGAATGGGCATCACCTCAAATGCGACAAGACTTATTTATGCTTGGTTATACCGGCAGGGATGGGTTTAGTATGGCGGTAAAAATCAAGAACAACAGTATTTGTCGACAATTATTTGAGTGGGCACCCGAGCAGAAAAAAATAACACTGCTTGCTGAAAAAACACACCACCGAAGCGATGGCACCGAATGGGTTGAGAACCCCATTTCAGAAATAATTTATGAAGATAATATTGAATTGCTACAACAAGTTCACCAATGGTTTAATGACGAAACATTTGATCAATTGGTCGCGAGAAATAACTATAGTTGCCTTACTTATTTAGCTAAGGGAGTCAACACTCTGTTTTCGATCGATAAAGGAAAAGCCAATCGTGAAATAACTCACTTTATTTTAAATCAATCACCAAAAGCATTTGCTTACGCCGATAAAGCCAACCCAACAATACGAGATAAAATCGTTCCACGTTTTATCGCCCATAAAGTATATGAATGGCAAGCAAAAGGTGGAACACCAACAGAAAGCTTAGTGCTCGATGAGCAACAAGCGACGCTCGGTTACTATCTATTACGCGCCCTTATCCGTAACTGCAGCCCAGATGATCTTGATATGATCAAATACTTAATTGACGTTCCAGTAATAAGAGAAAAATTACACCTAGCAGTAGGTGACCATGAGGGTGATGGTGAGCCCAATGAATTATTGTTGCTGGCAATGAGCCTTAAGAATGAAGCAGCTGTCGATGCATTGCTAGAAGCTCCTAAAGTACACGATTTAGCAGAAGCCAATAATTATTATGTCCGACAGACGACGGAAGGCGGTCTGAATTTAGCTGATAGAGCAAGAAATCGTGAGTCATCAATGGAAGAGCTTAAACAAGAACAAAAAAAAATTCTACAAATCGCTATCGATAAATATGACGGCACACTTAAAAGCTTTGGTGGTGTTGACTGCGTATTCGAAGATTTGCATGCGCGATTAAAACAACGTTTTAAAGCAAACCCCGCACAGCTTACAATCAACGGTGTTACGCATAACCTGCCGTTTGAGTGGTCAAAGTTTCAAACTTTCATTACTGATCACAACCTTAATAAAGCACAAGTGAAACAAGCCAAGATTGCCTATTATAAACACCCTGATCACACAGCAGCACATTACCTCACGATACCAAACCCCCGCATATCAAAAAAAGCTTCCTTTGTTTATATTAATGAAGCGCACACTGAACGCTGGGCGATATTTGAGCGTTACAAAACAATTATTGCTTATTTATATTTAGCGGTTATTGATCATGAAGTGCTTCCGGTGAATGGGCATACTTTTGAAAGTCGCTTAACCTACTTTATCAACGAACTCGCTGGGCTGGGACGTGCACATAACTGGGATAATCGACGGCTTGCGAAAAATAATGATGGCACTCAACGTTACGATAAAGAAGGTAAAAAGGTCTACGAGTATTATGATGACCTCAAAGCCGATAAACCCTCATGCGTAGGTGGCGTCTTATTGCGATTGTTTGAATCAGTTGTTGGCCATCGTTTATTTAACAAGCTAACGGGAAGCGTACTCAACCAAGAAATCCGTGATTTTATTAGACAGCAACTCGCTAAACAACTTAACGAATCAACCTTCCAACAACTCGACCAACTGTTAACTGAAATCAATATAATGATTGCTGGTGACGGTGTACATGGTTCATTACTGGATTGGAATGTTTCTGAAGAAGTGCTTGAACAGTTTAAACAAGACATGGCTGACAAATGGCAAGAAGACTATACCGATAACGCTGGGTTTGTTAGGAGTGTAAAACATCGATTCAGAGCAAAGCCTGATAAAGAAAGCTTTATAACGAAACACTATCACTTTGCAGATTTAGATGGATTAGTCAGAGGCGCTCATCGGAAAAAAGAGCAACACTTTTCCTATGCGCTAGATGCGCGACTATTCAAAACCGCTAGGGCAGCTGCAGCCGTTGCTCCACACACAATACACCCTATGCCTGCTATCATCGGCTTTTAAGCCACACCCATAATTTCGGACTAGCAAATAATAAAAATGACTACGCCGATTGGCTCATCAACCAAAACACTATGGCATAGACGCAGAAGCTATCAACTTACCCTGAGAGGTGCGTTTATAGCCACTAAAAAATAAGATACGGCATAATTTTATATATCCAGGCACAACAAATACAAATAGCGCCCCCAACCGTTTGATAAATAGATATAATTATACGCGCAATTTGTACGCTTCTCTTAATATTACTTTAATGGACGTCTGGTATTCTTAATCACAAGTGAGATCAAGAAGATGATTTTAAAGATTTTAAGCATCAAACCACGTTGCTCTTCGCCCCAACGTTCTCATTTCTCCCCTGCAGCGTGGTTTGTCTTTTTTTACTCTCAACACTCCCGACTTAGCTCAATAGAATTCGCCAAACGCATAGAACAAAGCTAAAGTTATGTAAACCTCAGCCCTTCATTTTCTGCATTAAGCACATGCACTACTTCCGGCGTACCATCTCTTTCATCACCTTCAGGTATCGGTGAAAGCCCTCCACTTCTTTCATCTGGATGCGCAGGTTCAGCACTAGCTGCAGCATCGTCACGTTTGCCATCCCCTTTATCATCACCAGGCGTGCGATTTACCAATATCGCCGATACGGTAGCAAGCACTGCTGTCACAGCTATTGCAGCACCTCGAACGCGCCCGCTAGCGCGACTTGCTAATAACAAACCAAGCACCGAAAAAGTAGCAATCGCTTTATTTTCATTAGCTTTTTTCGATTCAAATAAACCAAGTCCCCATGTCATAACTATATCTCCTTATTACTTCACAATGAAAAGCATTTTTCATTTCACAGGCGCACTATAAATAAATAAGAAGCAGGAGGTCAAGTCTTGAGTTGATTACCAAGTGACCACGTGTTAGGATCCCGTCCTATTAATAATACAGTAATTCATTAAAATAAATTAAAGGCAGTTTGAAATGTCAGGTATTCGAGAGCAACTCAGCAATCTATTATGCGCCGTATCAATATCAGGGAATTTTGTAGCGGCATCACTCATCAAGATAATGTTTGATGAAAGTAAGCCTGAAACGGCAGGCATTATTTTTGCGGGTACTGTACTGTATGATGCTCTGTTTATAGCTGGCTGCTGCTACGCTTCAGGCCTTTGCTCTCAAGATAATCCCAAGGTAACCGTAAGGATAGATAAAGACCTAGAGGAACAAGCTATTGATACTGCCCCTCTACTTCAACAACAACCAACATCGTATGGCGCTTTAAAGAGGTAAGTCACTGCCCTGTCATTCCTGCGAAAGCAGGAATCCATTTCAATATGGATCCCGGATAATTGCTTCGCAACTTCCGGGATGACATACCAGATAGAACTACATACGTTTAGTGTCTTCAGTCTCTACAAAAGTAATCCACTCTTTCACTTGATCTGAATTAGGATCCAACACCAAAGCCTGCTTAAACAACGCTAGTGCTTGAGCGCTTTCACCCAAGTAATACTTACACAATGCTTTATTGAAAAATAAGTTAAACTGCTCGCCAAACAGCGCTTCAGATTTCTCATAAAAATTTAATGCGGTTCGATAATCTTTAGTGGTGTGAAAGAAGATACCAATATCGAACATCGTATCGTGAGATGCCGGCATATAGTAGTAATTCGCTTCGATTTTCGCCATACCATCAGTTAAATATTGGCGTGTAGCGGCATCAGTCTGGCCTAGCACTTCATTAATACGCGGCGACAAACGATGGAACATATAAGGATCCCAACAAGAAAAGTTCATATGTGAAGCCAAAATATCGGCCTGTAAATTTTTATAGGTATCACTGATATGGCGGTGATAAACAAAATAATCAGATGGCCCAACCCCTTGAACGTGTCGCTCAATAGCACGCTTAGTTTCAGGCAGCTCACTAAAATGTGCGCCCAAGGTAAATACATTGGTTTTTAAGCCTTTACGATGCGATTGCATAATTACATCGCCATCACGAAACTTAAAATATTGCGCTATCGCATCATAGTTAACCATCATTGAGAAGCTCCCATGAAACGCTAAACTCGGATGATTCAAACCTTCCAGCTCATCAATATGAGAATAGGCTTTGTCCGATGAAATCAATAACATTTTGCCATCACAGTCGCGCGCTAATTTGCGAATCGTGCGCAAACCTGCAATCGGGATTAAAAAGTTAGTATTTTTTAAGCGCCCTTGGTAACTTTGCAGTACCTGATTGAATATTGGGTCATCATAATAATTCGCTAAATCACAAGCCTTGGTGTGATGCGTGATATCTACTTCATCCCACTCCAGTGGCTTACCATCTTGCATATTCGCATGATTGGTTTTTAGCGTCACCAGTGACTCTTGTATATCACCGTTCTCTACCGAAAACGCATCGTGCGACACCGTATCAAAAATATAGTTACCGCAAACCATCAATGGATTCGCCAGCTCTTTTTTCGATAACACTTTATCTGATTGCGTTAACTTTATCTCATCATCATTCTCTAAATTAAATATGGCAAAATCTAACAAACCATTATCAAGGTAATATTGCAGCGCTGGATGATCCTGCCAGTACACTAAATTATTTTGCGTAAAGTCAGTCATAACATAAACAATTTTTACTTCATGCAGATTTAGCTGCTGACACAATTCGTGTATAGTTTTCATCACATAAAAACTGAACATACCCGAACCCGTACCCAATTCCATAAAATAAAAGGGGTGCTCAACTGATTCCGGATGTAATTTTAACCAGTCTTTCACAAAGCTAACGGCGATATTCGCATAGCAGTTCGCTATAAACGGATTGCTTGTAACGTAAAAAGGAACCTGCTTGACCCAAGCATTGATGCCTTCTTTATCGAAGTAGTCCCGTTGCAATTCCCATAGAATGGATTTAGAAAAACGCTGCTGGTTCTCGATGGTTACTGGTTGATCTGTCATGAGAGCTCCTTAATTATATACACCATAAAATAGCAGAAAACAGCGTCGGTGTCATTTCAAGATAAGGATGTAGTAATCCCGTTAGTTCTGCCTAATTACCCTTCGAGACGGCTGCTTCGCAGCCTCCTCAGGGCAATCGGAGGAAAGGGCCGGGATTGACTAAATCGTCATTGCGAGCCACGTAGTGGCGCGACAATCTGGATTGCTTCGTCGTAAACTCCTCGCAATGACGGGGCAACTTCTCACAATGCCATAGTTGATGACAAAGCTTACGTTCGCAATATATCTATCGCTTCAACGAAATCTAAACCAAGATCCCTAGCCACCGCTGAGTGCGTCACATGTCCCACATGAATGTTCAAACCATTCATCAAATGTGGATCCTCTATTAATGCACGACGATAGCCCTTATCAGCTATGTCTAATACAAACGGCAATGTAGCGTTATTCAAACCTTTAGTAGCTGTATAAGGCACAGCACCTGGCATATTAGTCACGCAATAATGCACAACGCCACCCTCAACATAAGTAGGCTCTTCATGCGTTGTCGGACGCGAAGCTTCAAAGCAACCACCTTGGTCAATCGATACGTCCACCATCACAGAACCTGGACGCATTTCATCTAACATTTGACGCGTGACCAATTGTGGCGCAGAAGCACCCGCCGTTAATACCGCACCAATCACTAAATCGGCATCCAATACATATTGTTCAACAGAAGCCTTGGTTGCATAGATAGTATTCAAGCGACAACCAAATTGAAAATCAAGTTGCTGTAAACGCGTTAATGATTTATCAAACACGGTCACATTCGCCTCTAGACCCATCGCCATACGTACTGAATTTGTACCTACAACACCACCACCAATCACGACAACGTTTGCGGGTGCAACTCCAGGCACACCACCCAACAATACCCCACGGCCACCTTGCGGCTTTTCTAAACAACGCGCGCCTGCTTGCACAGCTAAACGCCCAGCCACTTGACTCATTGGTGACAATAACGGTAAACCACCTTGATGCGATGTCACTGTTTCATAGGCAATCGCAACACAACCTGAAGACAATAAAGCTTTAGTTTGATCGGGGTCTGGCGCCAAGTGTAAATAAGTAAACAGAATCTGATTTTCACGAATCAAAGGAAATTCTGAAGGTTGAGGCTCTTTTACCTTCACAATCATTTCGGCTTTAGCATAAACCTCAGCTGCCGTGCCCAGTACTTCAGCACCCATTTCAGTATAACTTTCATCAGTAAAACCTAACGCCTCACCAGCCTTAGATTGCACCACCACTTGATGACCATGCTCAATCAACTCACGAACACTGTTAGGTGTTAAACCCACGCGGTATTCATGCACCTTAACTTCTTTTGGTACCCCTACTAACATATTAATCTCCTAATCGTTGTTGCAATTCCGGCAACACAGTAAATAAATCAGCCACCAAACCATAGTCAGCCACTTGAAAAATTGGCGCATCAGCATCGCTGTTAATCGCCACAATTACCTTACTATCCTTCATTCCAGCCAAATGCTGAATCGCACCCGATATACCTATCGCTATATACAAATCCGGAGCAACAACTTGGCCAGTTTGACCCACTTGTAACTCATTCGCTACTAAACCTGCATCAACAGCTGCGCGCGATGCTCCCATCGCCGCACCTAACTTATCAGCAATTTGTGCCAACACATCAAACGTTTGCTTATCTTTTAATCCACGACCACCTGAAATAACAATATTCGCATCACTCAATTCAGGGCGATCTGAATTCGACAACTGATCACTGAGCCATTCGGTTTTTAATTCAACAGCGGCAAATTCCACCGACTTAATGTCTGCAGCTGCTTGATCGCAACTAGCCTTATCAAAAGCACTCACACGCACGGTAATACATTTAATATTATCTAAAGACTTTACCGTCGCAATCGCATTACCCGCATAAATTGGACGCTTAAAAGTATCCGCCGATTCAATCGCAATAATATCGGATACTTGGCCCACATCCAGTAACGCTGCTGCACGTGGCAATGTATCTTTACCTAAACTACTTGTCGCCATCAATACATGACTGTATTGCTGCGCTTTCACGTGCTCCGCAATTAACGGCGCCAAGTTTTCCGCCAATTGATGCTGATAAACCGGATGGTCACAATGCCAAACAGCTGACACACCATTTATTGTGGCGCACTGTTCTGCTATTGCTGCCGATTGATCACCGGCTACTAATACATGGATATCATCCGCTAACGCTTTAGCTGCTGTAACGCAATTCAATGTACTGGGTTTTAACTCGCCATTATTATGCTCTGCAATCACTAATATCATGACAAAACTCCTTCTACTTCCCGAAGTTTTTGTAGCAACTCATCCACATCCGCCACCTTTATTCCAGCCTTACGCTCAGATGGTCGCTCAACTTTTAATACTTCCACGTGCGGCTTTAAGTCGACATTTAAATCCGCCAATGCAACCGTTTCAATCGGTTTCGATTTTGATTTCATGATATTCGGCAGTGTCACATATCGCGGTTCATTTAAACGTAGATCAGCGCTGATCACTGCCGGCAATGCTAGCTTTAATGTTTGTAAACCACCATCGACTTCACGCACTACCTCAACACTACCCGCTTCGACCTTCACTTCCGAAGCAAACGTCGCCTGTCCCCAGCCTGCTAATCCAGCTAACATTTGAGCTGTTTGGTTGCAATCGTCATCAATAGCCTGCTTGCCCATAATAACCATCTGTGGGGTTTCACGTGCCACGACGGAGTGTAAAATTTTGGCAATATGTAAAGGTTCGTGTTCATCGTCAGTATCGACACGTATGGCACGATCAACCCCCATCGCCAAGGCATGACGCAACACATCCTGGCACACACTCGAACCAATGGTCACCGCAACCACTTCAGATACCGCACCGCTTTCCTTTAGCTTTAAGGCTTCTTCTACAGCAATCTCATCAAACGGGTTAATCGACATCTTTACATTGTCAGTCACTACACCGGTTTGTTCACTGTTCACACGCACACGTACGTTGTAATCAACTACTCGTTTAACCGGTACCAATATGACCATTTCATTTATATCCTTTAGCCTCAAAAATCCCGTGCAGTGTGACTTGAAAGCCCCTAAAAATCAATAGCACTCAGCAGCTGCAGATACTGGATAATGCTATCAAGGTGCATAGGGCGCATTGATAACAACCATATAGATCGTTAGAATAAGGCAACTTCTTCTTCATAAGGACCCCTGATGTCATCGCGTGAAAGCATGGATTTTGATGTATTAATTATTGGTGCAGGCCCAGCTGGCCTCTCAACCGCTATCCGATTAGCTCAGCTAAACAAAGAACACAATAAAGAACTTAGCATCGCTGTATTAGAAAAAGGTGCTGCTATAGGCTCTCACTTATTATCCGGAGCGGTATTAGAACCGCGCGCGTTAGATGAACTAATCCCCGACTGGCAGCACGTCAACCCACCACCTTTTACTGAAGTCAGTAGCGATGAATTTTATTACCTGAATGACAGCAAGCACTATCGCCTCCCCACTACTAAAGCATTAGATAACCGCTTTAACTTTATTATTAGCCTCGATAATTTTGCCAAATGGTTAGCTGAACGAGCTGAAGCCATGGGGGTATCTATTTTTCCAGGATTCGCCGCAGCCGAAGTCCTGTATAACGACACCAATAGCGAAGTAAAAGGTGTTATCACCGGCGATATGGGGTTAGATAAGCACGGCAAACCTACCGATCGCTATCAAGCTGGTATCGAAATTCACGCTAAACAAACCATTTTTTCCGAGGGTTGCCGTGGAAGCTTAAGCCAAAAATTAATGCAACACTTTAACTTACGCGAACAGTGTGACCCACAAACCTATGGCATTGGTGTCAAAGAGTTATGGGAAGTTCCTGATGATCAATTTAAAAAAGGATCGGTAACTCATACCGTCGGCTGGCCATTAGATTCAAAGACCTACGGCGGTTCCTTTATGTATCACTTCGATGAAAATCGCGTGTCGATAGGCCTGGTGATCGGCTTGGATTACCGCAACCCAACACTGGATCCCTTCCAAGAGTTGCAGCGCATGAAGCTGCACCCACTATTTAAAAGTGTTTTAGAGGGCGGTAAATGCATAGGTTACGGTGCCCGCGCCCTCAACGAGGGTGGCTGGCAATCGCTCCCACAACTTACCTTCCCAGGGGGGTTATTGGTTGGCTGCGCCGCGGGCTTTATGAATGTCGTAAAAATCAAAGGCAATCACACAGCAATGAAATCAGGCATGCTAGCCGCCGAAGCCGTGTTTCAGCACCTCAATCAAGTCACGCAAATTCGTAATGAAGCAGAGCAATACACAACGATGGTTCAAGAATCATGGATCGATGATGAATTATATAAAGCGCGCAACGTACGGCCCGCTTTCCACAAAGGTACTTGGTATGGTCTGGTGTATTCTGCAATTGACCAACTAATCCTGCGCGGTAATGCCCCGTGGACCTTTAGAAACCATGCGGATTATTTATCACTTAAACCCATCGATCAGGTGAAAAAAATTGAATACCCCAAACCGGATGGTAAACTGACTTTTAGTAAACCCAATCAACTGTTTCTATCAGGCACTAACCATAACCACGATCAAAAAAGCCACCTAAAGATCAAAGACCCTGAGATTGAACAAACGGTTAATATCGGAAAATACGGCTCACCCGAGTCTTATTATTGCCCAGCTGGCGTGTATGAAATCATTGACGATGACCAAGGCAATAAGAAATTACATATCAATTTTCAAAATTGCCTACATTGCAAAACCTGCGACATCAAAGACCCCACACAAAATATCGAGTGGGTCGCACCTGAGGGGGGAGATGGGCCAAATTACCAAGATATGTAAATTTTTAATATTACTTATACTTAAAAATATATCACTCATTCCTTTTTATTATATATATCCATGAGATTAGAACACTTAAGAATACCATAATATTAGTACAGTAGAATTATAACCAGTATCCTAATCATTCTACTGGTGAAGCATCATGAGCAGACCAACCACACCGAGAGGTGTTAAAGAAGAAAAAATAGACCCAGACATAGACATACCTCCCATGCCGCCCGCCTATTTTTTTAAAAGCGTAAGAATCGACACCCAACGCAATAATTGGACTGCGTTTATTAAAGCCATCACCAAGTCATGCGTTAATAATCGAAAAGGTCCAGCATTACGAAAACCTAGAGCTTTTATTGGTGACCTCATGACGGCGGGACAAAGACCAAATAAATACACCATCAAACTATTTAATAACAGCAGTCATGAAGCCGTTCCTATAATTACACGCAGCTTCCCCAGCAAAGTGAAAAGAGGTCACTCCAAACCTCAATCTTTAACCTATTGCAAACCAGGGACATTTGAACCCCCCATCTATGGCACTGAGAATTCAACCCCCATACATGTCGGCGTTATGCTTAAGCCTAGCGACGTACTGGTTAACAGAATACTCAAATATGATCTGTCAACGTACCATCGCCCTTTTGAACACCAGACGCAAGAAGAGGCAGAAGCATTCAAAAAACACATTCAACATCTGTTATTTGACAGTCACGAAGACCTTGTAGATAAAACCTCTGACACCGAACGAAATGAAACACTTGCTCGCGTTAAGTCCTGCTCCTGCGATTTGGCAATTTTCAAAGATAATTTACCATCACGCATCATGGCAGCACATTTAGCAAATGTATACAGGTCTCGGCTTCGCCAAGTCGAGCGTGAAGAGGGATTACGACCCAATAGCTTACCCGACCCTACAATTATATTTTACTTACCTAAAAGCGGCAGTGATAAGCATTTCACAGAATATACACCTGCCGACCAAGAAGCAGATCGACGGCTACCATCTTATGAAGCCACTGCGAAAAAGTTAAGTGACGACCATTTATTCCCTCAGATACCCGTTGATTATATTAAGCAATATGCAAGCACCGAATTACACTTAGCTGCAGCAAGGGGTGATACACAACGCGTTGCTGAATTAACCACTCCAGAAGCTAGTAGAATGAATTACATTAATAGTACCGATTGGTTAGGGCGAACTGCCCTGCATTACGCCATGGAAAATGGGCATATCGATACAACCTTAACTTTACTAAACCACCCAAACATACAAGTCCTGCCAGACCACAACGATGATTGCTACATTTTATCAGCACTCAAAAATGGGGCACTTGATGAGGTTACAACATTTTTATCTAAGCACCCTCACGCTTATGAAAAGCTTAATTATCGACAATTTACAAATATATTAAGTTATTGCTCACTAAAAATGTATAACCAATTATTTACTGACGCTCTTGTCAAATTTCAGTCGCGATTCACTGTAATAGACAAAGCAGAGATCCTGCTCGAAGCAGCGCTAACAACTGACAACGACGTAGTAGCAGAAGCACTCATACCATATGTGATAAATGTGGATCATAAGCCATCGCCAAGAAAAATAGACTATATGATACATAACGCAATCAAGTCGGGGAAAGTCGAAGTGCTGGCGACTATTGTTACCACCACAGAAAAGGATTTACAAAAAGATAATTTCTCCTACTTACATCTTGCCACATCACCCGCACCATCCGCACCAATGATAAAGTACCTGCTAGACCAAGGTGTTGGTTCATCAGGAGTCGCACAAAGTCGATTTGATGAATATATCACCCAATGCTTAGAACATAAAAATGAAGCGTGTGCGCAGCTACTTATAGATTATGCAATAACACATAGCATCAAGATTCAATCAAGGCACTATCACCCCACTTTAAATCTAGCAGCTCAGTTAAAATACACTGATGTAGCATTAAAACTACTGAATTATGGGGTAAATCAAGACCAAGTTTCATCAGAGAATGACTCCAAACAAACCCCACTTCATTATGCTGTAAAATACAAAGACCACAAGCTAGCACTTGCACTCATTGACAAAGGCGCCTCGGTAGATAAAAAAAATACCGTTGGGAATACACCCTTTTGTTTGGCAATACAAAATAATGACCTTGAAATGGCACAAACGCTTTTAAATAATGGTGCTGGCATCAATATAAAGCCTAAGCATGGATTGCCACCTTTATTTACAGCGATAATGCGCCGCAAAATACCAACAGTTAATTTCCTACTTGATAATGACATCGACACAAGAATAGTCAATCACAAAAATGAGAACGCATTGCAATATATTGACAGGAAAGTAGAAGAGCTTGCACGCCTACCGGAAGAAGACAAAGATCCACAGGAAGCTAACGACCTACAATGTATGCATAAGATCATCCGAACTAAAATGGATGAACAGCAAGACTCCACACCATCGTGCACTATATGTTAGGGTTAAATGAGCTCATACTCATTGCTGATGGATTTCATCAACCTTAGCAGCACAGATGAAATCATTTTCTGAAAGCCCATTAATCGCATGCGTCGAGTAACGCACTAAACAATGACCATAACCGACTTCTAAATCCGGATGGTGATCTTCTTTATGCGCCATCCAAGCAATCGCATTAACAAATGCCATGGTGTGGTAATAGTTTTCAAACTTATAATCACACTGAATCTCAGTAAAATCATCATTGACCTGCCAATCAGCACTCAAGTCTTGCATAAATGTTTTTACTTGTTCCGGTGTCGATGGATCAACCCCACCCTCACATGGCACACATTTTTTATTGGTTAGACCACATACGCTCATTATTTAACTCCTTATTTTTCATCGGCTGTCACACCGAACCTTACTTTGTCATTCCTGGCTTGACCAGGAATCCATGGATCCCGGATCAAGTCCGGGATGACAAACTTTCGTCATTGCGAACCACGCAGTGGTGAAGCAATCTCACGACAGGAGCTTAGATTGCCAGCCTGCCCCGGGGGGCCAGATTGCTTCGTCGTAAACTCCTCGCAATGACAGGATTCAACAAACCCTTATATGCATGGTTGCAACACTCTCATCCACTTCAAATAACGGCGCATGCTCGCCCAACTCATGCGCTTTCTTAATCAACGCTGCTGGATCACCATTTATGATGTCATACAGCTGTTTAAAACTCTCAATATAAAAATAAACCGGCTGCAATATATCAATACGAAATGGTGTGCGAAGTGCTTCAGTACCATCGCCCAGAGGCTCTCGCTTTGCGATATCACTGTCTACCGCATATTGCGTTTCCGAAAACGATGACAAAATCCCACCGCCATAATTTCGTATACCTTTAGCGGTTTTAATCAAACCAAATTCGACTGTAAACCAATACAAACGTTGCATCATCATGCGATCAGATTCATTCATTTGTAATGTAATCTCACCATACTTTTGTGCAAAGTCTGCAAACGCTTGATTAGTTAATAACGGACAATGGCCAAATAATTCATGAAAAATATCCGGCTCTTCTACATAATCCAACTCTTCTGGAATACGAATAAATGATGCCGCTGGGAATCGCTTACTAGCCAATAATTCAAAAAATCGATCCAGAGGTATTAACGCCGGCACCGGTTCAACACCCCAACCGGTTTCAGCCAGTAAACGCTGACTAATCTCTGGCAATTGCGGAACGCATTCGCCAGTAATGCCGAGCTTAGACAGCCCTTGAATGTATTCATCACACGCGTAATTGTCGATAATGCCCATCATGCGAGTATATAACGTGGACCAGGTTTGGTTTTCCTGTTCACTATAATCAATATAACCCTTATCATCAGGGGTTTTTGCCGTGTATTTGCTGTTAAATTTTTCCATTCCTACCTCGCACTTTTTACCGCCGACAGTATATCATGACTGTGATAGAATGCCTGCACAAGAATGAATAGGATCGACAAATGACGAAAACAGCAGCGGCCACCTGGGATTCAGTATTAACCGAACAAAAACAGCAGCCCTATTTCAAAGCAATTCTTGATCAGCTGGACCAAGCCTATGATGAAGGCAAAACTGTCTACCCTGACCAAGCCGATATCTTTAATGCCTTTAATTTAACACCATATGAAGATATAAAAGTCGTCATTATTGGCCAAGATCCCTATCACGGCCCTCATCAAGCGCATGGTTTATGTTTCTCAGTTAAAAAAGGCGTGGCAGTACCACCATCACTGAAAAATATATATAAAGAATTACATGCAGACACTGGCTTTATTATTCCATCACATGGCAACCTGGAAGACTGGGCCAAACAAGGCGTATTATTGCTCAACTCCACATTAACAGTTGAAGCAGGTAAACCACAATCACACGCCAAATTTGGCTGGCAAACGTTTACTGATAATGTGATCAAATTACTTAACGATCACCCCGAGCCATTGGTATTCCTGTTGTGGGGCGCCTCTGCACAACGCAAAGGACAAGTCATCGACACAAGCCGTCATCATGTACTGCAGTCTGTTCACCCTTCACCACTGTCAGCGCATCGCGGTTTTTTAGGCTGTAAACACTTTTCAAAAACCAATGAGATATTACGCTCGATTGGGCACGAACCGATTAACTGGCAGCTATCTGATTAAAGTGGTTTATTTAACAAAGGCTGCATTTACAAGCTGAATTCAGGCTTCATTTACTGGCGAAATAACTATACTTTACAACCTTAGAAAATATCATCAGTGAGGGATGCCGCCATAAAAATAAAACGACTAATTGCCACAGCATGCTTTGCTGCAGCAACATTGCTGATTAGCACCATCGCTCAAGCGTTATCAAAATACTCAAATGCAACCTATGTGAATGAGTCTATAAAAGGTTTTCCTGGAAAATTTAGTCTCTCCAACCAATGCACAAAAGACACCATACCCTACTAGTCCAAAAGTTATGGGACACTCTCACAAGATACCGTGGAAGGTTGCAAGTGGCGTGTACATAATAGACTCACCTGCAGTAGATTTAACATGCATTCCACCGCAAGCAACACTTGAGAGGTGGAGGGTACTATCAAATCGAATACATATCCTGGGCTTTAAATTAAGATTTATAGCCCAGAACGAAGGTGCTTAGATTTCGCTGAACACGACATGGATCCCGGCTCGTGGGCAGGGATGACAAAGGAGTGCCGAGAAGAGGACTTGAACCTCCACGGGGTTGCCCCCACTAGCACCTGAAGCTAGCGCGTCTACCAATTCCGCCACCTCGGCATGAGGTTGAAAAGTTAGCCGCGAGTATAACAAAAGAGCTGATAAACACAAGCACACAACTCTCTGATCAGTTTGACAATATTGCCATTAGTACATATGCTTGATTGAGATATTTTCACAAGGATGTACAAATAATGCCTAACCCGATTTTTCGATTTGTCTGCGCAGTATCTAAACCATTTTTATTCTTTCTTGATTGGATCACACCCTTTATTGCCCTGGTTGCTCGCTGCTGGATTAGCTATGCGTTTCTCAAATCAGGCATACTAAAAATACAAACATGGGATTCGACACTCGCTTTATTTATGTATGAATTTCACATCCCATTGCTATCAGCTGAAGTAGCCGCTGTGATCGGCACAGCTTGTGAAATCGCCTTACCCATATTGATTATTTTAGGCTTAGGTGGTCGCCTAGTTGTCGCTGCATTATTTATTTTCAATATTGTTGCTGCCGCTTCTTACCCCTATCTTTGGACACCTGATGGCTTGAACGGTTTAATACAGCATATCAACTGGGGTGTGATGCTAATGTTACTAATGTGCTTCGGCACAGGTACCTGGACACTTGATCGCTTATTTATGAGGATGTGCAAAGGTAATAAAGACAACACAGCTTAAATAGTTTTTTACTTACAAACCGACAAGGAGCTCGATATGAGTAAGATCGTAAAAACAACATGCGCTGCAATCGTTAGTGCTGGATTAACATTAGCTGCTGCTCAAGGCCTTGCTGCAGGCTCACACAAAGATATGCAGAAATGCTATGGCATTGCTAAAGCAGGAAAAAATGACTGCGCTGGCAAGGGCCATGCATGCCAAGGTCAATCAACTAAAGACGGCAGTAGCTTTCTTTATTTACCAAAAGGCGCCTGCGATAAAATCGTTGGTGGTAGCACCACAAAACCAAGCGATGGTTAATGTCTTCACTTATTAACAGGCCCATCCAAGGTGTTGGTTTGGGTCTGCGCTCTTGTCATTACAATACTATTCTCAACAATTGGCCAGGTATCGCGTGGTTTGAAGCACTCAGTGATAATTATTTTAATGATCCAATCCAATTGCACCATTTAATGCTTATTCGTGAACGCTACCCAATTACCTTGCATGGTGTTGGCTTATCTCTCGGCTCGGTGGATCCATTAAATCAAGAATATTTAAAAAAACTCAAAAAATTAGCAGATACCGTTCAGCCTGAAATGATATCTGATCACTTAAGTTGGTCTTCAGTTAATCAACAATACTTACATGATTTACTGCCATTACCGTTTACGCGTGAAGCAATCACTCATGTCAGTGATCGCATCAAACAAGTACAAGATTACTTGGGGCAACAAATTTTAATTGAAAACGCGTCCAGTTATTTAGCCTATCAACAAAATGAAATGCCCGAATGGGAATTTATCAACGCCATTTGTGAAGCCTCTGATTGCGGCGTTTTACTTGATGTTAATAATATTTATGTCACCGCGGCCAATCAGCCATTCACTCCTAGCGATTACTTGCAGCTAATCGACGCCAGTCGCGTTAAACAATATCACTTAGCCGGCTATTCCGATGAAGGCACCCATTTATTTGATATGCACAATCAGACGATCCATCAACCCGTATGGCAACTGTATCAACAAGCATTAAAATACGTTGGTATCAAACCAACACTGATTGAACGTGACGATAACATCCCTGAATTTTCAATATTGGCTGCTGAAGCCAAACAAGCTGATGAATTAATTAAAGTAGCTGAGGCTAGCTATGTCTGACCTTGCAAAATTACAACACGATTTTTTAGCGGCATTTAATCAGCAAGACGAATCATTATTCACATCACACATTGACAGCAAAACTGAATTAACAGCACAACAACGCTTTGAAATATATACTGGCAGCATAACCGAAGGCATAGCTACCAGTTTGCGTGAAACTTATCAAATAACGGAAAAGATAGTTGGCGACGAGTTTTTTACTGGCATGGCTTATAGCTACATCAAACAAACTCCGTCTAACCAATCAGATATTGCTAGCTATGGTGCAAGCTTTGCTGACTTTGTTGAACAATTTCCACCAGCACAGCAATTGCCCTATCTCGCTGACATTTGCCGTTTATGCTGGGCTTATGATCGCTTGCTTCCCCAATTACCCGACGACAACTTTGACATTCAAAGCTTCAGTGCACTACCTGAAGCACAACAGGCACAAGTAAAATTTCAACTGAAAGCCAATGCATTACTATTATCATCACCCTACCCACTACTAAAAATTCGCGATTTATGCCAGTGTGAATCAAATGAAGAAACCGTCGACTTACACAGTGGTGGCGTCAATTTATTATTATGGCGCGCCGATGAACAGGTAGTTATTGATGAGCTCTCTGCAGATGAATTCACATTAGCTCAAGCTCTGCAGTCTGCTGGCACACTAGAACAGCTAACCGCACTCCCCACCCTAAAAGACATTAATTTCGCTGAAATAATCCCCACCTTTCTTGTTAAGCAATGGTTAAACAGCTTTTCTCTTGATTAATTGCAACATAAACCGTACTAGCTTTCTAGTCTTATATTTATTTGCAGCAATGATACTTGGATTTTACATATTGATTATCGCATTGCTTTCTTAATGCGCCCTTAATTATTGTGACTTAACATGTATAGTTCATAAGGTTTATGAATAATAATCTTGTGTATATACTTTGATAATAAACACATAACTGGGCTGTTGAAAGTAAGGTTGTTGTAATTCATGCTGTTTGTTTGTGAGAAAACGTAGCAGACCATATCTCTCATCTAAATATTTATCTCAGTTCTTTATCACACATAACTCATATAAATTATTTAGGAGTAAACCTATGTCAAGACAGTCATTATATTCGGAGATTATTGCTATTCAATCAAATGAAATCGAACAAACCTCCCGCGATAACCTTCAAACCAATTTATCTGCCCTTCATGGCAAATACACCAACAAATCACCGTATGATATCTTTGGCCTCGATGACACAAAGGAATTAGACGTTAAACTGCTTAGCTCGAAGCGACTTAAAGTGAGCACCTTTTTGCAAACCGAAATGCATAATGAACCTAGCGATTCAAATCACATAGACGCTTTATTGGAGTTATTCGAAAACGCTTATGCAAGCATCGCATAATCCCACACTACCCAGAGGTTTGTAGTCCAGATGATTCAATCGATTTGCTATAAACCTCTTTACCATCCATTATCTTGTATTTCTAGAACATAAAATGTACAATGATTACAGTTCGGAAATTAATGCATATTTGGAGAGACAAGTGCCTGATAATGATAGCAATACATTAATGTACGCCGCCGTAAGTGGTGGGTTAGTTTTATTCGCCTATGGCGTATATAGAATCTGCAAAATGCAGATGGATGCTATACATCAAGCGCCTGTACTGCCAGTAGTCAATCCCTTTGGTATGGGAGGGATATATGCACCACCCGCGGCACCCATACCTGCGCAACAGCAAATGCCCCAAACCCAAGACGCACCGCCAGCCCAAGCAGCAGGTTCAAGTTCAGCTCAACGGTAAACGCTATAGGTTAAACCTTAAACCACTGCGTGTTTAAGGTGTTTCTCAATTCGTCAAGCAGCCACTCTTCGAGTGACTACTTTCCTTCTGATATGATACGGGCGTAAAGACAAGGTAAACCTTAAACCACTGCGTGGTTAAGGTGTTTTTCAATTCTTATTGTATGGGCGCGGTCAGGGCCAGTGGAGACAATCGATACCGGTATGCCAAGCCATGACTCGATTTTTTCAATGTAATGACACAACGCCTCCGGCATATCATTAGCATCTGTTAAGCCAAAGGTATTACACTGCCAACCAGGTAAAGTTTCATACACCGGCTCGCACTCAGCTAATAAATCAGAATCATAAGGCGGCAACTGAACTTCTTTTCCGTCCACTTTATAAGCTACACATACTTTAATTTCTTTTAATTCATCCAACACATCAGACTTGGTCAATACCAATTGCGATACACTATTGACCTGCAATACACGACGCAAACTCACCAAATCTAACCAGCCACAACGGCGTGCTCGACCAGTCACCGAACCAAATTCTTTGCCACGCTCAGCAAGACTGGCACCAATATCATCATGCAATTCCGTAGGGAACGGTCCAGAACCCACACGCGTTGTATACCCCTTAACAACACCTAACACCTCATCAATATAACAAGGTCCAAATCCTGCACCGGTAGATGCTGCGCCTGCTGTGGTATTCGATGACGTCACATACGGATAGGTACCCAGATCTAAATCCAATAACGTGCCCTGCGCGCCTTCAAATAAAATACTCTCACCCGCATCACGTAACGCATGCAGCTTTGCAGACACATCCGTCACTAAAGGTAATATTACTTTGGCATATTCCATTAAGTCAGCCCATACCACATCAGGATCAATCGCCTCTTGTTTAAAATATTCGGTCAATTGAAAATTATGGTAATCCGCTAATCCATGCAAACGCTTCTTTAAACGCTCAGGATGATAAAGGTCCATCACTCGCAAACCACGACGCGCCACCTTATCTTCATAAGCCGGGCCAATACCTCGGCCAGTCGTGCCAATTTTATCCGCGCCACGCTTTATTTCACGCGCCTGATCTAACGCAATATGATAAGGTAAAATCAAACTACTCGCCGGACTAATATGCAAACGTCCCGCATATTTTACACCCTTCTTATCCAGCTCACCTAACTCACCGATTAAAGCTTCTGGCGAAATCACCACGCCATTACCAATAAAACATTGCACACCTTCACGCAAAACCCCAGATGGAATCAAACGCAAAATGGTTTTTTCACCATCAATGATAAGTGTGTGACCAGCATTATGTCCACCCTGAAAACGCACCACCGCCTTAACGCGATCCGTTAACATATCAACAATCTTACCCTTGCCTTCATCACCCCATTGAGTGCCTAATACCACTATATTCTTTGCCATTAATAAATCCTTACACTTTTTTGATATGCGAGATACCATTCATATACGGCACCAACGCCGCAGGAACCGTCACACTGCCATCTTCATTTTGATAATTCTCTAAAATCGCCACTAGCGTGCGACCCACCGCCAACCCAGAGCCGTTCAACGTATGCAATAACTCAGGTTTACTTTGCTGATTCGCTTTGTAACGCGCCTTCATGCGTCGCGCTTGAAAGTCCAGCATATTACTGCAAGATGATATCTCTCTATAGGTATCTTGACTCGGAATCCAAACCTCCAAATCATAAGTCGTCGTCGCACTAAAACCTAAATCACCACCGCATAAGTTCACCAAACGATAAGGCAACTCCAGCAATTGCAAAAGACGCTCAGCGTGACCGGTTAAATCTTCCAGCGCTTGCCACGAATCTTCGGGCTTCACAATATGCACCATCTCAACTTTTTCAAATTGATGCTGACGAATCAAACCACGCGTGTCCTTACCATAAGAACCTGCCTCACTACGAAAACAAGGAGTATGCGTTACAAAACGCATCGGCAAGTCATCACCACTCACAATTTCATCACGCACTAAATTAGTAACAGGCACTTCAGCTGTCGGTATCAACGTAAGATCCCAATCGCCCGCAATTTTAAATTGATCTTCAGCAAATTTAGGCAACTGACCCGTGCCATATAAACTATCATCCTTAACTAAATAAGGCACATATACTTCTTGATAATCATGCTGTGTCGTATGAACATCCAACATAAACTGAATCAGCGCACGATGCATACGCGCAATAGCTTTATGCATCACAATAAAACGTGAACCAGAAATCTTAGCTGCATTTTCAAAATCCAACATGCCCAAGCCTTCACCGACATCAACATGATCTTTAACTTCAAAATCAAACTCGCGTGGTGTACCCCAACGTCGCATCTCGACATTATCACTGTCATCATTTCCTGGTGGCACGCCCGCAGCCGGCACATTGGGAATACTCAATAAAAATTTATTCAGTGTATCCAACACTTCATTCAACGCTTTTTCATTGTGCTTCAGTTGCTCACCAACATCATCAACCTGCGCTAGCAATGGCTCAATATCCTCACCCTTCGCTTTCGCTTGGCCTATCGACTTCGATACGGTATTACGTTGTTGCTGCAGTTGCTGTGTCTGCTCTTGCAAAGTTTTTCTTTTTGCATCCAAATCTTGATACGTCGCAATATCTAATTGATAGCCACGCTTTAATAGCTGCTTCGCCACATCGTTGATGTCTTGTCGCAATAATCGGGGATCTAACATTTCTCTCTCTTACCCATGCATAATCAATCGGCCTAAAAATAATCCAAATGCCGCTGCTAATAAACAAACAATGACCGAAACACATATATTCGTAAATGCATACAAATAATGCCCGGCCTCAAACAATGTCATCGTATCTAAACTAAAACTGGAAAATGTCGTAAAACCACCCAATACACCAACAAAAATACCAGCTCGCCATGGAGCGCCTAAATGGTATTTTCCGACCAATAAAGTAGCTAATAGACCAATAACAAAACTGCCGATAATATTAACGCTTAATATACCAAAAGGGAACCCACCTTCCAGCGGTAATCGCTGCACCATTCGCGTAGTCGCAAACCGCAAACATGAGCCAATTGCACCACCAATCATCACCGCCACATATTCAAGTAGTAACATTTACATCCTTCCTTGTTGATCTCACACACTTAATTGTCATACTACACTGCCTTGTCATTCCTGCGAAAGCAGGAATCCATTTTTATATGGATCCCGGATCGGGGTCCGGGATGACAACACTAACTCCGCGATGACAAATTCTTCATCCAGGATTACATAGTTAATGACAACCTTATTTATCCGGAACAATTGTGATTTGCCCTGATGGTGTACGCTGCGTCACCCACAACAAGTCATAAGCATGATAGGTACCGCCTTTCAAATAATGCGCCACACTGATTAACATATCATCCAAGCCATCGCCCTGATAATCTCCCCAAGCCAATACATCCACCATAGCCACTTCATCTTCATTGACAAGCTTAATCGAGTACGGCTTTAAAAATTGAACCGTGGCATGCGGATAAGCATCTCCAAAAGTGCCCTCAGGCCCCTTACCAGTAATGCTAGGCATAATAGCGCTTGCCGGCAAATTCTTATATTGCAGCCACAAATTAAAGCCACGAATATCACTCATCTTAGCTGGCTTGACCTTACTCAGCATAAGCAACGGCTTGCAAAAATTAATGTAAAAACTCGCAAATGCCATCTCCGCATTATTCGATGGCGCATAACCACTGTCCGTCGCAGCTAAATATTCAGCACAGGTTTTCACTGTCTTTTTTTGCTTGCCATTGTCCATTTGAACCGACAACTTCTCACCCGCAGGTGCCGGTGGCGGTTGCTTTAATAGCTGAGGAATATCTGACAATGAGTTAATCTGCAAAGCCCCCGACCACTTAACATCAAATTTCTCAGCATACGAAACTGTCGACACCGCTAATAACACACACATCCATAGCATTTTTTTCACGTTATTCTTCCTCGTTTAAACGTTGTAATTGCTGCAGCTTTTCTGCAATCTTAATCTCTAAACCGCGATTCACTGGCTGGTAAAAGCGCGGCGCATCAATGCCATCCGGGAAATAAGTTTCACCCTTAGCAAATGCACCCGCTTCATTATGCGCATAACGATACGCCTTACCGTAATCCAACTCTTTCATTAACTTAGTCGGCGCATTGCGTAATTTCAACGGCACTTCTAAAGTGCCCGTTTCTTTAATAAATTGCATGCACTCGTTATAAGCGGCATAGCACGCATTACTTTTCGCACAACACGCTAAATATATAACCGTCTGCGCTATCGCCAACTCACCCTCAGGCGAACCCAAACGCTCGTAGGTTTGCCAAGCATTTAGTGCCATCTCGGTCGCTCTCGGATCTGCATTACCAATATCTTCCGACGCCATACGTAACACGCGCCTTGCAATATAGTGTGGGTCGCAACCGCCATCAATCATACGGCAAAACCAATACAACGCCGCATCAGGATCCGAACCCCTCACCGACTTATGTAATGCTGAAATTTGATCGTAAAACAATTCACCATGATGATCAAAACGCCGCAAAGTATGTGCCAACACCTGATCAATGATGGCATCACTGACGTCACATAGTATTTCATCAGCCGACAATAAGTCGGATAATACTTCTAATAGCGTCAATAATTGACGCGCATCACCATCAGCCGATAATACCAGTCGCTTTTTTTGCTCTTCACTCAATAATAATGGCGCTGCACCTAAACCACGCTCTTTATCCGTTAATACCTGCTGCAATAAATCCAACAAATCATCTTGACTGAGCGGCTGCAATACATACACCCTCACCCGCGATAAAAGCGCATTATTTAATTGAAACGAAGGATTCTCAGTCGTGGCTCCTAATAATATAATCGTGCCATTTTCAACATGGGGCAAAAAAGCATCTTGCTGCGTCTTATTAAAACGGTGCACCTCATCAACAAACAACACCGTCGGCTTACCCATCTGCTGCGCTAACTGTGCACGCTCAACAACCGCTCGAATATCTTTAACACCCGCCAACACCGCCGAAATCTTTTCAAATACCGCACCTGCATGCTGCGCTACCAATTGCGCCAATGTGGTCTTACCCACACCCGGAGGCCCCCAAAAAATCATCGAATGTAAATGGCCACTATCAATCGCTCTGCGCAGAGGTTTATTGTCACTCAATAGATGTTTTTGACCTACCATTTGATCTATTTGACACGGACGCATTCGCTCCGCTAATGGTATATAAGGGTTACTTTCCATTATCTAACACATCCACCCCTTTCGGTGGTTTAAATTGAAATAGCTTATTTGCGATCGGTTGGTTATACACCACCTGACTAAACATAAATACAGTTCTCTGCCCTAGAGCATTCGTGGTTTGCATGCTGAGTAATTGCTTGTTCTCAAACGATAGCTGGATTGATGTAAATGAAGTTTGTTCTTTAGGGGTTAATAGAAACGTATGCTCTTTTGTCCCCTGCGTTGGCTCTTGCTTAACCTGAAAGCGAGTCGCCAAGTCTTTCGCATTACCACTCAATAAACTCGCAGCATTTAACCCTTGCGCACTCGACAAATGCTGCTTAGTGGCCTGCATTAAATCTTTATCATAATTCCAAGCCGTGGTCTTATTAATTACCAATAAAGTTTGTATCGGCTTGATCACCGACCAACGAAACATGCCAGGACGCTTAACCCACATCTTTCCCGAGGCGCGACGCAATACCCGCTGATCCGCTAGCGTCGCTTGCTTAAAACGAGCCTGTAACGTTTGAAAATTCATCAAAGAGGATAGTTTATCCGCCGCGTCGTTCGCCCAACTGAACGCCGTTAATGTTGTCAGCACCAGTGTTAATGTATATTTTTTTATTGACATAAAAAGCCTCTTTTTATAACTGGATCCCGGATCAAGTCCGGGATGACAATGCTCCGCACGGGATAACAATGCTCCGCACGGGATGACAATGCTCCGCACGGGATGACAATGCTCCGCACGGGATAACAATGCTCCGCACGGGATAATCAACCTTCCCGCGGAGGCGGCGCCAATACTTCGCGGCCATTACTACCAGCATCAATCGAACTCACAACACCAGCCGCTTCCATCGCCTCAACAATTCGCGCTGCACGGTTATAACCAATTTTAAAGCGACGCTGCACACTCGATACCGATACACGACGCGCTTGCGTAACAAACTCAACCGCCTGGTCATACAAGCTATCTTTCTCAGCATCCTCATCCGCACTCATTACCGCATCAACCACCGGGTCACCACTTGAACCCTGTAAGCCCATATCCAAAATATCATCCAAATATTCCGGGCTCGCTGTTTGCTTTAAGAAGTTCACCACTCTATGCACCTCGTCATCACTGACATAAGCGCCATGCACACGCACAGGGACACCACTGCCCGGTGGCAAATACAACATATCACCATGCCCCAACAACTGCTCCGCACCTTGTTGATCGATAATCGTACGCGAATCAATTTTCGATGACACTTGGAACGCAATACGCGTAGGAATATTCGCTTTAATTAATCCGGTAATAACATCCACCGATGGTCGCTGCGTGGCTAAAATTAAATGGATACCCGCCGCACGTGCTTTTTGAGCCAGTCTCGCAATCAAGGTTTCCACTTTTTTACCTACCACAACCATCATGTCAGCAAACTCATCCGCTAACACCACAATCTGTGGTAAGGGTTGTAATTCAGGTGCACGCGGCTTTTCTGCTTCAGGTACGAATGGATCACGCAAAGGCTCGCCGGTTTTTTTCGCTTGCTCAACCTTAAGATTATATCCCGCAATATTTCGCACACCCAAGGTTGCCATTAAACGATAACGTCTTTCCATTTCTGCCACACACCAGCGCAACGCACTGGCAGCGTCTTTCATATCCGTCACAACCGGTGTTAATAAATGCGGAATACCATCATATACCGCCAACTCCAACATCTTAGGATCAATTAAGATCATTCGTAACTCAGCCGGTGATGACTTATATAACAAGCTCAACAACATGGCATTCAAATTCACCGACTTACCCGAACCCGTCGTACCCGCCACCAATAAGTGCGGCATCTTTGCTAAGTCCACAATCACTGGATGCCCAGCAATATCTTTACCCAATGCTAAACTCAATGCCGACTGCGATTGCTTATATTGTTTCGACGCAATTACCTCTTGCAAACGCACCACCTCACGCGAGGTATTTGGTAATTCCAAACCTATCACTGACTTACCAGGAATCACCTCCACCACACGCACACTAATTACCGATAGTGAACGCGCTAAATCTTTTGCTAATGCACTTATCTTGCTAACTTTGGTACCCGCAGCTAATTGCAATTCAAATCTTGTTACCACTGGACCTGGGTGTACCGCCACCACTTTGGCATCGACATTAAAGTCCGCTAATTTAATCTCCACTTCCCGTGATAACTCCGTCAATTGTTGATGACTAAAAGTCGACTTAGGTGCAGGCTCAGGACTATCCAATAAAGTTAATTTCGGCATGCTACCCATGCGCGGCTTTTTAAACGTCACCGTCTGCATGGTTTTTATTGGTGCAGTAATAATCGGAGCTGGTGGCTCTTCAGGTACCTGTGGTGCTAAGCGTGTAATACGCTCCATAATTGTCGGCGTTTTTTGCTCAACCGCTGGCATCATGATTTCTGGCTCTACTCTTTCGCGTTTCTTAATCTCACGCTGCTCTCGCTTTTCAGCCATGCGTTGTTTCATTTGATGCAACCAACCAGTCCAATTAATATCAGCAAACTGATCGCGCAACCACGCAAGTCCTGTCAAAATAGCGCGGCCAATATACTCCATTAAATTAAGCCAAGACAGACCCGTCAATAAAGTAATACCAATTAAAAATACCGCAATTAAAATCAAGCCTGTGCCAACCAAGCTAAAAGCCGCCATCATATGTGTTGAAATCACATTGCCGATAATCCCACCGGAATCAAATGGCAAATGAACTGGTGATGGCATTAAATATAAATTAGACAAACCACTGCCCGCTACCACGACAAATAAAAAGCCCGACAAACGCAACACCATCATCGAATAATGCGGCTCACCGCCTTCCACTTTTTCATGCCTGTAAAACACCCAAGCCAAATAGCTCAACAACAGCGGAATGCCATAAGCCAAATAGCCCACCATATAGAGGGTGACATCAGCAAACCAAGCGCCAACCTTACCCGTTACATTTTGAATCGGTTGTTGTGCAATATAGTGAGACCAACCGGGATCAGCACGATGGTAACTGATGAGCGCCATCAATAAAAAAGTTGATGCCGCTAACGTGATCAAGAATAATGCTTCTCGTAACCGGTGGTTAATGTGTGCAGTAATAACAGTTCGCATGGGTGCGCCGCTGCTTTTTTTGCGCTTGTTTATTTTATTTACCTGAGTCGCCACGTAACATCCTTATGCGTTCAATAACCTTGTACTGCAGATCGAGAGTAGTATACTATTCCTCGCTTATATTGAACACAAGCAAATACTATACGAACACATAGGGAAAATCATGGCCGACAGACAGCAACAACATCACAAACTTATTATTATTGGTTCCGGTCCTGCCGGTTACAGCGCAGCCGTCTATTCCGCACGAGCGAACGTTAACCCTGTGTTACTGACAGGTATCGAGCAAGGCGGTCAATTGATGACCACCACTGATGTTGATAACTGGATCGGCGGCAAAGAAGGCCTACAAGGCCCTGAGCTGATGGAAGAAATGAAAGCCCATGCCGAACGCTGCGGAGCCACCCTAGTTTTTGACCATATCAACACCTCAGACCTCAGTCAGCGGCCGTTTAAATTGACCGGTGAATATAACGATTACACCTGTGATGCACTAATCATCGCCACAGGCGCCTCAGCGCGCTATTTGGGCCTACCCTCTGAAGAGGCCTTTAAAGGCAAAGGTGTGTCCGCCTGCGCCACATGCGATGGCTTTTTCTATAAAAATCAAGATGTTGCTGTTATTGGCGGCGGAAATACCGCTGTTGAAGAGGCATTATACCTATCAAATATCGCCAAAAGCGTCACCGTTGTGCATCGCCGTGACAAATTCCGCTCTGAAAAAGTGCTATCTGAGCGCCTTATCAAACGCGCCGAAGAAGGCAACGTCATCATCAAATGGGACCATGTTCTGGATGAAGTGGTTGGCGATGATAAAGGCGTCACCGGCATGAAAATCAAAAATGTTAAAACCGACGAAGTGGAAGAAATTCCATTAGCCGGTGTATTTATTGCTATTGGCCACACACCAAACACTTCCGTGTTCACCGATCAAGTCGATATGAAAAATGGTTACATTACAATCAAAACCGGCCTAACAGGCGATGCGACTGCTACTAGCGTTCCAGGCGTATTTGCTTGCGGCGATGTCGCCGATCAAGTCTACCGCCAAGCGATCACCTCAGCAGGTTTTGGCTGCATGGCCGCCTTGGACGCTGAGAAGTTTTTGGACGAGGAGTGATCACCTCTGCATGCCTGGTCAGACTATCTAAAACTTTAACTGAATAACTGCCTCACTAAGCAAAGCTGTCAGGGGTACCTTTCGAGCGGCGTACGATACAGGGAATGTAAAGGAGTACGAGGATAGGGATATCCGCTCGCAAGAAAGGCACCCCTGGCAGGTTTGCGGCAAGCCCACCAGGTAGTTATTCAAGCAATGGCTGTGAATAGCCTTGATCTGCGCATACATTTCAGGCACTATGTGCCCACTATAATTGACTCTAGCGAGAAGCTTACCCATGCCGAAAGAAGACCATATTGAAATGGACGGTGTTGTTATCGACAGCATGCCAAACACCACATTTAAAGTTAAACTAGAAAACGGCCACGTCGTTACTGCACATATTTCCGGCAGAATGCGCAAGCACTATATCCGCATCCTAACTGGTGACACTGTAAAAGTTGAACTCACCCCCTACGACTTATCACGCGGACGTATCGTCTATCGCGATAGTGGCAAAAAACGCCCAGGCGAAGGTGAGCAACCACCTCCTGCAAAATAATCTGGATCCCGGATAATTGCTTTGCAATTTCCGGGATGACACAAATGGTATAACCGCCCCTAACCCGGCATTCATTTGACTCAGCAATTCATTCACGCTAACTTTGGTGTAATCATTCATCACAAGGAAGTTTTGATATGTTGATTCGCCAATTACTCGCCTGCACACTTACCGCTGGATTAATCATCAGCAGCACCTCCATAGCCGCTCGCCCAGCTAGAGCACCCGCCGCTCGAGCCGCCGTTAGAACCCCTGCAGCACGAACTGTTGTTAGAACACCCGCAACGGTAACACCCAGAGTGGTACACCCTGTTGCACCTGCCGTTATCTACAAAAACAATCACGACCAAGACAGCTCAAGCAGCTCAAGCAGCTCAAGCCAATCCAGTAATTAACGCCCCCAGGTTATGGAGCTCACACAATGTCACATCACACTAAAGCATTACCCTGGATCGCCACTGCTGGCTTAGTGCTAAGCAGTTCAGCAATCGCTTTTTCACCCAATGACTTTCACCCCCTGGGCGTGCAAATAAACCAATTACAATACAAACATGACCTCAACACCCACGCATCCGTACAAGAAAAACGCAGCTGGAAAAAGCCCAACGTGCATGGTCGTGGTAATGGCTCACTCTATTTAGCAGCTGCAAAATCCGCATCAGCCGCTAGACCTAGCTCAGCACCAAACGCAGCAGCGCCAAATGGTAACCCTAAAAAATTCCCAGGTGAAATGTGGAAACCTAAAAGCGGCAACAAGCAATTCCCAGGCGAAATGTGGAAAGGTAATAGAAAATACCCAGGCGGCACCCCCAAAGAAAGAGGTGGCAATAAATTCCCTGGCGGCATGTGGAAGCCTAAAAACCCAAATTAACCAGCCCAAAGCATACTAAACACCGACCGTTTCTTAAGGCGCCATTAAATGGCGCCACACTCATTCTTTGATGGCTTTTTTAACAATGCCTTAATACTACTTACCTATAGTGCTCATTGTATTATTAAATAAAACAGTAAATTTTCTAAAACTGAGAGTATGTTATGAGAAACCCCAGCGACCCAGCAGCAATAACCGCCGCAATGTTAAATGTATTTGAACCTCGCGCAGCAGCGGCAAGCAGCGAAGCACCGAGACCTCGCCAAACCACTGCAACAGCCTCAGGAATGTGGCATAAGGTTTCGCGCCCACCTAAACCCGACACAGAAGTCGCCGATATCGAAATGGAAACAATAGGAACAGCAAGGCAGCAGGGACAATAATACACGAAATGCGTAAACGAAAAACCGGAATGTATACCTGATACCTGAGGATTTTGAGTGAAAGCTTTTCGTGTAAGCTGCGCCAAATATAGCCAACCCTTTTAAAGCTCAGATTTGAGTGCAGATTACACGAAATGCGTGAACGAAAAACCGGAATGTATACCTGATACCTGAGGATTTTGAGTGAAAGCTTTTCGTGTAAGCTGCGCCAAATATAGCCAACCCTTTTAAAGCTCAGATTTGAGTGCAGATTACACGAAATGCGTGAACGAAAAACCGGAATGTATACCTGATACCTGAGGATTTTGAGTGAAAGCTTTTCGTGTAAGCTGCGCCAAATATAGCCAACCCTTTTAAAGCTCAGATTTGAGTGCAGATTACACGAAATGCGTGAACGAAAAACCGGAATGTATACCTGATACCTGAGGATTTTGAGTGAAAGCTTTTCGTGTAAGCTGCGCCAAATATAGCCAACCCTTTTAAAGCTCAGATTTGAGTGCAGATTACACGAAATGCGTGAACGAAAAACCGGAATGTATATCTGATACCTGAGGATTTTGAGTGAAAGCTTTTCGTGTAAGCTGCGCCAAATAT